>NZ_JBFAJH010000013.1:0-74464 GCF_040655115.1 Streptomyces atratus | reverse complement strand
CCGTGGTCGCGTTCGCTTCGCTTCCGCTGCGAGCAGGTGCCGCCTTCGTACCTCAGGCGACCCCTACTCTCCGCTACAGCTCAGCTCAGCCGCTCGATCCCGTGGTCGCGTTCGCTTCGCTTCCGCTGCGAGCAGGTGCCGCCTTCGTACCTCAGGCGACCCCTACTCTCCGCTACAGCTCAGCTCAGCCGCTCGATGACCATCGCCATGCCCTGGCCGCCGCCCACACACATGGTTTCCAGACCGAACTGCTTGTCGTGGAACTGCAGGCTGTTGATCAGCGTGCCGGTGATCCGCGCGCCGGTCATGCCGAAGGGGTGGCCGACGGCGATGGCGCCACCGTTGACGTTGACCTTCTCCAGCGGCAGGCCGAGGTCGCGGTAGGAGGGGATCACCTGGGCGGCGAACGCCTCGTTGATCTCGGCCAGGTCGATGTCGTCGATGGTGAGGCCGGCGCGCTTCAGCGCCTGCTTGCTCGCCTCCACCGGCCCGTAACCCATGATCTCGGGGGAGAGGCCGGAGACGCCGGTCGAGACGATCCGGGCCAGCGGGGTCAGGCCCAGTTCGCGCGCCTTGGTGTCGGACATGATCACGAGCGCGGCGGCACCGTCGTTGAGCGGGCAGCAGTTGGCCGCGGTGACCAGGCCGTCGGGGCGGAAGACCGGCTTCAGACCCTGCACGCCCTCCAGCGTGACGCCCGCACGCGGGCCGTCGTCCTGCGCGACGACGGTGCCGTCGGGGGTCGTCACCGGGGTGATCTCGCGCGCCCAGAAGCCGTTTTTGATGGCTTCCTCGGCGAGGTTCTGCGACCGTACGCCGAACTCGTCCATGTCCTGACGGGTGACGTCCTTGAGCCGGGCCAGGTTCTCGGCGGTCTGCCCCATCGCGATGTACGCGTCCGGGACGAGGCCGTCCTCGCGCGGGTCGTGCCAGTGTGCGCCGGTCTCCTCGGCGCGGGCGGCGGTGCGCGCCTCGGCCTCGGCGAAGAGCGGGTTGTGCGTGTCCGGCAGGCTGTCCGAGTTCCCCTTCACGAAGCGGGACACCATCTCGACGCCGGCGGAGATGAAGACATCGCCCTCGCCGGCCTTGACGGCGTGCAGCGCCATGCGGCTGGTCTGCAGCGAGGACGAGCAGTAGCGGGTGACGGTACAGCCGGGAAGGTGGTCCATTCCCATCTGTACGGCGATGATGCGGCCCAGGTTGTTGCCCTGCTCGCCGCCGGGGAGGCCGCAGCCGAGCATCAGGTCGTCGATGTCCTTCGGGTCCAGCTCGGGGACCTTGGCCAGCGCGGTCCGGATGATCGTGGCGGTCAGGTCGTCCGCCCGCAGGTCCTTCAGCGACCCCTTGAAGGCCCGGCCGATGGGGGAACGGGCAGCAGAGACGATCACGGCTTCGGGCATCACGCGGCTCCATGAGGGCTGGAAGGCTGTCTGGCTGTCTGGGCTGAGCAGGACCGAGCGGGAGGCCCGGCGGGCTGAGCAGGGCTCAGCGGGACTGTCCTGGAAGTTACCCGCACGTATCGCCGAGGTCACCCGGCAGGCCGTGTGATGCGGGCCTCTTTTCTAAGCGACCGCTCAGGCGGTCCGGGGCGCGGGACCCGTGCCCGCGTCCCCACCTGCGCGCGGGTCCCTCTCCACCGGCACGTCCGGGCGCTTCCCGTCCGGACGTCGGCCGTCCGGATGCTTCCTGTCCGGATGCCGGCCGTCCACGTGCTTCCCGTCCACATGCTGGACCTCCGGGTGCTGTCCGTCCGGATGCTGTACATCCGAGGGTGGCACAGCCGGCTCCGTGGCGGCGGGCAGGCGCCTGCGCCTGCGGTGCTTGAGCAGAGCCCACGGCGCCCGCGCCCCCGTGACCTCCGTACCGGCCTCCCGGGCCGCCTGGGACGCCGCCTTGGCCACCGGCAGCATGTCCTCGCGCCGCGATCCGTCGAGACGGTCGGACTCCGGCCACAGCCCCAGCACGGCGCACAGGGTCGGCAGCAGTGCCATCGCCGCCGTCGCGTACCCCTCGGCCGACGGGTGGTAGTTGTCCGGGCCGAACAGCTCACGCGGGTTCGCCTCGAACTCCGGTCCCAGCAGGTCGCCCAGCGACACCGTCCGCCCGCCCTGCTCCACCGAGCCGATCGTCTGCGCCGCAGCCAGCTGACGGCTCGCCCGTCGGGCCAGCCAGCGCAGCGGCTGGTACACCGGCTCGATCGTGCCCAGATCCGGGCAGGTCCCGACGATCACCTCCGCACCCGCCGTACGCAGCCTGCGTACGGCGGTGGTCAGGCACCGCACCGACTGGGTGGCGGGCATCCGGTGCGTCACGTCGTTCGCCCCGATCATGATCACGCAGACGTGCGGCGTACGGGACGTGTCGGCCAGCAGCAGCGAGACCTGCCGCTCCAGATCGTCCGACCGGGCCCCCGGCTGCGCGACGTTCCGCAGATCCACCGGCCGCTCCGACACCGCCGCGAGACCCGAGGCGAGCAGGGCCCCAGGCGTCTGCCCGGCTCTGCGCACCCCCTGGCCGGCCGCGGTCGAGTCACCGAGCAGCCCGAGCCGCAGCGGCTCCGCGGGACCGGTGAACGCCACCCCGTACCGCCCGTCCGCACTGGGCGGAACCGGCGCGACACCGCCGCCCACCTGCCGCTTCGCCAGCTGGACCTCCGCCAGCAACACGCCTGCCGCCGCCGCGCCGAGCAGTCCGATACTGCCGCCGCCGTAGGCCGCGCCCGCCGCGATCCGCCGTGCCACCCTTGCTCTCGACACAGTCCGGTCCACCTCCTCGTTGACGTACCGCCGTACTTACAGCTAACTGCCCCGTAACGACCGTCGCCCAATCGCTTCGCCCAATCTCATGCCCGTACGCATACCCTGGCCGCACCATCTCGGAGACCCCGGAGTAACACGGTGCAATTTCACGATTCGATGATCAGTCTCGTTGGCAATACCCCGCTGGTGAGGCTGCGCAGTGTCACGGCCGGCATCCAGGCGACGGTGCTGGCCAAAGTCGAGTACTTCAACCCCGGCGGTTCGGTCAAGGACCGGATCGCCCTGCGCATGATCGAGGCCGCGGAGGAGAGCGGCGCGCTGCAGCCCGGCGGCACGATCGTCGAGCCGACGAGCGGCAACACGGGCGTCGGCCTGGCGATCGTCGCGCAGCAGAAGGGCTACAAGTGCATCTTCGTCTGCCCGGACAAGGTGTCCACGGACAAGATCAATGTGCTGCGCGCCTACGGTGCGGAGGTCGTCGTCTGCCCGACGGCCGTTGACCCCGAGCACCCGGACTCGTACTACAACGTCTCGGACCGGCTGGTCCGGGAGACACCGGGTGCCTGGAAGCCCGACCAGTACTCGAACCCGAACAACCCGCGCTCGCACTACGAGACCACCGGTCCCGAGCTGTGGGAGCAGACGGACGGGAAGATCACCCACTTCGTGGCGGGCGTGGGCACCGGCGGCACGATCACCGGCACCGGCCGCTACCTGAAGGAGGTCAGCGGCGGCTCGGTCAAGATCATCGGCGCGGACCCGGAGGGCTCGGTCTACTCCGGCGGTTCCGGTCGTCCGTACCTGGTCGAGGGCGTCGGCGAGGACTTCTGGCCGACCGCCTACGACCGGACGGTCACGGACGAGATCGTCGCCGTGTCCGACAAGGACTCCTTCCAGATGACCCGGCGGCTCGCGAAGGAGGAGGGGCTGCTCGTCGGCGGCTCCTGCGGCATGGCTGTCGTGGCGGCTCTGGAGGTCGCGCAGCGCCTCGGACCGGACGACGTGGTCGTCGTACTCCTCCCGGACAGCGGCCGCGGTTACCTGAGCAAGATCTTCAACGACGAGTGGATGGCCGACTACGGCTTCCTGGACGACACGGGTACGTCCGCCCGCGTCGGCGACGTGCTCGACCACAAGGACGGTCCGCTGCCGACGCTCGTCCATATGCACCCGGAGGAGACCGTCGGTGAGGCGATCGACGTCCTGCGCGAGTACGGCGTCTCGCAGATGCCGATCGTGAAGCCGGGCGCCGGCCACCCGGACGTGATGGCCGCCGAGGTCATCGGTTCGGTCGTGGAGCGGGAACTGCTGAACGCGCTGTTCGCGCAGCGCGCCTCGCTCACCGACCCGCTGGAGAAGCACATGTCGCCGCCGCTTCCGCAGGTCGGCTCCGGCGAACCGGTCGAGGACCTGATGTCGGTGCTCGGCGGCGCGGGCGGCGCCGACGCGGCGATCGTGCTGGTGGAGGGCAAGCCGAAGGGGGTCGTGAGCAGGCAGGACCTGCTGGCGTTCCTGGCGAAGGACGCGGGCCCGAAGCAGTAGGGAGCGAGTCAGGGCTTCGCGAAAACGGTACGAGCACGACACGTACGCGCAGCACCGGCTTAACACGGTTCCGGCACAGTGGTGGGTGTCGGCAGGGAAACCCGCCGGCACCCAAGACGGCGACGCGGACTACGGAGCGGCTCCCGGACCTCCACTGTCGCCAGGACGCGCGCACCCGGCCCTGACCCGGACCCGCGTCCCTCGCGGGGACCGCCGTCGTCCCGCCCCCTGGGAAACCGGGGGTGCGGCGGTCCCCGCGACTTATCTCCATGCGCGTCCACCAGCGGTCAGGGGCCGCTCATCCGGCGGGCGCGACCCGGCGTGCCGGCAGCGCGATCCGCTCCGCACTCTCGCTGTCCGGCTCCGGCGTATGGACGACCAGCGACTGGTCGGGGTCTCCGGGCAGCGCCGGCGTCTCGTAGGGGCATGACCCGGATACGCCAGAAACCCGCCACCCCTCGCAGCGCTGAAGCTGCATGTGGAGGGATCGCGGCACTAGGTTCTCACCCGGTCGGCCCGGGACTCCAGGTAGCGTTGCTCGGCGATGCTGGCGGTGGACTTCGCTGCGCGCCGGTAGTGCTCGTACGCCCCGGCCGTGTCGCCGGTCCTCTCCAGCAGATGCGCCCGTACGGACAGCAGCCGGTGATGCCCGGCCATCCGCTCGTCACTGTCCAATGTGGACAGCAGGGCCAGCCCGGCCGACGGGCCCTCGGTCTCGGCGAGCGCGATCGTCCGGTTGAGGGTGACCATCGGGTTGGGTGCGATCCGTTCCAGGATCAGGTAAAGGGCGTGCACCTGCGGCCAGTTGGTCTCCTCGGCCGTGGCCGCGTCGGCGTGCGTGGCTGCGATGGCGGCCTGCAGCTGGTAAGGCCCCAGCGCCGAGCCGGCCAGCGACACCTTGACCAGCTCTATGCCCTCGTCGATCAGCCCGTGGTCCCACTTCGTACGGTCCTGCTCGTCCAGCGGCACCAGGTCGCCGGCCGCCGTCGTACGTGCCTCCCGGCGGGCGTGGGTCAGCAGCATCAGCGCGAGCAGCCCGGTCACCTCGCCGTCCTCGGGCAGCTGCGCGTGCACCATCCTGGCCAGCCGGATCGCCTCGTGCGCGAGGTCGGCGCGGTGCAACTCGCTGCCCGAGGAGGCGGTGTAGCCCTCGTTGAAGATCAGGTAGAGCACGTGCAGGACGACCCGTAGCCGCTCCTCGCGCTCCGCGCCGTCCGGCAGACCGAACGAGCTGCCGGCGGCCTTGATGTGCTGCTTGGCCCGGCTGATCCTGGCCGCCATCGTGGCCTCCGGCACCAGGAATGCGCGGGCGATCTCGGCAGTGGTCAGGCCGCCGACCGCCCGCAGCGTCAGGGCGGTCTGGGAGGCCGCGGTCAGCGTCGGATGGCAGCACAGGATCAGCAGGACGAGCGTGTCGTCGGTGTCCGGTACGTCCTCGGGCACCACCTCGGCAGCCGTCGCCGACTCCCGCTCGCGGCGCGCGTGGTCACTGCGCATCTGGTCGATGAGCCGCCGGGACGCGACAGTCACCAGCCAGCCGCGCGGGTTGTTCGGCACTCCCTCGGCCGGCCACTGCACGGTGGCGGCGAGGACGGCCTCCTGTACGGCGTCCTCACACCCCTCGAACCGGCCGTGCCGACGTACCAACGCGCCGAGGACCTGCGGAGTGAGCTCACGCAGCAGGTCCTCGAAGTCCGGTGCCGTCATGCCTCCAATTGTCCGTCAGCGAACATCACCTGCCGCACCTCGACCCCCAGACCCTCGATCGCGGTGTCCGGGATCTGCGCTGCCAGCTCGATCGCCCGCTCCTTGTTCTCGCAGTCGATCAGGTAGAAGCCGCCCAGATACTCCTTGGACTCCAGGAAAGGGCCGTCGGTCACCACCGGCCGGCCGTTGCGTACGGACACCACAGTGGCCTGTGACGGATCGACCAGTGCCTGCGTGGTGATCAGCTCGCCGGACTTCTTCAGCGCCTCGATGAACGTGCCGTGGCCGTCGCCGATCGCCGCCTTCTCCTCGTCGGTCAGCGCATCGATCACGGCCGGGTTGATATGCAGGCTGATCAGGAACTTCATCTCGTGCTCCTCGTGGTTCGCGAGCCCCGGCGGGGCCCTTCGACCGGTTGGTCGGAGCCGCCGCCGCCGTCTTGACATCCTCCGCCAGAAATTTCGCATGAGCTTTTCGCCGTCGCATCGCCCGGACCGCGAGGTCGCCATGTCTGGTGACGCCCCACCGTGACAGACGCGAGAGATTTCCGTCGGTACCGATGTCAAGAAGCTCCCGACCGCTCCGACCAACCGGCGAAACGTCGAGAGAACAGGGAGTTTCGGATATGCGAGTCAACCGGGTATGGCTGGGACTGGTCGTCCTCATGCTGCCGACATTGCTCGTCGCGATGGACATGACGGCGTTGCTCCTCGCGCTCCCACGGCTGAGCGCCGACCTGGGTGCCACCAACGTCCAGCAGCTGTGGATCAGTGACAGCTACGGATTCATGGTGGCCGGCATGGTCATCACGATGGGTACGCTCGGCGACCGGATCGGCCGTCGACGACTGCTGATGATCGGCGGAGCGGCGTTCGCGGTGCTGTCGGTCGTGGCCGCCTTCGCCGCCGACCCGCTGACGCTGATCGTCGCGCGTGCGCTGCTGGGCGTTGCCGGCGCGACCCTGGCGCCGTCCACACTTGCCTTGATCACCAACATGTTCCGCGACGGACGACAGCGCGGGCAGGCCATCGCGATCTGGGCGACCTGCCAGTTCACCGGCGGCGCGCTCGGACCCGTACTGGCCGGATTCCTGCTCCAGCACTTCTGGTGGGGATCGGTGTTCCTGGTCGCCGTGCCGGCGATGGCGGTGCTGCTGCTCGCCGGGCCGGTCCTGCTGCCGGAGTTCCGCAGCGACCAGGCCGGCCGGCTGGATCTGGCCGGCGTCGGTCTTTCACTCGTGGCAGTGCTTTTGATGGTCTACGGCGTCAAGCAGCTGACCGTCGAGAGCGAGCCGGTCGTGCCGGCGGTGGCCCTCGTCGTCGGCGCGGCCACCGGATTCCTGTTCGTACGCCGGCAACTGCGGCTTCAGACTCCACTCCTTGACCTGCGGCTGCTGCGCAACCGCCCGTTCACGGCCGTACTCGTCGCGCTGGTGTTCGCCGGCATCGCCATGGCCGGTACGGGCCTGCTGGTGACCCAGTACCTGCAGAGCGTGCTGGGCCACTCGCCGTTCGCGTCGGCGGTGCTGTTCGCCCCCATGGGCCTGGGTGTGGCGGTCGGCACCATGGCCGCGCCGGCGCTGGGACGGCGGATGAAGCAGACGACCGCGATCGCCGGCGGGCTGGTGGGGTCGGCGCTGGGCAGCCTGCTGCTGGTCGGCGTCGACGGTGCGAGCGCCCTGCCGCTGGTGATGACCGGCATCGCCGTACTGGCGCTGGGCACCGGCCCGCTGTTCGCGCTGGGCACCGGGCTGGTCGTCGGGTCCGTACCGCCCGAGCGCGCCGGCTCGGCGGCGTCGATGTCGGAGACCGGCAACTACTTCGGCGGTTCTCTCGGCTTCGCGCTGCTCGGTGTGGTGGCCGCGGTGGTCTACCGCAGCCGGATGGACGGCACGTCCGACTCGCTGGCCGGCGCGGTCGCCGCCAGCCGGCACCTTCCCGCCGGTCAGGGCGCGGAACTGCTGCGTAGCGCGCGGGAGGCGTTCACCGTCGGCGTGCACGTGACCGGCGTCGTCGCCGCGGTCATCTTCGCCGGGCTGGCCGTACTGATCCTGACCATGCGCCCGGCAACCCGGACCACCCCGGCCGCGCTCCCCGACTACGAGGCGACTCGCTCGTAGAACCCTGCCGAGGCCGACGTCGTTGTCCTGTGCCGTCCCGCCCCGGGCGGTCGCCTGCACCACCAGCGGCCCGCGCCACGTCACCCGCGCCGACTGACCGTGCTGTCCACACGCCAGGCGTAGCCGCCGGCCACTCAGCCCTCCCAGTCGGACTTCGTACGCTCCTCCGAGCGCCGGAACAACGGCCGGCTACGGGCGATCTGGGCGACATTCACCCCGACGATCCCCAACCAGGCCACGACGAGCCCGTCGATCCCGGCGTTCGCGGCCCCGATCGCGGACAGCGGGACGGCCAGGATCAGCGAGACGACCCCGAACCCGAACCGCTCGCCGAAGTTCCCCAGCGGAGCCGGCGGCGTCCGGGCCCCCCGGGCGACCATCGTCTGCTGTTCGGCGAGATGCCGCCGCACCCGCCGGTCGAGCGTGACGTCGAGACGCTGGTCGACCTTCTCCAGGAACGAGTCGATGAGCGCGGACTCGTACTCCGGCCCCAGTTCACTGCGGGCCTGCAAGGTGGCATTCAGCTCACTCTTGAGCTCAGGGTCGCGGGCTTCCATGTACCTACGGTACGGAGCGGAGGGGCCTGAGGCAGTGGGGCTAACCCCCCTCTTCGGGGGTCGGGCCGAGCGGGCGTACCGCCGGGCGGGGGCCTGCAACGGCACAGGACGCCCGATCAGAGGTCACCCGACAGGCTCTCAGGCCGCCGGGACCCGGTCCGTCGGCATGATGGTGGCGGCCGGGACATGGGTGGTGTCGCGGCGGGCGAGCAGCCAGTACAGCAGGGCCGGTACGAGCAGGCCGATCACCCAGGAGATGTCCGCGCCGCCCAGCGGCTCCACCAGCGGGCCGGTGTAGAAGGTCGTCGCCAGGAAGGGGAGCTGGGCGACGATGCCCACGACGTACACCGTCAGTGCGTCCCAGCGCCAGGCGCCGTAGCGGCCGCCCGGGTCGGACAGGGCCGGGATGTCGTACCGTTCGCGCGAGATCAGGTAGTAGTCGACGAGGTTGATCGCCGACCACGGGGTGAAGAAGGTCAGCAGGAACAGCAGGAAGTCCTTGAACGAGGCGAGGAAGGTGTCCTTGCCGAGCAGGGCGACCGCCGTGCCCGCGATCATGATCACGGCGATGTACGCGGAGCGGCCGCGCTGCGAGAGCGCCCGCTGCCCGCGGAAGCCGCTGACGCCGGTCACCACGGACATGAACCCGCCGTAGGTGTTCAGCACGTTGATGGTCAGCTTGCCGAGCGCGATCACGAAGTAGAGCAGTGAGGCGATCAGTCCGGTGCCGCCCAGCGAGACGACGTAGCCGACCTGGTCGTCGAGGAACGCCGCGCCCGCGGATGCCGCGACCAGCACGCCGAAGGCCATCGACCACTGGGCGCCGAGCGTCGTGCCGGCCAGCGTCCACCAGAAGGTGGCGCGGGAGCTCGTGTGGCGCGGCAGGTAGCGCGAGTAGTCCGCGACGTAGGGCCCGAACGCCAGCTGCCAGGACGCCGCGATCGACACCGCGAGCAGGAACATCGGCAGGTCGAAGGCGCGGTCGGCGAGGGTGGCGCCGAGATCGATCCGGTCCAGCAGCCGGATGCCGAGATAGATGAAGGCCAGCGCGCAGACCACACTGGCGACCCGGCCGAGGGCGTGGACGACCCGGTAGCCGATCGCCGCCATCAGCGCGGTGATCGCGGCGAAGACGAGGATGCCGGGGGTCTGCCCGAGGTGGGTGAGCTCGCCGACCGCCTGGCCGGCCAGCACGCTGCCGCTGGCGAAGAAGCCGACGTACATCACGACGACGAGGAGCAGCGGCACGACCGCGCCCCGCACCCCGAACTGTGCCCGGCTGGAGATCATCTGGGGCAGGCCCAGCCTGGGGCCCTGCGCCGAGTGCAGCGACATCACCGCTCCACCGAGCAGGTTGCCCACCAGCAGGCCGATCAGGGACCAGAAGGCGCCGCCGCCGAAGATGACCGCGAGAGCGCCGCTGACCACTGCGGTGATCTGGAGGTTCGCTCCGAGCCAGAGGGTGAACTGGGAGAACGCGGTGCCGTGCCGTTCTTCGTCCGGTACGACGTCGATCGAGCGGCGCTCGACGAGGGAGTCGGCCATCGGGGATTGCTCCTTTTCTCTTACTTCTCTGTCAGGCCGTGCGCCGCGGCCCAGTCGGGCGCCACGTCCTCCGGGTCTTCCTGTCCTTGTCCACCAGGCGGTTCAGCTCCGTGAGGTCCTTTGTCGTGAGGGTGGCGCCCAGGCGGGCCAGTGCCCTGCGGCCGTGGAGTCCGCCGCGCGGTCCGCGATCGGGGGGACCACGTGTTGGCCGGGGATCAGAGTCTTGGGGTCGTCGACGTGGTGGTCTTGCCGCAGCCGGACGAACCGACCAGGACGGTGATGCCACCCTCCGGGATGGTGAGGCTGAGCTCATGAACTGCTGTCGTGCCGTTCGGGAAGTGCTTGTTCACCGCGTCGAATTTGATCACCAGTCGTCCCTTGCCCCGGCTGCATATAGTCATGCAGAGTTCTTGCTGACTGAATAGGTTGTCAATGCCTCGGGGTAAAACACTGGTTACGGAAGCCCGAAAGGCAAGATCGAGTGTCCGGATGAGGAGTGTTTGCGCATGATGTCGTCCCACATGATGGACTCCTCGCCCTTCGGTGGATGGGCCGCGGACCACGCCGTCTCCATCGTCGAGCTCGACGGAGAGACCCTCCCCGTCGCCGATGTCGTCCGGATCGCCCGCGGCGCCGCCCGGCCCGTGCCCGGTGCAGAGGCGATGAAGCGGGTCGACCGGTCCTGGGCGGCAGCCCGGGAACTCGCCGCGACCGGGCGGGTGTACGGGCGATCCACCGGGGTCGGCGCCAATCGCAACGAGGAGGTCCCGACCGAGGCCGCCGCCGACCACGGGCTGCGGTTGCTGCGCAGTCACGCCGGGGCCATCGGCGAACCGCTGCCCGCCCGCGAGGTCCGCGCGATGCTCGCCGTGCGCGCCAATCAGCTGCTCGCGGGCGGCGCCGGGCTGCGGTCCACCGTCGTCACCGCGCTCTGTGAGGCGCTGGAGGCGGGGGCGCACCCGGTGATCAACGAGTTCGGTTCGGTCGGCACCGGGGACATCGCCGCCCTCGCCCAGGCGGGCCTCGCGCTCGCCGGGGAACACCCCTGGGAGGGGCCCGGCGCCGCCCCCGAACCCCAGCCGCTCGACAACAACGACGCCCTCGCGCTGATCAGCAGCAACGCTCTCACCCTCGGCCAGGCCGCCCTCGCACTCGACGAGCTGCGTCGGCTCGTCACCGCCACCGAGGTGGTTGCCGCGCTCTCGCTGCTCGCGGTCGACGGTTCGTACGAGGCCTACGCCGAACCGGTCCACGCCGCCCGTCCGCACCCCGGCTCGTACCGGGTCGCGGCGCGGATGCGGCAGCTGCTCGGTGTCCCCGACCGCCCGGGACCCCCGCTCGGCCGGATCCAGGACCCGTACGGCTTCCGCTGTCTGCCGCAGATCCACGGGCCCGCGCAGGACGCCGCCGACGCGCTCGAACGCGTCCTCGCCATCGAGATCAACGCCGCCGCCGAGAACCCGCTGATCTGCCCGGACGCCGGTCTCAACGACAGCCCTGCCGCCTACCACCACGGCGGTTTCTACATGGCTCAACTCGCCCTGGCGCTCGACCACTTCAGACTTGCAGTCGTGCAGGTCGCGCGGCTCTCCACCTCGCGGCTGTCGGCGCTCAACGAGCCGTCCTTCACGCGGCTGAGGCCCTTCCTCGCCGACGGCGAACCAGCCTCGTCGGGCGTGATGATCCTGGAGTACGCGGCCGGGGCCGCCCTCGGCGATCTGCGGGCGTACTCCGCGCCCGCCTCGCTCGGCCACGCCGTGCTGTCCCGAGGCGTGGAGGAGCAGGCGAGTTTCGCCTCGCTGGCGGCCCGCCAGACGCTGCGCGTGTGCGGCGCCTACCGGCAGGTCGTCGCCTGCGAACTCGTTTCCGCCGTACGGGCGTTGAGGCTGCGCGATCTGCGACCTGATCCCGGTCTGCCGGTCGGGCGGGCGTTCGCGTTGGCCGATTCCCTGCTCGAAGCGGAGTTCGCGGACCGGCCGCTCACCCATGATGTGAAGGTGGCGGCCGGGGAGCTGTTCGACCGCTGTACAGACCTGTGGAACACCGATCTCACCAGTACGAACAGTAGGGGGACAGCATGAGCGGGAGCAGCCCGGCCGCGCGGTTGCAGCAGCTCTTCGAGGGGCACCGGCTCACGCCCACGCAGCGGAGGATCGCGCACTCGATGGTGCGCAGGGCCGGGGACGTCCCGTTTCTGTCGAGTGTGGAGCTGGCCGAGCTCGCCGGGGTCAGCCAGCCGTCCGTCACCCGGTTCGCCGTCGCGCTCGGGTTCGACGGGTATCCGGCGCTGCGCAGGCATCTCCGGGAGGTCGCGCCCGGACCCGTCGAGGGAGGCACGGGCGCCGCGGACACGTACAACGAGTACCAGCAGGCCGTGCGCGCCGAGATCGAGAACCTGCAGCACCTCGCCGAGCTGCTCGCCGACCCCACTCCGGTCGAGCGCGCGGGGCGGCTGCTCGCCGCGTCGCGTCCGCTGCCGGTGCTCGGGCTGCGCGCCGCCTCCTCGCAGGCGCGTGGCTTCGGCTACTTCGCCGCCAAGGTCCACCCGGACGTGCGCGTGCTCGACGAAGGCGGCAGCATGCTGCACGACCGGATCGACGCCGCATGCCGGGCGGGGGCGAGCGCGCTGGTCTGCTTCGCGCTGCCGCGCCATCCCAAGGAGGTCGTGGACGCGCTCGCCTACGCCCAGGAGCAGGGACTGACGGTGGTGTCGGTCGCCGATTCGGCGTTCGCCCCGGTGGCCAAACACAGTGACCTGCTGATTCCCGCCGCCGTCGGCACCGGACTCGCCTTCGACACGGCGTGCGCGCCGATGCTGCTGGGGCGGGTGCTGCTGGAGGCGATGTGCGACGACCTGCCGGACGCGCAGGCGCGGCTGGAGGAGTTCGACGCACGGGCGGCGGCGCGCGGGCTGTTCGTGGAGTGAGGAGGGGACGGGCGGGGTGCGCCTGGCTGGGGGAGCGTCCGGAGGCTGTCGTCGGCGCCCGGGACCGGGCGGACCGTCGTGCCGACGCCGGGACTGCGGCTGGGTGAGCGGTCGGCGGCGGCCGGGCCGCGTCGGCTGCCGGCGCTGACGGACCCGGAATCCGGTGGCTGGGACCCGGTGCTGTGGAGGCGGGTTCGCCTGCGTCGAGGGCCGGGACGGCAGGGCG
Source organism: Streptomyces atratus (assembly GCF_040655115.1). Taxonomy (GTDB): domain Bacteria; phylum Actinomycetota; class Actinomycetes; order Streptomycetales; family Streptomycetaceae; genus Streptomyces; species Streptomyces atratus_D. The sequence goes on along the minus strand of NZ_JBFAJH010000013.1, from coordinate 61,083 downwards.
GGTGTTCTGTACCGAGGGAAGTCCGGCCGGTGGCCGGACTTCCTCGCCGATTCTCAGACACCGCTCATATACGGCCATTAATCTGCGCCCGGAGAATCAGCTTCGACGGCTGTCGAGAGGGGTACGGACGTGGGGCGTGGAGCGCAGTCACTGGCGAGGGTGGCCGTGATCGTACGGGCCGGAGCCGTACCGCTGTGGTGGCCGGGGCTGCTCGCCGCCGCCGTCGGTGCGCTCGTCCCGGGGCTCACCGGCCGTCGGATCGGACTGCTCGCCGGAGCCGCGCTCTTCGTGATCACCGCAGGGGTGGTGGCGCTCGCGCGCGGGCGCAGGTATGCGGAGCTGACGAGGGCCGCCACCCGCGCCGGGCGGACGGATTTCCTCCAGGACCGGGCCGTGACCGTACGCAACTGGCGGCGCGGCCACCGGTGGTGGCTGCTGGGCGGGTTTCTCGTGGCGACCGCCGGCGGGTTCCTGCTGCCCGGCGCCGGTGGGCTGATGCTGGCGGGTGCGGGGGCCGGCCTCTGGGCCAAGTCCGTCCGGATCGGGCAGTGGGAGCGGAAGAACGACGTCCTGTACTGGGTGCGGACCGACTGGGTGGAGAAGGGGCGGCCCGCAGGCAAGCAGGTCGCGGCGTACCGGACGACCGGGCCGGTGGCGGGCGACGCCGCGCCAGGTGGGGCGCGGCGTCGCTGAGAGCGGTCTGCGGAGGTCAGACCTCCAGTTCGGACTCGATCCGCTTCAGCTGGTGGCGGGCCATCGCCAGGTTGGCGCGGCTTGAGTCCAGCACCAGGTAGAGGAAGAGACCGTTGCTGCCGCGCGCCTTCATCAGCCGGATCAGGTGGTACTGATTGCCGAGGGTGATCAGGATGTCCTCGATCTCGTCCTTGATGCCGAGGTGTTCCATGGTGCGGAGTTTGGCGCGTACGACATCCGTGTTGCCCGCGGCCGCGACCTCCAGGTTGAAGTCCTTGCCGCCGCCGAGGGTGCCCAGCGCCATGCCGCTGGTGTAGTCGACGAGTGCGACACCGAGGGTGCCCTCGATGGACGTCATCGCTTCCTTGAGTGACGCTTCGGTGTTGGCCATGAGTGCTCGTTCCTTTCCTTGCCGGCCGAGGTGACCGGCTCCGTTTTCTGGCGTTCCTGGTGCGGTGCGACTGGTGCTACGTGCGGTGCGGGAGGGGGCCGGGGGGTGGGGTCCGTGGGCGCGGGGCGTGCGGCGCCGGCGCGGGTGGTGCGCTGCGTCGCAGTGCGGCGTCGACCAGTTCGCCGATCCGGGCGCTCGCCCGGCGGCCTTCCAGGTGGAGCCGGCCGACGTTGATCCGGTCCTCGGCCAGGAGTGTGAGGACGGCGGAGGAGCCCGCCGCGTAGGTGGCGATGTAGCCGGTCTCGCCACGTACGAGCAGTTCGCGGAAGCCGCCCCGGCCGGTCGCCTCCGCCATCCGGAGCGCGACGCCGAGCGCGGCCGCGGTGAGCGCGGCCACGCCCTCCGCCTCGACTCCAGGGGTGTCCTGCGCCAGGACGAGGCCGTCGGTGCTGGCCGCCAGCGCGCCCGCGAGGAGCGGCACCCGGGCCCGTAGCCGCTGGAGTTCGTCCAGGACGTCCTGGACTTCGGCCTCGGGAACCATCAGCTGTCTCCTCCCGGCACGCTGTCTGAGCGCGCGTATCACAGGGCCTCCAATGCGTCTCTGAGCCGGCGCAGCAGGGCGACGTCGGGGTCGGCCGTGACCTCGGGGAACGTGATCCGGCCGGGCGCGGAGGCGGACGGGGCGGCCGTCTGCCGGACCGCTTCGACCAGTCCGGCGGCCGTGAGCCGCCGCAGGTCGACGAGGGTGTGGAACGCCGAGCGGCCCAGGTGCTGGGCGATGTCGGATGCCGTACGTACCCCGTCCACCAGGTCGAGTACGCGGCGACGGCGCGACGGAACAGGAGCGTCGACGGGATGGGCCGCCCGGGCGAGCGGCGCGGAGTCGGTCACCGCGTCGGGCCAGATCCGGTCGAGCAACTCCCGGCGCCTGAGCGTCTCGCGCTCCACGGCATCGACGGGGACGGGGTGCACGGGACCGATCCAGTGCGAGACCCCGTAACGGAACCGGGCCGGGGTACGGGTGGGGGCGAGGGCGAAGAAGGCGGCGTCGTACAGCGCACTCAAGTGGCAGAGCTCCAGTGCGCCGCCGGGTAACCGTCCGCTGTCCACCAGGTAGCGGCCGACCTGCTGCCCGGCGCCCGCCTGGGCGACCGCGTCCCACCAGCCGTCGCGGTGCAGGGCACCGCTCGCGGTGAGCAGGATGTCGATGCCGGGTGTCGAAGGGCTCTCGGCGTGCACGACCTGGCCGTCGGCGAGGTAGAGCGTGCCGCGGTCGCGCATCAGGGCGCCGGTGGCGCGCTCGGCGGCGAGACGCTGAAGCATCGGGGAGAGGGCGGAGGCTGCTCTCACGGGGAAGGTTCTCTCGGGAGGTGTGCTCTCGGGCGCGGTGGTGCTCATGCCAGGACCAGCCGCTCCGCCATCTCGCCCAGCCTCATCCGGGCCAGCGCCAGGTTGCCTTCGGAGCGGTCGAGCCACAGATGCAGGAAGACGCTGCTGTCGAAGGCCGTCTCGACGAATCGGAGGATGTGGTAGCCGGTGCGGGTGGTGACGATGACGTCCTCCACCGGCGGCGCGACGCCCGTCGCGGTGACGTCGTTCTCGCCCGGGCCTGTTGAGGGTTCCGGGACGGAGAGGGTGAACACGGGCTGCTCCGCCGCCATGCGCGCCACCTCGGCCGTCTCGGCGGCGGTCGCCTCGTGATCGCCGTTGGGCGAGTCGCCGATGGTGCCTAGGGCGAGACCGCTCGTCCAGTCGACCACGGCGGCGCCGCGGGCACCGGGCAGCCTCATGACGTCGAGCAGGCACTCGTCGATTCCGGGCACGCGGACTCCTCCCGACCTGACGTGCGGCTGTGACCTAGAGGCTACGCAACGTGCCCGCCCCAGGCGGGAGTTCTGGCATTTTCCATAGGTACATGCGGAAGGCGATGGGAAACCGTCGGACCCGCTGCCGCCCCTGTCGTGTTCTGTCCGCGTCCGGTGTCGTCTCCCGCCTTCGAGGCAGGTCTTTCGGGCGCGCCTGTTGACTATAAGTATTCAGAGCAGCAGGATGTGAATAGAAGCAACACAGTCGCGAGGAGGCATTGTCATGTCAGGACCCCGCCCCGTACGGGCACCGCGCGGTACCGAACTGAGCGCCCTGGGATGGCAGCAGGAAGCCGCCCTCCGCATGCTGCAGAACAACCTGGACCCCGAGGTCGCCGAGCACCCCGACAAGCTCGTCGTCTACGGCGGCACGGGCAAGGCGGCCCGCGACTGGCGTTCGTTCGACGCGATGGTGCGCACGTTGCAGACGCTCAAGCAGGACGAGACGATGCTTGTCCAGTCCGGGCGCCCGGTCGGTGTCATGCAGACCCACGAGTGGGCGCCGCGCGTCCTGATCGCCAACTCCAACCTGGTGGGCGACTGGGCGAACTGGGAGGAGTTCCGCCGCCTGGAGGCCCTCGGACTCACCATGTACGGCCAGATGACGGCCGGTTCGTGGATCTACATCGGTACGCAGGGCATCCTGCAGGGCACGTACGAGACGTTCGCCGCCGTCGCCGCCAAGAAGTTCAACGGGACGCTGGCCGGGACGATCACCCTGACCGCCGGGCTCGGCGGCATGGGCGGCGCCCAGCCGCTCGCCGTGACCATGAACGACGGCGTCGCGATCTGTATCGACTGCGACCCGCGCGCCATCGAGCGCCGCATCGAGCACCGCTACCTGGACGTGCGCGCCGACTCCCTGGAGCACGCGCTCCAGCTCGCCACCGAGGCGCGCGACGCGCGCAAGCCGCTCTCCATCGGGCTGCTCGGCAACGCGGCGGAGCTGCTGCCCCGGATGCTCGCCGAGGGCGCCCCGATCGACATCGTCACCGACCAGACCAGCGCGCACGACCCGCTCGCGTACCTCCCGATCGGCGTCGACTTCGACGACATGGCCTCGTACGCCGCCGAGAAGCCCGCCGACTTCACGCAGCGGGCGCGCGAGGCGATGGCCAAGCACGTCGAGGCGATGGTCGGCTTCATGGACGCCGGGGCCGAGGTCTTCGACTACGGCAACTCGATCCGCGGCGAGGCCCAGCTCGCCGGTTACGACCGGGCATTCGACTTCCCCGGCTTCGTGCCCGCGTACATCCGTCCGCTGTTCTGCGAGGGCAAGGGCCCGTTCCGCTGGGCCGCGCTGTCCGGCGAGGCGTCGGACATCCACAGGACCGACAAGGCGATGCTCGAACTCTTCCCGGAGAACGAGTCGCTGCACCGGTGGATCAAGATGGCCGGCGAGCGCGTCCACTTCCAGGGGCTGCCCGCCCGGATCTGCTGGCTCGGCTACGGCGAGCGCGACCGCGCCGGTGAGCGGTTCAACGACATGGTGGCCTCCGGCGAGCTGGCCGCACCGCTCGCGATCGGCCGCGACCACCTGGACTGCGGGTCGGTGGCGTCCCCGTACCGCGAGACCGAGGCGATGCTCGACGGGTCCGACGCGATCGCGGACTGGCCCCTGCTGAACGCCATGGTCAACGTGGCGTCCGGCGCCTCCTGGGTCTCCATCCACCACGGCGGCGGCGTCGGGATGGGGCGCTCCATCCACGCGGGTCAGGTGACCGTGGCCGACGGTACGAAGCTGGCGGGGGAGAAGATCCGCCGGGTGCTGACGAACGACCCGGGAATGGGGGTCATCCGGCACGTCGACGCGGGGTACGACATCGCGGAGTCCGTTGCCGCGGACAAGGGCGTGCGGGTTCCCATGACGGAGGGGCAGTGAGCCTGACGGGCGGAAGCGGTTCCGTGGGCGCCGAGGGTTCCCCGGCGCCCTCCCTCCCCCATGGTCCGCAGGGACCGGGAGGGGCCGGACAGCCGTCCTTCCAGGCCATGTGGAAGGAACTTGCCCCCATCGGACGCCACCCCGAGAGCGGTGGGTACCGGCGGTACGCCTGGACCGGTGCCGATGCCGACTGCCGGGTCTGGTTCCGGGAGCAGGCCGAAGCGCGTGGGCTCGGGTACGAGGTCGACCGGAACGGGAACCAGTGGGCCTGGCTCGGGGATCCGCTCGGTGACGACGCCGTCGTCACCGGGTCGCACCTCGACTCCGTGCCGGACGGCGGTGCGTTCGACGGGCCGCTCGGCGTGGTCTCCTCCTTCGCGGCGCTCGACGAACTCCGCCGCAGAGGAGCCGAGTTCACCCGGCCGTTCGCCATCACCAACTTCGGCGACGAGGAAGGGGCCAGGTTCGGGCTCGCCTGTGCCGGGTCCCGGCTCGCCGCCGGGCAGCTGACCGTCGAGAAGGCGCACCAGCTCCGCGACGGCGACGGCATCACACTGCCGCAGGCCATGGAGGCGGCCGGGTACGACCCCGGCGCCATCGGCCCGGACCCCGAACGGCTGGCCCGTATCGGCGCGTTCGTCGAGCTCCATGTCGAGCAGGGGCGCTCCCTCGACCTCACCGGCGACCCGGTCGGTATCGCCTCCGCGATCTGGCCGCACGGCCGCTGGCGGTTCGACTTCCGGGGCGAGGCCAACCACGCGGGGACCACCCGGCTCGTCGACCGGCGCGACCCGATGCTCACGTACGCCGAGACCGTGCTGGCCGCCCGCCGCGAGGCGGAGCTCACCGGTGCCCTCGCCACCTTCGGGAAGATCGCCGTCGAGCCGAACGGCGTCAACGCCATCCCCTCCCTCGTCCGTGGCTGGCTCGATTCGCGCGCCGCCGACCAGGACACCCTCGACGCCGTCGTCACCGGCATCGAGCGGGCCGCCCGGGAGCACGCCGAGCGTGCGGGCATCGATCTCGATGTCGTACGGGAGTCCTTCACGCCCGTCGTGGAGTTCCAGCACGCCCTGCGTGACGAACTCGGCAAGATCCTGACCGGCCGGGGCGGCGACGACGCGGGCCGCGCCGTGCCCGTCCTCGGCACCGGCGCCGGACACGATGCGGGTATTTTGTCCGCCTCAGTCCCTACCGCCATGCTGTTCGTACGGAACCCCACCGGGATCTCGCACTCGCCGGCCGAGTACGCCGCCGAGGACGACTGCACCGCCGGGGTGACCGCACTCGCCGATGTACTGGAAGGTCTCGCGTGCAGCTGACAACGACACCGACGGGCGCGCACCGCACCGCCACGTTCTGGATGTCCCACGCCTGGCTCGGCACCCATGTCGAGCCGGGCGTCACCCTGGACGTCGCCGACGGGCGGATCGCCGGGATCCGTACCGGCGTCGACGCCCCGCTGCCGGGCGCCACCGTGCTGCGCGGACTCACGGTGCCCGGGCTCGCCAACACGCACTCGCACGCCTTCCACCGCGCTCTGCGCTCCACCGTCCAGGTCGGCTCCGGCACCTTCTGGACCTGGCGCGAGCTCATGTACCAGGTCGCGTCCCGGCTCACTCCCGATACGTACTACCACCTGGCCCGTGCCGTGTACGCCGAGATGGCGCTGGCAGGCATCACCGCGGTCGGCGAGTTCCACTATCTGCACCATGCGCCGGGCGGAGCCCCGTACAACAACCCCAACGCGATGGGCGAAGCCCTGATCGCCGCCGCCGACGCGGCCGGGATCCGGATCACCCTGCTGGACACGGCCTATCTCGCCGCCGGATTCGGGGAGCGGCCCGGCCAGTACCGGAAGCCCGACCCGCACCAGATGCGCTTCTCCGACACCACCGCGGACGCCTGGGCCGAACGCGCCTCCCTGCTCAAGGGCAGCGACCACGCCCTGATCGGCGCGGCCGTCCACTCCGTACGCGCCGTGCCCGCCGGGCAGCTCGCGACGGTGGCGAAGTGGGCCGAGGAGCGGCAGGCCCCCCTGCACGTCCACCTCTCCGAACAGACCGCCGAGAACGATGCCTGCCAGGCCGCCCACGGCTGTTCCCCCACCCGGCTCCTCGCCGACCACGGGGTCCTCGGCCCGCGCACCACCGGCATCCACAACACCCACCTCAGCAGTGAGGACATCGCGCTGCTCGGTGTCTCTGCCACCGGCACCTGCATGTGCCCCACCACCGAACGCGACCTCGCCGACGGCATCGGACCCGCCGTCGCCCTCCAGCGCGCGGGCTCGCCGCTCTCCCTCGGCAGCGACAGTCACGCCGTGATCGACCTCTTCGAAGAGGCCCGCGCGATGGAGCTCAACGAGCGTCTGCGCACCCATGCCCGCGGCCACTGGACGGCGGCCGCACTGCTGCGCGCCGCCACCCTCGACGGGCACGCCGCACTCGGCCGGCCCGACGCGGGCGCCCTCGAACCGGGCGCGCTCGCCGACTTCACCACCGTCGCCCTGGACTCCGTCAGAACAGCGGGACCGGTGCCCCGACTGGCCGCCGAAGCAGTCGTATTCGCCGCCTCCGCAGCCGATGTGCGCCATACGGTCGTGGCCGGCCGGCACATCGTCCGTGACGGGCAGCACGCGCTCGTCGAGGACGTCCCCGCAGCACTCGCCTCGGCCATCGCCGTCCTGCACGGCTGACCCCGGACCCACGCAAGGAGAGCAGTCCCCCGATGACGACGACCGCCATCACCAACATCGCCAGTCTGGTCACCAACGACCCCTCCCTCGGTGACGGTTCCCCCCTGGGCCGGATCCTGGACGCGGCCGTCGTCATCGAGGGCGACCGGGTCGTCTGGACCGGTGAATCAAGCAAAGCACCCGACACTGACAACGCCGTCGACGCGGGCGGCCGCGCGGTGATCCCGGGGTTCGTCGACTCCCACTCCCACCTCCTCTTCGCGGGCGACCGCACCGAGGAGTTCAACGCCCGGATGTCCGGCCGCCCCTACACCGCGGGCGGTATCCGCACCACGGTCGCCGCCACCCGCGCCGCCACCGACGACGAGCTGGACGCCAACGTCGCCCGCTACCTCGCCGAGGCGCTCCGCCAGGGCACCACCACGTTCGAGACCAAGTCCGGCTACGGGCTCACCGTCGAGGACGAGGCCCGCGCCCTGCGCATCGCCGCCCGCCACACCGACGAGGTCACCTACCTCGGCGCCCACGTCGTCCCCCCGGACTACGCCGACGATCCCGCCGGGTACGTCGACCTGGTCACCGGACCGATGCTCGACGCCTGTGCCCCGTACGCCCGTTGGGTCGACGTGTTCTGCGAGAAGGGCGCGTTCGACGGCGACCAGGCCCGCGCGATCCTGACCGCGGGCCTGGCCAAGGGCCTGCACCCCCGGGTCCACGCCAACCAGCTCGGTCACGGCCCCGGCGTCCAGCTCGCGGTCGAGCTGGACGCCGCCTCCGCCGACCACTGCACGCACCTCACCGACGCGGACGTCGACGCCCTCGCCCAGGGCGACACCGTCGCCACACTTCTCCCCGGCGCCGAGTTCTCGACCCGCGCGAACTGGCCCGACGCCCGCCGCCTCCTCGACGCGGGTGCCACCGTCGCACTGTCCACGGACTGCAACCCGGGCTCGTCGTTCACCTCGTCCATGCCGTTCTGCATCGCCCTGGCCGTACGGGACATGGGCATGACCCCCGACGAGGCTCTCTGGTCCGCCACCGCGGGCGGCGCGGCGGCCCTGCGCCGCACGGACATCGGCCGCATCGCCCCGGGCGCCCGCGCCGACCTGGTCCTCCTCGACGCCCCCAGCCATGTCCACCTCGCCTACCGGCCAGGCGTCCCCCTGGTCCGGGCGGTCCGGCAGCGCGGCGAACGCGCCCTCTGAGCGGCAACTCCGAACGTGGCGCTCCGTCAACAATGCGGAAGGACCTGCCCCTTGCCGGGCAGGTCCTTCCGCAAGTGGTCCCGCGGGGGCGCGGGGAACTCCGGGGTCATTCCTCCAGCGTCAGGCCCTTCCTGAGCTTGACCAGCGTCCGGGAGAGCAGCCGCGAGACATGCATCTGGGAGATGCCGAGTTCGTCGCCGATCTCCGACTGCGTCATATTGGCGACGAAGCGGAGCGAGAGGATCTTCCGGTCGCGACCGGGCAGCGAGGCGATCAGCGGCTTCAGGGACTCGACGTACTCGACGCCTTCGAGCCCGTGGTCCTCGTAGCCGAGCCGGTCCGTCAGGGCGCTCTCGGTCTCGTCCACCTCGGGCTTGGCGTCGAGCGAGCTCGCGGTGTACGCGTTGCTCGCGGCCATGCCTTCGACGACCTCGTCGTTGGTGAGTCCGAGGCGCTCGGCGAGTTCGCCCACGGTGGGCGCCCGGTCGAACTGCTGGGCGAGTTCGTCGCCCGCCTTGGCCAGGTCGAGCCGCAACTCCTGCAGTCGGCGCGGGACGCGCACGGACCAACTGGTGTCGCGGAAGAACCGTTTGATCTCGCCGATGATGGTCGGCATCGCGAAAGTCGGGAACTCGACGCCCCGGCTCAGCTCGAACCGGTCGATCGCCTTGATCAGGCCGATGGTGCCGACCTGGATGATGTCCTCCATGGGTTCGCTGCGGGAGCGGAACCGGGAGCCGGCGAACTTGACCAGGGCCAGGTTCAGTTCGACGAGTGTGTTGCGTACGTACGCGTACTCGTAGGTGCCTTCTTCGAGGGTTTCGAGCCGCGCGAAGAGTGTCTTCGACAGCGCCCTGGCGTCCAGTGCGCCCACTTCGTCGTACGGCGAGATCTCGGGAAGTCCTTCGAGACCGTCGCTGTCCTTGGTGCTGCTGGTGCTGCGGCGCGGGCCGGGTACGGCGCCCGCGGCAGGGGAGTCTGATTCGGTCAGTCCCTGAGGACATGCTGACGTCGCGATATGGGTACGCGGTTCGTCGAGCCGGGGTGACATGGTCTCCTCCATCGTTCTCGGCATATGGCTGCCGATGCCCATACGTGTTCCTGCGGTGAAGCGGCGCCTCCAAAGCCGGTCGTGTTTCGGGTGTCCCTCTACCCTTACCCGGTCCGGACGTGCAGATACAACCGCCAATTGATGCCATATGTCCGGTTTGTTGAGGTCTTCGGCTACCGTGTGCCGCACGAAACGCGTAGTGTTTTGAGGACGTCAGCGACGGCTACACACGCAACCGCACGCGTCATCACAGACGGTGACGCGCATGGTGACGCAGGCAGTGACGGACGGCGAAGAGGGACGGGCATGGACCGCCAGACGGTCGGCAGTGCGCACCGGGGTCGACTTGAGGTCGAGGTCCGGACCGAGGGGCGCAGCGAGGTAGTGACGCCGGTGGGTGAGTTGGATCACCACACCGCCGATCTGCTCCGCGAACCCCTGGAGAGCGCGGTCGAACAAGGACGGACCCGCCTGGTGGTCGACTGTTCGCGACTCGAATTCTGTGATTCCACCGGGCTCAATGTGCTGCTCGGTGCCCGCCTCAAGGCGGAGGCGGCCGGGGGAGGGGTCCATTTGGCCGGAATGCTGCCGATGGTGGCGAGGGTCTTCGAGATCACCGGGGCCGAGGCGGTCTTCACCGTCCACGACTCCCTCGAATCGGCGCTGGACGCCTGATCGTGGCCCGGAGCGCAGGCTCACCCGTCCCGGGCGTCGCCTGCCTCACGCATTCCGCGGGGGCGAAGTGGGTGTTGTCACGATACGGCCGGGCAGGAGACATCCCGGCGAACCTCTTGTGACCTGGGCGGCCCGCACACTCTGTATGCGGTCGGTATCCGTATCGGCGGCTGCACCCCTATCTGTATCTGTATCTGTTCAATGGCGACATGGTGAATCGGTGAGGTGAAGCGCTGATGAGCACCACCCGGCAGCATCCGCCGGGCGACCTCGGCCGGGAGCCGGAGGGCGCGGGCGACGGCGCAGCCTCCTCCGGGCCCGTCGACCGGCAGTGGCGCACGCTGCCCCTGCGGCAGGTCAGCGGCATCGTGCCGACGGCCCGCGATTTCGCCCGCCAGGCACTCCACGACTGGGGCTGGCTCCCCGCGTCGAGCGCCGACCGGCGCGCAGCCGCCGAGGACGTCCTGCTGGTCGTCTCCGAGCTGGTCACCAATGCCTGCCTGCACGCGGAAGGACCCGAGGAGCTGCGCATCGCCTGCGCCCCGAAGGTGCTGCGGGTGGAGGTCGTCGACGGCGGTGCGGGACAGCCCGCGCCGCGCACCCCGCACCGGGCGGGACGGCCCGGCGGGCACGGCATGTTCATCGTGCAGCGGCTCTGCCTGGACTGGGGTGTCCAGCGGGTGCCGGGCGAGCCGGGCAAGACCGTATGGGCGGAGCTTGCCGCCCCCGCGTAGTCACCACCCGAACCGTCGGGCCGTTCGGCCCCTCCTCCTCACCCCCGAAGAGCGCGCCGGATCGGCGCGCTCTTTGTCTTCCCTCCATACGGCCCAAGGCGTACCTCGAGCGCCCAATCTGATGTGTCGTCAGTAACGTGCGTCGGAGTGATGCGGCGCGCGGCGACTTCCGGCATGAGGGGAACCGAGGTGCCGTACCCGAAGCGAACAGCTCTCGCGCCGGCGTCCGCGCTGGCCGGCTCGGTGGTGCTGCCGGCCGCGCCCGCCGCCCACGCCGCGGTCGTGGACGTCGACTACACGTGCAGGACCCCGATCGGCGACAAGAGCGCGGTGCCGCCCATCGAGATCAAGGGCGTGAAGAGCGGCAGCAGTTACACGCTCACGATGTCCTTCCGGAAGGGTGTCTCGTCCAGCCCCGTCGAGCTGGGAAGGGTGCCATGAAGCCCGGCGCGGTCATCCGGTCGACCGGCGCCGAATCGGGTCGGGTCCAGGTCCCGGGACCGGCGAACACCGCGGCGATCCCGGCGAACACCCCGATCAAGATCAGCGACCTGTCGGGTACGTACACCCCGCGGAAGAGCGGCAAGGTCGGCTTCACCGCCGGAGTGCTCACCGTCAAGGCGCTGGTACGACCACGACCCGCACCCCGGGCAACAGTCCGAAGCCGTCGCTCGAACCCGACGTGACGGCGGCGGGCGGCTCGAAGGACACCTCGGACACGACCCTGCCGAAGACCGGGCCGCTGGACTCGGCGATGACGCTCGGCGGCACGGTGTTGCTGACCGGAGCGGCCGGAGTGCTGTGGCTGACCCGGCGCGGACAGCGGGCCGCGGGCTGAGCTCCGCCGAACCGCCGCGCGCCGTCCGTACGTACACGCCCGTTCTGTACGCAGCAGGGAGTCCGCCCGTGGCCGGCGGCGCCCTGGTGGCGCCGCGCCGGAGCAGCGCCCGGACGAACGGCAGTGGCGCGGCACCGTCGCGCCCGGTCGCAAGGCACAGATCAAGGCACAGATTCAGACTGCCGGTCGAACTGACGGCGGGCGCCCACGGTGACTACCGGGTCTCCCTGCGGTAGGGGACGAAGGCCGTCGCCGAACAGCCGTGGGGGTCGGCGGTCCCTGGGGCGTCACGCTCTTCTGGATCCTGCTCCGCGTCGTCGTACCGGCGGCCGTGTTCCGCATCGGCATGGCGATCGTCGACAAGGTGCGGCCCCGCGCCGCGTACACCCCGGCCCGCGTCGGTCGCCACCGCCATCCACTGCCGGCCGACGCCAGCCCCGCCGACATCCCGGCCGATTCGGTGAAGCCCTCCATGGAGGTCGGGCTCGGCGGAGCCGACAAGGGCACGGTCCATGTCGAGGGCCCCACCGACAAGGAGCCCATCAAGTCCGGCGAACCGATCGAGATCCCCGATCTCACGGGTACGTACAGGCCGGGCGCGAGCGGGAAGTCCACTCTCAGCCCGGGCGTGCTGACCGTGAAGGCGCTCGGCACGACGACGACCTGCACCCCGCCCGCCGGTGTCGCGGTCTCCCTGGAGCCGGACCCTCGTCCCAGCCCGGTGGGGCCGTCGGCGGCTCGGACACGGGCGGCGCCACGACCGGCGGCGGCACGGACTCCGGCGGCGGACCGGCTGCCACCGGCGCCGACGACAACGGCACCCTGCGCGCACTCGGCCTGGTCGCCGGTACGGCGATCCTGCTGGGCGGCGCCGTGTTCACGTTCACCCCGTGGCGCAGGCTGCGCGGCACCCGGTGAGCTGAGCCCGTACGGAAAACGCGAAAGGCCGCCGCACCGGCGATCCGGTGCGGCGGCCCTTCAGTGGCTCAGTGCACGTCACCCATGAGCTGCTTGACCTTGTTGCGGTACATGAAGATCGCGACACCCGCGGCGGCCGCGAGCGCGGCCTGCAGAGCGACGATACCGGTGCCGTTGAGGTCGACACCCGCGATGGAGAGCAGACCCGTGGTGCAGTCACCGGCGGTGACGGCCAGGAACCAGACACCCATCATCTGGCTCGCGTACTTGGCCGGAGCCATCTTCGTGGTGACGGAGAGACCGACCGGGGACAGCGTCAGTTCGGCGACGGTCTGCACGAAGTAGATCGCGACCAGCCACATCGCGGCTGCCTTGTGACCATCCGTGGCGATCGTCAGTGGCATCAGGAAGAGGAAGAACGACGCGCCGACCAGCACCAGACCGGAGCTGAACTTCACGATCGTGCTCGGCTCCTTGCCACGCCGGTTCAGCGCCAGCCAGAAGGCGGCGAAGACCGGGGCCAGCGCCATGATCAGGACCGGGTTGACCGACTGGTACCAGGAGACCGGGAAGTTCCACCCGAAGACGCTGTTGTCGGCCGAGCTGTCGGCGAAGATCGCCAGGGTCGAACCGCCCTGGTCGTAGATCATCCAGAACATGGCGGCGGCGACGAAGAACCAGATGTAGCCGGACATCTTCGACTGCTCGGCGGCGCTGAGCTCCTTGTCGCGCTTGATGCGCGCCAGGACCGTGACCGGAATGACCAGACCCGCGACGGTGATCGGGACGAGGATCCAGTTGAGCGTGTAGACGCCGGTGACGACCGTGACGATGTAGAAGACCGCCGCGATGGCCAGCCAGATCATGCCCTTGCGCAGCGTGCCGGCGCGCTCGGCGGCCGACAGCGGCTTCGGGACGACGAGGCTGCGCTCGTTCAGGTGGCGGGTGCCGAACAGGTACTGGACGAGGCCCAGCCCCATGCCGACCGCGGCGAGCGCGAAGCCCAGGTGCCAGTTGACGTTCTCACCGATGGTGCCGATGACCAGCGGGGCGGCGAAGGCGCCCACGTTGATCCCCATGTAGAAGATCGTGAAGCCACCGTCGCGGCGAGGGTCGTCCGGACCGTCGTAGAGGTGGCCGACCATCGTGGAGATGTTGGACTTCAGCAGACCGGAGCCGATGGCGACGAGGCCGAGACCGGCGAAGAAGGTGCCCTGCGAGGGCAGCGCCAGCGTCAGGTGACCGATCATGATGACCGCGCCGGCGATGGCGACCGTCTTGCGGGGACCCCAGACACGGTCGCCGAACCAGCCGCCGGGCATGGCGAGCAGGTACACGAGCGACACGTAGACCGAGTAGATCGCCGTGGCCGTGGCGGGATCCAGGTGAAGCCCGTTGGGGGCGATCAGGTAGAGGGGGAGCAGGGCCCTCATGCCGTAGTAGCTGAAGCGCTCCCACATCTCGGTCATGAAGAGAGTGGCCAGGCCGCGGGGGTGGCCGAAGAAGGTCTTCTCCGAGCCAGCCGTGCTGGCGGAGTCCTTCGTCAGGCTGGACGCCATGGTCGATCCTTGCTTGCTCGGGACGCGACGCCTCGTGAGCGTGACGCGCCCGGTGGGGGGAGGCCGGCACCGATGCGGCAAACGCCCCATCCCTCACGCCTGAGAAGGGATCTGCTCCGGACTCCGCACGGTGTACGGAGCGGGTACCGGAGTCGGGGGACCAGCTGCATCGGGATCCACGCCCGGCGCACTTCCTCGCGCTCCGGGCCCGGCCACAGGTCATTCACTGAAGTCAGGGCTGGCGGGTACCAGTCCCGCGCACAAAAGAGACCCTTGGCGCTTAAAGCTGCCCAAAGGTCTTTGAGTAGTGCAACAGGCGTCGAGTCACCATACGACACGACGGTGGTCGAATTGAAAGGACTTGAGAGATGAATCACAGGTTCAGGTGCAACCAAACTCGCATATTCCAAGGCGGCCCTCCGAACGGGACTCGGACCCACAGGCCTTGTGGATCACCTCCCGGTGGCCGCCCCGTTCGGACTACCATCACTCCATGACCCGTGTACTGCTCGCCGAGGACGACGCTTCCATCTCGGAGCCGCTGGCTCGCGCCCTGCGTCGGGAGGGATACGAGGTCGAGGTCCGCGAAGACGGTCCGACCGCTCTCGACGCCGGCCTCCAGGGCGGCGTCGACCTGGTCGTGCTCGACCTTGGACTGCCCGGGATGGACGGCCTCGAAGTAGCCCGACGGCTCCGCGCGGATGGCCACGCCGTGCCGATCCTGGTGCTCACCGCCCGCGCGGACGAGGTGGACACCGTCGTCGGCCTGGACGCCGGAGCCGACGACTACGTCACCAAGCCGTTCCGCCTGGCCGAACTCCTCGCCCGGGTCCGGGCGCTGCTCCGGCGCGGCGCCACCGACCCGACCTCGCAGCCCGCCACGCACGGGGTGCGGATCGACGTCGAATCGCACCGGGCCTGGATGGGCGACGAGGAGCTCCAGCTCACCGCGAAGGAGTTCGACCTGCTGCGGGTCCTGGTCCGCGACGCCGGCCGGGTCGTCACCCGCGACCAGCTGATGCGCGAAGTCTGGGACACCACCTGGTGGTCGTCCACGAAGACGCTCGACATGCACATCTCCTGGCTCCGCAAGAAGCTCGGTGACGACGCGGCCAACCCCCGCTACATCGCGACCGTCCGGGGCGTCGGCTTCCGGTTCGAGAAGAGCTGACGTACAGAAACAGTCATGCGCCGCCGACTGATCAACTCCACGCTCGCCGTGGTGCTCGTGGTGATCGCCGTCTTCGGCGTCTCCCTCGTCATCGTCGAGACCCGCACCATCAGCAACAGCGCCCAGGAGAGTGTCGACTCCGAGGCGCTGCGGCTGATCAGCGTGGTCGAGAGCCGGCTCCTCGGGGCGGAACGGATCAACCCCGGGGTGCTGGCCCAACAGGTCGCCCACAACCGGT
Organism: Streptomyces atratus; assembly: GCF_040655115.1. Classification (GTDB taxonomy): domain Bacteria; phylum Actinomycetota; class Actinomycetes; order Streptomycetales; family Streptomycetaceae; genus Streptomyces; species Streptomyces atratus_D. The sequence continues at coordinate 45,165 of NZ_JBFAJH010000013.1, read as the reverse complement.
ACGCCCGGATCGAGATCCCCGGCCGCACCCCCATCGAAGTGGGCACGCGTCCCGCCGGCAGTGTGATCAGAAGTACGGCGAAAGGGGGGCAGGGCGAGAAGGTCACCGTCGAGGAGTCCAGTTCCGCCGTCACCCGCGAGGTCGGGCGCACGCTGATGATCATCGGTGCGGTGGCACTGCTCGCGATCGTCTCCGCGGTGCTCCTCGCCGTACGCCAGGCCAACAAGCTGACCTCGCCGCTCACCGACCTCGCCGAGACCGCGGAACGCCTGGGCTCCGGTGACCCGCGGCCGCGCCACAAGCGGTACGGGGTGCCGGAGCTGGACCGGGTCGCGGACGTCCTCGACTCCTCCGCCGAACGGATCGCCCGGATGCTGACCGCGGAACGCCGGCTCGCAGCCGACGCCTCGCACCAGCTCCGTACGCCGCTGACCGCGCTCTCCATGCGGATCGAGGAGATCTCCGTCACCGACGACCCGGACACGGTGAAGGAGGAGGCGAACATCGCCCTCACCCAGGTCGAGCGCCTCACCGACGTGGTGGAGCGGCTGCTGACCAACGCCCGCGACCCGCGCACCGGCTCAGCGGTCGTCTTCGACCTCGACGAGGTCGTCAAGCAGCAGATCGAGGAGTGGCGCCCCGCCTACCGCGGCGAGGGCCGCGCCATCGTCCGCTCCGGCAAACAGGGCCTGCGGGCCGTCGGCACGCCGGGCGCGGTCGCCCAGGTGCTGGCCGCGCTGATCGAGAACTCACTGATGCACGGCGGCGGCACCGTGGCCCTGCGCACCCGGGTCACCGGCAACCAGGTGGTCATCGAGGTGACGGACCAGGGCCCCGGCGTCCCGCCCGACCTGGGCGCCCGGATCTTCGAGAGGACGATCAGCGGCCGCAACTCGACGGGAATCGGCCTCGCGGTCGCCCGCGACCTGGCCGAGGCGGACGGCGGCCGTCTGGAACTGCTCCAGCAGCAACCGGCGGTCTTCGCCCTGTTCCTGAGCCGGGTGGCCCTGAACCGCCAGGAACCGGAACGACCGGTCCGCTGAATCAAGCTTGTCGACGGGGCCCCACGCCCTTGAGGCCATGGAGGGAGACCGGGGACAGAACGGCAATCGGACGCCCCCGGCGCCTCACCTTCGTACCGGCTCCGCCTGCTCCGCCGGTACCGGCTCCGCGGCCCCGCGTCGCTGGGTCACCACGCCTACGCCGTCTTTGGCAGGCAGCGCCTTGAACACCCAGCTCCGGTAGGACCAGAACCGGAACAGCGTCGCGATCCCGATTCCCAGGATCTTGAAGATGTTGCTCTGGACCGGGCTGTTCCATCCGAACCCGTACGTCGCCGTGTACAGCACACCGTTCTCGATCGCCGCACCCACCGCGCTGAACAGCAGGAACAGCGTCAGTTCCCGGGTCCGCCCGGTCTTGTCACGGTCCCGGTACGTCCAGTAGCGGAAGCCCACGTAGTTGAAGAGGATGGCGACGAACGTGGCCAGCAGACTGGCCCGCACCACTTGAAGGTCCGTGGTCTGCCACAGCAGGTTGGACACCGCGATGTTGACCAGCAGACCCATCGCACCGACCACGCCGAACTTGGCGACCTCACGGGCCAGCACATCCAGCCGGGTCCGTAGTACGCCCCGTTCGTTCATGGTGATTGCTCAGCCCCGTCCGTGGATTCGGTCGACCCGGTCATGCTAACCAGCCCTCCTGCGAGATACCTGTGGGCAACCGCCGAGGCGTGGCGAGCCTGTGACTGTGACATGGGGCCTCCGGCCGCCGCCTTCCGGGGCATCGTCCGGCGGTCCCCGGGACGCCCGATACCCTGGAGAAGTGACGTTCCCGGTAGTCGGCATGGTCGGCGGCGGTCAGCTCGCCCGTATGACCCACGAGGCGGGCATCCCCCTCGGCATCAAATTCAAGCTCCTCAGCGACACTCCTCAGGACTCGGCGGCCCAGGTGGTGAGCGAAGTCGTCATCGGCGACTATCGCGACCTGGACACGCTGCGCGCTTTCGCGCGCGGTTGTGACGTGATCACCTTCGATCACGAGCACGTCCCGACCGAGCATCTGCGGGCCCTGGAGGCGGACGGCATTCCCCTGCGCCCCGGCCGCGAAGCGCTGGTGCACGCCCAGGACAAGGGGGTGATGCGCGCGAAGCTCAGCGAGATCGGCGCGCCATGCCCCCGCCACCGCATCGTGACGGACCCGGCGGACGTCGCGGCCTTCGCGGCCGAGATCGGTGGCTTCCCCGTCATCCTGAAGACGGTCCGCGGCGGCTACGACGGCAAGGGCGTCTGGGTGGTCCGCTCCGAGGCGGACGCCGCCGACCCCTTCCGGGCCGGTGTCGCGGTCCTCGCCGAGGAGAAGGTCGACTTCGTACGGGAGCTGGCGGCCAACATCGTCCGCTCGCCCCACGGCCAGGCCGTCGCCTACCCGGTCGTCGAGTCGATCCAGGTCGACGGCGTCTGCGACACGGTCATCGCCCCGGCCCCCGAGCTGAGCGAGCAGCTCGCCGGCGAGGCCCAGCAGCTGGCCCTGCGGATCGCCGCCGAGCTCGGTGTCGTCGGCCATCTCGCCGTCGAACTCTTCGAGACCCGTCATGACGACGGGACTCCCGGCATACTCGTCAACGAGCTCGCGATGCGGCCGCACAACTCCGGGCACTGGACCCAGGACGGCGCGATCACCTCGCAGTTCGCCAACCACGTCCGGGCCGTTCTCGACCTGCCGCTCGGCGACCCGCGCCCGCGCGCCACCTGGACGGTCATGTGCAACGTCCTCGGCGGCGACTTCCCGGACATGTACCAGGCGTACCTGCACTGCATGGCCCGCGACCCGCAGCTCAAGATCCACATGTACGGCAAGGACGTGAAGCCCGGCCGCAAGGTCGGACACGTCAACACCTACGGCGACGACCTGGCGGACGTGCGTGAGCGCGCCCGGCACGCGGCCGACTACCTGCGAGGAACGATCACCGAATGACTTCCCCCGCCTCCGCCGCGCCGGTCGTCGGCATCGTCATGGGTTCGGACTCCGACTGGCCCGTGATGGAAGCAGCGGCCAAGGCCCTCGACGAGTTCGAGATCCCGTACGAGGTCGACGTCGTCTCCGCCCACCGCATGCCGCACGAAATGATCGCGTACGGGGAGAACGCCGCGGACCGCGGTCTCAAGGCGATCGTCGCGGGCGCGGGCGGCGCGGCCCACCTGCCCGGCATGCTCGCGTCGGTCACCCCGCTGCCCGTGATCGGCGTCCCGGTGCCGCTGAAGTACCTGGACGGCATGGACAGCCTGCTGTCCATCGTGCAGATGCCGGCCGGTGTGCCCGTCGCGACCGTGTCGGTCGGCGGTGCGCGCAACGCGGGTCTGCTCGCCGCCCGCATCCTCGCCGCCCACGACAGTGAGCTGCTGGCCCGCATGCGGGAGTTCCAGCAGGAGCTGAACGACCAGGCGACCGAGAAGGGCAAGCGGCTGCGCAGCAAGGTCGAGGGCAGCGACTCCTTCGGCTTCGGCAAGTAGACACATTCGGCACGTAGACACAGCGGACAACGAGCGGAAGCGGGCGACCATGGCGGATCAGATCGCGGAACGGACCACGGACCACTCCGGGGACCACCTCGCGCAGGCGGCAGAACTCCTCGCCGAGTACCCGGTCGTCGACGGTCACAACGATCTGCCCTGGGCGCTGCGCGAACAGGTCGGGTACGACCTGGACGCCCGCGACATCGCCACCGACCAGTCCGCCCACCTCCACACCGACATCGGGCGGCTGCGCGCCGGCGGCGTCGGCGCGCAGTTCTGGTCCGTCTACGTACGGTCCGACATGGCGGGCGAGGACGCCGTCAGCGCCACCCTCGAACAGATCGACGTGGTCGCCGAGCTGCTGGAGCGCTACCCCGCGGACCTGCGGCGCGCCCTGACCGCCGACGACATGGAGGCGGCCCGCGCCGAGGGCCGGATCGCCTCCCTGATGGGCGCCGAGGGCGGCCACTCCATCAACAACTCGCTGGGCACCCTGCGCGCCCTGCACACCCTCGGCGTCCGCTACATGACGCTCACCCACAACGACAACATCGCATGGGCGGACTCGGCGACGGACGAGCCGGGCGTCGGCGGGCTCTCGCCGTTCGGCCATGAGGTCGTACGGGAGATGAACCGCACCGGCATGCTGGTCGACCTCTCCCATGTGGCGGCCACGACGATGCGCGACGCGCTCGCCACCTCCACCGCCCCGGTGATGTTCTCGCACTCCTCGTCGCGGGCGATCTGCGACCACCCGCGCAACATCCCCGACGACGTCCTCGCACAGCTCCCGGCCAACGGCGGCATCGCCATGGCGACCTTCGTGCCGAAGTTCGTCCTTCCGGAAGCCGTCGAGTGGACCCGCGCGGCGGACCGGAACATGCGCGACCACGGTCTGCACCACCTCGACACCACCGCGCAGGCCATGAAGATCCACGCCGAGTTCGAGGCCGCCCACCCGCGCCCGATGGCCACCGTCGCGACGATCGCCGACCACCTCGACCACATGCGTGAGGTCGCCGGGATCGACCACATCGGCATCGGCGGGGACTACGACGGCACCGCATTCCTCCCCACGGGGCTCGAGGACGTCGCGGGTTACCCGAACCTGATCGCCGAGCTCCTCGCCCGCGGCTGGTCCGCCGCCGACCTCGCCAGGCTCACCTGGCGCAACGCGGTACGGGTGCTGCGCGACGCCGAGGCCGTCGCCCGCGACCTGCGGGAGCGACGGGGCCCGTCCCACGCCACGATCGAGGAACTCGACGCCCCGGCGTCCTGACGTCCCACGGGACGGGAGGGCGCCCCCTCCCGTCCCCCGAAGGTCTCTGCATGGTCGGCTTCGCCGCGGACCAGGTCGCCCGCGAGGGGACAGCCTCCCTGCGCGAGGTCGCCGACCGTCCGGAGCACGTACGGGACGTGGCAGGCCCGGACTGCGTGGGCCTCGGCGCCGGGTACGACACGGGGACGACGCACGCCGACGGTCTCACGGACGTCTCCCGCTGTCCGCAGCTGGTCGCCGAGCTACTGGAACGGGACCGGCCGGAGTCAGATACCGCCGCGCTGACCTGGGGGAACGCGGTACGCGTGATGCGTGAGGCCGAATTCGCCGCCCGCGCGGAACAGCTCCGCCGGACCCCGTCGACGGCCACGATCGGCGAACCCGACCGCTAGGGGCGTGTCCGGGGGGTGGGTCAGGCGCGGGGCCGGCCCATCGCCCGGTAGGTCCAGCCCGCTTCGCGCCACACCGTGCTGTCCAGCGCGTTGCGGCCGTCGAGGATGATCCGGTGTGCGGCTGCCCCGCCCAGCGCCGCCGGGTCCAGCTCGCGGAACTCGCGCCACTCCGTCAGGTGCAGCACCACGTCCGCGCCGCGCACCGCGTCCAGCGCCGACTCGGCGTACCCGAGCGTCGGGAAGAGCTGCCGGGCGTTGTCCATGCCCTTCGGGTCGTAGACGGTGACCTGGCCGCCCTGGAGGTGGATCTGCCCGGCCACGTTCAGGGCCGGCGAGTCGCGTACGTCGTCCGAGTCCGGCTTGAACGTCGCACCCAGCACGCCCACCCGCTTGCCGAGGAACGAGCCCCCGCCCACGGCCTCCCGGGCCAGCTCCACCATGTGACCGCGGCGCCGCATGTTGATCGAGTCGACCTCACGGAGGAAGGTCAGCGCCTGGTCCGCGCCCAGCTCACCGGCGCGGGCCATGAAGGCCCGGATGTCCTTCGGCAGACATCCGCCGCCGAAGCCGATCCCGGCCCGCAGGAACTTGGCTCCGATCCGCTCGTCGTGACCGATCGCCTCGGCCAGCTTCGCCACATCACCGTCGGCGGCCTCACAGACCTCCGCCATCGCGTTGATGAAGGAGATCTTGGTCGCCAGGAACGAGTTCGCCGAGGTCTTCACCAGTTCCGCGGTCGGGAAGTCCGTCACCACGAACGGCGACCCTTCCGCGACCGGCACCGCGTACACCTCGCGCAGCACCTTCTCGGCCCGCTCGCTCTCCACACCGACGACGATCCGGTCCGGGTGCAGGGTGTCCTTCACCGCGAAGCCCTCGCGCAGGAACTCCGGGTTCCAGGCCAGTTCCGCATCGGTTCCCACCGGCGCCAGCTCGGCCAGCCGGGCCGCGAGCCGGGCCGCGGAACCCACCGGCACGGTCGACTTGCCGACGACCAGGGCGGGCCGGGTGAGCTGTGGCGCCAGCGACTCGAAGGCCGAGTCCACGTACGACATGTCGCAGGCGTACTCGCCGTGCTTCTGCGGGGTGTTCACGCAGACGAAGTGCACATCACCGAAGGCACCGACCTCTTTCCACGAGGTGGTGAACCGCAGCCGCCCGGTGGATCCCCCGATGCCCGCGACGTGCTTCCGGAGCAGCTCCTCCAGACCCGGCTCGTACATCGGGACCCGACCGCCGCTGAGCATCTCGATCTTCTCGGGCACGACATCGAGCCCGAGCACTTCGAAGCCGAGTTCCGCCATGGCCGCGGCGTGGGTGGCGCCGAGGTAGCCGGTGCCGATCACAGTGATTCTGAGGGCCATGGAGTGCTCCAGAGAGATGCGGACAGACATGCGGTGAACGAGCATAGTCCTGCCTCTGAAGGCCGGGTTTTACGGGCTCGGGGGGACCCCTGTCGCGAAGCTCACGTGCAGTTCGCATAGGCCTTTCCGAGCCAGGCACCTAAAATTCGGTTACTTAACGGTAGTTAGCATCCCTGGGGAGTGAGAGTCTTGGCGGGTTCCACCGATTTCGACCTGTACCGTCCGGCCGAGGAGCACGACATGCTCCGCGAGACGGTCCGTGCGCTCGCCGAGGCGAAGATCGCCCCGTTCGCTGCGGCGGTCGACGAGGAGGCCCGCTTTCCGCAGGAGGCGCTGGACGCCCTGGTCGCCTCCGATCTGCAGGCCGTGCACGTCCCCGAGGAGTACGGCGGCGCCGGAGCCGACGCCCTCGCCACCGTGATCGTGATCGAGGAGGTGGCCCGCGTCTGCGCCTCCTCCTCCCTGATTCCGGCCGTGAACAAGCTCGGCTCGCTCCCGGTGATCCTCTCCGGTTCCGAGGCGCTGAAGAAGAAGTACCTGGGCCCGCTCGCCAAGGGCGACGCGATGTTCTCGTACTGCCTCTCCGAGCCCGACGCGGGCTCCGACGCCGCCGGCATGAAGACCAAGGCCGTCCGTGACGGCGACTTCTGGGTCCTCAACGGCGTCAAGCGCTGGATCACCAACGCGGGCGTCTCCGAGTACTACACGGTGATGGCCGTCACCGACCCGACCAAGCGCTCCAAGGGCATCTCGGCGTTCGTCATAGAGAAGTCGGACGAGGGCGTCTCCTTCGGCGCCCCGGAGAAGAAGCTCGGCATCAAGGGCTCCCCGACCCGCGAGGTCTACCTCGACAACGTCCGGATCCCCGCCGACCGCATGATCGGCGAGGAGGGCACCGGCTTCGCCACGGCGATGAAGACGCTGGACCACACCCGCATCACGATCGCGGCCCAGGCCCTCGGCATCGCGCAGGGCGCCCTCGACTACGCCAAGGGCTACGTCCAGGAGCGCAAGCAGTTCGGCAAGCCGATCGCCGACTTCCAGGGCGTCCAGTTCATGCTCGCCGACATGGCGATGAAGCTGGAGGCGGCCCGTCAGCTCACCTACTCGGCCGCCGCCAAGTCCGAGCGTCTCGACAGCGACCTCACCTTCTTCGGCGCCGCAGCCAAGTGCTTCGCCTCCGACGTCGCGATGGAGATCACCACGGACGCGGTCCAGCTGCTCGGCGGCTACGGCTACACGCGGGACTACCCGGTGGAGCGGATGATGCGCGACGCCAAGATCACCCAGATCTATGAAGGCACGAATCAGGTCCAGCGGATCGTCATGGCGAGGAACCTTCCGTAGAGCGGTCGGCTTCGCAGACCGGTACGGTACGTGCCCTTGGTGCGTGTCAGGGGCGTGATGTCCTGGCGCACACCGAGGGCGCTTCTGCGTGGTGGGGAGCGTCGTCGCGTCAGGTCCGCCCTCCGGGCAGTCTGCGGCTCTCAGGTCGGCGGCGGTCCGCGGTCGGGCGGGGACGCTTCTCCGCCATGGTCCACTGGATGCCGAAGCCGTACGCCCGGTCGACCCGCTCGTGGACGGATGTGTCCGGCAGGCCCGGGAACCAGCGGACCTCGCGCCGGACGGTGAGTCCTTCCCCCTCCGGTGTGACCAGGGCAATCGCGCAGGCTGCCGACCCGGCGGGTGAGTCGTCCAGCAGGATCCGGCAGCCGGCCGGGCGGCTCGGCTCTGCGGCGCCGTGGCGTACCTTCCCTTCCCATGACCGACATCACCGCACTCACCGGCCTGTTCACCGCCCTCGGTGCCGACGACGCCGAGGGCTGGGCCGACTCCGAGGCCGAGGAGAACATTCCGCAGCTCGCCCGCTACCGCTTCCTGCGCATGGTCTGGCAGGACATCGACGGGTGGAGCACAGCGGCCCCCGACTGGGTCGAGGCCTACCGCAAGGACGGGCTCGCCGGTGGCGCCGTCGAGCGGGCGCTGGCCCTCGGTCTGACCCCCGGCGACCTGGGGGAGATAGCCCGTGAGGTGGCGAAGGAGACAGCGTTCGGCCTTCTCTACGGACTGGAGGACCCGGCCGACGGAGCCCTTCCGCCCGAGATCGAGCAGAAGCTGCCCGGCTGGTGCCTGGCCGAGCTGACACCGGGGGGCGAGCCCACGGGACGGATTCTGGACGCGCTGTACGAGGACCTGGACGAGGTCGAGCCGCAGGGGCCTGCGGGAGGCGTGCGATGACTGCGTTCGATGTGAGCGAGCGGCGGATCCGGGACGGGCGGGCCGAGAGCTGCGCCCGGACCTTCGCGCGGTTGTGCGCCCACACGGTGCCCGCGCTGCTGGACGCCGCCGGGGTCGGTCCCGGAACGCGGGTGCCGCATGTGGCCCTGCCGGCCCGGGGGAGCAGGCCCGCGGGGTGAAGGCGCGGACGGGCCGGGCCTCATGGGCCCGCTCCGGGTATGACGCGGGGTCGCCTGTACGGCGAACCGCCCGCTCCGGGCATCACGCAGGGCCCGGACGGTGAACTGTCCGGGCCCTGTCTTCGCCTGCCGTCAGTTGCCGGAGACGGTGACCTTCTCGTCGTTGTTGAGCTGCTCCACCAGCTGCTTGACCTTGGCCTTGTCCCAGACCAGATTCCCGCCCGTGGAGCCGGAGATCGGCATGTTCATGGACGTGCCGTCACCGCCCGTGACGCCCTTCATCGCGAAGAACATCTGGCCCAGGTCCCACAGCGACATGTCCTTGTCGACGATCAGAGTGTCGAGACCGGCGCCCATCGTCGGGTACAGCTTGAACGGGTTGAGGATCGTGGACGGCGTCGCCGTCTGGCTCGCCAGCGCCGCGAGGAACTTCTGCTGGTTCTTCGTACGGTCCAGGTCGCTGCCCGCGAAGGCGTACCGGGTCCGCACGAAGGCGAGGGACTGCTCGCCGTCGAGGGTCTGCTTGCCGGCCTGGAAGTCGGCGCCGGAGTTCTTGTCCTTGAACGCCTTGGGGATGTCGAGCTCCACCCCGCCGATCGCGTCCACGATCTTGGCGAAGCCGCCGAAACCGATCTCGACGTAGTGGTCGATGTGCAGCCCGGTGTTGAACTCGACGGTACGGACCAGCAGTTCGGGCCCGTCCTCGGCGTACGCGGCGTTCAGCTTGGTGAAGCGGCCGCGGCCCGGGTAGAGCTTGCCGGAGTCGGAGCCCTTGTACGACGGGATCTCGACATTCGAGTCACGCGGCAGCGACACCAGCGTCGGGCCGTTGGAGCCGTCGTGCAGGATCATCATCGAGTCGGTCCGCTTGCCTTCGGCGGAGCCGGTGTGGAGCTTCTTCTTGTCCGCGGCCGACATGCCGGCGCGGCTGTCGGAGCCGACGATCAGATAGTTGGTTCCGTCGCCCGAGCTCGGCCGCTCGATCACCTTGGAGAGGTCGACCTCACGCTTGAGCTTGGAGTCGGCCCAGAAGTACGTGCCGATGGAGACGGCCAGCACCACGACCACGAGGGTCAGGGTGCCTATCTTTATCCGGCGGCGCCAGTCCGGCGCGGGCCTCCCCTGGACGTAACCGCCGTCACCCCGGCCGCCGCCGTGACCGTAGCCACCGCCGCCGTGGACGTGGCCCGTGTGGTAACCGCCGCCGTACCCTGCGCCGTCGTCATAGCCGCCGGAGTACTGCGGTGCCTCGGGCTGACGCTGTCGCGGCGCCGTCGGACGCTGCTGAGGCGGCGCGGGGCGCTGCTGAGGCGGTGCGGGGTGCCGCTGGACGTGCCGCATGGCGCGGGCGCCCTCGGGCTGGGCGCTGTCACTGCCCCGTCCGTAGCGGTCGTTGCGGTCGTCGTCGGTCCATCCACCGGGCCTGTCGCTCATGCGGTCCAGTGTGCAGTCCGGGCGTGCCGGTATTACAGGGGGTGTGAGATATCGGGCCCGGGCTGTTGCGAAGCTGATGCAATGTCCGCGGCCCAGGGCCCTCCGCATAAGGTGGACGGTATGACAGATCAGGCCCTGCGCCCGGAGGGTGACATTCCGGGCAAGCCGACTGCGGCGTCCCGGACCACCCTCAGCCACATCATGACCGGTAGCGACACCAATCTGCTGGGTACGGTGCACGGCGGCGTGATCATGAAGCTGGTCGACGACGCTGCGGGCGCCGTGGCCGGCCGGCACTCCGGCGGACCCGCCGTAACGGCCTCGATGGACGAGATGGTCTTCCTGGAGCCGGTACGCGTCGGTGACCTTGTTCACGTTCGTGCCCAGGTGAACTGGACCGGCCGTTCCTCGATGGAGGTCGGCGTCCGGGTCATGGCCGAGCGGTGGAACGAGTCGACCCCGGCCCAGCAGGTCGGCAGCGCGTACCTGGTGTTCGCGGCGGTCGACGGGGACGGCAAGCCGCGCCCCGTACCGCAGGTGATCCCCGAGACGGAGCGCGACAAGCGCCGCTACCAGGAGGCGCAGATCCGGCGCACGCACCGGCTGGCCCGGCGCCGCGCGATCAAGGAACTGCGCGAGAAGCGCGCGGCGGACGGCATCGAGGACTGACGGCAGGATGCACTCCCCGGAGCCCCGGGGAGGACCACCACCCCGCGGAGCTCCACCCACGGGGCGCCTCGCTACGGGCACGCCACCTGGTCGCCCGTGACCGCGGCGAACTCGCCCCGGCGCGTGTCCTCGGCCCGTACCCGCTCGACCTTGCCGAAGTCCGTGCCCGTCGTCACCTTCATCGTCGCGCCCTGCCCCTTGACCGCCCGCAGCTCGGCCTCCGGCAGCGCCGCCGCCAGCGACTTCGCCGACCGGTCCCACCTCGGGTCGTACTCGATCAGGGTGTGTTTCAGATCCTTCGGTGCCCCGTTGAGCGGGGCCCGTGTCGTATGGAAGCCGGTGGCGCGCAGTGCGTCGTCGGCCGTCCTGCCGAGGCCGTCCCTCGGGGTCCCGTTGTAGACCTGGACCCGGATCTGCTGAGGCGCGACGTCGACGGTCTTCGCAGCTGCCTGCTTCGGCCGTTTCGCCGCGAGGGGCTTGTCTTCACGCAGCGCCTGGAAAAGCTTCGCCGACTTCCTGGGATCCCACTTGACCGTCGAGCCGATGCCCTTGACCGGATAGGAGGGATCGCTGACCGGTACGGAGGTGAACTCGGACGACGACGCGGTGAAGCCGCGCATCGCCTGGCCCAGGTCCAGCATCTGCTCCGTGCCGAACCCCTCGTCGGCCCGGACCGAGTGGAGCATCGTCGAGGCGATGTCCCGGAACCTCACCGGGTTCAGCAGCACACCGCTGCTGGTCGTCTGCTTGATCAGCGATGCGAGGAACCTCTGCTGGCGCTCCATCCGGCCCAGGTCGGCGGCCCCGTCGACATGGCGCGAGCGCACATACTGGAGCGCCTGCCCGCCGTTCAGCCGGTGGGTGCCCGCGGCGAGATCGAGACCGGTGTACGAGTCCTTCAACGGCCGGGTGGTGCAGATCTGCACTCCGCCCAGGGTGTCGACCGTCTTCATGAAACTGGTGAAGTCGACCTCCAGATAGTGGTCGATCTTGACGCCGGTCATGTCCTCGACGGTCCGTACGGTTAGATTCGGCCCGCCCTCCGCGTAGGCGGCGTTCAGCTTCACCGGGTGGGCGGCGTGCTCGTCGCCGGTGTTCCGGTCGCGGTGTTCCGGGATCTCGGCGTAGCTGTCGCGCGGCAGGGAGACGATGCTCGCGCGTTCCTTGTCCGCCGACAGATGTACCAGCATGATCGTGTCGGTGCAGTGGCAGGGCACACCGCCCAGCCGGTACGTCCTCTTCTCGTCCGGGGTGATGCTTTCGCGGCCGTCGGTGCCGACGAGCAGCAGATTCGTGCCGTTCCCGGCCCGCGGCCGGTTCTTCATGTCCTTGAACGGGTCGATGCGGTCGATCCCGGTCTCCAGATTGGTCACCACCGCGTGACCGATCCCGCCGGCGCCGAGCACCAGCACGGACAGGCCGGTCGCCATCCGCATGCCCCAGCGGGGCCTCTCGTCCTGTTTTCTCGACCTGAGCTGCGGGGGAGCGGCGCGGGGGCGCGGTGGACGGGGGGAGCGGTGCGGTGTGGGCACGGGGGGACCTCCGCGGTGCAAGGGGGATCGTTCGCACAGTAGGCCCGTACGATCTCCATACCGGGAAGCGACCTTGCGGCGCGCGCCCGTGTCCCCCGTTCGCGGTAACGTGGCGGCCGAAACGCCGCCTCCTGGGGTGAGAGCCCCCGGCGCCCCCGAGGACCCCCGAGGACCACATGTCTGCCGCGCAGTACCCCGCCGTCTCCGTGATCATGCCGGTGCTCAATGAGGAACGCCATCTCAGGAACTCCGTCCGGCACATCCTGGAGCAGGAGTACGCCGGCGGGATGGAGGTCGTGATCGCGCTCGGCCCGTCCACGGACCGTACGGACGAGATCGCCGCCGAGCTGGTACGGGAGGACTCCAGGGTCCACACCGTGCCGAACCCGACGGGCCGGACCCCGGCAGCGCTCAATGCCGCGATCAAGGCCTCCTCGCACCCCGTCGTGGTGCGGGTCGACGGCCACGGCATGCTCTCGCCGAACTACATCGCGACCGCCGTCCGCCTCCTGGAGGAGACCGGCGCGCAGAACGTCGGCGGCATCATGCACGCCGAGGGCGAGAACGCCTGGGAGGACGCCGTCGCCGCGGCCATGACGTCGAGGATAGGCGTCGGCAACGCGGCCTTCCACACCGGCGGCCAGGCGGGCCCGGCCGAGACCGTCTACCTCGGCGTCTTCCGCCGCGAGGCGCTGGAGAAGGCGGACGGGTACAACGTGGAGTTCATCCGGGCCCAGGACTGGGAGCTGAACTTCCGGATCCGCGAGGCGGGCGGACTGGTCTGGTTCTCGCCGGAACTGAAGGTGCAGTACCGGCCGCGTCCTTCGGTGAAGGCGCTGGCCAAGCAGTACAAGGACTACGGCCGTTGGCGCCATGTCGTCGCCCGCTACCACTCCGGCTCGATCAACCTGCGCTACCTCGCCCCGCCGACCGCCGTCTGCGCGATCGCGGCGGGCCTCGTGCTCGGCGCGGCCGTCACGCCGTGGGCGTTCGTCGTCCCGGCCGGCTATGTCGCCGCCATCGCCGCCGGGTCCCTCCCGGCGGGCAAGGGCCTGTCGCTGACGGCACGGGCCCAGATCCCGGTGGCGCTGGCCACCATGCACATGTCCTGGGGCTACGGCTTCCTGACCAGCCCGCGTTCGCTGGCGAGGAAGGTCATCGCCAGCCGCCGCCCCGCGGTGAAGGCCGGATCGCAGCGCGTCTGATTACTCCTGCGGAGCATATGAGTGATGGCCGAGCCCTCAGGGGCCCGGCCATCACCAACGGCGGGGACGTGTCAGCTCTTACCGTCCCACTTGTATACGGAGTAGACGTCCATGCACTCGCCCGCATCGGCGGCGTTGAGGTCGTCGGCACCGTCCGGGAGGTCACCCGCCTCCGCCTTCGGTTCCTTGTAGGTGGCCCCCTCGCGCCAGTCCGCGCCGATGACCAGCGTCAGCCCGTCCACCTTCGCGTCGGCCCTGACCGCGGTGGTCGGCAGTCCGAGCACCTCGGCCACGGACAGCGCGTCGGACTTGCCCTGCTCGCCGTCCTGCTGCGGGTACTTGATCACCGTGTCCTTGCGCGGTTCCGGGCTCTGCGAGGAGGTGGTTCGGGTGAAGCCCTTGCCTTGCAGGGTCTCGGCCATGCCACGGGCCCGGCCGTCCACGGACACCCCGCCGCCGCCGGTACCGTTGATCACCGTGATGCCGAGGGTGTTCGGCGCCGCCGCGGCCGGACCGGACGGCTTCGCGGAGGCCGAGGGCTTGGCGCCGGCCGGCTTGCCGTTCTTGTCGAAGGCGACGTCGTCACGGAGCATCTGCCACATCTTGTCGGCGGACTTGTCGACCGGAACGAGGCGGTCCTTGTCCTGTGACCACTCGACCGTCGGGATCGTCGTCATCGTGATGCGGTTGATCGGCACGTTCTTGAGCTGCATCGACAGATCGAAGAGCTTCTTCACCGAACCGATTTCGTCGGAGACCTGGAGTGCCTTGGTGCCCGCCTCGGCCAGATCCATCAGACGGCCCGCGTCGGACCACACGCTCTGTTTCTTGAGCGTACGGAGCATCGAGTTCATGTACATGTGCTGGGCCCTTGCCCGGTTCTGGTCATTGCCGAACGCGTGCCGGGTGCGCAGCCACTTCAACGCGTTCTCGCCCTTGACGGTGTTGCGACCGACAGGCAGCTTGAGCCCGGAGCCGCCGGGGACCATCCGGGTCGGCCTGTCCCACACGCCGGTCTTCACGCAGACCTCGACACCGCCGATCGCGTCCGCCATCGCCACCACACCGGCGAAGTCGATCAAGACCCAGTGGTCGATGTAGACCCCGGTGAGCTTCTCCCAGGTGGTGAGGGTGCAGCCCGGACCCCCGCGCTGCAGCGACTCGTTGATGGGCTTGGTCGTGGTGGCGCGGAACGTCTCGCCGGTCTTGGTGTCCTTGCACTCGGGGATCTCGACGATCGTGTCGCGCGGAATGCTGACCACCGAGGCGTTCTTCCGGTCCGCCGAGATGTGCAGCAGCATCTGGACATCCGCCCGCGGTTTCTCGCCGACGGTGTCCCGGCTGCCGCCGAGCTTCACGTTCGCCGCACTGTTCCGGCTGTCGGAGCCGATCAGCAGGATGTTGAGCGGGGTGTCGCCGAGGGCGTTGGGCGCGACCTTCTTCACACCGCTCTCGCCGCCGCTGCGTCCGCTACTGCGGATATTGCTGTTGAGGTGCTGGTAGTAGAGGTATCCGGCACTGGCCGTCCCCAGTATCAGCAGCGACAGCGTGATCGCGATCCAGCGGAACACGCGCCGCCTACCGGCTTTCCTGGCACGCCTGCGCGGCTTGCCGCGCCGATGGTCCGTCCGACTGTCACCGCCACCGCCCGGCTGCGGGCCGGTACCGTCCTCGCCGTAGAGACTTTCGTCCCGGCCCAGCTCACGGGCGTGCGGAACGCGTCCCCGCGTCCCTTTCCTGCGCACGCTGCTCTGCCCCACCCCAGGGTCCCCCTGTCGCTCAGGATCGTCTCGCGATCCCGTGTCTTCGGATCACTTCGCGCACTCTGCCTTGGCGGCGTTTGCCAGCGGTATGTCTGCCGGCGCCTTTGCCGGTCCGGTGATGGGCACACCCGCGCCCTTGAAGTCCGCGCCCAGGGTCAGGACCATCGCCTGGAGTCCCTCCGCGTCGGTGGTGCCCTTCTTCAGGGCCGAGCCGGGCAGCCCCATCATGGCGGCGAGTGCGCGGGCCTGGTCCGCCTGGTTGGGGGCGTACTCGAGCGTCGTCTTGGAGATCTTCGCCGGGGCGTTGGCCTTGTTGGTGGACTTGGGCACGCCCTGGTCGTTCTGCAGCCACGCGACCGTCTCCTGCGCGGCACCCGCCCGGTCGCCGCCGTTGAAGACATCGACGCGTACGTCGGCGGCAGCCGCCTTGGTCCCCTTGAGCAGTGCGTCCTGCTTGCTCTTGGCGGCCTTCTTCTGCTCCTTCACCTCGGTCAACGAGGTGTCCTCGCGCATCATCGCGAAGAGCTGGTCCGCCTTCTGCGGATGCAGCACCACCGTGATGGGCTTCGGCTCAGCCGGGTTGTCTATCACCGGGGCCGTCACGAAGGTGATGTTCTTGGTGTCGACCTTGCTGAGCTCCTTGGCGAGCGACACCAGCTTCGTCCCCGAGCCGATGGCCTTGTCGACCGTGAGCGCCTTGGTCGCCGCGTTCGCCAACTTGTACAGCTTCGTCGGACTGGTCAGCGTGTCGTCCGACTTCATCTGCCGGATCATCGAGCCGATGAACTGCTGCTGCACCTTGATCCGGTCCAGGTCACTCTGATTGCCGAAGCTGTGCCGGGTCCGTACGAACGCCAGGGCATCCTCGCCCTGGATCTTGCTCTCGCCCTCCGGAAGGTCGAGGTGCGACTTGGAGTCCTTGACCGGATGTGCCAGGCAGACCTTGACGCCGCCGACCGCCGTGGACAGCTCCTTCACCGCGTTGAAGTCGACCATCATGAAGTGGTCGACCTTCAGACCGGTGATCTCCTTGACCGTTTCCATGGTGCAGCCCGGGTCACGGCCATCCTGGCCGAGGCTGGTGTTGAACCGGACGTTCTTGGTGCCCGGGATGATCTTCTCCGAGCCGTCCGGCTGCTTGGTGCGGCAGTCCGGGATATTGGTCATCAGGTCGCGGGGGATGCTCAGCGCCGTTGCGTTGGTGCGGTCCGCGGAGACGTGGAAGAGGATGTTGGTGTCGGCGTGGCCGACGCTGCCCTTGTCGCCGTACCCCTCATTGCCCTTACCGGTCCGTTTGTCGGTACCGATGATGAGTATGTTCATCGGGCCCGAGGAGGTGACGTTCTTGCTTCCGGCGTCACCGACGTCGACTGTGCTGAGGTTGCTGTTGAAGTGCTGGTACAGCGCGTAGGCGCCGACCGAGAGGCCGACCAGCACGAAGGCCATCGCGCCGCCCGTCCAGATGAGTGCCTTTCTGCGGCGGGCCTTGGGCTGCTTGCGCTTGCGCCGGCCCGCGACGTCCGGACCGGAACCTTCCGGTCCGCGGGGCCCATTGGCCGCACGACGGCCACGCTGCGCCGGTACTTCGCGGCGCGGCCCGTTGCCGCGCCCGCCGCCGTCACGCGCACCGCTTCTGCGTTCGCCACTGCCCTCGCGTACCGCACCTGCACGCCGGGAACCACGCTGCCCCGGTGGGGTCGGCGTGCGGCTCGAATCCCCTCCGGATTGGGGCAGTCGCAATTCGTAATCGCCGGTCTGCGGGTTGAGAACCCATTGGTCTGCGGGATCGATTTCGTCCGCCCGCCCACGGCTTTGTGCATCCACGGTTGCCTGAGTCCTCCGTCGGTGCCACGCGAGGCGCCTCCCCCGACAAGGCGCTCGATCTTTCGCTCCAGCAGTGCGCGACCTGACGGTCGGAAGCACCGGATCGCGTCACACTATCCGCCAAGTTCGGCGTCGAGCGACGGGCGTGACAAATTCCACGGACCTTACAACCGGTCATTCTGCTCATTGCACGCCGATCGTCGACAACTCCTTGGCCATTGCTTTACTGCTTACACAGTTCCGCGGCCGCGTTGTTGCCCGAATAGGTGGGTGTAGGGGTCGGACTCGTGGACTCCGAGGCGTGCCCCTCCTCGTTCTTCCTGCGCGCCAGCTCGTCCGCCGGGACCACCGTGACAGGGGCGTCCTGGCGCAGCTGCTTGAAGAGCTTGGCCGCGTCGGGCTGGACGAGTTCGTCCCGGTTCGGGTCGGCGGCATAGGGCTGTCGTGGCACGGTCAGGAACTGCACCTTGTCGGTCGGTACGTTGCGCACGCCGCGCACCAGCGCGTACAGATCCTTGAGGCTGTCCAGGCCGGGGTCCGTGGTCAGCGACTTGGTGGCCGCGTCCAGCACCGGATAGAGGCGGGTCGGGTTGAGCAGGACGCCGTCGCTCTGCACCTTGTTCACCAGCGCGCCGAGGAAACGTTGCTGGCGGTCCATCCGGTCGGTGTCGCTCCCGTTGCCGAGGGACTTGCGGGCCCGTACGTAACCCAGTGCCTGCTCACCGTCGAGCGTCTGGCGTCCCGCGCGCAGCTTCAGGTGCGCGTCGGCGTCGTCGATCGGCTCCTTGAGACAGACCTCCACACCGTCCACCGCGTCGACCATGTCCTTGAAGCCGTTGAAGTCGACGACCATGTAGTGGTCTATGCGGATCCCGGTCATCCGCTCGACCGTTCGGATCGTGCAGGCGGTGCCGCCGAACTCGAAGGCCCAGTTGAACTGGGCGAATTGCTTCTTGGTCTGCTTCCCGTCCGATGTACGGCAACGGGGGATCTCTGCCATCAGATCGCGCGGGAGGGACATTGCGGTGGCGCTCTTACGGTCCGCGGGGAGGTGCAGCAGGATCGTGGTGTCCGAGCGCTGGCTGCCGCCGTAGGAGCGACCGTACCTGCGGTTGTCACCGGCGCGGCTGTCGGAGCCGACGAGCAGGATGTTCTGCGCCTTGTGCACGACGGACGGCGGGCGCTCCTTCTCGTACACGCGCAGTTCGGCGGCCACGGACGTGTCGGTCCTGATGTTGCTGTCGAGTTTCCGGTACAGCCACCAGCCGACGCCGGCGGCCACCAGGACGAGGAACGAGGCGGCGAGCGCGGCCCAGCGCAGCCAGTGGCGCCTGCGCCGGGCGGGGACGGCCCCGTCCCGCCACTGCATGCGGGAGACTTCCCCGTCCGGCCTGTCCTGCGACTCGCCCCTCGACGTGTCCTCGTCCTTGTCCGCGGCCGAGTGTTCGGGGTCCGGCGGCGTGCCGGCGCTTTCGGTCACGTCTGCGTCCATCCTTCACGTTCGGCAGCGCGCTGGGCCGCCGGTCGCAGGAGTAGACGGCCGAACCCCACGCTTGGTTGTGCCCAGGGCCTGTACCGCTGATCATGTACCGGAGTTGAGACGCAGGCCCGGGGGCTCGGCCCGCTGTGGGCCGTACGAGTGCCCTCAGAGAGCCGGTTGTGCCGCGGTGATGGTGACCCGCTCGCTCTCGATGCGCTTGGCGAGCCCGTCCTCGTCCAGCCGGTCCAGGTGCCGGCACAGCACCACCGAGCCACCGGTGGCCAGCGGCGCGTACAGTCCGGCGCTGAGCCCTTCCCACGTGTCGTAGGTGTGCCCCGTCAGCAGCCGCGATCCCGGCGTCAGACCCAGCTCCGCACCGTTCTCGCGGGCGCGCGCGACCAGTTGCGCCGACGTCAGCGCGACACCGCCGACGGTCAGCGCGGGCGCGTCCGGATCCACCGGTGCGAACGGCGCGAACCGGTCGCCCTGGCTCGGTACCTCCACGGCATAGTCCGCGAATCCCTCGGGCGGCTGCGGGAACCGGCCGCCCAGCGGACGCAGGGCCAGCGCGACGCGCTCGCCGCGGCAGGCGCGCGCCGCGTCCAGCGTGTCCGGACCGGTCACGACGAGGTCGGCGGCTGCGGGGTCGCCCTGCACATCGGCGACGACGCCGACCGAGGAGCAGGCGAGAAGCCAGACCGCGGACTGCCAGTGCGCGGGCAGCAGGAGGGCGAGCCGGTCGCCGGGTTCCGCGGCCAGGTCGCCCTGCAGCAGATTGGCTGTCTTGGCCACCCAATTGGCGAAGGTGGCCACCGACAGTTCGACCCGTTCTCCGGTGGCGTCGTCGTAGAAAGTGACCATGGGGCGGGCCGGGTCCGCGGCGAGCGCGGAACGCAGCAGGTCGGCAGGGGTGCGGTCGCTGGCGTTCATCCGCGCAAGGGTACGCGGCCGCGCCGGACGGGATCGGGTGCCACAGTCATCGCGTACACCGGTTCGGCAGACGGCTCGTCAATTGCGAGGAGATGCCCCACTAGCCGGAGTTGTCGGATTGTGCTCAGTATCGTTCGTATGCGTGCCTTCATTGCATCCGCCATGGGTGTCACCTGCTCGGCAGCCCTCGTGCTGCCGCTCGCCGCGCCCGCGGGCGCCGCCCCCGACACCCCCGTCACCGCAGAGACCGAGTCCGCCGATCCCATCGAGGTGTCCGGGTCGACCCAGTCCCTGCCACTTGCTCCGCTGTCCACCGCGTCCACGCGGGCGACCGGTGCCCCCACCGAGGGGGCCGCCACCGCCGTACAGGGCCTGCCCCGACGTGACGTCCACCCCTTTTCCCTGGTCGGTGTCGTCTGGGACGACGCCGACGCCGAACTCCACGGCACCGTCGAGGTCCGCACCCGCGCCATCGGCACCACCAACTGGTCGGACTGGCAGGAGCTGGAGACCCACAACGCCGAGCACGGCGCCGATCCCGGCACCGCCGAACGCGACTCCGGGACCGTCCGCGGCTCCACCGCCCCGCTCTGGGTCGGCGGCTCCGACGGCGTCGAGGTCCGGGTGAGCCCCGAAGCGACCGACGGACGGGACCGGGGCAGCGGCGTCCACGTCCCCTTGCCCGACGGGCTGCGGCTCGAACTCGTCGACCCGGGCAAGGACCCGCAGCAACTCCCCGCCTCCGGCCCGGGAGCCGCAGCGGGCAGCGGAGACAGCCGTGCCCCGTCCTCCGAAGCCCTGGTCCTCCCCGCGCTGAGCAAGGAGCAGACCGAGGCGGAGAGCGAGGCCGCGGCCGGCGTCGCCCCGGGCGCCGAGCCGTACATCGGCCCCCGCCCGAGCATCATCACCCGCAAGGGCTGGGGCGCCGAGGAGAAGCTCCGCGAGAGCACCTTCGTGTACACGAAGTCCGTCAAGGCCGCCTTCATCCATCACACCGCCACGGGCAACAGCTACACGTGTTCGCAAGCGGCCTCGGTCCTTCGCGGTATCTACCGCTACCACGTCACGAGCAGCGGCTGGCGCGACATCGGCTACAACTTCGCCGTCGACAAGTGCGGAAATATCTACGAAGGACGCGCCGGAGGTGTGACGAAGGCCGTCCAGGGCGCGCACACTCTCGGTTTCAACGCAAACAGCATGGGCATTGCGGTGCTCGGAACCTTCACCACGTCCAACCCGCCCACCGCGGTGGTGAACGCCGTCGCCAAGCTCACCGCCTGGAAGCTCGGCCTGTTCGGCGCCGACCCCAGTGGCAGCACCACGCTCGTCTCCGGCGGCGGCAACCGGTTCAAGAAGGGAACGAAGGCCAAACTCAAGGTCATCTCCGGTCATCGGGACGGCTTCGTCACCGAATGCCCGGGAGCACGCCTCTACGAGAAGCTCGGCACGGCCCGGACCAGCTCCGCCCGTCTGCAAGGCCGCTGACGACCCGCCGCTGCGGACTGCTGCGGGGCTGTCGGACGGTGATGAACCGACCGGTCTGCATACACTGGCCAGCCAAAACCAGGCCCGGCCCCAGCAGGAAGCAGAGACGTGCCGTGACAGAGGCAAAAGAAGCGATTCTCCTGGTCGGTGGCAAGGGCACCCGACTGCGCCCGCTCACGGTGCACACTCCGAAGCCCATGGTTCCGGCGGCAGGTGTCCCGTTCCTCATGCACCAACTGGCGCGGGCGCGGGCCGCCGGGGTCGAGCACATCGTGCTCGCGACCTCGTACCTGGCGGAGGTCTTCGAGCCGTACTTCG
Source organism: Streptomyces atratus (assembly GCF_040655115.1). Lineage (GTDB taxonomy): Bacteria > Actinomycetota > Actinomycetes > Streptomycetales > Streptomycetaceae > Streptomyces > Streptomyces atratus_D. Next base: position 23,555 of record NZ_JBFAJH010000013.1, on the reverse strand, counting down.
GCGACGGCTCGTCGCTCGGCCTGCACATCGAGTACGTCACCGAACGTGAACCGCTCGGCACCGGCGGAGCCATCCGCAACGTGGCGTCCCGCCTCGCCTCGGGCCCGGACGAACCCGTGCTCATCTTCAACGGCGACATCCTCACCGGCCTCGACATCCGCGCGCTGGTCACCTCGTACGCCACCTCCGGCGCAGATGTCTCGCTCCACCTCACCCGGGTCGAGGACCCCCGCGCCTTCGGACTCGTACCGACGGACTCCACGGGCAGGGTCACCGCGTTCCTGGAGAAGCCGCAGACGCCCGAGGAGATCGTCACCGACCAGATCAACGCGGGGGCATACATCTTCCGCCGCTCGGTCATCGACACGATCCCGGCAGGCCGGCCGGTCTCCGTGGAGCGCGAGACCTTCCCCGGACTGCTCGCCTCCGGCGCGCACCTCCAGGGCATGGTCGACTCCACGTACTGGCTGGACCTCGGCACGCCGCAGGCATTCGTACGCGGCTCCGCCGACCTGGTCCTCGGCCGAGCCCCGTCCCCGGCCGTCCCCGGCCGGTGCGGCGACCGGCTCGTCCTGCCGACCGCATCCGTCGCCGCCGACGCCAAACTCACCGGCGGTACGGTCATCTGCGAGGACGCCCTGATCGGCGAGGGCGCCCGGATCGACGGCTCCGCGGTACTGGCCGGAGCGGTCGTCGAACCCGGGGCCGTGATCACGGACTCCCTGGTCGGAGCGGGAGCCCGGATCGGCAGCCGTACGGTCCTGACGGGCGCGGTCATCGGCGACGGCGCCCACGTCGGCGCCGACAACGAACTGCGGGACGGCGTCCGCGTCTGGTGCGGTGCAGTCCTGCCGGACGCGTCGGTCCGCTTCTCGTCGGACGAATGACGTACGCGCTGCGGCGCGTACCCTCGATAGGCACTCCCGACGACCGAGGACCTCACCCGTGGCAGGACGATTCGCTCCCCGCAGCGCCCCACGCACGCCCGTCCCACGCCAGGTGCCGACCGGTCCGGTACCGGAGACACTGACCCGGGACTGGACCCCGCCGGGCCCGCTCGACCTGCGCCTCGTCCTCGGCCCGCTGCGCCGCGGCCCCGCCGACCCCACGTTCCGCATCGACCGGGACGGCTCGGTCTGGCGGGCCACCCGCACCCCGGCAGGCCCCGGCACGCTCCACATCACCGACCGGGGCAGCCGGATCGAGGCGACGGCCTGGGGCCGCGGCGCGTCCTGGCTGCTGGACCAGCTCCCGGCCCTGCTCGGCGCGGAGGACGACCCGGAAGCATTCCGCCCCCGCCACCGCCTGGTCGCCGCGGCCCGGCACCGCCGCCCCGGACTGCGCCTGCTGCGCACCGGCCTGGTGCTGGAGTCGCTGATCCCGTCGATCCTGGAACAGAAGGTCACCACCGACGAGGCCTACCGCGCATGGCGCCTCCTGGTCCGTACGTACGGCACCCCGGCCCCCGGCCCGGCGGCGAACCTGTTCGGCACGCACGGCCTGCACGTCATGCCGGACCCGCGCACCTGGTCCTTGATCCCGTCCTGGGAATGGCACCGCGCAGGCGTCGACGCCAAGCGCTCGGCCACGATCCTGCGCGCGGTACGAGTCGCCCGCCGTCTGGAGGAAGCGGCGACGATGCCCCTCCCCGAGGCCACCGCCCGTCTTGAACTGATCCCCGGCATCGGCCCCTGGACCTCGGCGGAAACTCTCCAACGAGCCAACGGCGCCCCCGACGCGGTCACCGTGGGCGACCTCCACCTCCCCGGCATCATCGGGCACGCCCTGGCAGGCAACAGAAACGCCGACGATGCGGAAATGCTGACGCTCCTGACCCCCTACGAGGGCCAACGCCACCGAGCCACACGCCTCATCCTGCTCTCGGGCCACACCCCGCCGCGCAGAGCTCCGCGCATGACAAGAGGCGACATCGCCCGCCTCTGAAACCACCTCAAACACCTGACCCGGCCTCGCACTCCACGACCAGCCGCGGCACATGCGAGCGCGTCCGGTGCCTGAGGACGAACCGAGCCCGCGGGTCGCGACAGGCCGCGCCGCTTTCGAGCCCGTACGGCGATCGAGGACAAAGGGGGACTCGGGGTCGCCCCCGGGTCCCGGGAAGGGGCGGGCAGGGGAAAACCCGCCCCGGCCCACCTCACCGCACCGCGACGAACCCCTCCGCACCCCGCTCCGCCCGGGCCACCGGCGCGACCGCCGGACGCCCGACCGCCACCGCCCCCAACGGATCCCACTCCGCCGGCAGATCGAGCACCTCACGCACCACATCGCGGCAGAACATCGTCGACGACACCCACGCCGACCCGAGCTGCTCACCGGCCAGTGCCACCAGGAAGTTCTGGACGCCCGCCCCCGCCGCGACCACGAACATCTCGCGCTCCGCGGCGTCCCGTCGCGCGTCCCCGTACGTGTGGGCGCCGTCCATCACCAGGCACGGCACCGCCAGATACGGCGCCCGGCGCAGCACATCGCCCCGTCGCACCCGCTTGGCGATCGACTCCTCGCTCTTCCCGTCGCGACGCAGATCCGCGATCCACGCGTCCCGCATCGCGTCGAGCAGCCGGGTCCGCGACTGCTCGGACTCCAGGAGCACGAACCGCCACGGTGTCGTGTGATGCGGCGCGGGCGCCGTCACCGCCGCGGCGACGGCGCGCCGTACCGCCGCCGGGTCCACCGGCTCGTCCGTGAACTCCCGGACCGTACGCCGCAGCGTCACCGCTTCCCGCACCGCCTCGGACGTCCCGAGCCGGAACATGTCGTCGGCGGCTACCCGCACCATCGCCCGGGACCCGGCCTCCGCGTCCGCCGGGTCCACCACATGAGAGAGCCCCCGCACGATCGCGACCGGCAGCCCTTCCGCCTTGCCCTTGACCAGATCACCGGCCGAGGCGAGCTCGTCCGCGGTGGCGACCACGGTGGCGCTCAGCGGATTGCCGTACGCATCCGTTCCGCCCCGCAGATCGTCCAGCACCCGCACCCCGGCCGCCCCGATGGCGACATCGGTCAGCCCGTTGCGCCACGGCCGCCCGAAGGTGTCCGTGATCAGGACCCCGACCTCGACGCCGAGAGTGTCCCGAAGTCCGTCCCGGATCGTCCGCGCGGAGGCGTCCGGGTCCTCGGGGAGCAGCAGCACCGTCCCGGCGGGGGTGTTCGACGCGTCGACCCCGGCCGCGGCCATGACCAGGCCCTGCCGGTTCTCGACGATCCGCAGCGTGCCGCGGCGCGCCACCACGCGTACCGTCTCGGCGTCGATCGCCGCCTCCCGGTCGGTGGCTTCGGCGATCCGGCCCTCCGCCTTGGAGACGATCTTCGAGGTGACGAGCAGGACGTCACCGTCGGCCAGTCCCGGCTCGGCGGCGGCGATCAGCTTCGCGAGATTGTCCCCGGCCCGTACCTCGGGCATTCCGGGCAGCGCCCACACCCGGTACGAGGGCGTCTCACCGGCGGCCGTGCCGCTCACGCCCGTACCTCCTCGGCCAGCGCCAGCGCCTGCCGCGCCATCTCGGCGGTCGCGTCGACATCCGTCATCATCAGCGGCACGGCCCGGCAGCGGATGCCCGCGGCTTCCACCTCGTCGACCGTCCCGGCGTCCACCGTGTCGACGAGCCAGCCGTCGAGCAGCCCGGAGCCGTAGTGCCGGGCGACGGCGGCCGCCGTGGACTCGACGCCGACCGCGGCGAGCACCTTGTCCGCCATGCCGCGTACCGGCGCGTCCCCGACGATGGGGGAGAGGCCGACGACCGGCACCCCGGCCTCGGCGATCGCCTCCCGGATCCCGGGCACGGCGAGGATGGTGCCGACCGAGACGACGGGGTTGGACGGCGGGAAGAGGATGACATCGGCGTCGGCGACGGCCTCCAGGACACCAGGCGCCGGCTTCGCCTGCTCGGCACCGACGGGCACGATCGCCTGCGCCTGGACCGAGGCGCGCAGCTTCACCCAGTACTCCTGGAAGTGGATCGCCTTGCGCTCGCCGTCGACGTCGACGGCGACATGCGTCTCGATCCGGTCGTCGGACATCGGCAGCAGCCGGACCCCAAGCTTCCAGCGAGCGCAGAGCGCCTCGGTGACGGCGCTCAGCGGGTAGCCGGCGCCCAGCATCTGCGTACGGACGATGTGGGTCGCGAAGTCACGGTCGCCGAGCCCGAACCATTCGGGTCCCACGCCGTACGCCGCGAGTTCCTCCTTGACGTGGAAGCTCTCGTGGGTACGGCCCCAGCCCTGCTCCTCGTTGATGCCACCGCCGAGGGTGTACATCACGGTGTCGAGGTCGGGGCAGACCTTGAGTCCGAACAGATGGATGTCGTCACCGGTATTGCCGATCACCGTGATGTCCGCGTCGGGCGCGGCCTGCTTGAGGCCACGCAGAAAACGAGCACCACCGATACCGCCGGCCAGAACCACAATGCGCATACAGACCAGTCTGTCAGGCGCAGCCTGATCATTGTGGGGGTGGTGGTGGGCGACGGGTGGGACTGTCAGGCGCAGCCTGATCGTTGTGGGGGTGGTGGTGGGCGACGGGTGGGGTCAGGCGCGTACGGCGTCGGCAGTCTCCGAGGCGCACTGCGCCGCGTGCATGGGCATCTCGGTGAGCCCCGGGTAGTAGATGTGCAGGCTGACGGCCGGTTCGAGGGAGTCGTTGACCACTTCGTGGACATATCCGGGCGCGAACACGCGCTGCGCGCCGGAGTCCAGCGATCGCATGCCTCGCTCCGTACGCTCGGTCAGTTCGCCTTCCAGGACGGTCAGTACGCCGGACGACAGTCCGTGGTCGTGCAGCCCGCTGCTCTGACCGGGGACCCAACTGAGCAGCCAGACCTCGTATCCGGGACCCGTGAGCAGCCGGTGGTACCAGCGGGTGGTCGCGTCGTACTGGACGAGCGGAGCCCACTGCGGGCGGTCGGCGGCGATGCTGCGGGCGAGCCCGACGAACTCGGCCACCGTGGAGGGGTGCTGGCGGGCGGGCCGGAGGAGGTGCTGGACCTCAAGGATGTCGCCGGCGATCTGGAGGTCACTGTTGCTGTTCATGAGTGCGGTGGTTCCTCGGCAAGTGAGTGCAGTGCAGGGCAAAAGTGCAGATGCAGAGATCCGGGGGTGTCGCGAGGAGCGTGGACCGGGGAGGGACCGGGCAGCCGCCGGGCGGAGAAGCCGTTCGACGGGTTGTCCGGAGAAGGCCGGGTCCGGAGGAGAGCTGCGACTGGCTGGAGTGCGAAGGCCTCAACAGCTGCGACAGCTGGAACAGCAACAGCGAGCCTGGACAGCGGTGCGGAACCCACGGAGGTGGGTCACGTGCATCACTGAGGTCGCTGGCATGACAGCAAGGGAACCGAGCAAAGCTCCCGTTGTCAACCCGATGCCCGTTTTGGCGGTAATGTTTCACCTCATCCGGTTACTCCGGTCGGAGAAAGGTTTGTGCGCCCACCGTGCCGGAGATGTGGCGCAACAGCGGCGCCCTCAAACGTCGCAGCGGCCTCGTGACCCGACTGTGATCTTGATCGCTTCGGTGATCGAATCGAAACATGGCCGCCCTCTCGGGAGTCTGACTCCGTGAGGGATGGGGGCCCGGCGAAGCCCGTGGCATATGTCAGGTTTTTTGGTGATTTGCACACTTTCCGCATAGGCTTGGTTCCGCAGAGTGAATACCGGGCCCAATAGCAGATCTCCGCTTGACTGGCTCGGATCCACACACTTGTAATTTCACTCGTGTCGTTCGGCCGAATCGATAACGGCTGCATCACGGGGACGCAAGAGACAGACGAGGGGCGCACATGACCGAGCTGTTCCAGCAACTGCTGGTCGAGGACGCGGACGAGGAACTCGGCTGGCAGGAGCGCGCACTGTGCGCCCAGACCGATCCCGAGTCCTTCTTCCCCGAGAAGGGCGGATCGACCCGCGAGGCCAAGAAGGTCTGCCTCGCCTGTGAAGTCCGGTCCGAATGCCTTGAGTACGCCCTGTCCAATGACGAGCGGTTCGGTATCTGGGGCGGCCTTTCCGAACGGGAGCGGCGACGCCTGAAGAAGGCCGCAGTCTGACCGCGAGGCCCGTGAAGCGACGGACCGACGGATTCGCTGGAACCCCCGGCCGCCCGAGCACCACCGACCACACTCCGAACCCCGGCCCCGATGGCCCGCCGCCTGCACCCTGCCCGCAGGCGGCGGGCCATCGCCGTGTCCGCACACCCTCGTGTTGACGCCGGTGCGGCCGCTCCGCAACGTCGCCCTCCGGTCGCCCCCGTTCAACCGCTCGGCGTCACCCCGGTCATCCATACCGTTAGTGTGGGGCCCCGTCCGAGACGCGCCAACGCCCCGACGGAGCGCGCGTGTACACCGATGCAGCCCCCGGGGGGACGCCCCCCCGGACCCGGCCGGAGGGCCCGTACCTCGATGTCCGTGCACAGCCAATCGACGGCGCCGTACGCGGCCGCCGCCGCCCCAGAGTTCCCCCGGCACGTCGTCACCGCCGTGCTGGTCGCCCACGACGGCGCCCGCTGGCTGCCCGCCGTGCTGGCCGGGCTGCTCGGGCAGGAACGTCCCGTACAGCAGGTCGTCGCCGCCGACACCGGCTCCGCCGACGACTCGGCGCGGCTGGTCACCGACGCGCTCGGCGCCGAGCGTGTCCTGCACCTCGCACGTCGTACGAGCTTCGGTACGGCCGTCGACGAGGCGGTTCGCACGGCCGGTGAACTCACGCCCGAGGATCTGCCGTACCTGAAGCGCCCCAGTGGCTGGGACCCGGTCACCAGGAGCTGGCGCGACGACGCGTACGACCTGCCCGAACTGCCGCACGGCGAACCAGTGCAGTGGCTCTGGCTGCTCCATGACGACTGCGCACCCGAGCCGGACGCGCTCGCCGAGCTGCTGCGCGTCGTCGAGACCGACCACCATGCCGGGATCGTCGGCCCCAAACTCCGCGGCTGGTACGACCGCAAGCAGCTCCTCGAAGTCGGCGTCTCCATCGCCAACAGCGGACGCCGCTGGACCGGACTCGACCGCCGCGAGCAGGACCAGGGCCAGCACGACCAGGTCCGTACCGTGCTCTCGGTCTCCTCCGCCGGCATGCTGATCCGCCGTGACATCTGGGAGGAACTCGGCGGGTTCGACCGCCGGCTCCCGCTGATGCGTGACGACGTCGATCTCTGCTGGCGCGCGCACGCCGCCGGACACCGGGTCCTCGTCGCCCCCGACGCCGTCCTACGGCATGCCGAGGCATCCGCCCGGGAACGCCGCCCCATCGACTGCGCCGGACGCTCCGTCGCCTCCCCGCACCGCGTCGACAAGGCCGGTGCCGTTTACACGATGCTCGTCAACGCCCGCGGCAAGCAGCTGCCCTGGGTGCTGCTCCGGCTCGTCCTCGGCACCCTGCTCCGTACCCTGGCCTATCTGGTCGGCAAGGTGCCCGGCCAGGCAGTCGACGAGGTCACCGGACTCTTGGGCACCCTGCTGCGCCCCGGCAGGATCCTCGCGGCCCGCCGCAGGCGCGGCAAGGGCGTCGTGGACGCGACCGAGCTGCGCGGGCTCTTCCCGCCGCCCGGCGCGACCGTCCGCGCCACCGTCGAGCAGGTCGCCGGAAACTTCGGCAGCCGATCCGACGCCGATTCCGGCGGTTCACGACATGGCGCCGTCGAGTCCGGACCGGGCGGTGACGACGCCGACTTCCTGGAGATCGAGCAGTTCGCCCGGCTGAAGCGGATCGGCCGCAAGCCCGGCCCGGTCCTCTTCGCAGTCCTGCTCCTCGTCTCCCTCGTCGCCTGCCGCGGCCTCCTCGGCGGCGGCGCGCTGGCGGGCGGCGCGCTGCTGCCCGCACCCGCGGACGTCTCCGACCTGTGGGGGCGGTACGCGGACGGCTGGCACCCGGTCGGCACCGGCGGCACCCAGACCGCACCGCCCTACCTTGCCGTGATCTCCGCCCTGTCCGCGCTGTTCCTCGGCTCGACCGGCTTCGCGCTCACGCTGCTGCTCGTCTGCTCGGTCCCGCTCGCCGGACTCACCGCGTACTTCGTCTCCCGCCCGCTCCTCGAATCACGACTGCTGCGGGCCTGGGCGAGCATCGTGTACGCCTTCCTGCCCGCCGCGACCGGTGCCCTCGCGACCGGCCGCCTCGGCACCGCCGTACTGGCGATTCTGCTTCCGCTGGTCGCCCGCGCCGCCGTCTCCGCGTGCGGGATGCGCGGCCATGGGGACACCCGCGGCAGTTGGCGCGCCACCTGGGCGTACACCCTTCTCCTCACCCTCGCGATGGCCTTCACGCCCATCGTCTGGCCGCTCGCTGTCGTCCTCGGCATCGGCGTCCTCGTGCTGCGCCGCGACGACATCGCCGCCTACGGACTCCGCTTCCTCGCCACGATCGGCACTCCGCTGCTGGTCCTCGCGCCGTGGTCGCTGTCGCTGCTCAGCAGCCCCTCGTCGTTCCTGACCGAGGCGGGCCTGGACTTCGGTACGGGTACGGCCTCCGCACTCGACCTGCTCGGGATCAGCCCCGGCGGCCCGAAGGCCGCGGGCGGCGTGCTGCTGCTCGGCATCGTGTTCGCGGCGCTGGCCGCTCTGCTGCGCGGGGAGCGGCAGTTCGCGATCCGTGCCGCATGGGCCGTCGCGCTCGTCGCCCTGGTCTTCGCCGGGCTCGCCAACGGCTCCGGCTGGGCCGGGCCCGCCACCCTCGTCTACGGCATCGCGCTGATCTCCGCCGCGCTCGTCGGCGCGGACGGCGCCCGGGTACGGGTCGCCGAGCTCAGCTTCGGCTGGCGGCAGCCCGTCGCCGCCCTGATCGCCCTCGCCGCAGTGCTGGCCCCGGCGCTGGCCGCCGCCGGCTGGATGATCGGCGGCGCCGCGGGCCCGCTGGAGCGCCGTGACCCGGTGCAGGTCCCCGCGTTCGTCGCGGAGGAGAGCAGCACCCGCGACCAGCCACGCACCCTGGTCCTGGGCGGCACCTCGCCCGCCTCTGTCGCATACACCCTGGTCCGCGGCTCCGGCGCGCGGCTCGGCGACGCGGAACTGGCTGAGTCAGTCGGCTCCAACAGCCACCTGGACAAGGTGGTCGCCAACCTGGTCGCGGGCTCGGGGGCCGACCAGGGCAGCCAGCTCAGCGGCTTCGCCATCCGTTACGTACTCGTACGGGACGGCGCGCCGCGCGAGATGAGCCGGGTGCTCGACGCGACCCCGGGTCTGAGCCGGCTGAGCCAGCTCGACGGCAGCGCGCTGTGGCGCGTGGACCGTCAGGTCGCCCGCATCATGATCGTCCCGTCCGGCACCGGCGGCGAACAGCTGCCCGTCGGCTCCTGGCCGGTCGAGGCGCACTCCAAGATTCCCGCGGGCGGCTCCGGCCGCGTTCTGCGGATCGCCGACGCCGCAGACGCCGGCTGGCAGGCCACGCTGAACGGCCGGGCACTGACCGCCAGGACCGTGGACGGTTGGGCACAGGGCTTCGAGTTGCCCGCCGAGGGCGGCACGCTGGACCTCACGTACGAGACGCCGATCACCCACACCGCGTGGATCTGGGCCCAGGCCGCGCTCGGTGTGCTCCTGCTGGTCCTGGCCCTGCCGGGCCGCCGCAGGGAGATCGACGACGACCTGCCCGAGGAGGACCTGACGGTTCCGGCGGAGCCGGTCGCGGGCGAGGGACGCCGGGCGCGCAGGCTGCGCGCCGCCGCGGAGGCGGAGGCGGCATCCGAGGACGCCGAGCCGACACCGGACGAGGCAGGGGAGAGCATCCCCGCGCAGCAGACGACCGACCCGTACACCGAGCAGTCCGAAGCGCAGGACCCGTACGGCGAGCAGTCCGCGGTACAGGACCCGTACGCCCAACCGGACGACGACGGCCAGTACGCCCCTGTACCGCAGCAACCGCAGTACGGCGAGTGGGACACCCAGCAGTACCAGGGCGCCGACTACACGCAGTACCAGGGCGAGCAGCCGCCCGCCGGCGATCCGTACCAGCGGGGCACCACCCCGGCGTACGACCCGTACGGCTACCCGCAGCAGCAGTACGACCAGAACCAGGGCGCGTACGACCAGGACCAGGGCCAGTACAACCAGGGCCAGTACGACCAGAACCAGGGCGCGTACGACCAGGGCCAGTACAGCCAGTACGCCCCACAGCCCCCGTACGACCCGCAGGCCCCCTACACACCACAGCCCCCGTACGACCCGCAGAACCCCGACGAGAACCCCGCCCCGGCCCCGAGTCCGTGGCCGACCGGTAACGCATCGCGAGGCGAGTCCGAGTGAAGTCCACCAGCCTGTCCCTCATCGCGGGCACCGTAGCCCTTGCCGCCGTCACCGGGTTCGCCGCGCTCACCGCGCCGGGCGGCGCGGACGCAGGCGAGGCGAAGGCCGCCGCACGACTGCCGGTGGAGCGGTCCAGCCTGCTCTGCCCGGCGCCCGGCCTCTCGGAACTCGCGGAGACGACGTACACGTCCTTCACCCCGGTGGCAGGCAGCGGCGGCGCGGCAGGCGCCGCCGAACTGATGCCGTCCGTCTCCACCACGGCGGACGCGGGCGACGACACCACCGCCGAGACGGACGGGAGGGAGGACAAGAGCAAGAAGGCGGACTCCGACAAGCCCGTCGTCTCCCTCAAGAAGCCGGGCACACCGGCCACCGCCGAGGCGTCCGGCTCCGACGCCCCCGCCCTGGTCGGCACCGCCACCGGCGCTCTGGCCCCAGGCTGGACCACGCAGCAGACCACCACGGTCAGCGCGGGCGCCTCCCGCGGCCTGCTCGGGGTCAGCTGCACCGGACCCGACACGAACTTCTGGTTCCCGGCCGCCAGCACCGCGAAGTCCCGCGAGGACTACGTCCACCTCACCAATCCGGACGACACGGCCGCGGTGGCGGACATCGAGTTGTACGGACCGGACGGCTCGCTCAAGTCCGATGCGGGGGAGGGCGTCCCGGTCCCGGCCAGGTCCAGCGTCCCGGTCCTGATCTCCACCCTGACCAGCGAGGCGGCCGACGACGTGACCGTTCATGTCACCACGCGTACCGGCCGGGTCGGCGCCGTCGTCAGGGCCGCGGGCGACGACACCGGCAGCGACTGGCTCGCCGCCTCCGTCGACCCGACGGGCACCCTCGTCCTCCCTGGCATCCCGGCGGACGCCACGGACGTCCGGCTGGTGGCCTTCGCCCCCGGCGAGGACGACGCCGACCTGAAGGTGAAGCTGCTGGGCAGGAACGGTGCGATCTCACCGGCCGGACACGAGGATCTTCACATCAAGTCGAACATGACCGCAGGCGTCGACCTGAAGGACGTCACGAGGGGTGAAGCGGGCTCCCTGCTGCTGACCCCGGCGGAGAGCGGACGGGCCACTCCGGTGGTGGCGGCGCTGCGTGTGGTCCGGGGCACCGGCGACAAGCGGGAGGTCGCGTACATCCCGGCGACCGGACCGGTGGGCGCGCAGGCCACCGTGGCCGACAACCGGGCGAAGGGCTCGACGCTCTCCCTTACGGCTCCGGGCGCCACCGGGAAGGTGAAGGTCACGGCCTCCGCGGGCAGCGAGGGCGGCGAACAGACCGTCCAGACGTACACGGTCAAGGCCGGTACGACGATCGCCGTCACCCCGCCGGTACCCGCCGGGCTCAAGGGCAGCTACGCGCTGACGATCGAGACGGAGTCGGGCGGTCCGGTCCATGCCGCGCGCACCTTGTCCCTTCCGGAGGGCGGGATCCCGATGTTCACGGTGCAGACGCTTCCGGACGACGGCGGAACGGTCGAGGTACCCGACACCGAACAGGACCTCTCGGTCCTGGACGAGTGAGCAACGGGTACGGGGAGGGGCCGGCGTCGGCCCCTCCCCGTACCACTGGGGTCTTTCGTTTGGATCATGCCGGACCCCGCGAGCCCGGCGTGATCCGAACGAGAGGCCCTAGTCCTGCCCGTACCGCGGATCCACCGACTCCGGTGACAGCCCGAGCAGCTCCGCGACCTGCTCGACCACGACCTCGTGCACCAGCAGCGCACGCTCGTCGCGGTTCTTGGTACGGATCTCGACGGGTCGCCGGTAGATGATGATCTGCGCGGGCCGGTCCTTCTCCGCGGACACCGCACGCCCCAGCGGTACGGTCTCCTCCTGCGGCCCCGGCACATCGAGGACCATGAAGTCGACATCGGCCAGCTGAGGCCAGCGCCGCTCCAGCCGCTCCACCGAGTCCTGTACGAGATCACGGAAGTTCTCCGCCCTGGTGGCCGAGAGTGGCACCTGGGGCGGGGCGACGGGGCCGCGCATGCCGCGGCCGTGGCGGTCACGACGGCGCGGTCGCGGCTCGGACCGCGGCTCGGACGGGTGGGGCGGCGGTACAGAACTGTCCATCACCGACGCAGCGTAACCCTCTGCGGGGCAGGCGGATCGCCCGTCACCGACAGCACAGCGGCATGTCCACACTTGAACATTCCGGCCAAGCTTGAGCCCGTTTCAGGCCCGGTCCGCGACCACCGCTCTCCTATGTACTGACAGCTTATGTACCGAGTGGTGACCGAAATCGTTGCCGTTGCGACCTGCGCTTCCCTCTTCCCGCGCAGGTCAGGGCAGTTGCCCGAAAGACGGTTGTGCCGGAGGTCACAGTGCGACACGGTGGGGTGACCTGAGGGAGAGTCGTCGCAGCCCGCTCAAGAGTGCGGTACCGTCCAACATCGTGAGCCCTGTACGTCGCTGTTCGCGCACCGCGTGCGGCCGCCCTGCCGTCGCGACACTGACGTACGTCTATGCCGACTCGACTGCGGTCCTCGGCCCGCTCGCCACCTACGCCGAGCCCCACTGCTACGACCTCTGTGCCGAGCACAGCGAGCGACTGACCGCGCCACGCGGCTGGGAAGTCGTCCGGCTCGCCGACCCCTCCGTGCCCACCCGCCCCAGCGGTGACGACCTCGAAGCGCTCGCCAACGCCGTGCGGGAAGCAGCGCGTCCGCACGACCGCGCGGCCGAGGCCAGAGGCGGCGGCCCGCACGCCGCGGACCCGATGGAGGTCGCGCGCCGCGGTCACCTGCGGGTCCTGCGCTCCCCCGACTCCTGAAGCGGTCGACCACCGAACGACGACATCCCCCCGAGGGCCCGCGGCCCGGCCGGGTAGTTTGGGCGGTCCGAAGAAATCTCAGGAGGACCGGCCCGTGGCTGCTGATCTGTCGCAGATCGTGAAGGCGTACGACGTGCGCGGAGTCGTGCCCAACCAGTGGGACGAATCGCTGGCCGAGCAGTTCGGGGCGGCATTCGTCGAGGTGGCGGACGCGGAGGCGATCGTGATCGGCCACGACATGCGCCCGTCGTCGCCCGGCCTCTCGGCGGCGTTCGCGCGCGGCGCGGCGGCACGCGGTGCGGACGTCACCCTGATCGGCCTCTGCTCCACCGACCAGCTGTACTTCGCCTCCGGCAGCCTGGGTCTGCCCGGGGCGATGTTCACCGCCTCGCACAACCCGGCGCAGTACAACGGCATCAAACTGTGCCGGGCGGGCGCCGCGCCAGTCGGGCAGGACACCGGGCTCGCCGAGATCCGTGCCCTGATCGAGAAATGGGCCGAGCAAGGCGTACCGCAGCCGGTCACCACCCCCGGCACCGTCACGGACCGCGACACCCTCACCGACTACGCGGCCCACCTGCGGTCCCTGGTCGACCTGACGGCCATCCGTCCGCTGAAGGTCGTGGTCGACGCGGGCAACGGCATGGGCGGCCACACCGTCCCCACCGTCTTCGAGGGACTGCCGCTCGACATCGTCCCCCTGTACTTCGAACTGGACGGCACGTTCCCCAACCACGAGGCCAACCCCCTCGACCCGAAGAACCTCGTCGACCTCCAGGCCCGGGTGCTGGCCGAGGGCGCCGACCTGGGCCTCGCCTTCGACGGCGACGCGGACCGCTGCTTCGTCGTCGACGAACGCGGCGAGGGAGTCTCCCCGTCCGCGATCACTGCCCTGGTCGCGGCGCGCGAACTCGCCCGCAACGGCGGCAAGGGCACCGTCATCCACAACCTGATCACCTCCTGGTCGGTCCCCGAGGTGGTCCGCGAACACGGCGGCACCCCCGTCCGCACCCGCGTCGGCCACTCCTTCATCAAGGCGGAGATGGCCGAGCACGGCGCGATCTTCGGCGGCGAACACTCCGCGCACTACTACTTCCGCGACTTCTGGAACGCCGATACCGGCATGCTCGCCGCCCTCCACGTCCTCGCCGCTCTCGGCGGCCAGCCGGGCCCGCTCTCCGATCTGGTCGCGCAGTACGACCGCTACACCGGCTCCGGCGAGATCAACTCCACGGTCGACGACCAGCCGGCCCGCACGGCGGCGGTACGCGCATCCTTCGAGTCGCGCGACGGCGTCACGCTCGACGAACTGGACGGTCTGACGGTCGCGGCATCGGATTGGTGGTTCAACCTCCGGGCCTCCAACACGGAACCCCTGTTGCGCCTGAACGTCGAGGCCCGGGACGCGGGGACGATGAAGGCGGTACGTGACGAGGTCCTGGCCCTGGTCCGCGCATAAGGACACCCTTTCGTCCCGAGCGACCATTCAGCCTTTCGTCCCGAGCGATCATTCAGCCCGTCCGGTTTTTGAGGACCGGGGTCCGGGGCGGAGCCCCTGTTTCGGGAAGGGACAGGCAGGGGGCTGCACGCTCCAGCCTCTGCACCCACTCCGCCCCGCCCCTGCACCCACTCCTGCCCCACCTCGCACCCCGCACCCGCACCCCTGCGGACCCCCACCAGGGCCGGGCCAGGCCGCGCCCCCGCCACCCCGGCGGTAGGCTGACGACGCCTGATCCGCGTGAACCGAACAACCACGTTCGAATGCCGAAGGGACCCACCCCATGCCGCTCGAAGCCGGCCTCCTGGAGATCCTCGCCTGCCCGGCCTGCCACTCGCCGCTGGACGACCGCTCGGCAGCCGACAGCCCCGAGCTGGTCTGCACCGGCACGGACTGCGGCCTGGCCTACCCGGTACGGGACGGCATCCCCGTCCTCCTCGTCGACGAGGCCCGCCGCCCCGCGTAACAGCGAGTCACGGGACCGCCGCCACGCGCCACATCGTCGGCCCCGCCCCGTACACCGCAGACCTCACGCTGAGCAGCACGTGATCGGAGGCCCGTCCCCATGCTCGACGAGTCGTTGCTCGACGCCCCGGAAGCACTGGCCCGAGCCGACCGCCGCGGTCTGCTCCGTGGCGCCGCCGAGGCCGGGGCGCGCGTCCGCACCGCCTCCCGGCACGCCGCGGAGGCCGGGATCACCGAACTGACCCCGGAGGGCCGGCCCCGCGCCGTCATGGTCGCCGGCTCCGGCACCGCCGCAACCGGCGTCGCCGACCTGATCTCCGCGCTGGCGGGCGCCTCGGCCCCCGTCACCCGTATCTCTCCTTCCGGCGTCGCACCCGCCGCGGGCGCGATGCGCTGGACGCTCCCCGGCTGGGCCGGCTCCGTCGACCTGCTGCTGATCGCCACGGCCGACGGCTCCGAACCCGGCCTCGCTCTCCTCGCCGAACAGGGGTACCGGCGTGGCTGCACGGTCGTCGCCGTCGCCCCCCACCGGTCCCCGCTGCGCGAGGCGGTCGACGGGGTGCACGGCCTCGTCGTACCGATGGCATCCGCCCCGCACGGCGAGTACGACGCCGAGACGTCGGCCGCGGGCCCCGGCACGCTCTGGGCCCTGTTCACGCCGCTGCTCGCCCTGCTCGACCGGGTCGGCCTGGTCACCGCAACCCCCGAGGCGCTGCAGGGCGTCGCCGACCGCCTCGACCGCACCGCCGAACGCTGCGGCCCGGCCATCGCCACATACAGCAACCCGGCGAAGACCCTCGCCGCCGAACTCGCCGACAGCCTGCCCCTCATCTGGACGGAGGGCGACGCGGCAGGACCGGTCGGGCGACGCTTCGCCGCCGTCCTCGCCGAACTGTCCGGCCGCCCGGCCCTCGCCGCCGAACTCCCCGAGGCGCTCCCGGCCCACGGAGCGCTGCTGGCGGGCAGCTTTGCCGCCGGAGCCGACCCCGACGACTTCTTCCGCGACCGGGTCGACGAGACGGAGCCCCTGCACGCCCGGGTCGTCCTGCTCCGGGACCGGCCCACCGGCGGCCTGAGCGCCGCCCCGGCCGCCCGCGAACTCGCCCTCGGCCACGACACGGCGATCAGCGAACTCGAGCCGGAAGAGGGCACCGAACTCGAAGCCCTCGCCGAACTCCTCGCAGTCACCGACTTCGCCGCCGTCTACCTGTCCCTGGCGTCGGCATCTCACCCCTGACCCGCTCCACCCCACCGCGCGATCCCCGCATCTCACGATCCCCGCATCTCACGAGGACGAAAATCTCCATGGACCGGCTCTCCAACACCGTGCGCCCTTACGCCTGGGGCTCCACCACGGCCATCCCCGAACTGCTCGGCATCGCCCCCACCGGCGAGCCCCAGGCCGAGATGTGGATGGGCGCCCACCCCGGAGCCCCCTCCCGCCTCACCCGCATATCGGGCACCGAGGAGCCCCTCACCGACATCATCGCCGCCGACCCCGAGGGCGAACTGGGCCCGGCGACGGTCGAGAAGTTCGGCCCCCGCCTCCCCTTCCTCCTCAAGCTGCTCGCGGCGGGCGCACCCCTCTCCCTCCAGGTCCACCCCGACCTCGCGCAGGCCAAGAAGGGGTACGAGGACGAGGAGCGCCGCTCCGTCCCGATCGACGCACCCCACCGCACGTACAAGGACGCCAACCACAAGCCCGAACTGATCTGCGCGCTCACTCCGTTCGAAGGCCTCTGCGGCTTCCGCCGGCCCAGCGAGGCGGCCGAGGCGATGGCGGCGCTCGACGTCGACTCCCTCAAGCCGTACGTCGATCTGCTCGACGCCCACCCCGAGGAGGCGGCCCTCCGCGAGGTCCTCACGGCGATCCTCACCGCCGACCCTACGGAGATGGCGGAGACGGTCACCGCGGCGGCCGCCGCCGCCGAACGCCTCGGCGGTGCCCACGCCCCGTACGCCCGCATCGCACACCACTTCCCCGGCGACCCGGGTGTCATCGCTGCGATGCTGCTGAACCACGTACAACTCCAGCCCGGCGAAGCCCTGTTCCTCGGTGCCGGCGTCCCGCACGCGTACCTCGGCGGCCTCGGCGTCGAGATCATGGCCAACTCGGACAACGTGCTCCGCTGCGGACTGACGCCCAAGCACATCGACGTCCCCGAACTCCTCGGCATCGTCCGCTTCGAGGCGGCCGACCCCGGCATCCTGCGCCCCGAGGCGTCCCCCTCCGGCGAGGAACTGTACGAGACCCCGGTCGACGAATTCCGGCTGTCGCGCTTCGACCTCTCACCCGGCGCCGCCCCCGTGGACCTGACCAGGTCCGCCCCCCAGATCCTGCTCTGCACCGCCGGTGCGCCGCGCGTCGGCACGCTCGGCCTCGCCCCCGGCGCCTCGGTCTTCGTGCCGTCGGGCGAAAAGGTCGAAGCGTCCGGTACCGGCACACTGTTCCGTGCAACAGTGGTGGCCTGACGCACCGTCCGAACCAGCGGCTGCAACAATGTCCGGCCGTACCGCGGCGCCAGGGCCGCACCATTGACGAAGGGACACCAGGCACCCATGAGTGCGTCAGGCGGAACCAAGGCCATCGTGGCGGCGCTCGGCGCCAACCTCGCGATCGCAGTGGCCAAATTCGTGGCGTTCCTGTTCAGTGGCTCGTCGTCGATGCTCGCGGAGAGCGTCCACTCGATCGCCGACTCGGGCAACCAGGGGCTGCTGCTGCTCGGCGGCAAGAAGGCCCAGCGCGAAGCCACCCCCCAGCACCCCTTCGGCTACGGCCGTGAGCGCTACATCTACGCCTTCCTCGTCTCCATCGTCCTGTTCTCGGTCGGTGGCATGTTCGCGGTGTACGAGGGTTACGAGAAGGTCCGGCACCCGCACGAGATCGAAGCCTGGTACTGGCCGGTCGGCGTGCTGATCTTCGCGATCATCGCCGAGGGCTTCTCCTTCCGGACCGCCATCAAGGAGTCCAACGAGACCCGGGGCGAGCTCACCTGGACCCAGTTCGTCCGCCGGGCCAAGGCCCCCGAGCTCCCCGTCGTCCTCCTGGAGGACCTCGGCGCCCTGATCGGTCTGGTCCTCGCCCTCGGCGGTGTGGGCCTGGCCCTCGCTACCGGCGACGGCGTCTGGGACGGCATCGGCACCCTCTGCATCGGCACCCTGCTGATCATCATCGCAATCGTCCTCGCCGCCGAGACGAAGTCGTTGCTGCTCGGTGAGGCCGCCGGCACCGACCAGGTCGACAAGATCAAGGCCGCGGTCGTCGACGGCGAAACCGTCACCCGCATCATCCACATGCGTACGCTCCACCTCGGCCCGGAGGAACTGCTGGTCGCCGCGAAGATCGCCGTCCAGCACGACGACACCGCCACCGAGGTCGCCAACGCCATCAACGCCGCCGAGTCCCGCATCCGCGAAGCCGTCCCGATCGCCCGGGTCATCTACCTGGAACCGGACATCTACAACGAAGCGGCCGCCGCCACGGGCACCAATCCGGCCACGGCCCCGAATGCCCCCGACGCCGGCCCGGCCGATTCCGGCCACTGACACTCCCGATCCCGCTTCCTGCCGCTCCCGGCCCCGAGCGGGCTGGGAGCGACCGGGCCCATCGGTGTAGATTCGATGACAGTGTCAGACGTCGCTGCTGATGGCGGTCGGCCGCTCCGCTCCTGCGGACCGGGCGAGGGAGAGAGGGCCTCCGACGACTGCGCTGCGAGCGCCCGGGCATTCGTGTGCCCGCCGCCGCAGAGCCAGCCGTACCCACCCTCGACACCCATTACGAGGAGCAGCCCGTTATGACGACGGTCGCCAATCGACAGGACTTCAAGGTCGCCGACCTCTCCCTTGCGGAGTTCGGCCGCAAGGAGATCACGCTCGCCGAGCACGAGATGCCCGGCCTGATGTCGATCCGCAAGGAGTACGCCGCCTCGCAGCCGCTGGCCGGCGCCCGCATCACCGGCTCGCTGCACATGACCGTGCAGACCGCCGTGCTGATCGAGACCCTGGTCGCCCTCGGCGCCGAGGTCCGCTGGGCCTCCTGCAACATCTTCTCCACCCAGGACCACGCCGCCGCGGCCATCGCCGTCGGTCCGAATGGCACTCCGAACGCCCCCGCCGGCGTCCCGGTCTTCGCCTGGAAGGGCGAGACGCTCGAAGAGTACTGGTGGTGCACGGAGCAGGCCCTGACCTGGCCGAACACCCCCACCGGCGGCCCGAACATGATCCTCGACGACGGTGGTGACGCCACCCTCCTCGTTCACAAGGGCGTCGAGTTCGAGAAGGCCGGAGCGGCCCCGGACCCGTCGACCGCGGACAGCGAGGAGTACGGCCACATCCTCACCCTGCTGAACCGCACCCTCGGCGAGTCCCCGCAGAAGTGGACCCAACTGGCGTCCGAGATCCGCGGCGTCACCGAAGAGACCACGACCGGTGTGCACCGCCTGTACGAGATGCACCGCGACGGCACCCTCCTCTTCCCGGCGATCAACGTCAATGACGCCGTCACCAAGTCCAAGTTCGACAACAAGTACGGCTGCCGCCACTCCCTGATCGACGGCATCAACCGTGCCACCGACGTCCTCATCGGCGGCAAGACCGCCGTCGTCTGCGGCTACGGCGACGTGGGCAAGGGCTGCGCGGAGTCCCTGCGCGGCCAGGGCGCCCGCGTGATCATCACTGAGATCGACCCCATCTGCGCCCTGCAGGCGGCGATGGACGGCTACCAGGTCGCCACCCTCGACGACGTCGTCGCCCAGGCCGACATCTTCGTCACCACGACGGGCAACAAGGACATCATCATGGCCGCTGACATGGCCAAGATGAAGCACCAGGCGATCGTCGGGAACATCGGCCACTTCGACAACGAGATCGACATGGCCGGTCTCGCCAAGATCGAGGGCATCGTCAAGGACGAGGTCAAGCCGCAGGTCCACACGTGGACGTTCCCCGATGGCAAGGTCATCATCGTGCTGTCCGAGGGCCGCCTGCTGAACCTGGGCAACGCCACCGGTCACCCCTCGTTCGTGATGTCCAACTCGTTCGCGGACCAGACCCTGGCCCAGATCGAACTCTTCACCAAGCCCGAGGAGTACCCGACCGACGTCTACGTGCTGCCCAAGCACCTCGACGAGAAGGTCGCCCGCCTCCACCTTGCCGCGCTCGGCGTCAAGCTCACGACGCTCCGCCCCGAGCAGGCCGCCTACATCGGTGTCGAGGTCGAGGGTCCGTACAAGCCCGACCACTACCGCTACTGATCCGGCACTGATCCCGCCCGTCGGCGGCGCCGATCACCACAGCCGATGACCGGTCCAGAACCGCCCTGACGGACGGACCGGCCCCACCTTCAGCAGCAGATACGAGCGCAGGCCCCCGCACCCCCGTGTCGGGGGCCTGCGTCGTACCCCTCCCGCACAGCCCGAGGAACCCGAAGGACCCCATGCCCCGCGGCCGCTATTCGCTCCACGATCCCCACGACCACACCCCCCTCGGGCAAGAACACTTCCAATGCGCCCCGGGCCCCTCCGGCTGGCGCTACGTCTCCCGGACCACCACCCCCTCCGGGGACCACCTGGGCTCCGTCGACCTCACCCTCGACGAATTCGGCCGCCCCATTCGCCTCGAACTCCACGCCGCGAGCTGGCAGATCCGCGGAGCCGCCCTCGAAGGCGTCACCTGGGTCCGCACCGACCCGACCGGCACTCATGCCACCGAAGGCAATGTCCGCGCCCACGCCTTCACCGGCACTTCCCCCGCTTTCCTTGTCGCGACCTCACGACTGCTGCGCCTCACCCCCCGTTCCCCCGCAACCCGCGTCCGCCTCGTCGCCTTCACGGACCCGGTCCTTGCCCCCCGTACCGTCGACCAGTCCTGGGCCCTGGTGAAGAGTGAAGCGCATGCCACTGACAGTGGCCCCCTGATGGTGGACGAATACCAGGTCAGCGCCCTGGATACGGGCGAACAGCACACCATCCACATCGCCGGCGACGTGGTCCTCTCGGCCCCCGGCATCGAGCTCGAAGACCTGGAATCCCCGCCCTCCCCTCGCTAGGCGGGCGGCGCAAACCCAGTACCCGGAGTCCGCACTGGGGACCCAGGAACCCCAGGAACCCCAGGAACCCCAGGAACCCCAGAGACTTCGGAAACCCCGGAGGCCTCAGGGCCGACAGCCCCCACAGGAGCCACCCGGCCCGCAGGTTCCGACGCAGTCTTCACGCCCCCCGCGCCCTCCACGCCGCTCCATCCGTCCACGGGCAGACCCGTGCCCCCCGGGGAAACCCTCTGCGCTGCGGCGAACACCCGCCGCGCATCCCGCGCCTGCCGCTCGTTCACCACGCCGGTCAGATACGCCGCAGCCGGTACCCCTTCCGGGACGGGAACCCCCGTACGCGCCGCCAGTTCCCCACTCAGCCGCGTGGCCATCGACCACCCCACCTCCGCATCGAGTTGGTTCATCCGCGTCAGGTATTGCCGTACCGCCAGCCACAGCTCGTCCGGCACCGCCGACAGATCAAGCCCGGCGAACCGCCCGACCAACCACGGCGGCGGAGGCGGCACGGCGACTCCCCGCCCCGCCGGCACCCGCTCCCGTACGACGAGTGTCCCCGCGAAGACATCCCCGATCCGCCGCCCTCGCGCCGACACCAGCGACGCGATGGATGCGACGACTCCGAGCGTCATCAGAATCTCGACGACTCCCATCGCACCGCGCACCAGCGCGTGCCGGAACCGGATCGGCCCGCCGTCGTCCCGCACCACCCGCAGTCCGCACGCCAGTTTCCCCAGCGAACGGCCGTGGCTGAGGGTCTCCACCGCGATGGGCCCGCCCACCAGCACGAGCAGAAACGTGGCGACGGCAATGGCCGCACGCGCCGCCTCGTCCAGAGCCACCGCCGCGACGGTCAGCCCGATCGAGACCAGGATGAACACCGTCCACACCACGAAAAGATCGATCGCCAGAGCCAGCGCCCGACTCGGCAGTTTCGCCGGCCTCAGCCCCAGCACGACCGCGTCCCCGGTCACAAGCTCACTCATCGCTGCCCACCCTTCGCCGATCTTCCCTGCCGCTCGGGAGCTCAGTCTGCCAAGCTGACCCGCAGCGCGCCGCAGTAGTACGGACCCGTACGCCCCCATGCCTGGAGCAGCAGCCGACCATGGATCTCGACGTCTTCGTGACAGCCCACCGCACCGAGTGGGACCGCCTGGATCACCTCCTGCACCGCGGGCGCCGTCTCACCGGCACCGAAGCCGACGAACTCGTCGCTCTTTATCAGCGGACAGCCACCCATCTCTCACTGATCCAGTCCGGTGCACCGGACCCGATGCTCACCGCGCGCCTCACCCAACTCGTGGCTCGCGCCCGGTCCACCGTGACGGGCACCCGCCGGGCCACTTGGCGCGACGCCACCCGCTTCCTGACAGTCGGCTTTCCCGCAGCGGTCTACCGCTCCAGACACTGGTGGATACCCACGGCCGTCCTCTCGACGCTCCTGGCAGCACTCATGGGCTGGTGGATCGGCACCCACCCGGCGGTCCAGTCGGCGATCGCCGCCCCGGACGACCTCCGCCGCATGACCAGCCCCGGAGGGGAGTACGAGACGTACTACTCCAGCCACCCCGCCGCTTCGTTCGCCGCCCAGGTCTGGACGAACAATGCTCAGGCAGCCGCGATGTGCCTGGTCCTGGGGGCGTTCCTCTGCTTCCCGGTGATCTGGATCCTCTTCGTGAACGTCGTCAACCTCGCAGTGGGCATCGGCCTGATGTCGTCGGCCGGCCGCCTCGACACCTTCCTCGGTCTCGTCCTCCCGCACGGCCTGCTCGAACTCACTGCGGTATTCGTTGCCGCCGGTACGGGCCTCCGCCTCGGCTGGACGGTCATCGACCCCGGCCCGCAGACCCGCCGCTCCGCCCTGGCGCAGCAAGGCCGAGCCGCCATCGGCATGGCCATCGGTCTGGCCCTGGTCCTGTTCGTCTCGGGCGTGATCGAAGGCTTTGTCACCCCCTCGGGTCTCCCCACCTGGGCCCGTATCGCCATCGGTATCGCGGCCGAGCTGGCGTTCCTCGCGTACGTCCACGTACTCGGCGGCCGCGCGGCCCGAGCCGGCGAAGTAGGAGACCTCGACGCCACCGAGCGAAGCGCCGAGCTCCCGGCCGCCGCCTGATGTGCGTACGACCCCGCTGACCTGCTAGTCTCCTCCTCGCCCCAGAAGACCATTGACATGGTGGACGTGGGGAGGTAGATTCAAACGGTTGAGTCGGACTGGACAGGTTCGAGCCCAACTGTTAATGTGTACCTCGCTCTCAACGGGAACCGGGTTTCCGCAGAGCCATTGATTCCCTTATCTCCAGCAATGAAGCCGATTAGCTCGGCGGAAATGCTTCTGATAAAGTCGAATCAGCCGAAAGGCAAAGGCCTTCCAATGGCCACCGGAATCAAATTCGGACCGGAAACGGAAACGAAAAAGAGTCTGGTAAGGTTGGAACCGCCGGAAAGGGAAACGCGAAAGCGAAGAACTGGAAAGCGGAGTAACAAATCTTCTGCTTCGCAGAGGGCCCGCTTCGACCGGGAATCGGACACG
>NZ_JBFAJH010000012.1:1314-167710 GCF_040655115.1 Streptomyces atratus | reverse complement strand
CGATCAGCGACGCTCTTCGTGGCGCGTGGCTCACGGGAGGGGCCGGAGGGTCCATGTCACCGACAGCGCACGGTCAGGAGCTGTCGGTCGCCAGGTCGTCCAACTCCTCGTCGAGCTCGTCCTCGTCGAAGACGGAGCTGACGTCGAAGCGGCACACCACCAGTTGAGGGTCGGCCTCGTCGAACGGGGCATTGAGCCACTCCCCCGGTTCGGGAAGCTCTTCCGCCGCGGAGACCCAGAGCGTGGAGTCGCCCTCCTCCAGGCCGAACTCCTGGTGCCGGGAGGCGATCTCGTCCGGTTCGTACTCACCGAAAAGGACGCCGAGCGCCGCATGGACACTGGCGCCGACCACGGCGGCGGTCCCGTTGGCGCGGCCGTCCGGGTCCAGGTCGGCGACCCGCTGTGCCTGGGCGAGCAGCCGCGGCGGCTCCACCACCGCGTAGTCACGGCGGATCAGCACACTGAGCGCCTTCGGCTCCTCGGGGCCGCCGTACGGCGGCAGGGAGTCGTCGACGCCGGGGATCTCGAAGGGAGTCACCTCGTCGTAGCGGTCGTAGAGGAGTTCGTCGTAGACCTCGGCCGCGGCGGCCAATGCGTTGAACGCCTCATAGACGGCGGGGTCGTCGTCCCCGGACCGGCGCTCGACCGCCGCGAGGTGATGGTCGAGCGCGGCTTTGACCGCATCGGCGGCGGCGCGTACCTCGGCAGCGGTGGGCTGCGCAGCATCAGACATGGTGCAGACGCTATCCGTACACGGCCTCTGCCCGCACAATAGATGCGATGCCGGAATACGAATTTGTCGATGTGTACGTGCCGCGCGGGGTCTCCCGGAAGGAAACCGCCCGCCTGCTGACCGACCATGCCGAGTACGGGCACTGGGAGTTGGACCGATTGACGCTGCGCCGTGACGGCAGCCGCAGGGTGCGGCTGCGCCGGCGGATCATTCGCCAGCTGCGCGCCACCTGGTGAGACGAGCGGGCCCCGCATCCGCGGGGGCCCGCTCGTCTTCGTCCTGCCTGTTTCCGACGGAGCAGCCGCTGTTATGCGGACATACGGGAGCGGCGGTACAGCACCGTACCCGCGCCCGCCAGCAGCAGACCCGCGCCCGCCGGGACCAGCGGGTCGAGCCCGTCCGCTCCGGTGTGGGCGAGCTGGGGCGCGGGCGTGTTCGGCACGGCTCGCGGTGCGGGTACTCCGGGCTTCTCGGGGGTGAGCGGGGTGAGCGGGGTGACCGGAACGTCCACCGGGGGCGTGCTCACGTCGGCGTCGTTCTCGCACGTGGTGCCGGTCGCGTGGCTGAGCAGTCCGCCGACGGTGACACTGTTCCCGCAGGCGTTCACGGGGACGTCGACGGGGACCTGGATGGTGTTGCCCGAGAGGACGCCGGGCGACCCTTTCGCGTGCCCCTCGGCCGTGGCGCCGCTGACGCTCTCGTTGCCTCCGGCCCGGTGCTTGCCCGTTCCGGCGCGGTACTCGCGGGTCAGGTCGCCCATGCCGCGGCCTGCCGCTGCGTGGCGGCCCGATGCCTGCGCACCCGACGCCTGGGCGCCCGAGCCGTGCCGCCCCGAGGCACTGTTTCCCGAACCGTTCCCGCAAGCGTTTCCGGCCGCCGGATTGAGCAGTCCGACAACACTCACGGAGTTACCGCATACGTTGACCGGGACGTCGATCGGGATCTCCACCGAATTCCCCGACAGCACCCCCGGGGAATTCGACACGTCGTCGGCCGCTCCCGCGTCGGCGTGTGCGTATCCGCCACTCAGCGCGAGCACTCCGCCCGCTGCCGCCATGGTCATCAGGCCTTTACGCGTGACCTGTCGCATAGGTTTTCCCTGCCTTCTACCTTCCGGAATACCCCCGGACGTGACCGTGCGGGGGTGGAGCGCCCAGCGGCCCCGGAGCGCATGGCGTGCGCTCCGGGGCCGACCGGGCTCAAACCCTTACGGGTTGACGCCCAACGTCAGGAGTTGGCGCAGTAGTTGCCGGAAGCGGGGTTCAGCAGCCCGACCACGGAGACCGTGTTGCCGCACAGGTTCACCGGCACGTGCACGGGAACCTGGATGGTGTTGCCCGAGACCACACCGGCGCTGCCGACCGCGGCACCCTGGGCGCCCGAGTCGGCGACGGCCATACCCGCACCCGCGAGCACCAGACCACCGGTAACTGCCGCAGCGGCGGCGATCTTCTTGATCATTATTTCCTCCTAGTTGCCAATGCGGTCCCAGCCGCGGACCGCATCACCTGTAACGAGGAATAAGTAGTCGGGCTACGAGGCGATGACCCCTTTCACTCGTTCCGGTCACGTACGTACACACTGACGATTACCTGCGGAACAGAGCGCGGCAATTCAGCAGTTGTCGATGAATCGGTCGAGTACCCGGGCACCGAACTGCAGACCGTCCACCGGCACCCGCTCGTCAACACCGTGGAACATGCCCGCGAAGTCGAGCTCCGGCGGCAGTTTCAGCGGCGCGAACCCGAAACAGCGGATTCCGAGGTCGGCGAAGGACTTGGCATCCGTGCCACCGGAGAGCATGTACGGGACGGCGCGGGCGATCGGGTCCTCCGCCCTCAGCGCGACCTGCATCGCGTCGACCAGGGAGCCGTCGAAGCCGGTCTCCAGCGCCTTGTCACTGTGCACGTCCTCGCGCTTGACCCGCGGGCCGAGGATCCGGTCCAGGTCGGCCAGGAACTCGTCCTCGAAGCCGGGCAGGAAACGGCCGTCGACGTGGGCGACGGCCTGGCCGGGGATCACGTTCACCTTGTAGCCGGCGCCGAGCATGGTGGGGGCGGCGGAGTTGCGGAGGGTGGCGCCGATCATCTTGGCGATGCCGCCCAGCTTGGCGAGCGTGGCGTCCATGTCCTCCGGGTCGAGGGGGGTGCCGAGCGCGTCGGACAGTTCGTCGAGGAAGGACCGTACGGTCTTGGTGACCCTCACCGGCCACTTGTGCCGGCCGAGCCGCCCGACCGCCTCGCAGAGCTCGGTGATCGCGTTGTCGCCGTTGGTCATCGAGCCGTGCCCGGCGGTGCCGTCCACGGTGAGCCGCATCCAGTGCATGCCCTTCTCGGCCGTCTCGACGAGATAGAGCCGCAGCTTCTCGTTGACCGTGAAGGAGAAACCGCCGACCTCGCCGATCGCCTCGGTCACGCCCTCGAAGAGGTCCGGGTGCTTGTCGACGAGATACCGCGCGCCGTACGTACCACCGGCCTCCTCGTCGGCGAGAAAGGCCAGCACGATGTCGCGCGGGGGCTTGCGACCGCTGCGCATCCGGTCACGGACGACCGCGAGGGTCATCGCGTCCATGTCCTTCATGTCGACGGCGCCGCGCCCCCACACACAACCGTCCGCGACCTCGCCCGAGAACGGGTGGTGCGTCCAGTCGTGGGCGTTGGCCGGGACGACGTCGGTGTGCCCGTGGATGAGCAGCGCGGGCCTCGACGGGTCCTCGCCCTCGATCCGGGCCACGGTCGAGGCACGGCCCCTGTGGGATTCGAAGATCTTCGGTTCGAGCCCGACCTCGGCGAGCTTCTCCGCGACGTACTCGGCGGCCGCGCGCTCGCCCGGGCCGGAGTGGTCTCCGTAGTTGCTGGTGTCGATCCGGATCAGCTCACGACAGAGGTCCACGACCTCGTCCTCGCCGGAGAGGCCGCCGGCCTTGTTCGTCTCGCTCACGCTGCTTCCTTCCACTCTCACCCTGGTGCTCCCCCACATCCTCCCGCGCCCGGCCCGCACACCCAAGGGCGCCTGCCCCGTCACGCGCCGTTCACACGGCCAGTGGCGTGATCGAGCACCCCCGATTGTTTGCTATTGTTTTCCACGTCGGAGCGGGCACGGCCCGCAAGACAGACACCTTGTCCGGGTGGCGGAATGGCAGACGCGCTAGCTTGAGGTGCTAGTGCCCTTTATCGGGCGTGGGGGTTCAAGTCCCCCCTCGGACACCAGATGGTCTCCCTCCATGGGAGATGGAGCAGATGCGGGTCGAGGATCACCTCGGCCCGCATCTGCTTTTTGGTGCGGTGCCCGGCGCCGTCACACTCCGGCCGGAGCCGGAGGCGCGGCCGGAGGCGCGGCCGGACGAGATCCACCACCCACTGCTCACCGCCGACCAGGAGCGGGAATGCGGCGGCAGGTTCGCCCGGCGGGGGCACACGTGTGGACAGAAAGGCTCGTCCGTCCCCGCCTGTGCAGGGGCCGGGGCGCGGGCGAGTGGTTACGCCGTGACACCGGCAGGCGGAGGGGTCCGTCTGTCTCCCTCCTCCGGCCCAGGCGCGGAGATCCGTTCTGCCGGACAGTGGGTGGGGTCGGGGGGTTTCCACACCTCCGGAGCCACCATGGACGACCGCTGTCCGACGGTCCCCGAGCACGGGCTCGTCGGCGCGACGAACTCGGGCCGTGGGACACGGAGGAGGTCCGGGCCGCACTCCACTCCACGGCCATGGAGTTCCTGGCGGACCGGAAGGTCGCACTGCTCGGCAGCGACGGCAACAACGACAGTGCTCCCAGCACGATTGAGGACGTCGGCTTCCCCGTCCATGTGCTGGGTGTCCACGCCCTGGGTCTACGCTCGCGGTGGGAAGGGAATCTCACGCGACCGGGCCAGGGAGGCCGCGACCGGTCCCGGCGCTCCGGCCCGCGTCGGTGGAGGCGGAGGCGGCGGTCGGTCCGGGCCCGCCGCCCTCACTTGACGAGCTGGTAGATGCTGTTGGCGACCAGCCACAGCCCCAGCAGAAGTGACAGCGACACGATCGCCTGGTCCTGATGGCTGTCGAGCCAGCTGAGCAACTCTCGTAGCTTCACCCCTGCCGAAACGGGCGAAAAGGTGGTGTACAGCTCCATCGCCAGCAGGCTGGACGTGGCCAGCACACAGAACCCTGTGAGGGCCAGCGTGGACGCCACCGAGGAGAGATCCGCGCTCACTGCCGTGGCGGCTCCGGCACCGACCATGGCCCAGGGCTGCAGCAGGACCGCCAGTCCGGCCGCCGTCCATCCGGACGCGCGGTCCAGTCCCGCCATCCACTTGGGTGAGCGACGGGGGCGAGGCGGACTGCGCCGCTTGTGTTCGCCGTACGCGACGAGCCCCACGCCCAGGGCCAGCTTGGCCGCGAGCGCCGCCGTCGACGGAACACTCTGGCGCGCCGGGGGCGTGCCGCCGGCCAGAAGGATCACGGCAGCGATCACCAGCACGAGGCCGCCGAGCCACGACAGGATGAACGCCAGCCCCTTGCGTACACCTCCGTCGGCGGAGAGCAGCAGGATGAAGGCGCTGTTGTGAATGGGCCCGAGCGTGATGGCCGTGCCGATGACGACGAGGTCAAGGACCATCGCTGCCGGCCGCGTAGCCGGTCCCGTCCTGAGCCCCGTGTCCGCGCGGCTTTCCGAGGCCGGGGGTCTCGGACGCGTCGGCCGGCCACGGCGCCGTCTCGCCCCGGTTCTCGGCCATCGCTGCCTTCCCGTCGTGTCTGCCGTCGGCCGGAGACCGGACCGCGTGTGCACGGGCGCGGGTCGTGGTGGGGACGTCGATCGCACCGCATCTCGACTGTGTTGGCCGGGCGTCACCGCGTCAAGCCGGCCACGGCCCGGATGGGCCGAATGCGTTTCCGGTGGTTCCGCGCGGTTACCGGCGCAGGTCCACCGGGACCGCGGGTCGTCGCCCATACGCCGCGCCGGTGTCCCTGCACCCCGGTGCCCGCGCAGGGGCGCGGCGCGGGCCCTGTCCTGTCGCTGCCCCGGGCAGCCCGGCCGGCGTCGCTGCCGCACCTGCTCCGCGCCGCGGAGAACCCTCCCCGCCGAGTGGTGGACCTGGTCAACATCAGTTCGACTACGGGGCGTGTCGCACGACCGACCGGGTCTTCGGTATCTGTGTCGACGTCGAGGGAACCCCAGGCCCGGGGCGGCCGGCAAGCCCGCACGCCCCGGGCCCGCGACCGACCGTGTCGCTGTCAGGGCTGGGCCAGACGCCGGAACATGGCGTCGATCTCGGCCTGCTTGGCGATCAGGGGCAGGGTGTCGAAGGACAGCTCCCACTCGCCCGCCGGACCGAAGCGCTCCACGATCCCGAAGGGGACCTTCGCGCCCTTGGGGCTGGTGACGGTGCCGTGCCACTCCACGAAGGTGTTCGTGCGGCCGAACGCGACCTGACCGGGCTTCAGTTGGACGTCGGCGTGGTCGAAGAGCCGGCGGAGATAGGCCGCCTTGCCGTCGGCGGTCTTGAGGGGCGCGGCGAGGCCGGGCGCGGTCAGGCGGCCGTGTCCGGTGCCGTCGACGAGAGTGTCGACGTCCTCGGTGTTCCAGGCCGCGAGCCGCGCTGTGACGTCCCCGGCGCGGAAGGGGCGCGGCCCGGGGCCCCGGCCGGCATCGGCCGTCGGGCCCGTGGACACGTCCTGGCCCATGTCGTCCGGAGCCGTGTCCGCGACACCCTCGAACAGGTTGCGCAGCTCCGGGGCGGCCGAGCGGAACACGGTGTACCGGTCGTAGTAGCGCCGGGCCTGGATCGTCTTGCCGTCGTCGGAGAGGACGTTGCGGGCGATCTGCGGATAGCCGACCTTGTGGCCCTTGATGGTGACCTCGTTCCACTGGCCGAACATCACCACCGCACCGTCCGCGACGACTTCGGTGCCCCGGTAGCGCAGGTCCGGTACGAGACGCAGCGAGCCGACGATGGAGTTCCCGATGACGGCGTGCCCGCGCTGCGGATCGCCCCCGGCCTCCCAGAGGGTGGCCTCGGGGTCGAAGATGTCGAGATAGGCGGCGACCCGCGGGTGTCCGACCTCGCCCGGCTGCGGTGGCGTCCCGGTGGGGGTCTCACCGAAGGTGATCTGCCGCTTCATGAACGCGCAGGCGTTGGGGGTGATGCGCCCCTCCAGTGTGCCGACCCTGTCACGGACCTCCGCGCACGCGAGGGAGGCCGGTGCGGCTTCGGCGGCCGTCGCGTGCAGCGCGGCTCCCGCGTCCCTGTTCGCATTCGTGTGCGGGTGTGCCGTGCCGAACGCCATCCCGGACACCATCGCGACCGTGACGGCTCCCGCACGCCCCAGCATCTTCGTACCACGCATCGTCGACCTCTCACCCGTCGTAGGGGGAACAACCGTGACCCCAGGCCCTGGTGGAGTGCGTGTCCCGCGCTCCCCGGCCTGTGACGGCAACCCTGCCCGCGTCCGCTCCGAAGATCGATTACCTGGCAGGTAATGGGCCGCGGCCCGGGGCGGGCGGGACGACGCACGGCAGGCGGTGGTGACCGGGTGGGCGTGAGAGGTGGCCGTGACGTGTGGCGGTACGGCGCGTCAGTCGGCGTAGGCCGCCGGGGGCGGGCCCGTGGAGCGCCAAGGTCCACCTGGCCGGCGACAACCGGGCACAGCCCCTGGCCCTTCACGTCACCGCAGGTCGGGCCGGTGACGCAGCGGCCTTCGAGGCCGGCATGGCCAAGATCCGGGTCCCGTGCACCGGACCCGGAAGTCCCTGGACCCGGCGGCGGTTGTCCTCGCGGATCGCGCGTACCCGTGCCGCGCGATCCGCGGGCATCTGCGTCCGCGCGGGATCCGTGGCGTCATCCCACAGCCGGCCGACCGGGTCGCACGCCAACTGCGACGCGGGGGCCGTCACCGCTCCGACACCGTCGGTGAGCTGCGCCGACGCTGTGACAGGATGACCGGCACCATGACCATCAGCACCGTCATCAGCTGCCGTGCCCCAGGCGCAGACGCACCGGCCGGGACCTCGTGATGAGGGGCCGTACGAAGCCTCCGTCGGCGCCCCTGTCGCAGCGGGACGGGATCGATCCGGTGCGGGTGCGGCTCCCCGAGGATCCGGGCGGGGAGTGGGCGACAGTCCGTGACCATCTGGTGGCGCGGTTCGGCGCTGCGATCGGGGCGGACCGGGTGGACGCCCTGCTCGCCGGGGGCAGGTTCGTCTCGGTGCAGGGACCCGTGGCCCCCGACGAGCCGTACACGGCGGGCCGGTATCTCTGGTTCCACCGGGACTTCGCGCCCGAGGAGCCGGTGCCGTTCCCCGTCGGTGTCGTGTACCGCGACGCGCATCTCGTCGTCGCCGACAAGCCGCACTTCCTCGCCACGACACCGCGCGGCCGGCACATCACCGAGACAGCCGTGGCCCGGCTCCGCCGCGAGCTGGCTCTGCCGTCGTTGCAGCCCGCCCACCGGCTGGACCGACTGACGGCAGGCCTGGTGCTCTTCGTCGTACGGCCCGAGGAGCGGGGCGCGTACCAGACGCTGTTCCGCGACAAGCGGGTGCGCAAGGAGTACGAGGCGGTGGCACCGTACGACCCGGAACTGGCCTTCCCGCGCACCGTACGCAGCCGGATCGTCAAGGAGCGCGGGGTGATCGCCGCCCGGGAGGAGCCGGGCGAGGCGAACAGCGAGAGCCGGATCGAGCTGCTGGAGCACCGGGCGGGGCTGGGCCGCTACCGGTTGCTGCCCGCCACCGGGCGCACCCACCAGCTGCGGGTTCATATGAACAGTCTGGGGCTGCCGCTCGTCCATGATCCGGTCTATCCGGTGGTCGAACCGGAGGGGGCGGCGGACGACTGGACGCGTCCGCTGCAACTCCTTGCCCGGGTACTGGAGTTCACCGATCCGGTCACGGGCGGGACGCGCCGCTTCGAGAGCGGGCTGCGGCTCTCCGCGTGGCCGGACCGGTGATCCCCTGACGTCAGTGCCCGCGGGCGATCCACTCGTCGAGGTGCGGCGCCTCGGCGCCGATCGTGGTGGAGTCGCCGTGTCCGGTACGGACGGTGGTCTCCGCCGGCAGCGCGAGCAGCCGGTCCCTGATCGACGCGACGATCGTCGGGAAGTGCGAGAACGACCGCCCGGTGGCGCCGGGCCCGCCCTGGAAGAGTGTGTCCCCGGTGAAGACGGTGGACAGCTCGGGGGCGTACAGGCAGACCGCTCCCGGGGCGTGGCCGGGGGTGTGCAGGACCTGGAGCGTGGTCCCGGCGATCTGCAGCTCCTGGCCCTCCGCCAGTTCGGCGTCGGGCGTGCGGTCCGGATGGGTCTGCTTCCACAGCGGCAGGTCGTCGGGGTGCAGCAGGATGGGTGCACCCGTGGCGTCGGCGAGGGCCGGGGCCGCGTCGACGTGGTCGTTGTGGGCGTGTGTGCAGACGATGGCGCGCAGCGTACGTCCGCCGAGCGCGTCCTCGATGGCGACCGGATCGTGGGAGGCGTCGATGACGATCGCCTCGGTGTCGTCGCCGATGATCCAGACGTTGTTGTCGACGTCCCACTCGCCGCCGTCGAGGGCGAAGGTGCCGGAGGTGACGAGGTGGTCGATGCGGGCCGTCATCAGAAGACCACCACCGAGCGCAGCACGTCGCCTTCGTGCATCCGGGTGAATGCCTGCTCGACGTCGCCGAGGCCGATGGTCTCCGTGACGAACGCACCGAGGTCGATCCGGCCCTGCTGGTGCAGGTCGATGAGCATCGGGAAGTCGCGCGAGGGCAGGCAGTCCCCGTACCAGGACGACTTGAGGGAGCCGCCGCGGCCGAACACGTCGATCAGCGGCAGTTCGAGCCGCATCTCCGGGGTGGGGACGCCGACCAGGACGACCGTGCCGGCGAGGTCCCGGGCGTAGAACGCCTGCTTGTACGTCTCCGGGCGGCCGACCGCCTCGATGACGACATCGGCGCCGTTGCCGCCGGTCAGGGCGCGGATCGCCTCGACCGGGTCGGTGGTGCGGGAGTTGACGGTGTGCGTGGCACCCATCTTCTTCGCCGTCTCCAGCTTGCGGTCGTCGATGTCCACCGCGATGATCCTCGCGGCGCCGGCCAGCCGGGCGCCCATGACGGCCGCGTCGCCGACACCGCCGCAGCCGATGACGGCGACCGAGTCGCCGCGGCCGACCTCTCCGGTGTTGATCGCGGCCCCGATGCCCGCCATGACGCCGCAGCCGAGCAGCCCGGCAGCGGCCGGGGAGACCTCGGGGTCGACCTTGGTGCACTGGCCCGCGGCGACCAGCGTCTTCTCCGCGAACGCGCCGATACCGAGCGCGGGCGACAGCTCGGTACCGTCCAGCAGCGTCATCTTCTGCTTGGCGTTGTGCGTGTTGAAGCAGTACCAGGGGCGGCCGCGCCGACACGCCCGGCACTGCCCGCAGACCGCACGCCAGTTGAGGACGACGAAGTCGCCGGGCTCGACGTCCGTGACCCCCTCGCCGACGGACTCCACGATGCCCGCGGCCTCGTGGCCGAGCAGGAACGGGAAGTCGTCGTTGATGCCGCCCTGCTTGTAGTGCAGGTCGGTGTGGCAGACGCCGCACGTCTGGATCTTCACCACGGCCTCACCGGGACCGGGATCCGGGATCACGATCGTCTCGACCCGTACCGGCTCGTTCTTTCCCGGTGCGATGACCCCTTGCACCTGCTGCGCCATACCGTGGTCTCCCTTTTCGTGACGGTCCCGGCTTCTCTGACGTTCGACCGACATCCGAAGATCGAACACGAACAACCGTACGCGGTGCGTGGGTGTCCCGGCATCGGCGGCACGGTGGCGCGCGGGAGGCGGCCCCCACCGGAGGTTCCGCGGGGGCCGCCTGCCGGCGGGTCAGGCCTCCATGTCGTGGACCCGGAGTCCGCCGACGTACGTCTGGAGGACGTGGGTGGCGCCTGTCTCCTCGGGCGGGCCCGCGTACGGGTCGCGGTCCAGGACCACCAGGTCGGCGAGGGCCTGCCGTGCGGGACGCGAGGGTGGCAGGAGTACGGGGGGTCAGGCCGCTTCGGCGACCGCCGGACCGGCGGCGAGGGAGCGGCCGGTGGTGAAGTACGGGGACTTCCTTACCCACTTGGCCCAGGCAGCCGCACCCACACCGGTCAAAAGCATGACCGCCGGGCAGAACAGCATGAACCAGCCGTTGTCCGGGCTGATCTCGAAGTGGTCGGCGGAGGTGTAGAAGGACCAGCAGAGGTAGCCGCCGAGGCCGAGCAGCGCGGTGGCGCTGAGCACCGGGAGCACCACGGCCCGCAGGGCCTCGGACCGGCTCTCGCGCAGCGCCCCGCGGAAGCGGGCGGCAGCGGCCAGTGCGGTGAGCGCGTAGTACAGCGAGACGACGACACCGATCGCGTTGACGGAGGCCAGGATGAGGTCGCCGACCTTCGGAATGACCAGGGACAGGACGGCGATGGCGGCGGCGGCGCAGCCGATCACGACGGTTCCGGCCGCCGGTGTGCCGTACCGCGGGCTGACCTTGGTCCAGAGCGGTCCGAGGGTGCGGTCCCGGCTCATCGCGAACATGCCGCGCACGGTCGGGATCACGCCGGACTGGAGCGAGGCGACGGCGGAGAAGGTGAGGGCGGTCAACGGGAGTGCGGCGAGCGGCTGGTCGGCGAGCCGGTCGCCGAAGTAGGTGAGTCCCTGGGCTCCGTGTCCGGTCAACTCGTCCAGCGAGAGGACGCGCTGGAAGGCGAAGGAGCCGAGGAGGAAGAGGCCGAGCATGGTGACCAGAGTGATGAGTCCGGCTCTGGAGGCGTCCTGCGGGTCGCGGACCTCCTCGTTGACGCTGAACGACGACTCGAACCCCCAGTAGCAGAAGACCGAGAGGAGAAGGCCCTGGGCGAGCTGCTGTCCGGAGGGGATGGTGAACGGGTTGATCCAGTCCAGGCTGAACGGGTGCGGGCCGACGGCCAGTCCGTATCCGCAGAACCCGAGCAGCACGGCGTACTCGAAGACGAGGAGGTACTTCTGCAGGTTGGCGGCGGTCCGGGTGCCGATGATCGCGGTGAAGGTGACGGCGACGAGGACGACGATGCCGAGAACGGTCGACTGGGCGGTGGAGTCCGGGTCGAGGCGGAGCCCGGCGAGGCTGTGCAGCCCGCCCTCGTCGGCGAGTTGGAGCAGTGCGGAGCCGGTGACGGTCGTGGTGTACGAGAGAAAGACGACCGTGGAGACGATACCGATCCAGCCGACGAGGAAGCCGAGCCAGGGACTGAGGGAGCGGCCGACCCAGACATAGCCGCTGCCCATGTTGGGCTCGACCCGGTTGAGCCGGGAGTAGGCGCTCGCGATGCCGAGGACGGGCAGGAAGCCCAGCAGCATGATGACCGGCAGGTGCAGGCCGACGGCGCCCGCGGTGACGCCGAGGCCGATGCCGATGCTGGTGGTCGCTGCGGTGGAGGAGGCGGCGATGGCGATTCCGTCGACGACGCCGAGGCTCTTCCTGAGGGTCGTGGCCGCTGGTGGGTCGCTGCCGTAGGGGGTGGGTGAGGCCGTCACGCAGGCTCCTTCGCCGAGGGGCGCTTTTCGGCCCCGATGGCGGCATATCGAATCCCTCGGGGGTTCCGCACGTCAATGCTGTTGTCATAAGCTTCCCCCATGGGCACGAGCGACCGGGTGGTGCCGGAGGACGGGCGGCGCCGCAGGCGCCCCACCAAACAGGGCACGGTGCTGTCGGAGGAGCTGATCATCGAGACGGTGCTGCGGCTGATCGGCGAGCACGGGGCGGCGGCGCTCACCGTGCGCCGGCTGGGCGCGGCGCTGGGCTGCGACCCGAGCGCGGTCTACCGGTACTTCCGGGACACGGACGAGCTGCTGCTGGCGGTGGCCGACGAGCTGATCGGCCACACGCTGCGCGACTGGCGGGCCACCGGGGACTGGCGGGCCGACCTGCGTGACCTGGGGCTCCGCATGCACGCCAACTATCTGGCGCATCCGCAGGCGGCGATGCTGACGTGTACGCGAGTCACCGGTCGTACGCACGAGATCCAGGCCGTGGAGACCATCCTCGGGATTCTGCGCGGGGCGGGATTCCCGGACGGGGAGGCGGCGCGGATCTACCACGTGTTCGTGGACCAGACACTGTCGTTCGCCGCGGTGGACGCGTCGACGCTGGTGCTGTCGGAGCGGGCCCGCGCGCTGGAGGTCCAGGCGTGGCAGGAGACGTACGCACGACTGCCGGCCGCCGAGCATCCGAACATCGCGGCGATCGCACCGGTCCTGGTGGCGGAGATGAGCCGCAGCGGGTATCCGGCGGCGCTGGAGATGGTGCTCGCTGCAGCCGCCGGCCGGCTCCAGCATGTGAAGTCCGGGCGCTGACCGACGCGCGCGGCCCTGCCCTCCGGATCCGGACCCCGACCCGCGTCCCGGGGCCCCGCGCGGCGCGTGCCCTGCGGACTCAGGGTGCGAGCACGTCCAGTTCGTGCAGGGCGCCCACCGCGATCTCCTTCGTCAGCCGCTCCGCCTCCGCCACGTCGCCCTCCCGCACCGCTTCCGCCAGCCGCACGTGGAGCGTGACCGCCGCAGGGTCCGGGTCCTCGAACATCACCTGGTGGTGGGTGCGTCCCGCCAGTACCTCGGCGACGACGTCCCCGAGCCGCGCGAACATCTCGTTGCCGGAGGCGTTGAGCACGATCCGGTGGAACGCGATGTCGTGCTCCAGGTATCCCTCCAGCTGCTGGCCGCGTGAGGTCGCGACCATGCCGAGGGCGCATTCGGTGAGGGCGGCGCACTGTTCCGGCGTGGCGTGCCGGGCGGCGAGTCCGGCCGCGACCGGTTCGATCGCCGAGCGCAGGACGGTCAGGGAGCGCAGCTGGCGCGACCGGTCGGTGCCGGCCAGTCGCCACCGGATGACCTGCGGATCGTAGACGTTCCACGCCTCGGTCGGCTGTACGGTCACGCCGACCCGGCGCCGGGACTCGACCAGGTGCATGGATTCGAGGACACGGACCACTTCGCGGACGACCGTGCGCGAGACGTCGAAGCGCTGGGCCAGCTCGTCGGTGCGCAGCACCCGGCCCGGCGGGCAGTCCCCCGCGGCGATCTCCAGACCCAGGGTGTCCAGCACGTGTGTATGCAGCCCAGGGCCCTGTGTGGTCATGGGCAAAGCCTACGGGTCACATACCGGGAACAAAAAGTACGACTTTTATGTCACAGCATCTTGAATAAGTCGTACGTATGGGTTTCAGTAGCGCGACGGACCGGTGTCGAGGAAGACATCGACGGAGACAGCGAGGCACCACCAATGAGCACCCCCCACGTCGTCGTGGTGATGGGCGTAGCAGGGACCGGCAAGACCACGATCGGTCCCCTGCTCGCCACCGAACTCGGCGTTCCGTACGCCGAGGGCGACGACTTCCATCCCGCGGCGAACATCGCCAAGATGTCGGCCGGCACCCCGCTGGACGACACCGACCGGTGGCCCTGGCTCGATGCGATCGGGCAGTGGGCGCACAACCGGGCCGGACTCGGCGGCGTTGTCAGCAGCTCGGCGCTCAAGCGGGTCTACCGCGACCGGCTGCGCGCCGAGGCCCCCGGTGCCGTCTTCCTCCACCTGACCGGCGACCGGGCCCTCATCGAGGAGCGCATGGCGGACCGCAAGGGCCACTTCATGCCGACCGCGCTGCTCGACTCGCAGTTCGCCACCCTGCAGCCGCTGCAGGAGGACGAGGTCGGCGTCTCCGTCGATGTGTCCGGCACCCCCGAAGAAATCACCCAGCGAGCCGTCGCCGCGCTGCGCCGGCTCGAAGACTAAGGATCCCCACCGTGACCAGTCTCAGCGTCGAGATGTTGGCAGCGGACGCCGTCGAACCGATCACTTCGGCAGGCAACGCGCAGTTGGGCATTGCCGTCCTGGCCGGCATCGCCGTCATCGTTCTGCTGATCACCAAGTTCAAGTTGCACGCGTTCCTCGCGCTGACCATCGGCTCGCTGGCCCTCGGCTCCTTCGCCGGTGCCGCGCCCGCCAAGACGATCGCCAGCTTCACCACCGGTCTCGGCTCGACCGTCGCGGGCGTCGGTGTCCTGATCGCGCTCGGCGCCATCCTGGGCAAGCTGCTCGCCGACTCCGGCGGCGCGGACCAGATCGTCGACACGATTCTCGCCAAGGCGAGCGGGCGCGCCATGCCGTGGGCGATGGTCCTCATCGCCTCGATCATCGGGCTGCCGCTCTTCTTCGAGGTCGGCATCGTGCTGCTGATCCCGGTCGTGCTGCTCGTCGCCAAGCGCGGCAACTACTCCCTGATGCGGATCGGTATCCCGGCGCTGGCCGGTCTCTCCGTGATGCACGGGCTGATCCCCCCGCACCCCGGCCCGCTGGTGGCGATCGACGCCCTCGGCGCCAACCTCGGTGTCACGCTGGCGCTCGGTGTCCTGGTCGCCATCCCGACCGTGATCATCGCGGGGCCCGTCTTCTCCCGCTACGCCGCCCGCTGGGTGGACATCAAGGCGCCCGAGAAGATGATCCCGCAGCGTCCGTCGGAGGACCTGGAGCGTCGCCCCAGCTTCGGCGCCACGCTGGCGACCATCCTGCTGCCCGTCGTGCTGATGCTGGCCAAGGCCCTCGTCGACATCGTCGTGGACAACCCGGAGAACCACGTCCAGCGGGTCACCGATGTGATCGGCTCGCCGCTGATCGCGCTCCTCGCGGCCGTCATAGTCGGGATGTTCACGCTGGGCCGGGCAGCCGGTTTCAGCAAGGGCCGGCTCTCCACCACCGTCGAGAAGTCCCTCGCCCCGATCGCGGGCGTGCTGCTGATCGTCGGTGCGGGCGGTGGCTTCAAGCAGACCCTCATCGATGCCGGTGTGGGCCACATGATCCTGGACTTCTCCAAGGACTGGTCGATCCCGGCGCTGCTGCTGGGCTGGCTGATCGCCGTCGCGATCCGGCTCGCGACCGGCTCGGCGACCGTGGCCACGATCTCGGCGGCCGGTCTGGTCGCCCCGCTCGCCGCCGACATGTCGACGTCGCACGCGGCGCTGCTGGTCCTCGCCGTCGGTGCGGGCTCGCTCTTCTTCAGCCACGTCAACGACGCCGGTTTCTGGCTGGTGAAGGAGTACTTCGGGATGAGTGTCGGCCAGACGGTGAAGACCTGGTCGGTGATGGAGACCATCATCTCCGTGGTCTCGCTCGGCTTCATCCTGCTGCTGTCGCTGATCCTCTAGGGCAGGTCCGGCTTCTCGGGGGACTCCCCCCACAGCGAGTGTTCGGTCCGGGCCCAATGGCGCTCGACCGACCCGGTGCGCATGCCACGGCGTGCCTCCGGGTCGGCGAGCGCCATTGCCATGTGCCCGGCCAGCACGATCCCGATGGCCAGCGCCAGCCAGTCGTGGACGAACGTGGCGCCGGTCCGCCACACCAGCGGGGCCAGGCCGGTGAACCACATCAGCAGTCCGGTGCCGGTCATGACGAGCACGGCGCCCGCGATCCAGGCGGCGTACAGCTTCTGTCCCGCGTTGAACTTGCCGGCGGGCCGGGACCCGGGCCTCCGGTCACGGCGGCGCACCGCCCGCAGCCACTGACGGTCGTGCGGACCGAACCGGCCCAGCCGGCACAGGTCGGCGCGCAGCGCCCGGGAGACGAGACCGGCCAGCAGCGGTACGGGGATCAGCAGCCCGGACCACTGGTGCACGGTGACCACGAGATGACGGCGGCCGACGAGTTCGGCCAGCTGGGGCACGTACAGGCAGGCGGCGGTCGCCACGCACAGCAGCATCAGCCAGGCCGTGGTGCGGTGCACCCGGCGCTCCACCCTGCTGAAGCGCCGCACCCGACCGGTGGGGTCAGCCGGTGGGGGCATCGCCGCGGCCGTTGGACCGCCCGACCCAGGCGTCGACGTCATAGCCCAGCTCCTCCCAGTAACCGGGTTTCACGGAGTCGGTGACGGTGATCCCGGAGAGCCATTTCGCCGACTTGTAGAAGTACATCGGGGCCACGTAGAGGCGGACCGGACCGCCGTGGGAGTGGGCCACCGGCTTGTCCTGCATGCGCAGGGCGACCAGCACGTCGGGGCGCCGGGCCTGGTCGAGGGTGAGGCTCTCGCTGTACGTGCCGTCGAAGCAGGTGAAGCGGACCGCCTTCGCCCCGGGCCGCACCCCGGCCGCGTCCAGCAGCGTGGAGAGCCGTACGCCCTCGAACGGGGTCTCGGGGACCCGCCAGCCGGTGACGCACTGGACGTCGCGGACCAGCCGGGTCTGCGGCAGCACACGGAGCCGGTCGAGGGTGTAGGTGGCGGGCCGGTCGACCAGGCCGTCGATCCTCAGCCGGTAGTCCGTGGCGCTCTTCCTCGGTACGGACGAGGCGACGGAGTAGTAGCGGAATCCGCCCCCGTTGGGCAGCAGTCCGGTCAGGCCGGTGGGGTCCTTGTCGGCGACCGCGCCGAGCCCGGACTCCAGGACGCGCTGCAGGGCGGGCGCCGCCACGACTCCGGCGGCGCCGAGCCCCAGCATGGCCAGGACCAGACGGCGGCCCACGGGTGTGCCTTCGGCATCGGGAGGGCGACTGTTCACCCGCCCATTCGAGCACCCGCGGCCGCGTGCCACCAGGGGCCGCGGGTGTCCGTCACACTTCGGTAAGGCCGACCGGCAATTGGGGGGTGGGTGAAGGAGCGGGGCTGGGGTGCGTGCATCGCAAGGCGGAGGATTGAGCCATGGTGATTGACGACAACGCCGCGAGGTGCGTGCCCCAGCCCCGTGACGCCGCCCCCCAATTGCCGGTCGGTCCAGGGCGACGGGGCTCAGCGGTGGGCCGCACCGCCCTCCGACGCCTTCTCCAACTGGAACGCCTCATTGCCCAGGCCGATCCTGGCGTGCACCGCCGGCTTCGTCGAGCGCAGCACC
This sequence comes from Streptomyces atratus, assembly GCF_040655115.1. Taxonomy (GTDB): domain Bacteria; phylum Actinomycetota; class Actinomycetes; order Streptomycetales; family Streptomycetaceae; genus Streptomyces; species Streptomyces atratus_D. The sequence continues at coordinate 150,157 of NZ_JBFAJH010000012.1, read as the reverse complement.
GCCCCGTACACCAGGCCGATGACGAGCGAGGCGACGACGACTCCGGGCAGCAGCCAGTTGAGCACCGAGCCGGGACCGGATCCGACGAGTACGTCGAAGTCCCGGACCGTGAAGACGGCGATGGCCACCAGCGCCGCACCGGCCAGACCGGAGGCGATCAGCCGCCACAGCTGCGCCCGGCCGGCGCCGCGCTTGACGAAGAAGGCGATCACGGCGAAGGACGCGGCGGCCATCAGCACGATGACGCCGAGCGCGCCGACGTTGCCCATCCAGGTGAACAGGTGCAGCACCGGGGCGGTCGGGTCGCCCACCGCCTTGTCGTCCGTGAACGCGAAGGCCAGCACGATGACCAGGGAGACGACGGACTGGAGCAGCGAGCCCGTTGCCGGGGCGCCGCTGGACTTGTTGGTCCGGCCGAACGCGGCGGGCAGCAGGTTCTCGCGGCCCATCGCGAACGCGTACCGGGCCACGACGTTGTGGAAGCTGAGCAGCGCCGCGAACATGCCAGTGACGAAGAGGACGTGCAGCACGTCGGTGAAGGTGGTGCCGAGTCGGTCCTCGGTGAGACCGAACAGCATCCCCGGGCCCTCCTTCAGTGAGGTGTCGGCGATGAAGCCGGGGCCCGCGGCGACCGTCAGCGCCCAGGAGCTGATCGCGAGGAACAGGGCGGCGTAGCCGACGGCCAGGAACATCACCCGGGAGACGACGATCTGCGGGCGGCTGGTCTCCTCGGCGTACACCGGCGCCTGCTCGAACCCGACGAACGCGGCGATGCAGAAGCAGAGCGCGGTGCCGAGTCCGGCACCGGCGAGGGTGTCGGGGTTGAAGGCGTGCAGCGACAGCCCCTCCGGCCCCGGCTTCGAGACGGCGGCGATGTCGAAGATCACGACGAGGGCACACTCGACGACCAGCAGCACGCCGAGGACCTTGGCGTTGAGGTCGATCTTCAGCCAGCCGAGCACACCGACGATCGCGACGGCGACCACTGCCGGTATCCACCAGGCGAGTTCGATCTCCAGGTAGGTGGAGAACAGGCCGGAGACCTCGAAGCCGAGGATGCCGTAGATGCCGACCTGCATGGCGCTGTACGCGACCAGCGCGACGAGTGACGCGCCGGCGCCCGCGGTCGGGCCGAGTCCTCGGGCGATGTACGCGTAGAAGGCACCGGCGTTGTGGACGTGTCGGCTCATCTCCGCGTAACCGACGCTGAACAGCATCAGGACGATGCCGAGGATGACGTACAGCAGCGGCTGGCCGACGATGCCCATCACGCCGAAGACGGTGGGCATCACCCCGGCGACGACCATCAGGGGGGCGCTGGCGGCGAGGACCGAGAGCAGCAGTCCCGGGGTGCCGAGCCGGTCCGCACGCAGGGCCCGCTCCTCACCCTTGTAGGTGCTGATGCCGCCCGTATCGCTCGTCACGCCGGTGGTGCCGGTCTCGCTCGTTCTTGAACTGCCCGTCGACATGGCGGGGGTGGTCCCTTCGTTGAGGAGAATTGCTGGGAGGTGCACAACGGGGGGTGGCGCGGCGGCGGGGGGTCACGGGGTTCCGAGTGTGGCGCCGCGTGCCATGAGGAAGGCCTGGTACGGGTCCCGGCCGGAGTAGGACCAGGGCGCGGCCGTGGCATGGCCGCCGATGCGCTGGAAGAGGGCGGCGGCCTCCGCGGACCGGCCCTCGCACACCTTGGCGTGGGCCAGGAAGTTGAGGTCGGCACGGTTGCGCGGATGGTCCTCGCGTTCCCACTCCAGCCACCAGTCGAAGGCGGCCTTCATCACCTGCCGGGCCCGCCGTCCCGACCAGTGCCCGGAGCCCACCGGGTCGTCGGACTCGCTGCCGGCGGCGACCAGGACGCGGTATCGCTCGGCGTGCGCGACGACCGGGAGGACGGCGAGCGGCGAGTCGGCGGGTGCCTGTTCGGCGGCCCAGGCGGCGAAGTCATAGACCTCGTGCAGCGGGTCCTGGCCACTGTCGGGATGATTCTCGGCGAGCAGAGCCGTCATCAGATGGTGCGCGTGGTGGTGGTCGGGGTGGCGGAGGCGCACTTCGTCGAAGTGTTTCCCCGCCTCCTCCTGGGCGCCGTGGCCACGGGCCAGCATCAGCTGCCCCAGCCAGGGCGTGGGGTCGTCGGGGGCCAGCCCGGCGGCGCGCAGACAGGCGTCGCGGGCCGCTTCCGGGGTGTCCTTGCCGTGCAGGGCGCGGACCACGGTGGCGCAGGCCAGCAGGGTCGCGGCATCGGCGCTCTCGGGTTCGGCGAGTAGCCAGTCCCGGGCCCATCCGACGGCGGACGGGGTCTCGGCGAGGGAGACGACGCGGTGGCCGCGGCGGTCCCAGTCATGGCCGGTGGCGACCAGCAGGGAGCGGGCCCTGGCCCATCTGCCCTGAGCGAACTGCCCTCGTACGTCGATGAGTTCGGTGTCGTCGAGTGCCGGGTCGAAGGGGTGCCCGGAGCGCCCGCCCCGTCTTCGGGAGCGGCCCAGGGGAGGCGGGGGCGGCGACACCGCTGGCTTCCTTTACGACACGGGTACGAGCACAGTACGGGTCTGGCGCAAACACGTACGAGGCAGGTACAGACATTTCGAACGCGCCACAGCAAAGCGGTAGGCGGGGCTCCACGTCAAGAGCTGAATCGATCAACTGCGCTCATTTTCAGCTGGGTTGGCCGGAACTCAGGTGTTCGTCCCCTCTCCTTCGGGAGGTGCCGGGACATGTGAGACTTGTGTCATGTCGAACCGTGAAGCTCTCAAACCGTTCCTCCTCGCCTTCCCCGGGCCGCTGCGCGATCAGCTGGTGGGGGCGGTGCTCGCCGGCGTGAAGGTATCGACGACGGGACTGCTCGCGGAGTACGCGGCGGAGCAGGAGGAGCCGCCCGCGGTGGGCGAACGGTCGGCGCTGATCGACTCGGACGGCCGGGAGATCGCGGTCGTCGAGGTGACGGAGGTACGAGTCATGCGGCTCGGTGACGTCGGTCTCCAACATGTGCTCGACGAGGGCGAGGGCGACACGTCGGTCGCGCAGTGGCGCGCGGGCCACGAGCGGTTCTGGCACGGGGAGGAGATGCGGGAGGCACTCGGCGACCCGGAGTTCACGGTCGACGACGACACACTGATCGTCGCCGAACGGTTCCGGGTCATCGAGCTGCTCGATCCCGTCGTCGGGGGATAACGCCTCTGCGGCTACGCGCCGACCGCCTCTGCCGCGGCGCGCCCCGCCACCCGGCCGGAGAAGATGCAGCCGCCGAGGAACGTCCCTTCGAGCGAGCGGTAGCCGTGCACCCCGCCGCCGCCGAATCCGGCCGCCTCCCCCGCCGCGTACACACCGGCGAGCGGCGTGCCGTCCTCCGTCAGCACCCGCGACGAGAGGTCCGTCTCCAGTCCGCCGAGCGACTTGCGGGTGAGGATGTTCAGCCGCACGGCAATCAGCGGGCCGGCCTTCGGGTCGAGGATGCGGTGCGGTGCCGCCGTACGGATCAGCCTGTCGCCCAGATAGGCGCGGGCCCCGCGGATCGCCGTGATCTGGAGATCCTTGGTGAACGGGTTGGCGATCTCGCGGTCCCGGGCGGTGATCTCGCGGCGCAGCGCGTCCGCGTCGATCAACTGCTCACCGGTGAGCGCGTTCATGCCGCGGACCAGGGCGTCGAGGTCCTTCTCGACGACGAAGTCCACGCCGTTGTCCATGAACGCCTTGACCGGGCCCGGCACGTCGGCGCGCGCCCGGCCGATCACGTCACGGACCGACTTCCCGGTCAGGTCGGGGTTCTGCTCGGAGCCGGAGAGCGCGAACTCCTTCCCGATGATCTTCTGGTCGAGAACGAACCAGGTGTAGTCGTGGCCGGACCTCATGATGTGTTCGAGGGTGCCGAGCGTGTCGAAGCCCGGGAAGAGCGGGACCGGCAGCCGCTTGCCGCGGGCGTCCAGCCAGAGTGAGGAGGGTCCCGGCAGGATCCGGATGCCGTGCTTGGCCCAGATCGGGTTCCAGTTCTCGATGCCCTCGGTGTAGTGCCACATCCGGTCACGGTTGATGTGGTGGGCACCCGCCTCCTCGGTGATCCCGAGCATCAGCCCGTCGACATGGGCGGGCACCCCGGAGAGCATCTTCGCGGGCGGGGTGCCGAGCCGCTCGGGCCACTGGGCCCGGACGAGGTCATGGTTGCCGCCGATGCCGCCGGAGGTGACGATCACCGCCTGCGCCTTCAGCTCGAAGGTGCCCGACACCTCGCGGCTGCTCGCGGTGCCGCGCTCGGCGCCGCTCGGTTCGAGGACGTCGCCGGTCACGGTGTCGACAGCGCCCGCGGTGCGGCCGAGACCGGTGACCCGGTGGCGGAACCTCAGCCGCACGAGCCCTCTGGCGACGCCCTCGCGGACCCGGCGTTCGAAGGGGGCGACGACGCCGGGGCCGGTGCCCCACGTGATGTGGAATCGCGGTACGGAGTTTCCGTGGCCGGTCGCGTCGTAACCGCCGCGTTCGGCCCAGCCGACGACGGGGAAGATCCGCAGCCCCTGGGCATGCAGCCAGGACCGCTTCTCCCCGGCCGCGAAATCGACGTACGCCTCGGCCCACTTCCGCGGCCAGTGGTCCTCCTTGCGGTCGAACCCCGCCGTGCCGAGCCAGTCCTGAAGGGCCAGCTCCTGGCTGTCCTTGATCCGCATGCGGCGCTGCTCGGGCGAGCCGACGAGAAAGAGACCCCCGAAGGACCAGTGCGCCTGACCGCCGATCGACTGCTCGGGCTCCTGGTCGAGCAGGATCACCGTGCGGCCCGCGTCGACGAGCTCGGCAGTGGCCACGAGACCCGCGAGCCCCGCCCCGATCACGATCACATCAGCGTCGTACGCCATGGGTTCCATCCTTGTCGGGGCGGGCCGGAGCGAGCCGGAAGTTACTCGTGCGTCCAGATCTTGGGCACCGGCCGGTGCGGCGTCAACCGCCCGGTCGGCGGCGCTCCGGCCGCACCCCTGCCGCCTAGGCGCTATCGTCGAAACAAATCACCCTCTCCTGGCCGGACTTGAGGAAGATGAGCGTGTCGGTGCTGGTGCTCGTACTCGCCGTGAGCGCCGCCTGCTGTCTGGGATTCGGCTTTGTCCTGCAGCAGGCCGCTGCCGAGCACGCCCCGAGGAGCGACTTCCTCTCCCCCCGACTGCTGCTCGACCTGATGCAGGTGCCGAGCTGGCTGGCCGGGATCGGGCTGATGGTCTGCGGCATGGTGCTGGGGGCGCTGGCCCTGGGCAAGGGCGAGGTGTCGGTCGTCGAGCCGCTGCTGGCGACCAATCTGCTCTTCGCGATGGCTCTGTCGCGCCATCGCACCGGGCAGCGGCTGGGCCGGCAGGGCTGGGCGGGGCTCTGGCTGCTGGCCGGTGGGGTCACCGCTTTCCTGCTGGGAGGCCGGCCGCAGGGTGGCGAGGTGGTCACGAACGAGCTGCGGCACTGGCTGGTGATCGGCGTGGTCGTGGGCATCGCACTGGTGCTGACCACGTTCGCGAAGCGCTCGCGGCACGGAGCGGCCCCCGCTCTGCTCGCGGTGGCGGCCGGGCTGCTGTACGGCCTCCAGGACGCGCTGACCCGGGTGAGCGGAGGGCGACTGTCGGACGGGGGGTGGACGGCACTGGTGACGGGCTGGCAGCCGTATGCGGTGGTGGTGCTGGGCGTGACGGGTCTGATCCTGGTGCAGAGCGCCTTCGAGACGGCGCCGCTGCGGATGTCGCTGCCCGCGCTGACCGCCGCCCAGCCGCTGGCCGGGATCGCCTGCGGGGTCGGATTCCTCGGCGACCAGCTGCGCACCGACCCGGCCGCGCTGGCCTGGCAGGCGACGGGTCTGACGGCGATCGTCGTCGGGATCATGCTGCTGGGGCTGCATCCGGCGATGCCGGAGGGGCGTGGCCACCATCACCGCAAGCGCAGTCTCCAGCCGCGCTGACGGGCAGCTGGGCGGACTGCTCCGCGGTGGAGCTGAGCACGGCGAAGGTGCGGGTGAACTCCGTCCGGTGATCCCCGGCCGGGTCCCGGACCCCGGCCTGAGAGCCTGTCGGGTGACCTTCGATCGGAGAGCGGACGCGGCATGGTGCGTGCGATTCCAAGGCGCCGGGATGGCCTCGGGTGGGGTCTCCCCTGCTCGAACGAAGCTGAGAGCTTGGGGAAGGAGCTACCAGGCCATTTCGGCAACGCCGGAAGCGTGCGTGCCAGGGCGTGGCCGCCCGATCATAGGTCACCCGACAGGCTCTGAGGTTGGATGGGCGGCATGACTGCTGCTGACGAGATTCTGGACATCGTCGACGAGAACGACGAGGTCGTGGGGCAGGCCCCGCGCGGTGAGGCGACCGCGCGGGGCCTGCGCCATCGCTGCGTCTTCATCGAGGCCCGGGACGCCGAGGGCCGCCTCTTCGTACACCGCAGGACCGCGACCAAGCTCGTCTTCCCCTCGCACTACGACATGTTCGTCGGCGGGGTGGTCGGCGCGGGCGAGTCGTACGACGAGGCGGCGCTGCGGGAGGCCGAGGAGGAGCTCGGGGTCTCCGGACTCCCCCGTCCAGAACCGCTCTTCAAGTTCCTCTACACGGGCGAAAAGCACACCTGGTGGTCGTACGTCTACCAGGTGCGGTGCGAGCTCCCGGTGAACCCGCAGGTGGAGGAGGTCGCCTGGCACACATTCCTCACCGAGGGCGAACTGGCGGAACGGCTCGGCGACTGGGAGTGGGTGCCGGACGGCCTGGAGACGTACCACCGGTTGCGGGAGTACCGGGCAGGCCGCGCTCCGACGGGCAGCCGGCGACCGAGCGATCGATAAGGTTCGGGTGTGAACGAGTTCGTACAGAGCGTGAAGCTGTGGTTCGCGCCGCAGCGGATCCGTGAAGAGGGCGACACCCCCGACTACCGCTTCTCGCTCGCCAACGAGCGCACCTTCCTCGCCTGGATCCGGACGGCCCTTGCGCTCATCGGCGGCGGTTTCGCCGTCGACCAGTTCCTGCCGGAACTGGCCTGGGGGGTCAGGGCGGGGCTGGCGCTCGCACTGCTCGCCGCCGGCGTGCTCTGTTCCCTGCGGGCGGTCAACCACTGGGTGCGGTGCGAGCGGGCGATGCGGCGCGGCGAGGACCTGCCGGTCTCCCGGTTCCCGACGCTGCTCGGTGTCGCTGTCGCCGTCGTCGCCGTCGCGATGGTGGTGGTGGTCCTCTTCGGCTGGGAGGGCAGGTGACCGACGGGGAGCGGGACCCCGGACTGCAGCCCGAGCGGACCCGGCTGGCGTGGCGGCGCACCACCCTGTCCTGCACGGTGGTGGCACTGCTGGCGGGCAAGGCGGCGCTGCACGGCGGTACGACCCCGGCCGGCATCGTCGCCGTGTCGCTGAGCATGCTGGCCTGGCTTGCGTTTCTGCGGGTGGCGCACCGGCGGGTGCTCGGGATGGAAACCGCGCGGCCTCAGCCACTGGCACCGCGCGGCGCCCTGACAGCGGCGGCGTGCACGATCGCGCTCGCGGTGTTCGCCGCGGCGGTGATCTTCTGAGGGTTGCGCGCCGGTCAGGCGTCCCAGGGGACAGTGACGACGATCTTTCCGCGGGTGCGCCCCTCCTCGTTGAGCCGCTGGGCGTCGGCGGCCTGCTCCAACGGGAAGACCCGGTCGACATGGACCGAGACGATGCCCTGCTCGGCCAGTCCCGCGAGCTGGGTGAGATCCGCCGCGTCGGGCCGTACGAAGGCGTAGCGCCCGCCGTACGAGAAGACCTCGGTGTCCGCGATGGACGCCAGCCGGCCCTCGGGCTTCAGCACGTCCGCGGAGACGCGGAGGGCCTCGCCGCCCACGGTGTCGAAGGCGGCGTCGACCCCGTCCGGGGACAGGGCCCGGATCCGGCCGGCGAGCCCTTCGCCGTACTCCACCGGTTCGCCGCCGAGCTGCCGGATGTGCTCATGGTTGCGTTCGCTGGCGGTACCGATGACGCGGGCGCCCGCGTGCCGGGCGAGCTGGACGGCCAGTGAGCCCACGCCGCCGGCGGCCGCGTGGACCAGCACGGTGTCGCCGTCCTGGATCCGCAGTGTTCGGTGCAGCACCTGGTACGCCGTGAGGCCGGCCAGCGGCAGCCCCGCCGCGGCCTCGAAGCCCAGGCTCAGCGGCTTGCGGGCGAGGGTGCGCACGGGGGCGGCGACGTACTCGGCGAAGGTGCCGCGGGACAGGAAGTCCTCCCGCACATAGCCGATGACCTCGTCGCCGACGGCGAACTCGTCGACGGCGATTCCGGGCTGCACGACGACTCCGGAGACGTCCCAGCCGGGGATCACCGGAAAGACGGCCTCCAGTCCGGCCTGGAGGTAGCCCTCCCTGGCCTTCCAGTCGACCGGGTTGACGGCAGCGGCCCGCACCTTCACCAGAACGCTGTCCGGGCCGACCTTGGGGTCGGGCCGCTCCCCGTACTCCAGGACGTCGGCCCCGCCGTACCTGCTGTAGCTGATCGCCTTCATCATCCGACCATCCGGGCTGCTCAGGCTGCCCGCAACTCAGACCGACCGGCAATTGGGGGTGGGTGAAGGAGCGGGGCCGGGGTGCGTGCATCGCAAGGCGGAGGATCGAGCCGGGCGAATGGGGGGGCTCCCCTGCTCGAGCGAAGCCGAGAGCTCGGGGAACCTGGTGCCAGGACCCTGACCCCCTCGGCACGGAGTCCACACACCGGATTCCGGGAGTTCACTGGACGACATACCGACTGGTCGGCATCATGAGCACCGACATCTTTTCACCCAGGAGGTGCGCACGATGAGCTCAGTCCATCCGCCAGGTCTCGACCTGGACCGGCTCCGCGGACATCTCGACCGCGAGCAGCCGGGTCTGGTGAACGGACCGCTCGAAGCCCGGCTCGTCGAGGGCGGCCGGTCCAACCTGACGTACGTCGTCACGGACGGCACGGGCCACTGGGTCGTCCGCCGGCCTCCGCTCGGCCATGTCCTCGCCACCGCGCACGACATGAAGCGTGAGCACCGGGTCATCAGCGCACTGCACCCGACGGCCGTGCCGGTGCCCGAGCCGCTGCTGCTCTGCGAGGACGACTCCGTCATCGGATCGCCCTTCTACGTCATGGAGTACGTCGAGGGGACCCCGTACCGCACCGCCGAGCAGCTCGCCCCGCTCGGTGCCGAGCGCACCCGCGAAGTCGTCCTCGGTCTGGTCGACACCCTGGTGGAACTGCACACCGTGGCCCCGGAGTCGGTGGGACTCGGCGACTTCGGGCGCCCCGAGGGGTTCCTCGACCGGCAGCTGCGCCGCTGGGGCAAGCAGCTGGACGCCTCCCGCAACCGCGAACTGCCCGGCATCGACGAGCTGCACGCCGCACTCGGGCGCGAGCTGCCCGCCTCCCCCGCGTCCACCGTCATCCACGGCGACTACCGCCTGGACAACGTGCTGATCGGCTCCGACGACCGGATCAAGGCCGTGCTGGACTGGGAGATGTCGACGCTCGGCGACCCGCTGACCGACCTCGGCCTGCTGGTCATGTACAGCTCCGACCTGGGTCTGGCCACGTCCCCGGTCTCCACCACCAGCGGGGCGGCCGGCCACCCCACCCCCGCCGAACTGATCGAGCGCTACGCGGCCCGCTCCGGCCGCGACACCTCCGTCATCTCCTGGTACACGGCGTTCGCGTGGTTCAAGCTCGCCGTGATCCTGGAGGGCATCCACTACCGCTACACCCTCGGTCGGACCGTCGGCGACGGCTTCGACCGCATCGGCGATCTCGTCCCCGTCTTCATCGAGCACGGCCTCACGACCCTCCAGGAAGGCTGATCACCCCCATGGACTTCGCATTCGACGCCCGCACGGAAGAGCTGCGCACCAGGCTGCTCACCTTCATGGACGAGCACGTGTACCCGGCCGAGACGATCGCGCACGAGCAGCGCGCGCTGCTCGCCTCCCCGTGGGACACCCCGCAGATCGTCGAGGACCTCAAGGCCGAGGCGCGCAGGCAGGGTCTGTGGAACCTCTTCCTGCCGGACGCGGAGTACGGTGCCGGGCTGACCAACCTCCAGTACGCACCGCTCGCCGAAATCACCGGCCGTTCCCCGCAGTTGGCGCCGACCGCGCTCAACTGCGCGGCGCCGGACACGGGCAACATGGAGGTGCTCTTCCAGTTCGCCACGGACGAGCAGAAGAAGCAGTGGCTGGAGCCGCTGCTCGCCGGGGAGATCCGGTCGGCGTTCGCCATGACGGAGCCCGAGGTGGCCTCGTCGGACGCGACCAACATCGAGACCAGGATCACGCGCGATGGAGGGGGCACCTCCCGCTCGAGCGAAGCCGGGAGTGGGGGAAACTACGTCATCAACGGCCGCAAGTGGTACATCTCCGGGGCGATGAACCCGGACTGCCGGATCTTCATCGTGATGGGCAAGACGGCGACTGCCGATGGCCCCGACGGCGCCGACATCCGCCGCCAGCAGTCGATGATCCTCGTCCCGCGCGACACGCCCGGCCTCGAAGTGCGGCGCGCCATGCAGGTGTACGGGTACGAGGACCACTACCACGGCGGTCACGCGGAGGTCGTGTTCACCGATGTGCGGGTGCCCGCCACGAACCTGATCGGCGAGGAGGGCGGCGGCTTCGGCATCGCGCAGGCGCGCCTGGGGCCCGGCCGGATCCACCACTGCATGCGGCTGATCGGGATGGCCGAGCGGGCCATCGAGCTGATGTGCAGGCGGGCGGTGTCCCGTACGGCCTTCGGAAGGCCGCTCGCGCAGCAGGGCGTCGTCCAGAACTGGATCGCGGACGCGCGGGTCACGGTGGAGCAGCTGCGGCTGCTGGTGCTGAAGACGGCATGGCTGATGGACACGGTGGGCAACCGGGGGGCGCACACAGAGATCCAGGCCATCAAGATCGCCACCCCGCGCGCGGTGGTCGACATCCTCGACCGGGCGGTGCAGCTGCACGGCGCGGGCGGCGTGAGCCAGGACTTCCCGCTGGCGGAACTCTGGGCGGGGGCGCGGACGCTGAGGCTGGCGGACGGGCCGGACGAGGTGCATCAGCGGTCGCTGGCGCGGCGCGAGATCAAGCGGTACGTGTAGCGGGGCGGCACGGGCTGCAGCCGCGCCGTGTCTCCGAAGCCGGACGGGCTGAGAGTCTGCCCGTCCGGGCCGTGGACGGAGTCGTTCAGTTCTGGCGCAGCGCGGGCATAGGCACCGCGATGCCGTACGTGGTGGCGCCGACGCCCACGCCGCCCTCGCAGGTGTTGGGCGGCTGGGTGCCGGTGCCGCGCGTGGAGGGCCGCTCGGCGGCCCAGAACATGTAGCCGAGCATCCCGGAGGTTGTCCCGGCCCCGCTCGGCGCGACACTCTGATATGCGTCGCCGACCGGGACGCGAAAGCGGAGGACCAGTGCGCCCAAGACCGTTCGGGGCGTGCGGGGCGGTGCTCGGCCCTGTCGTCACACTCCCGTCGTCCGCCGGAAGGGCGGGCACGGCGGCGTCCGGCACGTTCCGAAGGAGAGGCCCTGGGCGGAGGGATCACGAGCGCCCGCGCTCGGTGACCTCGGGGCCTCGGGACCTCGGGGCCTCGGACCACACTCGGGAACCCGGAGCCGGCCCGACGGATGCCGCTCCCCCGCCTCTGACCCGACGTCAGGGGCGCAGCGCGCGCAGCAGCAGATCCGCCAAGTGGTCCGCGACCTCCTGCTGGCTCAGCGGACCGTCCGGGCGGTACCACGTCGAAAGGTGGTGCACCGATCCGAAGTGGTAGTCCACCACCAGATCCGCCGGCGTCGCCGTGGAGAACACCCCGCTCCGCTGCCCCTCTTCGACCAGCGCCCGGAACCGCTCGTGGTAGCGGCGCCGCTCCACCCGTACCTGCTTGTTCTTCTCCGGGCTCAGATGGTGCATCGAGCGGAAGAAGATCGCCGCGTCGTCGAGGTTCTCGATCGTCGTCACGACCACGTCCGCCGCCGCGTCCCGCAGCCGTTGCTCGACCGGCGCCTCCGCGTCAGCGAACGCGTCGAGGCGCTCCTGCTGGAGCCGCAGCACCCGGGAGTAGACCTCCTGGAGGAGATCCTCCTTGGAGCCGAAGTAGTGGTAGAGCGCGCCCTTCGTGACGCCTGCCGCCTCGACGATCTCCTGGACCGACGTCCGGTCGTAGCCCTGCTCGGCGAAGAGCCGGGTGGCGGCGGCCAGCAGCCGCTGAGGGACGGGGGCGTCGTTCCCGTCCGTCGTTCTGGCCATGGCCGCCACCTGCCTTTCCGTAGTGAAGTCGTACACAAGGTCTACTGCTGGGAACGCAGTTCCCGCCTGAGGATCTTCCCACTTGCCGTCTTGGGTCGTTCGGTCAGGATCTGGACCTCGCGCGGGTACTTGTACGCGGCGAGCCGCTCCTTGCAGTACACACCCAGTTCGTCGGGTTCGACCGGCGGCGGCCGGTTCACGCCCCTCGGGGGCGGCGAGCCCCCGGCGGGCGACCGCCACCGGGTCGTCGGCGCCCTTCAGTACGTGGCCGACCTCCCCGGACTTGTACATCGGGTCGATCGGGACGACGGTGGCCCCGGCCTTCCAGGCGCCGAGCAGCGCGAGCACGAACTGCGGGGAGTTCTGCAGCATGATCGCGACCCGGTCAACCGCGCTCCAGACCCTGCGCGGCGAGATGTCCGGCCACGGAGTCGGAGAGCGCGTCGGTCTCCCGGTAGCTGAGGCGCCCGTCGAAGCAGGCGAGCGCCGGGTGCTCGGGGGTGCGGGCGACGGAGGCGCGAAAGGCGTGCAGCAGGGTCTCGGCGGGGCTCACAAGGGGCGCGCCGGGCCTCGCTGAGCGGGAGATCCAGGGCTTCGCCGCGTAGCTGGACTCGGTCATGCGCCGGTCTCCTCCCACCTCTGCTGGAGGTGGTTCATCCGGGTGAGCCAGCGGTCGGTGTCGGCGGTACGGGCCTGGTAGTACCCGGCGACCTCGGGATGCGGCAGGACGAGGAAGCGGTCCTCGGCCATGGCGTCGAAGAGGGCGTCGGCGACATCCTCGGGCTCGATGGCGCTGGGGGCGAGGACCAGCTCGCCGGCCGAACCGGCGGCGGTGAGCATGTCCGTACGCACGCCCTGCGGGCAGATCGCGTGGACCTTGACGCCCCGGTGGCGGTAGGTCAGCGAGAGCCATTCGGCGAAGGCGACGGCGCCGTGTTTGGTGACGCTGTACGGCGCGGCTCCGATCATCGTCAGCAGTCCGGCGGCGGACGCGGTGGTGACGAACCGGCCACTGCCGCGCTCCAGCCAGTCCGGGAGCAGCGCCCCGGCCGCGCGGACATGCGCCATCACGTTGACGTCCCAGGCCGCGGCCCAGACCTCCTCGTCGGCGAAGACGTCACCGGGCGAGGCGAGACCGGCATTGGCACAGTAGATGTCGACGGTGCCGTCCAGCGCGTCCCGGGCGGCGTCCACGATCTGCGAGGCGTCTCCGGCGACGGCGGTGCCGCCGATCTCCTCGGCGAGCGCCTCGATGCGGCTCCCGTCGAGGTCGTTGACGACGACCCTGGCGCCTTCCGCGGCGAACCTGCGGGCCAGAGCGGCGCCGATGCCGCCCCCGGCCCCCGTGACCACTACGCCCGCGCTCTGCACCGTACTCATCGGGTTCCGCCTCTCTCAGCCGACTTCCCCGGCAGACTAACCAGTCGGTATGTCATCGGGGAAGGGTCTGACCGGGAGGTTGTCGCCCCTCCCGTCCCACCACTCTCGTCCGCCTCATTCCGCGCGGCCCTTGTGCGCGCTAGCGTGCGTGACCATGACAGTCGCAGCGATCATGGAGGTAGCCGAATGAGCCTGTCCAGGCGTGGTTTGCTGGCCGCCGGCGGTGCAGTGGGAGCCCTCGCGGCGACGGCTGCCGGAACCGGGAGCGCGGCCGCCGGCCCCCTTCCCGGCACGGGGCAGGGCTCCGGGCGCAATCGGGTCCGTACCGGCTTCGACCGGCTGGCGGCGGACGGCTATGCGCCGCTGAAGGGGCAGAAGGTCGGGATCGTCACCAACCCGACCGGGATCACGTCCGACGTGCGCCACATCGTCGATGTGATGCATCCGGACGAGCGCGTGAACCTGGTCGCGGTCTTCGGCCCCGAGCACGGCTTCCGCGGCACCGCGCAGGCGGGCGGCTCGGAGGGGCGGTACGACGACCCGGCGACCGGACTCCCCGTCTACGACACGTACCTGAAGAGCGGACAGCCGCTCGCCGACGTCTTCACCGCGTCCGGTGTGGACACGATCGTCTTCGACATCCAGGACGCGGGCGCCCGCTTCTACACGTACATCTGGACGCTCTACGACTGCATGGAGGCGGCGGCGCTCGCGGGCAAGCGGTTCGTCGTCCTGGACCGGCCGAACCCGGTGACCGGGCGGGCCGCGCTGGGGCCGGTCCTCGACCCGGCGTTCTCGACCTTCGTGGGGCGCCGGGAGATCGCGCAGGCGCACGGCATGACGGTCACGGAACTGGCGCTGCTCTTCAACGCGGAGTTCCTGGCCGCGCGGCCGGTCGAACTGGACATCGTGAAGATGTCGGGATGGCGGCGCGCGGACTTCTTCGACGGGACCGGGCTGCCGTGGGTGCCGCCGAGCCCCAACATGCCGACGCCCGACACGGCGCTGGTGTACTCGGGCACCTGTCTGTTCGAGGGTACGAACCTCTCCGAGGGGCGGGGGACGACCCGGCCGTTCGAACTCCTCGGCGCGGAGGGGATCGACCACCGGTGGGCGGCGGCCGCGAACGCGCTCGACCTGCCCGGAGTCGCTTTCCGCGAGGCGTACTTCGCTCCGACGTTCTCCAAGTTCCAGGGGAAGACGGTCGGCGGGGTGCAGCTGCATGTCCAGGACCGGGAAGTGTTCGATCCGGTGCGCACGGGGATCGCGCTGCTGGTGACGGCGAAGCGGACCTGGAGCGGGTTCGCCTGGCGCTCGGACAACTGGATCGACAAGCTCACCGGCAATACCCGGGTCCGCACGATGATCGACGCGGGGGCGGACACGGACGAGGTCGTGGGGGCGTGGGATGCGGATCTTGCCGCGTTCCGGGCCGTGCGGACGAAGTACCTGCAGTACCGGTGAGGTGAGCCGGGCCGGACGGGGCCGAGGATTCGGGCCCGCCCGGCGAACCGGTTCCGTCCTCGAACGCCGGACGGGCTGGATCGAATGCCCTACCGGTGGGCGGGGAACTCCACCACCTGCTGACAGGCCGGGCGGTTCTGCCAGTGGATCGCCTTCTGGCTGATCCCGCCCGGCGCACGGTGGACGATCGAGTCCGTACACCACTGCTCGCCCGCGCTGCAGCTGTCGTCACCGGGGTAGACCTCGGCCGCCGGTCCGGCCGCAGCCTGCTTCAGGGTGGCGAGCAGCGCGTCGCGGCAGCTGCTCAGGTCACCGTTGCCGCAGTACGTCTTCGCCGGCGGGCCCGTGACCGGCCGGCCGAGTACCTGGCGCAGGTCCTTGTCGACGAAGCCCCACCAGCCGTACTGGAACGCCGAACCGCTGTGCGCACCGCTGGGCCCGTGGCCGGCCGCAGGGGACTCGTCGGTGGCGAGGTTGGTGGTCAGCGCCCCGTACAGACCGTCGCCGAGGCCCGGCCTGAACTCGGCCTCGACCAGCTTCGGCCACCACGCGTCCATGACGCCGTACCGCGTCGGCGTGGGTGTAGGTGTGCGAGCCGGGGCCGGTTTCCCTGCGCTGCGATCCCGAAGCGCGCCAGGACTCCAACTGCTGTACCACCGCGTTCGGTTCCGGGTCGGTGACCGGCTGGGAGCGGAGCACCTTCAGCAGTTCGGGGGGCAGCTGCTCGCCGCGTCCGAGCACCGTCCGACGTGGGGCGTCTCAGCCGATGGACGCACATCGCCTTTCGATGGAGCCGAAACGGGCAGTCGTACGTCCATACCTTGACGCCGAAGTACGAGCGACGGAGGTGGCAGTGCGATGGCCGGTTTCCGGAGTCTTGCGAGACAGGTCCGCGATCCGCGGGGTGACCTGGCGCTGCGGCGGTACTCGCTGCGCAAATGCCTGGAGCGATTCGCCCCCTACGGTCACCGGGCGACCTGGGACCACTTGTGCACCCGGCACGCGATGGAGCCCGAGGATCGGTCCCCCGACCCCGTCCGCCTGGTGCGCGCGTTGGAGGAACTGGAGGAGGCGCGGGCCGCGTGGCTCCGGTACGAGGCGGGGTTCGCCGAGCGCCGCAGGCGGGAGAAGCGCGAGGGGCTGCGCCGGCCGGGCGCGTTCGACGACTGGCACCGCCGCACCTGGGGCGGGAACGGGGTGGCGCGGTGCGAGGATCCGGCGGTCCACCCGTCCGCACCGCTCGCCGAGGTGCTGGGCCGGCTGATCTCCGCCCTGGAGTCGCAGCCGGGCGCGGCGTGCCCGGTGTGCGCGGAGACCGGGATCGTCTGGTGTCAGGACCTCGGCTGCGAGCCGTGGTCGGGGCCGGTCTGCACGGGCTGCGGCATCGTGGTCCCGCGGCCCGTTCTGACGCCGGGAGCGCTGGCGAGAGCGCGGCGGATCGGGCCGAGGGACCTGGCGTCGGCGGCATGAGGGGAGCGGGGGCGACGGTACGGCGGCGCCCCCGGCCGTGCGGACGCTCCCTACGGACAGCTCGGCAAGCGGCGCTCCGGCATCAGGCGCGAACCGCTGATCGTGTCGCCGGAGATGTCGTTCGGGTTGGAGAGCACACACGTCTCCAGCGACAGGCAGCCGCAGCCGATGCAGTCGGTCAGATGGTCACGCAGCCGGCCCAGCTGTTTGATCCGTTCGTCCAGTTCGGAGCGCCACGCCTCGGACAGCCGCGCCCAGTCGTCGCGGTTCGGGGTGCGCTCCTCGGGAAGTTCGGCCAGCGCGTCCCGGATCGTGGCCAGCGGTATACCGACCCGCTGCGCCGCACGGACGAAGGCGACCCTGCGCAGCGCGTCCCTGCTGTAGCGCCGCTGGTTGCCGCTGGTACGGCGGCTGCTGATCAGGCCCTTGGCCTCGTAGAAGTGCAGGGCCGACACGGCGGCGCCGCTGCGCGCGGAGAGCTGGCCGACCGTGAGTTCATGGAGTGTCTGTGGGATCTGGGGCACCCCTCCCACCCTACGCGGCCGCCTCCGCACCGGGCCGTCGTTGACAGGAACGCACCGCCCAACCATGCTGAGCAAGCGCTTAGACAGGAGGCGATGGATGACGACGGACGGTCGAGAGCGGGAAGGCAGGACCAGGGACATGGCAGAGCCGAGGATCTTCACGTCCGCGCAGGAGCTGCGCGACGGGGTGGGCGAGCAGCTCGGGCACAGCGAGTGGCTGGAGATCGACCAGAAGAGGGTCGACCTGTTCGCCGAGGCGACCGGGGACCACCAGTGGATCCATGTGGACCCGGAGCGGGCCGCGGCCGGGCCGTTCGGCACGACGATCGCGCACGGCTACCTGACACTCTCCCTCCTTCCGGCGCTGGTCCCGCAGGTCATGCGGGTCGAGGGCATGAAGATGGGCATCAACTACGGGACCAACAAGGTCCGCTTCCCGTCCACGGTGCCGGTGGGCTCCCGGCTGCGCGCGACGGCCGTCCTCAAGGACGTCGAGGAGGCGGGCGGCGGCGTCCAGGTCACCGCGCTCGTCACGGTAGAGCGCGAGGGCGGCGACAAGCCGGTCTGCGTCGCCGAGTCGGTGTCGCGCTACTACTTCTGAGCCCGCAGACCGGACAGTTCCCGCCCCCGGCCCGCGACCATGCGCAGGACGAGGTCGGCGTAGAGATCGCCGACCTCATCCGGCGTACGGCTCCCCTGCGCACTGAACCAGCGCGCCACGTCGATGCAGAGCGAGAGCACGGCGAGCGTGGTCCCCGGGATGTCGGGAACGTCGAACTCCCCCGCCCGCACGCCCTCACTGATGATCCGGCGGATCACCGCGTCGCTCTTCCTGCGCAGGGCGACGATCTCGGTGCGGTGTTCCTCACCCAGGGCGTCGAGTTCGTACTGGACCACGCGGGCGGTGGTGTGCTGCTCGGCATGCCAGCGGACGAAGGACCGTACGGCGCCGGCGAGCCGCTCGGACGCCGTGCCGTCACTGTCGGCGGCCGCCTCCAGGAGCAGCAGGGCGCGGTCGTGACCGATCCTGCTGATCCGGTGGAGCAGCTCTTCCTTCGTCTTGTAATGGATGTAGAGCGCGGCGGGACTCATCCCGGCGCGGCCCGCGATGTCACGGGTGGTGGTCGCGTGGTACCCGCGCTCGGCGAAGGCGTCGACGGCCGCGACGAGGAGCCTCCTGGCCGCCTCGGGCGTCACCTCGCCCCACGGCGAGCTCTCGCCGCCGGTCTCCTCCGCCGTGCTCATCGTCACCGACCCCTTCCTTTCAGCAGGACGAACACCATACCCCGAAGCTGAGCAAGCGCTTAGGGGTCCGACGGGTGAGATCGTCAGAGCTTCTGGAAGGGGTCGTGCTGCGCGAGGATCTTCTCCAGCCGGGCCTGGTCGACCCGGCTGATGATCTGCCCCGCCTCCTGACGGTCGCGGATGACCTTGGCCAGGGTGAAGCAGGACGTGACGAGGTACAGGACGCCGACGGCGAGGAAGCCCCGCACCCAGGCGTTCGCGTCGAGGAAGTAGATGCCGAGGGTCACCGCACCCATCGCCACCCCGAAGGATGCGACGGCCTGTCCGTAGAAGGCCGCGGTGCTCTGCTGCTTGACCGATGTCGTCTCACTCATGGTGGACAGCATCGGCCGCCGTGGCGCCCGCCACATCGGTTCCCGTACTCAGTCCGGTACTCAGACGCCCATTCGGGTGAGACGACCCAGAAGGCGGAGACCCCCGTCAGTGCGCGGCCGGTGATCAGCTTCTGGATCCGGCCGGCGCCCTCGGAGAGCGTCGTCACCCTTCGGTACTCCCGTTTTTAATTAGCACTGCTAGTTTTTTTGTTCGCAGGCCCTACTATGTGCCGCATGGCCCGACCGCGCAAGCCCCTCCTCAGCAGAGACCGCATCGTCGAGGCGGCGAGCGCCCTCGTGGACGCCGAGGGACTCGAAGCCGTCTCCACCCGGCGGCTCGCGGCCGAACTGGGGGTCAGCGGGCCCTCGCTCTACAACCACTTCCGCAACAAGGACGAGATCCTGGACGCGGTCGCGGACTCCGTCTCCGCGCAGGTCGATCTGTCGATGTTCGACGAGGACGACGGCCGCGACTGGCGCGCCGCCCTGCACGACTGGGCGGTCTCCTATCGTGCGGCGCTCGCCGCGCACCCGCACATCGTCCCGGTGCTGGCCCAGGGCCCCGGTCGCCGTCCGGCCGGGCTGCGGGTCGCCGACGCGGCCTTCGGTGGCATGGTCCGCGCGGGCTGGCCGCCCGCCCAGGCCACGTACATCGGCGCCCTGATGCGGTACTTCGTCACGGGCTCGGCGCTGGGCTCGTTCGCGCGCGGCTTCGTGGACGACGAGACGGCGTACGACCCCGCCGACTATCCGCACCTCGGTCAGGCCCATCTGCTGGCCGACCGCCGCCAGAAAGTCGACGAGGGCGCGTTCGAGACCGGACTGCGGGCGATCCTCGACGGGCTCGCCCTGCAGTACGAGCGGCGGGCTCCCGCGGCCACGGTTCGGCCGGTGCCGAAGCATTCCTGACGCATTCTGGATACATGGCACTCATGGCACCCCCCGACCCGGCCGCGCCCCGCCTCGCCGCCCTGGCCGCGCTCCTCGCCGACGAAACCCGCGCCTCGTTCTGTCTGGCCCTGCTCGACGGGCGCGCCTGGACCGCGGGTGAGCTGGCGCGGTACGCGTCGGTCGCGCCGTCGACCGCCAGCGAACACCTGGGAAAGCTCGTCGCGGGCGGGCTGCTGACCGAGGAGCGGCAGGGCCGCCACCGCTATCTGCGGCTCACCGACGAACGGGCCGCCCACCTCGTCGAGGACCTCGCCGCCCAGGCCGCGCCCGGCGACGGGGAACGGCCGCGCACCCTGCGGGCGGCGAGCACCAGCAGCGCACTGGCCCGCGGACGCACCTGCTACGACCATCTCGCGGGCCGGATCGGCATCGCGATCGCGGACGCCATGACCGCACGGGGACTGCTGCGGCAGGACACCGGCTTCGCGCTCACCGAAGCGGGCCTGAACTGGTTCGGCGAGCTGGGCATCGGGCTGGACACCGGGACGCGGCGTCCGCTCGTACGCGGCTGTCTGGACTGGACGGAGCGCCGACCGCACCTGGCGGGGATCGCGGGCGCCGCGCTGTGCAGGCACGCCCTGGACACCGGCTGGTGCGTACGGATCGGCTCCGGGCGGGCCGTGAAGGCGACCGCGGACGGGGAGCGGGCGCTGCACGAGCACCTCGGGATCGAGCCGGAAACAATTCGGTGAGGACCGAAGCGTTCCCCGCTTAGAGTCGGGTCCATGACGACGACACCCATACCGGCCTCCGCGGCGACGGCCACCATGCCCGCAAACCGTGACTGGCGGGCGATTGCCGCGGCGTGCACGAGCGTGGTCCTGTGGGCCTCCGCCTTTGTCTCCATCCGCAGCGCGGGCGACTCGTACTCCCCCGGTGCGCTCGCCCTCGGCCGGCTGCTCGCGGGTTCGCTGATGCTCGGCTCGATCCTTCTCGTACGCCGCGAGGGGTTGCCGTCGAGGGGTGCCTGGCCGGGCATCCTCGCGTCCGGGCTGCTCTGGTTCGGGCTCTACATGGTGGTGCTCAACTGGGGCGAGCAGCAGGTCGACGCGGGCACGGCCGCCATGGTCGTGAACATCGGCCCGATCCTGATCGCGCTGCTCGGCGCCCGGCTGCTCGGCGAGGGGCTGCCGCGCATGCTGGTGATGGGTATGGCCGTGTCGTTCGCGGGTGCCGTCGTGGTCGGTCTCTCCATGTCGGGGCACGGGGGTTCGTCGGTGCTCGGGGTGGCGCTCTGCCTGCTCGCGGCGGTGGCGTACGCCGCCGGGGTGGTCACCCAGAAGCCCGCGCTGCGGCACGGCTCGGCCCTGCAGATCACCACGTACAGCTGTCTGATCGGTACGGTCGCCTGCCTGCCGTTCTCCGGTGTGCTGGTCTCCGAGGCGGCCGACGCACCGCTCTCCGCGACCCTGAACATGGTCTACCTGGGCGTCTTCCCGACCGCCCTCGCCTTCACCACCTGGGCCTACGCCCTCGCCCGCACCACCGCCGGACGGATGGGCGCCACCACCTATGCGGTCCCCGCACTGGTGGTGCTGATGTCATGGCTGCTGCTGGACGAGGTGCCCGCGCTGCTCACCGTCGGCGGCGGCCTGCTCTGTCTTGCCGGGGTGGCGGTCTCCCGCACGCGTCCGCGGACCGGACGGACGCGGAACAGTCCGGCACAGCCGGTGGAGGGACGCCGAGATGACGCGGAGCGCCAGGAAACCGACCGGTCCCGGGAAGAAGCGGAAGAAGCAGTCCGGCAGGACTGACGACGAGCAGGCCCTCGCCCGGGCGGCCCGCCACGGCGGCGCCGAGCTCGACGACTTCGAGGTGATCGACCGCGGCGACGGCGACCCGGTCCTGGTGACCCCTCGGAGGGCCGGGCGCGCGAGGACCACCCGTACGACAGCAAGCTCGGCCGCAAGGCGTACGAGAAGACCACGCCGGAGGAGCCGGCCTGAGGGCTGTCCGTAACGGCCTCCCCCGCGACAGGGAGTGAGGAGGCCGTGGTCCCTGACGGCACACCCCTCAGAACACCACGAGCGCGCGACCCCCCTTGCCCGCGACCATGTTGTCGAAGGCCGCCGGGATGCCGTCCAGCGCGATCCGTTCGGTGACCATCATGGAGAGGTCGAACCTGCCCGCCCGGATGTGCTCGGCGAGGACCGGCAGGTCGCGGGCCGGGTCGCTGTTCCCGTACACGCAGCCCGTCAGCGACCGGCCCCAGTGGAAGATCTCCAGGGCGTTGAAGGTCACCTGCTGGTCCTTGCCTCCGATACCGACGACCGTGGTGCGGCCGCCGCGGCGGGTGGAGTCCCAGGCGCCGCGGATGGTGACGGGCCGGCCGACGCACTCGACGGCGACGTCCGCGCCCCGTCCGCCGGTGAGCTCGCGAATCGCGCGCGGTGTGGTCCCGGAGGCGATGACGTAGTCGGAGGCGCCCGCCGCGCGGGCCAGCTCCTCCTTCTCCGGGGAGACATCGACGGCGATGATCTTCGAGGCTCCGGCGATCCGGGCGGACTGGAGCACGGCGAGACCGACGCCACCGATACCGAACACGACGACCGTCTCGCCCGCCCGGACCCGGGCGCAGTGGTGGACGGCGCCGTATCCGGTGAGGACCGCGCAGCCGAGCAGGGCGGCGTCGGTCAGCGGGACGCCGTCCGGGGCGGGAAGCACACAATTCGCGGCGACGACCGTCTCCTGGGCGAACGCCGCGACGTTCAGGCCGGGATGGAGTTCGGTGTCGTCGGCGGTACGGGCGTGGATGTTGCCCGCACCCGTGAGGGCGTTGGCGCAGAGCCAGACCTCGCCGATCCCGCAATGGTGGCAGCTGCCGCAGGACGGCGCCCAGTTGAGCACGACACCGTCGCCGGGCGCGACATGCGTGACGCCCTCGCCGACGGAGAGGACGGTGCCCGCTCCCTCATGACCCAGGACGGCGGGGACGGGCACCCGCATGGTGCCGTTGGACAGGGACAGATCGGAGTGGCAGACCCCGGCGGCGGCGAGACGGACCCGCACCTGGCCGGGGCCGGGCTCCGGGAGTTCGATGTCGGTGACCTCCAGGGGAGCTCCGACGGCGGGCAGTACGGCGGCGCGGACCACGGACCGGCTCCTTGCTGATCGGGGTGCATCGGGGGGTGTTCAGAACTGGAGGGACTTGGTCTGGAGGTACTCGCCGAGGCCGTGCGAACCGAGCTCACGGCCGACGCCCGACTGCTTGTAGCCGCCGAACGGCGCGAGCGGGTTGAACCGGCCGCCGTTGATGTCGACCTGCCCGGTGTCCATCCGGCGGGCGAAGGCGACGGCCTCCGCGTCGTCGGCGGCCCAGACGGCGCCCGCGAGCCCGTACACCGTGCCGTTGGCGATCCGGAGAGCGTCGTCCTCGTCCTCGTACTTCAGGATCGAGACGACCGGACCGAAGATCTCCTCCTGGGCAATGGTCATCTCCGGGGTGACATCGGCGAACACGGTGGGGCTCACGTAGTACCCCGTCGCGAGCGGCGCCTCGGGGCCGCCGGCGACGACGCGGGCGCCCTCCTCGATGCCCTTCTCGATGTATCCGCGCACCCGGGCCTGCTGCTTCGCGTTGACGACGGGACCGACCCGCTCCCCCGGCACGTACTTCGCGACGGCCGCGGCGGCGAGGGCGACAGCCTCCTCGTACCGCTCGCCGTCGACGAGGATCCTGGTCCAGGCGCTGCACGTCTGGCCGGAGTTGGACATCACGTTGGCGACGCCGGCATTGACCGCCTTGGCGAGATCGGCGGAGGGCAGGATGACATTGGCGGACTTGCCGCCGAGCTCCAGCGCGACGCGCTTGACCGCGCCGCCGGCGGTGGCGCCGATCTGCTTCCCGACGGCGGTGGAACCGGTGAACGAGACCAGGTCGACGTCCTCGTGCGCGGCGAGGGCCTGTCCGGCGACCGGGCCGAGGCCGGTGACCAGGTTGAAGACACCGGCGGGCAGGCCGGCCTCCTCGGTCGCCTCGGCGAAGAGCTGTGCGGTCAGCGGGGTGTCCTCGGCGGGCTTGAGGACGATCGTGCAGCCCGCGGCGAGTGCGGGAGCCACCTTGGCGACGATCTGGTGCAGCGGGTAGTTCCACGGGGTGATCGCCCCGACGACGCCGACGGGCTCCAGCAGCACGGTGGAGTTGCCGTGCTGCTCCTCGAAGGCGTACGACGCGGCCAGCTCGGCGTAGGACCCGGCGACCAGGATCGGCACGCCCGCGTGCACCATCTGCGACAGCTGGAGTGGTGCGCCCAGCTCCGCGGTGACCGTGGCCGCGATCTCGTCCTGACGGGCCACCAGGACGTCGCGCAGGGCGGCGATCCGTGCGGCACGCTCGGCCGGCAAGGTGGCGGCCCAGCCGGGGAACGCGGCGCGGGCGGCCCGTACCGCGGCGTCGACGTCCTCGGCCGTGCCCGCCGGGACATGGGCGATGACCTGCTCGTCCGCCGGGTTCACGACCGCGATCGTGTCCGCGCCCGCTGCGGGGCGCCACTCCCCGCCGATGTACATACCGTCGTGGGCCTTCATGGCATTTCCTCCCGGGCAGGCGTACGGGCGATGTCGTCCGCACCTCAAACTAGCGGCGTTAGTTTTTTGGCGCCAGAGACGCCCGTCAGGTGCGGCCCGGCAAGTCACCCGGGGTCAGGGGGTGTCCGGCGGGGTTGTTCGCGGTGAAGGCAGGCCCGTGGGACGGACTGGGAACCGGCTGACCTGCCCGCACCAACCGGTCAGCCCAGACCCGCGGGCTCGGTGCCGGGGCGCTCGAACTGGGTGCGGTACAGCTCCTCGTACCGGCCGCCGGCCGCCAGCAGCTCCTGGTGGGTGCCGCGTTCCACGATCCGGCCGTTCTCCACGACGAGGATGAGATCCGCCGCCCGTACGGTGGAGAGCCGGTGGGCGATCACCACCGCTGTGCGTCCTTCGAGCGCCTCCACGAGAGCTTCCTGGACGGCCGCTTCGGAGGTGTTGTCCAGGTGGGCGGTGGCCTCGTCGAGGATGACGACGCGCTGGCGGGCCAGCAGCAGCCGGGCGATGGTCAGCCGTTGGCGTTCGCCGCCGGAGAGCCGGTAGCCACGTTCACCGACGACGGTGTCGAGTCCGTCGGGCAGCGAGGCGACCAGTCCGTCCAGCCGTGAGCGGCGCAGGGCGTCCCAGAGGTCCTCCTCGGTGGCTTCGGGGCGGGCGAGGAGAAGGTTGGCGCGGACCGACTCGTGGAAGAGGTGGCCGTCCTGGGTGACCATGCCGAGTGTGTCACGGAGCGTGTCGGCCGACAGGTCGCGTACGTCGATGCCGCCGATGCGTACGGCGCCCTCGTCCGTGTCGTACAGCCGGGGCAGCAGCTGCGCGATGGTCGACTTGCCCGCGCCGGACGATCCGACGAGGGCCACCGTCCGTCCCGGTTCGGCGCGGAACGAGACCCCGCGCAGCACCTCGGCGCCGCCGCGGGTGTCCAGAGTGGCGACGTCCTCCAGCGAGGCGAGGGAGACCTTGTCGGCTGACGGGTAGCCGAAGCGTACGTCGTCGAACTCCACGGAGACCGGACCGTCCGGGACCGTCCGTGCATCGGGCTTCTCCTCGATCAGCGGCTTGAGGTCGAGGACCTCGAAGACCCGCTCGAAGCTGACGAGCGCGCTCATCACCTCGACGCGCGCCCCGGCGAGTGCGGTGAGCGGCGCGTACAGCCGGGTCAGCAGCAGGGCCAGGGCGACGACGGCGCCCGCGTCCAGCTGCCCGCGCAGCGCGTAGAACCCGCCGAGCCCGTAGACCAGGGCGAGTGCCAGCGCCGATACGAGGGTGAGTGCCGTGATGAACGCGGACTGGGCCATGGCCGTACGGACACCGATGTCGCGCACCCTGCCCGCCCTGGCGGCGAATTCGGCGGACTCGTCGGCGGGCCGCCCGAAGAGCTTGATGAGCGTGGCGCCGGGCGCGGAGAAGCGCTCGGTCATCCGGGTCCCCATCGCCGCGTTGTGGGCGGCGGCTTCGCGCTGGAGCCTCGCCATCCGTGTACCCATCCGACGTGCGGGCAGCACGAACACGGGCAGCAGCACCAGCGCGAGTACGGTGATCTGCCAGGAGATGCTGAGCATGACGCCGAGGGTGAGCAGCAGCGTGACGACATTGCTGACGACGCCGGACAGCGTGTTGCTGAAGGCGCGCTGGGCACCGATGACGTCGTTGTTGAGGCGGCTGACGAGCGCGCCGGTGCGGGTGCGGGTGAAGAAAGCGATCGGCATGCGCTGGACGTGATCGAAGACCGCGGTGCGCAGGTCGAGGATCAGCCCTTCGCCGAGGGTGGCCGAGAGCCAGCGACCGACCAGCCCGAGCCCCGCCTCCGCGACGGCGATCACGGCGATGAGCACGGCCAGCCGCGTGACGGTGCCCCCCTCCTTGCCGTTCACGATCGCGTTCACCACGCGGCCGGCGAGGACCGGGGTGGCGACCGCGAGCAGCGCCGTGGCGACGCTCAGCAGCAGGAACAGGGCGACCCGTCGCCGGTGCGGTCGGGCGAACGCGGCGATGCGCCGCAGAGTGGCTCGGTCGAAGGGGCGTCGGTCCTGCTGCGCGTTCATGACGTTGTGGAGCTGCGTCCACGCGGTGGCTTCCATGCTCATGGAATGAACGTACGACCTCGACCCGGCTTGAGGTCAACGTACCGCTCCAGAGCCTTCCCGAAGGCAAGGCCCTGGAGCGGTGCGGCTCAGACGTCGAGCCCCGGGATCTCCTTCGGCAGGGGGCAGATCCGGCGGCCGTGGTGGTCGAAGACGTACAGGT
The DNA here is from genome assembly GCF_040655115.1 of Streptomyces atratus. GTDB lineage: Bacteria > Actinomycetota > Actinomycetes > Streptomycetales > Streptomycetaceae > Streptomyces > Streptomyces atratus_D. The sequence continues at coordinate 123,806 of NZ_JBFAJH010000012.1, read as the reverse complement.
GCGCGAGGTCGATGAGGAGCGGGACCTGCCCGCCGATGCGCAGTCGCATGTCGGGACCGGTGCGGACGACGAGGTCGCCGGCGGTGATCGCGGGGCGGTCGGGACCGCGGGGGGCGGGGAAATCGGTGTCGGGGCCGGGTTCGTCGAGGGCGACGACGGGGCCGCTGATGTGGCCGGTCGCGCGCTCCTTCAGCCGTTCCAGTACGCCGACCCCACCACCACCGACGGCGGCGCGGCGGCGGCGACGGCGCGGGACGGCTCTGTCGGGGCGGGCCGATTCGAGATCGGGCACCACGGCGGGCCGTGACCCGGTGTTGAAATGGACGAGCGCCTCGTGGCCCTGGTACTCGACGTGTTCGACGATGCCGCTCAGCGCGACCTCACCGGGGCGGGCCTGGCTGGGCGGGGCGATCCTGGCCGCTTCGGAGCGGAGTCCGACGATGATCTGGCGGCCCTGCTGAATGCGGAGCAACTGGTGGTCGGGGCTGAGCGGTTCGGGCAGCGGCAGCCGCTGGCGGCCGAGGTCGATCGACATGCGCCCTTCGAGGGGTGCGTGGACGACGGCCTGGAGGAGGTTGATGCGGGGGGTGCCGATGAACGCGGCGACGAAGACGTTCTCCGGCAGGGCGTAGACCTCGCGGGGCGGGCTGACCTGCTGGAGCCGTCCGCCGCGCATCACAGCGACCCGGTCGCCCAGCGACATCGCTTCGGCCTGATCGTGCGTCACATAGACGGTGGTCACGCCCAGTTCCCTGGTGAGCTGTGATATTTCGGCCCGAAGATGGTTACGGAGCTTCGCGTCGAGGTTGGAGAGCGGCTCGTCCATCAGGAAGGCGGAGGGCCGGCGCGAGATGGCCCTGCCCATGGCGACCCGCTGGCGCTCGCCGCCGGAGAGCTGACCGGGGTAGCGGTCCAGGACGCTCTCGATGCCGAGCATCCTGGCCGTGTTCTCGACGTGCTCCGTGTTGTCCTGGCGCGGGTTCTGCAGCTTCAGCGGGAAGCCGATGTTGGCCCGGTTGGTCATGTTCGGGTAGAGCGCGAAATTCTGGAACACCATGGCCATGCCGCGTTCGCGGGACGCCACGTCGTTGGCCGGCTCGCCGTCGAGCAGCAACTCCCCCTCGGAGATCTCCTCCAGCCCGGCAATCATGCGGAGCACGGTCGATTTGCCGCACCCCGAGGGGCCGAGCAGGACGACGAACTCGCCCGGGTCGATGGAGAGTGAGAAGCGGTCGACAGCACGCTGGGACCGTCCGTACGTCTTGCTCACGTTGTGCAGGGAGATCGCGCGAGTCATGTGGTTCCGCCCGGGAGAAAATGAGGTGGAGCGGTGGGGGAGCGCTGCAGTGGGCTGAAATTAGCCCACCACCCCGGGTGGTGGGAATGACTCGCGCACAGGTTGCGGCGCAAGAGTGCCTGTGCGCCGGAAGTGTCAGGTGAGGTTCCGGTTCACCGAGGTCTGTTCGGGCCTGGCACGGGCAGGGCAGGGACCACATCGTCGGCGGGGCCGGGGGCGCGCCCTCCCCGTACCCCCAGTCCCGCCGCCGCCAGCAGGAGCGCGCCCAGCATCACGAACGGCGCGGCGGTGCCCGCCACTCCGGCGATCAGACCGGCGGACGCGGGGGCGGCGACCTGACCGAGACGGTTTCCGGTCAGCCGGAGGGCGAGGGCGGTGGAACGGGCCTCCGCCGGGGCCGCCTGGACCACTGTGGTCATCGACAGCGGCTGGCCGACCCCGAGACAGAAGCCGAGCACGGCGAGCATCGCGGCCAGCGCCCAGACGGGGACCGGCAGGGCGATGCCCGCGCAGAGCAGTCCGGCCAGCAGGCAGGTCGTGGTGAGCAGCGCCGTGCGGCCGAGGACACGGAGCATCGGTGTCATGACCAGGCGGCAGGCGATGGTGGCGGCGGCGCGCAGGCTGAGCAGCAGACCGATGGTGGCCGGGGCGATGGCGCGGTGCTCGCCGATGACCGGCAGATACGCGGTGAGGATGTCCGTGGCGGAGAGCACGGCGAGACTGATGACGATGCCCGCCGGGACGCCCCGGGTGCGCAGGATGCGGCCGACCGGCACCTTCGCCGCGGGCGCCGGGGCGCGGTCACCCGGGGCGGTGCGGTGTTCGATGCGCCAGAGCGAGACGAACGACGCGGTGGCGACGGCCGCCGAGACGACCAGCGCGAGTGCGCTCGTACGGCCCAGGAGGCCGTCACGTTCGGAGATCACGTACCCGGCGGCAACCGGCCCGATGAGCTGGCCGAGGGAGGCGCCGATGGTGAAGTGGCCGAAATTGCGGTCCTGTTCGGCGGGCGCGGACTGACGCGCGACGATCGACTGGGCGCCGATCACGAAGCAGAGATGGCCGAGTCCCATGACGCCGCTCCAGGCCGCCATCGCCGGGAGGGAGCCCGCTGTACCGCTGAGGGCGCAGCCGCCGGCGATCAGGACGACGCCGAGGGGCAGCAGGGGTGCGCACCGGCCGTGGTCCGTCCGTCGCCCCAGCGGGACGGCGGCGAAGAGCGGGAGGAGCGCGTACACCCCGGTGATCACGCCGATGGCGCGTTCGTCCGCGCCGAGCGAAAGAGCCCGGTAGGAGACGGCGGGCCGCGCCATCGAGACCGCCCCCTGCGCGAAGGCGAAGGCGATGACGAGGCGCAGCAGCCAGCTCCTGCCGGGCCCTTCCGTGTGGTCCATGGGTCACATGATCCCGAAGAGGAGTCCGGCGCAGAGCACCACCAGTGAAGTGAGCGCGGCCCACTTGACGGTGAACCTGGTGTGGTCGCCGAACTCGACCTTCGCCATGCCGACGAGGACGTAGACGGCGGGGACCAGCGGGGACGACATGTGGAGCGGCTGGCCGATCAGGGAGGCGCGGGCGATCTCCAGCGGGGAGACACCATGGGCGGCGCCGGCTTCGGCGAGCACGGGGAGGACGCCGAAGTAGAAGCCGTCGTTGGACATGAAGTAGGTGAGCGGGATGCTCAGGACGCCGGTGACGATCGCCATGTGCGGGCCCATGCCGTCCGGGATCGCGCCGACGAGCCAGTCCGCCATGTGCTTGACCATGCCGGTGCCGGAGAGCACGCCGGTGAAGACGGCGGCGGCGAAGACCATGCCGGAGACGTTGAGAACGTTGTCGGCGTGGGCCGCGACGCGGGCCCGCTGGTCGGGCATGTGGGGGAAGTTGACGGTGAGGGCGAGGGCCGCGCCGAGCAGGAAGAGCACCGGGATCGGCATCAGCTCCATGATCATCGCGGTGAGGAGTGCGACGGTGAGACCGGCGTTGAACCAGTAGAGCTTGGGCCGCAGCGTGGCGCGGTTCGGGTCGAGGCCCTTGAAGCCCTCGTCGTCCGCGTCGCCGTCGTACGCCGCTGCCGCCGCGTGCTCGGCGTCCGTGCCCGTACCGGCTCCGCCGGGGTTCTTGCGGGTACGGTCGCTGCCGCCGCCTGCACCGGCTCCGGCGCCTGCACCGACGAGAACCGTCTCGGGCTCCTGGACGATGGCCTCGTCGAGGGTGAGGATGCCCAGCCGCTTGCGCTCGCGCCGGCCGAGGACGACGGCCAGGAGGATGACCGCGAGCAGTCCGACGCCGAGGGCCGGAATCATCGGGACGAAGATGTCGCCCGCGTCCAGCTTCAGGGCGGTGGCGGCTCGGGCGGTGGGACCGCCCCAGGGCAGGGTGTTCATGACGCCGTTGGCCGTGGCGGCGACACCGGTCATCACGACCAGGCTCATCTTGAGGCGCTTGTAGAGCGGATACATCGCCGAGACGGTGATCATGAAGGTGGTGGAACCGTCGCCGTCCAGCGAGACGATCGCGGCGAGCACCGCCGTACCGACGACGATCCGCATCGGGTCGGCCTTGCAGAAGCGCAGAATGCCGCGGACGATCGGATCGAAGAGGCCGACGTCGATCATCACACCGAAGTAGACGATGGCGAACATCAGCATCGCGGCGGTCGGGGCGAGGTTGCCCACGCCGTCGATCACGTAGTCACCGAGCTTGGCGCCCTGCCCGACGGCGACACAGAAGAGTGCGGGGATCAGGACCAGCGCCGCGATCGGCGACATCTTCTTCATCATGATCAGGACCAGGAAGGTCGCAATCATGGCAAAGCCGAGGATTGTCAGCATGTGGGATACCTATCGTTCACCCTTGAACTCCCACCGGAGTCGGTGGTGCGGATGACGTTAGGGCGCGACTCACAGTCTTAACAAGACGTTGACATGCGAGCAATACGAGCAAAACCCCAGGTCAACGGCTTGGTGCCACCGCGACGGGGATGCCGTTGAGCACGGCGGTGCCGGACAGCCGGTCGAGCAGGGTGCCATCGAGGAGCTGGTTGACGTTGACTCCTGGGGTGGCGGCCGCGACGGACATCCGGGTGCCGGGGCGGTCGTGCCCCCAGCCGTGCGGGAGACTCACCACTCCGGTCCGCACGCTCTCCGTGATCTCCACGGGTGCGGTCAGTGCACCGCCGTCCGCCGTGATCGTGGCCAAGGCGCCGTCCGCCAGTCCGAGCCGGGCCGCGTCGTCGGGGTGCATCTGCAGGGTGCAGACGTTCGAGCCGCCACGCAGCGCGGCGACGTTGTGCATCCAGCTGTTGTTGGAGCGCAGGTGGCGGCGGCCGACGAGAACGAGCGAGTCGGCTCCCCGCTCAGTGGCCAGGGCGCTGCGGAGCCTGGGCAGATCGGCGGCGATCGGCGCGGGGAGAAGTTCGATGCGTCCGCTGCGAGTGGTCAGGACCTCCGGGATGCGGGGTCGGAGCGGTCCGAGATCGATGCCGTGCGGGTGGGCGAGCAGCCGGTCCAGGGTGAGACCCTCGGGGTCGGCGCCGAAGCCTTCGCCGTACGGGCCGAGGCGGAGCATCAGATCGAGACGGCGCTCCGGTCCGGTGCGTCCGGTGAGCGCGGCGGCGAGTTCGGCGGGAGTGCGCCCGTGGACGGGCGAGTGCGGGTCGGCGACGGTCCTGGCCAGCACCCGGTCGATGATCATGGCGTCCACGGCGGACGGGTCGGCTCCGTGCATCCCGGAGACGGCGAGGACGAGCCGGGCGAGGATCTCGCTCTCGCCGAGCAGGCCGTCGGCGAGCGGGACGGCGGGGCGGGTGTAGCGGACCTGGTTGCGTACGGCGAGGGCGAAAAACGCGAAGTCGAAGTGGGCGCTCTGCGAGGGCGGCGGCGGGGGCAGCACCACATGTGCGTGGCGTGAGGTCTCGTTGAGGTACGGGTCGACGCTGATCATGAAGTCGAGCCCGCCCAGGGCGCGGTCCAGACGGTCGCCGTCGGGGGCGGAGAGCACGGGGTTGGCGGCGAGGACGATCAGGGCGCGGATCCGGTCCTCCCCCGGGGTCTCGATCTCCTCGGCCAGGGCGGCGATGGGCAGTTCGCCCTTGGCCTCGGGGTGTCCGGAGACCCGGCTCGCCCAGCGTCCGAGTGTGAAGCCCTTGCCGGGGGCGGCGGGGCGCGGGGCGCGGGCGGTGGCGGTGGCGGTGGCGGTGGCGGTGGCGGAAAAAGGGAAGAGGGCGCCGCCGGGGCGGTCGGACCCGGATCGTCCCGCGCGGTGAGGTGCGGTGCCGGATTCAGTCCAGGACCCGGGCCAGGTACGCCTGGATCAGCACGCGGGTCTCCGCGACGATCGCCGGATCGCCCGACGGATCGGCACGGAAGGCGAGTTGGAGGAGCGCGTCGGCGGCTTCGACGCAAACCAGGATCGTCCGGAGCAGATCCCCGTCGGGGGCGCGCCCCAGATGGCCGGAGAGCAGTGGGGTGAGCCGGTCCGCGACGCGGTGATTGGCGTCGGAGGCCGGGTCGTCCACGGGGGCCGGGGCGCCGAAGTCGACGAGGGCGAAGCCGGCGACGGAGCGCTTCATCGCCAGGTATTCGTCGAGCACGGCATCGATGGCGCTGCGCCAGTCGGTGGCCGGGATGGCGGCCAGGCGGCCGGTGATGCGCTCCGCGTAACTGTCCAGGTTGCGCCGGGCCAGGGCGTCGGCGAGGGCGCGCTTGTTGGAGAAGAACCGGTAGACGGAGCCGATCGGGACTTCCGCGCGGGCGGCGACGGCCCGGGTGGACAGCTGCTCGTAACCGGTCTCGTCGAGGAGTTCGGCGCAGGCGTCGAGTATCCGGGCGAGGCGTTCGGCGCTGCGCTGCTGCACGGGGGCGCGGCGGAGGTTCGTATTCGCATGGGGCACGGGCTCCATGATGCCGTGACTCTCCTCTGCGGGACGGACGGGTGCGGACCTGCGGCCAGGCGAGGAGCAGGGTCAGCCCCCCGATGGTGTACGCGATCATCAGGGCCAGCAGGGGGAGTTGCCCCGCGACGGCGCGGGCGGGCGGGAAGAGACGCACGGACCGGTCGGGGGCGGCGACGACGAGGACGTGCCCGACGGCGATCGCGGTGACCTGGAGGATGGCGATGCCGCCGGGGGCCAGGGGCGGTTCGGCCGGGGGACCGGATTGTCACGACCCCGCACCGGATCCGCGACGCGCCACCGCCCCGCCCCGTTGACGTGCCCCGATCTGATTCCTACGGTGTCCCATAGGATTTCTTCGGCACCGGGAGCGCGGCATGGGCGGCACCAGCGGCATCGAGCAGGCGAGGAAGACGGCGGAAGCGCTTGCGCACTCCGCCGGTTTCGGCAACGAGCACAGCTCCGAGGCGGTCCCGGGGGCGCTGCCGCACGGCCGCAACTCGCCGCAGCGAGCACCCCTCGGGCTCTACGCCGAGCAGCTGAGCGGCTCGGCCTTCACCGAACCGCGCGCCCACAACCGCCGTTCCTGGCTCTACCGGATCCGACCCTCGGCCGCCCACCCGCCGTTCGTACGGATCGACAACGGCGCGGTGCGCACCGCCCCGTTCACCGAGTCCGTCCCCGATCCGAACCGGCTGCGCTGGGACCCGCTCCCCGACCCCGCCCCCGGTACGGACTTCCTGGCAGGCCTGTGGACCCTCGGCGGCAACGGCGACGCCACCCAGCGCACCGGCATGGCCGTGCACCTCTACCACGCCAACACGGCCATGACCGACCGGGTGTTCAGCGACTCCGACGGCGAACTGCTGATCGTCCCGGAGCGCGGCGGTCTGCTGCTCCGTACCGAACTGGGCCTGCTGCGCGCCGAACCCGGCCACATCGCACTGATCCCCCGCGGTGTCCGTTTCCGTGTGGACCTTCTCGACGACTCCGCCCGCGGCTATGTCTGCGAGAACTACGGGCAGCCGTTCACCCTCCCCGATCTCGGCCCGATCGGCGCCAACGGTCTCGCCAACGCCCGGGACTTCCTCGCTCCCGTCGCGGCGTACGAGGACGAGGACCGCCCGGTCCAGGTGATCAACAAATTCTGCGGCAACCTCTGGTCCGCGACGTACGACCACTCGCCGCTCGACGTGGTCGCCTGGCACGGCAACCACACCCCGTACGTCTACGACCTGCACCGGTTCAATGTGATCGGCTCCATCAGCTACGACCACCCCGACCCGTCGATCTTCACGGTGCTGACATCGCCGTCCGACACCCCCGGTCTCGCCGGAGTGGATTTCGTCGTCTTCGCGCCGCGCTGGCTGGTCGGTGAGGACACGTTCCGGCCGCCGTACTTCCACCGCAATGTGATGAGCGAGTACATGGGGCTGATCGAGGGGGCGTACGACGCGAAGACGGCCGGCCGGGGCGGCTTCGTGCCGGGTGGCGGCTCGCTCCACAACATGATGTCGGCGCACGGCCCGGACCGGGAGACCTTCGACCGGGCGAGCGCGGCGGAGCTGAAACCGCAGAAGATCGACGACGGTCTTGCCTTCATGTTCGAGACCCGCTGGCCGGTCACGGCGACCGGACAGGCGGCAACCGCCGACCATCTGCAGCGCGGGTACGACGACGTGTGGCAGGGTCTCGAACGCAACTTCCGGCCATAGGCGAAGCCGCTGCTTCCCGGCCCCGCTCGTCGCGTCCGCAGTGTCGCAGTACGGAGAGTCCAGGTGACCCAGGTGCCTCAACTGCCCCAGACGCCCCAGATGACGGCCTTCGCCCCCGACTCGTTGGTCCTGAACCGCAAACTGCCGCTGTGGTACCAGGTCTCGCAGTCCCTGCGCGCGTCCATACTCGGCCGCGCCCAGGATGCCTCGCTGCGGCTGCCGACCGAGGAGCAGCTCGCCGCGCACTACGGCGTCAGCGTCCTCACGATGCGGCAGGCGCTCAAGGAACTGGAGACGGAGGGGCTGATCAGCAGACACCGGCGGCGCGGCACCTTCATCGAGCCGAGGGCCCGCCGGGCCACGCCTGTCCGGCTGCTCGGCTCGATCGATGCGATCGTCGCCCAGCAGTCGGGCGAGTGCACCACGGTCCTCGGCCATGGCCCGCTCACCCTGCCGCGCGATCTCGCCGAGCACTTCCCGGGCTGTACGGAAGTGGTCGGCTACCGGCGGCTGCGCTGCGACGGCGAGAGCGGCGAGCCCACCAACTGGGCGGAGAACGCGGTGCATCCCGAGGTCGCGGCCCGGCTCGATGCCGCCGATCTCGAACGCTGGCCGATGACCAAGGTGCTGCGCGACCGCGTCGGCGTCCGGATCGCCCGGATCACGGACACGGTCGAGGCACGGCTCGCGGACCCGGCCACCGCCGAGCTCCTCCAGGTCCCGCTGCTCAGCCCGATCCTCTTCTACACAGGGGTGACGTACGACGAGAGCGGACGGGTGGTGGACGTGGCACAGATCCGGTACCGGGGAGACAGGTTCTCGTTCTCGGTGACGGTCGAAGCGCACTGACCGCACACGACGCGCCGTTACGATGCCTGGGGCGGCGGACGTGGCGACGGGGAGGACGACACGGTGGCAGCACGGGCGGGCGCCGGAGCCGGCGCGGACGACGGCATCCCGCTGCTGGACGACCTCATGCCATGGTCGGTACGGCCTCTGCGCACCGGGCGCCCCTGGGTGACCGCCCCGGACGCCGGTTCCCTCAAGGCCCGTTGGGAGCGGCTGGTCCGCGCCGAAGGAGCCGAGCGCGACCAGCTGTTCCGGCCCACCCGTTCCCGTACGCCGCAGACCGCGGTCGCCGCCCTGCCCGGACAGGCCACCTCCACCAGCCGGTTCGCCCGGGAGTCCGGGCCGTGCCCCGAACCGATACGGATCCTGCACGGCCCGTTCGACGAGCAGTGGCTGATCCCCGACCACCGGCTGATCGACGCCGCCCGCCCGGAACTGTGGAGGGTCGCCGACGCGCACCAGCTCTTCGCCGTCGAGCACGGGTACGTCCCGCAGGACACCGGCCCCGCCGTGTCCGTGACGGCGCTGCTGCCCGACGGGCACTCGCCTGCGGGCCGCCCCGGCCGGATCCGGCCGCTCTACCGACGGCCCGGCGGACGGGAACCCAATCTGGCGCCCGGCCTGCTCGGGCTGCTGCGCGCCCGGTACGGGGACGCGGTCACCGCGGAGGCCGTGCTGGCGTGGATCGTCACGGCGGCCCGTCACACCCCCGCCGGGTCCGTCGTGCCGCTGCCCGCCGACACCGCACGCTGGTGGGCCGGGGTGGAGCTGGGCCGGGAGCTGTTGCGGCTGCACCTGCGCGGCGCGCGCGGCGCGGAGCGCCCGCGGCTGCCCGGCGGACGGCGCCCCTATGTGCGGGCCGCGGTACCGGCCGCTCCGGGCACGCTGGAGTACGACCCCGGCGACGAGGCACTCCTGCTGGGTACGGGCCGCATCTCGCCCGTACCGGCCGGGGTGTGGGAGTTCCGGGTGGGCGGGGTCCGGACGCTGGAGCTCTGGTTCGAGCGCCGCGCCGCGGCGGCCGGAGCGGAGGACCTGGGCGGCCTGGAAGCGGTCCGGCCCCGTGCCTGGCCCCAGGAGTGGACCTCGGAGCTGCTGGAACTGATCACCGTGCTCGCCCTGCTCGCCGAACTCCGTCCCCGGCAGGAGGGCCTGGCCGACGGCCCGCAGATCACGGCCGGCGATCTCCGCGCGGCAGGCGTCCTGCCGGTCCCGGCCACGGCCAGGCGGCCCGCGTCGGTGCTCGACCATCAGGAGGAGGGGCCGGACGGGCAGTTCGCGCTGCTGTGACGGCATCGGGGGTGCATACACACTACCGGTCGAAGGAGTCCAGAACCCGGTGCAGCGCCCGGTCGAAGACGCCGTCCAGATCGATCGGTCCGGGGTCCTCGGCGAATCCCGCCGCCATCCTCGGATATTTCCCGGTCGCGATCTGGCTGATCAGATAGCCGGTGCGCGCGGCTTGCTCCTGCTCCTCGGACCAGGGAAGCGACCGGCTGCGCTCCGCCGTGGCGATCTCGTTGGCCACATAGGTGGTGACCACACCATTGACCATGGCGATGAGTTCCATCTTCTCGCCGAATCGCGCGTCGACCCCGTCCAGGCAGCTGAGCGTGTACTCCAGATACCGCAGCGCGTTCGGGCTGAAACCGTACACGGGTGACATGAGCCGGGGCACCCAGGTGTGGCGGTGCATCATCTCGCGGGCCTGATGGGCCAGCGCGATGAGATCGGCACGCCAGTCGCCGGACGGCTCCGGGAACTCGTACCCGCCGCTGGCCGCGTCGAACATCAGCTCGTGAAGGTCCTCCTTGCGCGGCACGTAGTTGTAGAGCGACATCGTGCCGCAGCCGAGCTCCGCCGCGACCTTCCGCATGGACACCGCGTCCAGACCCTCCGCATCGGCGATACGGACGGCGGCTGCCGCGATGTCGGCACGGCTGAACGCGGGCCTGGGGCCTCGGCCCGCGCGCTCGGGGCGCGCCCAGATCACTTCGGGTACAGCGGGTCGCCCCACCATCGATCATCACCTCACTCATCATCGTAGTTACGTACACCGTACGTAGTGCGATACGGTGGGCCGCATGACAACTACGTACGCTGTACTTAGTGAAGGTCTGGAGAAGCGTTACGGCGATGTCCACGCGCTGCGCGGGCTCGATCTCGCGGTCGCCGAGGGCACCGTCTGCGGAGTACTGGGGCCGAACGGCGCGGGCAAAACCACCGCCGTCCGGGTCCTCACCACACTGACGGCACCGGACGGCGGAAGCGCCCGGGTCGCGGGCCACGACGTGGTGCGCCGGGCAGGCGCGGTGCGCGCGGCGATCGGCGTCACCGGACAGAACGCCTCGGTCGACGGCGAACTGTCCGGCCGCCAGAACCTGCGGCTCTTCGCCAAGCTGCTCCGGTTCCGTGGCGAGGCCGTGCGCACCCGCGCCGACGAACTGCTGGAACGCTTCGAGCTGACGGAGGCAGCCGACCGCCCGGCCCGCACCTACTCGGGCGGCATGCGCCGCCGTCTCGACCTCGCCGCCAGCCTGCTGACCCGGCCGCGGGTGCTCTTCCTGGACGAGCCGACCACCGGACTCGACCCGCACAGCCGCAACCAGATCTGGGCGGTCGTACGCGAACTCGCCGGCCGGGGCACGACCGTCCTGCTCACCACCCAGTATCTGGAGGAGGCCGATCAGCTGGCCGACGACATCGTGCTGATCGACCAGGGCCGGGCCGCCCACCGCGGCACCCCCGCCGAGCTGAAGGCCCGCATCGGTTCGTACGCCGAGGTGGTCGTCCCCCACGCATCGGCGCTGGTTCCGGCGGCGGCCGTCCTCGACCAGCTCACCGGCGCCGAACCGGTGCTCGACCATGAGCGCCGCACCGTGGGCGCCGTCGCGACCGACACCACGCTCACCCTCCCGCGTATCGTCCGCGAACTCGACGCGGCCGGCGTACCGCTGATCGACGCGAGCCTGCGCCCGCCCACGCTCGACGAGGTCTTCCTCCGCCTGACCGGCCGCGGCGACGGCCGCACCTCCCCGCCCCTGAAGGAGACGGCAGCATGAGCAGCACCGTACTGGCCCACGAGCAGCGCACCGCAGCCGCCACGAGCGCCCCGATCGCCGACAGCGTGGCCTTGCTGGGCCGCCATCTGCAGCGGATCAAAGCAGCCCCGGGCGTCGTGATCCTGACCCAGACCATGCCGATCACGATGCTGCTGTTCTTCGGGTACGTGTTCGGCAGCGCACTGGCCATGCCGGGGCAGGAGTACCGCGTGTTCCTCGTGCCGGGGCTGCTCGCGGCGACTGCGGCGAACGGCATCATGACCGGGATGTTCCAGTCCGCACAGGACTGCCACCGGGGGGTGGCGGACCGGTTCCGCACGCTGCCGATGAGCCGCATCGCCGTACCGTTCGGCCAGACCGCCGCCGATCTGCTGACCACGGCCATCGGCATGGTCCCTCTGATCCTGGTCGGGCTCGCGGTCGGCTGGCGGATCGAGGGCGGCCCGCTCGCCGCCCTGGGCGCCTTCGCGCTGCTGCTGCTCCTCCGGTTCGCCACGTCGTGGATGGGCTGCTGGCTGGGCCTGCTGATCCGTAACGAGGAGGCGGCCGGCCAACTGGGCAGCGCCACGTTCATCCTGCCGCTGCTGTCCAGCGCGTACATCCCGACCGACAATCTGCCGGGCTGGCTGCGGACGATCGCGGAGTGGAACCCGATCAGCGCCATGGCCGCCGCCACCCGCGACCTGTTCGGCAATGCGGTACCGTCCGCGGACGCGGCCTGGCCGGCAGCCCACCCGGTAGCGGGCACACTCGCCTGGTCGGCGGCGCTCCTCGCCGTGTTCGTACCACTGGCCGTCCGGCGCCATGCGCGCGGCGGCGAGTGACACGTACCCCTCGGGGGCCACCACACCGGTGCGACGGATGCCCCCACGGCTTCGCGTACGGCCCCCTACAACGGCCGCACCCGGGCGGCAGGGCCGTGCTGCTCAGCCCCCGGCCTGTGCCGGCTCGGCGGCGTACGGGAGCAGTTCGCTGGAGCCGCGGATCACCAGACGGGTGGGGACCGTGATGGTCCGGGCACGGGAGCGGTCGCCGTCCAGGCGGGCGAGAGCGGTCCTGGCCGCTGCTTCGCCGATGGCCGCCGGGTCCTGGGCCACGACGGTCAGCCCCGGCTCGAGCACGTCGGCGAGCGGGAGGTCGTCGAACGTGACCAGAGCGATGTCCTTGCGTCCCGCGCGGGTGAGTTGGGCGACGACCCCGAGGGCCGCGATGTTGTTCGCCGCGAACAGGGCGGTGGGCGGATTCGGCAGGGCCAGCAGTGCGGTGGTCTCGGCGGCGGCCGTTTCCTGGCCGTGGGCGCCGGTCACCAGGGTCCGGTCGTAGGGCAGGCCGGCCTCGGCGAGCGCGGAGCGGTAGCCGGCGAGCCGCTCGCGCCGGGTGTAGAGCCTGGTGGGGAGGTCTCCGATGAACCCGATCCGCCGGTGACCCCGGGCGATGAGATGGGAGACGCCCTCGTGGACCCCGGTCCGGTTGGAGCTGACGACGCAGTCGGCCGACAGCCCGGCACCCGGCCGGTCGAGGAACACCACCGGCAGGCCGGCCGAGCGCTGTGCCTTGAGGTAGCTGTGATCGGCTCCGAACGCGGGGACCACCATCAGCATGCTGACGCGCCGGGCGAGGAAGGTCTGGGTCAACGCCCGCTCGCGGTCCGGGTCTTCGGCCGACGAGCCCATGAGAAGGGTGAGTCCCCGGCTGCGCACGACGTCCTCTATGCCGCCGGCGACGGTGCCGAAGAAGGGGTTGCCCAGGTCCGGCACGACAAGGCCGACGGTGGTGTCGGGGCCCCCGACACGGATGTTGCGGGCCATCAGGTTCGGCTGGAAGCCGAGCTTCGCCACCGCGGCGAGCACGCGCTCCCGGGTCTGCGGTGAACTCGGCCCGTCCTCGTTGAGCACCCGGGACACCGTTTTGGCGCTGACGCCCACTTCCCTGGCGACGTCGGCCAGCGTGGGGCGGCGGTTCGCGGCCATCTACCACCGTTCCTGTGCGTTCGTCGGGCCCGGCCCCTGCTGGGGCCGGGCCCGCTGTCCTGTTGTCGATACGGCGACTCAGTGGGCGGACACGCCTGCCGCCTCCGCGGCGTCCGCGTCGGCAACGACCGTACCCCCATCGTCGTTCACCCTGAGCGCCCCGGTCATGATGGCGACGACCTCTGCCATGGAATGGTCGGACGGCTTGATCAGCGCCTCGCGCCGGCCAAGCCGGTGGACGTGGATGCGGTCGGCGATCTCGAAGACGTGCGGCATGTTGTGACTGATCAGGACCACGGGCATGCCCTTGTCCCGGACCCGTCGGATCAGGTCGAGGACCTGTCCCGACTCCTTGACACCCAGCGCGGCCGTGGGCTCGTCCATCACGACGACGCTCTTGGCCCAGGCGACGGATCGCGCGACCGCCACGGCCTGCCGCTGACCGCCGGACAGGGTCTCCACCGCCTGGGTCAGCGACCGCAGACCGATCTTGAGGTCAGCCATGTGAGCCGCCGCCTCCTGGCGCATCCTCTTCTTGTCGAGCATGCGCAGCGCGCTGCCGAGGAAGCCCGGCCGGCGCAGTTCGCGTCCGAGGAACATGTTGGAGGCGATGTCCATCGAGGCGGCGACGGCCAGGTCCTGGTAGACGGTCTCGATGCCGTGCTGCCGGGCGCTCTGCGGGCCGGTGAACTTGATGGGTTCGCCGTTCAGCCGGATCTCCCCCTCGTCCGGGGTGACCGCGCCGGTGAGGGCCTTGATCAGACTGGTCTTGCCGGCGCCGTTGTCGCCGATGACGGCGAGGACCTCGCCGGGCAGCAGATCGAAGTCGGCTCCGTCGATGGCGGTGACTTGGCCGTACCGCTTGACCAGGCCGCGAGCCTGGAGAACGGGCGTCACAGGGACGGTGCTCATCGTGCCTTCCTCCGGGAGATCTGGTCGACGGTCACGGCGAGGACAACCAGGACGCCGGTGATCAGGGTCTGGTAGATGGAGGCGACACCCATCAGCTGGAGGCCGTTGCGGAACACACCGACGATGAGGACGCCGATGAACGTGCCGAGGACGGCGCCCCGGCCGCCGAAGAGGCTGGTTCCACCCAGGACGACGGCGGTGATGCTGTCGAGGTTGTCGGTCTGTCCCGCCTGCGGGTCGCCGACGCCCGTGCGGGAGAGCAGCAGCAGCGCGGCGATTCCGTAGACGAGTCCGGCCAGGGCGTAGATCCCGACGGTCAGCCGGGAGGTGCGGATGCCGTTGAGCCGGGCGGCCTCGGGGCTGTTGCCCAGCGCGTACACGTGCCGGCCCCATGACGTGCTGCTGAGCGCGTAGGCGAAGATCAGGAACAGGGCGATGGTGACGAGCGAGCCGTAGGTGATGTCGGTGTTGCCCAGCGGAAACGTCTCACCGAGTGCGGTCAGCGGCGCCGGAAGGTTGGTGATCGTCTGCTCGGCCGAGTAGATGTGGGTCAGGGCGAACGCCACGTTCAGCATGCCGAGGGTGACGATGAACGGCGGGAGCGGGATCAGCTGCACCAGCAGGCCGTTGACCAGGCCGAAGCCCGCGCAGACGACGAGGCCGAGGGCGATCGCGGCGAGCGGCGGCAGGCCGCCCTCGGCGGCCGTCTTGGCGATGACGATGCTGCCGAACGCCATGACGGCGCCGCAGGAGAGGTCGATACCGGCGGTGAGGATGATCAGGGTCTGACCGATGGCCAGCGTGCCCACGACCATGACCTGCTGGACGATGAGGGAGAAGTTGCCGCCGGAGAGGAACTGCTCGGTCGTCAGGGAGAAGAAGACGCAGGCGAGCAGAAGAGCGACGAGTGGGCCCGTGGTCGGTGTGGTGAGCAGCCGACGGACCGTTGTCGGTCCTTTCAGCTGGTCGTAGGGCAGGGTATTGGCAGTCATGGTGGTGGTCCTTGCCGGTGGTCGATGTTCGCCGGAGGGAGGTTTCGCCAGAGGGGGTATGCGCCGGAAGGTGTTCGCCGGAGGGGTGGGCGGTCCGGCCCCGGGGACAGGGCGGTCGTGGCCGGACCGTCCGGCCACGGGAGCGACCGGTCAGGGAGGGACTTTCACCGCTCGCCCGGACCCGGGGACTCAGCCCCAGCACTTCTCCAGGCCGTACGCGGTGTCCTTCGCGTCGACACCCGGCTTGGGCGCATCGGTGATGAGCGTGACGCCGGTGTCGGTGTAACCGGAGGTCTTCTTGCCGTCCTTGGCGAAGTCGGCGACCGCCTTGACGCCCTGGGACGCCATCTCGAGCGGGTACTGCTGCGACGTCGCCGCGATCTTTCCTTCCTTGACGGCCTTCGTGCCGGTGCAGCCGCCATCGACGGAGACGACCAGCACCTTCTTCTCCAGACCCTTGGCCTTCAGCGCGGTGTAGGCACCCAGCGCGGCCGGTTCGTTGATCGTGTACACGACGTTGATGTCCGGGGACTTCTGGAGGCAGTTCTCCATGGCGGTCTGGCCCTTGGCCTGGTCGCCGCCGGTGTCCTGCATACACACGACCGACGTGTCGCCCTCCGCGACGCCGAAGCCCTTGAGGAAGCCCTGGTGCCGCTGCACACCCACCGCGACGCCGGGCTGGAGGTCCAGGGTGGCGATCTTCGCCTCCTTGCCGGCCATGGCGGCCTTGGCGTACCGGCCGATGAGTTCGCCCGCCTTGACGTTGTCGGTGGCGAACAAGGCGTCGGTGGCGTCCTGCGGCTCGGTCGGGCTGTCGAGCGCGATGACCAGCACGCCCTTGGCGCGCGCCTTCTCGAGGGCGGGGACGATCGCCTTGGAGTCGTTGGGCGTGATGAGGATGCCCTTCACCCCGGAGTTGACCATGTTCTCGATCGCGGTGACCTGGCCCGCGTTGTCCCCGTCGAACTTCCCGGCCGCGCTGACGAGTTCGACGCCATTGTCCTTCGCGGCCCGCTCGGCGCCCTCCTTCATCTTCACGAAGAACGGGTTGGTGTCCGTCTTGGTGATCAGCCCGACCTTCACCCCGTCGCCGCCGGACTCTCCCTGCGCGCCGGAGCCGCAGGCCGTCAGAGTCAGCGCCGAGGCGGCGGCGAGAGCGGTGAATCCGATGGAGGCGCGAACGGCGCGGTATGTGCGAAGCATGACTGATCTCCTGCTGGACGAGGGCGGAGCGGCCGCGCTGATCGAAAGGGCTGCGGCGCAAAGAGACTGCTGCTGTCGAGATGCTGTGGAGGAGGTGTCAGCGTTGACTCATGTCATCGTTGACACTGCCTGCGGAGGATGATGGACTCCGTCACCCGGAAACGTCAATGCCTTGACACCGTCACAAATCGGCAACGTCGCCCGCACCACCTCACGTCGAGAACACCGCCCTGTGTGAGCTTCCTCAGGAACCGTGCAACGCAGCCGTTCCCCCGCTGCCCACTTGGAGAGAAACAGCCATGCGCCTGCCTCTGGTCACCGTCCTCGGAGAATGCGTCGCGGACGCCTTCACCGTCCCCGCACCCGCGCCGGGTGAGCTCGCCCTGCGGGTCCTGCCGGGCGGCGGCCCGGCGAACACCGCAGTGGCGCTCGCCCGGCTGGGCACGCCCGCCCGCTTCCTGGCACGGCTGTCGGACGACGTCTTCGGCCGGCTGTTCCTCGGGCACCTCGAGGCCTCGGGCGTCGATCTCACGGCCGCCGTACGCGCAGCCGAGCCCAGCACGCTGGCAGTCGCCGAGATCGATGCGCAGGGCCAGGCGGCGTACTCCTTCCACGCCCAGGGCACCGCGGACTGGCAGTGGACGGCGGACGAGCTCGCCGCGACGGACCTCGCCTCCACCGCCTGTCTGCACTCGGGCTCCCTGGCCCTCGTGCGCGAACCCGGCGGCACGGTCGTGGAGGAGTTCCTCGCCCGCGCCTCCGCCACGGCCACGATCTCCGTCGACCCGAACGTCCGGCCGCTGCTCGTGGCGCCGGAGGTCTACCGCGAACGCCTGCCGCGCTGGTGCGCGCTCGCGGACATCCTCCGGCTGAGCGAGGACGACCTGGAGCTGCTGCTGCCCGGGCACACGATCGAGCGCGCCTGCGACATCTGGCATGCGGCGGGCGTACCGCTCGTCGTGATCACCCGCGGGGAGCGCGGCGCGATCACCTCGCTGGACGGCGAGCGGGCCGCCGTGCCGGCGCCCCGGACCGACGTGGTCGACACCGTCGGTGCGGGCGACTCCTTCACCGCGGGCCTCCTGCACCACCTCGGCGCCAAGGGGCTGCTCGGCGGACGGCTGACGGATCTGCGGATCGAAGACGCCGCCGAGGCCTGCGCGTTCGCCGCCCGGGTGGCGGCGCTGACCTGCAGTGTCATCGGGCCGAACCCGCCGTGGGCAAGCCAGTTGCGGCTGCCGGCGCCGACGGCCGGACACGCCGGTCCCTGATCCGCCGGCCCGAACGACCTCCGCCACAACCATTGACGCGCCGCCCGGCGCCCGCTCATTATCACTCCCCACGGAATGTCATCGCTGTCAGGTGTCATCGATGACATTCCGTTTTCCGGGTCGCCCCCACCGCCCGGCACTGCGAATCCCCCGGCGTCGTGCCACCGCAGCGGACGCGGACACGACACCGCCGCCCACAGTGCAGGAGAAACAATGAGCCCAGGCCCCGTACTCCGTCGCGTCCCGTTGCGCCTCGTCGCCGCCGCGGCCGCGACATGCGCGCTCGCCGTCACCGCCGTCGCCCCGCAGGCGGCGGCGGAGGACAGCCGGCCGTACACGGAGACGTACCGCCCCCAGTTCCACTTCAGCCCCGCGAAGAACTGGATGAACGACCCCAACGGACTGGTCTGGTTCAAGGGCGAGTACCACCTCTTCTACCAGTACAACCCCAGTGGCAACACCTGGGGCAACATGTCCTGGGGCCACGCCGTCAGCAAGGACCTGGTGCACTGGGAGGAGCTGCCCCTCGCCATCCCCCACGACGACGAGGAGATGGTCTTCTCCGGTAGCGCCGTCGTCGACCACCACAACACGACGGGGTTCGGGACCAAGGAGAACCCCGCGATGGTGGCCGTCTACACCAGCGCCTACAAGAGCGGCGGCAAGCAGGCCCAGTCCCTGGCGTACAGCACCGACCGCGGCCGCACCTGGACCAAGTACGCCGGGAACCCCGTGCTCGACATCGGGTCGAAGGAGTTCCGGGACCCCAAGGTCCAGTGGTACGCGCCCACCAAGAGCTGGCTGATGACGGTGTCGCTGTCCACCGAGCACAAGGTCCGGTTCTACTCCTCCAAGGACCTCAAGAGCTGGACGCATCTGAGCGACTTCGGCCCCCAGGGCGCGGTGGGCGGCGTGTGGGAGTGCCCGGACCTGTTCCAGCTGCCCGTCGACGGCGATCCGAGCCGAACCAAGTGGGTGCTGGTCGTCAACATCAACCCCGGTGGCATCGCGGGTGGTTCGGCCGCGCAGTACTTCGTGGGCGACTTCGACGGCAAAAGGTTCAAGCCCGACGACGACGGCTCCTACACGCCTCCGCCCGGCCTGGTGGTGCAGGGCTTCGAGGGGGCCGACTACGGCACCTGGGAGACGACCGGCACGGCCTTCGGCGACGGACCGGTCCCCACGCCCGCGCCCGGTACATCGGGCACGAGCGGGGTCGAGGGCCAGGGGTTCGTCGACACCTTCCACACCAGCGACACCGAGACCGGCACGCTCACCTCACCGCCCTTCACCGTCGAGAGCCCGTATCTCAACTTCAAGGTGGCCGGCGGCCGTCACCCGCACGTCCCCGGCTCGGTGATGGGTGGCTCCCCCGCGCCCGCGGGCGAGGTCCTCGCCGACTTCGAGCAGGACGGCTACGGTTCCTGGACGACCACGGGCACCGCCTTCGGCGACGGTCCCGCACAGGGCACGCTCCCCGGGCAGCAGGAGGTGTCCGGGCACGCCGACGACCGCCTGGTGAACAGCTTCCTGGGCGGCGACGCACCCACGGGCACCCTCACCTCGCCCGAGTTCACCATCACCGCCAAGCACATCAACTTCCTGATCGGCGGCGGCAATCACCCCTCCGGATCCGAGGCGCCCACCGCCGTCCGGCTCGTCGTCGACGGCAAAACGGTGCGCAGCGCCACCGGCGCGGACTCCGAGGCGCTCAACTGGGCCTCCTGGGACGTCGGCGACCTCGCCGGCCGGAGCGCGCACATCGAGGTCGTCGACGGGAACACCGGCGGCTGGGGGCACATCCTGCTCGACCAGGTCATGTTGTCGGACACTCCGGCACGGCCCCGTTCGACCGAGACCGCGGTCAACCTCCTCGTCGACGGCAAGGTCGTGCAGAGCGTGACCGGCGCGGACAGCGGAAGTCTGGACTGGGCGTCCTTCGACCTCCGCGCCCACCGGGGCAAGCAGGCCGTCGTCCAGCTCGTCGACATGAACAAGGGCGGCTGGGGCCACCTCCTGGCCGACCACTTCGTCGCCGCCGACCAGCCGGCGATCTCCAGCGTCCGGCGGGCCCACTGGGTCGACCACGGCAAGGACTACTACGCGGCCGTCTCCTGGGAGGACGCTCCGGACGGCAAGCGCCGCATGATCGGCTGGATGAACAACTGGCAGTACGGCAACAGCATTCCGGCCTCCCCCTGGCGCAGCGCGCAGAGCGTCCCGCGGGAGATGGCGCTGCGCACCGTGAACGGCCGGATCCGGCTGACGCAGCAGCCGGTGTCCACCGTGGAGTCGCTGCACGCCGGCCCTGCGGTCGGGGTGCGCGACGTCAGGATCGCGGAAGGCTCCATGCCACTGGCAGCAGGGCAGGCCGACGGCAAGGCGCTCGACATCCGGGCCACCTTCTCCCTCGGCGACGCCGAGCGGTTCGGGTTCAAGGTCCGCACGGGTGAAGGGCAGGAGACGGTCATCGGCTACGACAAGGAGACCCAGGAGCTGTACGTCGACCGGACGCGGTCGGGTGCGGTGGACTTCCATGCCGACTTCCCGGGCGTCCAGCGCGCACCGCTGGCGGCCAGGAACGGCAAGGTCGAGTTCCGGATCCTGGTCGACTGGTCCTCCGTGGAGGTGTTCGGCGGCAACGGCCAGGCCGTGATCACCGACCAGATCTTCCCGCGCCCGGACAGCAACGGGATCCGGCTCTTCGCCGAGGGCGGCTCCGCCCGCCTGGACAGCGCCAAGGTCTGGCAGCTGCGGTCGTACCGCGACTGACCCCACCCCCGCACGCCCCTCGACGGCGCGGGGCGGGGTGCCGGAACCGGCCCCTCCCCCGCGCCCTCCGCCATGCCGGCGTCGGCGGCGACACACAGGAAAGGACAGGAAGCAGGACATGAAGAAGACTCTGCTGGCCGAGTTCACCGTGCGCCCCGGGAGCGTGGAACACGTCGCCGGGCTGGTGAAGGAGTACAGCCGGCACGTCCGTGAGGAGCCCGGAAACCTGGCGTTCGAGGTGTACACCAAGGAATCCGATCCCCTGGCGTTCTGGATCTTCGAGGTGTACGAGGACGAGGCCGCCTTCCAGGCCCACCTGGCAGCACCCTACGGGGCGCCGTTCAACGCGGAGCTGCAGCCGTTGATCACCGAGAAGGAGTCCGTGCTCACGTTCCTGAGCCCGCTCGACGTCGTGCAGGGGAGCGGGCGTTCGTAGGCGCCCTGTCCCGGGCAGCGGGCGGGGCGGCGCCCGTGATCGCCGGCGCCGCGGACATCGCCGGGCGAACCGGAGGAGGCCGCCTCCTCCTCCAGCGCCGCATCGTCGCCGGGCTCACGCTGGGTGCGGTCAAGAGCTGACCGAAAGATGACGGAGCGTCCGACTGTGTCGTTCTCTCCGGCGGTGCCGAACCGGCCAGCAGAGGGAAGCGTCCATCCGATGCGACACCCGGCGCGGCGCGTTCGGCAGTTCAGGAGGCTCCGTCTTGGCGGCACCACTTCTCCCGCTTCGAGCGTGGCCGGATCGCTGAAGATCTCCGCGTAGTTGGCGGTTCCGACGAACCGGTCGCCGCTCGCGTCGAACAGGCTGGGGCCGGCGGAGAGGGCGACGGGGTGGACGACGAGGCGCCGCGGAGGAGCGGGGCGGCCGGAGTTGGCGGACGATCCGCACTTCGCGACGAATACCACACGGACCGCGTACCGGGAGCGGACCGATGCGGTGGTGGCCGAGGCGCTCGCCACGCTGACCACGAAACTGGCCGGGCTGGACGCGGCGGGCACCACCTGCGCCCGGCTGAACACCGTGGCGGACGTGGCAGCACACCCGCAGCCGGCGGCGCGGGACCGGTGACGGGAAGTGGAATCGCCGGCCGGGGCGCTGCGGGCCATGCTGCCGCCGATCACCCTGCCGGGCGGGGCGGAGCCGCGGATGGGAGCCGTACCGGCGCTCGGCGAGCACACCGAAGCACTGCTGCGGCCGCGGGGATGACGGACGAACAGACAGCGGAGCTGCGCCGGGACGGTGTGATCGCCTGAGCGCGGCCCGAGCGGCGGGCCGGTTCAGTCAGGGACGGGCGATCGGTCGGGGGCCGGATCGATGGTGACAGGCCGTCGGGTCAGTGGCGGCTGCCGAAGAGCGAGCGCCGCAGTCGCCGCAACGGCGCGAAGAGCGAGACACGCGCGCTCCTGCTCCGGCGGCTGTGCGCGGCGTCGCGCGAGGTGAGCTCCAGCATCAGCAGCGTCGCCTCCGCGGTCTCGCGCTGCGGGACGGCGGGACCGCCGAGCACTGCGAGATGGCGGTCGAGCCGCGAACTGGTCGCACTGCTTCCGCATGTGATGGCAGGCACACGCGGCCTGCTGCGCATCGCTATCTGTTCCATGTCACTCCCCACCCGTACGAGGGCACCCGGCCCGGGCAGGTTAACCCTATCCCCCCGCGATGACACGCGTGTATCCCGGACGCCGGATTGAGCACACACATACGGAGGTTGACGACGGTGCTCATAATTCGCTCGATTCCAGGGCGAGTTGGACAGAGCGGGAGCGGTTCGCCCGCAGCGGCGGATTGTTGCGCAAGGGGGTCGGGAACGGCCCGGTCTGAGCTAGCGTGGAGAGGTTTCCGCCGTGCTGCCGCCACTCCTGCGGATGGGGGATCACCGTGAGCGAAGTGCCGGACGAGGACCGACTGATCGCGGGCCGCTACCGCCTGCTGGGCCTCCTGGGCCAGGGCGGGATGGGGACCGTGTGGCGGGCGCGCGACGAGGTGCTGGGACGCGAGGTCGCCGTGAAGGAGGTCCGCGCCCCGTCGGGGCTGCCCACCTCCGACGTACAGCGGCTGTACGCGCGCCTGGAGCGGGAGGCATGGGCGGCGGCGAGGGTCTCCCACCGCAATGTGGTCACCGTCTACGACGTGGCGACCGAGGACTCCCGCCCCTGGATCGTGATGGAGCTGATCCGCGGGCTCGCGCTCTCCGACGTACTGGACGCCGAGGGTCCCATGCCCCCGCAGCGAGCGGCGCACATCGGCGCGGAGGTGCTGGCCGCGCTGCGCGGCGCCCACGGGTCCGGGGTGCTGCACCGCGATGTGAAACCCGGCAATGTGCTGCTCGCCAACGACGGGCGGGTGGTGCTGACGGACTTCGGCATCGCCATGGTCGAGGGGACGTCCGCACTCACCATGACGGGTGAGCTGATCGGCTCGCCGGAGTTCCTGGCACCGGAGCGCGCACTGGGGCGCACGCCGGGGCCCGAATCGGATCTGTGGTCGCTCGGTGTGCTTCTGTACGCCGCGACCGAGGGCAATTCGCCGTTCCGTCAGAACACCCCGCTGAACACGCTCCGGGCGGTGGTCGACGAGGAACTGCCGCCGCCCCGGCGGGCCGGCCCGCTGGCTCCGGTCGTCGAGGGGCTGCTGCGCAAGGACCCGGCCGAGCGGCTTTCGGCCGCGGAGGCCGAGCATCGGCTGCGGATCGTCGCCGCCGGGGGTACGCCACGGCCCACGGGGGCCGGTGCGGTGGATCCGTACAGTGCGACGGTGACGGCCCGCACGACGGCTCCTGCGACGCCGCTTCCCGTGCCCCCCTCCCCGTCGCCCGTTCCCTCCGCGACGTACGCGTCCGCTCCCGAGGAGCGGTCGCGCCGCGCGGTCGCGCTTCTCGCCGTCGGGGTGGCGGTCCTGCTGCTGGCCGTCGGCGGGATCGTCTGGACGCTGGCGCACAAGGGCAACGACGAGAACGCGGGAGGCGCCACCGGCGCGGGCGGCCCGGGCCCGACCAGCAGCGCCCCGCGCTCGGCGCCTGCCACCCGGGGAACGTCCGGCGTCGACGAATCACCGGACGGGGGCAACACCGGGAGCACCGGCAACACCACCCACGGCAGTACGAGCAAATCGCCGCCCCGGACCGTGACGGTGTATCTCACCTCGGTGCGCGACAGCTACGAGGGCAGTTGCCCGCCGCCGCACACCGAGGCACCGGCGGTCGAGGCGACGATCACGGTGGGGCTCACGCCGGCCCGGGTCGAGTACCGGTGGGTGCTGAAGGACGGTACGAGCTCCGATCCCGGCTGGCAGTCGCTGTCCTTCGGCGCCGGCGGCGGGCGGTCGAAGCAGGTGTCGCACACGGAGCTGACGTACCGACAGGACATCACGTACCACGGAACGATCACCCTGGAAGTGAGGAGTCCGGTCGCGGTCACCTCGAACGGAGTGGAGTTCTCGGTGACCTGCCGGACGGAGACCCCGACGGACGGGGCCTCCGCCCCGGCGGAAGGGGTCTCCGCCCCGGCGCACGACTGACCGGGGCGGCCCGTGGCTTCCGCCGCCCTGTCAGGCCGCGGAGCTGAAGGCGGGCAGATAGCCGCCCGACTGTCCGGCGGCGGTGGGGTGGTACGACTCACCGATGTTGAGCCAGTTGACACTGTGCAGCCAGGCGCTGCCGGAGCAGATCTCGTGCCCGGTGAACCTGGATGCGACATCGCTGAAGGCGAAGCCGTGGTTGGCCGCACGCTTGGCGGTTGCCGCGTTGAGGTAGTCGGAGGCGCTGTTGATGGCGGAGCGTTCGGTATCGCTCAGACCGACGATGCAGCTGCCGCCGATCTTGTAGAAGCGGGGGTAGCCCAGGACGACGACACGGGCGGACGGCGCCTTGGACCTGATCGCCGTGTACACCGAGTCGAGCTTTCCGGGCAGGGTGGAGTCGACGTAGCTGCGGGCGGTGGCGATCCGGCTGAGGCAGGTGGCTTCCGACTGGAGGACACAGGTGGTCATGACATCGGCGAAGCCCGCGTCATTGCCGCCGATGGAGATCGAGACGAGGTCGGTCGAGGCGGAGAGCGGGCCGAGCTGTCCGGCCCTCACATCGTCGGTAACGGCGCCCGAGCAGGCCGTGAAGGCGAACGACGCGGGCGAGTTGGCGGCGGCCCAGAGCGCGGGATAGGCCTTGGTGCTGCGCTTGCAGTCACCGCTGGCGCTGTCGTAGCTGCCGGATCCGACCCCGGAGGAGTACGAGTCGCCGAGTGCGACGTAATCGACGGACGTCGCGGCGTTCGCGGTGGACGCCCCGGTCAGGGCGAGTACGGCACCGAGCAGAATCGAGGACGACAACGCCACAAGTCTGGATATTTTCACGGAATCTCCCTTGGACCGACCGGCAGGATCTCTGCGCTACTCAGTGGTAGCAGCACGGACGGCCCACCGGAAGTGTTCATGCCAAGTCCATCTCATGAGGTCTTCTTGACGGCCTCCTGAGCGAGCGTCACATCGACATCCGGCATCAGGCGCACTGCGGGGCAAACTCACGCACGGCACGGCGCCGCCAGGGACCGTACGTCCTGGAGCGGGTGACGGTCCGGCGGTTCACCCGACGCCGCGGCAGGTACGGCATTCGACCGACGACCGGAGTGCCGGAGCCCCGGAACCCATCCGGCCAAGGACGCCTTCACCGGCTCGGGGAAGTGAACGATGCGGACCGCCCCGACAGGCGGCAGAAGGTGGTGAAACCTGGGTGCGCCGGGCGCCCCTGTGCCGGATCATGGGCGCCATGTCTGCCAACCCTGAGTCCGCTCTGCCGATCCGGCTCACCGTCGACGACAGCGATTCCCCGTCCGATGTCGTCGACGCGCTGTTCCTCGGCCGCTTCGCGACGGGCGAGCAGCCGTACTCCCACAGCTCCTCCCTCGACCGGGTGAAGTCCGGGGCGACGCTGCTGCCGCCGGCCGCCAAGGTGCTGCGCGCCGCCCGCGACGACGACCGCAGCGCGACACTGGCCGAGGGAGAGGGCTGGACGCTGCTCATCTCGCGGTGGAACCGCGGCGCCGACGTCACTGTCACCGCGACCACCGCCGAGCTGGCGCGGAAGATCCTCGACCAGGCGACGGACGGTGCCCAGGACGAACCGGAACCACAGCCCGAGAACGTGACGATGGGCTTCTGGTACGTCTCGCCGCGCCGCGGCCCGCACCGCACCACCCGTCAGATCGCCGCCGGTACGTGGGACGAGGTGCGCGGCAACTACACGGCGCCGGTGGCCGAGGCCATGGACCGGCTGATGAAGGTGACGCCGGACGACATCGCGGGCCGACTGCTCCTGCTGCACGGCCCGCCCGGCACCGGCAAGACGTCCGCGCTGCGCACGCTGGCCCGGTCCTGGCGGGACTGGTGCCAGGTCGACTGCGTACTCGATCCGGAGCGGCTCTTCAACGATGTCGGCTATCTGATGGACATCGCGATCGGCGAGGACGACGGCACGGCGAAGGGCAGGTGGCGGCTGCTGCTCCTGGAGGACTGCGACGAACTGATCCGCGGCGAGGCCAAGCACACGGCGGGCCAGGCGCTGTCCCGGCTGCTGAACCTCACCGACGGGCTGCTGGGCCAGGGCCGCAATGTGCTGGTGGGCGTGACGACCAATGAGGACCTGGAACGGCTCCACCCGGCGGTCGTCAGGCCCGGTCGTTGCCTGGCCCGCATCGAGGTGGGCTCTCTGACGCGCCGGGAGGCGGTGGCCTGGCTGGGCACGGAGGAGGGGCTCGGTCGGGAGGGTGCGACGCTGGCCGAGCTGTACGCGCTGCGCCGCGGCACCGGTCCTGCCTCGGTGCCGAAGCAGGACGCGGGGGCGGACGCGGGGCTGTACCTCTGAGGATTCGGCCCGGCAACCCAGTTCGTCCTCAATCGCAGGACGGGGTCGGTGGTCAGGCCCTCGAGGACGTGAACGGCCGTCGGACGGCCGCGGTCACTCCTCGTACGCCGCCCGCACCGCGTCCTGTGCCAGCGACGCCGCCGCCGCGCGCGACAACCCGAGCCGCCTCACCTGGTCCGCGTACTCCCGCGCCGTCTCCGCGGCCTTGCGCTCCGCCGCGCCCCCCGCGGCAGCGACGAACGTGCCGTTCCGTCCGCGGGTCTCGATCACCCCGTCCGCCTCCAGGGCCCGGTACGCCTTGGCGACCGTGTTCGCGGCGAGGCCGAGTTCCTCGGCGAAACCGCGTACGGTCGGGAGTCTGTAGCCGACGGGCAGCGCGCCGGACCGCGCCAGTTCGGAGATCTGCGTGCGGAGTTGCTCGTACGGGGCGGTGCCGGAGCCGGGATCGAGAGCGATCTTCAAAGTCACGGCCCGATTCTCCCCCACCGCCGGAAATTCGGAGGCGACCGGGCCGGTTCTCCCCGTAACGTCCGCCGCATGACTGTGATCGTTCGCGACTTCGTGCCCACCGACGCCGAGGCGTGGGTACGGGTGCGGCGCGCCGCACTTCCGTACATGGTGACGACTCCTGAGCAGGTTGCCTTCGAACAGGCCAACGCCCATCCCGACAGGCGGTTCAGGCTGCTGGTCGCCGAGGAGGACGGGGAGATCATCGGCACCGCTCAGGTGGGCATCGTCCATGACAGCCCGGAGCCAGGCCAGGGTTTCTGCAATCCGTACACACACCCCCACCGGGTGGGCCGCGGGGCGGGCTCGCTGCTGGTGCGCACCGCCGAGGAGTATCTGGCCGGCGAGGGGGCTGCCGCCGTCTACACCTGGGTGCTCGACGAACCGGCGAACCTGGTCTTCGCCGAGAAGCGCGGGTATACGCCGAGCCGCCCGGCGCACTTCCTCCATCTCGACCTCGCGCACGGCACGCTGCCGCCCCGTCAGGACCCTCCGTCCGGTGTGGAGCTGCGGACCGCCGCGGAGTTCGCCGACGACCCGCGGCCCCTGTTCGAGGCGGACGCGGAGACCACCGCGGACGAACCGAGCGACACCCCCGCCGAACTCGTGGACTACGAGGACTGGCTGCGGAGCACCTGGAACAACCCCGGTCTCGACCGGGAGCTCACCTCGGTCGTCGTGGTGGACGGCGAGGTGGCGGCCTTCAGCGCGGCGAACACCGACGGCCTGACCCGCTACTGGTCGGGAATGACCGGCACCCGCAGGGCGTACCGCAACCGGGGGCTGGCGAAACTCGCCAAGGCCGACTCGCTGCACCGCGCACGCGCGGCCGGCTACACGGACGCGTACACCGGCAATGACGCGGACAACGTTCCGATGCTGGCGATCAACAAGTGGTTCGGCTACCGGATCTGCGCCACGGAGGTGCGCCATGTCCACAACATCGGTTGAGGTCGTCCTGGCCAAGGCGGGACGGACGAAGATCCGTTACCCGGCGGAGCTCGTGGGCGACGACGGCACCCGGGTGACGGTGACCGCGCCGTGGGCCGCACCGGGTGTGCGCGACTTCGGCTTCGTACGGTTCGAGCCGGGTGATGTCTTCACCGAGCACTACTGGCGCGACCGGTGGTTCGCGGTGAAGGAGGTCCGCACCGGCGAGGGGACGCTGAAGGGCTGGTACTGCGACATCACCCGGCCCGCGGTGCTGGGCGACGGGGAGCTGCTGGTCGAGGACCTGGATCTCGATCTCTGGGTGTCCGGGGACGGCTCCTCCGTACTGCGGCTGGACGAGGACGAGTTCGAGGAGAGCGGACTGGCCGCACACGATCCCGACGCGGCGGATGCCGCCCGCGGGGCACTGGACGAGCTGGAACGCCTCGCCCTCGCGGGCGGGCTCGCGGGGCTGCTGGCACCGTCGCGCCCGTCCGGCGACGGACGCTAACGCACCACGAGCTCCACCTCGTACCCCGCCTCGTCCTCCAGATAGGCGGCGCAGTGCCCGTCGCCACCCGCGTACGGATGGCGGTCCGCGAACAGCAGCCGCCAGCCGTGCTCCGGGGCCCGCGCCACCAGTGCGTCCAGCGTGGCCCTGTCCCGGACGTGGAACGCCAGGTGGTTGAGGCCGGGGCGCAGCCGGTCGTGCGGTCCCGGGGCCATGGCCGGCGACCGCTCGATCACCAGATAGGTGTCACCGCGCCGCCAGCTGCGGCCGTGCTCCCATCTCTGGTAGGGAACATGGCCCAGCTCACCGAGGAGCCAGCCCCACCCCGCCTCGGCCGCCGCCAGGTCGGGCACCCACAGCTCGATGTGGTGCACCCCGCCGGTGCCGGACCCGCCGGACCGCAGCGGGACCGCGCGGCGGATGCCGTGCGGCTGGTACGCCACGGTGTCGCCGTCCTCGTGCCAGTGGATCAGGAAGTGCTCCCCCGCCCGGTAACCGTCCAGCCCCGCACGGAAGTACGCGACCATGTCGTCGGGCAGGGCGTCCAGCGGGAACCAGGCGAGCTCCGAGCACTTCTCCGGTTCGCGGTTGTACGGCGGGCGGGCCGGGTCGTACTCCGCCTCGAAGAACCAGCCGGTCCGGGGACTGCCGCCGGGACCCCGGTGCTGCATGACCAGGGCGACCCGCAGCTCGTCCGGGTCCAGCGCGAGACCGATCTCCTCGGCGGCCTCGCGGATCATCGCCTCGCGGACGTCCTCGCCGTCCTCCACATGCCCGGACGGGCCGTCGAACAGCCCGTCCGCGTATCCCGTGCCGGCGCGGCGGGCGAGCAGGACGTCGGGGCCGCGGCGCAGGATCAGATGCACATCGACGATCTCGGCGTGCCGGTGCGGCGGCTCGGCGCGCGCCACCAGCGCGTACCGGTCGTCGTCGACCCGCTTGCCCCACAGGTTCGGGTCGCCGGAGAGCCGCTCGTGGTGGATGCGCTCGGTGAACGGGGTGAGCAGTGCGGTCAATCGCTCGGCGGAGAGGCCCACCCCACCCCAAACCCCTTCGATCAGCAGCAGCCTCCCGCCGGGCCGCAGCAGACCGAACCAGTGACGCAGAGCAGCCTCGGGATCGGGCAGCAGCCACACCACGTGTCGGGCCATGATCACGTCGAACTGCTGCTTCCCGACCGGTGGTCGGGCCGCGTCCCCGACAAGCACCTCGGTACCCGTCCCGGCGAGCTTGGCCCGCGCCTGCTCGACCATGCGCGGCGACCGGTCGACCGCGGTGACCCGGTGGCCCTGCCCGGCGACGACCAGCGCCAGACTTCCGGTGCCGCACCCCAGGTCGAGCACTTCGGAGCGGCCCGCGGGCAGCCAGTTCTCGAGACGCTGCGCCCATGCGTGCCGGACCACCGGATCGAGCAGCCCGTGGTCGGGTTCCTCGTCGAAGGAGTCGGCGGCGGAGTCCCAGTCGATCGTCGTCATGCGTCGATCGTCCCAGCCGCCACGGACACAGTCGATCAGCCGGTCGGCCGCTTGCGGTAGTGGAACCTGTCGTAGACGCCGTCCACGCGCCGCTCCACCAGTTCGTACCCGTAGCGCGGGTAGATCTTCTGGTTCTCCCACATCAGCGCGTTGGTGTAGAGCCGGATCTCGGGAAGGCCGAGGCTGCGGGCGTGCGCGTCCACGAAGGCGAGCAGCCGCCGGCCGACTCCCCGGCCGGCCGCGTCCGGGTGGACGGCGACGGACTCGAGGAAGAGGTGGTCCTCATGCGGGACGAGGACCAGGACGCCGATGACGTCCTGGTCGCCCGTCACGTACACCCGGCCCGCCGCCACATCCGCCGCGTGGTCCGCGCGCATCGGTGCGGGGACGACGCCGATGCGCGCGATGTAGTGCTGGTAGGCGGCATCGGTGACGGCCCGTACGGCGGGGACGTCGGCCGGGGCGGCGAGGCGGATCTCGTCGGACGTGTGGGCGGTCATGGAAGCACGGTACGAGAAGCCCGCCCATGACGGACAGGTGGGTCCGGGTCCCGCGTGCACGTACGGGGAGGGCCGCGTCGCAGCCCTGTACCGTACTGCGAGCGCCACGGCGCGACGGGCGGTGTCCTCCTTGGCCGTACCCCCTGACCCGCGCGTTCTCCATCGCTGCTGAACGGCCGCGACACCGCCGGGACAGGTGGCGGCGGCAGTACCTCGTACCTGGCGATCGGCGGTGCGGCCGCGCTCGCCGTGGGCGCGGCCGCACTGTTCGCCTCGGTCCGTCGCCGGGCCGTCGTCGCGGCCCGGCGCGGACACTGAGCGACCGGTCGTCCTGGGGCCTCTCGTCTGGATCACGCCGGGCTCGCGGGGTCCGGTCCGATCCGAGCGAAAGACCTAGCCGACGACCGAGGTGCAGGTGGTCGGGGTGGCGTGCGCCGGGTCCAGGGCGTTCGCCACCTCGTGGTACGCGATCCGGTCCACGGTCCCGATCGCCACATGCTCGGACAGGTCGACCGGGCACAGGTCCTGGAGCAGGACATTGCGCACGTTCGGGCCGTCCAGGAACTGCGTGCGGTACGGGGTCACGACCTCGTCGTACCTGGTCGCGATGACCGTGTACCGCACGCCGGGTACGGTGTCGCCGCCCGCGTTGAGCTTGGTGATGAACGGGGATCCGGCGACCTGGTCGGCGAGGCCGGGCGTGTTGGCGTTCAGCAGGTCCTCGGCGCCCGGGAAGTACGGCAGCAGCTTCGTCAGCCCGAGCAGGGTGGTGCCGTGATTGTCGGGGGCGAGCCCGATCATGGCATTCACCTTCGCGGCGCCGCCGAGGAACTTCAGGTAGTAGTTGGGCATCATGCCGCCCTGGGAGTGACCGACGACGTCGGCCTTGGGCGCTCCGGTGGCGACGAGCACCTGGTCGACGAAGGTGGCGAGCTGGCCGGCCGATTTGTCGATCGGGCCGAGGCCGTTGAAGACCGGCACGCCGGGAAGCTGGCCGTAGTCGAGCGAGTAGACGCAGTAGCCCCGGTTGACCAGGTACGGGGCGAGGACGAGCCAGTTGTCGATCGAGTTCCCGAAGGTTCCGTGGACCAGGACGACGGGGCGGGGGTGGGCTGCGGAGGGTTTGCAGGAGTAGTCGTTCCAGCCCCGGGAGGGGGCCGTTGCGGCGGCGGGGGTGGCTGCGGTGGCGGTCGCCGTGGGGGCGGCGAACGCTGCGACGGCGAGGAGCAGTGCGGCGAGGGTTCTCCGCGCACGTGGGGTGCGCGGCGCACGTGTCCAGGGCAGCATCGTGTGGTCTCCTTGCGGCTCAAGGGAGTTGCGATGTCAATGCGCCCTGCGGCCCGGACCACAAGTTCTGTACCGACGTTCCGTACCGATGTTCGGTACCGCGCTCTATGCGCTCACACCAAACTACGCGCGAGTAAGGTAGCAAGGGAAGTTACGCGTCGGTAAAAACTGACACGGTGTCATTCCGAGGGCCGGCGGACGTGTACGACGGCACGTCAGGTCCCGGCGAGTCGGAGCCGCAGCTCGCAGTCCCGGTAGTCGACGCCGGGCCGCCCGGTCCCGGCGGACACGGCAGCGCGCGGCCCGGCAGGCCGGCACGCCTGCGGGTCGCGTGGCAGCCTCGGACATGGCCGATCCGGACCCGGCCGGATCAAGCGGTCACCGCGACCGCGTCGACCGCCGGCACCCGCAGCACGCGGAGTGCTGTGCCCAGGGTGGTGATCAGTGTGGCCCCGGCGGCGATCGCGACGATCGCCAGCCAGATCCCCGGCCCCTGGTCGGGCAGGACCGAATCGGTCGTGGCCGCGTTGAAGGGCAGGATCCCCGCGATACCGGCCACGGTGCCGAAGAACACCCCGACCACCGTCAGCGCCGACGAGCTCCGCACGCCCCTGGGCCTCGGCCCCGCCTCGATACTCGTGCTGCTCAGCACCGAAGGCACCGCCGCCAACCCCCACTCCACCACCGATCACTGAATGACCCAGTCCTGCGGGACACTGTTCGCCAGGGTCAGAGCCGCCTCCACGCCGTCCGCTTGCTGGACCGTGAGGAGCGGGCAGAACACTTCCTCGGTGACCGTCGGGTCGTCGTACGGGAGATCTGCAAGGAGAAGGACCACACGCCAGTGGCCGTGCTCCTCGCCGGGCGGGGCGGCGATGCCCGCCGCCAGTTGTCGCTTCGCCGACGAGGAGGCGACGAGGGAGTCGTGACGCGCCACATGGTTCAGGTTGTTCAGCGGGCCGAAGTCGCGGCCCGCCAGCCGATCACCCCGCGCTTCTGTGACTCGAGCACTCGGGTGCCGATCGCGGAGTACATGGAAACGGTGGACGCGAGCGGTCCCTGGCCGGCACCTTCGGCAGCGCGGACCGGCTGTGGGACACCCCCGACGAACTGCGATAGCTGCGACGGTCACAGCCAAAACCGCTCCGGGCAGGACCAGGGACCGACTTGCGGAGCCACTCCGATAGGTACAATTCAGACATATGGACATATGGCGGCGGCTTTCGTTCCGCCAACATTCCTGGCGGGCCAGTGACGCCCTGCTGGCGATCCCGCTCGCTCTGATCGCAGCCATCGTGCTTGTCGACGCAACGACCGGGCCCGACGTGGCGCTGGGCCCCCTACTGATCGTGGCTCCCGCGCTCACCGCCTCTTTCGCCGGCCCCCTCCTAACCGCCATGGTCGGAGCCATCGCCGTGGCGGCCCTGTTCGGCGTCGGCGTAGGGCTCCGCATCCTGACCACGGAGAGCATCGGTACGCAGATCGTCGCCGTGGTGGTGGTCTCGGCGGTCGTGACGGTGTTCCGGTGGCTGCGGGATCGGTACGGTCGTGAGCTGGCGCAGGTGCGCACGGTCTCGGAGGCCACGCAGCGAGCGGTGCTCAGACCGCTGCCGCGGCAGATCGGGCCACTGCGGGTGGCCTCGGTGTACCTCGCGGCGGAGGAGCAGGCGCAGATCGGCGGCGATCTCTACGCGGCCACCCGCACCTCGGCCGGCACCAGGCTGATCATCGGGGATGCGCGGGGCAAGGGCCTGACCGCGATCGGAGATGCCGCGCTGCTGCTGGGCGCATTCCGGGCGGCCGCACACCGGCAATCGTCCCTGCCCGACCTCATGGCCTACCTGGAGAACAGCGTGTGCTGGAGCATGGTCGAACCCACCGAGTCGGAGCAGGAAGGGGAGTGCTTCATCACCGCCGCAGTCATCGACATCCCCGATGCAGGCGAGAAGGCGGAGATGATCAGCTGCGGGCACCCACCCCCCTTGCTACTACGCGACGGACAGGCCACCGCCCTCAACCCCACCCGCCCCGCGCCGCCACTGGGCCTGGGCGAGCTGACCACACCCCAGTACCAGGTGGACACCTTCACCCTGGAGCCCGCAGACCTGCTGCTGCTCTACACCGACGGCGTGATAGAAGCCCGGGACCCCGGCGGAGTCTTCTACCCACTGACCGAACGTGCCGCCTCCCAGGCACACGACAGCCCCCAGGCCCTAATCCACCGCCTGCGCGCCGACCTTCTGACTCATGTGGGCGGGCACCTGGACGACGACGCCGTCATGGTCTGCATCCAGCACACCCCGGGGCCCGGGTCTGGGTCGTCGTAGTCGTGGCCCAGGACCCGGCCGCGCAGCAGCTGCTCATCCACGTTCATCGGTCCGGCCTCCCGGACGCCAGCGACAACGCGGGCTTCCCCAAGGCTCCCTTGGACCCGGTCCGCAAGCACGCGCCTCATATCCACGCGTACAACCGATGCTCTGAATGTGACATATATGGCATGAGTGGAAATATGGCATGCGTGGTGGTTGGTTCTGGCGAGAACTTCTTTGCTGAACCCTCTGCTGGGAGGGCTCAGGCAGGCGAGAGGAGTGCATCATGATCGCCAAGCTGCTCGGCAAGCTGTCCTTCACCCGCCACTACGGTGCGTACGGGGAACACGACTGGGGTGCGTAAGGCGGCGACGACCGGGTCTGACCGCACTGCCGACGGGAGCCCCCGGGCGCCCGCCGGCTCCTGGCCACCCTGCCGACCATGTCGGCCTGGACAGGTACGAGAGTCAGGGGCGATCCCATGGGCCGAATGAATGAGCCGCCGCGGTTGCCCGAAGGCAGCTTCGCGGCCTGGAGCCGCGACCGGCTGGCACTAGCGCGCCGTGGCGCTGACGAGTGCGGGGACGTCTGGCAGCTGGAGCCGGGTGTCTATGTAGCCGCTACGGCCGGGCCGTGTGAAGCGGTTCTGCACCGCGCGCAGGACTTCCCCAAGCCACCCTCGCCTCTCTTCCCGCCGTTGAAGCGGTCGAGCGGAGCACCGACGCCTGAGGAGCGTGCGCACGCTCACGCCGCCCGCATGCGCGGACTACGCCCGCAGGCGGTTGCAACCCGGATCGGTGAGATAGCGCCCAGGACCGCTCAATTTGCTGACCAGTGGCCCCTGGGCCAGGACGTCGAGATTCTGCCCCCGGTCCGGCACGCCCTGGCAGAGATCGGCGTGCGCTACCTCTTCTCCGAAGACGCTCCCACCCTGCTGCCCTTTGCCTCACAGCTCTTCCTGGCCCGGGAGGTTCTCGTACGCCCCTCGCGCTGGGTATGGCCACACTGGGTCCCCACACCGGCACGGCGGTTCCGCACACGGCAGCAAGTCGCCTTCGTTGACGCTTTGCGGCCCGTCGTCCGCCGACGCCGTTCATCGGGCCGGTTCGGTGACGACGTGCTGGGACAGATGCTCCGGCCCTCCTCCCGCTATGGCCTACTGCCGGAAGAAGCCATCTTCGACCCTCTCCCCGGAATCACCGTCGCCACCTTCGAGACACCTTCCCGGGCAGCCGGATGGATTCTGCTCCACCTGGCCCGGTACCCCCAGGCAGCGGGCCGCGTCGCGGCCGAAGCCGCCTTGCTGCCCGCGGACCCGGCCGCGACGACCAGCACCCACCTCGACAGCCTGCAATACACCCAGGCACTGGTACGCGAGGTGCTCCGACTGCACCCCCCGAGCTGGCTACTGACCCGGCGCGCCACGCGGCAGACTCAGCTCGCCGACTACACCATCGACGCCGGGTCCACCGTTCTCGTCTGCCCCTACACCGCCCACCGCGACGCACGGCAACACCCCGAGCCGGACCAGTTCCATCCCGAGCGCTGGCTCGATGATTCGGGCTCGCCGGCGAAACCCGGGGTCTTCCTCTCCTTCGGTACCGGGCCGCATGGCTGCGAGGGAGCCGCTCTGGCCATGGCGATGCTGACGCTCCTGGCTGCGCAGACCGCCCGCTGCTACCACTTGAGCGAGCCGCCCGGACCAGAACCCAGCTACCAGGTCACCACCTTCGAAGGTCTCGCAACTGTCGGCTTGCGCCTGCGCGCCACCTTGCGCAGCTGAGGGCAGTCCCGCTTTCAGTGACAGGCCGTCTCCACGGCGAACTCGCCCGTCTCGACTCACGGTCTGGGGCTCCGCGCTGGGCGTTGCGCCCGGTCACGATGACGGACATTCCGTCGGCGGCCGGCCGGTTGGCGACCACCCGGCCGATGTCGGACGTAGCACCGGTTGTCTTCGTGCTCCACAGCCATCGGATGCACCTTCCGTAACCGCAGGAAGAGGTCCGCGGCTTCGGGGTACGGAGTTTCGGCTGGTCCGGCCGAAGGTCTGTTTCGCGAACCGAAAAGGTGTGCTCCAGATCGAATCGGCGGAGGAAGGCCGCCACCAGCGGTCGACGTGATCTTCCTCCCGACGACCGGCCCGTCGCGACAGGCCGCCGTGGCGGTCTGCCTGTTCAGACCGCCACAACAATCCCCGTATATGTGATTCTCCGGCGCCGAACGCGGTGAGATGGTCTCCCAGCCTGGTTCGTAATAGCCGTTCGGCAGACCGACGGTGCGCGACAGAACAAAGCCGATGATCATGCCGAGACTGACCAGAGACCCGGTCAACCACGCGACCAGGGGACGCTTCCAAACAACGAGTCCCACCGCCACCACGAGCATGACGGCACGTCGCAGCGCAGGCGAGCATGGCGAGATCAGCCCCTCGCCGGGATCAAGTTCTGACTGCGGTTGGAGTAGCCAGGGCGGCTGGACGTACGGCCTCCACCCCGAATCGCCGGCGGGCCCGGTCCGCGGCGGCTTCGACGGCACGGGCGCGGTAATCGCCGGGGTCCAGGGAGAGTTGGCGGTGAGCGCCGTCGGCCGGGAGCAGGTCGTCGGCGCGGATCGCGAAGGCACGGACTCTTGCTCGCTGCAGCCCGAGAGCGGTCAGAAGGCCCAGAGCAGCCGTGACGAGAGCGGGTGAGTGGTCGGTGGCCTCCGCCAAACTGCACGTACGCGTGGTGGAGCTGCGGTCGGCGTACCGCACCGTGAGCGTGAGACGGCCGGTGACCTGGCTTTCGCCGCGCAGACGTTGGCCGATCCGGTCGGCGAGACCCAGAACGGCACGGTGATGCCGCGCCGGGTCGAGACAGTCCTGGTCGAGCACGAGATCGGCCGTCAGGTGTGCTGCCGGTTCCAGCGGAACGACCGGGCGGGGGTCGTGGCCACGGGCCCGCTCGGTCAGCAGTCGGGCCTGGCCGACGCCGAGAATGCGTTGCAGGGTCGACGGGGGTACGTCGGCGACCTGACCGATGGTATGCAGGCCGTATCGGCCGAGCGTGGCCGCGGTGGCACGGCCGATACCGGGCAGTGCGGTGACCGGGCGGGGGTACAGCCATTCGGCGGCCCGCTCGACGGGGACCCAGGTGGTGTCTCCCGGCGCGGACGCGTCGGCCGCCATGGCCGCCAGCATGCGGTTGCCCGCGAGCCCGGCACTGCTGTCGATGCCGTAGAGGGCCTTCAGTCTGATCTTCGCCAGCTGGACCACGTCGTAGGGGGACAGGCCGAAGTACCGGAGTGCCGAAGTCAGGTCCATTTGAACGGCGTCGGGCGGGACGGCCTGGACGTGGGGCGTAATGCCAGACATCAGTTCGATTACATCGGCGTACTGATCCTCGGTCAGTGCGGCATGCAGGTAGAGGTGGGCGATATGCCGCTGGCGCGTGGTCATCCTGCGCTCCCCGGACTGGTGTAACCGAACTTCTTCAGGTCAGCCGAACGGCTGCCGGCGGGCTGCAGGTCGGCATACGGGTGCAGGCGGGCGCCGGTGGTGCCGTTGGCCAGGGTGCGCTGCGGCCGAGCGGGGGTCGGGTGCGGGCGATCGACTCCAAGGAGGGCGAGAGCGGCCTCGGGGCCATTGTCACGACGGGCCGCGGCGATCCGGTCCAGGTCCCAGGCCATGGTGCCGACGACGGTGCGGCGGTTGCCGCGCACCTGGACCGTGCCGCGCACCAGGAGCAGGCCGCTGTGGAAGACGGTGTGCGCGCAGGCCGGGTGGGAGTCCTCGAAGAACGCCAGGTCGACCAGGCCGGAACCGTCCTCCAGAGTGACGAAGATGATCCGCTTGCCGCTGGCGATCGGCGGGGTCTGGGTCGAGGCCCGAACGCCGGCGACGAGGACCTGCTGACCTGGACGCATCCCGGCCAGATGCGCCGCGTCCGTTGCGCCGATCTCCCGCAGCAGTCGGTGGTGGTGCTCCATCAGGTGCTTGGAGACGTCGATGCCGAGCGTGCTCAGCTCGGCGCTCAGGGCTTCGCGTCCGGTCATTTCCGGAAGGCCGCTCGGCTCCGCTCCGCCGATTGCACCCGCGTCGAGGGGCAACTGGCCCTTGCCCGCAGACCGGTTGCGGGACTGCCGGTGAAGTTCGGCGATCTGCAGCAGCAGATCGCGTCGCGTGAGGCGGCCGTCGTGGAGAGAGTTCAAGGCGCCGATTTCCGCGAGGCGTTCGGCGACCGGTCGGCTGGGCCGGGCCCGCTGCCAGAAGTCCGACAGCGATCCGTACGGCCGGCCCTCCTCGATCCGCGCGCACTCCTCCTCACTGATGCCGTGCACCGCGGACAGTGCGAGCCGCACGCCCCACCGCTCCCCGTCGGACTTCTCCACGGTGTGCTTCACCTTGGAACGGTTGATGTCGACGGGCAGAACCGGCACGCCGCGGCGACGGGCGTCGGAGACGAGGACGCGCTTGGGCCACATACCGGGGTCGTGTT
Source organism: Streptomyces atratus (assembly GCF_040655115.1). Taxonomy (GTDB): domain Bacteria; phylum Actinomycetota; class Actinomycetes; order Streptomycetales; family Streptomycetaceae; genus Streptomyces; species Streptomyces atratus_D. The sequence goes on along the minus strand of NZ_JBFAJH010000012.1, from coordinate 85,026 downwards.
CGAGGAGGCCGGCCAGCAGGAACGCGGGATAGTGCGCCTTGAGCCAGGCGCTCTGCAGGGCCGGTACGGCGAAGGCGACCGCGTGGGCCCGGCAGAAGCCGTAAGCACCGAAGGCCTCGACGGTCTTCCAGACCTCGTCGCGGACCGCGGGGCTGTAACCGCGGGCGGCCGCCTGGCGGTGGAACCAGTCCTTGATCCTGGGCAGTCGCCCCTTGTCACCGAGAGCCCGTCGGGCGATCTCGGCCAGTGCGCGATCGCAGCCGGTCAGCACCGACAGGGTCTCGATGATCTGCTCGTGCCAGATGGTCACGCCGTAGGTGTCGGCGAGCACGGGTTCGAGGTCCGGATGGGCGTAGGCCGGTGTACCGCCATGACGTGCGGCGATGTACCGCTCGGGCATCCCCCCGGCAACCGGTCCGGGGCGAAAGAGGCTGATGTCGGCGATGACGTCCTGCGGGTCGCGGGGCTGCAGCCGGGACAGAAGATCTTGCTGGCCGGGTGACTCGAGCTGGAACAGGCCTAGGGTCTGGCTCTCCTGGATGAGCTTGAACGCGAAGACGTCGTCGAGCGGAACCTGCTTGGGGTCGTCCAGGTCGATACGGTTGCCGGTCGCCCGTTCGATCTCGACGACGGCGTGAGCCATTGCAGACTGCATCCGGACTCCCAGGACGTCCAGTTTGATGTTGCCCAGCGCCTCGATCTCCTCCTTGGCCGCCATCGCCATCGGATAGTTGCCCTGGGGGGTGGGCTGCACGGGCAGCCGGTCCAGGAGCGTCGCGTCGCTGATGATCACTCCGCAGGGGTGCATGGCCATGCCGTGAACCAGGGAGTCGAGGCCTTCGGCGAGTTCCCACAGCGGCCCGTACCGCTTCGCTTCGGCCGCCAGTTGACGCAGTTCGGGCAGCTCGGCGAGTGCGCCGGTGATGTCGGAGGCCCGCAGGTGCGGGAAGCTCTTGGCGATCCGGTCGACCTCAGCCGGCGTGATCCCCAGCGCGAGACCGGTGTCCCTCAGGGCCCTGCGGGCCCGGTAGGTCTCGGGCATCGCGGTGACCGCCACCCGTTCCTTGCCGAACCGGTCGAAGATCGCGTCGTAGCACTCCAGCCGTCGGGCGGACTCCACGTCGATGTCGATGTCGGGCAGCGAGGCCCGGCGCACGCTCAGGAAGCGTTCGAACAGCAGGCGGTGGTCGAGCGGGTTGGCCGTGGCGATGCCCAGCGCGTGGCAGACCATCGATCCCGCGCCCGAGCCGCGGGCCGCTACCCGAATGCCCAGCTCCCGGATGTCGGCCACGACCTGACCGACGGCGAGGAAGTACGAGTCGTAGTTCAGCTCGGAGATCACACCGAGCTCTTCGTCCAGCCGGTCGAGCGCCGCCCGGTCACGCTCCAGACCGCGCCGCACCATGCCGGCCTCGCACTGGCGACGCAGAAACTGTGCCGCGCCGCCCGTTCCCGGCTCGACGCCGAGCACTGCCGGCTCCGGGAAGTGCGGTGTGCCCAGCCCCAGGTCTGCCGCGGGATCGACGGAGCACGCGGCCGCCGTGGCGGCGGTGTCCGCCAGCAGACGGTCCGCCCGCCGGGCGTCCGCTCCGGCACACTCGGCGATCAACTGCGCGATGCGCGCCATCGCCCCTTCGTCCTTGAGCCAGCGCTGCCCACTGTCCAGGCGGCGCCGGTCGATGGGGCGCAGCAGTCGCGCGGCATCAAGGACGTCGGCGAGCCGGTGCTGGTCCGGGTCGGCATAGCGGACGGCGTTGGAGAGCACGACGGTGGTGTCGGTACGGTCGGCCAGCGCCAGGGTGCGGGCGGCCAGCCGCAGTGACCCCGGGCCCGTACCGGACCGCCTGTGCAGGACAGCCTCCAGCCGTACACCGCTGCCGAAGATCTCCCGCCACGGCGCCAGCAGCTTCGCCGCGACGTCCTCCCGGCCTGCCGCCAGTGCCCGTACCGGCTCCGAAAGCGGTCCGAGCAGCACGATCAGACCGGGACCGCCGTACTCGCGCAGCGCTTCCCACGGCACCATCACCGGGGCCGCGCCGCCTGCCGTGCCCGCGTGCGCGGCCGACGTGATGCGGCACAGCCGTGCCCATCCCGTCCGGTTCTGCGCGAGCAGCACCACCCGCAGGGGCGGCTCGACGACATGGGCGCCACCGCGCGCCGGGGTGCGGCGCCGCTGCACCGGAGGAGGGGGTGCGATGGCCTCCACGGCCAGATCGATGCCGAAGACCGGCCGGATCCCGGCTCCGGCGCAGGCCTTCGCGAACCGTACGGCACCGGTGACCGTGTCCCGGTCGGTGAGCGCGAGCGCCGTCGTACCGCGCTCAGCCGCTCGCCGGACAAGGTGTTCGGGATGGGCTGCACCGTAGCGGGCGGAGTATCCGGACGCGACGTGCAGATGGGCGTAACCCGCCATGCCGCACCTCCATCAAATCACCCCATTTGAGCCTTTCGCCCGATACATTCATCGTACGCTCGTTCGATTACTCTAACCCCCATCAGCCTCGGACGATGGCGCGATTCGAACACGTGACCTATTCCGTGGCATTCCACACAGCGACTCACCACGACTCCATCGGGGTTCACCGTCACCCCGAGGGAACTCTTCGCACGCAAGGGACCGGCAGGAATAGCAGCAGCGCGCTGCGCAGCGATGCGCGCCGGGCACGGGTCATCCGGTGAGCGAGCCGGTCAGCCGTCCGGCCCAGCCCCACCTGCGCAGACAGGGGACACCCGGACCGTGGGGGGCATGACTTTCGCCGACGAGGTGAAGAAGGCCGTCACTCCACGGGCCGCGCTGCTCGTCATCGGTGTGCTCGCACTGCGGCTGCTGTTCATCGCGTCAGCTGCTGTTCATCGCGTCCTGCATCGGGGCGCTGCACACCCCGAAGCCGGCGAACGTCCCCTTCGGGGTGGTCGCACCCCAGCAGGTGTCCGCGCAACTCGTCACCGAACTGAAGAACCTCCCCCGGCGGCCCGCTGGACCCGCGCGCGATCAGCGACGCGGCCACGGCCCGCGGGGAGATCCTGAACCGCGACATCGACGGAGCCCTGATCGTCAACCCGGCCGGCCCGACCGATACCGTCCTGGTCGCCTCCGGCGGCGGAACGGCGCCGGCTCGTCGGCACCGGCCTGGCCGTCCTGATCATCGTGATCGCGGGCAACCCGGGCGCGGGCGGCGCCTTCCCGCTGCCGATGCTGCCGGACTTCTGGCGGACGATCGGCCCCGCGCTGCCACCGGCCGCGGGGACCTGGGTGGCGCGCTCGATCGCGTACTTCAAGGGCGACGCGGTGACCGGACCGCTGCTGGTGCTGTCCGCGTGGGCGGTCGTCGGCACGGCGCTCACCCTGCTGCTCGCCATGCGTCGCAGGCAGGACGATGCGGACGCGACGCGCACGGAGGCGGTAGGAGTACGTGTCCAGAGTGCCGCGACCGCCGCTGGACGGGCTGATCGACGACCTTTACTACCTGAAGGGTGCGCCGCCGTACGCCCGGCTGACGCTGCCGCCGATGCCGTCGGCGCTGCTCATCGTCAACCTCGGGGCGCCGTTCCGCATCCGCGCCGGCACCGACATCGAGACGGCCGAGTACGCCGACGGCTGCGTGGTCACCATGCCCACCCGCGCGTTGGAGTTCGGCTACCCACTCCGGACCCGGTCCGTCGGCGTGCACTTCAAGCCGTGGGGGCTGGCGCCGTTCCTGCCGATGCCCGCGGCCGAGCTGTGTGACCGGCCGGTGACGGTAGAGCAGGTTTGGGGCCGGCCCGCCATTGCTGAGCTGCGAAACCGGCTGGCCACGGCGGACGGACCGCACGAGATGCTGACGCTGCTCGAGGAGGAGCTAATGCGACGGCTGTGCGAGACCGCCGGCCTGGGGCTGGTCCGCCATACGAGCAGTGTCATCGCGGCGACCAGCGGGGCGGTGGCGATCGGCGACTTGAGCGTGGCAGCCGGTGTCAGCAGCACTCATCTGGCACAGCGGTTCAAGGAGCTCATCGGCGTCACGCCGAAGCGGCTGGCCCGCACCTACCGCTTCGCCGCCACCGTGTTCGCGATCAACCCCGCCGGACCGATCGACTGGGGCGACCTCGCCGGTGGCGCAGGCTACTTCGACCAGGCCCACTTCGGCCACGAGTTCCGGGCGTTCACCGGGCTCACGCCGACCCGGTACGTCGAAGTCCGGCGACGGTTCCTGCGCGAACATCCCGGCCACGCGCTGGACGGCTGGCCGCTGCCGGCCGATTGATTTCTTACAAGAGCGACAGCTCACGACACGCTAATTTGGGGCACCCCAAAGCAAAGGAGAGCCCCGTGGGCAAGGTGGTCATGTACAGCTCGGTGTCGGTGGACGGCTTCGTCGCGGACGAGAACGACCAGCCCGGACCGCTGTTCGACTGGTTGTCCAGCGGTGACGTCCCGTTGGACGAGAGCGGCGAGCTGAAGGTGTCGCAGACGTCCTACGACTACACCCGGCCGTACTGGGACCAGATCGGAGTCACGATCGTCGGCCGCCACGTCTTCGACCTGACGGACGGCTGGGACGGGAAGCCGCCGGGCGGGATCGACCACGTGGTCGTCGTGACGCACCGGCCGAAGCCCGAGGGCTGGGACCCCGAGGCGCCGTTTCACTTCGTCGACGGCGTCGAGGCAGCCATGACCAAGGCACAGGAGCTTGCGGGTGACCGCATGGTCGAGGTCGCCGCCGGCGACGTCGGTGGCCAGGTGCTTGCCGCGGGCCTGATCGACGAGGTGCGCATGGACGTCGTACCCGTCGTGTTCGGGTCCGGCAAGCGCTACTTCGGGTCGGTCCACGCGCAGCACCTGTTGGAGGATCCTGACGTGGTGATTCAGGGCAACCGGGTGCTTCACCTGCGCTATCGGGTGCGCCGTTGACCGATCTGAGCGGATACGCGAAGAAGTCCACTGCGAACGGTGACACACGATCGGGCCTCCGGCTGCGTTTGCGCATCGCTGTCCCTGGTCGGGCAGCCGACGCCGATCCGCCCAGCACCTCTGCTTCTTCTTGTTCTTCATCTTCTTCGGCGGAAGTCCTCCGCTCGCCGGGAAAGGGGAGGGCCGGACAGTCCGGCCCTCCCCCTGTGGGTACCGGGAGTTACTCGGTGACCTCGTGGTCGTGGCCCTCGTGCAGGCCACCGCCACTGCCCGCCGAACCCTTGGTGTTCTGCGGCGCCACCGACTTGCTCAGAAGGCTGGTGTCCCAGGCGTACTGGCCCACCGCGTTGGCGATGACGTCGACGTTGTCGTCGAACGCCTTCATGTCGATGTTCTTCAGGGTGTCGCAAGCGGCGTGGTAGCAGGCGTCGTACGCGACACCAGCCTTACCGCCGTACACCTTTGCCTGCTCGGCCGTCTTGATGCCCTCGGCGCCGGTGAAGGTGCCGCCCGAGGGGATGCCCACCTCGATGAACGGCCCGTAGTCCGACCGGCCGGTGAAGTCGGTGCCCTCGTGCGGGACGCCCCGGCTGTCCAGGTAGTCGGTGATCTGCCGCTCCAGTTGCGCCGAGCCCTCCGGGCCGGGGCCGGCACCGACCTGGTCGGAGTCGTCGCCGTCGTAGACGAACTGGGCGTAGTTCGGCGAGGCGATCATGTCGAAGTTCAGGTACAGCTTGACCTTCGCACGGTCCGCCGCCGAGAGGCTGTTGACGTACGCCTCCGAGCCCAGCAGGCCGAACTCCTCAGCCGACCACCAGGCGAAGCGCACCTTGTTCTTGACGTTCTCGTGGGCGAGGTTCAGGGCCACGTCGAGGATGCCGGCGGAGCCGGATCCGTTGTCGTTGATGCCCGGGCCGGCCGCCACCGAGTCCAGGTGGGCGCCGAACATCACCGCGTTGTCGGCGTCGCCGCCCTTGGTCTCGGCGATCACGTTGTAGGTGTGCCGGGTCTCCGCGAAGGTGCGGATCTCCAGGTTGACGGTCACTGCGCCGGCGGCGGCCTTGGCCGCGAGCGCCTCGCCGTCCGCCTGCGTGACGCCGCCGGCCGGGATCTTGGCGACGGACGGGTCTCCCAGGGTGCCGTTGAGCGCGCCGTCGGTGTTGTTGTAGATGATCGCGCCGGCCGCGCCCGCACCGGCGGCGTTCTCCTGCTTCTGCGCAAAGGTGCAGCCGCCTCGCTTGATCAGCGCGATCTTGCCGGTGAACGTCCCGGGGGCGTAGTCCTCCGGCTCGCAGCCGGTGGTGGCGTCGACCGGCACCACCGCGACCGGGGCGGTGATGCCGCCGACCGGGCTGCTGGCGGAGTACGTCATGGCGATCACCGGGACGTCCTGCTGCTGCGGCGACACCACCCGCAGGCTCTGCGCCAGCGTCTCGGTGAACGGGTAGTCGAACTCGTTCCGGGTCACCGAGTACCCGGCCTTCCGCAGCAGACCTTCGACGTACTCGGCCGACTGCCGGTGCCCCTCCGACCCGGCCACCCGGGTGTTCCCGTTCTTGTCAGCGATCCGCTGGAACTGCTTCAGATGCTCGTAGGCATCCTCGGCGTTGCTCTTCTTGACGAGCTTCTTTGCGAGCTTGACAGCCTCCCTGGCAGGGTCGCTGTGAGCGGAGGCGGTGCCCGATCCGATCAGCAGCAGCGGCGCTATGAGCCCTGCGACGGATACGGCGGCTACCGTGGTGCGGCGGTTCCGAGCGTTCAAAACGCTTCCTCCCGGCGGTCCATGAGAAATAGGCGTAATGGCCGAAAATAGGCCGAACGACGTGCGGCGGTACTCCGGGGCAGGCAGGGACGGCCGGATCGCTCCGCGCCCTGCCACCGGCAAGGAGAAAGGTATCTGCTCAGTAAACGCTTGGTAATGGGTTGACGGGAATCTCTGGCGTCGGCGCCGCCCGTGCGCGGGTGCCGAGCACACCGATCGGCCGCTGACCCAACCGAAGTTGACTGGAAGTCACCGGTGCTGACTGGAGTCCAGGACATGTCGAAGGTGGATGCCGGCCGCTATCTGGAGTGACTGGGTGTCGCGGCTCCCGACGCTCCGTCAAGGCGGGGTTGCGGGCGCTACACGCCGCGCACGTGGTCCCTTCTCGGCTCGTTCCAGGAGCTTCCCGGCGCGGTCGGTCATGCTTTCTCTGGCGCGCGCCACGAAGGACAGACACAAAATCCATGTCGCTCCGACGGACGGCCCCGGGAAAAACGGGACCGCCCTTGACATGCACGACGTCGGGCCCGGGGCAACGCCCGGACACACGCGAGCCGCTGTCCGCCTCGGCACGGCGCTGAGGCCACCGCTGCGGCGGTGACGGTCACGCCTGGTCGGTGCCCAGGGCTGTTTCGGCGCCCTGGCCGGCCCAGCCGTGCGGCGTGCGCCACAGGACGTGGACGCCGAAGATGTCGTGGATGGTGGCGGCCGACCAGTCCTCGGCCGGGGGCCCGGCCAGGACGAGGCAAAGCCGGTCGGCAGGCGTGGGCAGGGTGTGGTTGATCTCGAGGAGGCGGGCCGCTCCCGAGCGGAGGTCGGCGTACGTGGAGCGGCCGGCGCCGAGTACTTCGTAGAGCGAGTGACCGTCCTCGGTCTCGCAGTCGACGTCAGTGACCGCGGAGTCGGGCTTCGGCTGCCGGTCCGCTCGCAGCAGGGCCGCCATCAGTTCGAAGCGCACCGCCTCATGGGTCTTGCAGGTGCGGTCCGCTGCGGCCGAGGCTTCCAGGACGTGGAGAAGGCTCGCGCTCGGATCTGCCTTTTCCGGTGCGGTGGGGGCGGCTGCGGTGGTGGTCATGGCTTCGGCTTCCTTCGGCTCGGACTGCCCGGACGCCTCGCGCGCCTCGGGCTGTGCGGACGGCGTGGGTGTCTCGGGCGGCGCGGCTGTTGCGGACCGGTGCGCTGACATTGCGCGGTCCGGCTCGTTCTCCGCCGCCGGGTCGGCCGCGGCGCCGATGCGCCGCTCGATGGTCCGCCGCGCCTCGGCCAGGTCGTCGGCCCAACCGCTGAGCTCCAGCTCGGCCCGGAACCGGTCCAGGTCCGGCGTGCCGGAGGCCGACGCGCGGTTGGCGTTGGCCGCCAGGTCCCGCAGCAGGTTCAGGCGTGTCCTGTTCGGGGAGCCGAGTACGCGCCAGACGTCCAGCCAGTCGTGCTGGTCCAGGCGCAGGCAGCGGTTGGCCATGCCCTTGAGCTCCGAGAGCCGGGCGCGGGCGTCGTCCGGGACGTTTCCGCCGGCCAGTTCCTCGACGACGACGAGTGCATCGGCGTAACGCGTGGCCATGGTGGGCGAGATGGGCCGGCGGCCGCGTTCGTCGACCGTGACGAAGCTGACGCTGGAGGCGTGGCGGAGCACCCAGGCGTCCAGCTCCGTCCCTGCGGCCGGGGGTGTGGAGCCGTGGCGCACGGCCATGAGCAGTGGGCGGTCCGTGGCGGGTGAGACAGCCTCGACCTTGTAGTTGCCGCCGGTGGTGTGGCCGATCACCCGGACCCGGATGTCGGTGCCGATCTCCGGGATGTCTCCCTCCGCCACCGGGGCGGCGCCGATGCCGGGGTTGGTGACGATGCCGCGGAGCGGCTGTTCCGTAGTGCCGGCGGTGTCCGTCAGTGCCTCCGGGAGCGGCGCGGTGTGCAGGACGGTCAGGCTCTGGGTGCTGCGGGTCAGCGCGATGTAGAGCTGACGCAGGCCGGACGGGCCGCGGTCGGCGATGGTGGCGGGTTCGACGACGAGGACGTGGTCGTACTCCATCCCCTTGGCCTGGCCGGCCGCCAGGACGGACACAGCCTCGCGTTCCTGTTCCGTGATGCCGTCGGCCTCGTCCAGGTGGCGGCCGATCTCGTCGAGCCAGCCGGAGTCGTCAGGAACGATGACGGCCACGGAACGCGGCGTGCGGCCGTCGCTGGTGCCGACGAGGCGGACGGCCTGGGCGACGGTGTCGCCGAGCAGCTTCCACGGCTCGGTCGCGATCGTCCGTACGGCGTCCGCGCCGGCCTCGCGCACGGCCCGCGGGTAGGGCAGCGAGGGTGCGACGGTACGGGCCAGGGGTGCGACGAACTCCATGATCTCGGCGGGTACGCGGTAACTGGTGGTCAGCTCTTCGACGCGCCAGTCGCCGTGGTCGGACAGGAGCGCTCCCAGGCGGTCCCACTCGGTGTGCGGATAAGGGCCGGTGGCCTGGGCGAGGTCGCCGAGGACGGTCATCGAGCCGCCCCTAGCGATGCGGCGGCGCAGGGCGCGGGCCTGCATGGGGGTGAGGTCCTGGGCCTCGTCGACGACGATGTGACCGTAGCGCCGCGTCGTCTCGCCCGTGATGAGGTACCGGAGTTCTTCCAGGCAGACGCGGTCGTCCAGGGTCCAGGGGTCGTCCTCGGCCTTGTCGGCCCGGGGACGGTGCAGGGCGGCCTGCTCCTCCTCGTCGAGGATGCCGTCGGCGCAGGCGCGCAGGAGGTCGGGCGAGTCGTAGAGGCTGCGCAGGGCCTCCCGGGCGCCCGGCGACGGCCAGGCACGGTCGAGGAGGCGCTCCACCTGACGGTTGCGTTCCAGGCTGCGGCGGATCGTGCCGTCCGCGCCGCGACGCGGGGCGAGGACGGCGAGTTCCCGCAGGAGCCGGTCGACGAGCAGGCTGCGGAAGCGGTCGCGGCGCTCGCGGTGGGCACCGTCACCGCCGCGCGCCTCGTCAAAAAGGGCGCGGACCTCCGAGCGCGGAATGCGCAGCGTCGTGCTGCCGGCGATGACGGTGAACGCCGGCTCGTCGCCCTCGAAGGAGGGTTCGGTGAGGAGGCCGTCGAGGGCCTCGGGACGGCACTCGTGCTCGACGCGGCGCCGCAGGACGGCCGCCATGCGCTCGTCGGACTTCACCAGCCGTGCCCGCGGAGCGTCGGTGCCGAGAACCTCGCCGTCCCACAGGCGGGAGAGCTGGACGGCGTTGACCTCGCGGGTACCGAGGGTGGGCAGGACCTGGCCGACGTAGTCGAGGAACCGCTGGTGCGGGCCGATGACGAGGATGTCCTGGGCCTTGAAGTGGTCGTTGTTGACGAGCCAGGTCACGCGGTGCAGACCCACGGCGGACTTGCCCGTGCCCGGGCCGCCCTGCACGACGAGGATGTCGGACGGGGAACCAGTGACCAGGTCCATCTGGTCGCGGCGGATGGTCTCGACGATGTCCCGCATGCGGCCGCTGCGCGAGCGCTGGAGCTCGCGGAGCAGGAAGTCGTCCGGTTGCAGGGGCTTGCGGCGCTGGACCCGGGCTACGTCGGCGGGCGTGTGGGCCGATGTACGTCTTCCGCGCTCGCCGGCTTCCGGCTGCTTCGCGGCTCGGGGCGGTGCTTCCGCCCTGGCCTCGTCGGCGGTGGCGGGCTCCGCCGTGATCGCGTCGTCCCCGGCGGGCCGCGGTTCCGGGACGGCTTGCAGCACAGGGGCGACGGGTACGGGAGTCGCCGAGGCGATGTCGTCGAAGTAGTCCTCGACGACCTGCTGCGCGCAGCGTAGTTGCCGCCGCAGGACGACGTCGCCCGGCGTGTGCGGCTGCGCCTCGAACCACTTCGTGGCCAGCGGGCTGGTCCACAGCACGACGACGGTGTCGCGGGTCCGGACATCGGATACGGCACGGCGGCCCACGTACCAGGGGCGGGGCTCCTCGCCGGGATCTTCCGGCGCGTCGACACGGGCGATCACCAGGGACTCCCCGCCCAGTCCCCCGTACGCCTCGGCCTTCTTCACGACGTCGAGCCGGTTGGCGATACCGTCCTTGCCGCTGGCCGAGGCCTGGGCGGCCGACGTCCCGGTCATCTCGGCGAGGCGCGCGGTATAGCAGTCGTACGCCCGGTCGACGGCCTTCTGCTCCTCTGCAATGACCTGGTTACGAACGATGGTGTTCATCTGCTGTCCCTCCCTGGCGCCGTCCGGCGAAACGCCGCACCGGGTATACGTCCGCACCGCGCTGAATAGCCATCAGGACCGGTTTCATCATGGTGAGTCGGAGCCTTGCCCCCGAGCCGGACTCCCGTCCCCTTTGAACGTGGATCAGGACACGCGTGGGACGGCCTTCTGCGCGGCGACAGTCACGAAGACGGCACCCTTCTGAAGCTGCCACCCCCTCAAGCATGTCAGCCATTGACTGAGTTCACAAGCCCACCCCGTGCTTATCGGCCACCCTTAAGTGCCGGATGACAACTCGTCCGGATATCACCTGCACCACCACCGCCGGTGCACCAAAGCGCCTGCGCACGGCTCTGTCACTGACATGCCATACGATGCGCACACCTGTTCACACCCCTTCTGTTTGAGGATCCTTACGTCATGTCTCTCGGTGTCACGTCCCGTTCCCTGCGCGGTATATCCGCTGTCGTAGCTCTGATCTCGGTCGGAGCGGTGGGGTGCTCCGAAGCCCTCGACAGCGCAAAGGCAGGCGCCAAGAAAGCGGTTCGCCAGCGATCGGTCTTCTCGCTCGCGACCGGCGACTGCTACAACCCGAACAACGGGGCACCCAAGAGCGAGGAGTTCAGCGTCGAGGTCGTGCCGTGCAAGGAACCGCACAAGGGCCAGGTCGTCAGTGACTTCAAGATCGACGGGCAGTCGGCGTACCCCGGCGAGGACAAAATCGCACAGATCGCCGACGAACGATGCCCTGCCGAGGCGCAGAAGTTCACCCCCGACGCCTGGTCCCTGCCCAAGGGCGTCGACGTCTACTACTACTCCCCCACCAAGGAGAGCTGGGCGACGGGCGATCGGGCCGTGAGCTGCTCGTACACCAAGGAAGCGGGCACGTTCTCCGATTCGTTGAAGAGCAAGCCCCTGAACGCCGACCAGCTCGCGTACCTGAAGGGTTCGAACGCCGTCTACGAGGCCCTGTGGACGAACCAGCCTGAAGCAGACAATGTCGAGGGCGACTTCGCCGGCTACAAAAAGCAGGCCAAAGCCGTTACCGCCGCGCTCGGCACCCACCTCACGGCCCTGAAGAGCATTCAGCAGCCGGAGACCGTCAAGCTCCGTGCACGGCTGAAGGAAACCGCCGATGCGTGGGAGAAGGCCGCCTCGGCAGGTGACACGGACGCCTTCTACCTCGCCTACGACCGGGCCTTCGCCGGTATCGACCCGGGCAAGACGGTCGCCGCCCGCAAGGAGCTGAAACTCGCCACCACCGTCCCGGCCGACGAAGCCGAGGTCTGGGCCGGCTGACCTCGCCGGATCACGTCGACCGGCCGTGCCCCTGCCGGAGGGCTGGGATACCGAGGCGGCCGAGCGCTTCCGGAGTCAACTGCGGGAGCACTGGCCGAGGAACGGAAGCCGTTGTCGGTGGGTGTGACGGTGATCGATTCGGATTTCCGGTCTGCCGTCACTCCCGGGACCGGGCGGCCTGTTTGACCGGATCCCCACGGCGGGGCTCGGCCTCGGCCTCGGCTGAAGCCTCAGGCCTCCTGCCCCTTCGGGCGGGCGGCCGTCGGAGGCCGCCCGCCCGAAGGTTTGTGCTCACCGCTGGGCAACGCCATCGGCCCGGACGGACTCATCTCCGGCCGGCCCGGACCACCGTGCGACCGCCGTCGCACACGGCTCTTCCCCATGCCGTCGGCTCGGAGAGCGCGATCACGCTGCGAGAGGCGTGCCTGGCAGTCACCCTGCGGCACGGCAACGCCGTGCCGCAGGGTGACGCCGCTGGGCTCCGCCCTGTTGAGAGGAAGCGCCCAGCCGGAGGTGCCTACGCCCGGAAGGGACCGGTCACCTCGTACGTGATACCGGCGGACGAGCTGCCGGTCGTACCGCGCTGGCTGGAGAAGTACAGCCGCTTGCCGTCGGGCGAGAAGGCCGGTCCGGTGATCTCGGAGGCGGACTGGCCGGTGATCCGCAGGAAGGGAGCCACCACGTCGTCGGGCGTGATGATGCAGATCTCCATGTTGCCGCCGTCCTCGGCGACGAACAGGTCACCGGAGGAGGAGCCGGTGACATTGTCGACACCGGTCAGCGGGGCACCGCCGCCCACCACCAGCGAGTCGTCGTAGGCGAGTTCATAGGTGTTCGTGGCCAGGTTGACCTGCCAGACGCGGTTGTCGCCCTTGGTGGTGAACCAGACGGTGTCGTTCGAGTAGTGGCAGCCCTCACCGCCGTTGAACCGCTTGGCACCGGAGACCTGGTCACGGGTCACGGTCGGGGCGCCGTCCGGGTCCGGCACGGTCGCCCAGGTGAACGAACCGGAGGTGGCGGTGCCGGCCTTCAGCACCTGGAGCGTGCCGGCGGACAGGTTGCCCCAGGTCGTCGGGATGAAACGGTAGAGGCAGCCGTTGGTCTCGTCCTCGGTCAGGTAGATCACCTTGCGGACCGGGTCGGCCGCGGCCGCCTCGTGCTTGAACTTGCCCATCGCGTCCCGGCGGACGGCCGCGTTCACACCCCACGGGTCGGTCTCGTACACGTACCCGAGGCTGACCTCCTCGCAGGAGAGCCAGGTGTTCCACGGGGTGGCGCCACCCGCGCAGTTCTGCCGGGTGTTGGAGAGGATCCGGTACGCGCCGATGGTCGCGCCGGTCGAGGAGAACTTGACCGCGCTCGCACCGCCGGAGGGATTGATCTCCGAGTTGGAGACGTAGATCCAGCCGGTGCCGTCGGCGAAGCAGGCGCCGCCGTCAGGGGCGTTGTGCCAGGTGTGGTTGGTGGAGCCGACCTTCTGGCCGGACCGGGCGATGACCCTGCTGGTGAACCCGGCAGGCAGCTGTATGCCGTTGGCGTCCGCTGCACCCAGTGCCCCGTAGGGTCCGGAACCGGGCTGAGCCGGGGCCGCGTAGGCGGCGCCGTGCATCAGGGTTCCGCCGAAGGCCGCGACCGAACCGCCGACGACCGCTCCACGAAGGAAATTGCGACGTTCCACGTGTCACTCCAGGGGGAGGTGGTGACTTGCCCGCCACCGGTCGGCGGCGGGATAGAACGCTTCCGGAAGGTAGAGGTGACGAATTGACAGGGTGTGAACACCAAGACATCCCGAGATGATGAGCGCATGCCACCCGTATCGATGAAGCCGTATCCCAAGAGCGGCCGTGAACCGACCGTCGATGACCTGCGCGAACTCGACGCCCATGCCGCGCAGTTCACCGGCACTCCGCCCCGGGTCGCCGAGACGCGGCCACGGGCTGCGCGTGCCCACCGCCCAGTTCGTCGAATATGCCGGCGATCTCGTCGGTCATCCTGTGGACAGTCTCGACCTCGCCTTGGCCGATCCGTCCGGTGGGCTCGGTGATCCGCTCCCGGTCGTCCGCGTTCGCCACGCGCTCACGCTGCCGCTGGCCACCACGAGAAACCCGGATACTGTCCGCTTGTTCGAAACGAGCTCCGAGCCAGGGGCTGCACGCGGGAGGGGCGTCATGAGTGGTGCGGAATCGGTCGACAGTACGTGGAAGCTGAGCGACGAGGAGGGCGGGTCGCTCGCGGGCCGGTGGTGGAAGTGGGCCATGTCCGCTCCTGACGACCTCAGCCCGGTCAAGGACACCACAGGCGAGCACGCCGCCTGGAAGCAGCCGGACGACCTCTGGTTCCTGGCCGGCACCTACGGCGGTCGCGTGGTGCGGCGCTGCGCGATCCCCTCGGACCGGCCGGTCTTCTTCCCGGTGCTCAATATGCAGCACACCAGGTCGTATTCGAGGGTCCCTCAGTCCATGACGGTGGCAGAGGCCACGGCGTCACTCAACAGCATTCCGTTGCCGCTGCAGGAGTTCTCCGCATCGTTCAGGACGGGGCTGACCCAGCGCTACGCGTGGGGCATCTGGGGCGGCATCGCGTCGCTGACTCCCGGACAGTACGTACTGGAGATCAAGGCCAGGGCCACGAATGGCTTCTGGGTCGACACGACCTACCACCTGGAGTCGAAGGCCTCCTGATCCTGACCGCTCTGTGAGTGGTCTGGCGCCGGGCAGGGAGCCGTGGCCGGGCGCTGAGGTTCTGGACGTAGGGGTGACGGGCCTTGTGGAGGGCTACCGACGCCCGCCACCGTCCCCGTAGCTCTGCGAGAGCGTCACTTCCGCCCGGACCGTCTTGGTTTAGGCGTCGCAAACTGTGCATCCCCAGCGGTTCGCGTAGGCGTCGATCAGGAGGAGACCGCGGCCCGAGCCGGCGTCGGTGGGGACGGGGCCGGGTGGCGGCTGGGGCGGGAGGCCGTCCGGGCGGGTGTCTGTTACCTCGATACGGACGGCGTGGGGCAGGAGGAGGAGCGTCAGCCTGAAGTCGCGGCCGGGTAGGCAGCCGTGGGTGATCGCGTTGGAGGCCAGCTCGGCCGTGACCAGGGCGACGGTCCGGGCCGAGTCGGAGCCGTACGGGATGTCGCACCACTCGTTGAGCTGCTGCACGGCGAGCGTGCGGGCCAGGCGGGCGCCGCGTCTTGTGCTGCTGAGGCGGAGGCTGAACTCGGGGGCTGCCGGGCGAGGTTCGGGGACGATTGTCCGAGGCTTCACGCTGCCGTCGTGGACGGGTGGATGTGGTGCCGACCAGGTGTGATGGCCGTACGCGGTGGTGGTCGTACGGGGTGGAACGCGGGTGCCGGCCTTGGTTGTACGGGGCTTGTACGGGCGTTGTACGGATCCGGGGCCGTGTCCCAAGAATGCGCCTTCCTGTTGAACCATGCCCAGTCGCAGTGGGGTGACCGGAAGGGCGTGAGGGCAATGCGGGATACGCGGAACGGCCGCGCGACGAAGACGAAGGAGGACAGCGAGCTGCCAGGGGTGTGGGTGGCCTACGGCAAGCTTCTCCAGCACCTGCGCAAGCGGGCCGAGTTGAATCAACAGACACTCGGAGATGCCATCGGGTACTCCCTGGAACAGGTCGCGTCGGTCGAGCAGGGGCGACGACCCGCGAAGGAGGCGTTCACCGTCGCGGCGGACCGGGTGCTGGCTGCGGGCGGGGTACTGGAAGTGCTCCAGGCCGATGTGGACCGGGCGAAGCTTCCGCAGTTCTTCCGCAACTTCGCCCTCATCGAGGCGGAGGTGCTGAGCCGCTTCTCGTACGATCCGCTGCTGGTGCCTGGCCTGTTGCAGACGGAGGCGTACGCACGGGCCGTGTTCGGCGGCCACTGCCCGCCGTTCAGCGAGGAGATCGTCGACCAGCACACGGAGGCGCGGCTGAGCCGCCAGAAGCTGCTGACGCGGGACCCGCTGGCGGAGCTGTCGTTCATCATCGGCGAGGAGGCGTTGCGCGACCCGGTGGGCGACGGCGAGGTGATGCGCTCGCAATGGCAACACCTACTGAAGGTCGGCACGTTGCGCAACGTAGAGATTCAGGTCATGCCTGCCGGGCAGGGGTTCCATCCTGGGAAGAACGGGCCATTCGTGACGGTTCAGACGAAGGAACTCCAACACCTCGGCTACTTCGAGTCGCAGGGTGTCGGGTGCGTCGTCGGCGATCCGGCAGAGGTCAGTTCGTTCGGGTTGCGATATGGCAAGCTGCGATCGCAGGCCCTGAACGTCGAGGCGTCTGCGCGGCTCATCGAACGGCTGGTGGGAGAGACATGAGCGTGGAGCAGGTAACCGAGAACGTTGACGAACTGCGCTGGTTCAAGAGCAGCTACAGCGGATCGGACGGTGGCGACTGCGTGGAGTTGGCTGCCGGCCCCGGTGCGGTCTACGTACGGGACTCGAAGGTCGCGGGCGGCGGGCCGGTGCTGCGGGTCGGCCGTGGCGAGTGGGCAGCGTTCGTGTCGCTCACGCGGGGTTAGCGTCGACGAGGCTTCCTGGACGGAAACCACGGGCTCGCCCGCATCACGTGAGGTGATGCGGGCGAGCCCGTCGTCATGTGGAAGGCTCAGAACAGGGCGCCCTCAGCGCCCTCACCGAAATCCGAGCCACCCCGAGCCGCCAACTGCTCCTTGCGCTTCCGGATGGCATCGGCGGAGGGCTTCGGCATGTCCGGATGCTTGGCGGGCTTCTTGTGCAAACCGAGGTGGACCTCATCGGCGTACGCCTGGTGGTTCAGCTGGCGCAGCCGGTCGATGATCTCGGTGCGGGCGAGCAGTCCGATGGTGTAGCGGGCGCCCTGGTCCGTCTCGTGGAAGCCGTGGTCGAGCGGGAACGTCTCGTGGGTCGGGTCGGCGTGCGAGGTCTGCCCGGAGTCGTCCAGGAGGTCGAACCAGCCGTATGCCTCGACGGTGGCGCGGTCGATCTCCTCGTGGATACGGCGGAGTTCGACGATGTCCTCGGCCGCCGATGACGGCCGGTTCTCCGGTTTCTTCTCCAGCAGGCCCTCCACCGGTTTCCACGAAAGTCTGCATTTCTCCCGCCCTCCACACGATTCACACAGCGACACCATGATTCACGTCTGTGAACAAAGTCAATGAGCGTAGTAGCCTGACACGTACTACGCCGCTGGGACGCCGGCCTGCCCCGACCGCCACATGACCCCGGAGACCTTCGATGAGTACACCGAACGCCGTACCGGTCAGCCTGGCCGAGATCGCCCGGATCGCCGGTGTCGGACGTGCGGCGGTCAGCAACTGGCGTCGCCGCCACGACTCGTTCCCGTCCCGCATCGGTGGCACGGATGTCAGCCCTCAGTTCTCGCTGTCCGATGTCGAGCGGTGGCTCCGCGACAACGGGAAACTGACGGACGCCGGCGCGCGCGAATTCCTGTGGCCCCGGTTCGAGGCACTCGGCAGCCGGGACGAGTCCGGGCTCGCCATCGCCGAGTCGGCTCGCAGGATGCGCGCCCCCCGGGCTCGGGCCACGACATCGGAACTCTCGGCCGAGGCCAGGGATCTGGTCGGCGCGGCTGCCCGGCTGGGGCGGAGCGAGGGAGTGCGCGAGACGTTCGAGTTCCTGTTGCAGAGGTGGCTGGACACCCACGTACGACAGCTCAGCACCACGCCTCCTCAACTGGCCTCCCTGATGGTACGGATCGCGCTCGGCGCCCGCCTGGGCGGAGGCAATGGCGGGCTGACCGTCTTCGATCCGGCGTGCGGCACCGGCCACCTGCCCGCAGCGGCCGCTCAGGAGTACCCCGGTCCGGGCCTGGCCCTCCTGGGATGCGAACGAGACCCGGCCCTTGCCGCACTCGCCACCGCACGTCTCGGCTTCGCGACGGAGGACCGGAACGTACGCACGGAGATCGCAACCGCTGACGCGTTGCGCGACGACCCGTTCGCGGGGCTGCAGGCCGACATCGCACTGTGCAACCCCCCGTTCAACGAACGCGGCTGGGGTTACGAGGAACTGGCCACCGACCAGCGCTGGACGCACGGACTGCCACCGCGCACCGAACCGGAGTTGGCGTGGGTCCAGCACGTGCTGACCCACCTCAGGCCCGGCGGCACCGCTGTCGTCGTCCTCCCGCCGGCCGTCGCCTCCCGCAAGGCGGGCCGCCGCATCCGGGGTTCCCTGCTGCGCACGGGAATGCTGCGAGCGGTCGTAGCTCTGCCGCCCGGGTGCGCGCAGCCGCACAGCGTCTCGCTGCAACTGTGGGTCCTGCGGGCCACTGCCACCGGCGCCCCGGCGTCCCCGGGCCCTCAGGACGCACTCCTGGTCGACGCGACACGGCTCGGGAAGCCAGGAGCTGCTCGCGAGCAGGGCCCCGACTGGGACGCCCTCGCCGGCTTCGTTCTCTCTGCCGTGTCAGAGCTCGACACTCCGGAGGCTGCGCTGCCCGAGGGTGCCGTGCGAGTGTCTCTCCTCGATCTACTGGATGACGAGGTGGACGTCACGCCCGGCCGGTATACCGCGTCGGGCACGGAACCGTCCGGCATCGAGCTCGCCGCGTCATGGAACGAATTGACCGGCTACCTCTCAGAGCTGTCCCACTTGGTCCAGCACCTGTCGAAGCTCGGCTTCGAGGGCGGAGAACCTCGCACGACAGCCACGGTGGGCGACCTGGTGAAAGCGGGGGCGCTCACTCTGCGCGCCGGTCAGCAGCCGTCGGACACGGCAACGGCACTTCGGGGTGCGGCCGTACCGCTGCTCACCGTGCCCGACCTGCTGATGGACGGCCGCCCCAGCGGCCTGACTGCGCCCGACGCGGCCCACACCGTGGCCGAAGAGGGGGACGTCGTGGTGGCCGGAGTGGTCCGTGCCTTCAAGGCGTGGGTGCACGACGGCCCCCCGGTGGCCCTTGGCCCACAGCTCTACGCCCTGCGTGTGGTCCCGGGGAAACTCGATGCCCACTTCCTCGCCGGCTGCCTGCGCGCACCCACCAACGGCCGACAGGCAGGCACCCACGCCTCCAGCTCGTCCAGGGTCGATGTCCGTCGCCTTCTCGTGCTTCCGCTTCCTCTGGAAGAACAGGCAGCGTACGCGGAGACCTTCCGCCGCCTCACCAGCTTCGAGGCGCTGCTGACGCGAACCGGCGCCCTTGGCAAGGGCCTGGTGAACGATGTGAGCGACCGGCTCTCAGCGGGTGGTCTTACCGTCTGACGCAGAAGACAGGACCTCCTGTGCCTGCGCCGCCTTGTCACCGGCGTTCGCATTCTGGAATGCGACTCCCGCTGCGACCAGGGCGACAACGGCCGAACCGGCCATCACCGCGGCTTCCTGGACATGCGTCGATGCTTCAACGTCAACCTCCTGTGGGGCCGCGCACAGGCAAGTGGGGTGCTGGAGTACGGAGGACGGAGGCCGCCCACCGTTCCGGCCGGGCAGTCAGGACACAAGGTCGACTTCAGGACGCACACACGACCGCACCGTTTCGCCCCCGCCCTTTTCACTTACCTGGAGTCGCACCGCGCCTGTTCCGATTGCGAACACGCCATGCGACCGGCCGGTCAGCAGTGGGTGAGGACTGGACCTGTCCGGTATTCGCCGTTGATTTACCTCAATTGCCATTCCTTCCAGGGACTTTGATGGGTCATCATCGAATCGGTGGAAAAAGTCGGGCACTCGGTGCCCGCACGGAGTGGAGGAGGCGCGGAGTGCGCAATCGGGTGCGCGCAAGAGACGGGCGGCATCTGATGGTGGAGCGTCTGGGCGACCCGCGGGGCAGACCGGTCTTTCTGCTGCACGGAATGCCCGGCAGCCGGCTCGGTCCGGCCCCGCGCGGCATGGTGCTGTACCAGCGCAAGACACAGCTCATCACCTACGACCGGCCGGGCTACGGCGGCTCCGACCGGCTCGCGGGCCGCTGCGTGGCGGACGTCGCGGAGGATGTGCGGGCCATCGCGGACTCGCTCGGGCTGGAACGGTTCGCCGTCGTGGGCCGTTCCGGCGGGGCCCCGCACGCCCTGGCCTGCGCCGCACTGATGCCGGACCGGGTCACCCGTACCGCCGCTCTGGTCGGGCTCGCCCCCTGGGGCGCGGACGGACTGGACTGGTTCGACGGGATGGCCGCCTCGAATGTGCTGGCGTACTCCACGGCGGTGGCCGACCCCGACGGGCTCGCGGAGTCCTTCATCTCCCGGTCGGAAGTGATCAGACAGAATCCGGTCAAACTCCTCGACGATCTCCGCCGGGAGCTGACCGACTCCGACCGGGTCATCGTCAACGACGCCGGAATCCGTTCCATGCTGCTGCGCAACTACAGTGAGGGGTTGCGCACTTCGGCGTACGGATGGATCGACGACGCGATCGCGCTCTGCACCCCATGGGGCTTCGACCCGGCGGACATCACCGGCTCCGTCATGCTGTGGCACGGCGAGAAGGACGTCTTCTCACCGGTCGGGCACTCCCGCTGGCTGGCCGGGCAGATCCCGGGCGCCACCGCGGTGCTGGAGCCGGCGGCGGCGCACTTCGACGCGCTGTCCGTGCTGCCTGTCGTCCTCAACTGGCTGTTGGAGGAGCAGGCCACCGCCGCCCCCTCGAAGGGCTGACCCAGGCCGGGCCCGCCGACGGCGGGCCCGGTCGGCTCAGATCGTGATCGGCTCCAGTTCGCGCTGGAACCGGCCGTCCTCCCGGGCGATCCGGGTCAGCGGATGCTCGTCGCCGAGCTGTCGGGTCAGCTCTTCGACCACTTCGGCCCGCACCTGGAACGCCTCGTCCTTGCGCCCCATCTCATCGAGCGTGACAGCCATGTTCGCCGTCATGGCCAAGGTCTCCGGATGGTGCGCCCCGAGAGTCTCCCGAAGCTGCGCGGACACCTGCCGCTCCGTCGACAGCACGATGTCGAGGTCACCAAGGTCCGCGGTTGCGTTGGCCAGGTTCATGACGCAGAACAGGGTGTGCGGATGCTCGCGTCCGAACACCTCGCGCATCGAGGCGACCACCCGTTTCAGCAGTTTCTCCGCCTCCTCCGCCGCCCCGGCCCCCGAGACGTAGACGCCGAGGTTGTTCTGGGCGGCCAGGGTGTACGGGTGTTTCTCGCCCGGGACCTTCATGTACTGGTCGACGACTTCCTGCGCGGTGTCCCTGGCCTCGACCGCCTCACCGGCGGCGAACAGGTCGGCCGCCATGTTGAGATCACAGGCCAGCGATTCGGGGTTGGCCGAGGTGTACTTGGCCCGGTACCTGGCGCGGGTGGCCACCGTCAGCCTGCGGGCGTCCTCCAGCCGGCCCGCCCTGCGCAGCGAGACCGCGAGGCTCTTCGCCGCACTCAGCGTGCCGGGGAAGGTCGGCCCGAGGTGTGTCTTGTAGCTGTCGTAGGTGCGGCTGAGCAGACCGACGGAGTCCTCGTACCGTCCCACGTCCCGCAGATCACGCCCCAGGCTCATGGCGGAGGACAGGCTGTACGGATGGTTCGGGCCGAGCACTTCGGTGCGCCGGTCGTAGACGTCCTGATCGATCTCCCTGGCCCTGGCGTACTGCCCGACGAGGCGCAGGTTGAGCGCCAGGTTGTTGGCCGCCGCCAGCGTCCTGGGGTGTGCGTCGTGGAAGATCTGGCTGAACCCCTCGTGGGCTTCCGTCGCCAGCTCGATCGCCCGGTCGTACTCGCCGAGGGTGCCGAGGTCCGTCGCGAGGCTACTGGTGGTCATGTACGTGTGCGGGTGCTCCGAGCCCAGTACCTCCCGCTGCCGGACGAGCGTGATCTCGTCGAGTTCCTTCGCCTCCACATAACGTCCGCGCGCGCGATAGATGTTGGAGAGGTGGAAGCAGAGGTAGAGGTATTGGAGATCCCGCTCGCCGAGCATCTCCTCCCAGGCCTCACGCAGTTCGGCACCGAGGGTGCCGGCCGTCCTGAAGTCACCGCGCTTCCACAGGTAGCGCACCCGGTCGATCAGGAGCCTGCGGGTCTCGGGCTCCCTGCAGTTGCGCGCATCGGACGGGCCGAGGTGCGGCCAGATGGTGGCGAACCGCGGCCAGGTCAACGGGTTGTCGATCGGCTCGTCGTCATCGGGCCGGGCACCCGCCAGAATGCGGTGGACGACATGCCGGGCGTCGCGCTGCTCCTCCTCGCTGAGCTGCGCCCGGATGACGGCCTGGACGAGGCGGTGCACCTGGATGGAGTTGGAGACCTGGTCAACCTTGGCGAGGGCGAACCGGCCGATCTCCCGGATGACCCGCCCGAGCACCAGCTTCTCCTGGAGCGAAGGGTCGTACGGCTTCAGCGCCTCGATCATCTCCTTGCTGTAGAGCAGATTGGCGTTGATCGGCTCGGGGGCGAAGAAGGCGCAGAGCTGCAGCAGCCGCACTGCGGCGGGCGAGCGCTCCTTGAGGCGCTGGATGGAGATGTTCCAGGTGGCGGCGACGGGTTCCGGGTAGCCCGCGGGCTGATTGAGGGCCAGGACCTGAGGGGCCTGCTGGGCGAGCTGTTCCAGATAGGCGTCGATGGGCGTGGCGGTCTCCGCGATCCAGGCCGCCGCCTGCTCGACTGCGAGCGGCAGGTCACCGACAGCGGTTGCCACCTGCGCGGCTTCCTCGACGCTCAGCCCCGGGGCGCGGCGCTGGAGGTGCTCGATGGACTCCTCCCGCAGGAAGACGTCGACGGGCAGTGCGTCGCCGTGCTGGGACCAGGTCTGGTTCCTGGAGGTGACCAGGATGTGACCGGAGCCGCCCTGCGGGAAGTAGCGCCTGAGCCGTTCGGGGTCGTCGGCATTGTCGAAGACCAGCAGCCAACGGTCCGACGGAACTCCGCGGCGCAGCAGGTCGACGGCCTCCTGGGAGGCCGCGGCCATGTCGTCGCCGCCCTGGGCGCCGAGCCGGCCGGCGAGTTCGGCGAGGCCGGCCACCACGTCGTCGGTCTGCTCGGACGATATCCACCACACCAGGTCGTAGTCGGCCATGAAGCGGTGCACGTACTCGAGAGCGACCTGGGTCTTGCCGACGCCGCCGAGCCCGTACAGGGTCTGCGGCTGCGGAAGCACGACGGCCATGCCGCCGCCGAGCTGGTCGCGCATCCGTTCCAGGACCAGGGAGCGGCCGGTGAAGCCCGGGTTGCGGGGTGGTGCGTTCCAGATCTTCGGCACGGTGCCGGGGAAGCGCGGCCCCGGCGCGACCCCGTCGACGAGCTGCACCGGGCGGTCAAGGGCACGCATCAGCGCCGCAGTGGCATGCACCTCGTCGAGCCGGAACAGGTCGACGGGGTTGCGGTCGATGTAGGGCGCGGAGAGGCGTACGTCCCCGACCCTGAGGGGCAGAAGCTGACGCCTGCCGCCGCCCGGGTCCTCGGCGACCGCCCGGTCCCACAGGCCCACGGCCCGCTGGGACTTGAGATAGGCGCTGGAGAGCAGGACGACGGTACGGGTGGCGGTCTCGTCCGCGGTGTGCGCCGGGTCGGCCGCGCCCGGTTCGGCGGAGACATCGCGCGGGACGACACGGAAGCCGGCCCGGGTGAGGACCGATTCGATCCAGTCGGCCCACATCCGGTTCTCCGCCACATAGTTGAGGTAGAGATCGGCGGGCAGCGCGGGCCTGCGCCGGGTGAAGGCGTCGCGGATGCGGAGCCGCACCTCTTCCCCCACGGGGGGCATCGAGGTGATCTCCCGGTCGGTGATGACGGCGGTGAGCCGCTCGAAGGCGGAGAGCAGTGAGTTGGTCAGACCTGCCTCGTCGCCGAAGGTGGCCAGCGTCTCCTCGTACGCGTAGTAGGGACGGTAGGGAATCTCCACCGCTCCCCAGTAGGCGGTGAGTTCGTCACTGGACAGGTCCCGGGGCAGCCGGTCGAACTTCAGCCGGGCCAGGGCGCGGCCCGCGTCGGCCTTCTCCTTCTCGCCCTCGTCGATGCGCATGGGAACGGGGAAGATCGAGATGGGGCGGCCGGTGTAGCGTTCGGAGATCTGCCGGGCGACGGACGCCGCGCCGTCGATGGACTGGTCGCTGAGCGTGAAGCAGTCGACAAGCAGGTCCGGAAGGTGGACGGTGCAGATGTCGGCGATGTCGCTGAGACCGGTCCGGCTGTCGATGAGTACGTAGTCGTAGTTGGCCTTCATGTCGTCGCGCAGGGCGTCGAAGAAGTGTCCGCCGCCGAGCCGGTCGTAGAAGTTGTCCCAGTCGAAGGTGGAGACGGTCGCGGAGTATTCGCGGTTCTGGCGCCCGGCGGAGACGAAGTCGAGGGTGCCCCCCTGCGGGAACTCCCAGCCGAGTGCTTCCGGGGTGAGGGAGACGGCGTGCGGCTGGATGCGGGCGTAGTCGCGGTGCCAGTCGTCGGCACGCTGGACCGGGCTGGTCGCGGCCCAGGCGTACTCGGTGATCAGGTCGATGACGCCGGTGGTGGCGCCAAGTGTCGACGGGTCGAGGAAGGGATGGAAGAACCGGTGGAGTCCGGGCGCCTCCAGGTCCCAGTCGACGGCCAGTACCCGTTTGCCGTTGGCAGCCAGGATCCAGGCGGTGTTGGCCAGGGCCATCGTGCGCCCGGTACCGCCTTTGTACGAGTAGAAAGTGACGATGCGTCCGTCACGCCCGGCCGTCATACGTCCTCCGCATCCGTCGCAGGGTCGTGCATGTCCGGTATGAACTGTGTGTTGCCCATGGGCCCCATCAGTCGTGTCCGTTCAGTGTGGCCGCCCCCCGTCGCCGGCGGATAGACCGCCGCGTGGCGCAGATACTGCTGGGCCGCCGCCTCCACCACCTGGGGCAATACCTGTCCGAAGGCATCCATGCTGGGCACTCCCCTTGCCGCGGCGCGGCAATACGCGCGCCCCTGGCGGATCTTGGACGGCATGGTCTGTTCGAGTTTCTCGGTCAGCTCCGCCTCGGCGGCTCTGCTCTGGGGGTCCTCGCGGTTCCAGGGCACCACCATGGTCACCCACGGGCGGTTCTCGGCGTCGAACGCCGCGAGTCTGCGGCGTCGGTCCTCGTCCATCAACGCCCAGCGGTCGACGACCAGGATTTCCGGTCTGTTCGGTGGCCCCTTGCTCTCCGCGTGGCCGGACTCCTCGTCGAAGGAGGTGATGGTGGCCTGGTAGTTGAGGGCGCGCACCAGGTCCTCGGCGACATAGGCCAGGGGGCGTGCGGAGGCCGGGTGGTAGGGGTTCCAGTCGTGCGGGTTGTCGCCGTAGTAGTCGGCGTTACGCCCCTCCGGCAGGTCGTGGCGGGTCGGAGCCGCGATGGTCACCTTCATCGGGCGAGGCGCACCGGCACCGCTGCTCTGCGAACCGAAGGCGCTGGGGGCCAGCCGGTAGTCGACGGGGCGGCCCACTTCGATCCGGGCGGTGGCCGCGACGCTGACGATGCGTTTGGCGAGTTCGTAGACCGCCCGTTCGTACTCCTGGGCGAAGAGTCTGAGTTTGATCAGCCCGTAGAGTCCGTCACTGACATAACGGTCCCCGAAATCACGGTGATTGAACTGCAGCCGCTCCGCCGGCCCGGGCAGTTGGTTCGGTGGAACCGGCACCCAGAGCGCGGGCACGATCGCTTCGGCGGGCTGATTGCTGCGAGCCCGGTGGGCGATGGCACGCTGTTCGAAGGCGTGCCACTCCTTTCCGCACATCTCGCTGGCGAAGTAGCGCGGCGAGAAGAGCGGAACGAACACCCGGCAGGTGGCCAGCACGCTGCCGAGCCGTTCCGACCACCCCTCGCCGGACCGTATCTCCCGGTCCATGAACCCGGCGGAGGCACCCGCCGGAAGGTCCGTCATGGCCATTACATGGCCACAGAGATCCTGAAATAGCCGCTCGACCCACATATCCGGGTCCGTTCCACCGCCGTACCCCGGTGTATGCGCATAGCTCAAGAAGAAGTACGGCCGATGGTCCGCCGCTCGCGGTTGCGTTGTTGCGTGCACACGACCCCCGTCCTGTGTGAGCACTCGCATCCGAGGAGTGTGGGAAGAATGCGAGCGAATTCATCATTCCGGAGCGGACCTTGCTCCACCCCCATGGCGTTCGGTCATTCACCGCCGCTTTTCAGTCATCCATCCTCACGCCCGGTCCATCACGTTCTTGATCCAAAGCAGTCCTGCAACTGTTCTTCCCGGATGTCCCCTGTGTGCCGCTGATCTCCTTCCGGACTGCGGTCAGCAGCTGCTTTCCGTCGATGGTCAGTTCGGCCGCCGCTTCGAGCGTGTCGAGTGCCTGCGGCACCCCGTCCAGGAACCGGGGGTCGAAGAGACCGAGCCCCACCCGCTCATAGGTCATGGACAGCAGTCGGGAGAAGGGAACGGACTTTTCCTGCCAGGGCGTCCGATGCTCCCAGGATCCGTCCGATGCGTACAGATCCGTGACGTCCACAAGGGCCGTCAGCTTGGCCCGCCGGAATCCGCGGAGCAGGCCGAGCGCCAGCTCCTCGCCATCCGTGTCCGGCCCGATCCCCAACGCCCCGTAGCCGTGCCGCCCCACCGCGGGGTGTCCGGTGGTGAGCGGCGTCAGCGCGGTCAGGCTGCCGGCCATCTCGGCCGCCTGCTCCGGTACGACCGCCGTCAGCCGTTCCCAGGCCCCGGAGAGGCGCGCGCTCCACGCATCGGCCTCGGACTGCCCGAGCCGGGGGGCGACGGGCGTACCGAAGCAGTCCCGGTACGGGTCGAGGTCGTCGAGCACGAAGCCGGGCGCCCCGCCGATACCCACGTGGCGCACCGGAAACCAGCCAGGGTCTTCCGTCGACGTCCGCACGATCCGCCGTTCGGCGGCGTGCCCGTCCCTCCGGATCAGGAATCCGTCGTCGGTGGCGCGCACGAGGGCGTTGCCGTGCTCCCCCGCTCCACCGATCCGCACCTCCCCGAGAGTGGGGAGGAAGATGCTGCCGTCCTGGCAGGCGACAGGGACGTCCCGTGCGAGTCCGGCGCGTACGGCGGCAGCGGCCACGGACGACGACAGCCGCAGCGTCGCCGCCCGGTCGGCGCCGGGCCGTTCGGCGTACACGGCGTCCAGCGCGTCGAGCAGCCAGGTGCGGGTGTACGGATGGGCCAGTACACCGTCCAGGCCGTCGGCGCCCGCTTCCGTCCGGTCCAGGGCCTGCACCAGCTCCCAGGCCTCGTCCCAGCGCTCCCCGCCCCGGCCGTCGAGGTCTGCGTGGAGCCGGGCGAACAGAGTGCGCGTCAGGTCCTGGTCAGCGGCGATCAGCTCGTACGGCTCCGCGACCGCGGCCGACTCGGTTTCCGTGGCCGTCCGCACCTCGATGCCCTGCACCAGTGCCTCGAGATCCGTGCAGTACACCGAGGGGTTGTCGAATCCACTGTCCGAACGGTAACGGTGCGTGTAGAGCCCTCCGCCGCACGAACGTACGACGGGGCAGCGGCGGCAGGTCTCGCTGACCCCGGCCAGTCCGAGCTGCCGTGCCCGGACCCCGGGATGGGCTGCGACTTCGTCGAAGGCGTGCGTGAAGACGTCGAACCCGGTGGAGGCGGCACCTTCGTAGGCGCTCTTGAGCGAGTCCACCTGCTCCAGTTGCCCGTCGGTCTCGACGACCACGAGATCGGTGGGGGCCAGGCCCAGGGACTCGGTGAGACTGGGGCCGCCGCTCAGGCTGGACAGGACCGAGGAGAAGATGCGCACCGGCACCGGCCGGCCCCGTTCCCTCCAGCGGTCGAAGATCGCGAGGAGCCAGTCGGCATAGGCCGTGGGTGATCCGTCCGGACGCGGCGGCGGCTGGTCCCAGGTGGCGTGCGGAAGAAGGAAGTCGATGAGCGGTGGTTCGAGTTCGGCCAGGGCGTCGAGCACCGCGTGCGGATCGTTCCGGATGTCGACGGTGCACAGAAGGCCGAGGTTGAGGTGACGGTAGCGCTCCTGGCGGAGGAGCTCGACCGCTCGCAGGACCAGAGGGTGGCTGGTGCGTCCGTCGGCGAAACGGCGATGCCGGTCGTTGGCGGCCCGGTCGCCGTCGAGCGAGATGCCGACCTTGACGCCGAACTCGTCGAAGAGGTCGAGATAGCGCGGGCTGAGCTGCAGACCGTTGGTATGGATCCGTAGATCGAGGTCGGCGATGCCGTGCAGCGCCGAGGTGAGCTCCTCGCAGACGCGGCGCAGGCGCGCGGGGCCCGCCAGCAGAGGCTCCCCTCCGTGCAGGATCACTGACACGGAGGGCAGTGCATGTGTCTTGGCATGCTCAGCCAGGCGCTGAGCAGTCCGGAAGATGACTTCGTCAGAGATAGTTTTCGGACGGGTACGCCAGCTCTGATCTGCATGTTCATAGACATAGCAATGGTCGCAGGCAAGATCGCACCTGCTGTGAACCTTGAGAACGATTTCGCGGAAAGGGACCAGGGGTCCTGTCATTCCACCAGTCTAGCCAGCCCTGAAGGGGTGACTAGAGAGCCGAGTTGAAGGTAGGTGCCTGGGTCAGGCGACCGGCGGAGGCGGCATGCACCCGTCCGAGCTTCCGGGTGGCTTCTTTGCCGCGCGCGTCGATCTCGGCGAGCGGCACACGGCTCTTCTTCGCATCGGCGAAGGAGCGGGAGGATTCAGAGTTCTTCACGGCCGTCCTTGATGGGATTGTTCCGGACACGGAAACTGCACCGTCCAGCTGCACCATTGCAGTGTCCGGCGGCACGACTTTACTCTCATGACCTCGGTTGGCAACTGAGGGCATCCTCTTGCAACGCGAGCGTCACCTGGGACCGCCCAAGACGCTACGGAACCACCTATTCCGCCATATGGGTGAAGACAAAACCGCAGACGGGAGTGAACATGACGGCGATTCCCGGACCACTGCAGAGCCTGGTCTTCCGGAACGCTGATCTACCGGCGCTCTTTCACCACACGGACGCCATCGCGATCGCACGCCAACGGGAGGCCGTGAACACCACTCGCTGGCAGCTCATCCTACTGGTCGTGGGCACGATACCGGCAGCGCTTCCCTGGCACTGGAAGGTTGCTGACACGTTTCAACTCGCCGATGGAGTCGGGGTGTTGGCCTACGTGGGTGTCCTGATCACGACATACCTCACCTCCCGCCGCAAAGCAAAGTCGCATTGGCAACTAAATCGCTCGGCAGCAGAGTTCATCAAATCGATGTGCTGGCGCTACTCGGTGCACGGCTCACCTTTCGACACCGGCATCCAGCACCCGGAGGCGGTGTTCGCCAACCGGCTGGAGGAGGGGCTGCAGGAGCTCAGAAAAGTCGGCTGGGCGGACCCGCGCGACCGGACGGCGGATTCGGGCGGACTCATCACGGACTCCATGCGCGAGTTACGGGACAAGGCGTTTACCGTACGCAAGGAGACATACGTACGGGATCGACTGATCGAACAGCGCAGTTGGTACCGCCGCCGCCAGGAGGTGTCCCGGCGCGCCACCCTGGTCTGGTCGACCACGATCGCCGCACTGACCACCCTCGCCCTGGTCCACGGACTGTTGAGGACGTTCTCCGTCGCCCAGACCTTCGCCGCGACCGGAGTACTGTCGGCGGCTGCGGCGGCCTGCCTGGCGTGGAGCGAGATGCGCCGCCACCATCCGCTGATCTCCGCCCACTCGCTGGTGGAGAAGGATCTCGAGTCGATGCAGGTCGCGATGGAGACCACGCTGACCGAACGGCAATGGCCCCGGGCGGTGTTCGAGACCGAGCGCATCGTCTCCCCGCAGCACACCGACTGGCTCGCCCGGCACCAGATGTGACGAGCGACCAGTAGATCCGTACGTGAAGTGCTGTTGCACATCCGGCCGTATACGACCGACGCCTACGGATCCGGTCAAGCGCGCTGGACCCCGTCGCGCCAGATCACCGTGACCGGGCGGCCGAGCGTCCGCGCGTACGTCACGATGTCGCCCGTGCCGCCGAAGCCGCGGGCCGGCCGGCCGTCCCACACCGCGAGCAGCCGGTCGCAGTGGTCGGCGATATAGGCGCCCGCCGCGTAGTACGCCTCGTCGGTGGAGTGCGGGAAGTCCAGCAGGACCTCCCGGGCCGCCCGGTCCTTGAGGCTCTTGTAGCGGGCCAGTTCGGCGCCGGCGGCGAAGGACGTCTCGTAGTCCCCACTGGGGATGACGACGGTCAGTTCCGCCCCGCAGGCGAGCGCCAGGTCGGCGAAGAGCTGATCCGCGCCCACGGCAAGGCTGGAGAGGGCTTCCAGGGAACCGCCGAGCCCGCAGAGTGCCGCCCGTATCCCGGCCAGCACATGGGCGTGCGCCTCCTCGGGAATGCTGCGATGGCCGGTCACTCCGATGCGTTTCACGGACTGGAACCCCCTGGAGTGTCTCCGGGGGTCCCGGAGGACATCCCTCCGGGAGGCACAGCATCCGCCCCCGTCGTTCCTGCGCGACCGACCTCCCCCACATCCTCTCAAAAGCCGCGGGGTATGCGGGAGCCCCCGCCCGGAATTCGGGCGAGGGCTCCGTCATGTGTGCGATCGGGCGCCGGTGCGTCAGTAGACGCTGACGCCGTATGCGCTGAGCGCCTCGGTGACCGGCTGGAAGAACGTCGTACCGCCGGAGGAGCAGTTGCCGCTGCCGCCCGAGGTGAGACCGATCGCACTGGAGCCGGAGTAGAGCGGACCGCCGGAGTCGCCGGGCTCCGCACAGACGTTGGTCTGGATCATGCCGTAGACGATGTCACCGCCGCCGTAGTTGACCGTGGCGTTGAGGGCGGTGACCTTGCCGCTGTGGATGCCGGTGGTGGAGCCCCGGCGGGTGACCGACATGCCGACCGTGGCGTTGGCCGCGCCGGTGATGTCCTGGCTGCCGACGGTACCCGCGTGGGCGACGGAGGCGTTGTCGTACCGCACGATGCCGTAGTCGTTGTTCGGGAAGCTGGATCCGACCGTGGGGCCGATGTACGTGGAGTTCGACGAGTTGGTGTACCAGGGCGGGTTGCCGTCGGTGCAGTGACCGGCGGTCAGGAAGTAGTAGGTGGTGCCGCTGCGGACGTTGAAGCCGAGGGAGCAGCGCCAGCCGGGGGCGTAGATGGCGTCGCCGCCGGAGAGCAGCTTGCTGAAGGTGCCGGACGTGCGCTCGATGCGCAGGGCGCCCGCGTTGGCGCCGACGGACTTCTTGATCTGCTTGATCTCGGCCTGGGTGACCGTACTGTCGGCGGTGACGACGAGGGTCTTGGTCGCCGGGTCTATGTTCCAGGCGGTACCGGCGATGTCGGCGCCGAGCACTGCGTCACTGGCGGCGGAAAGCTGGTTGGCACTGAAGGTCGTGGTCGAGTTGGCGTGGGCGCTGGGGACGGCAAGGGCGGCCATGGCGACCAGGCCCGCGGCGATCGCGACGATCCGGCTTCGTCTCGCTGTGGCGCTGAGGGGGGTGGTGCGCTTGATCCTCACTTGTTATTCCTCCGAGGGGAAACGGGGGTCCGCCCGTGGGGTGGTCGGACCCGTGAGGCGCAGTCGGGCGCACGGCCGCGCGTCCGCGTTCCGGATGCGACGTGTTCCTGACAAGCGCTGCTCGGGAGTATTCAAGGCGTCAACTTCTTGCGCAAGAGGGCCCTTTGGCCTGAGCTCGTCTCCGCGGGAGAATCATCCGCATCGCCCCTCGCACACCGGCCCCGGCAGCGCGCGGACTACCGGGGCCTGAACCGATCGGGTGCGGTCGTGCGTCAGCGGTCGATCCGGTTCCGCTCCCCCGCCCCGACGGCGACCGGAAGGGTGTTGCCTGGCGGCGGGAAGGGGCAGATGAAGTGATCGGCGAAGGCGCACGGCGGCAGCGGCGCGCGGTTGAGGTCGACGGTCACGCTGCCGTCCTCGTCCGGCGCGGCGGGCCGCGGGAAGCGGAAGCGATAGCTGCTGTTCCCGCTGGTGGTGTCGGCGAAGACCGCCCAGAGCGAGCCGTCGTGCTCGACCGCGAGGAGCGTGTGCTCGGTGCCGTCCGCCTCGAAGGCGATCTCGCCGCCGAGGCCGAGCCCCCGCTCGACACCGTCGGCGTTCTCGACGCGCACCGTGCGGGCGGTGCCGTACGGGTGGAAGGTGCCGGACAGCGCTCAGCGGGCGTCGTACGGTGTCGTGCGCTTCCTCAACGAGTTCAAGCGGCTCGACGTCGGCTTCGCGTTCAAGAAGGGCACTCCGCCGGCGCCCGCTTTTCAGGCAGCGGTCAATGGGCTCAAGGCGGACGGGACGTACGACCGCATCCTGAAGAAGTGGGGCATCGGAGCGTCAGCGATCGGGACCTCGCAGATCTCGCCGCCCGAGATCAAGTGACCCGGGGCTGCTGAGCCGCGCCCGAAGCGTGACTCAGCAGTCGCACCCGCAGTCGCAGCAGTCGCAGTTGCTGCAGCAGTCAGCGCAGTTGCTGCAGGGGTCGCAGGCATCGCAGCAGTCGCACTGGTTGCACAGACCCTCGCGGCGCTGCCGGCTCCACGGGTCCTCGAAGGTCCCGCAGCACATCTGGCAGGTGCAGGCGAGTCCGGACCAGACCAGACAGCCCGTGATCAGCC
This sequence comes from Streptomyces atratus, assembly GCF_040655115.1. Taxonomy (GTDB): domain Bacteria; phylum Actinomycetota; class Actinomycetes; order Streptomycetales; family Streptomycetaceae; genus Streptomyces; species Streptomyces atratus_D. The sequence continues at coordinate 52,546 of NZ_JBFAJH010000012.1, read as the reverse complement.
CCCGCCGGTCGCGCGGCGGCTCCGGCGGGGGCGACGGCGGGCCGAACGGGCTGCCGGGGGTGTCCGGTGCGTACGGATTCCCGGGCGGCGGCCCGAAGGCCCCGGTGACGCCGTGACCACCGGCCCGGTGCGCATCCGCCCGGTGGGAGCACGTCTCCGTGGCGAACGCGCGGTCCACCGATCGGCGCAGTTCGTGCACGAGCAGCACATGCGCCAGCTTGTCGTCGGCGAATTCCGCGTCGCGCAGCGCCAGCCGTACGCCGCGCAGCGCGTCGTCGCACAGCCGCCGGGCCTCGGCGCGCGAGGTACCGGTGGCGGTGAGCGGGTTCCAGGCGCCCGACGCCGCGTCAGCTTCCTGGTCCTCCACGGCATCCAGCAGATGCGCCAGCCGTCCGAAGAGCCGGCCTGCCTCGGCGAGCGGCTCGGCGTTCTGCGGCTTGCCCGCGAGTACGGCGGTGTGGGCGAAGGCCGCCGCGGTGGCCGTCTCGGTGGGCTCGGTGACCGTCAGCAGCGGGGCGCCGGGCCCCGCGAGTCGCTCGATGCCGGTCTGCCGGTCGACGGCGTCGACGAGGACCGCGGTGTCGAAGCCCAGCTGGGCACCGGTGCGCGCCCCGGCCCTGTCCCAGCCCGCGGCGACCCGGCGGGCGGCCGCGGCGACCGGGCGGCGCTTCAACAGCCCGTCCCGGTCGGCGACGTGGTCCCGCACCTTCGCCGAGGCCAGCACCAGCGAGACGGCGGCGGCGAGTCTGGCCCCTTCGCCGCGGGCGACCGGCGCGGTCCGCATGGCGCGCAGCGGGCAAGGACCCGCGGTGCGCCACCGGCCCGTGGCGCGCTCCGCCTGAGCCTCCGTCAGGACCGAGACGATCAGGCCGTCGTAGTTCGTGACGATCCGGGCGAACTGACCGTGGTCCGAGCGAAGTGCGAGACAGAGCCCGCAGAGATGGGCCATCCACGCGGTCCTGAGCCCCTCGGACAACCGATGGGCGCAGGGCCTGACTATTCCGAACACGACAATCCCCCGAGAGCCGTTCAGCCATGCGCAGCGCTTGTGCGGGTGCGCGACAGGCATCGTATCGAGCGACCCGTTCACCCGTACGTCCCTCATGTCACCCGTACGGACCGGAGCATCATATTTTCTTTTCCCAGGGGTCCCATGCGGGAGGAACCATGACGAATCGCCAGATCTTCTGCACCAGTACCGTCACGAATCGCCTGCACGCCGACTATCCACTTGGCGCACGATCCGCATCATGGTCGACCATAGGGATACGAAAGAGATGCGGAACACCAAGGAACCGCGGTGAGAGGAGGCGTCCATGGGATCGGTGCGCAAGGCGAGTGCCTGGCTGGGCCTCGTAGAGGACAACGACGAGCGTTACTACGACGACGACGGGTACGCCGAGGGTGCACGGACCGGGACGGGCAGTGCCTGGGTGACCGACCCACGGGTGCAGGTGGTCTCCGAGGCGGCCGAGGAGAAGGGCCGCCGGATCGCCACCGTCACCCCGGACAGCTTCCGGGACGCGCGCGCCATCGGCGAGCTCTTCCGGGACGGCGTCCCGGTGATCATCAACCTCACGGCCATGGACCCCGCCGACGCGAAGCGTGTCGTGGACTTCGCCGCGGGACTCATCTTCGGACTGCGCGGTTCGATCGACCGCGTGGCCACCCGGGTCTTCCTGCTGACCCCGGCCGACACCCGGGTACTCAACGGCGAAGCCGTCGGCCGGCCGGCCGACGGCTTCTTCAACCAGAGCTGAGCAGGGCGCTCGCCGGATCGGTCCGGCCGGCGTCCCGTTCTACCGGAATGCGTCCAGACCGGTGAGCGCCTTGCCCAGCACCAGCTGGTGCATCTCCACGGTGCCCTCGTACGTGAGCACCGACTCCAGATTCGTCGCATGCCGCATCACCGGGTATTCGAGCGAGATCCCGTTGGCACCGAGGATCGTGCGCGAGGTGCGGCAGATCTCGATGGCCTCCCGCACATTGTTGAGCTTTCCGAAACTGACCTGTTCCGGGCGGAGCCTGCCCGCGTCCAGCCGACGGCCCAGATGGTGGGCGAGCAGGATGCCCTTGTGCAGTTCGACAGCCATGTCCGCGAGCTTGGCCTGAGTGAGCTGGAAACCACCGATCGGCTTGCCGAACTGTTCCCGGGTCTTCGCGTAGTCGACCGCTGCCTCGAAGCTGGCCCGGGCCGCGCCCATGGCTCCCCAGACGATGCCGTAGCGGGCATGGCTGAGACAGCTGAGCGGTCCGCGCAGGCCGGCGACCCCGGGAAGTACGGCGTCGGCGGGCAGACGTACCTCGTCGAGGACCAGCTCGCTGGTGACCGAGGCACGCAGCGACCACTTGTGCTTGATCTCGGGCGCGGAGAAGCCGGGGGTGTCCGACGGGACGACGAAGCCGCGGATGCCGCTGCCGCCGCTGCCCTCGTCGGTCTGCGCCCAGACGACGGCGACCCCGGCCACCGAGCCGTTGGTGATCCACATCTTGCGGCCGCTGAGCACCCAGTCTCCCCCTCCCTCGCGCTTGGCGTGCGTCCGCATCCCGGCCGGGTCGGAGCCGTGGTCCGGCTCGGTGAGTCCGAAGCAGCCGATGATCTCGCCGGCCGCCATGCCCGGCAGCCACTGCCGCTTCTGCTCCTCGGAGCCGAAGCGGTGGATGGCGTACATGGCGAGGGAGCCCTGCACGGAGACGAGGGAGCGGATTCCCGAGTCCGCCGCTTCGAGCTCCAGGCAGGCCAGTCCGTACTGGACAGCGGTGGCGCCCGCGCAGCCGTATCCCTGCAGGGACATACCGAGGGCACCGATCGAACCGAGCTCGCGGGCGAGCTCGCGGATGCCGGGCAGCTCGCCGCTCTCGTACCACTCGGCGATGTTCGGCAGGATCCGGTCGGTGGCCCAGGCACGGACGGTGGAGCGGATCGCGAGGTCCTCGGGACCGAGCAGATCGTCGATGCCGATCGGGTCGCCGGGGTCGAAGGGCGGGAGCTTCGACGGCTTCGCGGGAGATGGGCTGGACATGAGAGTGCCTCCGGCGGCTCGCACGATACTAAAACTAGCAGTGTTAGTTATGGCGTCGTGCTGACGTTACGGCTCAGTGGGCCGCGCGTCCAGAGCCGGTGGCCTCGGCGGGTTGCCGCCGGCCGGGCAGCGAAAGCGGCCCTGTCGGCGGGCCCTGGACCGGGGCACCCTGGGGAGCGGGGAACGCCCGCGGCATGCGCGACTCCACAGCGGCGGTCACCTCGGCGGCCTCGCGGGGCTCGCAGATCTCCACCGGCGGGCACTCCATGACCCGCGGCAGTCGCAGTGCGGCAAGCGCGCCGAGGAGCAGCAGTCCCGCACTGACCAGCAGCGTGACATGAAGCCCGTTGATGAAGGCATGCCGGGCCGTGCTCCGCAGCACCCCGCCCAGCGGGCCGCCCAGCTGTGAGGCGACCTGATACGCCTCGCCCAGCGAGTGGGAGGCGGCGGTGGACGCCCCGGCAGGGACGCCCGCTCCGGAGAGCTTGGCCAGTCCGGGCGCGTAGGCGGCGTTCATGACGCTGCCCAACAGGGCGATCCCCATACCCGCACCCAGCTGGTACGAGGTTTCACCGATGGCCGCCGCGCCGCCCGCCCGGTCCGCGGGCGCCTCACTGAGCATCGATTCGTACGCCCCGAAGAGCGTGGACTGCAGCCCGAAACCGAGCACGACGAACGCCACGGTCAGCAGGGCGGGCCGGTCGTGCTGCCCCATCAGGGTCAGGATCAGCACCGAGGCGGCGGTGAGCACGAAGCCCCAGCCGACCATCCGGCGCGGTCCGACCCGGCGCAGGGTGTACGAGCCGGTCGCGCCCGCGGCCATCGCGGCGAAGGTGAGCGGCAGCAGCCGCAGGCCGGTCTCCAGCGGGCTGAGGTCCAGGACCAGCTGCAGATACTGGACGGCGATCAGTTCCAGACCGACCAGGGCCAGCATGGCGATGACGATGCAGCCGACCGCGGTGGAGAACGCGGGCCGCGCGAACATCGTCATGTCGATCAGTGGATGCGTACGGCGTTTCTGTCGGCGGACGAACGCGACGAGCAGAGCCGCCCCGAGCAGCAGCGGTACGAGGGTGGCGGGGCCGAAGACGCCCTCACCGGTGCCCGCGCGCTTCACACCGAGGACCACACCGAGCACTCCGGCCGCGGCCATCAGCGCGCCGAGCACATCCCAGGGGCCGTCGTCGCTGCCCCGTGATTCGGGGAGCAGCAGCCGGCCGACCGGCAGGATCAGCGCCATCAGCGGGATATTGATCAGGAAGACGGAGCCCCACCAGAAGTGCTCCACGAGGAAGCCGCCGATGACCGGCCCGGTGGCCGCACCGACGGCGGCGACCGCGGTCCACACCCCTATGGCGACGGCCCGCTCGCGCCTGTCGGGGAAGACCTGGCGAAGGATGGACAGCGTCGCAGGCATGATCATCGCGCCGCCGACGCCCAGCAGGGCGCGCGCCCCTATCAGTACGCCGGGGCTGTCCGCCATCGCGGCGATCGCGGAGGCGACCCCGAAGAGCGCGTAGCCGAGCAACAGGATGCGGCGGCGGCCGACCCGGTCGCCGAGGGACCCGAAGAGGATCAGCAGCGAGGCGCAGACCAGTGGGTAGGCGTCCACGATCCACAGCAGACCGGCGGCGCTGGGCCGCAGGTCCTCGGTGACGGCGGGGACGGCGACATGGAGCACCGTCGCGTCGAGCGCCACGAGCAGCAGACTGAAGCAGAGTACGACCAGGACGACCCATCGATTGGCACCGTCGGCGGCTGCGCGCAGCCGGATTCGGGCTGTGGTCGTCCCGGACATGCATGTACCTCCCAAAAGGTCCCTCGCGCTCGGCAGGCCAACCGGGGATGCAGCGTGCACTGCCTCTCCAGGCCCGGCATCGACGGGCGAGTGATCCGTCAGCGTACGCGAGTTCGGCGTGGCGGCACGTGGCCCATCTCATACCTCGACAGGTCGCGAGGTGTGGCGTACGCCACGCCCGGCCCGCTCCCGGCTCCGTGCCGGACAGGCCCGCCATCGGCGCGTGACCGGAACGTGACCGGTCGGGCACCGTCCGTCCACCCGCCCGTCGGAGCCGGAGAAATGGATACCTGCACCGCTCTCCATTTATTCGGAGATACTCAAACACCCTTCCGAAATAAGCGCGGAAGAAATGGAGCAGAAGGTCACCGGGATTCACTTACGGGTCAGTAATATTGACCTGTCTGAGACATAGTCCACATCACATCGTCATCACAAAGCGGCCGGATCGACCGGATCGCGCACTCACTCGCTGTAACGTCGATTGGGTGCGTACCGACATCTTTGCCCGGCTGGACCGGGAGCCGGAACCGCCGAAGATAGAGCCGCCGCGGATGAGTCGTCACCGCATCGCTCTCTTCGGCGGGACGCTGGCGTTCTATCTCGCCATCGTCGTTGCCGTGCTGATCGGCTCCGGGCTGGTGACCCTGGACTGGAAGGTCATGCTCTTCCGGCCCTACCAGCAGTGGCCCGGAATCCATGCCTTCCTCGACTACTACGTCGTGCTCGGCCAGCGAGGCCCCACGGCCGTGATGGTCGCCTGCTGGCTCGGCTGGCGCTCCTGGCGGCAGCACACCCTGCGGCCCCTGCTGACGCTCGGCGCCTCGCTGCTGCTGCTGAATCTGACCGTGGGCGCCGTCAAGCTCGGCCTGGGCCGGCTCGGCCCGCACTACGCGACGCAGATCGGCTCCGCGGAGCTCTTCGCCGGCGGCGATATATTTCCGTCCGGGCACACCGCCAACGCCGTGGTGACCTGGGGAATCCTCGCCTACCTGGCCACTACTCCGCGAGCCAGGCGCTACCTGTCGGCCGTATCGGCGGTGGTATCGCTCGGGGTCGGGCTCACAACCGTCTATCTCGGTACGCACTGGCTGAGCGATGTGCTGCTCGGCTGGGCCGCAGGGCTGCTGATCCTGCTGGGCCTGCCGTGGGTCGAGCCGTTGATCACCCGTACCGAGGACTTGATCTTCGCGGTGCGCGAGCAGGTGCGTGCGCGTCGCCGGACCACTCCCCCGGTGCCTGTCGCGGTCGGCGCGCCCCAGACCGTGCTGCTGCCGCAACCGGACAACGGTGACAGCGCGAGCGGGAGCCCGGTACTCGAACCGGTCGTCACAGGCGGTCGCCCGGCCGCCTCGGTACCTGCCGCCCCCGCGGCGGGGACCCGGCAGCGGGCCCACACATCGCACGTGGTGCGCTCGGAGCGGATGCCGGTCACCCCGGCCGGCAGCCGGCGCCCGCCGCACGCGGACCGAACGCCGCGCGGCGGCACGAGCCCGGCCCGCCCGGTGGCCGGCGGCTGACGGACCGCACCCCCGTACGGGGACGGTACGCACAGCCTCCCCCCGCACAGTCAAGGCCCCGACCTCGGTCGGGGCCTTGCTCATGACAAGGGTCTCAGCCGACCCAGCAGCGGGTCACCACGGCATTGTCGACCTCGAAGTTGATCCGCCCGACCAGGTACTCCATGGTGATGATCGCCCCCGGCGGCAGGGCCCTGACGGTGCGCCAGCCGCGGGCACGGGCCCGCCGCTCTGCGGCTTCTGCGGCAAGGCCGACATACGCCCCGGGCGTGTCATCGGGCTGCGCGGGAGAGGTCGGTATAGGTGCCATGCCACTCACCGTAGGCGCCCCCGGACGGGTACGGAAGCCGGGCGCCGGCACCCGGCACGGCATCCTCACGTACGCCACCGGTCACGCTTGTGTCACAGGATCACGACAGTCGTTTCCCTCGAACTGCTTCACTCGAACGTGCGACTCCCGGGCCGACACACAGTAATCACACGCACTTACAAACAATCACCAAACGGCTCAAAAAACCGAGGAAATACGACATACCAGATGGTCGGAATTTCCTTCCCATGAGGCGTACGAAAACAAGCCCGCCACCGGGAATTCACGCCTCCTTATGGCAGCCTTATCTTCTGGTCGGGATATCCACACCGCCGGACCGGGACCGCCGCCCCCATCCGCCCGTATACCGGACACAAGCCCTCCCTCGTCGGCCGGGCACTCCGGGCGAGCGGTCGGTCGAAGGACCGCGACTCCCTTCAGTCGAGCGCCCGGGAGAGCCGGTCCCTGGCCGTCCTGATCGCGTCGGTGAGCTCCTGCGGTTCGACGACCTCGAAGTCGAAGCCCATGAGCATCACGTGGATCACCAGGACATCGAGGCTCGCCGCCCCGGTGCGCAACAGGCAGCTGTCCGCGTCGATCGCCTCCAGCACTCCGGAGGACGGCGAGATGCGCTCGGCGGCCCGCTCGACCGGTACCTTCAGCCGGATCACCGCATGCGTCGCGTACGCGGTGGTGGAGACGCCCTTGGAGACATAGGCGGCCAGGTCCTCGGCGGGCGGGCGACGCGGAACGAAACGGGGGCCGTGGGGCGGCGTGGGGGTGATCCGGTCCGCCCGGAAGGTACGCCAGTCCGCGCGCTCCAGGTCCCAGGCGACGAGGTACCAGCGGCGCTCGGTGCACACCAGCCGGTGCGGTTCGACGGTCCGGCGCGATACGGAGCCGCTGTGGGACCGGTACGCGAAGCGCAGCCGCTCGCTGTCCCGGCAGGACGCGGCCAGCTCGGTGAGGATGCCCGGATCGACGGCGGACGTGCCGGGTCCGCGCAGCATGGGCACGGTGAAGGCGCTCAGGGCGCCGACCCGGCGGCGGAGCCGGTTCGGCAGGACCTGCTCGAGTTTGGCGAGTGCGCGTACGGAGGTCTCCCCGATGCCCTCGACGCCGTGACCGGCCGCGGTACGCAGCCCGACCGCCACCGCGACCGCTTCCTCGTCGTCGAGGAGCAACGGCGGCAGTTCGGCCCCGGCGCCGAGCTGATAGCCGCCGCCGGTGCCGGGGCTCGCGTTGACCGGATAGCCGAGCTCGCGCAGTTTGTCGACGTCCCGCCGGACGGTCCGCGGGGTGACGCCGAGCCGTTCGGCGAGATCGGCTCCGGACCAGTCCCGGTGGGCCTGCAGGAGTGAGAGCAGGCGCAGCAGTCGTGCCGAGGTCTCCAACATGGGGCGAGTCTGCCAGTGGTCGAGGACAGTTACTGTCCTCGATCCGCGTCAGCCGTGCTGCCGGTCCGGTTCCAGCCGTAGACAGAGGTCGTTGTCGGCCGAGTAGCAGGGGGCGGCGAGTACGTCCCCCCCGATGGCTCGGGGCGGGTAGACGAAGATCTTCTTGCGGTCCCAGATGTCGTCGAGGACGCGCGCGATCCGGATCCCGCCGGTACCGCTCCCGCTCGTCCCGCCGGGGAGCAGCCACAGTCCCCACAGCTGCGGCGCGGTCACCGGCCCGGCGGCCGGCCGGTCGTACGGGAGGGTGAAGGAGAAGCTCCCGTCCTTGCCGGTCACGGGCGCCCGGCAGCTCCGGTCGGGATGGCCGGCCAGTCGCGCCTCCACGCACGCGTCGTCGCCGAGCTCCGCCCCGTACAGCCTCCCGTCCACGGTCATCGCTGCCGGACCGAAGGTGATCGGCCCGGCCTCCGCGTGCGGCGCGCGAACCCAGCAGCGCACGGCGAGCCGGCCGTCGGCGGTGGGGTACGGGATGCGGACCACGATCCCGCCGCCGGGGTCGGGCGTGCGGTCGACCAAAGCCCGCAGATCCCTGATACCGGGTTCGACAGCCGTCTCACCGTCCGTGCCCGGCTGCTCGACCCAGGCGTCCCAGCGGCCCTCGGCAAGCTCCGCCGCGCCCGGCAGTACGGCGCGCAGCCGCCCGTCACCGTGCGGGCTCAGGGGCAGCCGCACCTCCTCGGCCGCCCGGTCGCTCTTCTCCTTCGTACCGCGCAGGCGCAGGAGCAGTACGGCCTCCGACGCTCCTCCCCCGCGGGGGCCCCGGAGGAGATCGAAGGTGATCCGGCCGTCGGCGTCGGTGATGCAGTCGGCGACGCAGCCGGCGGTGGACTCGGTGGGCGGTGTCGACCGCAGCGCGGGCACAGTCACGCGGCCCTCCCCTTGCGGAGCGCATCGGCAGCCTTGTGGCGCAGCGCGTACATCCCGTCCAGCACCGTGCTGCGGGCCCTGTGCACGCCGGTGCGCACGGCGCTGTGCGAATGGTGGCGCCCGCCGCGCCTGGTGAGTTCGGTGTAGAGCCCTTCGTGGCGCTCGGCGATCAGCGCGGGGTCGAACCGTCGCGAGGCGGCGCGGGCGGCCCGTCCCATCCGGTGTCGCGTTCCGTCGTCGTCGATCAGGCCGAGTACGGCGTCCGCGACCGCGGCCACGTCCCCGACCGGCACCAGCCGCCCGTCGGTGCCGTCGTCGATGATCTCGCGGGGGCCGTGCGGGCAGTCGGTGGCGACGACCGGCAGGCCGCAGCGCATCGCCTCGACGATCGTCATCCCGAATGACTCGCGGTCCGAGGTGACCGCGGCGATCGCCCCCTTGGGCCACTCCGCCTCGAGCGGGTTGACCGAACCCATCAGGAACACATGGTTGTGCAGTCCCAGTCGACCGATGAGCGTGTGCAGTGCCTGCCGTTCGTCGCCGGTCGCGTCGCCGCCGCCGTAGATGCGCAGCCGCCAGTCGGGGCGGACTGCCACCACGTCGGCGAACGCGCGCACCAGCAGGTCGTACCGCTTGACCTTGTGCAGCCGCCCTGCCGCGATCACCCACTTGCTGTCGCAGTCGGCGGGTGCGACCGCGGGCTCGGGCACCCCGTTGGGGATCGCCTCGATGCGTACGCCGGGCAGCCGCAGCCCGGTCCGGTAGGCGTGTGCGTCGGCCTCGGTGACGGTCGTGATCGCGTCCAGCAGCATGTAGCGGTGGCCGATCTCACGGCGCAGCCGGTAGCTGTGACTGTCGAGGGTGAGGTGCTCCTGCCCGATCCGGACGGGACCTCGCCTGGCCTGCCGGCTGATCTGGGCATTGAGCCCGGGACGGGTGCCGACGACGACATCCGCCTCCAGGGAGCGCAGGTGGTCCGCCACCCGCGCGTCGGTGAGCCTGCTGTACTGCCGGTACCGGCTGTCGCCGCGGGCGAAGACGGCGGCGGGCCTGGTGTGTTCGATCGCGTCGCCGTCGTAGGTGGGGCTCTTCTTCCGCAGGTCGACGAGGTGACTCATCCGTACGCCCGCGGGGGCGCCCAGCGCGGGGGCGTCACGGTGACGGAAAACCGACACGATCTCGATGTCATGGTGCTCGGCCAGCGCACCGGCGAGGTTGAACGTCGTGCGGATGGTGCCCCCGACCCCGTAGGCGTTGTGGAGCAGAAATGAAACGTGCATGAATCGCCGTGACCCCCGGTTCGACCGATGTGCTGCGGGCTGCACCTGGCATGACGGTGATAACCGATCGTCGGTTCACTCAAGACATGGACGAGTTTCAGCCATTTCAATGTTCCCTGATTTCATGATTTGTCATCCTGCCACCGAACCGGCCATCCGTCCGGCCAGGCAGGCCAATGTGGCTCCAATCAGCGGGTATTGACCGAAAATAAACCCTTCGGGGCGCCGATTCACCCTCTGCGCCGAATGGTTCGATTCCGTTCCCTTTCGCGCGTGACCCCTGCCACAGATTGCCCGTTGTCTCTTCATGAGCCGGGAACCGCCCGGCGCACGTACCGAGTTCGAGGAGCCACCCGTGCCGCGCATGCTCGACGTCAGCGAGGACGTACGCGCCGAGATCGGCGATGCCGAAGCCGATCGGTTGCTCGTCGGCGACAACGCCCCAGGCAACTACGACTGCACCTCCTGCCGCACCCCTGGCGACTCCGAGCAGGAACGCACCAGCACGGTGCTGTTCGTCGGCGACGAGACGGCCGTTCTCGCTTTCGCGCACGCCTCCTGCATCCCCTCCCAGGTCGTCCAGGTCTCCGAGGAACAACTGCAGGGTGCCGTGCGCAGCATCACCGGCAGTGAGCCGGAGGGCCCGGAGGGGCTCATGCCCGGACAGGCCGTCCTCGGCGTCACCACCGGTCTCGTCCTGATCGACGACGAGCTCCACCCGGCGCTGGTCGTCGAACCGACAGGCGCGATCGCCCGCCCCGGTACGGACGGCAGCGGAGGCGACGAGTTCCTGCATCTCCTGCTGGAGCAGGGCTTCCAGCCCGTCCACCGGATGGACCAGGTGCCCGCCATGCTGCACGGCTGGTCGATCCTGCTCGCCATGGGCCAGTTGCACGCCGTGCTGCAGCCGGGTACGGGCGGCGGCGCCCCCGTCGCCTGGTGGCAGGCCCACGCCCCGCTGCAGGTCACCGAGGGCTGGCGGACCGCGGCCAACAAATCCCAGACCGTTCTCGTCTTCGCCGCCCCGGCCGGATCGATCGGCCAGCAGCCCCGCGAGGACCTGCTGCGCGACGCGCTGGAGAATGCTGCGGCCGGCGGTTTCCTGGTCGCGGCGGCGATGCCGCTGGCCGGGACCTGATCATGTCCGTACGCCCCTCGCACCCACGACGAACAGCTATTTCTTCGCCGGCCCCGCATCCGACGGCCGGTGGGGTCGTTGGCACGTACGTGCACTCATACGACCCCTCCCACCAGCGCCCGAGCCCGATCCCCGCCATGCGCCCGTCGCGGGAGCCATCGGGCAGTCAGTCCCACACCCCGATCTACGACGCGTTGTACACCGAGTACCGCCGGTCGTTCCGGGCGCTGCCAGGTGATCGGAGCGGCGAGGAGAACCTGGCCCTCATGGCCTTCGGTACGGGTCTGTTCGGCACCCGCACCCCGCTGAGCGCCCACTCCGGCCATTCGAGCCACTCCGGCGGCGCCTCCGGCCACTCAGGTCAGGGCCCGCGCACCCCAAGCCTCGGCTCCTGGCAGCGGGTCGGCCGGCACGCCGGGCGCACCACCCCCGCGGCGCTGCCACCGGGCTCGCGGGGAGCCTGACCGTACGACGAAGCCCCGCACCGCTGACAAGGAACGGTGCGGGGCTTCGCCATGTCCGGGACGGAAGCCAGTCGGCCGCCCGGTCAGTCAGCGGGCCGATCGGGCGTCACTTCTTACGGCCGCGCTTCTCGCGGACCCGCACCGAGATGTGGATCGGGGTGCCGTCGAAGCCGAACTCCTCGCGCAGTCGGCGCTCGACGAAGCGGCGGTAACCGTGCTCCAGGAACCCGGAGGCGAAGAGCACGAAGCGCGGCGGCTTGGTACCGGCCTGGGTGCCGAAGAGGATGCGGGGCTGCTTTCCGCCACGGACCGGATGCGGGTGGGAGGCGACGATCTCACCGAGGAAGGCGTTCAGCCGACCGGTCGGTACGCGCGTCTCCCAGCCCTCGAGCGCGGTCTCGATCGCCGGGACCAGCTTTTCCATGTGACGGCCGGTGACAGCCGAGACGTTGACCCGCGGGGCCCACGCGACCTGCGCGAGCTCCGTCTCGATCTCGCGCTCCAGGTAGTAGCGGCGCTCCTCGTCGAGGGTGTCCCACTTGTTGTACGCGATCACTATCGCGCGCCCGGCCTCCACGGCCATGGTGATGATGCGCTGGTCCTGCACGCTGATGGACTCACTGGCGTCGATCAGGACGACGGCGACCTCGGCCTTCTCGACGGCGGCCGCGGTACGCAGCGAGGCGTAGTAGTCCGCGCCTTCCTGGAGGTGGACGCGGCGGCGGATGCCGGCCGTGTCGATGAACTTCCAGGTGATGCCGCCGAGCTCGATCAGCTCGTCGACCGGGTCACGGGTGGTGCCGGCCATTTCGTTGACGACGACCCGGTCCTCGTTCGCCACCTTGTTCAGCAGCGAGGACTTGCCGACGTTCGGACGGCCGATGAGGGCGATGCGGCGCGGTCCGCCGAGGGCGGTGCCGAAACGCTGGGCCGGGGCCTCCGGCAGTGCTTCGAGGACGGCGTCGAGCAGATCGCCGGTGCCGCGGCCGTGCAGCGAGGAGACCGGGTGCGGCTCACCGAGACCGAGCGACCAGAGGGCGGTGGCGTCGGCCTCGCCGCTCTGGCCGTCGACCTTGTTGGCGCACAGGACGACGGGCTTCCCGGCCCGGCGCAGCAGCTTGACGACGGCCTCGTCGGTGTCGGTCGCGCCGACCGTCGAGTCGACGACGAAGACGACCGCGTCGGACGCCTCGATCGCGTACTCGGCCTGGGCGGCGACGGAGGCGTCGATGCCCAGCACGTCCTGCTCCCAGCCGCCGGTGTCGACGACCTTGAAGCGGCGGCCCGCCCATTCGGCCTCGTAGGTGACTCGGTCCCGGGTGACTCCGGGCTTGTCCTCGACGACCGCCTCGCGGCGGCCGATGATCCGGTTCACCAGGGTCGACTTGCCGACATTGGGGCGGCCGACGACGGCGAGGACGGGCAGCGGTCCGTGACCGGCCTCGTCGATCGCGCCCTCGACGTCCTCGACGTCGAAGCCCTCCTGCGCGGCGAGCTCCATGAACTCCGCGTACTCGGCGTCGCCAAGCGCTCCGTGCTCGTGGTCCGAGCCGCCGGAGTGAATCTGGTCGTTCATGAAGTCCGTTCCTCTTTGCATCATCATCGATGGACCACCATCACGCGGCCCACTACTCAAGTCTTACTTAGCGCCCGGTGAAACGCCTGGCCCCGTCCAGGTGCGAGGTCAGCCGCTCCTGGATCCGTACCGTCGCCTCGTCCAGCGCCTTCCGGGTGGTGCGCCGGCCACTCCCCACCACCTGTCGCCCACCGCCCCCCTCGGCCGAGCTTCGCGCACCTTCTTGTGCTTCGAAGGCGTCCCCGAAGACGACATCGACCCGGCTGCGCAACGGCGGCAGTGCCGATATCAACCGCCCGCGGCGCTCGGTGCTTCCCAGGACGGCCACGGGGACGATCGGCGCCCCGCTGCGTACCGCGAAGTACGCGAGTCCGGCCCGCAGCGAGGCGAAGTCTCCTTCACCCCTGGTGCCCTCGGGAAAGATCCCCAGCACCCCGCCGTTCTGCAGCACGCCGAGGGCGTGGGTGATGGCGGTGCGGTCGGCGCTCGCACGGTCCACCTTCAGCTGACCGATTCCGCGCAGGAACGGGTCGAGGGGGCCGACGAACGCCTCTTTCTTGATCAGGAAGTGCACGGGCCGGGGCGCGGTGCCCATCAGCATCGGCCCGTCGATGTTGTGGGAGTGGTTCACCGCGAGTATGACGGGTCCGGAGGCGGGTACCCGCCACGCACCGAGGACGCGGGGCTTCCACAGCCCGTACATCAGCCCGATGCCGATCCCGCGCCCGACCGCCGCTCCACGCAGCGTGGGCGTGCCCGTGGCAGGGGTCACCTCGCGGCCCGCTTCTCCTCGACGAGGGTGACGACGCACTCGATGACCTGCTGCAAAGTCAGCTCGGTGGTGTCCACCTCGACCGCGTCGTCCGCCTTGGCGAGCGGCGAGGCCTTCCGGCTGGAGTCCGCGGTGTCCCGTTTGATCAGCGCCTCCTTGGTGGTGGCGAGATCGGAGCCCTTGAGCTCTCCGCTGCGGCGGGCCGCGCGGGCCTCCGGGGAGGCGGTCAGGAAGATCTTGAGGTCGGCGTCGGGGAGCACGGTCGTGCCGATGTCACGGCCCTCGACGACGATGCCGACCTCGGCACCCGCGGCGATGGACCGCTGCAGCTCGGTGATCCTGGCCCGCACCTCGGGGACCGCGCTGACGGCGCTGACCTTGGAGGTGACCTCCGGCGTACGGATCGGGCCCGCGGCGTCCTCGCCGTCGACCGTGATCGTCGGGGCGGCCGGGTCCGTGCCCGAGACGATGACCGGCTTGTCCGCGGCAGTCGCGACCTCCGCGGCGTTCTGCACGTCGATATCGTTGTTGAGCATCCACCACGTGATCGCCCGGTACTGGGCGCCGGTGTCCAGGTAGCTCAGGCCGAGCTGGGCGGCGACGGCCTTCGACGTGCTCGACTTACCGGTGCCGGACGGGCCGTCTATGGCAACGATCACTGCGGCCGGGGCCGTCCGGGCGGCGGCGCTTACGGTTTCCACGGTGGTGGACACCTTCCTGGTACTCGGGGTGGGCGGGACGGGGGCGCGCGTACCCGCCCCGCTCAAGGTTACCGAGTGTCTGGACGGGTCTTTGCACCCTGTGGACAACTGCCCCCGGGCCCGGCGACCGCGGGCCTGGGGGTGTCCGGCCGTGATGTGCCGGACACCACCTACTGGCGGATCGACCAACCCCGCTCGCGCAGCGCCGTCGCCAGCGCGGGGGCCGCGCTCGGCTCGACCATCAGCTGCACCAGACCCGCCTGCTGCCCGGTGGCGTGATCGATGCGGACGTCCTCGACGTTGATCCCGGCCCGGCCCGCGTCCGCGAAGATCCCGGCCAGTTCGCCCGGCCGGTCGCTGATGAGCACGGCCACGATCTCGTACGACGCCGGGGCCGCCCCGTGCTTCCCGGGCACCCTGACCCGGCCCGCGTTGCCGCGGCGCAGCACGTCCTCGATGGAGTGGGTGCCCTCGCGGCGCCTGTCGTCGTCACCTGTCTGGAGGCTGCGCAGCGCCCGTACCGTCTCGTCGAGATCGGCGGCGACCCCGGCGAGCACATCGGCGACCGGGCCGGGGTTGGCGGAGAGGATCTCCACCCACATCCGGGGGTCGGAGGCGGCGATCCGGGTGACGTCCCTGATGCCCTGGCCGCAGAGGCGTACGGCCGTCTCGTCGGCCTCCTCCAGGCGGGCGGCGACCATCGACGAGATCAGCTGCGGGGTGTGCGAGACGAGGGCGACGGCCCGGTCGTGGGCGTCGGCGTCCATGACGACCGGAACCGCGCGGCAGAGCGCGACCAGTTCCAGGGCGAGGTTGAGGACCTCGGTGTCGGTGTCGCGGGTCGGGGTGAGGACCCAGGGGCGCCCCTCGAAGAGGTCGGCGGTGGCGGCGAGGGGGCCCGAACGCTCCTTGCCGGCCATCGGGTGCGTACCGATGTACGGCGTGAGGTCGATACCGAGGGCCTCCAGCTCGCGGCGGGGGCCGCCCTTGACGCTGGCGACGTCGAGGTAGCCGCGGGCGATGTCGTCACGCATGGCGGTGGCGAGCACCGAGGCCACATGGGCGGGCGGTACGGCGATGATCGCCAGGTCGACGCGGCCCTCGGGCGCCTCGTCCGTACCGGCGCCGAGCGCGGCCGCGGTACGGGCGGACGCCGGGTCGTGGTCGACGAGGTGGACGTGGACGCCGCGCCCGGCGAGGGCAAGGGCTGCGGAGGTACCGACCAGGCCGGTTCCGATGACGACGGCGGTTCTCACTGGGCGATGTCCTTGCGGAGGGAGGCGGTGGCGCCGAGATAGACGTGCGTGATCTCGGACTTGGCGAGGTACGTCTCGACATGGGCGAGGATGCGCACCACGCGGGGCATCGCCCCTTCGATGTCCAGCTCCTGGGCGCAGATCAGCGGTACGTCGACGATGCCGATGCCGCGTGCGGCGGCGGCCGGGAAGTCGCTGTGCAGATCGGGGGTGGCCGTGAACCAGATGCTGATCAGGTCGTCCGCAACGAGGCTGTTGCGCTCCAGGATGGCGGTGAGCAGGCCGCTGACCCGCTCGTCCATGTGTCCGGCCTCGTCCCGGTCCAGCTGGACAGCTCCACGGACCGCTCGTACCGCCACGTCTGGCTCCTCACTTCTTCGTGCCGTTGTTCTTCGTGCCGTTGTTCTTCGTGCCGCTGCATGGTTGTCGCGCCTGCTCGGCGCCGACCTGCGCGTTTTCAGCCTAGAGGGGCGAGGCGCCCGACGACCGAGGTGCTCTCTCCCTGAGACGCGGCGGTCATCGGGACGCGGCGGTGGCGTGCACGGCGAGCAGCGTCCGCCGGACCCGACCCGGCCGGCTGCGCCGGACAGGTATCGATCCGGCCGAGCTGAAGACCGACCCGGGCGCCCCGGGCCTGAAGAGCCTGCCGGCCGAGGTGAACAAGCTGGAGCGTGTGCCGCCCAGCAGGCTGCCGAGGTCGTTCCCTGCGATGGTTCTGCCCTTCGGAAGAGGGCTGGAACATCGACAATGTCGGCCAGAACCGGTGCTTCTGCCACTCGGGCGAGTCTGCCGCCAGGTTGCTAGGCCCTCGGCGTCCGCGGGGTCACGATGCCCATGCCGGGAGCAGACAGCTCACCCGGTCGCGGCCACCACACAGGGAGCAAGCCATGGACGCACGACGAAGGACAGTCCTCACGGCAGCCGCGGCGGGCGCCGCCGGGCTGGTGACCGCTTGCGGCTCGTCCGGAGACGGAGGCAGCACGGCATCCGCACCGAAGATCTCACCGGGCGTCACCCCGAGTACCACGGCAAGCACCACGGCGCCGAAAGGTTCCAACGCGACCGGCACGGTTCTCGCCAAGACCTCGGACATCCCCATCGGCGGCGGCACGATCTTCGCGGAGCAGAAGGTCGTGGTGACCCAGCCCAAGAAGGGCGAGTTCAAGGGCTTCTCCGCCATCTGCGCCCATGCGGGGTGCACCGTCGACTCGGTCAGTGACGGCACCATCAACTGTCCCTGCCACGGCAGCAAGTACCGCATCACGGACGCGGCGGTCGTGGCCGGTCCCGCGCCGCGCCCGCTGCCCACCGAACGGATCACCGTCACCGGTGACACCATCCGGCTCGTATGACACCGGCCGTCCCGGCGGGAGCCGAAGCCCCACCGGGACGGTCACGTCAAGGACGTCCGCGGGCGTCCGCGAGCGCGGCCTCGGCGTACGCGCCGCCCCGCGGCGCGGCCGGTTCGGGGAGCAGGCGCGCGGTGTCCCCGCGGTACGAAACTGGGGGTCGTGGCGCTCACCGGAGCGGTGCGAACCGGGCCTTCCGGATCATCGTCAGGCCGATGCCGACTCCCTGCCCGCAACGCTTTCACCCTCACGTACGCTCAGCTCCATGACCGCCCCGGACGCCCAGCCCCTGGTACGCGACCACACGATCTACTCCTGTGTGATGGGCTCACGCGCGTTCGGGCTCGCCACGGACGGCAGTGACACCGACCGGCGCGGTGTCTTTCTGGCGCCGACTCCCCTCTTCTGGCGGTTCGAGAAACCGCCGACACACGTCGAGGGCCCGGCGGAGGAGCAGTTCTCCTGGGAACTGGAGCGCTTCTGCGAGTTGGCGCTGATCGCCAACCCCAATGTCCTGGAGTGCCTGCACTCCCCCCTGGTGGAACAGGTCAACTCCGTCGGCCGCGAACTCCTCTCCCTGCGCGAGGCGTTCCTGTCCCGTCTCGCCCACCGGACCTTCGTCCGCTACGCGCTGGGCCAGCGCAGGAAGCTGGAGGCGGATGTCCGTCAGTACGGTGCGCCGCGCTGGAAGCACGCCATGCATCTGCTGCGCCTGCTGGCGAGCGGTCGGGATCTGCTGCGTACGGGAGAGCTGACGGTCGACGTGGGCGCGGCCAGGGAGGACCTTCTCGCGGTGAAGCGCGGCGAGGTTCCCTGGCCGGAGGTCGAACGCCGCATGACCCGCCTGGCCGAGGAGAACGACGAGGCGGCAGCAAGCTCCCCGCTCCCATCGGAGCCGGACCGGGCCCGGGTGGAGGACTTCCTGATCCGCACCCGCCGGACGTCGGCGCTGTCACCCAGCACCGACTGAACGGGCCGGCCCGCAATCACCACAGGTCTGCTGCCGCGTGACGGGCTGTCCGGAGCCACGCAGGGATGTCCCCGCGGGGCGTTGAACAAAGCCCCGGACTCCCCTGCGTCGCGCCCGGACGTTCGTCTCGCGAGGAGACGCCCCGCAGGGGCACCGGACCACCACGGACCTGCCCCGGCGAGGTCGAGCCCCCACGAGACCCGCACCTCGCGGACGAGCTCCCCTCACACCCGTCCGGCGACTGAGGACAGCGCCCCACCTCCGGTCAACCGCGCACGCACCACGAGCTGATGCAGCCCGTCGAACCCCGCACGCCCGGCCGCCTCCGGCAGCCCCGACTCCTCCTGCGCCTCGTCGAGCACTCGGTGCAACCTCTCCACGTCGCCGGACACCACCGCGCCGTCCACACTCTCGGCGCCCCCGTGCTCCGCCTCCGCCTTGGCCGCGATCAGCTCCGGCAGATACCCCGGCGCCGCCACCTCCCCCAGCAGGGCCGGCAGGTGCGCCCGTACCTCGCCGCTGCGCATCAGATGGATACCGGTCAGCAGCGCCCGGAACGTGTAGAGCAGCGGCTTCAGTTCACGGGTGCTCTCGTACAGCCGCCACTGCGCGTTCGCGAACCCCCGGTAGTGGTGGGCATGGTTGCGGGTCACCACCCGGGGCGCAAGCTCCATCAGTTCCGCATGCAGCTCACTCGTGTGCACCACCAGCGGCGAGAGCAGCTGCTCCAGCACATATCCGTTCGGCTTCAGCATCAGCCGGACGAACTTCCGCAGGTCGTGCGTGACGAGATCCATCTCGACCCCGTCCCGGTCCCACATCCGCGAACGTGTCTCCTCCGGCTCACGCAGCCCGACGAGATCCTCCGCCGGCAGGAGGTGGACCCCCCGCAGGTCCACATCCGAGTCCCGGGACGGAAACCCGTACAGATGCGCCCCGGAGACCGTGGCGAACAGCAGCGGTCCGGGTTCCTCGGCCAGTACCGGGCCGAAGTCCGTGACCGGCAGCCCGGCCCCGTGCAGGTGCATCGTTCTCGTGCGCATGGATCAAGAGTCCCAGAGCGCCCCCAGCGACAGCAGATCGCTGCGGTACTCGATCCGCTCCGACCACTCCTTGGGCCAGGCCGCGGCCCCCAGATGTGCCCCGGCCAGCGCTCCGGTCAGGCAGCCGATCGAGTCGGAGTCGCCGCGCGTGCAGGCGGCCCGGCGCAGGGCGGTGACCGGTTCGTCGGGGAACAGCAGGAAGCAGTGCAGGGCTGTGGCGAGGGCGTCCTCCGCGATCCAGCCGTCACCGGTCGTCTCGCACGGGTCGTCCTCCGGTGACGGGTCGCGCAGGGCGTCCTGCACCCGGGCCAGTGCGGTCAGGCACTCGTCCCAGCCGCGCCGGATGTAGCTCTCGCCGGAGTCGTCGCCCGCGTACCGCCACAGGTCGCCGAGCCAGCGTGCGAGGTAACGGTTGCTGTTCTCGTACGCGTACGAGCGCAGTTGCCCGATCAGCCCCGCCGGCTCCGCGCCCTGCGCCAGCAGGTACACCGCGCGCGCCATCAGGTCGGAGGCGGCGAGCGCCGTGGGATGTCCGTGCGTGAGGGCGGCCTGCAACTGCGCCGCGCCGGAGCGCTGTTCCTCGCTGAGCCCGGGCACGAGTCCGACCGGCGCCACCCGCATATTGGCGCCACAGCCCTTGGAGCCGGTCTGGCTGGCCTCCTGCCAGAGCCGGTCACTGTCGAGCAGCCGGCAGGCGGTCATGCAGGTGCGGCCGGGGGCGCGGTTGTTGTCCGGTGAGTGGTACCACTCGACGAACTCCTCGCGTACCGGCCGGGTCAGCCGCGGCGCGGTGAGCAGTCCGCGGTCCATGGCGGTGCGGATGCCCCGAGCGAGGGCCAGCGTCATCTGGGTGTCGTCGGAGACGATCGCGGGACGCGGAAGCCGCATCTGCCGCCACGGTCCGCACTTGGCGAGGATCGACGGCACGTTGTTGAACTCGGTCGGGAAGCCCAGCGCGTCACCGAGCGCGAGCCCGGTCAGCGCGCCGGTGGCAGCGCCTTTGGTGATGGTCCTGGTCACGATCATGTGCTTCTTCCTTCCGGTCGCAGCAGTGGAGGGTGCAGGGCGGTGGCGGCACCCGCCCGGTACAGGGCGGCCGGTTTCCCCCGCCCGCCGGTGCGGCGCGGCGATCCCTCCACGGCCTGGACGAAGCCGGGCGTGGTGAGGACCTTGCGCCGGAAGTTGGGTCGGTCGAGCTCGACGCCCCAGACGGTCTCGTACACCTGCTGGAGCTCGCCCAGGGTGAACTCCGACGGGCAGAAGGCGGTGGCAAGACACGTGTATTCGAGTTTGGCGCCGATCCTGTCGTGTGCGTCGGCGAGGATGCGGTCGTGGTCGAAGGCGAGCGCGCCGAGTGCTCCGGCGTCCCACCAGCGGGCATGGGCCGCGTCCCCGCCGCCGCGCGGCTCCGGCAGGTCGGGGACGAGCGCGGCGTACGCCACGGAGACGACCCGCATCCTGGGGTCGCGGTCCGGATCGCTGTAGGTGCGCAGCTGTTCCAGGTGGAGGGCGGAGACGGTGGACTCGGTCAGCCCGGTCTCCTCGGCGAGCTCCCGACGGGCCGCGGACTCGGCGGACTCACGGGGCAGGACGAAGCCACCGGGCAGCGCCCAGTGCCCCTTGTACGGGTCCTCGCCGCGTTCGACGAGCAGGACGTGCAGCCGTCCGCCGCGGACCGTGAAGACCGCGAGGTCGACGGTGACGGCGAACGGCTCGAAGGCATGCGGGTCGTAGCCCTCCGGGGCGGTGCTCATCGTCGCTCCGGAAGGGGTGCCGCGAAGTTCCAGCCTGCGGCGAGCACGGCGTCGACAGCGGTGAGCGCGGTATCGAGGCGCTGCTCATGCGTCCCGGTCAGCTCGACGAACGCCCGTCCGGTCCGGGTGAGTTCGGCCCGGAACCGGTCGGTCATCCAGGGCCGCAGCTCCTCGCCGTCGCGCAGCCCGTCGTCCTCGAAGGCGACGCCCTCATGATCGGTGAGCAGCCACAGGTGGTGGGCGACCCGGTCGGCGGTCTCCTCGACGAGCGGGTTACGGCCGCCCACGTATCGCTCGTGCCAGACGGTGGTGGCGAAGGAGTCGGTGTCGCAGATGAGCACCGGGGACCCGGTCCGGGCGGCCTCCTCCTCCTTGGCGTTCTGCGCCTCGGCGATCACCGGGAAGTCGTCGGTGGTGAAGGCGACGTCCTCCCACTGCGCCTGGGGCCACCGGGCGCGCAGAGCGGCCAGCTTCTGTTCACTGAACTCCCGCCCGTACTCGGCGACGTACCGGGTCTGTGCCCAGACGCCGCCGCGCCGCCGGTAGTGGTCGGCGAGGGCGCGGGCCATCGTGGTGGTTCCGGTGGACTCGGCGCCGAGGACGACGATCCGGCGGGCGAGCGCGGCCCGTACGGGCGGTTCGAGGAAGTCCCAGCAGCCGACCGGGTCCTTGCGGACGGCGGTGCCGGAGACCGGGAAGACCGTCCGGTCGGGGTCGACGCAGACGGATTCGGCGCCGAAGCGGCGGGCCAGTTCGTCCCCGTACGACTCCGAGCTGAAGACGGCGTCGACCGGTTCCGGGACGGCCTCGGTGAAGACAGCCATGTGGGCGTCCCAGATCGCCGGGTCGTGGAGATCCATCCGGGTGTCGTCGACGGCGCCGACGACCCGTACGTCCGGATGCACCTCCCGCATCCAGGCGACGCGATCGGCGAGCGGGACGGACTCGACGGAGGCGGCGCAGACCAGGACGGTCAGCCGCTCGCAGCGGTCCTGGGCGGTGCGGACGAGGTGGTGATGGCCGGTGTGCGGCGGATAGAACTTGCCGAGCACGAGCCCGTGCGCGAACCGCTTCATCGGACCACCTGTGCCGACTCCGGCTGCCGCACGGCAAGATCAAGTTTCCAGTTGCGCAGCCCGGCCAGACACAGCGTCAGGAACCCGACGTACAGCAGGGAGGTCGGATAGAGCTCCTTGTACGCGTAGAGCGGGATGTACACCACGTCGGCGGCGATCCACAGCCACCACGACTCGACCAGCTTCCGGCACTGCCCGTACGTCGCCGCCAGCGACAGCGCGGTCGTCAGGGCGTCCCAGAACGGCACGGTCGAGTCGGTGGCACGGTCGAGCAGAACGGTCAGGACGAGGGTCCCCGTCGCCCCTGCCGCGCACAGCCAGGCCCATTCGGTGCGCGTGGTACTGCGCACCGGCAGGGCGGACGAGCCCGGTCCACCCCCGTGGGTCCAGGTCCACCAGCCGTACACGGCAAGGGTGATGAAGACGATCTGCAGGCCGGCGTCGGCGTACAGACCGGACTGGGTGAACAGCAGGATGAAGAAGACGTTGTTGGCGATGCCGATCGGCCAGTTGGCGAGGTGCTGGCGGGCCACGAGCCAGACGCACAGCGCTCCACTGCCGAAGCCGAGGACCTCGGTCCAGCTGACCGGGGTGTCCAGGACCGTCTCCAGGGGTTGCTGCAGGGGATCGAGGATGTCCGCGAGACTCACACCCGCCTCCTTAATAGTCACCTTGACTATAAAGGTGCAGCAGCGACAGCAAAAGGCCCGCGACCGATTCCTGTTCGAAAATCGAAGTCAGGAAACGGCCGCGGGCCTGAGAGCGGACGGTGCTGCGGGCGAAGGGGCCCCTAGAGACCGACCTCCCGCATCAGCATGCCCACCTCGGTGTTGGTGAGGCGGCGGAGCCAGCCGGACTTCTGGTCGCCCAGCGGGATCGGTCCGAAGGACGTCCGTACGAGCCGCTCGACCGGGAAGCCCGCCTCGGACAGCATCCGGCGGACGATGTGCTTGCGGCCCTCGTGGAGGGTCACCTCGACCAGGTAGTTCTTGCCGGTGTTCTCGACGACCCGGAAGTGGTCGGCGCGGGCGAAACCGTCCTCCAGCTGGATGCCGTCCTTGAGGCGCTTGCCCAGCTCACGCGGGAGCGGTCCCTGGATGGCTGCCAGGTAGGTCTTCTTCACGCCGTACTTGGGGTGGGTGAGACGGTGGGCCAGCTCGCCGTGGTTGGTGAGCAGGATGATGCCCTCGGTCTCGGTGTCCAGCCGGCCGACGTGGAAGAGACGCGTCTCACGGTTGGTGACGTAGTCGCCCAGGCACTGGCGGCCGTCCGGGTCCTCCATCGAGGAGACGACACCGGCGGGCTTGTTCAGCGCGAAGAAGAGATACGACTGGGCGGCGACGGTCAGACCGTCGACCTTGATCTCGTCCTTGTGCACATCGACGCGCATGCCCTGCTCGACGACGATCTGCCCGTTGACCTCGACACGGGACTGCTCGATCAGCTCCTCGCACGCGCGGCGCGAGCCCATGCCGGCGCGGGCGAGGACCTTCTGCAGGCGCTCACCCTCCTGCTCGGCGCCCGGGAACGTCTTGGGCGTCTTGACGTCGGGCTTGTTCGCGTACCTGTCCCGGTTGCGCTGCTCGATCTTGGCGTCGAGCTCGCGCGGACGGGACGGGGCGCCCTGCGGACCACGCCGCGCCCCGCCGCTCCTGCCGCCGCCCTGCGCGGTCTTCGGCCCGCCCTTGGCGCCACCGCGCGCGGCGGCTCCGCGGCCCTTGCGGGGGCCTTCGCCGCTCTTCTCGCCGGCACCGGTCGTGCCGCCCACGTCGTAGCGGCGCTCCTCGGGCCGGGGCCGACGGGGACGCTGGTCCTGCCGGTCGTCACGCCCGGCGCCGCCACCCCGGGGGTTCCGGTTGCCGCCGCTCTTGCCGCTGCCGCTTCCGCTGTTCCTGCCACTGCTTCGCATCAAAATTCCGTCTTGTCGTCTGCGTGAGTATCCGGGGTGTCCGGTGCGTCCGGATCGAACGACGGCACACCCTCTAGCGTCTCAGCCTCGATCGCGTCCGCCTCGGGGAGGAAGGGCGCGAGCTCCGGGAGCTCATCCAGGCCGCGCAGGCCCATCCGCTCCAGAAAGTAGTTCGTCGTCCTGTACAGGATCGCACCTGTTTCGGGTTCCGCGCCCGCCTCCTCGACCAGGCCCCTCTGCAGGAGGGTCCGCATCACGCCGTCACAGTTCACACCGCGCACCGCGGAGACGCGTGAGCGGCTGACCGGCTGCCGGTACGCGACCACTGCCAGGGTCTCCAGAGCCGCCTGGGTGAGCCGGGCCTGCTGGCCGTCCAGCACAAAGCCCTCGACGGCCTCCGCGTACTCCGGGCGCGTGTAGAAGCGCCAGCCGCCCGCGACCAGCCGGAGATCGAAACCGCGGCGCTGCACGGTGTACTCGTCGGCCAGCTCCCGCAGCGCATCGGCGACGGCCCGCCGGGGCCGCTGCAACACCTTGGCCAGGTGTTCCTCGGTGGCGGGCTCGTCGACGACCATCAGGACCGCCTCCAGTGCGGGCTTGAGATCGAGATCCGCGACGGTGGCGCCGGTGCCGTCCTGCTCGCTGCGCTCACTCATGCCTCTGCGTCCTCCTGTACATCCTGGTCGAACTCGTCCGTCACCCTCGGTGCGGCATCGGCTCCCCCGGCCCAGCGCACCATGAGCTCGCCGAGCGCCTCCTCCTGGTCGAGGGTGACGGCCTTCTCGCGGTACAGCTCCAGCAGCGCGAGGAACCGGGCGACGACGGTGAGGGTGTCCGCGGTGTCCTCGGTGAGCTGCCGGAAACTGATCTCCCCCGCCTCCCGCAGCCGCGCCACCACGATCTCGGCCTGCTCCCGCACACTCACCAGCGGGGCGTGGATGTGATCGACGTACACCTGCGGCTTGGGCTTGGGCTGCATCGCCTTCACGGCGAGCCCGGCGAACCCCTCGGCGCCGATACTGATCACCACCTCGGGCAGCAGCTCGGCATGGTGCGGCTCCAGCCCGACGGTCCGCGGGAAACGCCGTCCCTCCGACTCCAGGCGGGCGCTGAAGATCTCCGCGATGCGTTTGTACGCGCGGTACTGCAGGAGCCGCGCGAAGAGCAGGTCGCGCGCTTCGAGCAGCGCGAGATCCGCCTCGTCCTCGACCTCGGCGGCGGGCAGCAGACGCGCCGCCTTGAGATCGAGCAGGGTCGCGGCGACGACGAGGAACTCGGTGGTCTGGTCGAGATCCCAGTCCGGTCCCATGGCCCGGATGTGGGCCATGAACTCGTCCGTGACCTTGGAGAGAGCGACTTCGGTCACATCGAGCTTGTGCTTGGAGATGAGTTGCAGAAGAAGGTCGAACGGCCCCTCGAAGTTGGCGAGCCGAACGGTGAACCGCCCGTCGGACGTGGGTTCCGCCGCCGGCCCAGCAGGCTCTGGCAGCTCCGGCCCCGCGGGTTCTACGGGCTCTGCAGGCTCTACAGGCCCGGCGGGTGCTACGGCGGCAGCGGGGCCAACGACGTCCGCGGGCCCGGTGCCGTACCCGTCCGCCGCGCCTGCCCCGTCACTTTCCGCCGCCGTCACATCGCCAGGTGTGACCACCGAGGACTCCGCGGTCCCGGTGACAGGGAGGGGCGCGGCGGGCGGCACGACCGGGGCGCCCGCCTCCCCCGGCGCTCCGGTCGCGGACGGCTCCTCCGCACCCGGCGCAGGCCGGCCCCCCGGACCGCGCCCCAGTGGGCGCCGGGGGGTGCGGGCGGGCTCGTCGTTCGTCGGCATCGAGGTCCAGGGTGCGGCGGGATAGGGGCGGCGGGCGGCAGCCCGTTCAGGACGGGCCGGACCGCCGGTCGGCGGTGGCCGCTACGGTACGGTCCGCCCGCCGGGCAGCGCGCCTCTCCGGGCAGGCTACCGGCGCCCCGCCGGTCAGCGGCCGCGCAGCCGCCGTACGAGGATGCTCGCGTCGCCCCGCGCCTCCAGGTCCGCGAGGACCACCGCGACCGCCTCACGGACGATCCGCCCGCGGTCGACGGCGAGCCCGTGCTCACCGCGCAGCACGAGCCGCGCGTGCTCGAGGTCCATCAGTTCCTCGGCGGAGACATAGACGGTGATCTTCTCGTCGTGGCGTTCCCGGCCGCTGGGCCGTCGGTTCGCTCCGCGCCCGCCTCCACGCCTGCGCTGCTGCTGAACGGCCGGAACGGCCTCCTGCTGCGCGGCGGCGGAAGGGGAGGAGGCCGAGGGGCGGCGGCCCGCCTGCGCGGCCACGGCCACCCGGTCGCTGTCGTTGCCGCGGCTGCGGGAATCCCCCGCGTCGGCCTCCGCCGACGCGTGCTCCTCCTGGGAGGGCACGGCACCGGCCTCGGCCGCTCCCCCGGTCGGTCCGGAGCCGTCCGCCGCAGTCTCGTTCTCACCGGCCGGAGCC
Source organism: Streptomyces atratus (assembly GCF_040655115.1). Classification (GTDB taxonomy): domain Bacteria; phylum Actinomycetota; class Actinomycetes; order Streptomycetales; family Streptomycetaceae; genus Streptomyces; species Streptomyces atratus_D. The sequence continues at coordinate 25,818 of NZ_JBFAJH010000012.1, read as the reverse complement.
GGCACCCGCGCCTCGCCGTTCGCCTTGCGCCGCCGGTCCGCGGGGGACGAGGACTGCAGCCCCATCCCCCCGGTGGTACGGAACAGTTCGTCGGCCCCGGGCAGACTCACTCGGCGTGACACCGGGCGAGCACCTCCCTGGCGAGCTGGCGATAAGCGGCGGCACCGACCGAGTTGGAGGCGTACGTGGTGATGGGCTCACCGGCGACCGTGGTCTCCGGGAAACGCACCGTGCGCCCGATCACCGTGTGGTAGACGTGCTCGTCGAAGGCCTCGACAACACGCGCGAGGACCTCGCGGCTGTGCACCGTACGGGAGTCGTACATGGTCGCGAGGATGCCGTCGAGCTCCAGCTCCGGGTTGAGCCGCTCCTGGACCTTCTCGATGGTCTCGGTGAGCAGCGCCACGCCGCGCAGCGCGAAGAACTCGCACTCGAGCGGCACTATCACCTTGTGGGCGGCCGTCAGGGCGTTCACCGTGAGCAGGCCCAGCGAGGGCTGACAGTCGATCACGATGTAGTCGTAGTCGGCCATCAGCGGCTTCAGGGCGCGCTGCAGCGTGGACTCCCGGGCCACCTCGCTGACCAGCTGCACTTCGGCAGCCGACAGGTCGATGTTGCTCGGCAGCAGGTCCATGTTGGGCACGGCGGTCTTCAGGAGGACCTCGTCGGCCGACATGCCCCGCTCCATGAGCAGGTTGTAGACCGTGAGGTCGAGCTCCATCGGGTTGACGCCGAGACCGACGGACAGGGCTCCCTGCGGGTCGAAGTCGACGAGCAGGACACGGCGCCCGTACTCCGCGAGCGCGGCACCGAGGTTGATGGTCGACGTGGTCTTGCCGACGCCGCCCTTCTGGTTGCACATCGCGATGATCTTCGCGGGACCGTGATCGGTCAGCGGACCCGGGATCGGGAAGTAGGGCAGGGGCCGGCCGGTCGGACCGATCCGCTCGCGGCGCTGGCGGGCAGCGTCGGGCGCGAGGGTGGCCGCGTACTCCGGATCGGGCTCGTACTCGGCGTCGGGGTCGTAGAAGTGCCCCTGGGGCACCTCGTCGAAGTCGGCGAAGTGGGCGGTCTCTCGGCCACTCTCGTTGCCGGCCATGGCGTTCACGTGTAGGCCGTCCATCATCTGGGGGGCTGTCATGTGCTGGTGGGTGGCGAAGGTGCGGACAGCGACGGAGCCGACAGCCTCCAGCCCGATCGGGCTCTGGCCCCGTGCAGGCATCCCTGGTTGAACACCCCCGGGAGTAAATGTCGACTCATTCACAAGTCGTCTTACCTCCTTGGACCTGACCAGGAAACTTATCGATAGGTCAGCGTGACACCATGCCGACGATTGGCGACTCTATGGCGTGTCACCGGTTCGCAGCAACACAATCCGCCGGACCCGGCCCGATGTGTCGGCAATCGAACACCCCCTGTCAAGGGTGCACAGTCACTCCGGCGCACATTTCACAACTGCACGAAACGGGTAAAGAGTTACATTCGACGCGAGTTACGCGAAGGCCTCACGGGGGCCGACACACGTCCGGCCGGACCTTGCTCGGCAAGGTCCGGCCGGACGTGCAGGGTTGACGGGATGCGTTGACCCGTCAGCCGAGAAGCGTGCTCAGCTCGACGTGCTCCAGACCGTGCGCCTCCGCCACCTCGCGGTAAACAACCTGGCCCTCATGGGTGTTGAGGCCCTTGGCGAGCGCGGCGTCGCGGCGCAGCGCCTCGACCCAGCCTCGGTTGGCGAGCTCCAGGATGTACGGCAGCGTCGCGTTGGTCAGCGCGTACGTGGAGGTGTTCGGCACCGCGCCAGGCATGTTGGCGACGCAGTAGAAGACCGAGTTGTGGACCGTGAAGGTCGGGTCGGCGTGCGTCGTCGGGTGCGAGTCCTCGAAGCAACCACCCTGATCGATTGCAATGTCGACAAGTACACTTCCGGGCTTCATCTTGGCGACGAGCTCGTTGGTGACCAGCTTCGGGGCCTTCGCGCCGGGGATCAGCACGGCGCCGATGACCAGGTCGGCCTCGACGACGGCCTTCTCCAGCTCGAAGGCGTTGGAGACGACGGTCTTGACCTTGGTACCGAAGACCTTGTCGGCCTCGCGCAGCTTGTTGATGTCCCTGTCGAGCAGCGTGACATGGAAGCCGAGACCGACGGCGATCTGCGTGGCGTTCCAGCCGGAGACACCGCCGCCGATGACGACGGCCTCACCGGGGGCCGTGCCCGGGACGCCGCCCGGCAGCACGCCGCGGCCGCCGACCGAGCGCATCAGGTGGTAGGCGCCGACCTGGGGGGCCAGCCGGCCTGCGACCTCGGACATCGGGGCGAGTAGCGGGAGCGCGCGGTTCGCGGTCTCGACGGTCTCGTACGCGATGGCGGTGGTGCCGGACTCCAGCAGCGCGTCCGTGCACTCGCGGGAGGCGGCGAGGTGCAGGTAGGTGAAGAGCGTCTGGTCCTTGCGGAGGCGGTGGTACTCCTCGGCAACCGGCTCCTTGACCTTCAGCAGCAGGTCGGCGGTGGCCCAGACCTCGTCGGCGGTGGGCAGGATCTGCGCCCCGGCGGCGGCGTACTCCTCGTCCGTGATCGAGGACCCGGCGCCGGCGTTCTGCTCGACGACGACCTGGTGGCCGTTGCGGACGAGCTCATGCACACCGGCGGGCGTGATGGCCACGCGGAATTCGTTGTTCTTGACTTCGCGGGGGATGCCGACCTTCACGTCGATCACGGTCCTTGACTCAGAGGGTTACTCGGGCATGGCGATACATACCCGGACACACTTAGTGTAAATGGAGACACCACGGAGGTCCGCGGGTAGAGCCAGTCTAATGAAGGGCTTCCTGCTGTCTAGCCTTACAAAGCATTAATTTTCTGCCGACGTACTGCGGATTTCGTAGGTAGAGCCCTTCTCGCTCAGCAGTCTGTCCGCCATACCGCGGTGCAGCCGGGCCGCAGCGGGGTCTCCGAGCCGTTCGAGGGTGTCGGCCAGTCGGAGCTCCAGCGCCGCCTGCAGGCGTACGTCCTTGGCCTGCCGCGCCCATTCCACGGCCTCCTGGCAGGTCTGCAGCGACTCCTGGGGCCGCCCCGCGTACTCCTGCACCCGCGCGGCCTCGCTGAGCGCCCGCGCCTGGGCGGGCAGGTCGCCGAGCCTGCGGTACCCGGCCGCCGCGGCCCGCCAGTTCCGCAGCGCCTCGCCGTACCGCCCGGCGTAGGTGTGGACGGCACCGAGCCGCCCGTACAACCGCGCCTCGTCGGCGCGCTCGCCCTGGGTGAGCCGCTGCGCGAGCGCCCGGCCGAACCAGTCGGAGGCCCGGTGGAAGTCCCCCAGCTCGGCGTAGGCGCCGCCCACGGATTCCATCGCCCTGCCGGTCGCGTACGGATCCTTCGCCGCCCGCCCGGCGTCCAGCGCGGCCCGGTATCGGGTCAGCGCCTCCTTCGTACGCCCGGTCCTGGCATCCAGATCGGCGAGATTGAGCAGCGCGGCAGCCTGCTCACGGGGCAGCTCGCGCCGCTCGGCGACGGCCAGGACCAGTCCGTGCAGCCCGTACAGATCGGGGGCGGCGGCCTCCGTTCCCTGGTGCACGGCCAGCGCCCGCACCAGCGCGGCCACCAACCGCCGTGCCAGGGTGTCGAGTTCACCGTCCTCGACGGCGATCCGGGCAGAGGCGAGCAGAGCGGGCCGACGGATCCGCAGCCAGGCGGCGGCCGCTTCGGGATGCGGGAAGCGCAGCGAGCGCGGCAGCCCGGCGAGCTTCTTGCCGGCCGGGGAGCCCTCCGGTTCGGTGACCACCCGGCAGAACTGCAGCTGCCGTACGGTCCGCTCCAGCATCCGGGCCCGGGCCAGCTGGATCTCGGCCGGCCGGTCCCGGTCCGCCAGCAGGGCGCGCAGCAGCGGGACGAGGCAGCCGGGCACCTCGTACTGCGACAGCTCCGCGCCATTGGTCCGCAGCAGGCCCAGCAGGACGAAGTCCTCAAGGGTCGACTGGGCGGCCGAGACCGAGCAGCCGGCCAGCGCGGAGGCGGTGTGGGCGTCGGCGAGTCCGGCCGGGGCGAGCGCGAGCAGGCGCAGTATCCGGGCGGCGGTCGACGGCAGGGACTCGTGGACCAGCCGGAAGGCACGGGCCAGCGGGCGGGCACCGGTGGACTGCTCGTCGTCGTCCGGCAGCTCGTGCAGCCGCTTGGTGACGTCGGCGACCGATGCCATCGGATGGGTGGCGAGCCAGCCGCCGATCATGACCAGGGCGGCCGGCTGCCCGCCGCACACCTCGGCGAGGGTCTCGGCGGTCCGCGGGTCGACAGTGATCCTGACCTGGCCGATGGTGCGGGACAGCAGCTGGACGGCGGAGCCCGCGTCGAGACCGCCGACGGTGCAGGGCCGGACGCCGGGAATGCCGGTCAGCGGGCCCTGCGCGGTGGCGACAACGAGGCAGTCCGGGTTGTCCGGCAGCAGCGGGTCGACCTGCTCGGCGTCGGTCGCGTCGTCGAGCAGCAACAGGACTCTCCGTGCGGCGAGGGCATCGCGGACCATCTCGGACAGTTCGTCACCGTCCGCGCCGGGCGGGCCGGTGACGCCCAGTTGGTCGAGGAGTTCGCGTGCGGTGCGTTCGGTGGGGACGGGGGCGCCGCCGGGTTCGGCGAGCCGGACCCGGAGCAGCCCGTCGGGGTAGTCGCCGGAGTCCATGAGCCCGCGGGCGAGTTCCTCGGCGAGTGCGGTGCGTCCGGAACCGGGGCGTCCGGCGATCAGCAGGACCCGGGCACGGGCGGTCTTGCGGCCGGCCAGGGTGTCCAGCCCGGCCCGTTCGATATCGGCCCTCAGCGCCTTCAACTCGCGTTCGCGGCCGAAGAATCGGGGTGGTGCGGCGCCCGACGGCTCCTCGGTACCCGCTGCCGCCGCCGGGCCGCTGGTGTCCACCGCCTGATCCGTCACGGGCCACGCTCCACTTCCCTGCACGCGGTGCCCGCCGGGACTCCGGTCAGGGCGTTCCGAGCGTAGTTCAGGCGTCTGCGCCCTCAGGGTGGAGCGCGGCGGAGGCGTCCCCCGATCGGATCAGCAGCTCGTCCGATCGGAAGACTTATTGGTCATTCGACGGACCGACGGACCGTCAGACCTCGAACGGCCGGGCCGGCCACGGCGCCTCGGCCGGCCGCAACGAATCGATCCCGTCACCGGCGAGCACCGCCGCGAGCGAGAGGACACCCACCACGAGGCAGTTGTTGTGCAGCTCCCCGGCGAGCACCCCCCGTACGAGCTCCTGCAGCTCCACCCGTGCCAGCTCCATGTCGGCCTCCTCCTCGGAGACCGCGAAGCGCTCACCGTCCGCCTCGGAGAGGTTCTGGGCGAGGAAGATCCGTACGGCTTCGTCGCAGCCGCCGGGCGTGGTGTAGACGTCGGTCAGCACCCGCCAGTCCTCGGCCTTGGCGTACGCCTCCTCGTAGAGCTCGCGCTGCGCCGCGTGCAGCGGGTTCTCACCGGGGACGTCGAGCAGTCCGGCGGGGATCTCCCAGAGCTTGTGGCGCACGGGGTGCCGGTACTGCCGCAGGACGAGGACCCGGCCCGCGTCGTCGAGTGCGAGCACGGCGACCGATCCGGGGTGGACCTGGTAGTCGCGGCGGACAACCGATCCGTCGGGCATCACCACGTCATCGGTGCGGACGCTGGTCTTGTTGCCCGTGAAGGGGGTCCCGGTCGCAGTGACCTGCCACTCCTCGGGCGTGTCCTGGATACCCATCTACGTCCTCCCACAAAAAAACAGAAACCGGGGTACGGATCCTCGATCGATCCGTACCCCGGTCAACGGTAACGCCTGCCTGTCGCCGGACTACTTGCCCGACGTGGCACCCTTCTTGCTGCCTGCCCCGGCACCCGTCTTGCGCTCGACGGCCGCCTTCACCAGACCCGCGAAGAGCGGGTGCGGGCGGGTCGGGCGGGAACGGAGCTCCGGGTGCGCCTGGGTGGCGACCAGGTAGGGGTGGACCTCTCGCGGGTACTCGACGTACTCGACGAGCTTGTTGTCCGGCGAGGTACCGGAGAAGACCAGACCGGCCTTCTTCTCCAGCTCGGCGCGGTAGGCGTTGTTGACCTCGTAGCGGTGGCGGTGGCGTTCCTCCACGTACGGCTGGTCGTCGTACGCCTCACGGACCAGCGAACCCTCGGCGAGCTTCGCCGGGTACAGGCCGAGCCGCATGGTGCCGCCCAGGTCACCCGCGCCCTCGACGTAGGCGAGCTGCTCCTCCATCGTCGAGATGACGGGGTGCGAGGTGGCGGCGTCGAACTCGGTGGAGTTGGCGTCGGGGATCTCGGCGAGGTTGCGCGCCGCCTCGATCACGATGCACTGCAGGCCGAGGCAGAGGCCGAGCAGCGGCACCTTGTTCTCACGGGCGTACTGAATGGCGCCGATCTTGCCGTTGACACCGCGGTCGCCGAAACCGCCGGGGACGCAGATCGCGTCGACGTCGGAGAGCTGCCTGGCGGCACCGGCCGGAGTCTTGCAGTCGTCGGAGGCGATCCACTTGACCTTGACCCGGGCCTTGTTCGCGAAGCCGCCGGCCCGGATGGCCTCGGTGACGGAGAGGTACGCGTCGGGCAGGTCGATGTACTTGCCGACGAGCGCGACGGTGACCTCGTGGTCGGGGTTGTGGACGCGGTCCAGCAGGTCGTCCCAGGTGGTCCAGTCGACATCGCGGAACGGCAGGTCGAGCTTGCGCACGACGTACGCGTCCAGTCCCTCGGTGTGCAGCACCTTCGGAATGTCGTAGATCGACTTGGCGTCCACACAGGCCACCACAGCGGATTCGTCGACGTCGCACATCAGCGAGATCTTGCGCTTGATGGCAGTCGGTACGTCACGGTCGGCGCGCAGCACGATCGCGTCCGGCTGGATACCGATGTTGCGCAGCGCCGCGACGGAGTGCTGGGTGGGCTTGGTCTTGAGCTCGCCGGACGGGCCGATGTACGGCAGCAGCGAGATGTGCACGACGAAGACGTTGTCCCGGCCGACCTCGTGACGGACCTGGCGGACGGTCTCCAGGAACGGCAGCGACTCGATGTCGCCGACCGTACCGCCGACCTCGGTGATGACGACGTCGACGTCATCGGTGGCCATGCGTCGGATGCGGTGCTTGATCTCGTTGGTGATGTGCGGGATGACCTGCACGGTGTCACCGAGGTACTCGCCGCGCCGCTCCTTGGCGATGACCTGCGAGTACACCTGGCCGGTCGTGACGTTGGCGGAGCCGTCGAGGTCGACGTCGAGGAAGCGCTCGTAGTGGCCGATGTCCAGGTCGGTCTCGGCGCCGTCGTTGGTGACGAACACCTCACCGTGCTGGAACGGGTTCATCGTGCCCGGGTCGACGTTCAGGTAGGGGTCGAGCTTCTGCATGGTGACCCGCAGGCCCCGCGCCTTGAGCAGGGCACCCAGGCTGGAGGCAGTCAGACCCTTGCCGAGGGATGAGGCGACACCCCCGGTGACGAAGATGTGCTTGGTCGTCGTGGATGTGGGCTGCATAGCCAAAGGGGGGCTCCCGTGGTCGCGGATCTTGAGGTGCGTATTGGCGTTGCCATCCGGAGATTCGGAGGTGCCGTCGCTGCGGTTCGGGGGCCTCGTCCGCTGTTGCTGACGACCACCGGTCCACGGGCTACCAGGGTATCAGCGACCAGGGGAGCCCGCTTCCGGCCACACCCGGCACATTCGCAGCACAGAATCACCGCACCATGTTCACGCCCCACCCGTTCGGCGCAGACGTGTTGCCGGGGCCGTCGCGCGGATCATGCACGTGCGTCGTATCCTGCTCGGACACTCGCCCCGGGCGAGGCATTGGAGCCCTCGGCTCACCACAACGACCCCTTGCAACGACCTCTTGACCCGTAGTAAGCGCCCCACGGGGCGACATGGCCGTTCGACTGGAGATGCACGTGGCCGGGCGCATCGAGGATTACGCACTCATCGGAGACATGCAGACCGCTGCCCTGGTCTGCCGGGACGGCACAGCCGACTGGCTGTGCCTGCCCCGCTTCGACTCACATGCCATCTTCGCGGGACTGCTGGGTACCGAGGAGCACGGCTTCTGGCGCCTGGGCCCCGCGTACGCGACCGGGGCGGAGGCACCGGCGGCGGACCGGCGGCGCTACCGCGGGGACTCCCTCATCCTGGAGTCGGAGTGGGACACGCCGCGTGGCACGGTCCGCGTGACCGATTTCATGCCCCCGCGTGACGGCGCGCCGCAACTGATCCGGATCGTGGAAGGGATCAGCGGCCGGGTGCCGATGCGCTCCGAGCTGCGCATGCGGTTCAGCTACGGGCGGGTCATCCCGTGGGTGCACAAGGTCGACGGCCGTACGGTCGCGGTCGCCGGCCCGGACTCCGTCTGGCTGGACACGCCCGCCGACACGTACGGCGAGAACCTGACGACGTACTCCGACTTCACCGTCGCACCGGGGGACCGGATCGCCTTCACCATCAGCTGGCAGCCCTCGCACCACGAGCCGCCCGGACTGCCGGACCCCGAGGGGTCGCTGGAGGCGACGGAGGACTTCTGGCGCGAGTGGGTCGAGCAGTGCACGTACCACGGCCCCTACCGCGAGGCGGTGGTCCGCTCCCTGATCACCCTGAAGGCGCTGACGTACGCGCCGACCGGCGGCATCGTCGCCGCCCCGACCACCTCCCTGCCGGAGGACATCGGCGGCTCGCGGAACTGGGACTATCGCTACACCTGGCTGCGCGACGCGGCGATCACCCTCTCCTCGCTGCTGCGCACCGGCTACCGCGAGGAGGCCCGCGCCTGGCGCGAGTGGTTGCTGCGGGCCGTCGCGGGTGACCCGGAGAACCTGCAGATCATGTACGGGATCGCGGGCGAGCGCGAGCTGGGCGAGGCCGAGCTGGACTGGCTGCCCGGTTACGAGAACTCAGGCCCGGTCCGGGTCGGCAACGGCGCGGTGGGCCAGCTGCAGCTCGATGTGTACGGCGAGGTCATCGAGGCGCTGCACCTCGCCCACATGACGGGCCTGACCCGCAACGACTACGCGACGGGGCTTCAGCTCAAGCTGATCTCGTACCTGGAGAACCACTGGGACGAACCGGACGAGGGGATCTGGGAGGTGCGCGGGCCGCGCCGTCACTTCGTCCACTCCAAGGTCATGGCCTGGGTCGCCGTCGACCGCACCATCAAGCTGATCGAGTCCGGGGACACCGAGGGACCTCTGGAGCGGTGGCGGGAACTGCGCGACGGGATCCACCGCGATGTCTGCGAAAACGGCTACGACAAGGAACGCAACACCTTCACCCAGTCCTACGGGTCGAGGGAGCTCGACGCGTCACTGCTGCTGATCCCGCAGATGGGCTTCCTGCCGCCGGACGACAAGCGGGTCATCGGCACGATCGAGGCGATCCAGCGCGAGCTGTCCACGGAGGACGGCTTCGTGCTGCGCTACCCCACCAAGGGTGAGGACACGGGCGTCGACGGTCTCGAGGGCGACGAGGGCGCGTTCCTGGCGTGCTCGTTCTGGCTGGCGGACGACCTGGCGATGATCGGACGGGTCGACGAGGCACGCCAGCTCTTCGAACGGCTGCTCTCGCTCCGCAACGACCTGGGACTGCTCGCGGAGGAGTGGGATCCGCGCCTGCAGCGGCAGGTGGGGAACTTCCCGCAGGCGTTCAGCCATGTGCCGCTGATCGACACGGCGCTGCGGCTGACGGCGAGTGGGGCCTACGTCGGCTGACCGCCGGCCGCCGGATGCGTGGTCGGGCGGTGCTCCCGGGCCGGTGCGGTCCGGGAGCACCGCCCTACGATGGAACTGACCTGCAACGCCCTCGGAAGGGGGCATCATGACGCCCCGCAGCACGGCCGGCACCAGCGACACCACCGGTACGACGGGCCTCGCTGTGGACAGTCTCCGCCGCGATCTCACCGGCGAAGCCTTCGCACCCGGGGACGCCGGATACGACGAGGCGCGCATGATCTTCAACGGCATGATCGACCGGCGGCCCGCAGTCGTCGCCCAGTGCGCGTCCGTGGCGGACGTGGCGCTGTCGGTCCGGTTCGCCCGTGAGCACGGCCTGGAGATCGCGGTCCGTGGCGGCGGCCACAGCGTCGCGGGCATGTCACTCACCGAGGGCGGGCTGGTGGTCGACCTCCGCCGCATGAACAGCGTGACGGTCGCCCCGAGCGACCAGGCGGCACGTATCGGCGGCGGCGCGACCATGAGCGATCTGGACCGTGCCACCCAGCCGTACGGTCTGGCGACCACCGGCGGCCGGGCCTCCACCACCGGTGTGGGCGGCTTCACACTGGGCGGCGGCTCCGGCTGGCTGGAGCGCAGATTCGGTCTGGCCTGCGACAACCTGCTGGCCGCTGAACTGGTGACCGCGGACGGCAGCACCGTCCACGCGAGCCTCGACGAGAACCCTGAACTGTTCTGGGCGCTGCACGGCGGCGGCGGCAACTTCGGCGTCGCCACCTCGCTCACCCTCGATCTGCACGAACTGCCGGAGATGTCCTTCGCGCTGCTGCTGTACCGCCCCGAGGCCGGTCCCGAAGCGCTGCGTGTGTACCGGGACCTGATGGCCTCCGCGCCGGACGAGGCCGGCGGCGCCCTTCTCTACATCACCGGGCCGCCCGAGGACTTCGTACCGGAACATCTGGTCGGCACGCTCGTCTGCGGGGTCCTGCTCACCTGTACCGGGCCGTCGACCCGGGCCCGGGAACTGGCCGGACCGCTGCTCGCCGTCGACCACGAGTCCGAGGTGATCACCGACATCCCGTACGCGGACCTGCAGTGCATGCTCGACAACCCGCCCGGGATGCGGAACTACTGGTCCGCCGAGTACCTCGACACCTTCCCCGACGAAGCAGTGGACCTGTTCTGCTCCCACGCCGCCGACATGCCCGTCCCCTCCGCTTCACAGCACGCCCTCTTCCCGATGGGCGGCGCGGTGGCCCGCGGCCCCGCCGAGTACCCGCTGCCGTGGCGCACCGCCCGCTGGGCCGTGCACCCGTTCGGCATCTGGGAGAGCCCGTCCGACGACGAGCGCGGCCACCAGTGGGTACGTCAGGTGCGCGCCGATGTGCGCCCCTGGTCCACCGGCGCCGTCTACCTCAACTTCATCGGGCGCGAGGGCTCGGGCCGGGTCGTCGCCGGACTCGGCGCCGAGAACTACGCCCGACTCGCCGCGGTCAAGGCCGCGTACGACCCCGACAACGTGTTCCACCTCAACCACAACGTCGAGCCTGCCGCCGCCCGGTGAACTCCCCCGACGACGGCTCCGCAGCATCCGGCCGGTACCTTCCTGACCAGGGCGACAGCCCGCCCGACCCGAACGGAAGCACGAGGCCAGAACCAGTGGAGAACCAAGGCGGAATCACCGTGCAGCGCGCCCTGGAACTGCCGGGGCTGCGCAGCGGACTCCCCGAGGTGCTGGCCGGCGCGGACCGGCTGAACCGCACGGTGCGCTGGGTGCACGCGGGCGAGGTCCCGAACATCGCGTCCCTCCTCAAGGGCGGTGAGCTGCTGCTCACCACCGGTCTGGGACTCGGCACCCGCCCCGCCGAGCAGCGCACCTTCGTGCGCAGGCTCGCCGACCGCGGGATCGCCGCCCTGGTGGTGGAGCTCGGGCCGCGCTTCAGCCGACTGCCCGCCTCGATCGTGGACGCCGCGCGGGCGGCCGGTCTGCCGCTCGTGCAGCTGCACCGCGAGGTGCCGTTCGTGACGGTGACCGAGGAGATCCACACGGAGATCGTCAACGGCCATTACGCGCTGCTGCGGCAGGCCGAGGACGTGCACCGGCGGTGCACGGAGGCGCTGCTCGGCGGCGGCGGGGTGCCCCAGGTGCTGGGCATCCTGGCGGACTTCACGGCCAATCCGGTCTTTCTGGAGACGGCGGACGGCCAGCTGCTGTACGCGGCGGGCCCCGGATCCGGCCCGGTCTCCGCCGATCCGCTCCAGGTGTGGGACGGGATGCGCGGCGGCCGGGCGGCCCGCGAGGCACCGCCCACGGGTGCGGTGCTGGTGGATGTGCCGGGCGGCGGCCCCGGGTCCGGTTCGGTACGGGCCAGGCTGGTGCTCCTCGCGGTGTCCGGGCCGCTGGTGACGGTGCACCGGATGGCGGCGGAGCGTGCGGCGGGCATCCTCGCCGTGGTGCTGATGCAGGCCCGCCAGGAGGAGGAACTCGCCGCGCGCGGCCGCGGCGACTTCCTGACGGACCTCGCGGAGGGCCGGATCACGCCGGAGGACGCACCCGCTCAGGCCCGCGTACTGGGCTTCAAGCCGGGCGGGGCGCCGCTGCTGCCGGTGGTGATGCGACTGGCCCCCGAGCTGTCCCCGTCGGGCAACTGGGCGCTGCTGGCGCGCGCGGTCCTGGAGGAGCTGTCATCGGTGGGCGTGCCGGTGCTGCTCGGCGTACGCCCCGTGGAGGGCAGGGTTCCGCTGCTGCTCGGCCTGCGGTCCGAGTCGGAGCGTACGGCTGTGGCCGACCGGGTCGCGGCGGCACTGCGGGCCGGCGTCGAGCGGGCCGGGCTGGAGCGGGCGGGCTCGAATCCGCCGGTCGTGGTGGTCGGGGTCACGGGCGGATGGGCCGCGGCCGGGGCGGGGCTGCGGCACGCGGCGGAGACGGCGACGGCCGCGCAGGGGCTCAGCGACCGGCCCTGGTACGACGCCCGGCGCCTGGACATCGACCTGCTGCTGTGGCGACTGCGGGACCATCCGGACCTGGCGGCGTTCGTGGAACGGGCGATCGGCCCGCTGCGTGATCACGACCGCACCTCGCGCCCACCGCTGCTGCCCACCCTGGAGTCGTATCTCGCCCACGCGGGCCGCAAGGCGGAGACAGCCCGCGACCTGCACCTGAACCGCCAGACCCTCTACAACCGCCTGGCCCGCATAGGCGAGCTGCTGGGCACGGATCTGGACGATCCCCAGACGGTCCTGGCTCTGAGCCTGGCCCTGAGAGCCCGCCGCCATGCCAAACCGGGAGCGCCAGGCGAGTGACAACAAGGCGACCTCCGGACGCCCCCGGCAACCTCACCATCCCCGCCCGACCGCCAACGGCTGAACCAACTCGTCGTACACACTCAGGACTTGTGCGATCGTGTCGTCCTCCGTGGGCCAACTCACCGCCTGCGCCCGCCCCGCACCGGCCATGTGCTCCCGGGCCGCCGGGTCCTCCAGCAGCCGTACAACAACCCGCGCCATGGCCTCCGCGTTGCCGTACGGCACAAGTTCCGCCGCGTCCCCGACCAGTTCGGGCACCCCGCCCACCGCCGTGGCGACCAACGGCGCCCCCAGCCGCAACGCCTGCTGCGCCACCACCGACCGTGCCTCCCACCGGCTGGGCAGCAGCGCCAGATCGGCGGCATCAAGAAGTTCGGCGACGTCGTCGCGGCTCCCGATCAGCCTGACGGGCAGCTCCTCGTCCCGGATCCGGCGCTGGAGCGCGCCCCGCCCCCGCCCCTCCCCCGCGATGACCAGCAGGGGTACGGGGTCGAGTTGACGCCACATCCGTGCCGCGTCGAGCAGCACGTCGTACCCGCGATGCGGTACGAGACTGCCGATGGAGACGAGTAACGGCCGATCCAGCACTCCGAGTTCGGCCCGCACCTTGCCACCGTCGCGAACAGCGGCGGGAATGCGCGACAAGGGAGTCGCGACCGGCGAGAGCCTCACATCGCGCGCGCCCCGCCGCCGCGCCCGGTCGACCAGGTCCGACGACGTACCGAGCACAACGGCCGCCGCCCGGGCGGCCCTTCGCTCCAGCAGGTGAAGCACCTGGCCGCGGGCACCTTCGGCGTAGGCCCGGGTGTGCCAGGTCAGAACCAGTGGAGTGCGGCGCCCGCCGAGCGCAAGACCCGCGCGTACGCCGGCGTGCAGCCCGTGCGCATGGACAACGTCCGCCCCCACGCAGGCGCCCCGCAGAGCGGCGACGGCGGCGGGGTCGCTGCGCCGCGGCACGGGGACGAAGCGGGCCCCCGTGCCGGAGAAGTCGTAGGCACGGTCCAGGTCGGCCGGGGCGCAGACGGTGACGTGTACGCCTCTCGCCACCAGCCCTGCGGCCAGCGAGCTGACGTGAGCGCTGCTGTCCGCACTGCCGCCGCCCAGGACTTGGACCGTACGCAGTTGTGACACGTTGAATGGCTCCCGGGGCAACCGAGTCGGCGGTATGTGCACCGCCAAGGATGCCAGTCCGTACGCACGTTCCGGCACCGCGGAGCTGTGGTTCCGGTGTACACAGCGACAACCGGGCGTTCGCTACCACCCGGACGGGTGAGGACAACGGTGCGATATTGTCACGCCGACGACCCGGCGACGCGTCAGCGCCCCGACAGCACGTCACCGATCCGACAGCACCGTGCGAGCCCGCTGATCCGGTCCCCGTACACCGCCGCGGCCACGACCCCCGCCGCATGGGCGGCGAGCCCGCCCCGGCCGTTGCCCTCGACGATCGCGACACCGACAGCCGCGCCCAGAGCATGCGCGCCCGCGTCCCCGATCATGGTGCGTTCCCCCAGCTCCTCGGCGGCGAGGGCTGCCACGGCCCCCATCGGCGCGGCGGCGAGTCCGCCCCGAACCAGTCCCGGGGTCCCGAGGGCGAGCACGGTGGCGGTCGCGATGCCCGGTCGCAGATCCGTCAGGTTGACGAGATGAGCGGTGCCGGCGATCACGACACCGGCGAGGATCCGGTCGACGGGCCGTTCCTTCAGCAGGGCGCCCGCAGCGAGCCCGGCCGCTCCGATGCCGAAGAGCTTCACGGCACCACTGGTCACCTCGCCGTGCCGCAGCGCGGTCAGATGGGCGCGGAACCCGCGGCGCGGATCCTCGGCTCCGGCGAAGTCGTCGTACGCACCACAGCCCCCGGCGGCCAGCACGGCAAGGGCGGCGGCGGTCCGGGTGCGGGGCCGCAGCGGGAGCACGGCGGCCCCGGCCGCGGCACCGAGTACGACGGCCGGACCGGCGTACAGATCGACGGTGTGCCCCGCGTAGTTGGTCCGCGACCACCCCGGGCGCGGCCGTCCCCGCAACGCCCGGTACACCCCACCCGCGACCCCGGCGGCGACGGCGCCGGCGGCGACCCTGCTGATCATTGTTCCCATGCGCGCCAGGCTACGAGCCCGCCCCGAACGCTCGGACGCGGGGGCGCCGAGGTCCACCCGCACCACCGAGCCGTGGAGACACCGAGGCCCGCCCGCCCCCACACCGAATGGCGAAAACGCCCCCGCACAGCGGTGCGTCGCCGCCTACCCGTCCGCCCGCGCCGCGGCCAGCAGCTCCTCCGCGTGCGCCCGCGCCGTCTCCGAGTCCTCCTGCCCGGCAAGCATCCGGGACAGCTCCCGCACCCGGTCCTCGCCCTTCAGGACCGTGACACCGCTCCGGGTCACCGCCCCGTCGACCGTCTTCTCGACCAGCAACTGCCGGTCGGCGAACGCCGCCACCTGTGGCAGGTGCGTGACGACGACCACCTGCGCGGACTTGGCGAGCTTCGCCAGCCGCCGCCCGACCTCGACGGCAGCCTTGCCGCCGACGCCCGCGTCGACCTCGTCGAAGAGGTACGTGGGTACGGGGTCGGAGCCCGCGAACACCACCTCGACGGCGAGCATCACCCGGGACAGCTCACCGCCCGACGCTCCCTTGGCGATGGGCCGGGGCTGAGCGCCGGGGTGCGGGGCCAGCAGCAGTTCGACCTCGTCGGCGCCGGACGGACCGTAGAGCACGCTCCGCCCGCCGATGTCGATGCCGGACGCCTCGTCCGCCGCGTCGGTCTGCCGGATGTCGAAGGAGACCCGGGCGTGCGGCATGGCAAGAGAGGCCAGTTCCTCGGTCACCGCTTCGGCGAAGAGCGCCGCCGCCGCCCTCCGCGCATCGGTCAGCGCCTGCCCGAGCCCGGAGAGTTCGGCCCGCAGCGCGTCCCGCTCGGCCGTCAGCTCGCCGATCCGGTCGTCGTCACCCTCGAGTTCGGTGAGCCGGCCGGCCCCGTCCTCGGCCCAGGCGAGAACGGCCGCGATGTCCTCGCCGTACTTGCGGGTGAGCGCGGTGAGCGCGGCGCGCCGCTCCTCCACCGCGGCGAGCCGCAGCGGGTCGGCGTCCAGCTGGTCGGCGTACCCGGCCAGTTCGCCCGCCACATCGGCGAGCAGGATGGAGATCTCGCCGATCCGGTCAGCAAGCGCGGCGAGCGCCGGGTCGTGGGCGCGGACGGCGTCGAGCGACCGCCCGGCCGCCGCGACGACGGTCGTCGCGTCGACGCCCTCCTGGTCCTCCGGGTTGCCCGCGAGCGCTGCGTGCGCGAGGGCGGCCGCGGAGGCGAGCGCTTCGGCGTGACCGAGCCGCTCGGCCTCGGCGGCGAGATCGGTGTCCTCGCCGGGCAGCGGTTCGACGCCGGCGATCTCACGCAGTCCGAAGCGGAGCAGATCCGCTTCCTGGGCGCGTTCACGGGCGCGCGTGGTCAGCTCGTCGAGCTCCGTGACGACGGCCCGCAGCCGCCGGTACGCCGCCGTATACGTGGCATGCGGCACAGCGACGCCGTCGCCCGCGTACCGGTCCAGGGCCTGCCGCTGCCGCGCGGGCTTGAGCAGCCCCTGCTGGTCGGTCTGGCCGTGCACGGCGACGAGTTCGTCGGCGAGTTCGGTGAGGACGCCCACCGGCACGGACCGTCCGCCGAGATGGGCGCGCGAGCGCCCCTCCGCGGAAACGGTACGGCTGATCAGCAGCGCACCCTCGTCGATTTCGGCCCCGGCCTCCTCGGCCCGTACCGCGGCCGCGTCACCGACGGACACCGTGATCCGTCCCTCCACGACGGCAGCCTTGGCACCGATCCGCACCAGGGCGGGGTCCGCGCGCCCGCCGAGCAGCAGCCCCAGGCTGGTGACGACCATGGTCTTGCCCGCGCCGGTCTCGCCGGTCACCGCGGTGAACCCGGGTGACAGCTCCACCACCGCGTCGTCGATGACTCCGAGCGACCGTATCCGCATCTCCTCCAACACGGACACGACCTTACGAGGTCCGGACCCCGGTGTGCGACGGACCCCGGCCGCGGATTCACTCTCCCGTGCACCGGAGGCCGTGATCTGCGGCACCGATGCGATCAGTGGGGAGCACCCCGCCACCCCGAGACGGGCAGCGCGAACTTCGCGACCAGCCGGTCCGTGAACGAGGCATGGTGCAGCCGCGCCAGCCGTACGGGCACCGCACCGCGCCGCACCTCGACGCGCGCCCCGGCCGGCAGTTCCACGGTCCTGCGTCCGTCGCACCACAGCACCCCGTGCGGCGTGTGCGGCTGGACCTCGACGGCGAGCACCGAGGTCGGCGACGTCACCAGCGGCTTGGCGAACAGGGCGTGGGCGCTGATCGGGACCATCAGCAGCGCCTCGACCTCCGGCCACACCACCGGGCCGCCGGCCGAGAACGCGTACGCCGTCGAGCCGGTCGGCGTCGCACAGACGATCCCGTCGCAGCCGAATCCGGTGACCGGCCGGCCGTCGATCTCCAGGACGACTTCCAGCATCCGCTCGGGCGACACCTTCTGCACGGCCGCTTCGTTGAGCGCCCAGTCCGTGTGGACGATGTCGCCGTTGCTGTGCACGAGGACATCGATCGTCATGCGTTCCTCGACCGCGTACGCGCGGGTGACGACGCGGTCGACCACCTTGTCCAGGTCGTCGCGCTCGGCCTCGGCGAGGAAGCCGACCCGGCCGAGGTTGACGCCCAGCATCGGCACCCCGGAGGCCCGGGAGATCTCCGCACCGCGCAGCAGCGTCCCGTCCCCGCCGAGCACGATCAGCAGCTCACAGCCGTCCACGGCCCCGGGCGTGGCATCCTCGACCGTCTCCACGGACGGCGGGAGCGGCAGATCGGCGGCCTCCGCGGCAAGGACCCGTACGCCGAGTCCACTGCGCAGCAGCCCTTGTACGACGAGCTCGGCGCTGCGGATCGCGGCCGGACGGCCGGTGTGTGCCAAAAGAAAGACAGTTCGTGCCGCATTCGTCGTCAACGAGGCCCCTCCGCCACTGCACGGTCGACATCCGCGGGATCCAGTTCAGATGCTCCGGCCCGCAGCCACAGAAAGTACTCGACATTGCCGGACGGCCCCGGCAGCGGGCTCGCGGTCACTCCGCGCACTCCGAGCCCCAGCGCCCAGGCCCGGCGCGCCACCTCCCGTACCGCTTCGGCCCGGAGCTCAGGGCTGCGCACCACACCACCGCTGCCCAGCCGCTCCTTGCCGACCTCGAACTGCGGCTTGACCATCAGGACCAGGTCCGCGTCGGGGGCGGCGCAGCGCGCCAGGGCGGGCAGAACGAGTCCCAAGGGGATGAACGACAGATCGCCGACCACCAGGTCCACCGCCTCTCCGTCGATCGCGTCCAGCGTCAATTCACGTACGTTGGTACGGTCCTTGACCGTGACGCGTTCATCGGACTGCAGCGACCAGGCGAGCTGCCCGTAGCCCACGTCGACAGCGACGACATGACCGGCTCCGGCCCGCAGCAGTACGTCGGTGAATCCACCGGTCGACGCCCCTGCGTCGAGCGCCCGCCGCCCCTCGACCTTCAGCCCGAGGGGGACGAAGGCGGCGAGCGCGCCCGCGAGCTTGTGCCCGCCGCGCGAGACGTACTCGGGGTCGCTGTCGTCCTTGATGACGACGACCGCGGCGCTGGTCTCGACCTGGGTGGCGGGTTTGGTCGCGGTGTTGCCGCCGACGGTCACCCGCCCTGCGGCGATCAGCTGGCTCGCATGCTCGCGTGAGCGGGCGAGGTTTCGGCGTACCAGCTCGGCGTCGAGGCGGCGACGTGCCACTCCTGCCACGTTCGGTTCAGCTCCTGTTGTTGTACGAGGGCATCGGTGCGGGTGCGGGCCGGGCGTCCAGCGCGGTCAGCGCATCACGCAGCCCACGGTGTACATCCTCGTACACCTCGACATGTCCGTCCGCCGGGAGGTGGTCCGCATCGGCCAGCCGCTCCAGCCGCGCGTCCACCGCGGCGTCTCCGGTGGGGGTGCGCGTGACGCCGAGGGGTGCGGGGGCTGCGGGCTCGGGTGCGGGGCCGGCCGTCTCGTCCGGCTCCCCGGACGCCGTCCCGGGCTCCGGCATCAAGTCGCTCATGCGGAAACGCTACCGCGAAGGCCTGGGGTACCGTCGGTCACGATGGCGACCATGGCGGAGTGCCGCAGCGCACTCGACAGACTTTCCGGCAACCTCGCGACGGCCGAGGGCGACGTGCGCAGCGCGGCTGCCCTGGACCGCTCGCTGAGCTGTCACATCAAGGACCTCGGGATCACCTTCACCGGCCGTCTCAGGGATGGCCGGATCCAGGTACTCGACACGGTCGAGGGCCCGCCGAGCGAGAAGGCCGAGATCCGCCTCGCGATGATCGGCGACGACCTGGTGGCCATGGTGAACGGCAACCTGAACTTCGCAAAGGCCTGGGCCTCGGGCCGAGTCCGGCTGGAAGCAGGCTTCCGAGACCTCATGCGCCTCAGAACACTGCTGTAGTGCACTCGGCCCACCAGCTCGTAGGGCAAGGACCACACCCGCAATCAAAGCGGCCGCGCCGACCGACCAAGCCCGCCACAATCAAGCCCGTCCGGCGGTTGAGGACGGAGCCCGCCGAGCAGCGCGGTGACGATGCCGGCCTGCAGCTCGGACGGCCGGGCGATCACCCGCCCCACCACGTCCGCGCCGAGCAGCAGCACCGGCGAGAGCACGGCCGCGTACGGCAGGATCCACCGCATGTCGGGGCCGGTGATCGCGCGCACCAGGTGCGGGATCATCAGCCCGATGAAGACGATCGGCCCGCAGGCGGCGGTCGCGGCCCCGCACAGCAGGGTGACGGCGAGCATCGCGAGGACGCGGGTACGGGTCAGGTGGGCGCCGAGCGCCCTGGCGGTGTCGTCGCCCGTCTCCAGGGCGTTCAGCGGTCGGGCGATCAGCAGTGCGAGGACGACACCGACCGCGATGAACGGCCACACCTTGCCGACGGTCTCCATGGTCGCCGAGGCCAGCGATCCGACCGTCCAGAACCGCAGCCGGTCGAGCGCCGCCGCGTCCAGCAGCTGCACGGCATTGACACAGCCGAACAGCGCCGCACCGGCCGCGGTCCAGGCGAGGGCGAGGCGTACAGGTGTCGCGGACCGGCTGCCACCGAGCAGGTACACCGCTACCGACACGACCGCTGCGCCCAGGAAGGCGAACCACACATACCCGGTCAGCGAGGTGACACCGAAGAAGCTGATCGCGGACACGACAGCTGCTGAGACTCCCGCGCTGACCCCGAGCAGTCCGGGTTCTGCCAGTGGGTTACGGGTCAGGGCCTGCATCACCGCACCGGCGAGGCCGAGCGCGGTGCCGACGATCAGCCCGAGCACAGTGCGCGGGATGCGCACCTCCCGTACGAGGACGTCGCCATGGGTCCCCGAGGCGTGGAACAGACCGTGCCAGACATCGGCGAGCGGCAGCCTTGGCGCCGATCGCGATACTCGCGAGGCACACCAGCACCAACGCGACCACGGCGGTCAACAGCCCTGCGCCACGGATCGCATGACGCCCGGGGGGCACGGATGTCACCGGCGCGGCTCTGGGACCTGCGCTCGGCTCCGGCGGACTCTCGACCAACGCGAAGTTGGGTTAACCTACCCTCTCAAGTTGTCGAATCACCGGACCCTCGCGCGCAGCAGAACGTCACTTACGCCCGATTCCTCCCCCTAGGGTCCGGTGCCCCGGCAACTCCCGCAGGTTCCCGCCCCGTTGCCCGCGCCCTGCCCGCAGCACCCTCCGGCAGCCGACGGACTACAGCCCGAGCCTGGCCACCGCCTTCCCCGCATCGAGCCGGCACGCCCCTTCACCGGCGTACGACCAGGCAGCCCCGCACAGCGCCCGCAGCCCGTCGAGCACGTCCCCGTCGCCCTCCAGCGCCAGCTCGTCGCCGCGCACCGCGGCCGTCCAGCCACCGCAGCCGAACCCGCCGCCGTTCTCCGTCACTTCGGGCTGACCGGTCAGCAGCCCCCGCAGATCCGCATCCACATACGTCGGCCGGTGCTTCGGCTCGGCCGCCACCAGCTGCGCCGCGTCCGTCACCCCGGTGAGTACCAGCAGTGAGTCCACGCCACCGTTGAACGCACCCTCGATGTCCGTGTCGAGGCGGTCCCCGACCACCAGCGGCCGCTCCGCCCCGGTCCGCAGCACGGTCTCCCGGTGCATCGGCGGCAGCGGCTTCCCGGCGACCTGCGGCTCGGCACCGGTGGCGATCCGTACGACCTCGACCGCCGCACCATTGCCCGGCGCGATCCCGCGAGCGCTCGGAATCGTCACATCGGTGTTGGACGCGAACCACGGCACCCCACGGTTGATCGCGTACGCAGCCTCCGCGAGCCGCCCCCACGCCATGTCGGGACCGCCGTACCCCTGCGCCACCGCCACCGGCTCGTCGTCCGCCGACTCCACCGGCACCAGCCCGCGCTCCACCAGAGCGACCTTCAACCCCTCGCCCCCGACCACCAGCACCCGGGCCCCGGCCGGCAACTGATCGGCCATCAGCCGGGCCACCGCCTGCGCCGAGGTGATCACGTCGGCGGGCTCGGCCGGCACTCCGAGCTCGGTCAGATGGTCCGCCACGGCAGCCGGTGTACGCAGCGCATTGTTGGTCACATAGGCGAGATGCATTCCACCGGCCCGCGCGGCACCCAGCGAGTCGACGGCATGGACGATCGCGTGGCCGCCCGCGTACACCACCCCGTCAAGATCCAGCAGGGCCGTGTCGTACGCCTCGCTCAGCGCAGTGCTGATCCCACTCGGCCGGGTCCTGCTCGCCTGACTCATATCTTTGCTCCTCGTTGCATGCCTCTTCCCCCGATCATCGCGCATCGCCACAACGCACATACGATGCAGAAATGAACACACCGGGTCCCGCCCGCCAGGGACTGCGCCTGATCCCGTTCCGCGGACTGCGCTACGTGCCCGAGCGGGTCGGCAGTCTCGCCGCGGTGACCTCACCGCCGTACGACGTCGTCGTGCGCCCCGACGGGCTGCATCACCTGGAATCGGCGGACCCGCACAACATCGTCCGGCTGATCCTGCCGCAGGCCGACACGCCTGCCGCCCGCAACGAGCAGGCCGCCGAGACCCTGAACCGCTGGCTCGACGAGGGCATACTGGCCCCCGAGAGCGAGCCCACGCTCTATGTCTACGAGCAGCACAACGACGAGATCCTGCAACGCGGCATCGTGGGAGCGCTGGCGCTCTCCTCCCCCGCCGACGGCATCGTCCTGCCGCACGAGGACGTCATGGCCCCTGTCGTCGAGGACCGTGCCAACCTCATGCGCACCACAGCCGCCCACCTGGAACCGCTCCTGCTCACCTACCGCAGCGAAGGCGACTCGACCGGCGCGACGGCTGTGATCGAGCGCACCATCCACCGGCCGCCGCTGCTCGCGACGACCACCGAGGACGGCTACAGACACCGGCTCTGGGCGGTCACCGACCCGGCCGACCGGTCGGAGATCGAGACCGACCTGGCCCGCCACCAGGCGCTCATCGCCGACGGCCACCACCGCTGGGCCACCTACCTCCGGCTGCAGCAGGAACACACCAACCCGGGCCCCTGGGACTTCGGCCTGGTCCTCCTCGTCGACACGGCCCGTTACCCGCTCCGGGTCCGCGCCATCCACCGGCTGCTGCACCGCCTCCCCGTCGCCGACGCACTGGCCGCCTTGAACGGCAGCTTCCGCGTCCGCGACATCGAGGGACCGCTCCCCGTGGCCCTCGACGCCCTCGCCGAGGCGGCCGCCGAGGGCAACGCCTTTCTGCTGGCGGGCGACGGCCGCTTCCATCTCATCGACCGCCCGGACAAGGCACTGCTGGCCCGCACCATCCCGGCCGACCGTCCACTCGCCTGGCGCTCTCTCGATGCGACGGTCCTGCACGCGACGCTTCTCGACCACGTGTGGCAGATCCCCGACACCCCGGAACACATCGCGTACATACACGACACCGAGGCAGCCGTGGACCATGCCGAGCGCAACAACGCCACAGCGGTCCTGATGCATCCGGTCCGCGAGGAAGTCGTCCGGGACCTGGCCCGGCAGGGAGTCACCATGCCCCGCAAGTCGACCTCGTTCGGCCCCAAGCCGGCAACGGGCCTGGTCCTGCGCAGCCTCACCCTCGACTGACCGGACACAGACGCGGACACAAAAAGAGGGCGGCACCCCTTCCGGGATGCCGCCCTCTCTCATGTCCTACGCCTTCGTCGCCCCGCCCTCATCCGCATCGTCGACATCGGCTTCGGCCTCGACCGGCTCGTCGTCACCCTCGCCGAGAACGTCGACGAACTCGACACCGTCCAGCTCGGCGAGCCGGTCCGACGCGTCGGTGGCACCGTCCTTGTCGGCCTCCAGCGCCTTCGCGAACCACTCACGCGCCTCGTCCTCGCGCCCCGCGGCCAGCAGCGCATCGGCGTACGCATAGCGCAGTCGCGGCGTCCACGGGTGCACGGCGCTCGAGGCGAGCTCGGAGCTCTGCAGCGTGACAATGGCGGCATCGATCTGCCCCATGTCCCTGCGCGCACCGGCGGCCACCAGGCGCATCTCGACCTGCCCTGCCTTGTCCAGCTTCTGCACCTCGGGCTCGCCGGCCATGGCCATCGCCCGCTCGGGCCGCCCGAGTCCACGCTCGCAGTCGGCCATGACGGGCCACAGCTCCACAGAACCCGTCATCCGCTTCGCCGCCCGGAACTCGGCCAGCGCCTCCGAGTACTTCTGCGTCGCGTACGCGGCAAAGCCGGCGGCCTCACGCACAGCAGCCACCCGCGAGGCCAGCCGCAGCGCGATACGCGAGTACGCGTACGCCTGCTCGGGGTCCTCGTCGATGAGCCGGGCGACCATGACGAGGTTGCGGGCAACATCCTCGGCCAGGGTCTTCGGCAGGCTCATCAGCTCCTGCCGCACGTCCTTGTCGATCTCGTCACCGGTGACGTCGTCGGGAATCGGAAGCCGCTTGATCGGCTCACGGTCCCGGTCGTCCCGGCGGTCGTAGCCACCACGGTCGTCGCGCCCCCGGTAGCCACCACCCTCACGGTCGTCCCGCTGTCCGCGATATCCACCACCGGCACCGCCGCCGCGGCTGTCGTCGCGACGCGGCCCACGCGGCCGGTCGTCACGACGCTCGAAGCCACCACCGGAACGCCCACCACGGTCATCCTCACGCCGCGGCCCGCGGTACCCACCACGGTCATCCTCACGCCGCGGCGCACGGTCATCGCGGGGGAACCTGCCGCCACCGCCGCCGCCACGACTGTCATCCCGGCGGAAGCCACCAGCACGGTCGTCGCGACGGAAACCGCCCCGGTCACCGCCACTCGTGGGCCGACTGTCGTCCCGACGGAAGCCACCACGGTCACCGCCACTCGTGGGCCGACTGTCGTCGCGGCGGAAGCCACCCCGGTCACCACCACTGCGGCTGTCGTCGCGGCGGAAGCCACCCCGGTCACCACCACTGCGGCTGTCGTCGCGGCGGAAGCCACCCCGGTCACCACCACTGCGGCTGTCGTCGCGG
>NZ_JBFAJH010000012.1:825-1216 GCF_040655115.1 Streptomyces atratus | reverse complement strand
GGCGGAAGCCACCCCGGTCACCACCACTGCGGCTGTCATCGCGGCGGAAGCCACCCCGGTCACCACCACTGCGGCTGTCATCGTCGCGACGCGGCCCACGCGGCCGGTCGTCACGACGCTCGAAGCCACCACCGGAACGCCCACCACGGTCATCCTCACGCCGCGGCGCACGATCATCCCGACGGAACCCACCACCGCCACCGCCACGACTGTCATCCCGGCGGAAGCCACCGGCACGGTCGTCGCGACGGAAACCGCCCCGGTCACCGCCACTCGTGGGCCGGCTGTCGTCCCGACGGAAACCGCCCCGGTCACCGCCACTCGTGGGCCGGCTGTCGTCCCGACGGAAACCGCCCCGGTCACCGCCACTCGTGGGCCGGCTGTCGTCCCG
>NZ_JBFAJH010000012.1:0-729 GCF_040655115.1 Streptomyces atratus | reverse complement strand
CCCGACGGAAACCGCCCCGGTCACCGCCGCTGCGGCTGTCGTCGCGGCGGAACCCGCCGCTGCGGCTGTCATCGTCGCGACGCGGCCCACGCGGCCGGTCGTCACGACGCTCGAAGCCACCACCGGAACGCCCACCACGGTCATCCTCACGCCGCGGCGCACGGTCGTCGCGGGGGAACCTGCCGCCACCGCCGCCGCCACGACTGTCATCCCGACGGAACCCACCACCGCCACCGCCACCACGGCTGTCGTCCCGACGGAAGCCACCCCGGTCACCGCCACTCGTGGGCCGGCTGTCATCGCGACGGAAGCCACCACCGGAGGCGCCGCCGCGGTTGTCGTCACGCCGGGGACCGCGGTCGCGGTCATCGCGACGGAAGCCACCACGGTCGTTGTCCCGACGCGGGCTGCCGGAGCGATCGTCACGACCACCCCGGAAGCCGCCCCGGTCACTACCGTCCCGGCGACGCGGCTCGCGCTCCGAACGATCGTCGGGAGAGTTGGTGGACATGGGTGGGACTCCTGTCTTCGGGTACTACACACATTCTCGCGCAGCCGGCCACCCGACGCGCTTCGGTAAAACAAAAGGACCCCTGGTCCCAGCGTGAACGCTGGGACCAGGGGTCCTTGAAAGATTGTTCGGCGGCGTCCTACTCTCCCACAGGGTCCCCCCTGCAGTACCATCGGCGCTGAAAGGCTTAGCTTCCGGGTTCGGAATGTAACCGGGCG
>NZ_JBFAJH010000011.1:0-204006 GCF_040655115.1 Streptomyces atratus | reverse complement strand
CTGGCGTTGACTTTTGGCACGCTGTTGAGTTCTCAAGGAACGGACGCTTCCTTTGTACTCACCCTCTCGGGCTTTCCTCCGGGCTTTTCCCTTCGGTCTTGCGTTTCCGACTCTATCAGACTCTTTCGTGTCCGATTCCCGGTCGAAGCGGGCCCTCTGCGAAGCAGAAGATTTGTTACTGCGCTTTCCAGTTCTTCGCTTTCGCGTTTCCCTTTCCGGCGAGTCCGACTCTATCAGATCCTTTCGGGCCTGATTCCCAGTCAGCGGGGTTTGCCTTCCCGGCTGTTCGGCCGTTCCGACGAGTGAGACTTTAGCGGAATCCTGGGACCCGACGCTAATCGGGGTCGCGTTCCTTCGAACACGGATTCCTCATTTCGCATATGCGCACAGAAAGCAGGGCGACAGACGTCGCTTGCTCGATGTGGTTACTGCGGAATGGCTGTCCGGGGACCGACCGGGGTCGGCGCTCACGTCGGACAACTCGGAGAACATTACGGATGCGGGCGGGCCGTGTCAACCTGCGGCTGGCCCGGAGTGTGGTGGAAGGCCAAGCGGTAGTCCCGGGGGCTGGTGGCCAGGTGGGTCGCGAAGTGCTGGCGCATGGTGATCTCGCTGCCGAAGCCCGTGCGGCGGGCCACCTCGGGTAGCGGCAGGTCGGTCCGCTCCAGGAGCTTCTGGGCTGCGGCGATGCGTTGAGTGATCAACCAGCGCAGCGGTGTGGTGCCCGTGGTCGCCTGGAAGTGGCGCGCGAAGGAGCGGGGGGACATGCCGGCGCGGGCTGCGAGGTCGGCCACCGTGTGGGGTTCGGCCAGGTGGGTGAGGGCAAAGGCGCGCACCGCAGCCAGGGTGTCGGCGTCCCGGTCCGTGTGCGGGGTGGGGTGTTCGATGAATTGAGCCTGGGTGCCGGTGCGGAACGGGGCCGTGACCATCGAACGGGCGATCGCCGCTGCGGCTTCGGCGCCATGGGCCGTGCGGACGAGATGGAGGCAGAGGTCGATACCGGCTGCGGTGCCGGCCGACGTCCAGACGTTGTCGTCGTGGAGGAAGAGGGCGTCCGGGACGACCGTCACCTGAGGATGGCGGGTGCGGAGGAGGTCGGTGAGGTTCCAGTGGGTGACAGCTTGGCGACCGTCGAGGAGTCCCGCCTGCGCGAGGGTGAACGCGCCGCCGCAGAGTGCGGCTATGGGGGTACCTCGGGTGTGGGCGTGGCGGAGGGCTTCGAGGACCGGTGTGGGGGCGGGTGTCAGGTGGTCGTCGAGGCCGGGGACGACAATCAGATCGGCGTCGGTCAGCCAGGCGAGGGTGCGGTCCGGGCTGAGGGAGAGGCCGCCGCGCAGCGGGATGGGGGCCGGGCCGGCAGCGGTGCGGCGCAGCTCGAAGGGCGGGACTCCGCGGTCGGTGCGGTTCACGCCCCAGACCTCGGTGATGACCGAGACGTCGAAGGCGCGGATGCCGGGGAACGCGACCAGGGCGATCCGCGTGGGGGTGGCGGAGGGGTGGGGCGACATGGTGGCAGTAAATCATCGATCGATGACATTTCGACCTCTGGGCTGGTGCGGTCCGGGGCGGCAGCATCGTTCGTATGGAGATCGCAGAGAACGCAGCGCTGGTCGTGGTGGATGTACAGGAAGGCTTTGAGGAGGAGGCTCACTGGGGGCCACGGAACAATCCGGAGGCGGATCGGAACATTGCGGAGCTCATCGACGCCTGGCAGGCGAGTGGGCGCCCCGTCGTGTTTGTGCGGCATGACTCGGCGAAGCCGGATTCGCCGCTGCGGCCCGGGTACTCGGGGAACGCGTTCAAGGGATACGTGGAGGAGCGGCGGGGGAAGGGCAGTGGGCCCGAACTGTTCCTGACGAAGACCGTGAATTCCGCCTTCTACGGCACGCCCGATCTCGGGGCGTGGCTCAGTGCGGGCGGGGTGCGGCAGATCGTGGTGGCCGGGATCCAGACCAATATGTGCGCGGAGACGACGGCGCGGATGGGCGGGAATCTCGGGTACGAGGTGTTCTTCGCGTTCGATGCCACGTACACGTTCGACGGGGTCGGGCCGTGGGGGTGGGCGCTGAGTGCGGACGAGCTGGCGCGGGCCACCGCTGTGTCGCTGCACAACGGTGGCTTCGCGAAGGTCGTGACCAGCGCGGAACTGGTGACTGCCGCCGGCAGGTGAGGTCAGCCGTTGCCCGAGGCCAGCTCGCGGCTGCGGTCGCGGGCTGCTTCGAGGGCGGCGATGAGGGCGGCGCGTACGCCGTGGTTCTCCAGCTCACGGATGGCGCTGATGGTGGTGCCGGCCGGGCTGGTGACGGCTTCGCGGAGCTTGACCGGGTGTTCGCCGCTGTCCCGGAGCATCACCGCAGCGCCGATGGCGGCCTGCACGATCAGGTCGTGGGCCTGGGCGCGGGGCAGGCCGAGCAGGATGCCCGCGTCGGTCATCGCTTCGACGAGGAAGTAGAAGTAGGCGGGTCCCGAGCCGGACAGCGCGGTCGCGGCGTCCTGCTGGGACTCGGGGACGCGGAGGGTCTTGCCCACGCCGCCGAAGATCGCCTCGGCGGTGGCGAGGTGTTCGGTGGTGGCGTGGCTGCCCGCCGAGATGACGGACATGCCCTCGTCGACGAGGACCGGGGTGTTCGGCATGACCCGTACGACCGGAGTCTTCGGAGCGAGGCGGTCCTCGATGAAGGCGGTCGGGATACCGGCGGCGGCGCTGATGACCAGACGGCCGGCCGTGAGGTGGGAGGTGAGTTCGTCGAGGAGCCGGCCCATGTCCTGGGGCTTGACCGCGAGGATGAGGACATCGGCGCGCTTGGCGGCTTCGGCGTTGGTGACGGACTCGACGCCGTAACGGGTACGGAGTTCCTCGGCACGCTCGGAGCGGCGGGCGGTGACCAGCAGGTCGGCCGGGCGCCACCCCGCGCGGATCATTCCGCTGAGCAGAGCCTCGCCGATCTTGCCGGTGCCGAGGACTGCGACTGTCTGGGTCATGCGGTTCACCCTCCGGACGGTGCGGTGGTACGCGGTTCTGGTGGTGCGTCGTCGTTGCCATCCTCGCACCGGCGCGTCAGGTGGTGCGGCGGCGGAGGGTGGCCGCGCCGAGGGTGAGGACGAGGAGGGCGCAGCACGAGACGATCAGGACGTCACGGACGAAGTTGCCGGTGACCTCTGTGTGGTGGAGGACTTCGTTCATGCCGTCGACCGCGTACGACATGGGCAGGACGTTCGAGATCGCTTCGAGGGCGGGTGCCATCCGGTCGCGCGCGATGAACAGTCCGCAGAGCAGGAGTTGGGGGAAGATCACGGCCGGCATGAACTGGACGGCCTGGAACTCGGACGCGGCAAAGGCGGAGACGAAGAGGCCGAGGGCCGTGCCGAGCAGGGCGTCGAGCAGGGCGACGAGGAGCAGCAGCCAGGGGGAGCCGACGACGTCGAGGCCGAGCACCCAGACCGAGAGCGCGGTGGCCAGGAGGGACTGGAGGATCGCGACGGCGCCGAACGCGAGGGCGTAGCCGGCGATCAGGTCGCCCTTGCCGAGCGGCATGGCGAGGAGGCGTTCCAGGGTGCCCGACGTGCGTTCGCGGAGGGTGGCGATCGAGGTCACCAGGAACATCGTGATCAGCGGGAAGATGCCGAGGAGCGAGGCGCCGATGGCGTCGAAGGTCTGCGGGCTGCCGTCGAAGACATACCGGAGCAGCGTGATCAACACGACCGGGACGAGGAGCAGCAGCGCGACGGTGCGCGGGTCGTGGGTCAGCTGGCGCAGGACGCGGGCGGCGGTGGCGAGGGCGCGGGCGGGGCTGAGGGCCGGGGGTTCGGGCTGGGCGCGGGGGTCGGTGGGGGCCTGCGGAGTGGTGGGGGCCTGCTGCGGCGTGTTGGCCGTGCTCATCGGGCGTTCTCCTGACGGGTGGCGGCCTCGTCGACCAGGTGGAGGAAGGCTTCTTCGACGGTGGCGGTCCGGGCGTGGGTGCGCAGCGCCTCGGGGGTGCCGTCGGCGAGGATCTCGCCCTCGCGCATGAGGAGCAGGCGGTGGCAGCGCTCGGCCTCGTCCATGACGTGGGAGGAGACGAGGAGCGTGGCGCCGTGGTCGGCAGCGAGGGCGTGGAAGAGGCTCCACAGGTCGCGGCGGAGTACCGGGTCGAGGCCGACGGTCGGCTCGTCGAGGACGAGGAGCTCGGGGGTGCCGAGCAGGGCGGCGGCGAGGGAGACACGGGTCAGCTGGCCGCCGGAGAGGGTGCCGGCCAGGGCGTCCGCGTGGCTGGTCAGGTCGACATCGGTGAGGGCGCGGGCGACAGCGGCGCGGCGGGTGTCCCGGTGTCCGCGGCCCGGCTGGAGGATCGCCGCGAAGTAGTCGAGGTTCTGCCGGACACTGAGGTCGGTGTAGACCGACGGTGCCTGGGTGACGTACCCGATGCGCGGGCGGAGGGTGGGGTGGCCCGCGGGGGCACCGAGGACGTCGAGGGTGCCGGTGACCTTGGCCTGGGTGCCGACGACGGCCCGCATCAGGGTGGATTTGCCACAGCCGGAGGGGCCGAGGAGGCCGGTGACCCTGCCGGGTTCGACGGTGAAGTCGAGGCCGCGCAGGACGGTGCGGTTGCCTCGTACGACCGTGAGGCCGCGGGCCTCGATGGCACCCGAATAATTCATCATGCGATGAATTTTGATCGTCACCGCGCCCCTTCGTCAAGGGATCGGGGCGGTGCGCAGGCTTCCGGACACCGAGGTGTCGTCGGCACGGGACGTGGAGTGGGCGCAGGCGGTCGGGGGCGACCGGGGCCGTTCCACCTCTGATTGGCCGGGCAGATCTTCGTGCTCGCCGACGTGGCGGCTTCCGGGTCCATGGGGCAGCAGCCGGGCGGGCTGCCCGGACTCGTCAGGGGTACGGGGGTGACGGGCGCCGCCGTCCTGGTGGGGGTCGGGACGCTCGCCGTCCTCACGCTGTGGCGGCGGGCGGCCCGGGTGGTGCCCGCACCGCTCGCGGCGGTTGGGTCTCGCGACGGGGGCGACCGCGCTGATCGTGTCGGCCGAGTCGCTGTTCAGCGCGGCGGCCGTGGACGGGCTGCACGACGGCAGGCGGACCGAGTACCACGAGGAGCTGATCGCGCAGGGGTGGGCAATTCGGTCTGCGGGCTTCTCGGTGCGCTACCGATGGCCGCCGTGATCGTCCGCGGCGCCGCCCATGTGCGGTCGGGGCGCGGACGAAGCCGTCCCGGGTGCTGCACGGGGTGTGGCTGCTGCTGTTCGTGGCCGTGCTGCCGGGCGTGCTCGGCGTGATTCCGGTGGCCGCGCCGACGGGGGTGCTGGTGCATGCGGGCTGCACGCTCGTTCCTGTGCGGCCGTGGTGCCGCTGCGGCGTGAGCATCGCGGGGGAGGCCGTCGTGCCGGGGTGGCGGCAGGGACTGTCGTGGCGACGGGCCTGTTCGAAGGCGTACGGCAGGGCTGGTGCCGACGGTCCTGGCGGGTCCAGGGCACCAGGCGGTGCGCGAAGCCGAGTTCGGCCGGCAGGTCGCGGGAGCGGACGGGCGAACCGTGCGCGCTGTCGTCCGCGCCGAAGAAGCGGCGAAGGCGGGTGTCCTGCCCGGCGATCCAGGGCACGGCGTGTCGGAGACGTTCCACCAGAGCGCGAGCGCGCCGCCCGGGCGCAGGACGCGGAGGGCCTCGGAGGCGGCTCGGGTCTGATCGGTCCAGTGCCAGGACTGTGCGTACGTGATCAGATCGGCCGAGGCGGTGGCGAAGGGAAGGCGGTTGCCGTCGCCGCGCACGATCGGCATGTTCGGGAGCGCGCGGTACAGTTCCGCCGCCATGCCGGGGCCCGGTTCGACGGCGGTGACGTGGGCGCCGCGCTCGTACAGGAGCCGGGTGGAGATGCCGGTGCCCGCGCCGACATCGAGGGTGCGGGCGCCGCGCAGGGGGCGGCCGGTGAGTTCTTCGACCGCGGCGAAGAGGGCGGGCGGGTAGCCGGGACGGGCCGCGGCGTACTGGGCGGCGGCGCGGTCGAAGGAGAGACCGCGGGATCGAGGCGAGGTGAGTCCGCGGGACGGTGCGGGCTCTGCGGGGGTGGTGGGGTCTGTGTGGGGCCATGGGGTCATCCTGACCCCTGCCGGGGCTACCTGTGGCGGGGTTTCCCGCCCTTGGGTGTCTTGCGGCCTGCCGGGTTTCCGGTCCGGGCCGAGCGGCGCTTCGCGTACCGGGCGACGGCCGCCTCGTACTCCGTACGCCGCAGCTTCTCGCCCGGCGCCTCCAGGAACGAGCGGAGGAAGTACGCGAGCAGCGAGCCGACGAACCCGATCGCCTTCAGGCTGCGCAGGTTGTCCTCGCCGGCCGGGTCGGCCGGGCGGCGGCTGAACCCCTCCCAGGACTTGCGGAAGGCGATGGCGCTGCAGATGCCGAACATCAGAACGACCAGGATGCCGACGAAGCTGCCGGCGTCGGCGATCTCCAGGCCCTGATAGGCGAAGCGGAGCACGAAGCAGGAGGCGACGGCCGCGGCGAGGGAGCCGAGGGCGACGCCGACACGGCGGAGCCCGTACCGGCTGTCGTGCTCGACCCAGCTCGTGCCGAAGAAGCGGATGGGCTCGGGCTGCGGGCCGGGGGCGGTTCCGGCGCTCGCGTTGCTGGGCTCGGTACCGTCGGGGGCTTCGCTTTTCTCGCTCACGAGGTCGATTATCCCCGGGTCGACGGCGGTACCGGCGGCGGCGCTGCCCCTGCGCGGGACGGAGCAGCGCCGTCCGGCATCAGCCGCAGTGCTCCCACGGGCTCGTGTAGGTGTACGTACCGACGCCCGCCTCGATCATTCCGCCCCACTTCACACAGCGGCTGCCCGCGGCGAGGCGTACCGGACCGGCGTACGAGGAGTACGTGCCCTGGTCCTTCGTCTGCCCCTTGCCGTCGCCGTCCACATCGAGCCAGGCCCCGGTCGGCAGCGCGTAACCGCTGGTGGAGGAGGAGTGGAGGGTGACCACGCAGTTGGACTTCGTGCTCGCGTTGTAGAGCAGATGGACGCGGGCGAGTTCGGTGGTGGAGTTACGGAAGGCGTGCGAGTCGATCTGGGTGTAGCCGGATCCGCAGATACCGGCCGGGGTGGCGGTGGCAGTCGCAGTGGTGGCTCCTGTGGACGCCGCGTGGGCCGGGACGGCGCCGAGGACCGCCAGTGCGGCGATCGCGGAGGCGATGACCGCCGAGCGGCGGATGAGGACGTCGGTACGGACAGGGATGTGCATGCTCATCCAATCGTGATGAACGCATGATGGGCGTGATTATGGGCATTTACCCGAACACGTGGAGTGACTACCCGTCCGTCTCGTCAGGCACACACAGTGGCCCCCGGCGCGTGGAGAACGCCGGGGGCCACTGTGTGTGCGGGACCTGGTGCCGTATCAGCCGAGTTTCGAGACGTCGCGCACCGCGCCGCGGTCCGCGCTCGTCGCCATCGCCGCATACGCGCGCAGCGCCGCCGAGACCTTGCGCTCGCGGTTTTTCGGCGCGTACACGCCGTTCAGCGCCTCACGGCGGGTGGTCAGCTCGGCGTCGGGGACGAGGAGCTCGATCGAGCGGTTCGGGATGTCGATCCGGATCCGGTCGCCGTCCTCGACCAGTGCGATCGTGCCGCCCGACGCCGCCTCCGGCGATGCGTGACCGATCGACAGACCCGACGTGCCGCCGGAGAAGCGGCCGTCGGTGACGAGCGCACAGCTCTTGCCCAGGCCCCGGCCCTTCAGGAAGGAGGTGGGGTAGAGCATCTCCTGCATGCCGGGACCACCGCGCGGACCCTCGTAACGGATGACGACGACGTCGCCCTCCTTGATCTCCTTGCGGAGGATCTTGTCGACGGCCTCTTCCTGCGACTCGCAGACGACCGCCGGGCCTTCGAAGGTCCAGATCGACTCGTCGACGCCCGCCGTCTTCACGACGCAGCCGTCCTCGGCGAGGTTGCCCTTCAGGACCGCGAGGCCGCCGTCCTTGGAGTACGCGTGCTCCAGGTCGCGGATGCATCCGCCCGCCGCGTCCAGGTCGAGGGTGTCCCAGCGCTCGGACTGCGAGAAGG
Source organism: Streptomyces atratus (assembly GCF_040655115.1). Taxonomy (GTDB): domain Bacteria; phylum Actinomycetota; class Actinomycetes; order Streptomycetales; family Streptomycetaceae; genus Streptomyces; species Streptomyces atratus_D. The sequence goes on along the minus strand of NZ_JBFAJH010000011.1, from coordinate 195,971 downwards.
CCGTCGCGGAACGCACGCATCCGGGGGCCGCGTGCCACAGCTCGACGGCCTCGGGGGACGGGGAGCCGCCCCGGACGTCCCAGTTCTTCAGCCACTCGCCGAGGGTCGCGGAGTGCACCGAGTGCACGTCCTCGTCGAGCAGGCCGCCGCGGTGCAGCTCACCGAGGATGGCGGGGACGCCGCCGGCCCGGTGGACGTCCTCCATGTAGTACGTGCCACCGGGGGCCACGTTGGGAGCGACCTTCGACAGGCAGGGGACGCGGCGCGAGACCTCGTTGATGTCGTCGAGGTCGTAGTCCAGCTCGGCCTCCTGCGCGGCGGCGAGCAGGTGCAGGATCGTGTTGGTGGAGCCGCCCATGGCGATGTCCAGCGCCATCGCGTTGTCGAACGCGGCGCGGGTGCCGATGGAGCGCGGCAGGACCGTCGCGTCGTCCTGCTCGTAGTAGCGCTTGGTGATCTCGACGACCGTGCGGCCGGCCTCCTCGTACAGCGCCTTGCGGGCGGTGTGCGTGGCGAGGACGGAGCCGTTGCCGGGGAGGGAGAGGCCGAGGACCTCGGTCAGGCAGTTCATCGAGTTGGCGGTGAACATGCCGGAACAGCTGCCGCAGGTGGGACAGGCGTTCTCCTCGATACGGAGGATGTCCTCGTCCGAGACGTTCTCGTTGACGGCGTCGCTGATCGCGTTGATCAGGTCGAGCTTGCGGACCGTGCCGTCGACAAGGGTGGCCTTGCCGGCCTCCATCGGGCCGCCGGAGACGAAGACCGTCGGGATGTTGAGGCGCATCGCGGCCATCAGCATGCCGGGGGTGATCTTGTCGCAGTTGGAGATGCAGATCAGCGCGTCCGCGCAGTGCGCCTCGACCATGTACTCGACGGAGTCGGCGATCAGGTCGCGGGACGGGAGGCTGTAGAGCATCCCGGCGTGGCCCATCGCGATGCCGTCGTCGACGGCGATCGTGTTGAACTCGCGGGGGACGGCGCCCGCGGCCTTGATGGCGTCGGAGACGATCCTGCCCACCGGGGCGAGGTGCGTGTGGCCGGGGACGAACTCGGTGAACGAGTTGGCGACCGCGATGATCGGCTTGCCGATGTCCTCGCCGGCTACGCCCGAGGCCCGCATAAGGGCGCGGGCGCCCGCCATGTTGCGGCCGTGGGTGACAGTGCGGGACCTCAGCTGCGGCATCGTCTCTCGCTCCTTCGACAGAAAAGACTGTCTTCGAGCCTACGCTTCGACTCCAAGATCTGGACACCGTGTCCGGAATGCGGGACGGGGTGCTCAGTGAGTGGGCGGAGTCGGGGTTCGGGGGGCGGGGCCGCTGCGCGGGGTCCGCTCCCCCTGCCCGCCCCGTCCCGGAACGGACCTCCGCCCCGGCCCCCGGTCCTCCGACGCCGGACGGACGAAAGGTCACCCCGGGGCGGTCAGGTCTCCGTCAAGTAGCGCTGGAGCGCCGGAGCGACCATGGCGATGATCTTCTCCGGGTCCGCCGAGGCCAGCGGCTCCGCCTTGATCACGTACCGCAGCATCACGATCCCGACCATGTGCGACGCGGCCAGTTCCGCACGGAACGTCGCGTCCGGCACGTCCAGTGTGTCAGCGATCCGCTCCAGCAGGCGCCGCAGGACGAAGCCGCGCAGTACCTTCGCCGCCCCTTCGTGCGTCAGGGCGGAGCGCATGATCGCCAGCAGAGGGGCCCTGGACGCCGGGTTCTCCCATACGCCGATGAAATAGCGGGCCAGCCGCTCCCCCAGGCCGTCCGTGCCCATGCCCAGTACGGACGGGATCACCAGGGCGGGTTCGAAGGAGACTTCGATCGCCGCCGCGAAGACCTCGTCCTTCGTACCGAAGTAGTGGTGGACGAGTGCGGCGTCGACGCCTGCCGCCTTGGCGATGCCCCGGACCGACGTCTTGTCGTAGCCGCGTTCGGCGAATTCCGTGCGGGCCGCTTCCAGGATGCGTTCGCGGGCACCGGGGCCGGTGGCTGCCGTCGTACGGGAGGGGCGGCCTCGGCGTTTCGGGCGCTCGGGAGGTGTGTGTGCCGTGCCCTCGCCGCCGGCGTTCCCGCCTGCCGTGCCGGGGGTCATGAGCGGGGGACCCGCGCCGACGAGGACGCCAGGTGGAGGCGGGTGAAGGCGAGCGCCTCCGCCAGGTCGGCTTCGCGTTCGGCTGCGGACATGGCGCGGCGGGTGTTGACCTCGATGACGACATGGCCCTCGAAACCCGTACGCGCCAGGCGCTCCAGCAGTTCCGCACAGGGCTGGTCACCACGGCCGGGCACCAGATGCTCGTCCTTGTTGGAGCCCTTGCCGTCGGCGAGGTGGACGTGGGCGAGCCGGTCACCCATCCGGTCGACCATGGCCATGCCGTCGGTGCGGGCGGTCGCGGTGTGCGAGAGGTCCACCGTGAAGTGGCGGTAGTCGTTGTTGGTGACGTCCCAGTCGGGGGCGTACGCGAGCATCTCGCGGTCCCGGTACCGCCACGGGTACATGTTCTCGACGGCGAACCGCACGTCCGTCTCGTCCGCCATCCGCCAGATGCCGGTGACGAAGTCGCGCGCGTACTGGCGCTGCCAGCGGAACGGCGGATGGACGACGACGGTCGTCGCTCCGAGCTTCTCCGCGGCCGCACGGGCCCGCTGGAGCTTCACCCAGGGATCGGTGGACCAGACCCGCTGGGTGATCAGCAGACAGGGCGCGTGAACGGCGAGGATCGGCACCTGGTGGTAGTCCGAGAGCCGTCGCAAGGCCTCGATGTCCTGGCTGACGGGATCGGTCCAGACCATGATCTCGACACCGTCGTAGCCCAGACGCGCGGCAATCTCGAAGGCCGTCGCCGTCGACTCCGGATAGACGGAAGCCGTCGACAGGGCGACCTTCGCATCCGGGATGCGCACCACTGGTTCTGCCACGCAGACAGCGTACGGGGCGGGTGCGCGCGCCACCGAGGCGTCAGGGCGGAAAGTGAGAAGGGCCATGACTCCGCTCCCGGCCATCCGCGCGCCCCGTCGCCCCGGTCCTCCAGCGGTACGCGCATTCAGTTCAGGGCGGGGGCCGCCGCCGTCGGGAGGTGGTCCAGGCGGCGCAGGATCACTCCCTCACGCAGCGCCCACGGGCAGATCTCCAGCTCCTCCACGCCGAAGAGATCCATCGCCCCCTCGGCGACCACCGCCCCGGCGAGCAGCTGCGCGGCCCGCCCCTCGGAGACGCCGGACAGCCGGCCGCGCTGGTCGGCCGTCATCGCCGCCAGCTTGGGCACCCATTCCTCCAGCGCCTTGCGAGTGAGTGTGCGCTGCACGTAGAGACCCTCGGCGGAGCGTGCGGCGCCTGCGATCCTGGCGAGCTGCCTGAACGTCTTGGAGGTCGCCACGATGTGGTCGGGGCGGCCGAAGCGGCTGAACTCGCCGACCGTTCGGGCGATACTGGCCCGCACATGGCGGCGCAGCACCTTCACCTCCGAAGGGTTCGGCGGATCGTGCAGCAGCCAGCCGGAGGTGAGACGCCCGGCCCCGAGCGGCAGGGACACGGCGGCGTCGGGCTCCTCGTCGATGCCGTACGCGATCTCCAGTGAACCGCCGCCGATGTCGAGGACCAGCAGCTTCCCCGCCGACCAGCCGAACCAGCGGCGGGCAGCGAGGAAGGTGAGCCGGGCCTCCTCCTCACCGCTGAGGACGGCGAGATCGACGCCCGTCTCCACCCGTACCCGGGTCAGCACCTCGTCGGCGTTGCTCGCTTCCCGCACCGCGGACGTGGCGAACGGCAGCACGTCCTCGCAGCCCTTGTCCTCGGCGGCCTGCAGGGCACCGGCGATCGTCGACACGAGCCGGTCCACGCCCTCGGGGCCGATCGCCCCGTCCGCATCGAGGAGTTCGGCCAGGCGCAGCTCCGCCTTGTGCGAGTGCGCGGGCAGCGGGCGGGCGCCGGGGTGCGCGTCCACCACCAGCAGATGAACCGTGTTCGACCCCACGTCGAGGACTCCGAGTCTCATACGCCGAACGCTACTGCTCCTACGGACTTACTCTTGGCCCGTGCCAAAGACGAAAAAGGCGAAGCCGGGCAAAGCCACGAAGAAGCAGAGAACGAAGCAGGAGATGCAGCAGCCGGAAAAGAACGGGCCCGACCGGTCCGAAGACGAGAAGGGGATCGACTTCGCACGCGCCTGGGTCGAGTTCCCCGACCCCGCGGACGACGAGCAGATCTTCCGCTGCGACCTGACCTGGCTGACCTCCAGGTGGACCTGCATCTTCGGCAGTGGCTGCCAGGGCATCCAGGCGGGCCGCGCGGACGACGGGTGCTGCACGCTGGGTGCGCATTTCTCCGACGAGGACGACGAGAAGCGGGTGGCGGACAACGTCTCCCGGCTGACCCCCGAGCTGTGGCAGTTCCACGACGTCGGTACGGAGACGGGCTGGGTCGAGGTCGACGACGACGGGGAACGCCAGACACGCCGCTGGAAGGGGTCCTGCATCTTCCAGAACCGGCCCGGATTCGCGGCCGGAGCCGGGTGTTCGCTGCACATCCTGGCGCTGCGCGAGGGCAAGGAGCCGCTGGAGACCAAGCCGGACGTGTGCTGGCAGCTGCCGATCCGGCGCACGTACGACTGGATCGACCGCCCCGACGAAACGCGCGTGCTCCAGGTCTCGATCGGCGAGTACGACCGCCGGGGCTGGGGTCCTGGCGGTCACGATCTGCACTGGTGGTGCACGTCGGCGACCTCGGCGCACGGGGCCGGGGAGCCGGTCTATGTGTCGTACCGGCCCGAGCTCACCGAGCTGATGGGCAAGGAGGCGTACGAGCGGCTGGTCGAGCTGTGCGAGGAGCGGTTGTCCTCGCTCCTGCCGATGGCACCGCATCCGGCGGATCCGGTAGGACCCACGGAGGCTTAGGGGGTACTTCGGTGGGCTGAGTACCGACGGGCCGAGGCCGGCATTCAGCCCGTCGGCGCCGGGTCGGACGGGCTTGTCCCCGGGGCGGAGGGGTTCGAGGGGTCCGGTGACGGTGGCTGAGTCGGGTCGGTCGGCGACGGGTCGGTCGGCGACGGGTCCGTCGGCGACGGGTCGGTCGGCGACGGGTCCGTCGGCGAGGGCGTGGGATCCGGCGACGGGTCCGTCGGCGACGGGTCCGTCGGTGACGGATCGGTCGGCGAGGGCGCGGGGTCCGTCGGATCCGGCGACGGATCCGTGGGACCGGGAGAGGACGGCGGCGGGCCGGACGGCACCGACGGCCCGCCGGACGGCATCGCTCCGTACCCTCTGATCGCCACCACCGAGCCCGACGGGGCGAGGCCGATACGGGCGCTCCAGGCACCCGCCGGTTCCCGTGCATGCTCCACAAGGACGTGGATCGTGACGCTCTCGCCTGCGGCAAGGGTGCCGGAGGACCTGCTGAGGCGCAGCCAGGACGCGTCCGCCCGCGCGGACCAGGCCACGGGAGCGCCGCCCGAGGCGGTCAGCGTGATCAGCGTCGTGTGGCCGGAGGAACGGGCCGTGACGAGGAGCCGGCCGGGGCCGCGCCGTCCCGTCCCCGAGCTGATGACCTCGGCGGAGACGTCCGGCGTACGGCTGCCGTCCTTGAAGTGGGCACCGGGCTCGGGGCTGGCGTTGCCCGCGTTCTCGTAGCGGTCGTGCGGATCGCCGTCGAGGCCGCGTCGGCCGTCCGTCTCGGTCGCGGTGACCGAGGCACCGTCGTGCCCCTCGCCGGTCAGCGGTGCCCCCCGATAGGCGGACCACAGGGCGATCACGGGGGCGGCGACGACTGTCGCCACCACCGTCGTCGTCACGGCTCTCGCCCGGAGCCGGTCCCGGCGCGCGGCATGGTCCTTGGGGTCCATCGGGAAGCCCGCCCGGTCGAAGCGCGGACTGCCGGACCGATTCCTCTGCGCGTGGATCATCGCGACGTACGCCGACGGCCGCGGCGCCTCGACGACCGGCAGCGCGGCCGCAGGGGTGAGGGCACCGCCCGGCCAGGGGCCCTCGGCGCCCGCCCGTTCGGCAGCACGACGGCAGCGGGGGCAGTCGTCGACGTGACGGACGAGTTCGCGGCGCAGGACGGCGGAGAGCAGGACGAGGTGGTCGCCGATGAGGCGGGCGACAGTGGGACAGTTGCCGGTCTCGACGACGGCGAGGGCGGCGCGGGTACGTTCCACCTCGCAGGCCGCGGCGGCGAGGATCTCGCGGGCGGTCGCGGGTTCGAGGCCGAGGACGGCGGCCACGGCGCGCGGGGCGAGGCGGTGGCGTACGGCCAGTTCGAGGGCTTCGCGCTGTTCGGGGGTGGTGCCTGCGGCTTCGGGCCAGGCGAGCTGCGCGAGTTCGCGCCGACGTGCTTCGGCGACCGGGGCGGAATCGGGGATGGCGGCGCTCGTGAGGCCCGCCGCGCCGGTGGCCGGGGGCGGGGTGACGGCCGGGAACGTACGGCTCCCTGGACGCACCCCTCCGGGGGTCCTCCCGCCCGGCTGCTTCCTCTCCTGCCGGCGATGCGCCTGACGACCCCGTTTCTGCTCGGCGAGCGTGCGCAGGCACACCCACCTGGCCAGCGCGTACAGCCAGGTTTTACGTTCCTCCTCACCCGCGGGACACCGCCCGTCCTGCCGTTCCGCGATGGCGAGCGCACCCCCGAGCGCCTCGACGGCGACGTCGTGGTCGCAGAGCACGGAGAGGCAGTAGGTGAAGAGGCCGTCGAGATACGGCTCGTAACGAGCAGGCGGTCGCTGCGGCGACGAGTGGGGAGCACGGCGCTGCGTCCGGTGTGCGCCGGTGGTGTGTGCGGGGGTCTCCCGCCTGCTGCTCGTCACCCCGCGACCGTAGGCAGGGCAAGGCATGCCCTTGGCGCCTCTTGCTCACTTTTAACCCTTACGGGTGAACGTACCGCTCAAAAGGGGGCAGGAACCCATGATTCCGCCGGATCCCCCTGTCCGTTCCCTTCCACCGCGGCCGCCCCGCGCACCGCGCCGGGCGGTGGTGTCAGTCCTCACCTATACGGTGGCGCCATGGCTGCCCGTACGAAATCCGCGAAGGACCGGCCGTCCTACCGCTGCACCGAATGCGGCTGGACCACCGCCAAGTGGCTCGGCCGCTGCCCCGAATGCCAGGCCTGGGGGACGGTCGAGGAATTCGGCGGCGCCCCTGCCGTACGGACGACGGCGGCCGGCCGCGTGAGCACGGCCGCTCTCCCCATCGGCCAGGTCGACAGCCGGCAGGCCACCGCGCGGTCGACCGGTGTCGACGAGCTGGACCGGGTGCTCGGCGGCGGGCTGATCCCCGGCGCCGTGGTGCTGGTCGCGGGTGAGCCGGGCGTGGGCAAGTCGACACTCCTGCTGGACGTGGCGGCCAAGGCCGCCAGCGACGAGCACCGCACCCTCTATGTCACCGCGGAGGAGTCCGCGAGTCAGGTGCGGCTGCGTGCCGACCGGATCCGCGCGATCAACGACCACCTCTACCTCGCGGCCGAGACCGACCTCTCCGCGGTCCTCGGCCATCTGGACGCGGTCAAGCCGTCCCTGCTCATCCTCGACTCCGTACAGACCGTCGCCTCGCCCGAGATCGACGGTGCGCCCGGCGGTATGGCGCAGGTCCGGGAGGTCGCCGGAGCGCTCATCCGTGCCTCCAAGGATCGCGGCATGTCCACGCTGCTGGTCGGCCACGTCACGAAGGACGGCGCGATCGCCGGACCCCGGCTGCTGGAGCATCTCGTCGACGTGGTGCTTTCCTTCGAGGGCGACCGTCATGCGCGCCTCCGGCTGGTCCGCGGCGTGAAGAACCGGTACGGGGCGACGGACGAGGTCGGCTGTTTCGAACTGCACGACGAGGGCATCACCGGCCTCGCCGACCCGTCCGGGCTCTTCCTCACCCGGCGCGACGAACCCGTACCTGGCACCTGTCTGACAGTCACGCTGGAGGGACGGCGACCGCTCGTTGCCGAAGTGCAGGCGCTGACGGTCGATTCACAGATCCCTTCGCCCCGGCGCACCACCTCCGGGCTCGAGACGTCCCGGGTCTCCATGATGCTGGCCGTTCTGGAGCAGCGCGGCCGGATCAGCTCGCTCGGCAAACGGGACATCTACAGCGCGACTGTCGGCGGTGTGAAGCTCTCCGAGCCCGCCGCCGACCTCGCGGTCGCACTGGCGCTGGCCAGCGCGGCAAGCGACACACCACTGCCCAAGAACCTGGTGGCGATCGGCGAAGTGGGGCTCGCGGGCGAGGTCAGGCGGGTGACCGGGGTACAGCGCAGACTGGCCGAGGCGCACCGTCTGGGCTTCACCCACGCACTGGTCCCGACCGACCCGGGCAAGGTCCCGGACGGTATGAAGGTCACGGAAGTCGCCAACATGGGCGACGCGCTGAGAGTGCTCCCGCGCCGGTCTCGTACGGAGGCCCCACGGGAGGACAACGCGCGCCGGTAGACTTTGCCCTGGTCTCGCCCGTCCGTACGAACGGCATGAGGGACGTAGGGCACCGCAAACCTGTGACCGGAGGAGTGCAGTGGCAGCCAACGACCGGGCAGCATCGCCCGGAAAGTCCGGCCAAGGCACCGGTAACGAGGCGCTGATGCGCGCCTCGCTGAGCGCCGTCGCGCCCGGAATGGCCTTGCGGGACGGCCTGGAGCGCATTCTCCGTGGCAACACCGGCGGGCTGATCGTGCTGGGCATGGACAAGACCGTCGAGTCCATGTGCACCGGCGGCTTCGTGCTGGATGTCGAGTTCACCGCGACGCGGCTGCGCGAGCTGGCCAAGCTCGACGGGGCTCTGATCCTCGACAAGGACATGAGCAAGATCCTCCGGGCCGGCGTGCAACTGGTCCCGGACGCCTCCATCCCCACCGAGGAGACCGGCACCCGCCACCGCACGGCGGACCGGGTCTCCAAGCAGTGCAACTTCCCTGTCGTCTCGGTCTCGCAGTCGATGCGTCTGATCGCGCTGTACGTGGACGGTGAGCGTCGGGTCCTGGAGGAGTCCGCCGCGATCCTGTCGCGCGCCAATCAGGCCCTCGCCACCCTGGAGCGGTACAAGCTCCGGCTCGACGAGGTGGCGGGCACGCTCTCCGCGCTGGAGATCGAGGACCTGGTGACGGTCCGCGATGTGACGGCCGTCGCACAGCGGCTGGAGATGGTGCGCCGGATCGCGACCGAGATCGCCGAGTACGTGGTGGAGCTCGGCACCGACGGCCGGCTTCTCTCGCTCCAGCTCGACGAGTTGATCGCAGGCGTCGAGCCGGAGCGCGAGCTGGTCGTGCGCGACTATGTGCCGGAGCCGACCGCGAAGCGGTCCCGTACGGTCACGGAGGCGCTGACCGAGCTGGACGCGCTCTCCCACACCGAGTTGCTCGAACTCCCCGTCGTGGCACGGGCCCTGGGGTACAGCGGCTCTCCCGAGACCCTGGACTCGGCGGTCTCGCCGCGCGGCTTCCGGCTGCTGGCGAAGGTGCCGCGGCTGCCCGGGGCGATCATCGACCGGCTCGTGGAGCACTTCGGAGGACTGCAGAAGCTGCTCGCGGCGAGCGTGGACGATCTCCAGACGGTGGACGGAGTCGGCGAGGCGCGGGCACGGAGTGTGCGCGAGGGGCTCTCGCGGCTGGCCGAGTCGTCGATTCTCGAGCGGTACGTGTAGGGGTCGGGACTCACATCGGCTCGGGGCCCGGTCGGTGGACCGGGCCCCGACGTGCCTTTCGGGCGGTGCTCACGTCCTGCTCAGCACGTCGGTACTTCGCGGGACGGTCCTTCGCGCCAGTCCCTCGCGAACTCGTCTTTCGCGAACTGGTCCTTCGCAAGCCGGTACTTCGCAAGCCGGCCTTTCGCGTCAGTCCTCCGCGAGAACGAACGAGGCGCGCTGCAGCGGCTCGCCGGAGGCCTTCGCCTCGACGAGGTACGTACCCGGCCCCGCGGATCCTGCGGGCGGCGTCGCGCACTGCGGGGCGCTCTTCTTCCGGTCCCACTCCACGGTGTGAACGATGGTCGCGCCCGCCGGGACCTTCAACAGCACACTGCCCGCGTCGCGCGGACAGTCCTTGGACGACCACACCTCGGCGTCGTCACCACCGGCCTCGGTGATGGTGAGCACCGCGCTCTTCGGTCCGAAGTCGGCCTTGCAGGCGGTGGACGAGGTGTTCTTGGCGATCAACTGGAACTTCGGCTTCTCGCCGGGGCCGTACTCGAGCGCGGTGCGCAGGGTCAACTGCAGGGCGGAAGGAGTGCAGTCGGGAATCGAAGAGCCGACCGGGACCTGCTGGCCCTCGGTTCCGCCACCGGACACGCTGCCGGAACCCGATCCGGCGCCGGATTCGCCGTTGCTGCCGTCGCCTGTCCCGCCCGTGGTGCCCTCGGAACCCGCGTCGGTACCGCCGCTGCCGTCACCGCTCCCGTCCGTGGTACCCGACTCGTCTCGCCCGCCCGGCTGTTGACTGATGGCGGACTCGGTACTGGAAGGTCCAGGACCGATGGAGTGGGCGGGACCGGACCCGTTGGGCCGGGAATCGTCCTTGTTCCCCTTGCTCCCACCGGAGGTGACGACCCATACGATCAGCAGCGCGAGCAGCGCAATCAGCGTCGCCGCTACGGCCCTCCGTCGCCAGTAGATGGTGGAGGGAAGCGGCCCGATCGGATTGCGCAGAGATCCCACGGCGCAAACTGTACGAGAGATCGGCGCCAACTCCCGCCCCACCCGCCGCTCCGACTCCCAAGTTTTGCGGATCATCATCATGGGGTGGCTGGATTCCAACCCCTCATTTCGTCAGGTGTGAACCCCGACGATCGCGCAATGTGACGATCCCGCACCATTGAGTACGGTCAGTCACATGAAGAATTCGCTCACTGCGGCTGTGCACAGGGACCTCACCGACTTCGCGTGCGGCGCGCCACCGTGGGTGCGGCATCTCGCCGAAATACAAACGGAACCCGGGCCGTTGGTCTTCGGTGTCCTGATCGTCGTGGGCCGGTGGCGGGTGCGCGGAGAGGATGCGGGGAGCCTTGGCCCTGTCGGTGCTTGCGCCGCTCGCGACGGTGGTCGTTCATGGAGTCGGTGAGGTGTTCACGACGGTCGTGGACGGGGGGTCTCCGTGCCGCCCGGCGCGGCGACCTCGTTGACGCCCTGCCCGCCGATGGGTGACTGGTCGTTCCCGAGCCATCACGCGGCCATGGCCGGCGCGGCCGCCGTCGCACCGGCCCGTGCCCGGACGCGCACGGTCCGGTTGCCGTGGCGGCACTGGTGCCACTCCTGCCGTCCCGTCCGCCGTACTCGCTCGTCCGGACGGTGCGGGGCAGCCGGGCATATCCCTCACGGTCTGGATATCGGACGGGCGGGCGGCCGGACCGGGGCCACAGACGCGGACGCCGCTCGGGCCGGGCCCGAGCGGAGGCACGAGCGGAGGTCCGGGCGAAGACACTCACCGGGTCACATCGTGGGGACAGACGGGTGGGATTATCACCCCAAGGGCCCCTCAAGCGGGACGACACCACCGTGACCATGACCATCGTCTGCCCTCCCGTGTCAGGATCGACATGCGATGACTGCCATGACTGCGACACAGACGCCCCCCACATCCCTCCACGCTCCCGTCATCGGGTGGTTCGACCAGCACGCCCGCGATCTGCCCTGGCGCCGCCCCGAGGCGGGCGCCTGGGGTGTGATGGTGAGCGAGTTCATGCTGCAGCAGACCCCCGTCAGCCGGGTCATCCCGGTGTACGAACAGTGGCTGGCCCGCTGGCCGCGCCCCGCCGACCTGGCCGCCGAGCCACCCGGTGAAGCGGTCCGCGCCTGGGGCCGGCTCGGTTACCCGCGGCGTGCGCTGCGGCTGCACGGGGCCGCGCAGGCCATAACGGAACGACACGGCGGCGACGTACCGAGCGAGCACGGCCAGCTGCTCGCACTGCCCGGGATCGGTGAGTACACAGCGGCGGCCGTGGCCTCGTTCGCGTACGGACAGCGACATCCCGTACTCGATACGAACGTCCGCCGGGTGTTCGCCCGGGCCGCGACCGGCATTCAGTACCCGCCGAACGCGACCACCGCCGCCGAGCGGAAACTCGCCCGCGCGCTCCTCCCCGACGAGGACGAACGGGCGGCCCGCTGGGCGGCAGCCACGATGGAACTCGGCGCGCTCGTCTGCACCGCCAAGAACGAGGACTGCACGCGATGCCCGATCGCGACGCAGTGCGCCTGGCGGCTGGCCGGGAAGCCCGCGCACGAGGGGCCTCCGCGCCGCGGTCAGACCTACGCCGGTACGGACCGGCAGGTGCGCGGACGGCTGCTCGCCGTTCTGCGTGAGGCGGTGACCCCGGTGTCGCAGACGGCACTGGACACCGTGTGGGACGAGCCCGTGCAACGGGCACGGGCGCTGGACGGCCTGGTCGCCGACGGCCTGGTCGAGCCACTCCCGGGCGGCCAGTACCGACTTCCGCTGAGCTAGGAGCGGAGCAGAAAGCCCTCCCCCTCCGCTGTTACACAACCGATGGACAGCCGTGCGTCGGCGTATGGCTGCTCCGGACAACGCCGTGACAACCGCTCCGTAACGTCTCCGTCCGTCGGCCCACCAGTGGCCGGCAGAGGATCGACGGGGACGGAGGCGGTTGGAATGGCGCAGGGCGAGGTGCTCGAATTCGAAGAGTACGTACGCACCCGGCAGGACGCTCTGCTACGCAGTGCGCGCCGCCTGGTCCCCGACCCGGTGGACGCGCAGGACCTGCTGCAGACCGCTCTGGCCCGTACCTTCGGCCGCTGGGACGGCATCGCCGACAAGTCCCTGGCCGATGCCTACCTGCGCCGCGTCATGATCAACACCCGTACGGAGTGGTGGCGGGCCCGCAAGCTGGAGGAGGTGCCCACCGAGCAGCTGCCCGACGCCAGCATCGAGGACGGCGCCGAGCAGCGCGCCGACCGTGCTCTCCTGATGGACGTCCTGGGTGTACTGGCTCCCAAGCAGCGCAGCGTCGTCGTGCTGCGACACTGGGAGCAGATGAGCACGGAGGAGACGGCCGCGGCGCTCGGTATGTCGGCCGGAACGGTGAAGAGCACACTGCACCGGGCGCTGGCGCGGCTGCGCCAGGAGCTGGAGAGCCGCGAGGCCATGAGCAGGGAAGCCAGGATCCGTGAGGACCAGGGCCACACGGCGGGTAACCGGGCTCCGGCCGCCGGTCCGGCGGCGCAGCGTGCGCGGGTGGGGGCGCAGGTCCGCGGACAGGCTGACCGGCGTCATGACGAACGGGGGCGGGAGCGGTGCGCGGCCTGACAGGCAGCGGTGAACACGGGGACACGGCCACCGGCAGAAGCGGTACCACCGGCAGGGACACGGTGACCGGCGGAAGCGGGGCGACCCGCGGCGGTGGTCGCCGGCTGACCGGTTGGGCGGCGAGCGGTACGACACTGGTCGGGCTCGCCGTTTTCGCGCTGCTCGCCGTCAGCTGTTCCACCGGTGGTACGGGCACGCGTGACGAGGGCCCGGCCGGCACCCAGCCGGTCGCTCAGGCCACGCCGTCGGCCGCCGCGCCGTCCACGGCGAAGCCCGTCCCGCAAGTCGATCCCGTCCGGCTGGTCAAGCGGGACTCCCGGGTGAGCGAGCGGGTCAGGACGGACCTGAAACCCTGCACGGGCAACGAGTACCCGGTCGACTCCTCGTACGGCAGGCTGACGGGCGGCCCCTCGCCGGACGTCGTGGTGAACGTGATGACCTGCGGCGACGCAGTGGGCGTCGGCACCTATGTGTACCGCCGGCAGAGCAACGGCGCGTACGAGAACATCTTCACCACCGAGCAGCCCGCGGTCTACGGCACCATCGACCGGGGCGATCTGGTCGTGACGACGCAGGTGTACGAGAAGAAGGACACGGTCGCGTACCCGTCGGGCGAGGAAGTGGTCACGTACCACTGGGCCAACAACCGGTTCACCGAGCACGACCGGGTGCACAACGACTTCAACAGAGCCGTCGGCAACGGAGAAGGGAAATTCCCGGAGCCCACGGAACCGACGAAGAACTGAGAGCAGTCGATGGCCGAGACCCACGTCCTGTTCGTCGAGGACGACGATGTCATCCGCGAGGCCACCCAGCTGGCGCTGGAGCGTGATGGATTCGCGGTCACCGCGATGCCCGACGGCCTCTCCGGCCTGGAGGCGTTCCGGGCCGACCGGCCGGACATCGCCCTGCTCGACGTGATGGTGCCGGGCCTGGACGGGGTCAGTCTGTGCCGCCGTATCCGCGACGAATCGACCGTGCCCGTGATCATGCTGTCCGCCCGTGCCGATTCGATCGATGTGGTGCTCGGCCTGGAGGCCGGCGCCGACGACTACGTCACCAAGCCGTTCGACGGCGCTGTTCTGGTCGCCAGGATCCGTGCCGTGCTGCGCCGCTTTGGTCACGCCTCGGGCGGACAGCCGGGGGGCGCGGAGGCGGAGTCGAAGCCCGCCGGCGGGGTGCTGTTCTTCGGTGACCTGGAGGTCGACACCGAGGGCATGGAGGTGCGCAAGGGCGGCGCGCAGGTGGCGCTGACCCCGACCGAGATGCGGCTGCTGCTGGAGTTCTCGTCCGCGCCCGGCACGGTGCTCTCCCGCGACAAACTGCTCGAACGGGTCTGGGACTACGGCTGGGGAGGGGACACCCGGGTCGTGGATGTCCATGTGCAGCGACTGCGTACCAAGATCGGGCAGGACCGGATCGAGACGGTCCGCGGTTTCGGCTACAAACTCAAGCCATGAAGCGGTTGGCACTGCGGACGGGGGTCCGCTGGAAGATCAGTATCGCGATCGCCGCAGTGGGCGCGCTCATCGCCGTGGCGCTGAGCCTCGTCGTCCACAACGCCGCTCGCGTCTCGATGCTGGAGAACGCCCGTGAGGTCCAACTGGAGCGGCTGACGTACGCTCAGCTGCTGTACGAGGCGACGAAGACGAAGAAGACCGATCCCAAGTTCGGCGCCAAGCTCAACGACCCGACGATGCCGCGGAGCCTGCGGGCGGAGACCCGTAAGAACCGGCGCGCCACGCATGTCGACGAGTACGGGAACGGGGTGCCCGATGTGTGGGCCGCCGTGCCGCTGGCCAATGGCGACGTGCTGTCCCTGCACACCCGCTTCGCGGACCGTTCCGCCACGATCATGGGCGATCTCGACCGGGCTCTGATCATCGGCTCCGTCTCGGTGGTCTTCGGTGGCTGCGCGCTGGGCGTGCTGATCGGCGGGCAGCTGTCGCGCCGACTGCGCAAGGCGGCGGCCGCGGCCGGAAAGGTCGCGCAGGGCAATACGGAGGTACGGGTCCGGGAGGCCATCGGCGGGGTCATCCGGGACGAGACCGATGAGCTGGCCCGTGCGGTGGATGCCCTGACGGACGCGCTGAACGAACGGATCGAGGCGGAGCGCCGGGTCACCGCGGACATCGCGCACGAGCTGCGCACCCCCGTGACCGGGCTGCTGACGGCGGCCGAGCTGCTGCCGGCGGGCCGACCCACCGAGCTCGTACGGGACAGGGCGCAGGCGATGCGCACGCTCGTCGAGGACGTGCTGGAGGTGGCCAGGCTGGACAGTGCGTCGGAGCGTGCCGAGCTGCAGGAGATCGCGCTCGGGGAGTTCGTCAGCCGCAGGATCGCGCTGCTGGACCCCGATGTGCGGGTCCACGTGGTGCACGAGTCGTGGGTCAACACCGATCCGCGCCGGCTGGAGCGCATCCTCGGCAATCTGCTGGGGAACGCCGCGAAGCACGGCTCCACTCCGGTGGAGGTCACGGTCGAGGGCCGAGTGGTGCGGATACGCGACCACGGCCCCGGTTTCCCGGAGGCGCTGTTGCGTGAGGGCCCGAGCCGGTTCCGTACCGGAAGCAGCGACCGCTCCGGTCGCGGGCACGGCCTCGGGCTGACGATCGCGGCCGGTCAGGCCCGGGTGCTCGGCGCCCGGCTGACGTTCCGCAACGCGGCGCCGCAGGGCGCGGCGGAGGGGACCGGCGGGGCGATCGCCGTGCTGTGGCTGCCGGAACACGCCCCGACGAACACCGGCAGCTTCCCGATCCTGCACCTCGCCGAACAGCGCGGGCCCGGGAGCTCGCGGGCGGTCGCGCCTTCGGACGGCACACCGTTCGGCGGCTGATCCGGCCGGAGAGCGACGAAGGGGCCCTGGGGCTCGCGGTCCGCGCGCCCCAGGGCCCCTGGTCGTTGCCGGGTCAGACGTTCTCGGTCTGCTTGGCGTCGGCCACCGGCGCCGGTGCCTCCGCGCCGCTCACGGCGGTGGGCTCCGGCTTGGGCTCCGGCTTGGTCTCCGGGCCCGCTCCCCGCAGCGGGACCTCCGTGACGAACACCGCCGCCACCAGCGCGACCACGCCGACCGACGCGCCGACCAGGAAGGCGATGTGTGTGCCGGACGACACCGCGAACTGGTACGCCTCACGCACCGCGTCCGGCAGCTTCGCCAGGCTCGCCGCGTCCAGTTGCGCGGACTTCGAGGTGGCTGCTCCGCCGCCGCGGGCCGCCATCTCGTCCTGCACCCGTCCGGTGAACAGCGCCCCCATGATCGCGACACCGAAGGAGCTGCCGAGCGTACGGAAGAGGGTGGTCGCGGAGGAGGCGACGCCCATGTCCTTCAGCTCGACGCTGTTCTGCGCGACAAGCATCGTGATCTGCATCAGGAAGCCCATGCCCGCGCCGAGGACCGCCATGTAGATGCCGGAGGTGAAGCGGGTGGTGCCGGTGTCCATCTGCGAGAGCAGGAACAGGCCGGCCACCATCAGGATGGAGCCGATGATGGGGAAGATCTTGTACTTGCCGCTGCTGGTGGTGACCCGTCCGGCGATCAGCGAGACGACCATCATCGAGAGCAGCATCGGCAGGAGCAGCAGACCGGAGTTGGTCGCGGACGCACCCTGGACGGACTGCTGGAACAACGGCAGGAAGAGCACCGCCCCGAACATCACGAAGCCGGACATGAAGCCGACGACCGACATCAGCGTGAAGTTGCGGTTGCGGAAGATGTGCAGCGGAATGATCGGTTCGGCAGCCTTCGTCTCGACGAAGAGGAAGCCGACGAGCGAGACGACACCGATCGCGACGAGCTCCATGATCACGGCGGAGTCCCAGGCGTACTCCGAACCGCCCCAGGTGGTGACCAGCACGATCGCGGTGATGCCGAGGGTCAGCAGTCCCGCGCCGAGGTAGTCGACCTTCGCCTTGGTGCGCTTCTTGTCCGGCAGGTGCAGTACGACGGTGACCATGGCGAGGGCGACGGCGCCCAGCGGCAGGTTGATGTAGAAGCTCCAGCGCCACCCGAGGTGGTCCGTGATGGTGCCGCCGACCAGCGGTCCGCCGATCATGGCGATCGCCATCACACCGGCCATCAGGCCCTGGTACTTGCCGCGCTCGCGGGGCGGCACCAGGTCGCCGATGATGGCCATGACACCCACCATCAGGCCGCCCGCGCCGAGCCCCTGGATCGCGCGGAAGCCGATCAGCTGACCCATGTCCTGGGCCATGCCGCTCAGTATGGAGCCGATCAGGAAGAGCACGATGGACGTGAGGAAGATGCCCTTGCGCCCGTACATGTCGCCGAGCTTGCCCCAGATCGGAGTCGAGGCCGCGGTGGCCAGGGTGTACGCGGTGACGACCCAGGACAGATGCGCCAGGCCGCCGAGATCACCGACGATCGTCGGCATGGCCGTGCCGACGATCAGGTTGTCGAGCATGGCCAGCAGCATGGTGATCATCAGGGCGAGCATCACCACCCGGACGCTGCGCTGCCGCGGCTCGGGTGCGGCGAGCGGCTCGTCGGCAGTCTGCTCGGCCGCTCTGCCGCCCGGCTCCCCGTCCGCCGCCTTCTTCAGGTCCGACATGGTTCCCAACTCCCCTGATCCCCTGTCAGCCGGGCCCTTACCTGCCGACCGGCTAGTTGACTACACTGGGGAAAATAGACCCGTAACTAGCCGGGCGTCAAGTAAGTTTTTTTGGGAGAGCACCATGGGCAGCACG
Source organism: Streptomyces atratus (assembly GCF_040655115.1). GTDB lineage: Bacteria > Actinomycetota > Actinomycetes > Streptomycetales > Streptomycetaceae > Streptomyces > Streptomyces atratus_D. Next base: position 178,058 of record NZ_JBFAJH010000011.1, on the reverse strand, counting down.
CCGCAGCCACGCCGTGGCAATACGCGCCAGCGCATCCAGGACGTCGCCCTGGAGCTCTTCGCCGAGCAGGGTTACGAGAAGACCTCGCTGCGCGAGATCTCCGAGAGGCTGGACGTCACCAAGGCGGCGCTGTACTACCACTTCAAGACCAAGGAAGACATCCTCATAAGCGTCTTCGAGGACCTCAACCGGCCCGTCGAGGAGCTGATCGTCTGGGGCAAGGAACAGCCGCGCACCCTGGAGACGAAGAAGGAGCTCCTGGTCCGCTACTGCGACGCACTGACCGCCGCGGCGCCGCTCTTCCAGTTCATGCAGGAGAACCAGGCGACGGTACGGGATCTCAGCATCGGGGAGACCATCAAGGGCCGCGTCGTGGCCCTCGTCGATCTGATCAAGGAACCCGACGCACGGCTGACCGACCAGGTGCGCTGCTTCACCGCACTCTTCGCCCTGCACGCGGGCATGTTCGCCCTCAAGGACTTCGAGGGCGACCCCGAGGACAAGCGCAAGGCCGTCCTCGAAGTCTCCTTCGATCTCATCACCCAGGCCCACGGCCCGGACACCCCCTAGCGGGGTCCGGGCCGTGGTGGGGTCGCCAGGTCGGGTCAGACCGTGACGCCCTCCTTGTGCAGGAACGAGACCGGATTGATCGCCGAACCGTAGTTGGCGGTGTGACGGATCTCGAAGTGCAGGTGCGGGCCGCTGGAGTTACCCGTGTTGCCGGAGAGGGCGATCTTCTCGCCCGTGGTCACGGTCTGGCCGACGCGCACGTCGATCCGCGACAGGTGCGCGTACTGCGAGTACGTGCCGTCGCCGTGCTTGATCACGATGGCGTTGCCGTACGCGGGGCCGTCGCCGCCGCCGTTCGGGCCGGCCTTCACGACGGTGCCGGAGTGCGCGGCCTCGACCCTGGTACCGATCGGCACGGCGAAGTCCTGGCCGGAGTGCTTGTGCGCCCAGCGGCTGCCGTCGGTGCCGAAGCAAGCGCTCAGCGTGTAGTGGCGGACCGGCGTCTCCCAGGAGGCGGCCTTGACGGCGGCTCCCCTCGCAGCGTTGCGCGCGGCCTTCTTCGCCGCATCGGCCTTCTGGGCCGCCGCCTTGCCCTGCGCGGCTGCCTGCTCGGCGACCGAGTCGGCCGTGGTGGCGCTGATCAGGCTCGTGGTGCCGGGGGCGCTCGCCGGGGCCGCCGCGAACGCAGCGCCCGCGCCGAGAACCATCGACGTCCCCAGGCCGGCCGCCACCACAGCGCCACGGACACGGGACATGGACGGGCGGCGGGAGTGCTGGAACGTCACGCGCTTCGACATAAGCGGAGATCCTCCGGATGTGAGTGGACCCGGCTTGTCCGCCGGGCTGGCCATCCCTTGGTAACTCGCCACCCCACTAATACTCAAACACCCCATCTACGAAGAAAAGCCGTATTCAGGGCTCAGAGAACCGGCCGTCACGGGCCCTGAATCCTCGATGGGCAACTCGGCCGGATCTCCTCGGCCGGACAGGTTTAACCCCAGCTCCAAACCGCCCGAAACGGACATGTTGCCGTGTTTCGGGCCTCCCCTTCCGTCGCGCCGAAGGCCCCGTTCCGCTGCGGGGCGAAGACCCCATCCGCGATCACGGTCCCGTCTCCTATGCCTCGTAGTAAGGCCGAATGGGGGTGTGCTGCTTGTCACCGCCGACAGGACCGAAGACCGTCCGATTCGGGACCTTCGGCATGCAACCTGACTACGCTGTCACCGCCCGGACCTTCCGGCTCGTCTACGAGGAGACCGGGACGCAACTGCGCCACGAGCGGGTGCACGGCTACTGCCCCGGGGATCCGCGGTACGAGGAGGAGTACGCGGCCGCGATCGGGGCCGCGTACCGGCGTACGAAGGTCTTCGGGCGACGAGCTCGGGCGGCGCGACTCCGAGTGGGACCTGGACACCGCGTATCTCAGCCTGGAGGCACAGCGGAACACCACCGGCCCGGCCCGGCAGACCCTGCGCACACCCCAGCGCATCGACGCGCTGCTCGCCGACCGCCCCCGGGTTCTCCTGCGGGGCGACGCGGGTGCCGGGAAGACCACACTGCTGTGGTGGCTGGCCGCACATGCCTCGGCCGGGACACTCGGCCCGCAGCTGGCCGCGCTCAACGGCCCGGTGCCGTTCGTCGTACCGTTGCGCACCCCGATGCGGAACGAGGACATCGAGGCGTTCGTCGCCGCCCGGCACCGGGCCGCCCGGCTGGACGACGACGACCACGACACCATCGCCCAGCTGGAACGGGATCTGACCCAGCAGTTCGCCCAGAACTCCGCCCTGCGCAGTCTGGCCCGCACCCCTCTGCTCGGCGCGGTGATCTGCGCCCTGCACCGACGACGTCAGGGCATCCTCCCGGAGACCCGCTGGAGTCTGTACGACTCGGCCCTCACCATGCTGCTCGGCGACCGGGACCGGCGGCGCAGGATCGAGGCCCCCGACGGCATCACGATGAACGTGGAGGAGCAGGCCCAGCTCCTCCAGCGCATCGCGATCTGGCTGGTGCGGGGCGGCCAGTCGGAGCTTCGCCGCTCCCAGGCGCTCCATCAGCTGGAACGGGCCCTGCCGGGCATGGAGCAGGTACGGAGCCAGGGCTCGGCCGACGAGATCCTGACGCATCTGCTGAACCGCAGCGGGGTGCTCCAGGAACGCACCGACGGTGTGTACCAGTTCGCCCACCGCACCTTCCAGGACTTCCTCGCCGCGAAGGAATTCGTCGAGGGGGACCATCTGGACGAACCTCGCCGCCCTTGGGCGAGCGCCCCAGGTGACCCACCTCGCTGTACATGTGGTGTCACCGGCGGAGTTCGACGCCGAGGCGGCCCTTCCCTCCGTCAAGGACCTGGTGCTCCGCTTCACCACGGGCGAGGCCGCGCTGGAGCAGATCCCCCGCACCTTCCCCGCATTGGAGTCGCTCCTGCTCACCCCGGCCGCACGCGGGGGGTTCATCGATCTGTCCCCGCTCGAAGCCCTGCCCGGCCTCCGGGTGGGCGTCATCGGCGGTTCGCCGATCACCGGCGGCGAAGGGCTCGTCATGCGCACCTGACGGCACAGCGAAGGGGCTGCCCCGGAACCGTACGAAACGGTCCTGGGGCAGCCCCTTCGGATGCTCGGACGCTCAGCGCGCCCTTACACGTCCTTCGTCAGGTTCGGGCCGGCGCCGCCTGCCGCCTGCTCGATCGGCGGGACGTCGGGCAGTGCCGACTTCTCCTCGCCGCGGAAGGTGAACTTCTTCTCCTCACCCTCGCCCTCGGTGCCGACGACCACGATGTGACCGGGGCGCAGCTCACCGAAGAGGATCTTCTCGGAGAGGATGTCCTCGATCTCGCGCTGGATCGTCCGGCGCAGCGGCCGGGCGCCCATCACGGGGTCGTAGCCCTTCTTCGCCAGGAGCGACTTGGCTTCCGAGCTGAGCTCGATGCCCATGTCGCGGTCCTTCAGGCGCTCGTCCACCTTGGCGATCATGAGGTCGACGATCTGGATGATGTCTTCCTCGGTGAGCTGGTGGAAGACGACCGTGTCGTCGACACGGTTGAGGAACTCCGGCCGGAAGTGCTGCTTGAGCTCCTCGTTGACCTTGTTCTTCATCCGCTCGTAACCGGTCTTGACGTCGCCCTGGGCCGCGAAGCCCAGGTTGAAGCCCTTGGAGATGTCCCGGGTCCCGAGGTTGGTCGTCATGATGATGACCGTGTTCTTGAAGTCCACGACCCGGCCCTGGGAGTCGGTCAGGCGACCGTCTTCCAGGATCTGGAGCAGGGAATTGAAGATATCGGGGTGGGCCTTCTCGACCTCGTCGAAGAGGACGACGGAGAACGGCTTGCGGCGCACCTTCTCGGTGAGCTGGCCGCCCTCTTCGTAACCCACGTAACCGGGGGGAGAACCGAAGAGGCGGGAAACCGTGTGCTTCTCGCTGAACTCCGACATGTCGAGGGAGATCAGCGCGTCCTCGTCGCCGAAGAGGAATTCGGCGAGCGTCTTGGAGAGCTCGGTCTTACCGACACCGGACGGGCCGGCGAAGATGAACGAGCCACCGGGGCGCTTCGGGTCCTTCAGACCGGCTCGCGTGCGGCGGATCGCCTGCGAGAGGGCCTTGATGGCGTCCTTCTGGCCGATGACGCGCTTGTGGAGCTCGTCCTCCATGCGCAGCAGACGGGAGGACTCCTCCTCCGTCAGCTTGAAGACGGGAATGCCGGTCGCGGTGGCCAGGACTTCGGCGATCAGCTCGCCGTCGACCTCGGCCACGACGTCCATGTCGCCGGCCTTCCACTCCTTCTCGCGCTTGGTCTTCGCCGCCAGCAGCTGCTTCTCCTTGTCGCGGAGGGAAGCTGCCTTCTCGAAGTCCTGCGAGTCGATGGCCGACTCCTTGTCGCGGCGGACACCCGCGATCTTCTCGTCGAACTCGCGGAGGTCCGGCGGTGCGGTCATCCGGCGGATACGCATTCGGGAACCGGCCTCGTCGATCAGGTCGATCGCCTTGTCCGGCAGGAAGCGGTCCGAGATGTAGCGGTCGGCCAGCGTCGCGGCCTGGACCAGCGCCTCGTCCGTGATGGAGACGCGGTGGTGGGCCTCGTAGCGGTCGCGCAGACCCTTGAGGATCTCGATGGTGTGCGGCAGCGACGGCTCCGCGACCTGGATGGGCTGGAAGCGGCGCTCGAGAGCGGCGTCCTTCTCCAGGTGCTTGCGGTACTCGTCGAGCGTCGTCGCACCGATCGTCTGGAGCTCGCCTCGCGCCAGCATGGGCTTGAGGATGCTCGCGGCGTCGATCGCGCCCTCGGCGGCGCCCGCACCCACGAGGGTGTGGAGCTCGTCGATGAACAGGATGATGTCGCCGCGGGTGCGGATCTCCTTGAGGACCTTCTTCAGGCGCTCCTCGAAGTCACCGCGGTAGCGGGAGCCGGCGACCAGCGCACCGAGGTCGAGGGTGTAGAGGTGCTTGTCCTTGAGGGTCTCGGGCACCTCACCCTTGACGATGGCCTGCGCCAGGCCCTCGACGACCGCCGTCTTGCCGACGCCGGGCTCGCCGATGAGGACCGGGTTGTTCTTGGTACGGCGGGACAGCACCTGCATGACCCGCTCGATCTCCTTCTCGCGCCCGATGACCGGGTCGAGCTTGGATTCGCGAGCGGCCTGGGTGAGATTCCGGCCGAACTGGTCGAGCACCAGGGACGTGGAGGGCGTGCCCTCCGCGGGGCCGCCCGCGGTGGCCGCCTCCTTGCCTCCCGAGTACCCGGAGAGCAGCTGGATGACCTGCTGCCGCACCCGGTTCAGGTCGGCGCCCAGCTTCACGAGGACCTGGGCGGCGACGCCCTCGCCCTCGCGGATCAGGCCGAGCAGGATGTGCTCGGTGCCGATGTAGTTGTGGCCAAGCTGAAGAGCCTCTCGGAGCGACAGCTCCAGGACCTTCTTGGCTCGGGGAGTGAAGGGGATGTGCCCGGACGGGGCCTGCTGGCCCTGACCGATGATCTCCTCCACCTGCTGGCGGACCGCCTCGAGCGAAATCCCGAGGCTCTCCAGGGCCTTAGCGGCGACACCCTCACCCTCGTGGATAAGGCCCAGGAGGATGTGCTCGGTGCCGATGTAGTTGTGGTTGAGCATCCGGGCTTCTTCCTGAGCCAGGACGACAACCCGCCGCGCGCGGTCGGTGAACCTCTCGAACATCGTTAATCGCTCCTCAGAGCGGTCAGGCAGTAAGGGGTCGGTCCCCTCCCTGTCCTTCCGCAGCTTAGTCCCGCAAGCGGGGACCGCTCATTCCAACTGCCGACACCCGTCCTTGGCCTCCTGCCCCGAACGCCGACAACTGCTCCAACCCGATGGTGCGAGACGATGTTCCCGCAGGCCAGGCAGATACCCCTATCGCCAGTACGCCGATGGCGAACGTGAGACGTGCCGAACTGCGTGTCGCCCCTCCCCACTAGGGATGTTCTTACCCGCAATTACAGACAGTCCATGCGGCGCACGCCGGTTCCCTCCGCTACGGGCGAACAACCTTGTGCACGGAATTACGCTCGCACGCCCCCATCATGAACACGCAACGCATGCGGTCGCAGACTCTGCGTAACTCTTGGGGTGGCCCGACAGTTCTTCGGGCATGACCCTCACCGTCCCGCCCCCACGCGAAGCGCTCGCCGACGAGCGCAGGGGTGACTGTGCGTGGTGGTACGAGCACAAACTCGGCTGGCCGACGGAAGGGACAGCTCCGGTGCAGTTGCCGACCGGACTGCGGTTCGACGTCCTGGAACTGCCTGCGGCCGCGGGGTACGCGGCGCTGCGACGGGTGGGGCGCACCGGGCCTGTGGCGCTGACGGGGCAGACCATGGGGCTGCTGGTGGCCGCGGGGAGCGCCGACGAGCTGCCGGGGCTGCTCGACTGGCTGGAGTGGGGCGGGGTCGCCCTCGCGCTGACCGCGGTCGGTACGGGCGGGCGGATCCTCGCACCGGCGCCGCCCGGCTGGGCTCCCGGCTCGCCGGGGGCCGCCGTATGGCTGCGGCCCCCCGAGCTGCGGCACGAGGGGAAGCCGGAGCTCCCGGCCCTCGCCGGCCTCGGGAGCAGGGGTGGGGATGCTCCCGATCTCGTACGGCTCGTGGACGCGATGGCAACGGAATGCCACCGGGCCCGGTTGATTCGTGCCCGGACGGGGCGGACGACAACGGTGCAACCGACAGCGGAACTGTCGGCAAGGGGACTGCCGACGGGTCAGTCGGCAGTTCAGCCGTTGGCCTTCTCGTAAGCCTCACGGATCTCTGCCGGAACACGACCACGGTCATTCACATTGTGACCGTTCTCGCGCGCCCACTTACGGATCTCAGCGGTGTCCTTGTTGCCGCCGGTAACGACGCGACCCTTGCCACGACCCGCCGCGGCGCGGCCACCGGTACGCCGGCCACCCTTGGTGTAGGGCTCAAGAAGACCACGGAGCTTGTCCGCGTTGGTCGTGGTGAGGTCAATCTCGTACGTCTTGCCATCCAGAGCGAACGTCACTGTCTCGTCTGCCTCGACACCGTCGAGGTCATCGACAAGAAGGACCTGAACCTTCTGTGCCACCGGATTTCCTTTCATCGAAAATGCAGTACGCGGAAAGGAAACCGCTTTTCCCCGGAAAACACAAACCCCTGGGAGAGGTTCAGGAGCGCGAGAACACGGGAAACATGCGCGATTCGGACATAGGGTTCCGGCGTCTTCCGACGGTCACAGGTGCAGAAGCATCCGACTGTTGCCCAGGGTGTTCGGCTTCACTCGTTCGAGACCGAGGAACTCTGCTACGCCCTCGTCATAGGAACGCAGCAGCTCGCTGTAGACATCTGTGTCGACCGGCGTCTCTCCGATCTCCACGAAGCCGTGCTTGGCGAAGAAGTCGACTTCGAAGGTGAGACAGAAAACCCGGCGCACACCCAGCCAGCGGGCGGTCTGCAACAGCTTGTCCAGTACTTGATGCCCTACACCGGCGCCCTTGATGCTGTGATCGACGGCGAGAGTACGGACTTCCGCGAGGTCTTCCCACATCACATGGAGTGCGCCGCAGCCGATGACCCGGGCGTCCTCGTCGCGTTCCGCGATCCAGAACTCCTGGATGTCCTCGTAAAGCGTCACCGTTGCTTTGTCGAGCAGGATGCCTTCGCGTACGTACCCGTCGAGGAGACGACGGACCGAGGGAACGTCGCTCGTCCGGGCACGCCGGACGGTGATGGCTGCGTTTATAACCGACGGTTCGGTACGGAAATCGGTATGCGGAAGCTCTGAGGGCATGCCCAGACGCTATCGCCCGGACTCCGCGTCTGCGCCATCGGCCGGACGGTCGCCGGCCTCCGGCAGCTCCGGCGATACGATCCGCATCGCGTCGCTGAGAGCTTCCCGCTGCTCGGCGGACATCATGCCGAAGAAGGCGACAAGAGCGGCGGCGGGGTTGTCGCTGTGGGACCAGGCTTCGTTCATCAGTGCGGCCGAGTAGGCGGCGCGGGTGGAGACCGCCGTATATCGATATGCGCGGCCTTCGACTTCCCTGCGCACCCAGCCCTTCTGATGGAGATTGTCCATTACCGTCATCACGGTCGTGTACGCGATGGACCGTTCCTTCTGAAGGTCCTCAAGGACTTCCCGCACGGTGACCGGACGGTTCCATTGCCAGACCCGTGTCATCACGGCGTCTTCCAGCTCTCCCAATTGGCGAGGCACAGCGTCACCTTAGTGCTAGATGTCTGGAATGACCGATTATTTACGCAACAAAAGGGCGTGCGGCTCCTGATGAGCCGCACGCCCTTCATGCGGTGCGGGATGCGGTACGCGAGGTGCGGTACGCGCCGTACCGGTCAGACGCCTTCGGCCCGCGGCGTCTGCTGCGCCGCCTCGGCGCGGCTGAGCGCCGAGTCCACGGCCGCGTCCTCCTTGGCCTTGTTCGGGCCGCCCTGGCTCTTGACGATCGTCACGACGAGGCCGATGAAGAAGGCGGCCATCACCACGGGGGGCACGAGCGCGGATACGTAGTCCATGGGATCCAGAGTAGCGAGCCCGGTACGGACTTCCGCGCTCCCCCTCCGTCGTCCTGCGGCTATCCGGCGGCGCGCTGCTGCGGAGGCGGGACGGGTCGGCGGCGGGGCGGGAAGACCTCCGAGGGCTTCGGAGCGGGGCGCTCGGACGGTGGGACCGGACGGGCCGGGTCCACCGGGGCCTTCGGCTTCTCGGGTTCTGCGGCCGCGGCCCGGCCACCGGGAAGGGCGAGCAGACGGCTGCGCGGGGCGGGTGCTGTCGTGGGGACGGCGCGCCCGGCGAGACGGGCCCGCACCGATCGCTCGGCGAGCACGTGGCAGCGCTCCAGGAGCGCTGCGGCAACCGGTCTGCCGCGTTGGGTACGCAGGGCGGCCAGATCCTCCGGACGGGGGTCGTATCCGGCGGCCAGGGCGTCCTGGAGCAGCTCCAGATAGCCGGTGACCGAACCTGGCAGGGCGTCGCGGTAGCGGACGAGGTCGGTGAGGAGGAACGCGCGCAGCCGTCCCGCCTCCCCGACCGCCTCGTCCAGGGAACTCGCGAGCCGCAGGCAGTCCTGGACGTCCTCGTCGGGCAGGGGCGCGGGGCGGAGGGCGTTGGCGAGGGCGCGTCGGAGCACTCGCAGCTCGTCCGCGCTGAACGCCATACCGCCGCGTGATCCGTAAGGCGTGGGCATGAAGCGACAATACGTGCTAAATGGACAAAATCCGTTTAACTGGGCGCCGACGGCGCGGCGGCAGCCTTCGCGCCGCCGCGCCGTTCCCGCAGGTACCCGGCGCGCGTCCTACATCCGGGCGATGTTGCGCTCGTACACGAGTCGCAGCCCGATGAGCGTGAGCCAGGGCTCGTGCTCGTCGATGACGGAGGACTCCCCCAACACCATCGGAGCAAGACCGCCGGTCGCGATGACGGTGACGTCGTCCGGGTCGGCCGCCAGCTCCTTCTTCATGCGCGCGACGACGCCGTCGACCTGGCCCGCGAAGCCGTACACGATGCCCGCCTGCATGGCCTCGACCGTGTTCTTGCCGATCACGCTGCGCGGCCGGGCCAGCTCGATCTTGCGGAGCTGGGCGCCCTTCACGCCGAGCGCCTCGACGGAGATCTCGATGCCGGGGGCGATGACCCCGCCCGCGTACTCGCCCCGGGCGGAGACCGCGTCGAAGGTGGTCGCCGTGCCGAAGTCGACGACGATCGCCGGGCCGCCGTAAAGATCGACGGCCGCGACCGCGTTGATGATCCGGTCCGCGCCGACCTCCTTGGGGTTGTCCATCAGGATCGGGACGCCCGTTTTGATGCCCGGCTCGACGAGCACGGCCGGCACGTCGCCGTAGTAGCGGCGGGTGACCTCGCGCAGCTCGTGCAGGACGGCCGGGACCGTGGAGCAGATCGCGATGCCCTCGATGCCGTCGCCCAGCTCCTCGCCGAGCAGCGGGTGCATGCCCATCAAGCCGTTGAGCAGCACCGCGAGCTCGTCCGCGGTACGGCGGGCGTCGGTGGAGATCCGCCAGTGCTCGACGATCTCCTCACCGTCGAACAGGCCCAGGACGGTGTGGGTGTTGCCGACGTCGATCGTGAGCAGCATCAGACGCCGGCCCCGTCGGTGTCGCGGAAGTCCAGGCCGATGTCGAGGATCGGCGAGGAGTGGGTGAGCGCGCCGACGGCCAGGTAGTCGACGCCCGCGGCGGCGTAGGCACCGGCGGTGTCGAGGGTGAGCCGGCCGGAGGACTCCAGGACCGCGCGGCCGCCGACGAGCGCGACGGCCTCCTCGGTCTCGGACGGGGTGAAGTTGTCCAGCAGGATCAGGTCGGCGCCCGCCTCCAGGACCTCGCGGACCTGATCCAGGGTGTCGACCTCGACCTCGATCGGTACGTCCGGGAACTCGTCCCGCACCCGCTTGAACGCCTCGCCGACGCCGCCCGCCGCGATGACGTGGTTGTCCTTGACCAACGCGGCGTCGGAGAGCGACATCCGGTGGTTGACTCCGCCGCCGCAGCGCACCGCGTACTTCTCCAGGGCGCGCAGGCCCGGGGTGGTCTTGCGGGTGTCGCGGACCTTCGTCTTCGTGCCTTCGAGCACATCGGCCCAGGCACGGGTCGCGGTCGCGATGCCGGAGAGCCTGCAGAGCAGGTTGAGCGCGCTGCGCTCGCCGGTGAGCAGGTCGCGGGTGCGGGTGGTGACGGTCAGCAGTTTCTGGCCGGGGGCGACGCGGTCGCCGTCCTCGACATGGCGCACGACCTCGAACTCGGCCGTGCAGACGATGGAGAGGACGGCCTCGGCGACGCGAAGACCTGCGACGACACCGGCTTCGCGGACGGTGAAGTCACCGGTGGCCATGGCCTCCTCGGAGACCGTGGCGACCGTCGTGACGTCCACACCGCCGTCGAGGTCCTCCTCGATGGCGACGTGCGCGACGTCCTCGACCTGGACCGGGTCGAGGCCCGCGTCGGCGAGCAGCTGGGCGAGGTCGGGGTCGAGACCGCACTCCAGGGGGTCCAGCTCGTAGCCTTCTTCCCCGCCGCAGCCGCAGGCGTCCCCGCAGCCGCCCGCGGCCGGTGCCGGCGCGCCGATCTGGATCAGCGGTACGTCCACGGGTGTGGGGCGCGGATTCTCTTCGGGCGTGCTCACGGTTACGGCTCCTCGGGAGTGGGGTGGTTCGTGGGTGCTGCTGCGCAGTCTGGTGCCCCCGCCGCGTGTACGGGCGGGAATGCCTCGGACTCCGTACGGGCCAGGACGAGCTGCCGGTCCGGGGTGATCCGGACGGCGAGGTGACGACGCCAGGTCTCGTCGTCGCGTTCGGGCCGGTCCTCGCGCCAGTGGCAGCCGCGGGTCTCCTCGCGCTGCCGGGCGGCGGCGACCAGGACGCGCGAGACGAGGAGGAGGTTGGTGGACTCCCATGCCTCGACGCCGGGCACCGCGACCTTGGGCTCGGGCGCCTCGGCGTCGGCGGCGGCCCTGCGGTGCAGGGCCTCCAGCTCGTCGGCGGCAGTGGCGAGGCTGGTGGCGGAACGGAGGACTCCGGCGCCCCGGGTCATGATCCGCTGGATCTGCGGCCGCACCTCGGGGGCGAGGAGCGGGGTGAAGGCGGGGAGTGCGGCGGCAGCGGTTTCGGAGGCCGGTGCCTGTTCGGTGCGCGGCCCGCTCTCGACGATGTCCGCAGCGATGCGTTCGGCGAAGACCAGCCCCTCCAGGAGCGAGTTGGACGCCAGCCGGTTCGCGCCGTGCACGCCCGTGCAGGCGACCTCGCCGCACGCGTACAGACCCGGGACCGTCGTCCGGCCGCGCAGGTCGGTGCGGATGCCGCCGGAGGCGTAATGCGCGGCGGGCGCCACCGGGATGGGTTCGGTGATCGGGTCGATGCCGTGGGCGCGGCAGGCCGCCAGGATCGTGGGGAACCGCTGCTCCCACATCTCGGCGCCGAAGTGGCGGGCGTCGAGATACATGTGCTGGGTACCGTGCACCTGCATCTGGCGGGTGATGGCCTTGGCGACGATGTCGCGGGGCGCCAGCTCCGCAAGTTCGTGCTGCCCGACCATGAACCGCGTACCGGACGCGTCGACGAGATGGGCTCCCTCGCCCCGTACCGCTTCCGATACGAGGGGCTGCTGGCCCTCGGAGTCCGCACCGAGGAAGAGAACCGTCGGGTGGAACTGGACGAACTCGAGGTCGGAGACCTCCGCACCGGCCCGCAGGGCGAGCGCGACACCGTCGCCGGTGGAGACCGGCGGGTTGGTCGTGGCGGAGAAGACCTGGCCCATGCCGCCGGTGGCGAGGACCACCGCGGGGGCGTGGACCGCGCCGACGCCGTCGTGCTGGCCCTCGCCCATGACGTGCAGGGTGACGCCCGCGGTACGGCCTTCGGCGTCCGTCAGCAGGTCGAGGACCAGGGCGTTCTCCACGGTGTGGAGGGCGGCGGTGCGGACCGCCGCGACCAGGGCGCGGGAGATCTCGGCGCCCGTCGCGTCGCCGCCGGCGTGGGCGATACGGCGGCGGTGGTGGCCGCCTTCGCGGGTGAGCGCGATGTCGCCGGTCTCGGTGGTGTCGAAGTGCGCGCCGGTCTCGATCAGACGGCGTACGGCGTCCGGGCCCTCGGTGACCAGGGTCCGCACGGCGGACTCGTCGCACAGACCTGCGCCCGCGACCAGCGTGTCGGCCAGGTGCTGTTCGGGGGTGTCGCCCTCGCCGAGCGCCGCCGCGATGCCGCCCTGCGCCCAGCGGGTGGAGCCGTCGTCGAGGCGGGCCTTGGTGACGACGACGGTGGCGAGGCCCGCGGCCGCGCAGCGCAGCGCGGTGGTGAGGCCGGCGACACCGGAGCCGACCACCACGACATCCGCGTCGATGGCCCAGCCGGGGGCGGGGGCGGTCAGCCGTATTCCGGTCACGTGTCGGCTCCGAAGGTCAGCGGGATGTTGTCGATGAGTCGGGTGGCACCCACCCGCGCGGCAACGGCGAGGATCGCGTCACCGGTGGTCCGGTCGTCGGGGATCTCGGTGAAGTCGGCCGGGTCCACGAGCGCCAGATAGTCCAGTGCGAGCGGGGGCTGCGCGGCGGCCGCGTCGTCGAGGATCGTGCGCGCCGCGGCGCGTACCGCCGCGGGTCCGTCGCCCGGCCGGGCCCAGGCCACCGCCTGGGTGTCGGCGGCCGCGCGGACCTCGCCGAGGCGGGTGAGCGCGGCGGCCCGGCCCGTCGTCGCCGTGGTGGTCTGCGCGCGGGCGTGCAGCGCCTGCTGGGCGGCGAGCCGGTCCTGGGCGGCGAACAGGGCCCGGGAGAGGGCGAGGGCGGTGTGGCGCTCCTCGGCGTCGAGGAAGCGGTTCCGGCTGGAGAGTGCGAGCCCGTCGGGCTCGCGGACCGTCTCCACGCCGACGATCTCCACCGGGAAATTCAGATCGCGCACCATGCGGCGGACCAGCGCCAGCTGCTGGGCGTCCTTCTGTCCGAAGAACGCGGCATCGGGGCGGGTGAGGTGCAGCATCTTGGCGACGACGGTCAGCATCCCGTCGAAGTGGCCGGGGCGGGACGCCCCTTCCAGCCGCTCGCCCATCGGGCCTGCGGTGATCCTGACCTGCGGTTCGCCGCCGTGGTAGACCTCCTCGACGGACGGGGCGAAGACGGCGTCGGCTCCGGCCGCGCCCGCGACGGCGAGATCGGCGTCGAGGGTGCGGGGGTAGCGGTCGAGGTCCGCTGCCTCACCGAACTGCAGCGGATTGACGAAGACGGTGACGACGACCTGGCCGTCCGGTCCCGCGGCGGTGCGTGCGGCACGGATCAGGGTGGCGTGGCCCTCGTGCAGGGCGCCCATCGTCATGACGACGGCCCGCGGCCCCTTGCCCGCGCCGAACGCGGCGAGTTCGGCCGCCGTGCTCAGCAGAGTGGCTCCGGTCCTGTTCATCGCGTCCCTCCCGGTCCGGTGCTGCCCGCGCCGTCGGCACCGCCCACGCCGTCGGCCAGGACGCCGAGCAGGTCCTCCGCCAGCTCCGGCTTGAGCAGGCCGTGCGCGAGCGCCCGGTCGGCGGTGGCGCGGGCCATCGCGAGGTAGCCGGCCACGGTCTGCGGGGCGTGCCTGCGCAGCTCCGCTATGTGCGCGGCGACCGTGCCCGCGTCGCCGCGGGCGACCGGGCCGGTCAGCGCGTTGTCACCGGAGCGCAGCGCGTTGTCGAGCGCGGCGCCGAGGAGCGGGCCGAGCATCCGGTCGGGGGCCGCGACCCCTGCCGTGCGCAGCAGCTCCATCGACTGGGCGACCAGGGTGACCAGGTGATTCGCGCCGAGGGCGAGCGCCGCGTGGTAGAGCGGGCGGGAATCCTCCGCAATCCATTCGGGTTCGCCGCCCATCTCGATGACGAGTGCCTCGGCAGCGAGCCGCAGCTCCTCGGGGGCGGTGACGCCGAAGGAGCAGCCGGCCAGCCGCTGCACGTCGACGGCGGTGCCGGTGAACGTCATCGCCGGGTGCAGGGCGAGCGGCAGCGCGCCGGCCCGCAGTGCGGGGTCCAGGACCCGGGTCCCGTAACGCCCCGACGTGTGGACGATCAGCTGTCCCGGGCGGACCGCGCCCGTCTCGGCGAGGCCCTCGGCCAGGCCGGGCAGGGCGTCGTCGGGGACGGTCAGCAGTACCAGCTCGGCGCGGGCGAGCACCTCCGCGGGCGGCACGAGGGGAACGCCGGGCAGAAGTGTGGCGGCGCGGCGCACGGACGCGTCGGAGACACCCGAGACGGCGACCGGGCGGTGTCCGGCGAGCTGCAGGGATGCGGCGAGGGCGGGGCCGACGCGGCCCGCGCCGACGACGCCGACGGTGAGGCGGGCGGGGCGGTCCCTCGCGTCGAGGGGCTCCCTGGGTGTTGTTGCGTTCACGCGGCGATGGCCTTCCGTTCCAGTCCGCGGGGGGTACCGGACGATTTCTCTGCATGCTACGCCAGCGTTTCGTCCGGACTCCCGGCCGTCCACAGGCTGTGGACGAGCACGTGGATCGCCTGGCGGGGCAGGGGACGCGCAACCGTATGGGCGGGGGCGGCGGTCTGCGTGATGATCGTCCCATGGCAGACACGGATGAGCAGGTGCAGGTGCAGGTGCAGGAGCAGGAGCAGGGCGAGGTACGGGAGGGCTCCCCGGACGAGGAGCAGGCGGAGCGCCTTCGCCGGATCGGCGCCTGGCGACGGGCCGAGCGGATCCTGGCGCGGCCGCCCGTCGACCGCACCCTCGGGGAGCAGCTGACCGACCTCGCCGCGCACGCCGCGTCCGTCGCCGATCCGGACCAGCCCGCGGACATCTACGGGGACGGCGTCGTCGCCCAGCTGGAGACGCGGGTCGCCGAGCTGCTGGGCACGGAGGCGGCGGCGTTCTTCCCGACCGGGACGATGGCGCAGCAGGTCGCCCTGCGCTGCTGGGCGGGACGCACCGGCAACCCGACCGTGGCGCTGCACCCGCTCGCCCACCCCGAGGTGCACGAGCGGGGCGCACTGGGGGTGGTGAGCGGGCTGCGTACCGTCCACCCGACGTCCGCGCCGCGGCTGCCCACCGCGGAGGAGATCCGCGACTTCGCCGAACCGTTCGGCACGCTGATGCTGGAGCTTCCGCTGCGCGACGCCGGTTTCGTCCTGCCGGAGTGGGAGGAGCTGGAGGCCGTGGTGGCGGCCGCGCGCGAACGTGATGCAGTGGTGCACTTCGACGGCGCCCGGCTGTGGGAGTGCGCCCCCCGGTTCGGACGCGGGCTGCCGGAGATCGCGGCGCTGGCGGACAGCGTGTACGTGTCGTTCTACAAGACCCTCGGCGGGCTGTCGGGGGCGGCGCTCGCCGGTCCCGAGTCCCTGATCGAGGAGGCGCGCACCTGGCGCCACCGGTACGGCGGGCAGCTCTTCCAGCAGTTCCCGGCGGCGCTGGCCGCGCTGATCGGCCTGGAGCGCGAGCTGCCGAAGCTGGCTTCGTACGTCGCGCAGGCGAAGGTGGTGGCCGGTGCGCTGGCCGAGGGGTTCGCGGAGTCCGCGGTTCCGTGGTTCCGGGTGCATCCGGAGCCGCCCCACACACACCAGTTCCAGGTGTGGTTGCCGTACGCCGCGGATGTCCTGACGGAGGCGGCCGTGCGGCAGGCGGAGGAGACGGGCGTGGCGCTCTTCCGCAGGTGGCACCCGGCCGCTGCGGGCCCGCCCGGGATGTCCTTCACGGAGGTCACGGTGGCGGAGGCGGGGCTGGAGTGGACGGGGCGGGATGTGCGGGAAGCAGTGGAGGAGTTCGTGCGGCGGCTGGCCTAGCGGGGGGTGCCGGGGCGTCGGGACCGTTCTGTCATAGAGCGCCGGACGGGCGCGACGGTGGCGCCGGGCCCACTCCTCCGGTCAGCGGGCGCCCCGGTCGTCGGGTCATCCGGTTCCGTCCTCAAACGCCGGACGGGCCGGGGCTGCCGGGCCGGCCGGAGGTGTCCGGCGGGCGGCGGGTGAGGCGTTCTCGCAGGGCCGTTCGCCAGCGGCGGTTCGCCGGGCGGCCTTCGATCACCGCTTCGAAGCGGCGGGCCTCACGGGCCGCCCGCACGACCTCCCGGTCGTGCCGGCCAGGCGGTGGCGGTGGCGCTTCCCCGTGCTGAGCTGCGCGGTAGCTGTCGATCATGTGTTGCTGCATCGCGTCCATGACCTCAGCGTGGGCCCGTCCCGCAGGTCCGGCCCGTTGATTGACAACCACCGTCAAATGGCGCGTGACGCTCTCACCGCACCCCGCACTATGGAGGCGTGAGCGTGAACATCGACATCGCGGGACTGCCGTCCGAACGTATCGTCTTCGAGACCTCGCCCCTCGCCGAGCTGGGGCTGGCTCTGCACGCCCTCTCCGAGCCGGGGCACCATCCCGGCCTGCACGGCTGGGCGACGGCGACCGCCGCCTCGCTGGAGCCCGACCTGGCCGACCGGCTGCACGAGGCCGAGTTCCTGTGGCGCAACACGTTCTCCGACGTCTTCATGCCGTTCGCCGGGGTGCGCGGCGGCGACGGCAGGACCGGGGCGACGCTCGCCGAGGACCTCGACATCCTCGACCGCCTGGACGACGAACGGTTCGTCGCCTCCGCCCTGGAGTTCACCTGCGCCAGCCTGTACGGGACCGGCGCGCCCTCCCCGCTCAGCGACCCGCGGATGCGCGCCCGCGCACTGGACATGGCGGCGGCGCGCGGCCCGCGACAGGTGGAGTTCACCCAGCAGCTGCTGGCCGACCCCGCCCCCGTACGCCGCTGGGTCCGGCGCCTCTTCGAGGACTGCGACGAGGCGTTCTTCGCGGACACCTGGCGCCGGGTCCAGGTCCAGCTGGTCGCCGACGCCCGGCACAAGACGGATCTGCTGCGCCGCAGGGGCGCCGGAGAGGCGCTGGGCGCGGTGTCCGCCGCGCTCTCGCTCGACGGGAGCGGCAACCGGGTCAGCGTCGACAAGATGACCGAGGGCTCGACCACCGCGACCGACCCGTCCGTCGGCGCCGGGCTGACGCTCATCCCGTCCAGTTTCGGCTGGCCGCATCTGATGGTGCTGCACGCACCCGGCTGGCGCCCGGTGATCCACTATCCGGTGCGCCACCCCGAGCTGCCCTCCCCCGCCTCGGTCGAAATGCTCCAGTTGCGGCTGGAGGCGCTGGCCCACCCCATGCGGATGCGCCTGTGCCGCAACCTCGCCCGTTCCCCGTACACCACCGGTGAGCTCGCCGACTCGCACGGCATCACGGCGCCCGAGGTCTCCCGGCATCTTTCGGTGCTGAAGAAAGCCGGTCTGGTCACCACGCGGCGGCGCGGCCGGTACGTACTGCACCAGCTGGACCTGACGGTGGTGGCCCGTCTCGGCAGCGACTTCCTGGAGGGCGTGCTGCGGTGAGTGGCACCGGGCGCCGTGGGCTCGGTCCAGCCGGACGTGCCTGACCCCGATCGGGGTCCGCCGCAGACGGTGGCGCAACCGGCTGTCCCTGTCCGGTGCGGGGCGAGCCCCGTGGGGGCCGCGATGGCCTCGATACGGTCAGCCCGCCCCGGCCCCGCCGGCCCGCACCAGCCCTGTCTCGTACGCGAGGACGACGACCTGCACCCGGTCGCGCAGGCTCAGCTTGGTGAGAATGCGGCCGACATGCGTCTTCACCGTCGCCTCGGACAGCACCAGCCGTGCCGCGATCTCGCCGTTCGACATGCCCTGCGCCACCAGAAGCATCACCTCGCGTTCGCGTTCGGTGAGCTTGCCGATGTCCTTGTGCTGCGGTTCGTTGCCGCTGCTCGGCAACAGGGGCGAGAAGCGGTCGAGCAGTCGCCTCGTGGTGGACGGGGCGACGACCGCGTCTCCGCTGTGCACCGAACGGATCGCGGCGAGCAGCTCGCCCGGCGGCACGTCCTTGAGCATGAAGCCGCTGGCCCCCGCCTTCAGCCCGGAGAAGGCGTACTCGTCGAGGTCGAACGTGGTCAGGATGAGCACCTTGGGCGCATCGGGCAGGCCACAGATGCGCCGGGTCGCCTCGACGCCGTCCAGCCTCGGCATGCGAACGTCCATGAGCACCACATCCACGGCGGTGGAGCGAAGGTTCTCGATCGCCTCCGCGCCGTCGCCGGCCTCGGCGACGACCTCCATGTCCGGCTGGGCTGCGAGCACCATCCGGAAACCGGTGCGCAGCAGCACCTGGTCGTCGACGAGCATCACGCGGATCGCCATGAGGGTCCTTGTCTCCTGTCCTGTCCAGCATGGGACGGTGGGCTAGTGGGCGGGCTTGAGCGGCAGCAGCGCGCTGATCCGGAAACCGCCGCCGGGGCGCGGCCCGGCGTCGAGCGTGCCGCCGACCATGCCGACCCGCTCCCGCATGCCGATCATCCCGTGGCCCGCTCCGTCGGCGCCGCCGTCCTCGTACAGTTCGTGCGCCGCGCCCCGGCCGTCGTCCTCGACCAGCAGCCCGAGCCCGTCGTCGAAGTAGACCAGCCGCACGCTCGCACCGGCGTCCGGGCCACCGTGCTTGCGGGTGTTGGTCAGGGCCTCCTGCACGATGCGGTAGGCCGTCAGCTCGACCCCGCTGGGCAGCGGGCGCGGGGTGCCCTCGATCTTGAAGTCCACGGCCAGGCCGGTCTGCCTGACCTGCTCGATCAGGTCCTCGATCTGATCGACGTCGGGCTGCGGGACGTACTCCCCGCTCTCCCGGGCGTCGCCGGTCCGCAGCACGCCGAGCAGCCGGCGCATCTCGGCGAGTGCCTGCCTGCCGGTGCTGGAGATCGTCTCCAGGGCCTGCCGGGCCTGGTCGGGCGCCGCGTCCATCACGTACGCCGCGCCGTCGGCCTGCACCACCATGACGGAGACGTTGTGTGCGACGACATCGTGCAGTTCACGGGCGATACGGGCCCGCTCGGCGGCCACCGCGACCTTCGACTGCGCCTCGCGCTCCCGCTCAAGACGGGCGGCGCGCTCCTCCAACTGGTCGAAGTACGCCCGCCGGGTCCGCATCGAGTCGCCGAGCACCCAGGCGAGCACGAACGGCACCGTCATGACGATGACGACGAAGACCTCCTGCGCCCAGTTGCCGTGCGACTCGTTCGGCCAGCGCAGCTGTGAGAGACCGGCCGCGCAGAGACTGCAGACCAGCGCGAGCCGGGACGCCCAGCGCTCACCGACCGTGGCCACGGTGAAAGTGACCACCAGCATGGCGAAGTTCGCGACGCTCGGTCCGACGCCGAACACCAGCTGCGCGACGCCCATCGCGACGGCGAGCAGCAGCATCTTCTCCGGTGCCCGGCGGCGCAGCGCAACGACCAGGCAGAGACCGATGGCGATCGGCACGGCGGGGAGCCGCTCCGATCCGCGGCTCGGGTCGGCCACCACGGACACGCCGGAGAGACCGAGGAGGACGACAGCCCAGAAGGTGTCGACGCCCGTCGGGTGTCTGCGGATGAAGTCGTAGAGGCGCTGCACGTAACCCAGCGTAGGGAAGGCCGACAGGTGACCGGGTCAGCCGAAGGGCCGATCCGGTTCCTGGGACCGTACTCCCCAAGGTGGAGACTTGGCTCCGTGACGGATGAGTGGCGTGGGTGGCAGGAGGCGGCAGAGACCGCTTTGTACGGGGACAGGGGGTTCTACCGGAGCCCCGAGGGGCCTGCCGGGCATTTCCGTACCTCCGTGCATGCCTCGCCGCTGTTCGCCGCCGCCGTGGCCAGGCTGCTGGCCGGGACGGCGAAGGAGCTGGGAACGGACCGGGTCGATCTGGTCGACCTGGGGGCCGGGCGGGGCGAGCTGCTGACGGGGGTGCTGGCCGCGCTGCCGGGCATCGCCCCGGCAGGACTCGCGGTACGGGCGTACGCGGTGGAGATCGCAGCCCGGCCACCGGGTCTGGACCCCCGGATCGAGTGGTGCGCCGAGCCGCCCCAGCGGGTGCGGGGGCTGCTGTTCGCCAACGAGTGGCTGGACAACGTGCCGACACCGGTCGCGGAGACCGACGCGGACGGCGTCGACCGGTATGTGCTTGTCCGCACGGCCGACGGCGCGGAACGGCTGGGCGCACCGGTGACCGGGGCGGACGCCGATTGGCTGCGCCGCTGGTGGCCGTCGGCCGGTCCTGGCAGCCGCGCGGAGATCGGGCGGCCGCGCGACGAGGCGTGGGCGCGGGCGGTCGCCGCCGTGTCCGAGGGGCTCGCGGTGGCGGTCGACTACGCCCACGTACGGGAGGCGCGGCCACCGTTCGGGACGCTGACCGGTTTCCGGGCCGGGCGCGAGGTGCGGCCGGTGCCGGACGGCAGCTGCGACCTGACCTCGCATGTGGCGCTGGACGCGTGCGCGGCGGCGGGTGCGGGACGCGGGGTGGAGCCGGAGGTGGTGGATCAGCGGGAGGCGCTGCGGGGGCTGGGGATCAGCGGGGAACGGCCGTCGCTCGCACTCGCCTCGACCGACCCGGCGGCGTATGTGCGGGCGCTGGCGTCGGCCGGCGAGGCGGCGGAACTGACCGCGCGGGGCGGGCTGGGCGACTTCGGGTGGCTGATGCAACGGGTGGGGACGAGCCTGTCGAGCCCGTCCGGCGAGTGACGAGCGGGCTCCGGGGCAACGCCCGGGGGGCAACGCGGCTCGGGGTGCCGGGCGGACGGGCCGGAAAGCCCGGGGCCCGGAGCGCGCTGAGCGGCGCGCAGGGAATACTGGCCGTATGACGGAGACGACGGTCGGCATCGGTGGCGCGGCGGAGAGTACCGACATGGTGCTCAACATCGGGCCGCAGCACCCCTCGACACATGGCGTGCTCCGTCTGCGGATCGTTCTCGACGGCGAGCGGATCCAGCATGCCGAGCCGGTCATCGGCTATATGCACCGCGGGGCGGAGAAGCTCTTCGAGGCTCGCGACTACCGGCAGATCGTGATGCTCGCCAACCGTCATGACTGGTTGTCGGCCTTCTCCAACGAGCTGGGCGTCGTGATGGCCGTCGAGCGGATGCTCGGCATGGAGGTCCCGGAGCGCGCGGTCTGGACGCGGACGCTGCTCGCCGAACTGAACCGGGTGCTGAACCATCTGATGTTCCTCGGCTCGTACCCGCTCGAACTGGGCGGCATCACGCCGGTTTTCTACGCCTTCCGGGAACGCGAGGAGCTCCAGGCCGTGATGGAGGAGGTCTCCGGCGGCCGGATGCACTACATGTTCAACCGGGTCGGCGGTCTCAAGGAGGACCTCCCGGCGGGCTGGCTCGGCCGCGCCCGGCACGCCGTCGCGTCGGTCCGCTCGCGGATGGACGTGTACGACCGGCTGGTGCTCGGCAACGAGATCTTCCGGGGCCGTACCCGCGGTGTCGGTGTGCTGTCCGCCGAGACCGTGCACGCGTACGGGGTGTCCGGGCCGATCGCCCGCGCCTCCGGGGTCGACTTCGATCTGCGGCGTGACGAGCCGTATCTGGCGTACGGGGAGCTGCAGGACACCCTCGAGGTCGTCACCCGCACCGAGGGCGACTGCCTGGCCCGGTTCGAGTGCCTGCTGGAACAGGCCCACAACGCGCTGGACCTGGCGGACGCCTGCCTGGACCGGATGGCCGGGCTGGCGCCCGGTCCGATCAACCAGCGGCTGCCCAAGGTGCTGAAGGCCCCCGAGGGCCACACCTACGCGTGGACCGAGAATCCGCTCGGGATCAACGGCTACTACCTGGTGTCCAAGGGCGAGAAGACCCCCTACCGGCTGAAGCTCCGCTCCGCCTCGTACAACAACATCCAGGCGCTCACCGAGCTGCTGCCGGGCACGCTGGTCGCCGACATGGTCGCGATCCTGGGCTCGCTGTTCTTCGTCGTCGGCGACATCGACAAGTAACCCCGCCGCCGACCGCCGTGAGAACAGGCCCTACGAGATCGCGCTGCGCAGCTCCACGACGTCCAGTTGCTCCGTCTCGTCGTGCGCCGTCAGGTCGATGACCTTGCCGACGGCCCGGTTCCGGGCCGTCCCCGTGCGGTGCGCTGCCAGCGCCTCCTCACCCACCACGTCCGCGAGGTCCTCGTTCTGCACGGACTCGATCGCGGCGCGCGCCTTCTGTGTACCGAAGAAGTCGAAGCTGCCCTGCGGCACCGGATGACGGCGGGAGGCGGCGTACGGAACGACCGTGCTGGCGGCCGGGACGGCGCGCGGCGCGGGGAGCGCGGTGGACGGGCGGGCCGGAGGCAGGGCGGCCGACGGGCGGTGGTGCTGCTCGGCGTCGGCCGCCGCGTGCTTCCCCTTGCGCTCCTCCGCCTCCTGGGCGCGCTCCGCGAGATCGCGCTTCCTGGCCTGCTCGGCGGTGCGGCGGGCCTCCTGGAGGGCGGCGTTGCGGGTGAGGTCCTGGAGGGCCTGGGCGGCACGCGCATACGCGGCCGGTGTCGGCGTGGAGCGGGCGGCGGGCAGCTCCCGGGGCGAGGCGGCCGCTTCGAGCGCGAACTGCCTGCGCCCCTCCAGCGCGCTGGCCCGCTCGGTCTCGGCGTTGGCGTAACGGCGCAGCAGTGCGGCGTGCTCGCCGCGCAGACCGGCGAGCTCCACACGCTTGCGGCGCAGCTTCGTCTCCAACCGGACGCGCAGGGCCCGCGACTCCTCCAGGTCGGCCTCGAGCTCCGCGATGCGCTCCTCGGTCTTCCATGCGTCGCTGGCGCGGGCACGCATCAGCTCCGCGACGCGGCGGCCGGCCTCCCGGTCCCAGGAGCGCATCAGATACGCACCGGTGACGGCGGCGGCCGCAGCGGCGGCGACCAGTCCGCGCAGGACCAGGGGCTCGGCGAGAAACCAGGCGCCCGCGGCACAGACGACCGACGCTCCGGCGACGACCGAAGGCGGAAGGATTCTGTGCAGAGGTGGCGAATGGCGATGGCGTCCACGTGGCATGGCCTGAAATTTACCGTGTGTACGGGTCACTTGGGAGGCCGCCCGGCAATCTGTTCCCCGCCGGTTACCTGACGGCTTACCCGGCGGCCCCGAAGCGGTCCCTTCCTACTTCTTGATCAGACCTTTCGACCGCAGATAGTCCTTGGCCGCGTCGGCCGGCTTGGCACGCTCGGCGTCGACCTTGCGGTTCAGTTCCGCAAGGTCCTCGGTGGTGAGCGTCTTGGTGAGCTTGCCGAGCGCATCGGCAATGTCCTGCGCTCCGGCGTCCTTGGCATTGAGAACCGGAACGACGTTGTCCGCGTTCTGGAGCTTCTTGTCGTCCTCCAGGAACACCAGGCCGAAGCTGTCCAGCACCGCGTCCGTGGTGGTCGTGAGGACCAGCTGGTCCTTGCCGTCCTTGACGGCCTGCTTGGACTGCGGGGTGCCGACTCCCTTCGGGTCGATACCGGTGACATCAATGCCGTAGGTCTTCTTCAGACCCGGTGCGCAGAAGGGCCGCACCTCGCACTCGTCACCCGCCGCGATCTTCACCTCCAGCTTGGACGCACCAAGATCCGAAAGGGACTTGAGCTTGTTCTTGTCGGCGAATTCCTTGGTCACCGCGAACGCGTTCTGGTCGACCGCTTCGCCGTACGGGAGCACCTTCAGTCCGCGCGGAGTGGCGAGCTTCTCCAGCGCGGCGGTGGTGGCCGCCGCGTCACCGGAGGCGACCGGGTTCTTCTCGGCCGCCGTCGCGCCGTTCGCCTTGGCGTTGAGGAATTCGGCGATCGTCGCGGCGTATTCCGGTACGACGTCGATCTCGCCCTTCTCCAGGGACGGCTCGTACAGTTCCCGGTTCTTCACCGTGGTGACCGATGTGCTGTATCCGGCGTCGCCGAGGATCTGTGCGTACAGCTCGGCGAGCACCTTGGACTCGGTGAAGGCCGCGGCGCCGACGACGAGCGAGCCCTTCTTCCCGGCGTCACCGGACCCGGCGGAGCCGCCCTTGTCCTTCTCCAGGCTGTCGCCGCCGCAGGCGGCGAGCGAGCCGGTCAGGGCGACCATGCCGATGACCGCGCCCGCTATGCGCGAGGTCTTGCTCATGATGTTCTCCGTCCACAGCAACAGGGCTGATTACGAGGCGTGTCGGGCAAATCGGATGGGCCAGGCGGTCCGGCGGCGACGGAGCGGCGACAGGGCCCGGTCCAGCCCCACCAGCACGGCCTCCACCGCCAGGGCGAGCACGGCGACGAGCAGCGCGCCCGCGACCACCTGCGGTGTGTTGTACGTGTTGAACCCGGCGGTGATGATGCGGCCGAGCCCGCCCTGGCCGACCATGGCGGCGATCGTCGCCGTGGCGATCACCTGGACCGCCGCCGAGCGCAGACCGGTCATGATCATCGGGTAGGCGAGCGGGAGCTCGACCCTTACGAAGAGCTGACTGCCGGACATCCCCATGCCGCGCGCCGCCTCGGCCGCCGAACGGTCCACCTCCGTCATCCCGACGTAGGCGTTGGTCAGCAGCGGCGGCACGGCGAACAGGACCAGCGCGATGATGGTCGGCACATATCCGGCGTTGCGCAACGGCGACACCATGAACAGGGCCAGCACCGCGAAGACCGGGATCGCCCGCCCCGCATTGGAGAGGTTCACGGCCAGCGCGCCGCCCTTCCCGATGTGCCCCAGGTACAGGGCGACCGGCAGCGCGATCGCGCAGGCCAGCGCGAGCGACACTCCGCTGACGTACAGATGCTCGCCGAGCCGGTGCCCCGCCCCGCTCTCCCCCGACCAGTTGGCGCCGGTGGTCAGCCAGGTCCAGGCCTCGCCGAGTACTCCCATGGGTCAGACCGCCTTCACCTTGGCGACCGCGCCCACGGCGTCGCGCGTCGCGCGTATGCGGGTCCAGGGCGTCAGCAGCCGTTGCACCCCGAGCAGCAGCAGGTCCGCGACCACCGCGAGCAGCACGCAGAGCACCGAAGCGGTGAGCACCTGCGCCTTGAAGAAGCTCGGCAGGGCGTCCTCGATGAGGTTGCCGAGGCCGCCTCTGCCGACGATCGAGCCGACCGTGGTCAGCGCGACGGTGGAGACGGTGGCGATCCGGACCCCGGCCATCACCGCGGGCAGGGCGAGCGGGAGTTCGACCTCCCACAGGAGCCGGCCCGGCCCGTATCCCATGCCCTTCGCGGCGTCCTTCGCCTCCTGCGGCACGGCTTCGAGCCCGGCCAGGATGTTCCGTACGAGAATGGTCAGCGAGTACAGCACCAGGCCGGTGACGACCAGTGCCGCCGAGAGCCCGAACAGCGGCAGCAGCAGCGAGAACATCGCCAGCGACGGCACGGTGTAGAGCACCGTCGTCAGTCCGAGCACCGGCCCCGCGATCCGCCGGCTGCGGCGCGCGAGCAGCGCCAGCGGAAATGCCACCAGGATTCCGATCACCACCGAGACAGCGGTGATCCAGATGTGCTGAACGGTCGCATCGGTCAACTCCTGGCTGCGGGAACGGAGATACTCACCGCAGATCCAGTCGTTCGTCACCAGGCAGTTCTGTCCGGCCATCCGTCCCCCCACCTCCCGTTCGCCGGTCCGCACTGACGTCTGGCGACCCTATCCCCGACTACTGACAATCGCCGAGGCCGTTGTATTCCAGCAACATGTCCTTCACAGAACACGCGCCACAATGGGGAACCATGATCCGTTTCGAGCACGTCACCAAGCGGTACGCCGACGGCACGACCGCAGTCGACGACCTTTCCTTCGAAGTGGCCGAGGGTGAACTGGTCACGCTCGTGGGGCCGTCCGGCTGCGGCAAGACCACCACCATGAAGATGGTGAACCGGCTGATCGAACCGACCGAGGGGCGGATATTCCTCGACGGGGACGACATATCCGCCATCGACCCCGTCCGGCTCCGCCGTGGTATCGGCTATGTGATCCAGCAGGTCGGGCTGTTTCCGCACAAGACGGTGCTGGAGAACACCGCGACGGTTCCTCATCTCCTGGGCTGGAAGCGGGAAAAGGGCCGCGCGCGGGCCGCCGAACTCCTCGACCTCGTCGGACTTGATCCTTCCGTTTATGGTGACCGATATCCGGACCAGCTCTCCGGCGGTCAGCGCCAACGCGTGGGAGTGGCAAGGGCGCTGGCCGCGGATCCGCCGGTACTGCTGATGGACGAACCTTTCGGAGCGGTCGACCCGGTGGTCCGTGAACGGCTGCAGAACGAATTCCTCAAGCTCCAGGCCCAGGTCCGGAAAACCGTGTTGTTCGTCACGCACGACATCGAGGAAGCCGTCCGGCTCGGCGACCGCATCGCCGTCTACGGACAGGGCTCCATCGAGCAGTTCGATTCCCCCGCGACCGTGCTCGGCGCCCCCGCCACCCCGTACGTCGCGGACTTCGTCGGCGCCGACCGCGGCCTCAAGCGGCTCTCCGTGACCCCCATCGAGGAGGGCGACCTCGACCAGCCGCCCGTCGTCCACCTGGACGACCCGCTCTCCCGGGCGACCGAGCGGCTGCGCGCCGAGGGCGCGCGCTGGGCCGTCGTCCTGGACGCCGACGACCATCTGCACGGCTGGATCCCGGCCGGCACCGCCCTCACCGAGACCAAGGGCGCGGTCCGCGAACACGCCCGCCGCATGGAGGCGTGGCTTCCCGTCGGCGCCCCGCTCAAGCAGGCGTTCGCCACGATGCTGCAGCACGACGCGGGCTGGATCGCGGTCATCGACAAGGAGAGCACCGGCCGGTTCCTCGGAGTGCTCACCCCTGCCCGCCTCCATGAGGCACTGCGCCGCTCGATCGACGCGGACGCCCAGGACCTGCCGCGCGCCGACGTGGAGGTGGAGACGGTGGCCAGGGCAGGCTCGCTCTGAGCCGGGGGTACGCGCCGGGCTTCCCCACGAGCCTTCCGCAACCGGTCAGTTCTCGCTGAGCCGGCTGCTCATCCACTCCAGCGCCGAAGGGATCTCCCGCCGCCAGGTGTTGAAGTTGTGCCCGCCGCTGTTCAGCACGATCGAGGACACCTCGGCGGGCGCCTTCACCTTCGCCATGAACCTCCGCGTGCTCCGGTAGTTCCCCTCGCCCTGCCGGGACGTCGTCACCAGGAACGACGAGTCGGGCTGGGGCAGATGGTCCAGGCTCCACAGCAGGTTCGCGCGCTTGCGCTCCGCCCGGTTCCCATGGAAGAGATCACCGGTCGTCGGGTCCTCGGCCGCCTTGTAGTACGCGGAGAGACCGGCGCTCGCCACGAACCTGTCCGGGTGGTGCAGACCGATCTTCAGCGCGCAGTACCCACCGGTCGAGTTGCCGATGATGCCCCAGTTCCGCGCCCGCTTCCCGATCCGGTACGAGTCCGAGATCGCCTGGGGCAGATCCTTCGCGAAGAACGTCTCGGTCTGCGGCCCGCCCGCTATGTCCACGCACTCGGTGTCCCGCGGCGGCGCGACCGTGGGCCTCAGCATCACCAGGATCATCGGCTGTGCCCGTCCGGCTCTCACGCGGTCGAGTGCGGTGCGTGGGTACGCAAGGCCCTTCAGAAGGTTCTCCGCGGTGCCCGGATAGCCCGTGAGGACGACGACCGCGGGGAACTTCCGGTTGGCGTACTCCGACTGGAAGTACTCCGGCGGCAGATACACGTACGCCGAACTCTCGATCTTCGACCGCCGCCCCGCGATGACGACCTTGTCGATCCGGCCGCCCGTCGTGGGGCGCGAACCACCGGGGACGTCCAGCCGCTGTATCCCGACCCGGACGATGTTCTTCGACGCCAGGGTCCCGGCCGCCCGGTCCGTGACCACGCCCAGGTCCTGCTGCCCGCCGAGGAGATCGGCCCAGGAGCCGTAGAACTGGAAGGCGTTGTTGGCCATCAGGCCGGCCGAGGTGAAGACCATCACCTGGGTCGCCAGCAGGAAGCCGACCCGGCCGAACACCGCGGACGCACTGCGGCGGGCCAGTCTAGGCCAGGTCAAGACCGTGGCAGCGAACAGAATGACGGCCAGCGCAATGGCCAGGGTCAGAACCGTCTTGCTGGTGAGCCCCATGATTGGGTGAGCCTTCTTGTCAGGAAATTTCCGGGATGCCGGTGAACCCACCGCCCGGAAGCCTCGTCCTAGAGGTCGCACATCGTCCGGAACGCTTCGGCCGACGGACTCAAAAATCTCTCGCGGAGCCACGGGAAGCGATGTCTATCACGCTAGATGAGGATAAAACGGGATCGGTTCCGAAAGCTGTGCGCAAGTTCGTACGCGGACCGCGCCCCGAATCCGTACCGACACTCGTCGGCACCTCCTGCACTCTCGTCGGCCTGATCGACGTCGCCGCAGGGGTGTTCCCACGTTTCCGGCACAGCCGGATGCACACGCTCGCCGAAGTCCTTCCAGGAGCCCTCGGCCCCTTCGCCGCCGCGCTGTCGCTGAGCGCGGGCGTCCTGCTGCTGCTCCTCGCCCACGGCCTCAGGCGGCACAAACGGCGGGCCTGGCGCGCCGCCGTGGTCCTGCTGCCGGCCGGTGCCGCCGCGCAGTTCGTCTACCGGCACTCGATCCTCGGCACCCTCGTCTCCCTCACGCTCTGCTACCTGCTGGTCCGGCACCGGAGCGAATTCGCCGCGCTCCCGGACCCGCGCAGCCGCTGGAGGGCGCTGGCCAACTTCGTTCTCCTCGGGGCTGGTTCACTCGGCCTGGGGCTGATCATCGTCTCCGTCCACCCCGGCCACGTCGTCGGAAACCCCTCCATCGCCGACCGCCTCCAGCACGTCCTGTACGGGCTGTTCGGCTTCGAGGGACCCGTCGAGTACGCCGGAGTGACCTCCTGGACCGTGGCGTACTCGCTCGGCGCCCTCGGTCTGCTGACCGCCGTCACCACCATCTACCTCGCGTTCCGCCCCGAACATCCGGCCGCCCGGCTCACCGAGGAGGACGAGGTCCGGCTGCGGGCACTCCTCGACAAGCACGGCGGCCGCGACTCGCTCGGCCACTTCGCGCTCCGCCGCGACAAGGGCGTCGTCTTCTCCCCCAGCGGCAAGGCAGCCGTCTGCTACCGCGTGGTGTCCGGGGTGATGCTGGCCAGCGGCGACCCGATCGGCGACGTGGAGGCCTGGCCGGGCGCCATCGAACACTTCATGGACGAGGCCAAGGCGCACTCCTGGACCCCCGCGGTGATGGGCTGCAGCGAGACGGGCGGCGAGGTCTGGACCCGTGAAACCGGGCTCGACGCGCTGGAACTCGGCGACGAGGCGGTGGTGGATGTCGCGGATTTCTCGCTCGCCGGGCGCGCGATGCGCAACGTGCGCCAGATGGTGAAGCGCATTGAGCGGGGCGGTTACGAGACCCGCGTCCGGCGGGTCCGCGACATAGGCGAGGCCGAGCTGGCCCGCATCCGACGGGCCGCCGCCGACTGGCGCGGCACCGATACCGAACGCGGCTTCTCCATGGCTCTCGGCCGGATCGGCGACCCGGCCGACGGCGACTGCATCATCGCCACCGCCCACAAGGCCGACGAGCACACCGCCGACTCCCCGTACGGCGATCTGAAAGCCGTGCTCCACTTCGTCCCGTGGGGCACGGACGGCATGTCCCTGGAGCTCATGCGCCGCGACCGCGCCGCCGACCCCGGGATGAACGAGCTGCTGATCGTCGCCTCCCTGCACGACGCGCCCCGGCTCGGCATCGAGCGGGTCTCGCTGAACTTCGCGATGTTCCGCTCGGCGCTCGCCCGCGGCGAGAAACTGGGCGCGGGTCCGGTGCTGCGGGGCTGGCGCGGGCTGCTGATCTTCCTGTCGCGCTGGTTCCAGATCGAGTCGCTGTACAAGTTCAACGCCAAGTTCCGGCCCCGCTGGGAGCCCCGCTTCGTCGTCTACCGCTCCAGCCGCGACCTGCCACGGATCTCGTTCGCCGCAATGCAGGCCGAGGGCTTCGTCAACGTCGGGCTGCCCCGTCCCTTCGCCCGTCGTTTCCCGGCCGCCCGGCCCCGTCCCTGCGCCCACGCACCGGGTCCCGGGCCGGAGCGCGGGGCCAGCGCGGCGTAACACCGCCCCGTACGGGCCTACGCTGGTCGCATGAGTACGTTGCGTGGACGAGGCACGGTCCAGGGCCTGCCGGAGTGGGACCGCTGTGCGGTCATGGGTGTCGTCAATGTGACCCCCGACTCCTTCTCCGACGGAGGCCGCTGGTTCGACACCACGGCTGCGATCAAGCACGGCCTCGACCTGGTCACCGCAGGCGCCGACCTGGTCGATGTCGGCGGCGAGTCGACCCGCCCCGGCGCCAGCCGGGTGGACGAGGCCGAGGAGCTGCGGCGCGTGATCCCGGTCGTCCGGGGGCTGGCCCAGGAGGGCGTCACGGTCTCCGTGGACACCATGCGGGCGCGGGTCGCCGAACAGTCCGTCGCCGCAGGTGCGGCCCTGGTCAACGATGTGAGCGGCGGGCTCGCCGACCCGGACATGATCCCGGTCGTCGCCGCCGCCGGAGCGCCGTTCGTGGTCATGCACTGGCGCGGCTTCAGCAAGTCGATGAACAGCCGTGCGGTGTACGAGGACGTCGTCGCGGAGGTCGTCGCGGAGCTGCGTACGCGGATGGACGCGGTGGTCGCGGGCGGTGTCGCCCCGGAACGGATCGTGGTCGACCCCGGCCTGGGCTTCGCCAAGGACGCCGCCCACGATCTCTCCCTCGTCGCCCACCTCGACGAGCTGCGCGCGCTGGGCCGCCCCCTGCTGGTCGCCGCCTCCCGCAAGCGGTTCCTCGGTCATGTGCTGGCCGGTGAGGGCGCCGCACCGCCGCCCGCCCGGGAACGCGACGCGGCCACCGCGGCGATCTCCGCCCTCTCCGCCCAGGCGGGCGCCTGGGCGGTCCGGGTCCACGAGGTCCGGGCGACCGCCGACGCCGTCCGGGTCGCCCGCGCCGTCGAGGGAGCCGCGTGAGCGACGACCAGGAACAGGTGGCAGCCGACATCGCGGCGGTCGAACAGGCCAACACCGCCTTCTACGAGGCGATGGAACGCGGCGACCTGGACGAGCTCTCCGGGCTCTGGCTGCCCGGCGAGAACCTCACCATCTCCTGCGTCCACCCCGGCTGGCCGGTGCTCAGCGGGCGCGGCGAGGTACTGCGCAGTTACGCCCTGATCATGGCGAACACCGAGTACATCCAGTTCTTCCTGACGGATGTCGGGGTCTCGATGACCGGGGACACGGCCCTCGTCACCTGCACCGAGAACATCCTCAGCGGGGGCCCCGCGGAGGACGGCGGCAAGCTCGGACCGCTGGTCGGCCAACTCGTCGTCGCCACCAATGTGTTCCGCCGCACCGAGGACGGCTGGAAGCTCTGGTCGCATCACGGGTCCCCGGTCCTGACCGAGTCCGAGGACGACGAAGAGGACGAGTCGCCCTCCTGACCCCGCCGGAAGGGCACGCTCCCCGGACGGATACGCCCCTGAGGGGATTGGACTCCGGGCTACGGGGTAGGAGACGCGCTTACCAGCCCCGCACGGTCCCGTCCATAGCCCCCGCGGGTGAGCACTGTCCGTGCTCGCAGGTAGATTCGAAACCAGGGCACCTTGCCGTCCGCACGCGGCCCCGTGTCTCTACGACCAACGACAGCAGGAGTGATTCGCGTGGATCGTGTCGCGCTGCGCGGCCTCAAGGCCCGTGGGAACCATGGCGTCTTCCCCCGGGAACGGGAAGAGGGCCAGACCTTCATCGTCGACCTGGTTCTCGGCCTCGACACCCGTCCTGCGGCAGCCGCCGACGACCTGACGAAGACCGTGCACTACGGCGTGGTCGCGGAGGAGGTCGTCGGCATCGTGCAGGGAGAACCGGTCGATCTGATCGAGACGCTCGCGGAGCGCATCGCCCAGAAGTGCCTGGGACACAAAGGCGTCGAGGAGGTCGAGGTCGTCGTGCACAAGCCGGATGCGCCGATCACCGTCCCGTTCGACGATGTGACCATCACCATCACCCGGAGCCGAGCATGACAGCATTTTCCACCGAGGGGCAGAGCGACCCGACCGTACAGCCGGTGCCCGCCTCCGTGGTCGCGCAGGTCGACGCGGCGGACATCACCCTCTCCAACCCCAAACCGGCCGTGATCTCGCTCGGCTCCAACCTCGGCAACCGCCTGGAGACCCTGCAGGGCGCCATCGACGCCCTGGAGGACACCCCCGGCCTCCGGGTCAAGGCGGTCTCCCCGGTGTACGAGACGGAGCCGTGGGGCGTCGCGCCCGGCTCCCAGCCGTCGTACTTCAACGCGGTGATCGTGGTGAAGACGACGCTGCCCCCGTCCTCCCTCCTGGAGCGCGGCCAGGCCATCGAGGAGGCCTTCGACCGCGTCCGCGAGGAGCGCTGGGGCCCGCGCACCATCGACGTGGACATCGTGGCGTACGCGAATGTGGTCTCCGACGACCCGGTGCTGGCCCTCCCCCACCCCCGGGCCCACGAGCGTGCCTTCGTGCTCGCCCCGTGGTACGACGTCGACCCCGAGGCGCAGCTGCCCGGCCACGGCCCGGTGGCCGAGCTGCTCGGCACGATCGGCCGCGACGGCGTACGGCCCCGGGCCGATCTGGAACTCCGCCTGCCCGAGTAGTCGTTAGGCTCGGGGCAGGTCCGCACAGGACACGGAACAGACAGCCGGACAGACGGGCGGACGGCCCGGCCGGCCGGCGGCGAAGGGCGGCTTTCTCGGTGAAGCAACTACGGCTCGGGGTATTGGCCGGACTCTTCGCCGCGGCCGGCGTGCTGTCCTGGGGCGGTGCGCGCCTCTGGGACTCCCTCGCGACCCTGCCGAGCGTGCCCGTCGCCGCGCCCATCGTGCTCGCGGTGATCGCCGTCATCCTGCTCGCGACGGCGCTGTCCATCCGCTCCCGGCTGCGCGCACAGCGGGAGCGCCGCCCCGGCGCGAAGGGCGTCGAGCCGCTGATGGCCGCCCGCGCCGTGGTCTTCGGCCAGGCCAGCGCCCTGGTCGTGTCGCTGGTCGCCGGCATGTACGGCGGAGCCGGTGTCTTCCTGCTCGGCTCGCTCGACATCCCGGCCCGCCGCGACCAGGCGATCTACGCCGGTTTCGCGGTGCTGGCCGGGATCGGGGTGGTCGCCGCCGCCCTGTTCCTGGAGCGCGTCTGCAAGCTCCCGGAGGACAAGGACGACGACAAGAACGCCGCCTCCACCTGACGCTCCGCCCCCGTCCGGTCCACCGACACCGCCTCCGGGGCCTCAGCGGGCCATGATCAGGCTCATCGCCTCGGCGCGCGTCGCGGGGTCGCGGAGCTGGCCGCGTACCGCCGAGGTCAGCGTCTTCGCCCCGGGCTTGCGGATACCGCGCATCGACATGCACATGTGCTCGCACTCCACGACGACGATGGCTCCGCGCGGCTCCAGGATCCTCATCAGTGAGTCGGCGATCTGCGTGGTGAGCCGCTCCTGGACCTGCGGGCGCCGGGCGTAGACGTCGACCAGCCGAGCCAGCTTCGACAGGCCGGTGATCTTGCCGGAGGTCGCCGGGATGTACCCGACATGCGCGACCCCGCGGAACGGCACCAGGTGGTGCTCGCAGGTCGAGAACACCTCGATGTCCTTGACCAGCACCATCTCGTCGTGGCCGAGATCGAACGTGGTCGTCAGGACGTCCTCGGGCTGCTGGCTCAGGCCCCCGAATATCTCCTTGTACGCCCGCGCCACCCGTCCCGGCGTCTCACGCAGCCCCTCCCGGTCCGGGTCCTCCCCGACGGCGAGGAGAAGCTCACGCACAGCGGCCTCGGCCCGCTTCTCGTCGAACTCACCGATCGAACCCTGGCCGTCCAGCGTCACCGGGTCGGTCATCTGTGCCTCGTTCCTTCAGCTGTCACCTGCGCGGACATCGCGCAGACATGCAAAAAGCCGCGCCCCCACAGGCTAAAACCTGGGGGGCGCAGCATCCATTCCGGGTCGGTGGACCCCCGTGACGGGGGTCACACCGGGGTCCGTACTAGCTCTCGGGACGGTCCTCAGGGATCGCCTCGGTGGCCGCGGCGGTGTCCGTCGGGGTCGACCCGTTGGCGGTGGTGACGCCGTTGGTGAGGGCGAGTTCCTTCGGTGAGAGCACCGGCGGCCGCGTCGACGGCGTACGCCGTGCGGAGCCGGTCCACGCCGGGCGGGCCGGACGCTTCACGATTCCGGCGAAGATCTCGGCGATCTGCTCCTTGCCGAGGGTCTCCTTCTCCAGCAACTGGAGAACCAGGTTGTCGAGAACGTCGCGGTTCTCGACGAGGATCTCCCACGCCTCGTTGTGCGCGGTCTCGATGAGCTTCTTGACCTCTTCGTCGACGAGCGCCGCGACCTCTTCCGAGTAGTCGCGCTGGTGGCCCATCTCCCGGCCCACGAAGGGCTCGGTGTTGTCGCCGCCGAACTTGATCGCGCCGAGCCGCTCCGTCATGCCGTACTGCGTGACCATCGCGCGGGCCGTGGCACTGGCCTTCTCGATGTCGTTCGCGGCGCCGGTGGTCGGGTCGTGGAAGACCAGCTCCTCGGCCGCGCGCCCGCCCAGCATGTAGGCGAGCTGGTCGAGCATCTCGTTGCGCGTCGTGGAGTACTTGTCCTCCTCCGGCAGCACCATCGTGTAACCGAGGGCGCGGCCGCGGGAGAGGATCGTGATCTTGTGCACCGGGTCCGAGTTGGGGGAAGCCGCCGCGACCAGGGCGTGTCCGCCCTCGTGGTACGCGGTGATCTTCTTCTCCTTGTCGGACATGATCCGGGTCCGCTTCTGCGGGCCCGCCACGACGCGGTCGATCGCCTCGTCCAGCATCTCGTTGTCGATCAGCTTCTTGTTGCTGCGCGCCGTGAGGAGCGCCGCTTCGTTCAGCACGTTCGACAGGTCGGCACCGGTGAAGCCGGGCGTACGACGGGCCACGGCGCCGAGATCGACGTCCGGGGCGACCGGCTTGCCCTTCTGGTGCACCTTGAGGATTTCGAGACGGCCCTGCATGTCCGGCCGGTCGACCGCGATCTGCCGGTCGAAACGGCCCGGGCGCAGCAGCGCGGGGTCGAGGATGTCCGGCCGGTTGGTGGCGGCGATCAGGATGACGCCGCCCTTCACGTCGAAGCCGTCCATCTCGACGAGCAGCTGGTTCAGGGTCTGCTCGCGCTCGTCGTGACCACCGCCGAGACCCGCACCGCGGTGCCGGCCGACGGCGTCGATCTCGTCGACGAAGACGATCGCCGGGGCGTTCGCCTTGGCCTGCTCGAACAGGTCACGGACCCGGGAGGCACCCACACCGACGAACATCTCGACGAAGTCGGAACCGGAGATCGAGTAGAACGGGACGCCCGCCTCGCCCGCGACGGCGCGTGCGAGCAGCGTCTTGCCCGTACCGGGAGGCCCGTACAGCAGGACGCCCTTGGGGATCTTCGCGCCGACGGCCTGGAACTTCGCCGGCTCCTGGAGGAACTCCTTGATCTCGTGGAGTTCCTCGACGGCCTCGTCCGACCCCGCCACATCGGCGAAGGTCGTCTTCGGGGTGTCCTTGGTGATCAGCTTGGCCTTGGACTTGCCGAACTGCATGACCTTGGAGCCGCCACCCTGCATCTGATTCATCAGGAACAGGAAGACGACCACGATCAGGACAAAGGGCAGCAGCGAGAGAAGGATCGAGACAAACGGGGACTGCTTCGACGGCGAGACGGTGTAACCCTTCTCGATGTCACCGCTCTCGAACTTCTTCTGCAGCGTGTCGGCGAGCTGAACACCCTGGTCACCGATGTAGCTCGCCTGGAACTTGCTGCCGGACTCGCCCGAGAGTTTCTGGCCGCCCTTCAGCTCGATCTTGAGGATTTGTTCGTCGCCGGTGGTCAGCTTGGCCTGTTCCACCTGGTTCTTGCTGATCGCCTGGATCACCTTGCCGGTGTCCACCGTCTTGTAGCCGCCCGACGAGCCGACGACCTGCATCAACACGACCACGGCGAGGACGGCCAGCACGATCCACATGACCGGCCCACGGAAGTATCGCTTCACGTCCATCCATACGGAGCGAAGTCGCCCCGTCCCTCCTGCCCGTAGGTAAATGCTGCTGTGAGAAAAGACTGTTCTTCGGACGGTACCCCAGCATTGTCACTTGCGGCCGCCTGGGCCGTCTGTCAAACCGTCCTTCAAAGGCTCCAACGGCGGGAACCCGTCAGGGGTTCCCGGAGGCGCGCCCGGGTCGGGTGCGGGCCGGAGGAGGTCTGCGGCGCGTTCAGCCGCCGTAGACGTGCGGGGCGAGCGTGCCGACGAAGGGCAGGTTGCGGTACTTCTCCGCGTAGTCCAGCCCGTAACCGACGACGAACTCGTTGGGGATGTCGAACCCGACCCACTTGCAGTCGAGCGCGACCTTCGCCGCGTCCGGCTTGCGCAGCAGGGTGCAGATCTCCAGGCTGGCGGGTTCGCGGGAGCCCAGGTTCGACATCAGCCAGGACAGGGTCAGGCCCGAGTCGATGATGTCCTCGACGATCAGGACGTGCTTGCCCTTGATGTCGGTGTCCAGGTCCTTGAGGATCCGGACGACACCGGAGGACTGGGTGCCCGCTCCGTACGAGGAGACGGCCATCCAGTCCATCGTGACGGGGGTGGACAGCGCGCGCGCGAGGTCCGCCATCACCATCACGGCGCCCTTGAGGACGCCGACGATGAGCAGGTCCTTGCCCGCGTACTCCGCGTCGATCTTCGCGGCCAGCTCGACGAGCTTCGCGTCGATCTCTTCCTTGGTGAGGAGCACCGACTGAAGGTCGGTGCCCATGTCCTTCTCGTTCACCCACGTCTCTTTCTTTGCCTGCCCGGTCCGGAGTGGTGCCCCGGCCGTGCGCGGCCGCTCGCCTGCATGTCAGCCGCTTGTGCTTCAGCTCTGCCGAATCACCAGTCTGCCACCCTGGCGCCGGGCTTCGACGCGGCCGGGCAGGTTGATGGCCTGCTGGCCGCGCCAGCCGGTGATCAGCCGGTCGACTTCCTCGATGTGGCGGGCGAAGAGAGAACCGGCCGGAGCGCCTGCCTCTATGGCCGCCCGGCGCAGCACCCGACGGCGTACGGCGGGGGGCAGCGCGAACAGCTTGGCGCAGTCCAGCTGCCCGGCGTCGTCCCGTACGGCGGTGTCGGCCTCGGCGGCCCAGGTGTCCAGGGCGTCGGCGTCGTCGCGGGAGAGCTGCGCGGTACGGGCCAAGGCCTCGACGACGCCTTTGCCGAGGGCCTTCTCCAGGGCGGGCAAGCCCTCGTGGCGCAGCCGGGAGCGGGTGTAGGCGGGGTCGACGTTGTGCGGGTCGTCCCAGACGGACAGGGACTGGACCAGGCACGCCTTACGGGCGGTCTGCCGGTCGAGCTGCAGGAAGGGACGGCGATAGCGGCCGGCCGGGCCGGAGGCGGCGGCCATGCCGGAGAGCGAGCGGATGCCGGAGCCGCGGGCGAGGCCGAGCAGGACGGTCTCCGCCTGGTCGTCGCGGGTGTGGCCGAGCAGGACGGCGGCGGCGCCGTGGCGCTCCGCCGCGGCGTCCAGGGCGGCGTAGCGGGCCTCGCGCGCGGCGGCCTCGGGTCCGCCGTCGCGGCCGACGTGCACGGCGACGGCCTCCACCGGGTCGAGGCCCATGGCGGCGAGGCGGGCGACGACCTCGGCGGCGCGGACGTCGGACCCGTCCTGGAGGTTGTGGTCGACGGTGATGCCGCCGGCCCGGACGGCGAGTTTGCGGGCCTCGAAGGCGAGGGCCGAGGCGAGCGCCATGGAGTCGGCGCCGCCGGAGCAGGCCACCAGTACCAGCGGGGCGTCGGGGCGTCCGGGGAGCGCGGGGCGCCGCCTGCCCGGGCCGGCTTCGGCGAGCTCGGGGCGCGGGGCGCGTTCGGTGCGTTCGGTGCGTTCGGCGAATTCGTTCAGTACGTCGTGGAGTACGCGGCGGACCGCCAGGCGTATCGCCGCGACCGCAGGATGGGGACCCATGTCCGGTGCCCTTCGTGAAGTTTTGGGAGTGCCTCGGAGCGGCGGGACGGGAAGAGTGCCGTCACCCGGAGTGCGTCGATGGTGACAGAGCCAAGCCGTTCATCGAGCATTGCACGCCTTCCCATGCCCCTACGGTCCCTCGGATGGGTGAATACCGGGGCGTACTTCTTCCGGCTTCCCCCGTCGATCGCCTCATGATCACGACTCTGCCTTACGGTGCACCCTCGCGATCCAGTCCGCCGGTTTGGCGATCTCGGCCTTGGTGGGGAGCGTGTTCGGGGAGGTCCAGACCCGGTTGAAGCCGTCCATGCCGACCTCGTCGACGACGGCGCGCACGAACCGCTCGCCGTCCCGGTACTGGCGCAATTTGGCATCGAGGCCGAGGAGCTTGCGCAGTGCCTGGTCGAGGCGGCTGGCGCCGCGCGCCCGGCGCTGCTGGAACTTCTCCCGGATCTCTGCGACGGAGGAGACGACCTCGGGGCCCACACCGTCCATCACAAAGTCGGCGTGCCCTTCGAGCAGGGACATCACGGCGGTGAGCCGGCCGAGGATCTCGCGCTGGGCGGGGGTCTGGACGATCTCGACGAGGCTGCGGCCGCCGCCCTCCCCGTCCTCGCCCTCGGGCGTGCTGCCGACGAGCGACTGGGCGGCCTCGCGGAGCCGTTCCAGCACGGTCATCGGGTCGACGTCGGTCTCGTCGAGGAATGACTGGATCTCGCCCTGCAGATGGTCGCGGAGCCAGGGGACACCGGTGAACTGGGTGCGGTGGGTCTCCTCGTGGAGCGCGACCCAGAGCCGGAAATCGTGCGGGTCGACGTCGAGTTCGCGCTCGACGTGGACGACGTTCGGGGCGACGAGCAGCAGCCTGCCGCCGCCGCTGAGGGAGGCCGGCAGCTCACGGCTCGCGGGGGCGAACGTCTCGTACTGTCCGAGGACCCGGGAGGCCAGGAACGACAGCAGCATGCCCAGTTCGACGCCGGTCACCTTGGAGCCGACCGCGCCGAGCACGGCGCCGCCGGGGCCGCCGGAGCGCCGGTTCTCCATTTTCGCCAGGAGCGGGCGCAGCAGTTCGCGGAAGCCCGCGACGTTCGCCCGGATCCAGCCGGCCCGGTCGACGACGAGGACCGGGGTGTCCTCCGGTTCGGACCCCTCCGGGATCATCCGGGTGAAGGAACGGACGTGCTCCTCCGACGCCTTGGCATGCCTGCGGAGCTCCGCGACGACCTCGCGGGCCGCCTCGCGGCTGATGTCGGGTCCCGGCCGCACAAGCCGGGTCGCGGTCGCGACCGCGAGATTCCAGTCGACCATCTCGGCACCACCGATGCTCGTCATGCGTCAACCGTACGTGCTCGGGTCCGTCCGCGGTGTGCTGTTGACCGGCTCATCGGGTAGGGGCGGCGAGGGTCGTGGCGAGGGCGTCGAGGGCGGACTGGGCCTCGGACGGTGACGTCGTGCCGGACGCGAGGAAGGCGAAGGCGAGCAGCCGGCCCTGTGCGTCGACGACTGTCCCGGCGAGGGTGTTCACCCCGGTGAGGGTGCCGGTCTTGGCGCGGATCAGTCCGGTGCCGCGCGAGGTCGAGGTGTACCGGTCGCTGAGCGTGCCGGTGAAACCGGCGATCGGGAGGCCGGTCAGGACAGGGCGCAGCTCGGGGCGGCCGGGTTCGGCGGCGCGGGCGAGGAGGCCCGCCAGCAGCCCGGCGGTGACCTTGTCCTTGCGGTTGAGTCC
The DNA here is from genome assembly GCF_040655115.1 of Streptomyces atratus. Taxonomy (GTDB): domain Bacteria; phylum Actinomycetota; class Actinomycetes; order Streptomycetales; family Streptomycetaceae; genus Streptomyces; species Streptomyces atratus_D. The sequence goes on along the minus strand of NZ_JBFAJH010000011.1, from coordinate 138,179 downwards.
GCTGCCGTCGGCGAAGTTCGCGCCGGCCAGCGGCAGGTGCAGCTTCTTGAGTCGGGCGGTGACGGCCCGTCGGCCGCCGTCGAAGTCGGCCGGTTCGCCGGCGGCCAGGGCGGTCTGCCGGGCCAGCGCCTCGGCGATGTCGTTGTCGCTGTTGGTCAGGGCCCGTTCGACCAGGGCGGACAGCGGGGCGGAGAGATGCTTGGCGACCGGCCGGGACGTGCCGGCGGCGCGGCCCGGCACGTGGTCGGACTCGGTGCGGATACCGGCGTCGTTCAGGAGGCCGGCGAAGGTGCGGGCGGCGTCACCGGCCGGGTCGGCGCTGCGCGGGGCGGGTCCGCTGTCCGTGCGGTCGAGCCGCGCCTCGTCCAGCATCAGGGCGCTGACCGGGGCGATGTTCTCGTTGGGTCCGATCGGGTGCAGGGCGGGGCCGGAGTACCGGGAGGTGTCGTACCGGAGCCGGACGGTGTCGACGCCGCGGTCGCGCAGGGCACGCACGGAGTCGGCGGCCAGTTCCCGCAGCGCCGCCTTGTCCAGGGTGGGGTCGCCGCCGCCCACGAGGGTGAGGGTGCGGGAGTCCGGGGATGCCTGCACGGTCGTGGCGATGCGGTGGTCGGGGCCGAGGGCGGAGAGCGCGGCGACGGCGGTGGCGATCTTGACGGTGGAGGCGGGCGTCATCGCTGTGTCGGCGCCCTTCCCGTACAACCGCTTGCCGGTGACGGTGTCGACGACGACGGCGGTACGGACGGTGCCGAGCGCGGAGGAGCCCAGCAGCTCGTCGAGAGTGGCACGGAGAGCGGCAGTTGCCCCGTCCGGCGTGTCCGGCGCGTCCGGAGCGGTCTCGTCGACCCCGGTACCGAGGGCCGCGAGGACGGCCGGGGCACTGGGGGCGGGGGCCGGCGCGGCGGGCGCGGCGGGTTCGTGATGTGCGCCACCTGTACGGTCCCGGGCGGCGGCCCACTGCTGCTCGGCCTTACGCTGACCCGAGTCCCAGGGACCGGCGGCGAGGACGGCGCCGGCTGCGAGCGCCAGGCCGAGGACGGCGGAGCCTGCCGTGAACTGCCAGTTGCTCAATCCGTTCACCTTGTTCAGACAGCCCGCCACGGCCGGCCTGCGCAACGCGTCCAACGGGTTGATCGACGGTCTTTTCACCGGATCGGCCACCGTTGACCAGCCCCTTTCGCGAGCACGCATCTCCGTGGGGGACACTTAATCACCAGTCGTATGTGTTGATCATGGAGGAGCCACCCGTGGAGTTCGACGTCACCATCGAGATCCCGAAGGGTTCGCGGAACAAGTACGAGGTGGACCACGAGACCGGTCGGATCCGCCTGGACCGTCGACTCTTCACCTCGACCAGCTACCCGGCGGACTACGGTTTCGTCGAGAACACCCTCGGCGAGGACGGCGACCCGCTGGACGCGCTGGTCATCCTGGACGAGCCGACCTTCCCCGGCTGCCTCATCAAGTGTCGCGCCATCGGCATGTTCCGCATGACGGACGAGGCCGGCGGCGACGACAAGCTGTTGTGCGTCCCGGCCTCCGACCCGCGGGTGGAGCACCTGCGCGACATCCACCACGTGTCGGAGTTCGACCGCCTGGAGATCCAGCACTTCTTCGAGGTCTACAAGGACCTGGAGCCCGGCAAGTCCGTCGAGGGTGCTGACTGGGTCGGCCGCGCCGAGGCCGAGGCCGAGATCGAGGCCTCCTACAAGCGCCTCGAGGCGCAGGGCGGCACGCACTGACACGTGCGGTGTCCGTGATCGCCGCGCAGGCGTGACCACGGTTCCGCTTACGGTTCCCGATGTGGTTCCGTAAAGAGTTCGGCGCAGCGAACGGGCGGCATACCTCTCACCGGTGTGCCGCCCGTTTCGCATACCCGCCCATGTCCGTGCCCATACTGGGCAGGAGCGCAACCCAAGACGCGCAGCCAAGAAGGAGCGAGGTCCAGTGGTGGCGGAGCCGGGCGGTCCCGAAGATCAGAAGCCCCAGTCCGACGAGGCGCGCAGCGCCTTCGTCCCGCCGGCCGGGGTGGAGCGCCCCGCGACGTCGCCCGAGGACGACCACCCCACCTCGGAGTTCGCCCTCCCGGCCGGTCTGACGACCGAACCGCAGGGATCCGGATCCGGCCCGGGCTCGGGTTCCGCTTCCGGGTCCGGACCGGGCTCCGGCTCGGGTTCGGACACCATCGGTTCGGCCTTCGCCCCGCCGCGCACGTACAGCGCCAGCCAGTCGCCGCCCGCCTTCACCCCCGCGCACGGCATCCCGATGGTCCGGCTGACCAAGGAAGCGCCCTGGCAGGACCGGATGCGCACGATGCTGCGGATGCCGGTCGCCGAGCGGCCGGCGCCCGAGCCGGTGCAGAAGCCCGACGACACCGGACCCGCGGTACCGCGCGTGCTCGACCTGACGCTGCGTATCGGGGAGCTGCTGCTCGCGGGTGGCGAGGGCGCGGAGGACGTCGAGGCAGCGATGTTCGCGGTGACCCGTTCGTACGGTCTCGACCGGTGCGAGCCGACGGTCACGTTCACGCTGCTGTCGATCTCGCACCAGCCGTCGCTGGTCGACGACCCGGTGACGGCCAGCCGTACCGTACGCCGTCGCGGCACCGACTACACCCGGCTGGCCGCCGTCTTCCGGCTCATCGACGACATCACCCACGAGGACGTCGAGGTCTCCCTGGAGGAGGCGTACCGACGGCTCGCCGAGATCCGGCGCAACCGGCATCCGTACCCCGGCTGGGTACTGACACTGGCCGGTGGCGGGCTGGCGGGTGCGGCATCGGTGCTGGTCGGCGGCAACGCACTGGTCTTCGTGGTGGCGGCGGTCGGCGCGATGCTCGGCGACCGGCTCGCCTGGCTCTGCGCGGGGCGCGGGCTGCCGGAGTTCTACCAGTTCGTGGTGGCGGCGATGCCCCCGGCCGCGATAGGGGTCGCGCTGACCCTGACCCACTCGACGGACATCCGGCCGTCCGCCGTCATCACCGGTGGGCTGTTCGCGCTGCTGCCGGGGCGGGCCCTGGTGGCGGGTGTGCAGGACGGGCTGACCGGCTACTACATCACCGCCGCCGCCCGTCTGCTCGAAGTCATGTACTTGTTCATCGGCATCGTCGTCGGTGTGCTGCTGGTCCTGTATCTGGGACTTCAGCTGGGCGCCCAGCTGAACCCCGAAGCCAGGTTCGTCGCCCACGACCGTCCGGTGGTGCAGATCCTGGCATCGATGGCGCTCTGTTTCGCCTTCGCGATCCTGCTCCAGCAGGACCGGTCCACCGTGCTGGCGGTGACCCTCAACGGCGCCGTGGCCTGGGTGATCTACGGAGCGATGGCCAGGACCGGCAACATCTCGCCGGTGGCGGCGACAGCGACGGCGGCCGGTCTGGTGGGCCTGTTCGGGCAGCTGCTCTCGCGCTACCGGTACACGTCGTCGCTGCCGTTCATCACGGCGGCGATCGGCCCGCTGCTGCCCGGCTCGGCCACGTACTTCGGTCTCCTGGGCATGGCACAGGGCAATGTGAACGCCGGGCTCGCCTCGCTGTCGTCCGCGGCGGCGACGGCGCTGGCCATCGCGATCGGGGTGAATCTGGGAAGCGAGATCTCCCGGCTGTTCATGCGGGTGCCCGGGGCGGTCGGCGGAGCGAACCGCCGCGCGGCCAAGCGGACGCGCGGCTTCTGACGCTGCCGCCGGTACGGCTCCCGGTCAGCGCTTGGCGTGCCGGCCGCGCTGGCCCGTGGACGGGGCGCCGCTCCCGGCGATCGGGCCCCGGTCCTCGCCGCCCCCGGCGGCCGCTTCCTTCTTCGACCTGCTGCGGGCGCGCAGGAACTCGATCGCGATCGGTACCACCGAGATCAGCACGATCAGGATGAGCATCGCCTCGATGTTGTCGCGGACGAGCCCGATCTGCCCGAGCCCGGCGCCGAGCAGTGTGACCCCGACGCCCCAGAGCACACCGCCGATGATGTTGAACGTGATGAACGAGCGGTAGTTCATCCGGCTCACACCGGCGATGATCGGCGTGAACGTACGCACGACGGGCACGAAGCGGGCCAGGATCAGCGACTTCGGCCCGTACTTCTCGAAGAACTCGTGGGCCTTCTCGACGTTCTCCTGCTTGAAGAGGCGGGAGTCGGGGCGCTTGAAGAGCGAAGGTCCGACCTTGCGGCCGAAGAGATAGCCCACCTGGTCGCCGATGATCGCCGCCAGCGCCACCAGGACGCAGACCAGCCACAGCGGGGTGTGCAGCTTCTCCGTCGTCACCAGCAGACCCGTGGTGAACAGCAGGGAGTCGCCGGGCAGGAAGAAGCCGATCAGCAGCCCGGACTCGGCGAAGACGATGACCAGCACACCGAGCAGTCCGAACTGCCCGATGAGATAGTCCGGGTCCAGCCAGCTCGGTCCGAGCGCAAGCGTATTCAAGGGTCCGGGCTCCAGGATCGGTCGATGGCGGCTGCGTGGCCGCCCAAAGCTATCAACGCCGGATGACCGCTCCGGGTTCCAGTGGATCGCGCGGGGATGCACACCGGGCGAACCGGGACAAAGCTGTCCCCAGGAGGTGCCACACGATGGGCATTGAGGATTACGGCGGCGGGCAGACGGCACAGTCCGATGTCCTGGTCGTCACCACGAACGACGTCCCCGGGTACCGCGTGACCCGGGTGATCGGTGAGGTGTTCGGCCTGACCGTGCGCTCGCGTCACCTCGGCAGCCAGATCGGCGCCGGGCTGAAGTCGATGATCGGCGGCGAGCTGAAGGGGCTGACCAAGACCCTCGTCCAGACCCGCAATCAGGCCATGGAGCGGCTCGTCGAGCAGGCGAAGGCGCGCGGCTCCAATGCGGTGCTGATGATGCGGTTCGATGTGACGGAGGCGGCCGACGCGGGCACGGAGGTCTGCGCGTACGGCACGGCGGCCGTCGTCGAGAAGGCCTGACCGAGCCGACGGGGGGCCGAGGTGCTCTCGGCCCCCGTATCCGGAGTCATCCCCGGCGCTCCGCGTTGGCGTTGATCGCGTCCCGCAGGTGTTCGGCCAGGCCGGGCCTGATCGACTCGTAGTAGGCGCGGAACTGCGGGTCGCTGACGTACATGTCGCCGAGCCCGCGGTGGATCTCGTAGGAGCACTCGTAGAACCATGTGGAGATGTGGAGCCGGTGCGCCTCGGCGAGCTCCGTCGCCCGCTCCCCGGCGGCGGGTTCGCCCGCCTCCATCACGGCGGTGTACGCCTCGCTCCACTCGGCGACCTCGGCCTGCATCCGCTTCCAGTCGGCCTTGGTGTAGCGGGCCACCCGGCGCTGCGACTCCGCGTACGTGGCGGTGGAGCCCCAACGGCGCTCCGCTTCCTCCGCGTGCTCCTCCGGGTCCTTGGCCCCGAAGACCTCGAACTTCTCCTCGGGCGTGAGATTGATACCCATCTTCCGTGCCTCCATGGCTGTTTCGACGCCGGCGGCCATCTTCTGGAGTTCGGCGATCCGACCGGACAGCAACGCGTGCTGGCGGCGCAGGTGGTCCTGCGGATCCGCGGCCGGGTCGTCGAGCAGCACCGCGATCTCTTCGAGCGGGAAGCCGAGTTCCCGGTAGAACAGGATCTGCTGCAGCCGGTCGAGGTCGGCGTCGCTGTAGCGCCGGTGGCCCGCGTGGCTGCGCCCGCCGGGCGAGAGCAGTCCGATCCCGTCGTAGTGGTGCAGGGTGCGCACCGTGACTCCGGCGAAACCGGCAACCTGTCCTACGGAGAAGTCCACGGCTCTCTGCTCCCTTCTGCTCTTCGCTCTGTACGTCGGTGCGTCGGTACGGGCCCGAGCCTGAGCCCTGACGCGACGTGAGGTGCAAGCCCGGACAGTACGGGCGACCTCTGGAGACCTCTGCGGTGAACCGGGGCCCCTCCCGGTCCTGTCCAACGCGCCTGTCACGGCAGTTGTCCGTATCGTCGCATCCGTATGGTCGTGCCGCGCCCTGCCCCACGGAGGTTCCTGCCATGCCCACGCCCGTCAACGTCGCCGTCGAGCAGGCCACCGCCAGAGCCACCACCAGCTGAGAAGGGCTGTCCGCCGATGCCACTCCATCAGGGTTCGAACCACGGCAGGGAGCCGTCCGAGGAGCGCCGCAGGCTCGCCTTCAACCCCTTCTTCGGGGAGGCGGACCCGACCGCGGGTATGACGTCCGCGCCGCCCAGACATCGGCTGCCCGACGGCCCGCTGCCGCCCTCCACCGCCTACGGACTCGTCCATGACGAGCTGATGCTCGACGGCAACTCCCGGCTCAACCTCGCCACCTTCGTCACCACCTGGATGGAGCCCGAGGCGGGGGTGCTGATGGGCGAGTGCCGGGACAAGAACATGATCGACAAGGACGAGTACCCGCGCACCGCCGAGCTGGAACGGCGCTGCGTGGCGATGCTCGCCGACCTGTGGAACGCCCCCGACCCGTCGACGGCCGTGGGCTGTTCGACCACCGGCTCCAGCGAGGCCTGCATGCTCGCCGGCCTGGCGCTCAAACGACGCTGGGCGGCCAGGAACGCCGACCGCTATCCGTCGACCGCCCGACCCAATCTGGTCATGGGCATCAACGTGCAGGTCTGCTGGGACAAGTTCTGCAATTTCTGGGAGGTCGAGGCCCGACAGGTCCCGATGGAGGGCGGCCGCTTCCATCTCGACCCGCAGGCCGCCGCCGAGCTCTGCGACGAGAACACCATCGGTGCCGTCGGGATCCTGGGCTCCACCTTCGACGGTTCGTACGAGCCCATCGCCGAACTCTGCGCCGCCCTGGACGCGCTGCAGGAGCGCACCGGGCTCGACATCCCCGTCCATGTCGACGGTGCGTCCGGTGCGATGGTGGCGCCGTTCCTGGACGAGGACCTGGTGTGGGACTTCCGGCTTCCCCGGGTGTCGTCCATCAACACCTCGGGGCACAAGTACGGTCTGGTGTACCCGGGTGTCGGCTGGGCGCTGTGGCGCTCGCCCGCCGAACTCCCCGAGGATCTCGTCTTCCGGGTCGACTACCTGGGCGGCGACATGCCGACCTTCGCACTGAACTTCTCCCGGCCCGGCGCCCAGGTGGTGGCTCAGTACTACACGTTCCTACGGCTGGGGCGGGACGGCTACCGGGCCGTTCAGCAGGCGTCCCGCGACGTGGCGAGCGGACTCGCCGCCCAGATCGAGAAGCTGGGCGACTTCCACCTCCTCACCCGGGGGGACGAGTTGCCCGTCTTCGCGCTGACGACCGCGCCCGGAGTGCGGGCGTACGACGTCTTCGACGTGTCCCGGCGGCTGCGCGAGCACGGCTGGCTGGTGCCCGCGTACACCTTCCCCGCCAACCGGCAGGACCTGTCGGTGCTCCGGGTGGTGTGCCGCAACGGCTTCTCCTCGGACCTCGCGGAACTGCTCATGGAGGACCTGCGCATTCTGCTGCCCGACCTGCGCTCCCAGCGCCATCCGTTGAGCCACGACCGGGACGTCAGGACGGCGTTCCATCACTGAGTCGGGGGGCGGGGGTTCTACCGGCCGAGCCGGGCGAACCTCCGCACCGCCAGCGGGAAGAACACCGCGATCAGTGCCAACGGCCATACCAAGGCGAGAAGTTCCGCATGGGCGGCCGCCCAGGACCCCCCGGAACCGCCGGGGTTGCCGAACAGCCCGCGGGCCGCCGTGGCCGCCGCCGACATCGGGTTCCACTCGACGACCGCGCCCAGCCCGTCCGGCATCGACTCCGGCGTCGCGAATACGTTGGAGAGGAAACCGGCCGGCCAGACCAGGATCTGCACCGCCTGCACCATCTCCGGCTTCCCCGCCACCATCGCCAGCTGGATGCCGATCCACAGCATCGCGAACCGCAGCAGCAGGAGCAGCCCTACCGCGCCCAGCGCCGCGGTGACCCCGTTGTGCCAGCGCCAGCCGACCGCGTATCCGACGCCGGTCATCACCGCGAGCGCCGCCACCGACTGGAGCATGTCCGCGACGCTCCGGCCGACCAGCACCGAGCCGGACACCATCGGCATGGCGCGGAACCGGTCGATGACGCCCTTGGTGAGGTCCTGGGTGACGGCGAGCATGGTTGCTTCCAGGCCGAACGCCATGGTCAGCGCGAGCATGCCCGGCACCAGGAACTCGGCGTGGTCGCCGTCGACTCCTCGGCCGCCGCCGACCAGATACGTGAACATCAGCAGCAGCATCACGGGGAAGACCAGACCGACGACGATCCGCACCGGCTGCCGCGCCCAGTGGGCGAGTTCGCGCCGGGTCATCGTCCAGGAATCGGCCAGCGCCCAGCCGACCGCGCTCGTGCCGGTGCGCGAACCGGTGGCACTCATGCGGCAACCTCCGTGTCCGCGCCCGTGAGCGCCATGAAGACCTCGTCCAGGGTGGGGCGGCGCACCGCGACGTCATCCGCCTCGATCCCCGCCTCCTGCAGCGCCCGCACCGTCCGGGTCAGCGTCGCCATCCGGTCCCCGGCGGGCGCCCCGATCAGCCGCCGGTCGGCGTCGAGGACCGTGCCGCCCGTCAGGAGCCGCGCCGCGGTGTCCAGCTGGGACGCGTCACGGACGACGACGACGATACGATCCCCGCCCACCTGCGCCTTCAGCGTGTCGGCGGTGCCGCCCGCGACGACCCGGCCGCCGTCGATCAGCGAGATCCGGTCCGCGAGCTGATCGGCCTCCTCCAGATACTGCGTGGTCAGCAGGACAGTCGTGCCCCCTCCGACCAGGGAGCGCACCGACGACCACACCTCGGCACGCCCGCGCGGGTCGAGTCCGGTCGTCGGCTCGTCCAGGAAGAGCACCTCGGCGTCGGTGAGGAGGGAGGCGGCCAGATCGAGCCGCCGGCGCATACCGCCGCTGTACTCCTTGACCGGCTTGCGGCCGGTGTCCGCGAGCCCGAAGCGGGCCAGCAGTTCGTCGGCCCGCACGCCCGCCCGGCGTGCGCCCAGGTGGTGCAGCCGGCCGAACATCTCCAGGTTCTGCCGTCCGCCGAGCTCCTCGTCGAGGGCGGCGTGCTGCCCGAGCAGCCCGATCCGCCGCCGGACCTCACCGGCCTCGGTCCGTACGTCGAACCCCGCCACCTCGGCCCGGCCCCCGTCGGGGCGGAGCAGCGTGGACAGGACGCGTACGGCCGTGGTCTTGCCCGCGCCGTTGGGGCCGAGCACGGCGTGCACCGTGCCCCGGCCGACCGTGAGATCGAGGCCGTCCAGGGCGCGCCTGCCCCCGTACTTCTTGCGCACATCGTCGAGAACGATCGCGTCCGCCACTCTCGCCACACCCTCTCGTCGCCACCCGCCCCATCTAGTCAAACTTGACTAGATGGGGAAAGGTAACCGGAGCCAACCCATTCGTCAAACTTGATCAGTCGAGATCCCCGGGATCCGGGACACCGGTCGCGTACGGGTTCTCCTCACCCTCGGCCAGCACCCCGACGAACGGGTCACCCTCCCCCGCGAAGGTGTAGGCGCCGCCCTCGATCCGCTCGATCAGCCCCCGCGTCCACTCGGCCCCCGCGTCCGCCGAGTGGACCCACATGTTCATGATCTCGCCGATGTGGCCGAGCGACTCGGGACCGTCCTCCGGCGTGTAGTACTCGGTGACCGAAGCCCGCCAGGCCGCCAGTCCCGCCACCCGCTCCTTGAGCAGCGCGACCGCCTCGGACCGCTCCAGGTCGACGATGAAGCCGATGCCCGCCGACAGCACGTCCATCTTCTGGTCGTACGAGGTCAGCGCCGCACGCAGCAGCGAGAGGTACTCCCCGGTGCCCTTCTCGGTGATCTCGTACTCGGTACGCGGCGGGCCGCCCGCGGTGCTCGGGGCGATCTCATGGGCGATCAGCAGCCCCTGCTTCGCCATCTGCTTCAGGGCGTGGTACACCGAGCCCGGCTTGGCGTTGGACCACTCGTGGGCGCCCCAGTACTCCAGGTCGTTGCGGACCTGATAGCCGTGCGCCCGGCCGTGCTGACGCACGGCACCGAGCACCAGCAGCCGGATCGCGGACATCCCACCCACCCTTCCTATTCAACTTTGACCAGAGTAGCCCGCCTCCTCGGCGACCAGTTCGAACGCGGTGCGGCCGTCCAGGGACTCCCGGATGATGTCCGCGTGCCCGGCGTGCCGGGCGATCTCCTCGACGAGATGGACCAGCAGCCAGCGCATCGAGCAGCGCTCGTCCTTCGGGAACCAGGGCGCCTCGGGCAGCGGGAACGTGTCGTTCATGCTCTCCACCGAGTGGATGAACTCCTCGGTCTCCGCCGCGACCTTCGCCCAGAACTCCAGCATCTCCGGGACCGTCTCGCCCCCGACCAGCCGGAAGCTGTCCGCCCAGGTCTCCTCGGTGCGGGCCTTCTCGTTGGGGCGCTGCTGGGCGAGGCGCAGCCAGTTCAGCTCGGTCTCGGCGACATGCTTGAGCAGCCCGGAGAGGGAGAGTTCGCTGGCGCTGGGCCGGCTCGCCGCCTGCTCCTCGGTGAGTCCGAGCAGCGAGCGCCGGATCGCGCCGCGCTGGGTCTCGACGAAGGAGAGGAGCGCGCCGCGCTCGTCGCCGTGGGCCTCTGCGGGAACGTGAGTGACCATGATGTCCGCCCTTCGGAACCGTTCGAGCCCGCGCTCGGTGTCTTCCTGACACCGACCAAGCTACGGACCCTTGCGGACAGCTTCCGTCCTCAACGAGCGTGCATCAGAGGGAGAATTCGGTCCGGCCGTGCTGGATCGAGATCCACTTCTGGGTGGTGAACGCCTCCACGGTGGCATCGCCGTTCAGCCGCCCGGCCCCGGAGAACTTCTCGCCTCCGAACGCCACCATCGGGTCGTCCGCGATCGTGGAGTCGTTGACGTGGAACATCCCGGTGACGACACGCTGTGCGAACCGCACCCCGCGCTCGGCGTTCCCGGTGTGCACGGCGCCGCTCAGCCCGTACGGGGTGTCATTGGCGATCCGCACGGCCTCCTCCTCGCCGTCGAACGTCATCAGCAGCGCCACCGGCCCGAAGATCTCCTGGGCCAGCAGCGGCGATTCGTCCGGGAGACCCGCGAGGACGGTCGGCTCGACGAGATTGCCGCGGGTTCCGCCCCGTACGAGCGCCGTGGCGCCTTCGGCGACCGCCTGGTCGATCAGCGCCGTCAGCGCGTCGGCCTGGAAGGTGTTGATGACCGGGCCGATCTGGGTGGCGGGGTCGCGCGGGTCGCCGGTCCTGAGCGCGGCCACCTTGGCGGTGAACTTCTCGGTGAATTCCGGCGCGATGGAGCGGTCCACGAGGATGCGGTTGGCGGCCATGCAGACCTGCCCCTGGTAGACGAAGCGGCTGAAGACGGCCGCGTCGACCGCGTAGTCGATGTCCGCGTCGTCCAGCACCACCAGGGCGCTGTTGCCGCTGAGTTCGAGGATGGCCCGCTTGAGGAGTCCGCCCGCGGTGGCACCGACATGGCGGCCGACCCGGTCCGAGCCGGCGAAGGAGATCACCTTGGGCACGGGATGCGCTATCAGTGCGTCGCCGATCTCGGCGATGTCGGTGACCAGGACGTTGAGCAGTCCGGGGGGCAGCCCGGCGTCCTCGAAGATCTTGGCGATTACTCCGCCGCCGACGACGGGAGCGTTCTGGTTGGGTTTGATGACGACCGCGTTGCCGAGCGCCAGGGCCGGTGCGACCGACTTCATCGTCACCAGGAAAGGGAAGTTGAACGGGCTGATCACACCGATGACGCCGACGGGCAGCCGGTAGACGCGGTTCTCCTTGCCGTCCACCGGGGACGGCAGGATCCGCCCCTCGGGGCGGAGCGCCTGCTGGATCGCCTCGCGCAGGAAGTCCATGGCGCAGCGGATCTCGAACTCCGCCTTGAGCCGGGTGCCTCCCAGCTCGTCGATGATCGCCCCGATGATGTCCTCGGTGCGCTCCTCGGTGATACGCAGGGCGCGTTCGAGGACGAGGCGGCGTTCGTACGGGTTGGTGGTGGCCCAGACCCGCTGGGCACGCTCGGCGGCACGGTAGGCCTCGTCGACCTCCTGCGCGGTGGCGACGGTGATGGCGGCGAGCTTTTCGCCGTTGTACGGATTGAAATCGATGATGTCCCACGAGCCGGTGCCGGTCCGCCACTCACCGTCGATGTACTGGTTGGCCAGCTCGTTGAAGAAGGACATGCGATCCCTTACTGCAGGTGCAGACTCCTGTTGATACGTCATCGTACTGATGAATCAGGCCAGTTGAAGAAGGCCGCGGAGCAGATCACGGCTCTCTTCGGGACCCGGACTGTCCTGGTGGAGCCGCGTCATCGCCTTTTCGTACTGGGCGACTTCCTCGGCCTTGTCCAGATAGAGCGCACTTGTCAGCTGCTCCAAATAGACAATGTCCGACAGGTCGGATTCCGGGAATCGCAGCATCGTAAAGGAGCCGCTCTCCCCGGCGTGTCCGCCAAAACTGAAGGGCATCACTTGGAGCGTGATGTTCGGATGCTCCGACATTTCAATCAGATGCCGCAATTGCGCACGCATCACTTCGCGTTCGCCGTACGGGCGGCGCAGTGCCGCTTCGTCCAGCACGGCATGGAAGCTCGGGGCGCGTTCGGAGACGAGAATCTTCTGCCGCTCGAGCCGGAGCGCGACCCGGCGGTCGATCTCGGCGGCGGGTGCGCCGGACATACCGCGGGAGACGACGGCGTGCGCATAGGCCTCGGTCTGCAACAGACCGTGGACGAACTGGACTTCGTAGATCCGGATGAGCGAGGCCGCCCCCTCCAGACCGATGTACGTCTGGAACCATCCGGGCAGCACGTCCCCGTAACTGTGCCACCAGCCCGCCACGTTGGCTTCACGGGCCAGGACGAGGAGCGAGTCGCGCTCCGCCTCGTCCGTGACTCCGTAGAGCGTGAGCAGGTCCTCGACGTCCCTGGCCTTGAAGCTCACCCGTCCCAACTCCATGCGGCTGATCTTCGATTCGGAAGCACGGATGGAGTAGCCGGCCGCCTCGCGGGTGATGCCGCGCGAGTCGCGCAGCCGCCTGAGCTGAGAGCCCAGCAGGATGCGCCGCACCACGGATCCACTCGACTCGCCTGCCGCCACTGGTCCAACCCTCCCCATCGCTTCCTGGGCATCGGGGCACCCCCTGAACCCCAAGAGCCGGATTCTGCCATCAAAACGCTTCAGCCCGTACTCATTCGATTACGGAAATGAGAAGACTTACAGAAAGCCATGAATCTGTCCGTAGGAAGAAATGAGCAAGAACCGGCACGGGATCGGACAGGTCCGGCGCGTGCACGTGCATCTGCCCTTGCATCTGCTCAGCGCATTCGGAACCATGGGCACCGCGCACCTGCGTGCTCGTTCGTGTTGTGCCGCTGTACCACCGCAGTACCGCTACAGCCGCGAATCCCGGGAGTGCCTCGCATGGGGACGAATGGATCGACGATGCTCGGGCCGTTAAGGCAGGGCCTCCCCCCCATCGATCCCTCAGCCGCCTCCGGATCGGCCACCTGCACCCTGCCGGCCCGGTACGAAGCCGTCGGTGGGGCCCGCCAGTTCACCAGGGCGACGCTGGACCGGTGGGAGCTGAGCGACCGTTTCGACGACGTCGCCCTGGTCGTCTCCGAACTCGTCACCAACGCACTGCGGCACGCGCTGCCCGACGACGCCCCGAGGGATCCCCAGGAGGCGCCGGTGAGGCTGTACTTGATGCGCTGGTCCTCACGGCTGGTGTGCGCGGTGCGCGACCCCAGTCAGGCGAGTCCGGTGGCGTCCGAGGCGGCGGACTCGGCGGAGTCGGGCCGCGGGCTGTTCCTGGTGGAGTCGTTCAGTGACGGCTGGGGCTGGCACCCGTCCCCCGCACTGGGTCCGGAGAATCCGCCGACGGGCTCGCAGGCGCCGCGCGGCAAGGTGGTCTGGGCGCTGTTCCGGCTCTCCGGCGCCGCCTGACGCACGCGGGTCCGCGTTTTCCACGCGTACGCCGGTCAGCCGCCCGCTGTCAAATGATCGAACTCCCCGTCCTTCACGCCGAGCAGCAGCGCCTCTATCTCAGCCGGCGTATAGACCAGAGCGGGCCCGTCGGGGTGGCGTGAATTCCGCATCGCCACATCCCCGTCGGGCAGCTTGGCGAACTCCACGCAGGATCCCTGGGAGTTGCTGTGCCTGCTCTTCTGCCAGACGACTCCGCGAAGCTCTGTGGCCGCCATGCCGTTGTACACGTGGTGCACAGGACGCTCCCCGAGTTGCAAGGTGCAAGTGTCAACTGGTTCGGATCATAGCTGTGTTCATATACCGATGCATGAGCAGATGCACGTGCACGCGCGGTGTTCTCTTGATTACAGCTTTGCCTTCCCCCGACTGCCGCTCCACGGAGAGACAGACGAACGGAACGTCTATTTGGCTCCCACCAGCAGGAGTTGCCCCGCAAATCGATCGGCGCGCCCTGGTAACTTTGCCCGGTCTTTCGTCAACAAGGGGGAATTCCAGGTGCACCCACTCGTACGTACCGGCGCCGTCGTCGTCGCGGGTCTGTCCGCCGCTGTCGCGCTGACGGGCTGCGGCAGTGACAGCGGGAAGAGCGTGCCCGACACGGGCGCAGCCGACGTGCGCACCTCGGCACCCGCCGACGGCAGCGGTTCCACGTCGGACGCCGCGGCGCTCGACGGGACATGGGCCGGGGTGAGCGGCGGCAAGGCCGTCGCCCTGTCCGTCACCGCCGGGAAGGCCGCGCTCGTCGCCGACGCCCACGTCTGCTCGGGCGAGGTGAAAGACATGGGCAAGGTGATGCTGGCGCTGAAGTGCACCGACGGTGACACCGCCCGCACCATGGGAACCATCACGTCCAACGACGGCAGGGCGATCGTCGTGGAGTGGGACGCCGGCGCCAAGGACACCCTGGCCAAGACGGAGCCGGGCGCGCTGCCGACGGGACTGCCGGGCCTGCCCACCCCGTGACGCGGGAGCGGTACCGGACCGTTCAGCTCCGTCCGGCACCGCTCGTCCCGAACCGGTCGCCCGCGCCGCCGTCCAGCGCCCGGGAGAACTCCTCCAGGGACTCCAGCAGCAGGTCGGCCCCGTTCCGCACGACCGGATCGGATGTCTGCCCGCACCGCCGGTCCTCCTCGTCCCACCGCTCCAGCGCCTCACGGACCGCGTCGCAGCGCGGCACGCGGCGCTCCCGTACGTCCTTCGCGCCCTGCTCGGTGGCCCGGCGCAGCGCGTCGGCGAGTTGCGGGGCGGCGGGTACCGGGGTGGCGCCGCCCGCCGGCAGGTGCCCCTCCATCAGCATCGCGGCCCGGCCGAGCTGGACGAGGGCGTGCTGGGCGTCCTCCGCGGCGGCGCGGGAGAGGCCGCGGTGGCGCACGGGTTCGTGCTGGGCCCTCGCGACCGCCTCCTGCCAGGCCACACGGGCTTCGCGGGAGGCGAGGAGCGCGGCGCGGACGTCCTCGGGACCGCGTTCCGCCGGGTCCGCGTACTGGTCGACGACGGCGGCGGCGTACCGCCCGACGGCTGCCAGCCAGGTGCCGAGCCGGTTCCGCAGCCGAGGCGTCTCCCAGGCCGGATAGACGGCGTACGAGATCATCGCGAGGACCCCGCCCACCAGGGTGAGGACGACGCGTTCGGGCACGGTCTGCGCCCATGCGCCGCCCGCCATGCCGAGCAGGAAGACGACGTACGCGGAGAGGCACGCCTGGCCGACCACGTACCCGGTGCGCATCAGCAGGTACATCAGCAGGGCGCAGACGACGGCGAGAGCGGCGGCGAGACCGACGCCGGGGTCGCCGGCCTGGACGATGGCGGTGGCGACGAAGACCCCGACGATCGTGCCGCCGAACCGGCCCGCGGCTCGGGCGTACGTCTGGGAGAACTCGGGCCGCATCACCATGACGGCGGCCATCGGCGCCCAGTAGCCGTGACCGAACGGCAGGGCGGCGCCGATGAGATAGCCGACGGCGACGACGACAGTGGCCCGGACGGCGTGCCGCAGGATCGGCGAACCGGGGCGCAGTTCGGCGCGCATCGCCCGCAGGACGACGGGGACCAGCCGCGGCAGGGTGGGGCGGCGGCGGTGCGGGGCGATCGTGTCGGCCGCGTCATCGGCCTCCGCCCGGTCCTCCTTCGTCCCGTCGCCCTCGGCGGTCTCGATGACATCGGCGAGCAGCGCGCTGAGGCGGCGCGCGGCGCGGCCCGCCGCTCCGGTGAGGATCGCCCCGGTGTCGGGGGTCTTCAGGGCGGCTACGGCGGGGGCGGGGAGGCGCATCGGTGCGCCGTGCCGGATCGCGTGGGCCGCGGCGTCCAGTACGGAGCCCGCGGCGGCGAGGAGTTCGCGGACCCGGCCGCGTTCCGGACCTCCGGCGGGGGCGCCCACCGCCGGGTCCGCGAGCGAGGCGAGCACCGGTCTGATCCGTTCGGCGAGGCCGCGGGCGCCGTGCAGTTCGGCGGGGCGGTGGCGGGCCTGGCGCGGGGTGACGGCAGCGGCGTTGCGGGCGGTCATCAGCGGGACCGGGTCGAACTCGGCGACCGGGTCGTGGCGCAGCCTGCGCGCGTAATCGGCCTCCGCCGCCAGTGCGTCGGCCAGGGCGTCGCGCTGGGCGCCCCATCTGCGTACCGGAAACAGGACGATCAGCGTCGCCTGGACGACCCCGCCGAACGCGATCATCACGGCGTGCACGGCCGCCTGGGCGACGGAGGCGGGGAGGGTGATCGTGACCAGCATGATGCCGACATTGGACGCGGCGATGAGGCCGCCCGTCGGCCCGGCCGCCCAGACCAGCCCGGCCAGGAATGTCCAGAGGACGAGCAGGGCGATGAACAGCAGGAGATGGGCGCCGGCGAGATAGCCGATGAACGTCGACACGGCGAGACTCGCACCGGAGACCAGGGCCAGGACGGGCCGGGGGCGCCAGCTGCGCTGGAACGTGGCGATGGCCGCCTGGAACGCACCGAACGCGGAGCTGGCGGCGACCACTGGTCCCAAGAAGGCGAGGCTGACCCCGATGACCAGGGCGAGTCCGGCCGCACCACGGACCGCGACGAGCGGTTCGAGGCGCCGCCGCTCGATCGTCAGCCCCGAGCGGGCGGTCTCTCTCAGCGCCCGGAGCCAGCTCATGGACCGAGCCTAGCCGGAATGCCCGACGTATCAGACTTTCCGGTCATCCGGTCGCAGGAGGGGCTCCGCCCGCCGCCGCGTCCGCCCCGCTACCGGGAACCGTCGATGCCCGGCCGCCGCTCGCCCATCCGGGCCCGGTCGGCGGCGACTGTGCCGTGCGCCCAGCCCTCGCCGTCCGTCACCCCGCGCACCCGGGCGCTGGTCGTCTTCGGGAACATCCGGTCCGCGGCGTCCGTGACCGCCACGTCCCGCGCCGCCAGGACCGGAAGCAGATCGCCGTCGGCGGCGGCTCCCTCCGAGACCGACGCCGCGGTCACCCGGGCGGTGTCGGACGCCAGGCGCGCGCCCAGTCGCTGGACGTACGCCATCAGGAAGGACTGACGGAACGTCTTGGTCCGCTTGCGCCCGCCGGCCCGCTGGCCCGCCTCGGCCTTCGCCATCGCCGCCGCGCCCTGGACCAGCAGGGAGGTGTACAGCAGCTCCACGGCCTCCAGGTCCGGCTCGAAGCCGACGACCGTCGAGAAGCCGAGCTCGCTGTTCCACACGGCACGGCAGCGGTTCGCGGAGGCGACGGCGTCGAGCAGGATCGCCTTCGCCGTCTCGTACGGGGCATCGACCCCGATCCGGCAGGCGCCCGGTGCCTCCTTGTTGTGCGTACGGGCGGCGAGGAGGGCCTCGTCGATGGAGTGCCGGGCCATCAGCTCCTGTGCCTTGGTGGTGAGCGCCTCCGCCTCCTCCGGGAATCCGGTCGCCTCCGCCTTCGCGAGCAGCGCGCGGATCCGGGTCAGCATGCGGGGTTCGTCGTGCGCGGCGGGCAGATCGAGCCGGAGGCCGGGGGCGCCGGGCGGCGGCCCGACCGGCTCGATCGAGGGGAGCCGGAGCAGCAGCCGGTAGAGACGGAGGAGGGCGGAGGCGTAGGAGAACCGGTCGGGCCGGTTCCGCGGTGGTGGCGCGGGCAGCTCGGCCAGTTGGGACCGCCAGCGGAGCGGCAGCCGCTCGTACCGGCCGGTCTCCGCAGTGATCAGTCCGGCGGCGAGCCCGGCCCCGTTCTCGTCGAGTTCGCGGCGGACGGTCCGTACGACATCGGCGGGCTGCCAGCCACGCTCCCAGGCGCGGCGGACGAACTCCTCACCACGCCGGACCAGTTCCGCGTCGGCCCCCGGATCGGCGGCGAGGAGGGAGGCACCGGTGTCGAGACCGGCGTCGCCGTCCGAGTAGAGGGCTGCCGCGAATGCCTGGTCGATCACCGGTTCCATGAGGTCAGGGTAGGCAGGCTGCGCGGCGCGGTAGGCCTGGCCCCACCCCGGATACGGGTTCTGGTGGTCGTGTCCGGAGGTTCCGCGCGCGGTTCGATCGAAGACATGACCTCCACTGCTGCCGCCGACGCGGTACGGCTCCGCTCCGTACGACGCTCGTACGGGAACCTCGACGCCCTCGGCGGCGTCGACCTCACCGTCCGCCCCGGCACCTTCACCGCCGTCATGGGGCCCTCCGGCTCCGGCAAGTCGACGCTCCTGCACTGCGCGGCCGGGCTCGACCGGCCGACGTCCGGCACGGTCGAGGTCGGCGGGACGGCGCTGACCGGGCTCAGCGAGCGCCGGCTGACACTGCTGCGCCGGGACCGGATCGGTTTCGTCTTCCAGTCGTTCAACCTGGTCCCCTCGCTGACCGCCGCCCAGAACGTGGCGCTGCCGCTGCGGCTCGCGGGCCGCCGGCCGTCCCGTACCGAGGTGCGCGCCTCACTCGCGCGGGTCGGACTCGCCGACCGGGCGGACCACCGGCCCACCGAACTCTCCGGCGGCCAGCAGCAACGGGTGGCACTGGCGCGGGCCCTGATCACCCGGCCCGCGGTGCTCTTCGGGGACGAACCGACCGGCGCACTGGACACCGCGACGGGCCAGGAGGTGCTGGTGATGCTGCGGGAACTGGTGGACCGGGAGGGACAGACGATCGTGATGGTCACGCATGATCCGGTGGCGGCGGCGTACGCGGACCGGGTGGTCTTCCTGGTCGACGGACACATCGCGGACGACCTGACCGGACTCTCCGTGGAACGGATCGCGGCCTGGACGACCGCAGCGCGCCCGAGCGCGGCCCGTACGGACGCCGCGGCCAGGGATCGCGCGGAGGCGGCCTCGTGCTGACCGTCGCCCTGGCCGCGCTGCGAACCCGCTGGACCACTCTCATCGGCACTTTCGTCGCGCTCGCGCTCGGCGTGGGGCTGATCGCGACCATGGGGCTGGGACTCGCCTCGACCTTCGACGCCCCGGACCGGAAGCCGCAGCGATTCGCCGCGTCGCCGGTGGTGGTGAAGGGCATCGACACGCTGACCGTGCGGGTCCGGCGCGGACCGTCCACCGCTCATGTCAGCAGGAGACTCACTCATCCACACCCTGTGGATATCAAACTCCTGCGCGACCTGGCGGCGCTCGGACCGGTGGCCCGCGACGGACAGGACGTCGGCGGCGGCCCGGACGCCGTGGGCGTGGACGCTCCCGTCGCCGAGGTCCGCCGCATCGTGGGTGACCGCGCGGAGGTCCTCACCGGCGACGAACGCCGCCGCGCCGACCCGGTGACCGAGCGGGACGCCGAGGCGCTGCCGGCCGTGAACGCCCTGCTCGGCACGGCGGGCTCCGTCACCGCGTTCGTCTCGGTCTTCGTCGTCGCGTCGACGTTCGCCTTCGCGGTGGCGCTCCGCCGACGGGAGTTCGGTCTGCTGCGCACGGCGGGCGCCACCCCCGGCCAGCTGCGGCGCATGCTGCTGGTGGAGGCGGCCGTGGTCGGTACCCTCGCCTCGGCGGCCGGATGCGCACTGGGCGCCTGGGGCGCACCGCACCTCGCCCGTCTGCTGGTCGACGGCGAGTTGGCGCCCTCCTGGTTCGCCATCCGCCCCACGGCCTGGCCGCTCCACGCGGCGTTCTGGACCGGTCTGACCGTAGCGCTGACCGGTGTCTGGGCGGCGTCGCGACGGGCGGGCAGAACGGGGCCGGCCGAGGCGCTGCGCGAGGCCGACATCGATACGGGCGTGATGCCGCCCGTGCGTCGGCTGCTGGGCTTCGCACTGCTCGCGGGCGCCGTGTTCCTGATGACGAAGTCGCTGGTCACGGACCCGTCCGGGCTGCTGAAGCGGAAGACGTACATGACACAGCCGATGGTGCTGATCACCGGCGTCGCCCTGCTCGCGCCGCTGCTCGTACGCCCGTTGACGCGGCTGCTCCGGCTTCCCGGGGCGACCGGAATGCTCGTACGGGCCAATGCGGCGGCGTCGTTGCGCCGTACAGCCGCCGTGGCCACTCCCGTACTGATCGCAGTGGCACTGGCCGGCTCGGTGCCGGGTTCCGCGATGACGGTGGCGCAGGCGAAGGGCGCCGAGGCGCGCGAGCACACCCGGGCCGATCTGGTCGTGACGGGCGCGGACCTCGAGGTACGGCCGGTCCCCGGGGCGACGCTGTCCGCGTCCGCGTCGACCGCGGTCTTCGTACGGGAGGAGGGCACCGCGCTCATCGAGGCGGAGGCGCGGGCCGTCGACGACGCGAAGACGCTCGCGGCCGTCGAGCGGCTGCCGGTGGTGGCGGGCGACGTCCGTGACCTCGACGACCGTTCGATCGTCGTGAACGAGGAGTGGGAGCAGCACACGGTGGGCGCGTCGGTACGGGTATGGCTCGGCGACGGCCGCCCGGTGTCGCTGCGGATCGCGGCGGTGCTGGCCATCGGTACGGGGAACAACGGCGCGTACGTGACGGCGGCGAACGCACCGACGGCTCCGGTGGACCGCATCGACGTACGCCTCGCCCCCGGCGCGGACAGGACGGCGGTCGCCGCCGCTCTGCACGGCTCCGGCGGCACGGTCCGGTCGACGCAGCAGTGGCTGGCCGCCACGCATCCGCGCACGAGCCCGCAGACGCGGCTCGGTCTACTGGTGGTGCTGGGCATCGCCCTCGTCTACACGGCGATCGCGCTCGCCAACACGCTGCTGATGGCGGGATCCGTACGGTCCGCGGAGCTGGGCGCACTGCGGCTGGCCGGGGCGACCCGCACGCGGGTCCTCGGGATCGTCGCCGGGGAGACGCTGCTCGCGGTGGCACTGGGGGCGGTGCTCGGTGCGGCCGTGACCGCGGTGAACCTGGCAGGACTCGGCGCCGCACTCGCCGCACTGTCCGCACCGGTGACGGTGTCGGTGGAGTGGCCGGTGGCGGGGGCCACGGCCGGGGTGTGCGCGGTGGTCGCGGTGGCGGCGGCGATCCTGCCGAGGGCCGTGCGGCACCGGTGAACGGGAGGGCGGGTCAGCGCGGGCTGTGCCTGTTGAACGCCACGAACATCGCGATGACCACGACGATCGGCACGGTCACACCGGGCGCCGGCCCGACCGGGTTGCGGCGGTTGTCCACAGAGCGGTCGGTGCCCCACTCGCTGCGGACGAGGACGGCCTCGTCGTCGCGATCGGCATCCCTGTCATGGCTGTCATCGCTCAGGATCAGCAGCGTATCGAAGCACCCCGGCCCGCGAACCTCCATGCTCGCGGCTCGGACGGTCCGGCATCGCTCCTCACGGCTACGCACGAACCCGGCAATCCGAACCCACGCCTTCCGGCAAGACACCGGCCTGCGGTGTGGGGCCGCGCGCGGCCCCACACCGCTGTCAGTCCCACCTGCCAGACTCGGACACATGACCGAACGCTGGGCTCTGGCCACCACAGAGACCGGCGGCGCCCGCCTCGCCCCCCTGACCACCGGCGGCCTCCCCGCCGCCCCGGTCCTGACCGAACCCGACCTCGTGGAGGCGGTCCGTTCCCGCCCGGACGTCATCCGCTGGGTCTGGCGGTCGACCCCCGAGATCTACCCCCGCCTGCTCGCCGCGGGCGTACGGATCGACCGCTGCTACGACATCGAGGCAGCCGAGTCCCTCCTCCTCGCGCACGAGGGCCGGCTCGGCGAACCCCGCTCCGCCGCGGCCGCCCACGCCCGCCTCCGTCACGCCCCCGTACCCCCCGATCCCCCGTCCCGCGCCGCGGAGCCCGGCTCACAGTCCTCCCTCTTCGAGCCGCGGTCCGGCACGGACATCCCCTTCGAAGCGCTCCTCCAGGTGTACGCGGAGCAGCTCCGCCGCCACGACGCCACCGCCCACGCCGGCCGCATGCGTCTGCTCACGGCCGCCGAGTCGGCCGGCATGCTGGTCGCCGCCGAGATGAACCGAGCCGGCCTGCCCTGGCGGGCCGACGTGCACCGGGGTCTCCTGCACGACCTGCTGGGCGAGCGGTACGCCGGCGGCGGCGAACCCCGCCGACTGGCCGAGCTGGCCGAAGAGGTGTCCACGGCGTTCGGCCGCCGGGTACGCCCTGACCTTCCCGCCGATGTGGTCAAGGCGTTCGCACAGGCCGGGATCAAGGTGAAGTCGACCCGCCGCTGGGAGCTGCAGGAACTGGACCATCCGGCGGTGGAGCCACTGATCGAGTACAAGAAGCTGTACCGGATCTGGACGGCGCACGGCTGGAGCTGGCTCCAGGACTGGGTGCGGGACGGCAGGTTCCGCCCCGAGTACCAGCCGGGCGGCACCGTCAGCGGCCGCTGGACCACCAACGGCGGAGGGGCGCTGCAGATCCCCAAGGTGATACGGCAGGCGGTCGTCGCCGACGAGGGCTGGCGGCTGGTCGTCGCCGACGCCGACCAGATGGAGCCGAGGGTTCTGGCCGCGATCTCCCGTGACCCCGGCCTGATGGAGGTCGCGGGCCACGACGGCGACCTCTACACGGCACTGTCGGACCGCGCCTTCCACGGCGACCGTGACCACGCCAAGCTGGCGCTGCTGGGCGCGATCTACGGCCAGACGTCGGGCGACGGCCTGAAGAACCTCGCGGCGCTGCGACGACGCTTCCCGCTTGCCGTGGCGTATGTCGACGACGCGGCGAAGGCGGGCGAGGAAGGCCGTCTCGTGCGGACCTGGCTGGGCCGGACCAGTCCGCCGGCGGCCGGGAGCGGGGAGGACGACGAGGCCGGTATCCCGCAGGAGAGCGACGAGCAGCCTTCCGAGGAGGCCGGGTTCACGCCGGGCTACGCCTCGTCGAACGCCCGGGCGCGCGGCCGCTTCACCCGTAACTTCGTGGTGCAGGGCAGCGCCGCCGACTGGGCACTGCTGTTCCTGGCCGCATTGCGCCGGTCGCTGGCCGCCGCCGGCCTCCGGGCCGAACTGGTCTTCTTCCAGCACGACGAGGTGATGGTGCACTGCCCCGAGCGGGAGGCCGAGGCAGTCGTGAAGGCGATCCGGGCCGCCGGTGACCTGGCGGGGCGGACCGCCTTCGGCATGACGCCGGTGCGCTTCCCCTTTACGACGGCGATCGTGGAACGCTACTCCGACGCCAAGTAGCAGAGCTCACGTGTCGGGGTGCTCGGCCGACCCCGTCCCGGGCTCGCCCTTCCGCAAGGGCTCCGTGGGCTGCGTCGGCTGCGTCGGCTGCGTCGTCTCCACGGGCGGAACGACGCGTCCTCTACCCGCACCCGGCCCTCCGAACCCGCCGAACCCGGCCAGCCCGTGGTCGTAGTGCACGGCCCGCAGATGCTGATGCCGGTGCCGGGCATTGAGCAGATGGATGACGTACGCCGTCAACGCGATCATCGCCAGGACGACCGCCACGGTGATCAAGGTGTCCATGAGAGACGGCCCCCTTCGCACGCGCAGGCCGAGACTTCTCCAGGCTACTCCGCGAGCCGTCCGCAAAGCTCGTCGGCCGAACGGGGAAAGCGGCCCGGACCAGGAACGTTTCCGTTCCGGCCCGGACCGGGGCGCGGCCACCCAGGTGCGGAGGCATCCGGGGCGCGCCCGCGCAGCGGCGGTGCGCGACTGCTGCGTGTCATGCAGCACGCCTCACCGCCCCGCAGATCGGTGGACGTCCGCGGCTTCTCGCTCGCCCGACGCACCGTCACCACGGCGTGCTCGGATCCGGCGGTGGCGAGCAAGGCCTCGGGCACGGCGGACCCGACGACCGGGGCCCCTGCTCCGGCCCCGGTGATGCGGGCGCAGTCCGCGGTGTCGGTGGTGGCGACGGCCGGGAGACGGGGGCGGCATCGACGGAGGCGGTGCAGGTCGTCGGGTTGCCGGCGCGAGTACGCCGGTGGCCACGGTGGCGGCACAGGCGGCCAGTACACGTCCGAGCGCGAGATCACCGAGCCCGTCGACCTCTGCCGCCCCGACGGACTGCTGGACCCGGCAGCCGTCGGATGGTCCCGGCACCCTCTGCACCGGGCGAATCTGCGCGGCTGGGGCCGGACGAAGCGGGAGAGTACTGGTGCGTGACCACACCCACTCATCTCATCGCGCTGACCGTGAGCGATCTCGACGTCCTGGCACTGAACACGGTGTACGTACTCGGGTACGGGGCGGGCGGCCGCGCGACCGAACGCACCGCGATCATCCCCGGAGGCCGCGGCGTCCACCTCCCGCAGACGGTCGCCGGAGCCCCCGCACCCACCGTCGAAAGGTCCACGTCGGCGCGCCGCCTCGGGTCTGCTCAACCGCACCGACCGGTGCTTCGGCCACTACAACGGCCGGATCAGGGACGACCGGGGCCAGGAGATCGTCGTCGAGCAGCTCCTCGGCTGGGCGGAGGATGTCCATATGCGCTGGTGATCTCCCCGGGGTCCACCCGCAGCAGTAGGTTCCCCTCATGCGAATAGGCCACCTGCTGGGCACGGAACGATCTGCCGATGTGTACGCGATGGACGAGGCGTGGGTCCTGCGCCGCTACCGCGACAGCAGTGATGCCAGACCGGAGTTGGCCGTGATGTCCTACCTCTCGGCCTTCGGCTACCCGGTCCCCCGCCTCGGCCCGAGCCCGGCCGCCGCCACCCCCTCCGACCTCGTCCTGCAACGCCTGACCGGCCCGACCATGCGGGAGTCCCTGCTCTCCGGCGCACTCACCGGGGACGAAGGAGCCGCGATCCTCGCCGGTCTCCTCACCGACCTGCACACGATCCCGGCCCGGCTCTCCCCGGATCCCGGGGACCGGATCCTCCACCTGGACCTGCACCCGGACAACGTGATGCTGACGCCCGACGGCCCGGTGGTGATCGACTGGTGGACCGCCGCGGAGGGGCCGCCCGCCCTGGACCGGGCCATGTCGTCGCTGATCCTGGCCCAGGTGGCGGTCGATCGCACCTCCCCGCTGGCAACGGGCGCCCGCTCCCTGCTCAGCGCCCTGCTTCCCCGTCTCGCCGCGCAGGGCGGCGTCCCGGACGCCCAGCTGGCCCAGGCGGTCTGTCGCCGCGCGGCGGACCCGAACCTGACGCACGACGAACGGGAGTTCATCGACGAAGCGGCGGACCTGATCAGCGCATGGGCAGGCTGAGGATCGATCCGGCGACCTGTCGCTGAGGGGCGACGGCGGTCTCGATGTGCCGGACGACCCGGAGCAGATCCCGGTGGCCGAAGTACCTCATCCGGTCGTCCTGGAACGCCTCCGCAGACATACCCCGCTCCAACTCCGCGGCACATGCGTCGAGTCGTACGCGCATGTCTTCCGTCCACTCACCATCGACGCCGAGACAGGCAGCCGCGCACCGGTCCACCTCGCGCGCCGACGGCTCACTGCTGAGCGCCCCGGACTTCCGAAGCCGCCCGCGCCAGTGACCGATCGCGAACAGGGCGCCTTCGCGCGGAGCGCCGTACCAGTGGACGCAGTCGTTCGGATCGACCTGCCCGGCCGGCACGGTCCGCTCGCCCCGCCGCTTCGCCGCGGCCCGCTCGACGGCGTACGCCCGTAGCTCCGCCTGCCACACGGCCCGGCTGGCCTCCAGCACACCGAGCGCCCTCAGCAGGGCGGCCTCGTCCCGGCGGAACGGACCGGCCTTCGCCTCCAGACAGGCCACCGTCGCCTCGAACCCGATCGGCCGGTAGAGCTGTACGCACGAACGCAGCGACACCACCCGGTGCCCATGGGGCAGGGTGGTGTCGCGCACCTTGCGCGCGAAGTTGCCGAAGCTCATCACCGAAGGCTAAGGGCTGCAGCAGGCCCTTCTCGTCCTGCAGCGGTCGCGCGAATGTCTCCTCGAAGACCGCGGTGATCGGACTGCGGACGTCCTCACCGCTCATCCCCTCCTCGTGCGCCTGGCGCTCAGTCCGCGAGCCCGGCACGCCGCGGGGAGTCGACGCCGGTCCGGGGCTGGGCCAGAGAGTGCGTGATGAACGTCCCCGCGCCCTGGCGGACCTCGACGCGACCGGCCCGTTCCAGTTCCCGGTACGCCTTCAGCGTGGTGTTCGGGTTCACTTCGGTGGCCGCGACCACCTGTGCCGCGGTGGGTGCGACAGGCCGGCACGCCCACGACCGGAAGGTCCGCGCAACCGTCCGGGTCCAGCGGGCCCCAGGAGGGGGCCACCGGATCTCGAAGAGGGTTCAGGGGATCCGACACGTGGCTCTGCCGTCCCGTCCGCTGCCCGGAGTTCGTCGAGGATCGCGGGAATCCCGTCCGGGTCCTGTGCCGTCACCACCACCGCCACCTCGCCCTCGAGGGACGGCCAGTCGGCAGCGACCCGTACGGCCGGGTGTTCTTCGAGGCGGGACAGCAGCGCCGGGAGGTCGCCGTCGGACCGGGACCGGACAGGAGGGCCATCGCCGCGGTGGTGCACGAGGGGGGCGGGCCGCGGCACCTCACCGGGCGCGTCTCGCGCCCGCAGCACCGCCCCGCTGACCAGCCAGTAGCAGGACGTCACGCGGCGTTTCATCGGCTCGCACGGACCCGGACCGCACATACGGTGGCTCCCGGTGCCCCATATCGACCCGCAAGCGTCAGTCGTCGCTGACGACTCCGATGTCGATACGTAGCTCTGCCGGGAGCCTAGCCAGTTGCCGAGATGGGTGTCACTCGGGTCGATGGACGTCTCCATCGGCGGTGTGGCTCTCACCGGTTGGCTGGTGTATTAGTTAGCTTCCTCCTTATTTGTCCGTAGTCAAGAGAAGAAGCGAAAAAGATTCACCACGGATGGGGCGGCCCGGACGCTGCATGGCGAGTGGTGGCCCGGAGGGCTGGCCGAACCGATGAAGGACAGGGCGGCACCGCCGTCGCCATCGGTGACGTCCTTGGTGACGGCCACCACACGGCCCGGGACAGCGACAGACTCGGCCAGCAGGGCGGCGCGGGCGCGCACGTGTTGGATGTCCCGGCTGATCGCGACGATGACGAACAGCAGGCCGCCGACGCAGATCAACCCTCTCGGGTAGCCCCACACGAAGAACGCCTGGAGAACCAGCCCCACCAGCAACAGAGAGACCATGGAGTTCGGCCCGCCCAGCCCCCGCGTCTCCCCCACCATGTCCGCCATGAGGGTAGAACCGCTCCGGCCGCCCCCGCGGATAGCGCACCGGGAACTCTCGGCCCAGCCATGTCTCGCCCACCACGTGACCACGCCGCCCCGCGTGCCGCAGCCTGAGCTCCCGCCCGCTGGAAGGGTTCTGGAAAGCGACCGTCACCGGTATCCCGGGCCTCTTGGAGTCACCGTGGACCGGCTGATGCACCTCCACGACCCGCGCCGTCACCCACACTGCCCGCTGGGGCCGGGTCACCCCGGCCAACGAGCACCCGTAGCCGAGCAGCGCCAGCCCCGCCGGCACCGTCCACCACAGCCCGAGTACCCCCTGAGCACCCATCCGATGACGCCCCCTCCACACCGCGACACAGTGCCGACCGTCTGCCTCCTGACGATGTGGACGCTAGGCGCGCCGCAACTCCTACCGATCCCAGGTCCACCCGGAGTCACCTTCGACCCCCGCCGTTTTCCGCGCTCCGCACCGTGGGCGGCGCCGCCCACGGCCAGGTCGGGATGTGCGCAGCGACCACCGTGTCGGCCGACATCCGTTACACCGCGCGGCCCGTTGGTCCCGCCGGCGCCTGCGAGCAGGGGACATGGGGTCCTCGACGGCGAGGTCGGCGAGGTCGGCGAGGTCGGCGAGGTCGGCGAGGTCGGCGAGGTCACCCTCGTCGGTGTCCGCCGCCTGGACCAAGAGCTCCCACTGGAGCGTTCGCCGGCGCAGCCGTGCCTTCTCTCGCGCCCCTGTGGATCCGGCGGCACGCCCAGAGGGGGAACACCGTCCGCAACGGCCCCGAGATACGCAAAAGCCCCAGGTCACGGCGAGTGAGTCCTGAGGCTTCCACAGAGCCGCCTTCGGGATTCGAACCCGAGACCTACGCATCACGAGACCACGAGCGACCGTGTCGGCTGCTGCCGCATCATGCCGTCCAGTGACGTTCTTCCTGATCAGAGCATGCGCGGCAGGTCAGCCAGTGCCACCCTGTGATGCACCGTCCGAAGGCGTCTGTCCACCGACTGTCCACCGAAGGAGCCGCACAGCCGAGGCAGTGCACCGTCGCGGAGCCGCGAACCCGCCGCCTCGACGAAGGCGGGGCCGTGAGCGCGGACGATTGTCCGGTTCCGGCAGTCACCGACCGCGCGGAGTTCCAACCTGACTCCGACGCCGCCATACGCAACAAGCCCTTGCACGGAAACGATATCGAACCCAGCGAGCCACTGATATCATTTGCTAGACTTGACATCCGCGAAGGGATCATCCACATGGCTAGAACCGTCATCGACCTCGACGAGGACATGGTCGCGGAGGCCATGCGCATCTTCGGCACCAGGACGAAGGCCAAGGCCGTGCGCCTTGCCATGGAGGACGCCGTCAAACGCCACCTGCGGCAGGAGGGCTTCGACGCCATGGACGCCGGCGAGTTCGACTTCAGCGGGATCGTCGAGAGCACCGGTCCCCGCAACGCCGACGGAAGCCTCAAGCGCGATGGCGGCCGAGCCGCCTGATGCAAGATCGCTACCTGATCGACAAGTCTGCTCTCGCACGCTGGACGACGCCCAGCGTCAGGGAGGTACTCAAGCCCCTCCACGAACGCTACCTGCTCGCCGTATGCCAGCCCACCGAGTACGAGATGATCCACTCGGCCCGGGACAGCGCGAAGGCGACACGCATCAGCACCTGGCTCCACGCCTTCGACTACCTGCGCAGCGACGACGACACCTTCACCCGCGCGCTGGAGGTCCAGCGCCATGCTCTCAACGCGGGCTTTCACCGCGCCCTGTCACTCCCCGACCTGCTGATCGCCGCCACTGCGGAGCTGAACCGGCGGACCGTCCTCCACTACGACGGCGACTTCGACATGATCGCTTCTCTCACTGGCCAGCCCACCGAGTGGGTCGTCCCGCCTGGCAGCGCCGACCGCTGAGCAAACGGCCTGTCGAATTGACACCGCACTGAACAACCGCCGGTGTCGGCGAAACCGGTCAGGGACCAGACCGCGTCACTACCGGTTCGGCAGCCGCGCCGACCGGTCAGCAGCTGTCGGGATGCACAACCGCCGAGGCCGATCGGACCTTCGCGGAGGTCAAGGGCAGACAACTTGACTGGTTGGCCCCGAAGTAGCGCAGTGCGGGCCAGGTGCTGGGCCCCACGAAGCCGTCGGCCGCGAGCACGTGGTGCGACTGAAAGTCGGCCACGGCCGCCTGAGTGCGGGGGCCGTAGTAGCCGTCCACGGTCAGGCCGTAGCCCAGACGGTTGAGTATGCACTGGGTCTCGACGGCGGCGTAGCTCCAGCTTCCGCTTGAGGGGACGTAGCTCGTGCCGTCGTAGTAGCCGTAGTAGATGAAGTAGCCGGAGTAAGCGCCGATCCGGTTCCAGCTCTGGTGGGGGCTCGAACACGAGTAGGTGGTGGCAGCGCTGGCCGCCGGGGCGGCGCAGAGGTCGACGGCCCCCGCGAGCAGGCAGGCCGCCAGAGCCGCAGTGGCTGTGTACTTGCTGACACGCATCCAAGAACTCCCTTGTCCACGGCGCAGATCCGTCCCCCGCCTCGCAGTCTCTTCGACTCCCGCACTGCCCGATACGCAGCCAGGTGCGGTGATCAGTGACCGTCGCCGTCAGGTCCGGGGCCGGCTCCGCGCGTGGAGGAACTCGCGATCGTCCTGAGATCCGCAAGGTGATCCTCGGCCCACTGCGCATACGGGCGTGCCGGGTGGCCGGCCAACCGCTCCACGGTGTCGCACCGGAAACAGCTCGGTCGCATCCCGCAGCGCGGGGGAAAGCGTCGACGGATCGGACAGGTCCCCACGCACCACCTCCACGCCCTTCGGCAGTCCGGCCCGCTCAGGACTGCGCGACAGCACCCGCGCCTGTGCCACGGCTGCCGTCAGCACGCTCGCCGGTTGGAGTCCGCCGCGAAACCCGTCGGCCGACTCGCCGAGCACCGCCGTCTCGTGTGGGAGTCGGTCACGGCGACAGGACGGTCAGGCGAGTCCGGCGAAGAAGTCCCGGATGTCCCGCGCGAGCACCTCAGGCACCTGGTGCGCGGCGTAGTGGCCGCCGACGTCGTAGGTGTTCCAGCGAACGATGTTCTTGTGATCACGCGCCGGGCTGCGCGGGGAACGCCGCCGCAGCGCGGACGCCTGCACCGGCTACCTGCGGGCCAAGAGCGAGTTCCTCGGCTACGACCGCGCGCTCGCGGCCGGCTGGCCGATCGCGACGGGAGTGATCGAAGGCGCGTGTGGGCATCGGATCTGACCGCCGACCGCCTCGACATCTCCGGTGCACGCTGGGGCCCGGCCGGCGACGAAGCTGTCCTCAAACTCCGGCCGTGGAGAGCAACGGCGACCTCGACGTCTACTTCCGCTACCACCTCGCCCGTGAACACCAACGCGTTCACCAGGGCAGATACACATTCACGGCCTGATCAACGTGCTCACTGCAGAAGAGCTGCACCCAACCCGGGATGCCGGTGTCGATGGATTGGGGCCGCAGGCGGCTGTGGGCAGCGGCGGCAGTACTCGTCGGCGCAGAGCCAGGAGCTTCCTTTGGACGATCTACCGTGCGGCGGGTCTGCCGGGCTGGGTCGGGTCGATGCTTGCCCGTTCGGTTCCGCCGCCGCGGTTGCTCGGCGGCAACATGCGGGGCCGTTCGCGCCGTGGTCGCGGCTGTGCCAGTCCATTGTCCATCTCGGCTGCGTGCAACCCGGCCAGCGGCGTCGCTGTCCTGCCAGGTGGCCGCGGGGGGTATCGGTCAGCATCCGGACGACGTCAGGCTCGGCCCGCGGGCGCGAAGGTCTGGGTCGGGGTCGTGCCGGAGTTCCTGGTGGGGATCGTCTTGCCCAGGCGGGTTGCCCCGGGGGTGCCGTCGGGCAGTACCTGGTAGCCCTCGCTCTCGTAGAACGCGATGTTGCGGTGGCTGGCGGCGCCGGTGGACAGGACGACGCGCTTGCACTCCTCCCCGGCGGACTCCGCGGTGCGCAGCATCCACCGGCCGAGGTTGTGCCCGCGGAGGTCGGGGACGACGGCGAGTCGCCCGATGTGCCAGTCGTCGCCGCTGCGACGTGTCCGCACCATCGCCAGCAGCCGGCCGTCCCACCAGAGGCCTGTGGCGTTCCAGTCGGCCAGCCACGCGCGTACCTCTTCGAGCGGCTCATGCAGGGCGGGTATGGCCAGCGTGTCGTTGGCGACGGCCTCCTCGACCCAGCAGCACCGCTGCAGCACGGTGACCTCCGGTGCGTCGTCGGGGACGAGGCGCCGTACGTACGAACCCGGCAACGGGCCTGGCAGCGTGTCATTGGAGTAGCGCTCGCGCAACGGCCGCAGTGCGTGGGCGACGCTCACCAGCTCGTCGAGGACGCCGACGGCCGCACCGGCGAGGGCCGCCTCCGGCCGGACCCGCCCATCGTGCACTGCGTCCGCGATGCGGAGCGCGACGGTGGCACCCAAGGGGACGAGGCGGAGCGTGGTCACCACCTGCTTGGCGTGCTGGACCGCTCGGGTACCCGCCGAGGTATGTCCGTAGCTGACGAAGCCCACGGGCTTCCAGGCCCATTCCGGGCCCAGATAGTCAAGCGCGTTCTTCAGGGTTGCCGGCATTCCGTAGTTGTACTCCGGTGTCACGATGACGAAGCCGTCGGCAGCTTCGGCGATCGCGCTCCAGCGCCGTGTGTGCTCGTGGCTGTAGATGCCGGTGGACGGGTGCTCCTCCTCGTCCAGGAAGGGGAGGCCGAGGTCGTCGATGGTCAGTGACATGAGGTCCACGCCGAGCTCGCCGGCACGGGGTGTGATCGTCTCGGTCAGCCACGTACCGACTGCTGGGCCGAGGGCGCCAGGGCGCGTGCTGCAGACAAGGACGAGGACGCGAAGTCTTTTCGTTGACATGGAAATGAAGCTAGCTGCTAAATTGGTTACATGTCAACGAGGTCTTCCCGTCCCGTCACCCGCTGGCTGGCCCCGGAGGAGGAGCGCGCTTGGCGGGCGTACCGCCGCATGGTGATCGCCGTACAGGCGCGCACGGCGCAGGATCTGGCGGAGCACGGATTGTCCGAACCGGACTACGAGGTGCTCAGCACCCTCTCGGAGCGGCCGGGCAACACCAGCACCCTGCGCGAGCAGGCAGCCAAAATGGAGTGGTCACGAAGCCGCCTGTCCCGCCACGCCACACGCATGGAAGCACGCGGCCTCGTTCGGCGCGCTCCGGACCCGGCTGACGGCAGGGGGTGCTTCCTGATCCTCAGCGAGCAGGGCCTGGAGACGCTCAGGAGCATCGCCCCCGCCCACGTCGCGTCGGTGAGACGCCACTTCGTAGACCGGCTCACCCCGGAGGACCTCGCGGCGCTCGAACGCATTGCCACCAAGCTGGATGGCGCCGCTGACTGAACCGACGAACCGCGCAACCACGTCCCCAGTACAGGCCCGCACCCGGACAGACGTCGACGACACCATCACCGCGAGCCCCCGTCAGGGTGGGGTGACGATGCACGGCGGCGGCAAGCTGCGCCCACATGATCCATGCCACGGACGATGGCCGGGCGCCGCTCGCGGCTACGACCGCGAGCGAGTCGGATGCCGGGAATGACCCGCCCAGCTGTCGTAACAGCACAGATCGGCGCGGTCGACCACTGCCCCTCGGACCAGCCGAGAACCTGGTCTCGACCGGCCACGACATGGCAGTCCTGACGGACTGCCATGCACAGCTGTCCACCGGCCGCCCACCGGAGGCGGTGGCCGCCTGTCCGATCCGGCCAGTCAATGCGACAAAAAAGCAGGTCAGGAACTCGGAAGACTCACCGGCAACGAGGAGTGAACCTTCGACCTGCGCATTACGATACGCAGGCCACAAGTGTCCGATAAGCCCGAATTCCAAGGTCAGCTAAAAGAGGAAACCCCAAGTCAGAGGCCTGACCTGGGGTTCACCATGGAGCCGCCTTCGGGATTCGAACCCGAGACCTACGCATTACGAGCGCGGGCCCCCATCTGGCCCCCATGAGCCGATTCGGAGCCGAAGCAGGCGTGTGATGTAGACCACGAACTGATCGAGGAAAAGCAAAAGCCCCAGGTCACGGCGAGTGAGTCCTGAGGCTTCCACAGAGCCGCCTTCGGGATTCGAACCCGAGACCTACGCATTACGAGTGCGTTGCTCTGGCCAACTGAGCTAAGGCGGCACGCCCTGTCGCACTATGGTGCGAGCAGCAGCGTCGCTAAGTTTACACAGTTTCGGAGGGTGCTCCGCACCACCCGTCTCAGGGGCCGTATGCGCAGGTCAGGGGTGGGGAAGGCCGCAGGGAGTCAGGAGCACTTCGTGCCGTCGGCCGGCGGGGTGCCGTCCAGTAGGTACGTGTTGATCGCCGTGTCGATGCAGTCGCTGCCGCGGCCGTATGCGGTGTGACCGTCGCCCTCGTACGTGAGGAGTCTGCCCGAGGAGAGCTGGGTGGCGAGGGAGCGGGCCCACTTGTACGGGGTCGCAGGGTCACGGGTGGTGCCGACCACGACGATCGGGGACGCGCCCTTCGCCGTGATGCGGTGCGCGGTGCCGGTGGGCGCGGCGGGCCAGTGGGCACAGTTCAGGGCGGCCCAGGCGAAGGCCTTGCCGAAGACCGGAGAGGCCTTCTCGAAGCTGGGGAGGGCTTGGTCGACGGCGTCCGGGCCGGTGAAGGCCGGGGGCGCGTCCAGGCAGTTCACCGCGGCGTTCGCGAACATGAGATTCGCGTACGTGCCGTTCGGCTTGCGCTCGTAGTAGCTGTCGGCCAGGGCGAGCAGGCCGGACCCGTCGCCCGCCCGCGCGCCGGCGAGGGCGCTACGGAGCTGGGGCCAGGCCCCCTCGTCGTACATGGCGGCGATGACACCGGTGGTGGCGAGGGACTCGCCGAGTTTGCGGGAGTCGCCTGCGGGGACGGGCCTGGCGTCGAGATCGGTGAAGAGCTGCTTCAGATGCGTCGCGGCGTCGGCGGTGGAGGTGGTGCCGAGCGGGCAGTCCGACTTCTTCACGCAGTCCGCCGCGAACGACTGGAAGGCGCCCTCGAAGCCCGCCGTCTGGTCGCGGTTCATCTCCAGCGACGAAAGCGACGGGTCCATCGCACCGTCGAGGACAAGACGGCCGGTCCGGCCGGGGAAGAGTTCGGCGTACGTCGCACCGAGGAAGGTGCCGTACGACGCCCCGACGTACGTCAGCTTCTCGTCGCCGAGCAGGGTTCGCAGGATGTCCATGTCGCGGGCGGTCTCGACGGTGGAGACATGCGGGAGGATCGTGCCGGAGCGCTGCTCGCAGCCGTTGGCGAACTCGTCGAAGGCGGCGCCCAGCTTCGTGACCTCGGCGCTGTCGTCGGGGGTCTGGTCGACCTGGGTGTACGCGTCCATCTGCGGGCCGCTGAGGCATTCCACGGGCTCGCTGCGGGCGACGCCACGCGGGTCGATGGCGACCATGTCGTAGCGGGCGCGGACCGGGGCGGGGTAGCCCAGGGCCGCGTAGCTCTGGAGATAGCCGACGGCCGAGCCGCCGGGGCCGCCCGGGTTCACCAGCAGGGAGCCGATCCGCTTGCCCGGTCCGGTGGCCTTCTTGCGGGAGACGGCCAGCTTGATGTCGCCGCCGTCCGGCTTCTTGTAGTCGCGCGGCGCCTTCATCGTGGCGCACTGGAAACCGGAGACGCCGCAGTCCCGCCAGGTCAGTTGCTGCGCGTAGTAGCGCTGGAGCGCCGCGGACGCGGCGGGCGTCGAGCTCGACGCACTCGTCGTCGAACTGTCTTTGCTGCAGCCGGAGATGAGTAGGCCGGTCGTGCCGAGCACGGTGGCGAAGGTACGGAGCAGACGCCTGGTATCCATCCCCGGAGCGTAGCCGCCGAGGGGCGACTGGCCCGTTTCGTTACCCATTCGGATGAATCGGCGGTGCGCGACAGGAACCGCTGCCGGATCAGCCGGCGCGCAGAGCCATCGTCATCGCCTCCACCGCGAGCAGTGGCGCCACATTGCGGTCCAGCGCCCGGCGGCAGGCGATCACCGCCTCGATCCGGCGCAGGGTGCGCTCGGGCGTGGAGGCCCCGGCGATGCGGTCGAGTGCGTCCCGTACATCGACATTGGCGAGGGCGATCTGCGAGCCCAGCTGCAGCGCCAGTACGTCGCGGTAGAAGCCCGTCAGATCGGTGAGGGCGAGGTCGAGGCTGTCGCGCTGGGTACGGGTCTTGCGGCGCTTCTGCCTGTCCTCCAGCTCCTTCATCACCCCGGCCGTGCCACGCGGCATCCGGCCTCCGGCAGCCGCGCCGAGGGCGGCCTTCATGTCCTCCGTCTCCTTGACGTCCACCTCTTCGGCGACCTGCTTCGCGTCCTCCGCGGCGGTGTCGATCAACTCCTGGGCGGCCTTGAGGCAACCGCCGATGTCCTCCACCCGGAGCGGAAGCTTGAGCACGGCCGCGCGGCGTGCACGGGCCTTCTCGTCGGTGACCAGGCGGCGGGCCCGGCCGATGTGCCCCTGGGTTGCTCGAGCGGCTGCCGCGGCCCGCTCCGGCTCGATGCCGTCACGCCGGACCAGCACATCGGCAACGGCGTCGACGGCGGGCGTGCGCAGGGTGAGGTGACGGCAGCGGGACCGGATGGTGGGCAGCACATCTTCGAGCGAGGGCGCGCAGAGCAGCCACACCGTACGGGGCGCGGGCTCCTCGACCGCCTTCAGGAGCACGTTTCCCGCGCCCTCGGTGAGACGGTCGGCGTCCTCCAGGATGATCACCTGCCAGCGGCCCACCGCCGGGGACAGCTGGGCGCGGCGGACCAGCTCACGGGTCTCCTTCACGCCGATGGAGAGCAGGTCCGTACGGACCACCTCGACGTCGGCATGCGTCCCGATGAGGCTGGTGTGGCAGCCGTCGCAGAAACCGCACCCCGGTGCGCCGCCCAGCGCGCGGTCCGGGCTGGTGCACTGGAGCGCGGCGGCGAAGGCGCGGGCAGCGGTGGACCGCCCGGAACCCGGCGGTCCGGTGAACAGCCAGGCGTGGGTCATCTTCGACCCCAAAGGCACCTGCTCCCCCATGGAAATGGCGGTGACCAGCGCATCGGCGTCCCGGGCGGCGGCACCGAGCTGCTCCTGCACCCGGCCCTGGCCGACCAGGTCGTCCCATACGGTCATGGGTCACCGCCCTTTCGGTGGTGGTCTACGGCTCCGGCTTCCCATTGTGGGGGAAGGGTCTGACATTCCCGGCGATCCGGTCCGGCCCTTCCCGGGCCCACCCGCCGCGGCCGCTCTCAGCGGCGCGGCCGGCGGCCCCGTCCGGAAGTGCCGCGGCCCTCGTCGTCCCGGTCGTGGTCACCGAGCAGTTCGTCGGCCAGGGTCGGCAGATCGTCCAGCGGAGTCTCCTCGGCCCAGTCCGGGCGATGGCGGCGGCCGCTGCCCGGACGCTCCTGGCGCCGGTCCTCGGAGGCCTCCGGGGCAGCATGCGGATCGCTGAACTGCGGCAGCTCACGGGTGCGCTCGTTCTCGCCCTCCGGCCCGGCGTCCGCCGGGCGCTCGTCGCGGAAGATGCCCCGCGGAACCCGGTCCGCCGGCTGCTCGTCCCGTACCGGCGGGAGTACCGCCGTCTCGTCCGCGGAGCCCGTGGCGTCCCGTACCGCAGGCCGCTCGGACGAATCGGCGATCCTCGGGATCATCGTCGTCTCGGCCTGGTCCGAAGGCGTGTCGACCGGTGACGGCACCGGCTGCGTCACCTCGTTCGGGCTCACGACCGGCGTCGGCACCGTCAGCTCGTTGTCCGGGACGGAAGCGGCCGCCTGCGCGCGGGCGGCCTCCGCCGCCGCGGCGGCGGAGGCCTGCCGCCGGGCCGCCTCGGCCCGCAGCAGCGCCTCCTCCGCCTTGCGCTGCTTCTCCAGCCGCCGCGCCTCGGCCTCCTTGCGCAGCCGGGCCTCCTCCTGGGCCTGCCTGCGCAGCCGCTCCTGTTCGGCCTCGCGCGCCTGCTCCTCGGCCTCGCGCCTGGCCCGCTCCTCCTCGGCGACACGACGGGCCTCCTCGGCCCGCTGCCGGGCCTCCTCCGCCTGCCGCTCGGCCTCGCGCTGCCGCGCCTCCTCCAGCTCCTGGCGCTTGCGCTCCTCCTCCTCGGCGCGGAGCTTGGCGAGCTGCTCCTGACGCTCGCGCTCCAGCCGCTCCTCCTCCGCCCTGCGCGCCGCCTCTTCCTCGGCCTTGCGCCTGGCCTCTTCCTCAGCCGCCTTGCGCGCCTCCTCCTGGGCCTTGATCTCGGCCTCGGAGAGCGGCAGGAGCTGGTCGAGCCGGTGACGCACAACGGTGGTGATCGATTCCGGTTCCTGGCCGGCGTCCACCACCAGGTAGCGGGTCGGGTCCGCGGCGGCCAGCGTGAGGAAACCGGACCGTACCCGGGCGTGGAACTCGGGCGGCTCGGACTCCAGCCGGTCGGGCGCCTCGGTGAACCGTTCCCGCGCGGTCTCGGGGTCGACATCGAGCAGCACCGTCAGATGCGGAACGAGTCCACTCGTCGCCCACCGCGAGATCCGGGCGATCTCGGTCGGGGAGAGGTCGCGTCCCGCGCCCTGGTAGGCGACGGACGAGTCGATGTAGCGGTCGGAGATGACGATCGCGCCGCGCTCCAGCGCCGGACGGACCACCGAGTCGATGTGCTCGGCGCGGTCGGCGGCGTAGAGCAGCGCCTCGGCCCGGTTCGAGAGCCCGGCCGACGACACGTCGAGCAGGATCGAGCGCAGCCGCTTGCCGACCGGTGTGGCGCCCGGCTCGCGGGTGACGACGACCTCATGGCCCTTGGCCCGGATCCACTCGGCGAGCGCCTCGACCTGGGTGGACTTACCGGCCCCGTCACCGCCCTCCAGAACCAGGAAGAAGCCGGTGGCGGCGGGCGCGACAGCCGGCTCGCCGCCGCGCAGGGCCTCGCGCAGATCACGGCGCAGCGGCACTCCGGAACGGTCGTCCGTCTTCGCGAGGACGATGGCGGCGACCGGCAGCAGCAGGGCGCCGATGAGCATGAGGGCGAACGCGGCGCCGCCGTGCGCGAAGACGAAGCCGCCGACCGTCAGCCGATGGGTGCCGATCGCTGCGGCCAGCAGCGGCCCCCCGACCGCGCCGAGCGCGATCGGGACCCGGACGACTGCCTGGAGGTGCTCGGTCGCCCTGGCCCGGCGGGACTCCTCGGTCTCCTGGTCGACGAGCGTGTGGCCCGTGTTGGCCGCGACACCCGCCGCGTAACCCGCGAGGACCGCGAGGAACACCACGGTCGCCGTGTCCGGCACCAGCCCCGTCGCGAGGAGCGCGACCCCGGTGACGGCGGTGGCGAAGGCCAGCAGCCGGCGTCGCGACAGGGTGGGCAGCACCTTTTCCGCGGTACGGATACCGGCAGCCGTGGCGCCCGTCAGGGCGAGGATCAGCAGGGCGAACGTGACCGGCCCGCCACCGAGGTCGTCGGCGTGCAGTGCGAAGACGGCGGCCGCGGCGGCGATCGCTCCGGCGACGGCCGCGCACGCGCCGACGATCATCGGGACGGCACCGGTGCGACCCTTGTCCGGGCCGCTGCCGGTGGACGGCCGTCGCAGGCCCTCCAGGGGCGAGCGCGGGCGGGGCGTCGGCGAGCCGGGAAGTTCGAGGAAGTAGAGGGTCGAGATCGAGGCGGAGAACAGTCCGGCCGCGACGTACGAGCCGAGGGCCGCCTGGTGGAAGGAGAACCACTCGAGACCCGAGCCCAGCAGATTGCCGATCAGCGTGGCGATCAGGAGAACGGCCGCGGCGGCGGGGACGGCGGCGAAGTCCGTACGGAGGGAGAGCCTGCGCAGGGCGTCGAGGTGGTCCGGCAGCGGGCGCACCACGGCGACCTCGGGGGGCGGGGAGGGCAGCAGCGCGGGCGCGGCGCTCTCCTTCGCGACCGTCCACAGCCGTTCGCCGGCGCCGGTGAGGAAGACCGTGATGAGGATCATCATGAGCGCCCGGTCGGGCATCCAGTCGATCCACAGCGGCGCGACGACGAGCAGCGCGAGCCGGAGGCCGTCCGCCCCGATCATCAGCCACCGCCGGTCCAGCGGTCCACCGGGCGCGGTGAGCGTCGTCAGCGGCCCCAGGAGTACGGCTCCGAAGAGGAGCGTGGCAAGGATTCGGGCACCGAACACGGCGGCGACGGCAAAGGCCGCCCCGCGGTATCCGGATCCGAATGAGCCCTCAAGGACCGCCGCTTGCAGCGACAGCAGCACCAGCACGAGAAGGGCGAGTGCATCGCCGATACCGCCGACGAGCTGGGCGCTCCACAACCGCCTCAGCGGGGGAACACGCAACAGGGCTCGTACGGCGCGCTCGCGTGAGTCTGCGGCAAGTGTGTCGGAGGTGGGGCTCACGACCGTTGGCTGCTCGGCTCGCGTCATCCGCCCAGCCTATCCGGAGTGGTGCGCTCGGCGATGGCCCCGTCCGAACATATGGGCGCCCGAGCGGGATGCGGAGATGCTCCCCGCACGCCGGAGGGGCTGGAATGTCCAGCCCCTCGGGTGTTCGGAAACGCGTTGACCGCCGGTGCGGTCAGTCCTCCACGGACGCCGCGGTCGTCTTCTTGGCGGCCGTCGTCTTCTTCGCCGCCGCCTTCTTGGCCGTCGTCGCCTTCTTCGCGGGCGCCTTCTTCGCCGGGGCCTTCTTCGCCGTCTTCTTCTTGGCGGGTCCCTTGGCGCGCTTCTCCGCCAGGAGCTCGTAGCCGCGCTCCGGCGTGATGTCCTCGACGCTGTCGTCGGTCCGCAGCGTCGCGTTCGTCTCGCCGTCGGTGACGTACGCGCCGAAGCGCCCGTCCTTGACGACGACCGGAGCGCCGCTCACCGGGTCCGTGCCCAGTTCCTTCAGCGGCGGCTTGGCGGCGGCGCGCC
Source organism: Streptomyces atratus (assembly GCF_040655115.1). Taxonomy (GTDB): domain Bacteria; phylum Actinomycetota; class Actinomycetes; order Streptomycetales; family Streptomycetaceae; genus Streptomyces; species Streptomyces atratus_D. The sequence goes on along the minus strand of NZ_JBFAJH010000011.1, from coordinate 98,035 downwards.
CCCGCTGCTTGGGCTGGGCGTAGATCGCGAGGGCCTCTTCGAGCGTGATGTCGAAGAGCTGGTCCTCGGACGTCAGCGAACGCGAGTCCGTGCCCTTCTTCAGGTACGGGCCGTAGCGGCCGTTCTGCGCAGTGATCTCGACACCCTCGGCGTCCTCGCCGACGACCCGCGGCAGCGACATCAGCTTGAGCGCGTCCGCCAGCGTCACCGTGTCCAGCGACATCGACTTGAAGAGCGACGCGGTCCGCGGCTTCACCGCGTTCTTGCCGGTCTTCGGCGTGCCCTCGGGCAGCACCTCGGTGACGTACGGGCCGTACCGGCCGTCCTTCGCGATGATCTGGTTGCCGGTGACCGGGTCCGCGCCGAGCTCGTAGTCACCGCTCGGCTTGGCCAGCAGCTCCTCCGCGTACTCGACCGACAGCTCGTCGGGCGCCAGGTCCTCCGGCACGTCCGCGCGCTGGTGGCCTTCGGCGTCCTTCTCCCCGCGCTCGATGTACGGGCCGTACCGCCCGACGCGGAGCTTGATGTCGTTGCCGACGGGGAAGGAGGAGATCTCCCGGGCGTCGATCGCGCCGAGGTCGGTGACGAGCTCCTTGAGACCGCCGAGGTGGTCGCCGTCGCCGTTGCCCGCGGCGGAGGCCGCGCCACTGACGGTGTCGTCGCCCTCGCCGAAGTAGAAACGCCTCAGCCACGGCACGGACTGGGCCTCGCCCCGCGCGATGCGGTCGAGGTCGTCCTCCATCCGCGCGGTGAAGTCGTAGTCGACGAGCCGGCCGAAGTGCTTCTCCAGCAGGTTGACCACGGCGAAGGAGAGGAAGGACGGGACGAGCGCCGTGCCCTTCTTGAAGACGTAGCCGCGGTCGAGAATGGTGCCAATGATGGAGGCGTACGTCGACGGGCGGCCGATCTCGCGCTCTTCCAGCTCCTTGACCAGCGAGGCCTCGGTGTAGCGGGCCGGCGGCTTGGTGGCGTGGCCGTCGACCGAGATCTCGTCGGCGGACAGCGCGTCGCCCTCGGCGACCTGCGGCAAGCGGCGCTCGCGGTCGTCGAGCTCGGCGTTCGGGTCGTCGGCGCCTTCGACGTACGCCTTCATGAAGCCGTGGAAGGTGATCGTCTTGCCGGACGCCGAGAACTCGGCGTCGCGTCCGTCGCCCGCCCGGCCGCCGATCTTCACGGTGACGGAGTTACCGACCGCGTCCTTCATCTGGGAGGCGACGGTCCGCTTCCAGATCAGTTCGTAGAGCCGGAACTGGTCGCCGGTCAGACCGGTCTCGGCGGGCGTGCGGAAACGGTCGCCCGAGGGGCGGATCGCCTCGTGCGCCTCCTGCGCGTTCTTGACCTTCCCGACGTACGTACGCGGCTTGTCCGGCAGGTAGTCGGCGCCGTACAACTGCGTGACCTGCGCCCTCGCCGCGGAGACCGCGGTGTCGGAGAGGGTCGTGGAGTCGGTACGCATGTAGGTGATGAAGCCGTTCTCGTACAGCTTCTGTGCGACCTGCATGGTGGCCTTCGCCCCGAAGCCCAGCTTCCGGCTCGCCTCCTGCTGGAGGGTCGTCGTGCGGAACGGGGCGTACGGGGAGCGGCGGTACGGCTTCGACTCGACGGACCGTACGGCGAACGCGGAGTCGGCGAGCGCGGTGGCCAGGGCCCGGGCGTTCGTCTCGTCCAGGTGCAGCACCTGGCCGGAGCCGGATTTCAGCTGTCCGTCCGGACCGAAGTCGCGGCCCTGGGCGATCCGGCGGCCGTCGACCGCGCTGAGGCGGGCGGTCAGCGTCGACGGGTCGGAGGCGTCACCGGTACGGCCGGTGGCAAAGGTGCCGGTCAGATCCCAGTACTCGGCGGAACGGAAGGCGATGCGCTCGCGCTCCCGCTCGACGACGAGGCGGGTGGCGACGGACTGGACGCGGCCGGCCGACAGCCGCGGCATGACCTTCTTCCACAGGACCGGCGAGACCTCGTAGCCGTAGAGACGGTCGAGGATACGGCGGGTCTCCTGGGCGTCGACCATGCGCTGATTGAGCTCGCGCGGGTTGGCCACCGCCTCCCGGATCGCGTCCTTGGTGATCTCGTGGAAGACCATCCGGTGGACCGGGACCTTCGGCTTGAGCACTTCCTGCAGGTGCCACGCGATGGCTTCGCCCTCGCGGTCCTCATCGGTGGCGAGGAAGAGTTCGTCGGACTCGGCCAGCAGCTGCTTGAGTTTCCTGACCTGCGCCTTCTTGTCCGCGTTGACGACATAGATGGGCTGGAAGTCATGCTCGACGTCGACGCCGAGCCGACGGACCTCGCCGGTGTACTCGTCCGGCACCTCTGCGGCGCCGTTCGGCAGGTCGCGGATGTGCCCGACGCTCGCCTCGACGACGTATCCGGGGCCGAGGTAGCCCTTGATCGTCTTCGCCTTGGCAGGCGACTCGACGATGACGAGTCGGCGGCCGCCCTGTGCGGTCTCGCTGGTCGGGGACAACTTCGCTCTTCTCTCCGGTCGACACTCAGTGGGCATCCGGGCAGCGCGATGACGCTGCCGACGGTGCTGTCGCTGCGGAGTGTGACGGTACAACCCGCCCCCGTGTCAAACGGCAAAAGCCCGCAACGGCCACTCGAACGGTAACCCGACTTCCGCCATTCCTGCCGCCCGGAGTGCCCGATACGCGGCGTGCGCGGTCGCTGCCTGCGGGTTTCGCAGCGCCGTGGCGGTGCTGCGGCCGCCGGAGGAGAGGAGCGGGACAGCCGGGCGTGTTCACCTCCCGGGCCGGGTGATCACACGGTGGGCGACGTGGATGCCGAGGCCGCAGCGGTGGATCAGATGCGGGTGAGACACCCCACACCGAGGAGGAGGCAAAGTACGCCGAACAGAGTGGCGAGTGTGGCGGAGACAACGGGGCGCACCTCGTGCGCCACCGGCGCGCGGTGCACGACGCGCGCCCCCGTCCAGACCAGCAGCGCGGTCCCGAACAGCGTGAACGTCGTTCCGGCGAATACCGCAGGTCCGCTCTCCATGGCCGTACGCCTCTCTGTCCCCGCCCGGCCCGGGGCCACTGCCCGCGTCGAGTCAGGGGGGAGGCTGCCACCTCGGGGCGACACCGATGCGAACCCCGGGTGAACTCCGGCGCCACGGTCCCCCCGGGCGCTCCGCCCAGGTTGGCCGGATCACATCAGGTCGAGGGTCGCGCGGCGCCGACTGCCGCGTTCGAACAGCGCCAACAGGACCACGGCGAGCACCGCGTATCCGGCCCCCGTCGCCAGCTCGGCACCGAGCCGCCCCCGGTCGAGGCCACCACCTGCGGACAACTCCCGTGCGGCCTCGGCGGCATGAGTCAGCGGGAGAACGTCCCCGACGGCCCGCATCCACCCCGGCAGGGTCTCGCGCGGCACATTCGCGCCGGTCAGCAGCAGGAGTACGGAAGCGGCCACATTGGACACCAGGAACACATCACGGAAACGCAGTCCCAGCGCTCCGAGGGCGAGGCCGAGGGCGGAGCACCCGGCCGACGCGGCGAGCAGCACTGCGGCGAGACCGGGCAGCGCATCAACCGGAATCCGCAGACCCAGCAGGAGAGAGGCGACGGTGAGCGTGAAGACACTGATGAGGAGGCCATTCAGTACGTACGGCAGGGCGCGCCCGAACCAGAGCGGAGCCCGGTGCCGAGGACTCAGCAGCACCGCGCCGAGGGTGCCGTAGCGACGCTCGTTGGCGATGGCCATGGTGCCGCCGTAGACGCAGGCGGTGGATGCGGCGACAACGGCGTTGCCCATCAGGTAGAAGCGGTCGTCGCCGACTCCCAGCTGCCGTCCGAGGAAGACGAAGAACAGCAGTTGCAGGAGCGGGCCGACCAGCAGGGTGCCGATGAACATGGGCGGCGTCGTCCAGTTGAAGAGCGCCCGGTACGAGAGGGCGCCACCGACCACGACGAGTCGCAGCGTACGGACGCTCCTTCGGGCGAAGGAGAGGGAGAGGAAGGGCATGCGGGAACTCCAGGGCTTCGGGGCTGTGGGGCCGTCCGGCCGTCCGGCCGTCCGGCTACAGGCTTCAGGCTTCAGGCTTCAGGTTTCAGGCGAGGGAGAGCGTCGCCGCGGCCCGTGCCCGGCGTTCGACCCGCCCCAGGACCAGCACGGCGATCAGCCCGTAGAACACACCGAGGGCGAGGGCCACGGCCATCGGGGCCAGCACCTCACCGGCGGACGGGCCGCCCGAGGTCGCCGCGTGTACGGCCCGCGAACCCCACGTGGTGGGCAGCGCCCAGGAGACGGGACGCGTCCAGTCCGGCAGCACGGTGATGGGCACGAGCATCCCGGACAGCAGCCACACGGGCGTGTCCAGCGGGTTGGCGAGGGCGTTGGCGTTGCGCAGCAGCACGAACGTGGCGGCGAGGAGCAGCCCCATCATCCCGAGCGACAGGACGCACACCGGTACGGCCGCCAGGAACAGCAACGGGTGGGCGAAGTCGAGAGGCACATCGAAGAGCACCGCGCCCCAGATCACGGTCGCGCCCATGGCGTACGTGCCGATGACGGCCGTGGCGAGCGTGATGGGCAGAAGGACGAGGGAGAGCGGTGTGGGCGAGCTGACCAGCGTCTCCAGGGTGCCGAGCCAGCGCTGGTTCTGTACGGCTCCGCCCGATCCGAAGAGCACCGAGGACCAGATGCCCATCAGCCCCGCTCCGACAGCAGCCGTCAGCAGCCGGCCGGGGTCGTCCGCGGCACGGAAGAGGTAGACGGCGAGGGTCGCGTACACGAGGGGAACGAGGACGGCGAAGGTGATTTCGAGCGGTGAGCGGCTCATGTACGAAACATGGGTACGAACGCCGACGACGGTCAGGCGCAGCACCCGCGGCACGGTCGTCTTCCTGGTCATGCCGCGACCTCCTCGGACCGGTCGGCCACCGTGGCCCCGGGCACACGGTCCGCACCGCTCTCCGACTCCTCGACGATCGCGATGTACGCGTCCTCCAGGGTGGGTTCACGAGTGACGACGCGTCCGATCCGGATCCCGTCGAGCGCGGCCAGGACCCGTGTGTGCAGCTCGGCGCCCCGCTCCGTCTGCACCGTGACGGCCTGCCGGCTGCCGTGCTCCTCTGCCGCCACCCCGCGCACCCCGGGCAGTTCCCGGATGCGGTCGAGGTGCTCATCGGTCGCTCCGTACGCCTCGATCTCCAGGATGTCGCGCCCCTGGACCCGGCACTTGAGCCGGTCCGGGGTGCCGAGCGCCTGGATCGTGCCGCCCGCGATCACTGCGATCCGGTCGCACAACTCATCTGCCTCGGCCATGTAGTGGGTGGTGAGCAGGACGGTGGTGCCACCGGTCCGCAGATCGGCGACGGTACGGCGCAGATCGCGCGCCGCCACCGGGTCCACGCCGATGGACGGCTCGTCGAGGAAGAGGACATCGGGCTTGTGCAGCAGGCCACGGGCGATGTGCAGGCGTTGCCGCATCCCACGCGAGTAGCCCTCGACGCGTTCCTTCTCCCGGCCTGCCAGACCGACCAGATCGAGGAGTTCGTCGATCCGGCGCCTCTGGTCGCGCGGTTCGACACCGTACAGCTCGGCGAAGTAGCGCAGGTTGTCGAGGGCGGAGAGCCGGTCGTACAGGCCCCGGTCGCCGCCGAAGACGTAACCGATCCTGCGGCGTACGGCGACGGGGTCGGACGCCACGTCATGGCCGAGGACCCGGGCCGTGCCGGAGGTGGGCAGCAGCAGGGTGTTGAGCATCTTGATGGTGGTGGTCTTGCCCGCGCCGTTGGGGCCGAGCAGTCCGAACAGCTCGCCGCGCGCCACCTCGAAACTGACGCCGCGCACGGCTTCGGTCGCGGTACGGCGGGGGCGCAGAAAGCCGGTGCGGCTGGTGTAGGTGCGGCGGAGATTCTTCGCCTCGATCGCAAGCATGGCGCGGACGCTAGGCCCGCCCGTACCGCGCCTGCCATCGATTCGGGAGCGGCCGAATCATCGCCGTCGTCCGGTCCGATCCGGTCAGGACACGGCGCGCAGCACGTCCTCGCCCGAGAGCAGCGCGAGCAGCGCCCGGCCGGTGTCCGTCAGCTGGTAGTAGACGCTGCGCCCGACCCGGTGGCGGGTGACGACGTCCGCGTCGGCGAGGACGGACAGATGCTCCGAGACCGTGCTCGGGGCGAGCCCGAGCCGGTCGGCTATCCCGGCCGTGGTGAGCGGACCGCCGAGCTGGCGCAGCACCGATGCCCGGCCCCGTCCGAGCAGCACGCCGAGCCGGTCGGTGGCCTCCGGTCCCGCCCCGGCGGGTTCGCGGAGCGCGCCCGCGCCCCGGGCCTGGAAGGAGACGGCGAGGACCTCGGGATCGTCGGTGGAGTAGAGCCGGCAGCCCTCGGCGAAGACGAGCGGTACCAGCAGGAGCCGCCGCTCGCCCGCCCGGTACTCGGCGTCGATGTGCTTGGTCAGCTCAAGGACGGGCGGCGTCCACCTGGCCCGCGCCTCCAGTCCGGTGAAGAGCGCGTCCACGCCCTCGGTGGCGAACGTCCGTGCGCGGATGAGGACTTCGTCCTCGACGAGGCGCCGCACCGTCGGCCAGTGCGGCTCCATCGCCCCTTCCCAGTACGCGGCGTAGGAATCCGCGAGCGCGGCGCAGGCCGCCTCCGGATCCGCCAGATAGGGCCGGATGCGCGGATGGTCCTCGAGTCCCGGATAGTGCTCCTCGACCCCGGCCCGTACGACCTCGGGCGGCGTGGCCCTGATGATGTCCAGCTCCGTCTCGACGGACGAGGCGCCGACCGGCCGGGGAAGCAGGAAGTCCGGGAAGCTCAGCGGGCCGTCGATCAGCAGCTGCAGCGCCGCGGTCCGGTCGTCCTCGCGCAGCACTTCACGGGCCCGCCCGACCCACTTCTCGTACGGCCAGGAGGGCGTCCGGTGCGGCTTGGCCAGATGCAGGCTGCAGAAGGCGTCCCACAGCGGGCTGATGGCAATCCGGGTCGCGCCGAGCGCCGCCTCGTCCAGCTCGATCCGGATCACCCGGCGGTCACCGTCCGCTCCGCGCTCATCAGGCCTCCCCCACCGGCTCCAGGAACCCTTCCTCCACCAGCAGCCGGATCGCCTGCGGGGTACGGTCGCGCAGCAGTACCGGGTCCTCGTTCATCAACTGGGCGATCGCGTCCAGGATCCGGCCCGCGGGCAGCGTCCCGTCGCAGACGCCCGCGAAACCGGCGCCGACCGCGTCGACCTTCGTCGCGCGCCGCATGCCGTGGTTCTGACGCAGCACCACATGCTCGGGGTCCTCCGCGCCCGGCAGTCCGACCTGCTCCTGCATCACTTCCGGGGCCAGCGTGAAGTGGTCGGCGAGCAGCGCCGCGTCGTCGTGCGTCCGCAGATAGTCCTGGCGCGCGAAGTAGGCCTCCACGGCCGCGCCGAGCGGCTGTTCCACCGGATGCGGCCACTCCTCGATCACGACCGACGGATTCCCGTCGGCCGCGGCCGCGGACTTCCGGAGCGTGATCCAGCCGAAGCCGACGCCCTTCGTCTTGCGGGCCTCGAACTCGTCCAGCCAGGCGTCGTACCGTGCCGCGTACTCCGCGGGGTCCGTACGGTGGTCGCCGCTGTCGCGCAGCCACAGCTCCGCGTACTGCGTGATGTCCTGCACCTCGCGCTGGACGACCCAGGCGTCGCAGTCGCGCGGCACCCAGGAACGCAGGCGGTCCTGCCACTCCTCGCCCTCGACGTGCTGCCAGTTGGCGAGGAAGTGCGCGTATCCCCCCTCGTTCAGCCGGTCGCCGGCCTGCTGCACCAGCGTCCGGCACAGGTCGTCGCCGCCCATGCCGCCGTCGCGGTACGTGAGACGGGCGCCCGGTGAGATGACGAACGGCGGATTCGACACGATGAGGTCGTACGTCTCGGTGCCGACCGGTTCGAAGAGTGAGCCCTCGCGCAGATCGGCCGGGGCGGCACCGGACAGGGCGAGGGTCAGCCGGGTGAAGGCGAGGGCGCGGGGGTTGAGGTCCGTGGCCGTGACCCGGATGGCGTGCTGCGCGGCGTGCAGCGCCTGGATGCCGGAGCCCGTACCGAGATCGAGCGCGGAGGCGACCGGCGTACGGACGGTGATCCCGGCGAGTGTGGAGGACGCCCCACCGACCCCGAGGACCACTCCCTCCTCGTGCGAACCGATGCCGGCCGCGCCGCCGACCGCGCAGCCCAGGTCCGAGACGATGAACCAGTCCTGTCCGTCGGGCCCGCTGTACGGCCGCACATCGACGGTGGCACGCACCTCGTCGCCCGCACGGATCACCCAGCCGTCCTCGACGCATTCGTCCAGCGGGAACGCGGCGCGGGCCCGTTCGTACGGGACGGGGCACTGAAGCAGGAAGAGCCGCACCAGCGTGTCGAGCGGGGAGTCGCCGCGGGTGGCCCGCAGTGCCGGAACCGTCTCGCTGCGGGCGAGCGCGGCATAGGCGGGCGCGCCGAGCAGGTCGAGGAGACCGTCGGCGGTGAAGGCGGCGGCAAGCAGGGCTTCACGGAGCCGGGGCGAACGGTCGGGCGCGGGGAGACTGGTCGTACTCACCCGCCCATTGTGGCCGCTCCCACCGACAACGGCAGCGGCCCGGCAGCGTCGGAGCTGCCGGGCCGGTCGTACCACCGCTGTCAGGGCTTCTTGCTGGGCGACGCGGAAGCCGACTTCTCGGGGGCCTTCGACGGCGTGGCGGCCGGCGGGACCGAAGCCGTCGGCTTCTGGCAGCCCGGCTGCTTGGCCATCGCGATGCCGACCTCGCCGGACTGGAGCTTCTTCAGCGCCTGGTCGCCACTGGTGCTGATCTTGTTCAGCTCGTCGGCGATGCCCTTCAGACCGTCGGCGAACTTCGCCTGGTCCTTGGTGTCGAGCGCGTCGACCTTCTTCTGCAGCTCCGCGTACGCGGCCGAGGAGGCATTGAGCTCCTTCACGGCCTCCTTGTGCGTGGTCGCGCCGTCGTCGACCGGCGGTGCGCCCGCCGAGTCCACAGCTGTGCCCAGCGCTTTGTACGCCTGCGAGATCTGCTGGAAGGCGGCCGAGTCGGTCTTCTGGACATCGGCGGGCTTGCTGTTGTCGGCGGTCTGCTGCTGGATGGCGGCGTTGGCGTTCGCGATCTTCTGCAGCTGGGGCTTGACCTGGTCACAGACCTTCTTGGCCCAGTCGTTGACCTTGTTGTCGCTGCCGCTGTTGCCGCTGCAGCCGGACAGCGTAAGTACCAGTACCGCACCGCCGGACAGTGCGGCTGCAAGCTTCTTGTTCACCGGATCGGTCCCTTCCAAGGCTCTCGGCCCCGGAACTTACACGCCACATGAGCTCCATCCGGATGCCGGGCGTCCGATGGATGGCCTTTTGCAGCCATTTGCACCAAGGGAAATGGGGGAGATACAACTCACGCGCGAACGGGTGAACGCGTGCGCCGGGCGAACGGCAAACGGGTGGACAACGCCTCAGAGTGCGCCGCCCACCCGTTCTTTTGACCAGGTCATGCCCTTGCTTGATCAGGTGCTGCCCCTGGTTGATCAGGCGCAGCCCGCGGGCTGTCGCACTCTTCCCTTCACCCGCCTCATGAAACGGCCGCAGGATCGGTCGACATGGCAGTCGCGCCGCCGTCGTCATCGGAGTCGTCCTCGTCGCCCACGGCGATCCCGCGACGCTTGGAGACATAGACCGCGCCGACGATGACGGCGAGGGCGAGCACCGCCACCACCGCCCGCACGCCCGCGCTCGCGTTCTCCCCGTAGCTGAACTGCACCACCGCCGGCGCGATGAGCAGCGCCACCAGGTTCATCACCTTGAGCAGCGGGTTGATCGCCGGTCCCGCCGTGTCCTTGAACGGATCGCCGACCGTGTCGCCGATCACGGTCGCGGCGTGGGCCTCGCTGCCCTTGCCGCCGTAATGACCGTCCTCGACGAGCTTCTTGGCGTTGTCCCACGCGCCTCCGGAGTTGGCGAGGAAGACCGCCATCAGCGTCCCGGTGCCGATCGCGCCCGCGAGATACGAACCGAGCGCCCCGACACCGAGGGTGAAGCCCACCGCGATCGGCGCCAGCACCGCGAGCAGCCCGGGCGTGGCGAGCTCACGCAGCGCGTCCTTGGTGCAGATGTCGACGACGCGCCCGTACTCCGGCTTCTCGGTGTAGTCCATGATCCCGGGGTGCTCGCGGAACTGCCGCCGCACCTCGTAGACCACGGATCCGGCGGACCGGGACACCGCGTTGATGGCCAGGCCGGAGAACAGGAAGACGACCGCGGCTCCGAGGATCAGCCCCACCAGGTTGTTGGGCTGCGAGATGTCGAGGCTGAGGGTCAATTCCCCTGCCTTGGCACCCACGTCGTCGACCGCCGTGGCGATCGCGTCGCGGTACGAGCCGAAGAGCGCCGACGCCGCCAGCACGGCGGTGGCGATGGCGATGCCCTTGGTGATGGCCTTGGTGGTGTTGCCGACGGCGTCCAGATCGGTGAGGACCTGGGCACCGGCGCCGGTGACGTCGCCGGACATCTCGGCGATGCCCTGCGCGTTGTCGGAGACCGGTCCGAAGGTGTCCATGGCGACGATGACACCGACGGTGGTGAGCAGCCCGGTCCCGGCGAGGGCCACCGCGAAGAGCGCCAGCATGATCGACGTACCGCCGAGCAGGAACGCCCCGTAGACGCCGAGGCCGATCAGCAGCGCGGTGTAGACGGCGGACTCCAGACCGATGGAGATCCCGGCGAGTACGACGGTGGCCGGGCCGGTCAGCGAGGACTTGCCGATGTCCTGGACGGGGCGCCGGCCGGTCTCGGTGAAGTAGCCGGTGAGCTGCTGGATCAGCGCTGCCAGCACGATGCCGATGGCGACGGCGACCAGGGCGAAGAGCCGAGGGTCACCGCTGTGCGCGGTGATGGCGCCGTCGGTGACGCCGTTCAGGTCGGCGTACGAGGACGGGAGGTAAACGAAGACGGCCACCGCCACCAGGACGAGCGAGATCACCGCGGAGATGAAGAAGCCGCGGTTGATGGCGGTCATCCCGCTGCGGTCGGCGCGCCGCGGGGCGACCGCGAAGATGCCGATCATCGCGGTGACCACGCCGATCGCCGGAACGATCAGGGGAAAGGCCAGTCCTGCGTCGCCGAAAGCGGCCTTGCCGAGGATGAGCGCGGCGACGAGCGTCACGGCGTACGACTCGAACAGGTCGGCCGCCATGCCCGCGCAGTCGCCGACGTTGTCGCCCACGTTGTCGGCAATGGTGGCGGCGTTGCGCGGGTCGTCCTCCGGGATGCCCTGCTCGACCTTGCCCACGAGGTCGGCGCCCACATCGGCGGCCTTGGTGAAGATGCCGCCGCCGACCCTCATGAACATGGCGATGAGCGCGGCACCGAGCCCGAAGCCCTCGAGCACCTTGGGCGCGTCGGCGGCATAGGCGAGAACCACGCATGAGGCACCGAGCAGTCCGAGCCCCACCGTGATCATGCCGACCACGCCGCCCGTGCGGAAAGCAATCTTCATCGCCCGGTGCGATACCTCGGTGAGATCTTTTTCCGGTTCGCCGTCCGCCGGAGTCGCTTCACGCGCGGCGGCGGCCACCCGCACATTGCTGCGGACGGCCAGACGCATGCCGATGTATCCGGTGGTCGCCGAGAAAAGCGCACCCACCAGGAAGAACATCGACCGGCCGGCGCGCTGCGACCAGTTGTCGGCCGGAAGCAGCAGAAGCAGGAAGAAGACCACGACGGCAAAGACGCCGACCGTGCGCAGCTGCCGGGCCAGATAGGCGTTCGCGCCTTCCTGGACGGCCGCCGCGATCTCCTTCATGCGGTCGGTGCCCTCACCGGCGGCCAACACCTGGCGGGCCAGCAGTCGGGCGACGATCAGTGCGGCGACGGCGACGATCGCGATGACGATCACGATGACGCGGTTGTCAGCGGTGAGGACCGCGGCCGCGAGAGAGGTGGGTCGGTCGGAAAGTGCGGAAACTTCGGGCAGTTCTGCCATTGGTGTGTTGATGAAGCCCGCCATACGTCCTCCTTGACGCTCAGCGCTCAAGACGTGGACGGATTGTAGGGAGCAGAACCTGATCAAAACAGTGCGCGGGAAATGTAAATCGACTTTACCCGCCGATCGATAAATGATCGCACCCTCGGGTTGATCCGAATGCAGTAATGGGACAGAAGCATTGCCCGTGGATCGCTGATCAAGCAGAAATGAAAAAAGGCCCTGCTCGGCAGGGCCTCGGAGAGTGGATCAGGAGTGACGGATCGTCGCGGCGCCGCGACGGGCCGGCCCGCTGTGAGGCCTCCGGCGCCTCAGGGATGTGCCGTTGCGGGCGTCTTCGGCCAGCTCATGCGGATCACTTCGCCGTCGGCTCCCGATCTGACCTCCACGTCGTCGACGAGGCCGCTGATGACCGCGAGACCCATCTCGTCCTCGCTGTCGGCGTCGGTCTCGGTGTCCGGTTGGCCGGCGCCTGCTCCGGGCGTGGCGCCGGACGTCCCGGGCGCCTCGGCGGCTCCGGTCTCACCACCGGGGCCAGGCACCTCGTCGCCGACCTCGATGGAGAAGGACTTCTCCTCCTCGGTCAGGACCACCTTGACCGGAGCGGTGATGCCGTGGCTGCGGTGCAGCCCTACAGCGCGGCTGCAGGCCTCACCGACGGCGAGTCGGACCTCGTCGAGCACAGCCTCGTCGACCCCGGCCCGGCGCGCCACGGCGGCCGCCACGAGGCGGGCCGTCCTGACGTGTTCGGGCTGGGCGCTGAAACGGAGTTCAACGGTGGCCATGCGATCCCCCTCAAACGTACGGGCGTGCATCTCAGGGGCCCGGGCGCACTGCCCGGTACCCCCGCTCTCTTCTTCTCTCTTCTTCCTCCGGAAGCCGGCTCAGCCACCGGCCCACCGACAGCTGATGTGCCGACCGACGGCCCACCGGCCCGCCGACGGGTCGCCCCGTCGACGCCCGGAAGCCGTCCGCACCGATGGCCGACAGCCCGCTGCCGGGCGTGTCACAGCCGACGGCCCGGCCCGGCTGCCGGAATGCCGATGACCTGGCACCACGACATCCACCGAACCAGCCGCCCGCCGAACGGTCCGCGGCCCGGCCCGGCTGTTCACCGGACTGCCGCCTGCCGGGCGACCGCCTGCCGGACCGGCCTCCGGCCGATCCGAAACGCGGGCGGCCAGCCGTCAGTCGGTGGCCGCGACAGCCTCGTCGACCGTGGTGTGGATCGGGAACACCTTGGTCAGACCAGTAATCCGGAAGATCTTGAGAATGCGCTCCTGGTTGCAGACCAGGCGCAGTGAGCCCTCATGGGCCCGGACACGCTTCAGGCCGCCCACGAGCACGCCGAGGCCGGTGGAGTCGAGGAAGTCGACACCTTCCATGTCGACAACCAGGTGGTAGCTGCCGTCATTCACCAACTCGACCAACTGCTCGCGCAGCTTGGGCGCGGTATACACATCAATCTCGCCACCGACCTCGACGACCGTACGGTCGCCACCAGGGCCGGACACATTGCGAGTCGACAAGGACAGGTCCACGGATCCTCCAGCACCTTGCTATCGAGCGGTCGCCCCTCGGTCTCCCCGACGGAGCCAGGGGACGGATCGCCAGCCGCGATGGCATTCAATCACTTACCAGCAGCCATGCACGACGCCTTGGGACCATTGTCCGTCACGGCGGTGACACACTCGGTGCCAATGGCCAAGAATCACCGCCCCAGTCGACCACCCGAGAGCAGGGACTCCCGCCCCTCTCCCGCCATGGTCCTCGACCGGCTCGCCGCAGCGGCGGGCCGGTCCGCGCGCATCACTCATACGGAGCACTTGCCCCCGCGAACGGGAACCCATGCCATCTGGCCCGATCGCATCCGGCCAGAAGTGATCGCCGCCATCCAGAAGGCCGGTATCGACCACCCGTGGGCACACCAGGCGGCCGCCGCGGAACACGCCCTGGCCGGCAGATCCGTCGTGATCGCCACGGGAACCGCCTCCGGCAAGTCGCTCGCCTACCTCGCCCCGGTCCTCAGCGCCCTGCTCGACGGCTCCGAGGCCCCCAACGGCCGTGGCGCGACCGCCCTGTACCTCGCCCCCACCAAGGCGCTCGCCGCCGATCAACGGCGTTCGGTCAAGGACCTCGCCGCACCGCTCGGCAACGCGGTCAGACCCGCGGTCTACGACGGCGACACTCCGGTCGAGGAACGCGAATGGGTACGTCAGTACGCCAACTACGTCCTGACCAACCCCGACATGCTGCACCGCGGGATCCTCCCGTCCCATCCGCGCTGGTCCTCCTTCCTGCGCGCTCTGCGCTATGTCGTCATCGACGAGTGCCACACCTATCGCGGCGTCTTCGGCTCCCACGTCGCCCAGGTGGTGCGCCGGCTCCGCCGCCTGTGCGCCCGATACGGAGCCGATCCGGTCTTCCTGCTCGCCTCGGCGACCGCCGCGCAGCCCTCGGTCGCCGCGGGCCGCCTCACCGGCCTACCGGTCATAGAGGTCGCCGACGACGCCTCGCCCCGCGGCGAGATGGTCTTCGCCCTGTGGGAGCCGCCGCTGACCGAGCTGCATGGCGAGAAGGGCGCCCCCGTACGCCGTACGGCCATCGCCGAGACCGCCGACCTGCTCACCGACCTGACCGTCCAGGGCGTCCGCTCGGTCGCCTTCGTACGCTCCCGGCGCGGCGCCGAGCTCATCTCCGTCATTGCCAAGGAGCGCCTCGCCGAGGTGGACCACTCGCTGCCCGCCCGGGTCGCCGCCTACCGCGGGGGTTACCTCCCCGAGGAACGCCGCGCGCTCGAGCGCGCCCTGCACTCCGGCCGACTGCTCGGTCTGGCCGCCACCACCGCCCTCGAACTCGGCATCGACGTCTCGGGCCTGGATGCCGTCGTCATCGCCGGTTATCCCGGCACCAGGGCGTCGCTGTGGCAGCAGGCGGGCCGCGCCGGACGCGCCGGCCAGGGCGCCCTGGCCATCCTGGTGGCCCGCGACGACCCGCTGGACACCTTCCTCGTCCACCACCCCGAGGCTCTGTTCCAGCAACCCGTGGAGTCGACCGTTCTGGACCCGGACAACCCGTACGTCCTCGCCCCCCATCTGTGCGCGGCCGCCGCCGAGCTTCCGCTCACCGAGAGCGACCTGGAGCTGTTCGGGCCGGCCGTGGCCGAGCTGCTGCCGCAACTGGAGGCCGCGAAGCTGCTGCGCAAGCGGGCGACGGGCTGGCACTGGACCCGCCGCGAGCGGGCCGCCGATCTCACCGACATCCGGGGCGAGGGCGGTCGCCCGGTCCAGATCGTCGAAGAGGGCACCGGCCGACTGCTGGGCACCGTCGACGAGTCGGCCGCGCACACCGCCGTCCACGCAGGGGCCGTCCACCTCCACCAGGGCCGCACCTATCTGGTCCGGAAACTGGATCTGGAGGACTCGGTGGCGCTGGTCGAGGAGGCAAATCCGCCGTACTCGACGACTGCCCGGGACACCACTTCCATCACCGTCCTGGAGACCGACACAGAGATCCCCTGGGGTGACGGACGGCTCTGCTACGGCTCTGTGGAGGTCACCAACCAGGTCGTCTCCTTCCTACGTCGCAAACTGATCACCGGCGAGGTCCTCGGCGAGACCAAACTCGATCTGCCGCGCCGGACGCTGCGCACCCGCGCGGTGTGGTGGACGATCACCCAGGACCAGCTGGACAACGCCCGCATCAACCCGGAGATCCTCGGTGGCGCCCTGCATGCCGCCGAACACGCATCGATCGGGATGCTGCCCCTCTTCGCCACCTGCGACCGCTGGGACATCGGCGGCGTCTCCGTACCCCTCCATCCGGACACCCTGCTGCCGACGGTGTTCGTGTACGACGGTCATCCGGGCGGCGCCGGATTCGCCGAGCGGGCCTTCCACACCGCCCGCGGCTGGCTCACCGCGACCCGCCAGGCCATCGCGTCCTGCGAGTGCGAAGCGGGCTGCCCGTCGTGCATCCAGTCCCCCAAGTGCGGCAACGGTAACGACCCACTGCACAAGCGAGGTGCCGTACGCCTCCTCACCGAAGTCCTCCGCTCCGCCCCGGCGGACCCGGAAGAGACGGGGGAGCCGCCGAGCCCGGCGGACCGGGATCTCCCGTCGGAGGGCCCGCCCGGGACCTGACCTCGGGTGCGTACGGCCCGAACCGCACCCGGGCCGTCACATCGGCGATCTCCCCCTGCACGGCGCACCGCACCACCGCCGCACCCTGCGCCTCGGCCACCTCCGCGGCCGCCCCGCACGCCGCCTCGGCCCCCCGCAGGGCCCGGTCGGCCGCGGCCAGGGCCGCCAGGTCCGCCGCCCCGCCGGCCCGGTGCCGGGCGACCACCACTTGGCCGAGCGCAAGCACGGCCGCGAACACCGCGCACAGCGCTGCCGTGGTCACCGCCACCCACACCGTCGCCACCCCTCGATCACGGCCCTCCCCACACCCGCGCGAACCCAACACGCGCCAGACCCGTCGCACCCACCGCGGCCCCCGCTCTCGTCGCAGGGGCACCGCCCCGAACGCCCCCGTCACGGCTCCGCCCCCACCGTGTCCTCGGCCATCGCTGCCGCGTCCGCTCTCAGCGTCGGGGCCAGCGCACCCGGTCCGGGCGTCGGCGCAGCCACGCGTACCCGCCACAGCTCCCCGGCCCGTTCCACCTCCACCCGTGCCCGGTCGGGTGCCACCGAACGGGTGACGGCCAGCACCTGCGCCTCGGGTTCGGACCGGGCCGCCGCCCTCGCCCCGGCCCTTGCCGCATCCACACACCGGATCTGGGCAGAGGCGGCCATCAGCGCCCAGAGGAGTGCCAGGGCGAACAACACCAGCACCGGAATCACCATGGCCGCCTCCGCCGTCACCGCACCCCGGTCACGTCTCCCGTCGCAGTCCCCGACTCCGCCCCCCGAACGCCTCTCAGACCTTGGCATCGAGAGCGTCCGTGAGAATCGACTGCAGTGCCGCCATGACCGGCGGACTCGTGACCACCTTGTAGAGCACTGCGGCCAGCGCACAGGCGGCGATCGTCCCCACCGCGTACTCGGACGTCGTCATGCCGCGGTCCGTCCGGACTCGGCGCACCACACCGCGTGCCCAGCCGCTGATTCGCTTGATTCGCCATGCCATGTCAACCCCCGAAAGTGTTCGATTTCTACCAATTAGTTACTTATTCGATTCACTTGGTCACCGGGCGTGCAGAAGTCCGCTCGCCAGGCCGATGACCACCGGCGCTACACCGACCGCCAGAAAGGCCGGCAGAAAGCAGAGCCCCACCGGGGCTGTGATCAGCACGCCGGCCCGCTGGGCGCGCGCCACGGCCTCGCTCGACCGTTCCGCCCGCATCGCCTCGGCCAGCCGGGCGACCGCTTCCGCCGCCGGAGCCCCGGTCGAACCCGCCCGGTGCAGACAGCGGGCCAGCGCGCCGGCGCCCGGTATCTCGCCGAACCTCCCCCAGGACACCGCAGGTTCGCCGCCCAGCCGGATCTCCGCCGCCGTCCGTGCCAGCCGTTCGCCGACCGGACCGCCCAGAGACTCCCCGACCGCCTCGGCCGCTTCCCTCGGGCCGGCTCCGGCAGAGATGCACGCTGCCAACAGGTCGGCTGCCAACGGGAGCCCACGTACGGTCTCCGCGGCTTCCGCGGCGGAAACGGCGGGTGCGCCCCGTTTCCGTGTCTGCTGCCACCGCCACGTGCCGCACGCCGCCGTCAGTCCGACCGCGCACCCCCACAAACCGCCGACGAGGAACCAGCCCGTCACCACGGCGCCCAGCAGCGCAGCCCCGTTCTTCACCCGGGCTCCGGACACCGACCGCTTGCGCCGCCGCCTCCCGGCGTCCACCGCCAGCAGCATCGCGCCCCGGCGGCGCACCGTCCGCGCCCGCCTCCGCCCCGCCAGGCAGACGGCCAGGTATCCGACCGCGCCCAGAACGATCCCCACCGGAGCCGGCCCGTGGACGGCGTGCACCACTACGCCGGCTGCTTCGCTCATGGCCGTTCCCCCGCCCGTACAATCCGGCCGGCCCAGCAGAGACCGGCCGTCTCCAGCAGCCCTCCCGCCAACAGGCAGGCCAACCCGGCCGGACTGTGCAGGAGCACCCCCAACGGGTCGGCCCCCAACGCCGCCCCCAGCCCCAGGCCAAGCACCGGCAGCAGCGCCAGCACGGCCACCGTCGACCAGGCCCCCGACAGTTGCGCCCGCAACTCCTCCCGCCGACGCCGCTCGGCCCGCAACGCGCCCTCCAGGCGGTCCAGACCGGCCGCCAGCCCCGCCCCGCCGTCGACCGCCACCCGCCAGCAGGCCGCCACCCCGGCGAGCCCATCCAGCCCGGGCTCGCGCGCCGCCTGTCCGAGCGCCCCCGGCACATCGCCACCGAACCGCGCCGCGGCCGACACGGCGGCCTCCGCCGGACCCATCGCCCCCATGCCACGCAGCGCCACCAGCAGTGCCTGCCCCGGCTCGTGCCCGGCCCGCAGCTCGCCCACCACCGCACCGCACAGCGCCACCACGGCATCCGCCCGGCGCTCCCGCTCTTGCCGCCAGGCCCGCTTCCGTAGCCATCGCCGCACCATCGGCACCGCCAACGCCCCCGCGACCAACGGCAGCACGGACTCGCCCAGCACAGCGAGAAACAACGCCGCCGGAAGACACAGCCACTCCCGACGCTCACGGAACATTCCCCGGCACCACAGCCGGACCCGGTCCCGGCCGATCCGCGGCCCCGGCACCACCACCGAGCCGACGAACAACACCCTTGCCCGCCGAGCTCCTTGGCCTTGCCCCACGACCAGCCAGGTCGCGGCCCCCGCACACACGGCCGACGCATACGTCGCGTATTCCGGCGCGCCCACCGCCACGCCACCGGTCACAGCGCACCCCCGATCAGCGACTGCAGTCGCTCCCGGCCCCGCTCGTGGACGAAGCCTTCGTCGCCCCACCGCAGCGCCGGAACGGTCACCACCAGCCCGGCTGCATCCCGCTCCAGCACGTGCACCTCGGCGATCCGGCGCACCCCGGCCCGATCCCGTACGAGATGGACCACCACCGACAGCGCCGCCGCCAGCTGACTGTGCAACGCCACCCGGTCGAGACCGGCTGCCGTCCCCAACGCCTCCAGCCGGGCCGGGACGTGCTCGGCGGCATTGGCGTGGACCGTCCCACAGCCGCCCTCATGGCCGGTGTTCAGCGCAGCGAGCAGTTCGGTGACCTCGGCGCCCCGCACCTCCCCGACCACCAGACGGTCGGGCCGCATCCGAAGCGCCTGCCGCACCAGGTCCCGCAGCGTCACCCGCCCGGCACCCTCCTGGTTGGCAGGGCGCGACTCCAGCCGCACCACATGCGGATGGTCCGGCCGCAGCTCCGCCGAGTCCTCGGCGAGCACAATCCGCTCCCGCTCCCCGACAACACCCAGCAGACTCGAGAGCAAAGTGGTCTTCCCCGCCCCCGTCCCGCCACTGATCAGGTAGGAGACCCTGGCCTCGACCAGCGCCCGCAGTACCCGGTCGCCACCTGGCGGTACGGTTCCCGCCGCGACCAACTCCGCCAGCGAGAAAGCCCGGGGGCGCACCACCCGCAACGACAGGCAGGTGGAACCCACGGACACCGGCGGCAGGACCGCATGCATCCGTGTCCCGTCCGGAAGCCGCGCGTCCACCCAGGGCCGGGCATCGTCCAGCCGCCGACCCGCCACCGCCGCGAGCCGCTGTGCCAGCCTGCGCACCGCCGGAGCGTCACGGAAGGTCACCCCGGTGAGTTCGAGCCCACTGCCCCGGTCCACCCACACCCGGTCCGGTGCGGAGACCAGCACATCCGTCACCGCCGGGTCGGCGAGCAGCGGTTCCAGCACTCCCGTACCAACCAGTTCGCCGCGCAACTCCTCTGCCGCGCCGAGCACTTCGGCATCACCGAGAAGCCTTCCCTGGGCGCGCAGCGCGGCCGCCACCCCGGCCGGGGTCGGTGCCGCCCCGCTCTGTGCAAGCCGCTGCCGCACGGCGTCGAGGAGCCCGTCGGTCATGACGCACCTTCCCCACCGGGGCCCGCACCGATGCCCCCGACGGCTCCGCCGGCAAGCGCCCGCTCCCAGAACGCGGTACAGAATCGAGCGAGCGGCCCGCGGGCACCGGAGCCGGGCGGCACTCCGTCGTCCTGAGCCGCCAGCAGGCCCGATTCCAGAGGGAGTTCACCGGCGAGCGGCAAGTCGAGCGCCTGCGCCACCCACCGCTCGTCCAGCCCTGCCGCATAAGGGCCGCGTGCCACGACCCGCAGGTCGCCCAGGACCATCCCGGCTGTCGACGCCACGCGCTTCGCCGCCGCGACCGCCCGCAGCTCACCGGGGACCACGAGCAGCCCGAGGTCCAGTTGCGCAAGCGCCTCGGCCGCCGACTCGTCGACCCGGCGCGGCAGATCGACGACCACCACCCCGCCGAGCCTGCGGGCGGCCGCCAGCACCGCCTTCATGGCCTGTGGCGGGATGACCACGGAGTCGTCACGCCCCCAGCTGAGCACCCGCAGACCGTGCAGTGCGGGCAGCGACTCCTCCAGAGCGCCACCGCCCACCCGCCCTTTGGAATGGGCGAAATCCGGCCACCTCATTCCCTCGGCCCGCTCGCCGCCGAGCAGCACATCGATGCCACCGCCCAGCGGATCGCCGTCGATCAGCAACGTCCGCCGCCCGGCCCTGGCCGCGGTCACAGCGAGAGCGCAGGCCAGCGTGGACGCGCCGGCGCCGCCCCGTCCGCCGATCACCCCGACGGTAAGAGCGGGCCGCCCCACCCCTTCCGCCGCATTGGCGATCTGGTCGACGAGCCAGCTCTCCGCATCGGGCAGCCGCAGTACATACTCGGCTCCGATCTCCACGGCCTGCCGCCAGACATCCGGTGCGTCCTGGTCGTGCCCCACGAGCATCACGCCTTGCCTGCGCAGCGCTCCGCGGCACCGCGGAGCCGCGTCGTCGCCCACCAGGACCATCGGGGCCTGCTCCCAGCCGCCTCTGCCCTCGGGCAGCGTGTGGTGCACCTCAGGCTCCGTGCCGGCGGCCGCGCACAGCCGCAGCAGATCGTCGAGAAGTTCCACATCCTCGGTCACGATCAACGGTCCGCCCCGGCGTTCTCCGACGACCGGCAGACGATCCCGTGCGATGGATTCAGTCACGATCTCCGCCCCCTTCTCACTGCGCCTTCACCGCGGTTTCGCGGCGATCTCGGAGCGTTCCGAGATCGGCGATATCCGGAACCCGCGGACTTCGCGGGTGGAATCACCGTGCAGCGCATCGGGAAATCGTGTGGATCTTGCTCAAAAACTGTGGACAACCCCACCGCTGTGAATATCTCGGTCACCCGGACCGGGGACTTCCGGAGAGCAGCACTCCCGTTACACACCGTGACGGAACGGGGAACGGGGAGGCGGAAAGGACAGGCCGTCGCAGCCGAGAGGGAGACGGAATGCTTGATTCCGAGCGACAGAAATACGTCCGGACATGCGACGACCCCCGCCGGGGGGGAGAGCGGGGGTCGTCCCCACGGCCGACTCGGGGGGGGAGGAGTCGGACCGGGTTAGCACGGTCGCGAACGATCCGTGACTTCCATGGTGTACCCGAGAGCCTTCTCAGGCAAACCCATGCACCAGAGTTTACGCCGAATGGTGGCCCCCTATGCTCTGCCTTGTGGAAAACCACTCCTTGCCGCGCACAGCAGCCTTCTTCGACCTGGACAAGACGGTCATTGCGAAGTCATCGACACTGACCTTCAGCAAGTCCTTCTACCAAGGCGGACTGATCAACCGCCGTGCCGTACTGCGCACCGCGTACGCACAGTTCGTGTTCCTCGCCGGGGGCGCCGATCACGACCAGATGGAGCGGATGCGCGAATATCTCTCCGCGCTCTGCAAGGGGTGGAACGTCCAGCAGGTGAAGGAAATCGTCGCCGAGACCCTGCACGATCTGATCGACCCGATCATCTACGACGAGGCGGCGACCCTCATCGAGGAGCATCACACCGCCGGGCGCGACGTGGTCATCGTGTCCACCTCGGGCGCAGAGGTCGTCGAGCCGATCGGCGAGCTGCTGGGCGCCGACCGGGTCGTCGCCACCCGAATGGTCGTCGGCGGCGACGGCTGTTTCACCGGCGAGGTGGAGTACTACGCGTACGGGCCGACGAAGGCCGAGGCGGTCGAGGCACTTGCCGTGTCCGAGGGGTACGACCTCTCGCGATGTTACGCCTACAGCGATTCCGCGACCGATGTACCGATGCTGGAGTCCGTAGGCCACCCGCATGCGGTCAATCCGGACCGCGCGCTGCGGCGCGAGGCGATGCTCCGGGAATGGCCGATTCTCGTCTTCGACCGCCCGGTCCGACTCAAGCAGCGGCTGCCCGCGTTCTCGATGCCGGCGCGCCCGGCACTCGTCGCCGCGGCGGCGGTGGGCGCGGCGGCCATCGCGGCGGGGCTGGTCTGGTACACCTCACGCCGGCGCACGGCCGCAGCATCCGGCTGACCTCCGGCACCCGGGGCCTCCTACGTCAGGCTCGGCCCGGCACCCGAGTCCGGCCTGCATCCCGGCCCGCGCCCGAACACGTCCTCGGCCACCATTCCCGACCGTGGGCCGGGATGCCGCCCACAGGCATCCCGACGCGGGTCGTCGGCGTCCGGACCGCGCCCTCGAACCGACCGCCCGGCTCATCCGTATTTGAACGCAAAAGTAAAGA
Organism: Streptomyces atratus; assembly: GCF_040655115.1. Classification (GTDB taxonomy): domain Bacteria; phylum Actinomycetota; class Actinomycetes; order Streptomycetales; family Streptomycetaceae; genus Streptomyces; species Streptomyces atratus_D. The sequence goes on along the minus strand of NZ_JBFAJH010000011.1, from coordinate 75,405 downwards.
AGTACGGCCAGCACTACCGCTTGCCCTGGCTCTGGAGTAGAAAGGACTCAACGGCCCGCGAGACCAAGGACGTCCGAGAGGATTACCTGAAAACGCAGAGAAGGCCCCACGGACCGAGCATGAATACCCAGCACCCACGCGACGTCGACCCGTCGATTACGGGCCAGCCGCACCAGGGAACGGGCTGAGTTCCCGACCTGATGGGCAATTTTCGAGGACGCATGGTAACCGGGTGGACGTGCCAGCGGCGGTACCGAGGACGGTACCGCCGCAACCCTTTTGTCGGGCAGTGAAGCCGACGAAGCAACGAGGTTGACGGACCCGTCAGTTGAGGTGCGTGTCGACAGCCTCGCAGCTCCGCGGACCATCACGCAGCTCCGCGCTGAAGCGCCTCGCAGACCGCTGTGGACTCCCTGACCCCCAGCTCCACCGCACGCCCGCAGTGTGCGATCCAGGCGGACATCCCGTCCGGCGTTCCCGACCGGTACCCCTCGAACGCCGCGACGTACGCCGCTCTGCCCTGCTCGGCGTGACCTACCTCGGCGGGGCAGATCGCTTTCGGGTCGAGCCCGCTCCCGATCAGGACGATCCGCTCGGCGGTCCGCGCGACAAGACCGTTGTACGAGCCGAAGGGACGCAGCGCCAGCAATTCACCGTGCACGACTGCGGCCGTCACCAACGCGGGCGCCGCGGTGCCCGAAAGGATCAAGCTGGAGAGACCTTCCAGCCGGCCGGTGACCTCGTCGGCGTCGGGCAGCGGCGCTTCGATCAGCGGCTCGTCGACCGGCTCTCCGGCCAGCCGCGGGCGGCCGACCGCGTCGTCGGGTGCGGCTCCACCCGCCGCCACGAGGTGCAGCCGGGCGAGGACCCGCAGTGGCGACTGCCGCCAGATGGAAAGCAGTTGGCCCGCCTCCGCGGTCAGCCGCAGGGCGGCGCCGATCACCTGCGACTCGTCGTCGCCGCTGAAGTCGGTGCGCCGACGCACCTCCTCCAGGTTCCAGTCGGCACCCGAAAGTGCGGCGGAGCCGCGGGCGCCGCGGAGCGCCGCCTCCGCGGTGATCTCGTTGCTGCGGCGTCGCATGACGCGGTGGCTGTAGACCCGGTCGACGGCCTTGCGTACGGAGTCCACCGCGTCGGTGACACCCGGCAGGGCGCCCAGGGCGGCGAGCGGATCTGGGGCAGTCGTACTCATAAGTAGCGAGGCTACGCGCCCCCTGCATCCTCACCACCCCGGAGTGGCCATCTTCACGAAGTGTGACAGCACAGCGCATTCGCACCGCTACCCTAGGTGAACATGAAGATCGCTTTCGTGGGGAAGGGCGGCAGCGGCAAGACCACGCTGTCCTCGCTCTTCATCCGCCACCTTGCCGCCAATGAAGCCCATGTCGTCGCAGTGGACGCCGACATCAACCAGCACCTCGGGGTCGCGCTCGGCCTCGACGAGGAGGAGGCCGCGGCGCTGCCCGCCTTGGGGGCGCACCTGCCCCTGATCAAGGAGTATCTGCGGGGCAGCAACCCCCGTATCGCCTCGGTCGAGACGATGATCAAAACGACTCCGCCCGGCGAGGGCTCGCGGCTGCTGCGGGTCCGCGAGGACAACCCGGTCTACAACGCGTGCGCCCGCACGGTCGGGCTCGACGACGGGGACATCCGGCTCATGGCCACCGGACCGTTCACCGATTCGGATCTGGGGGTGGCGTGCTACCACTCCAAGGTCGGCGCGGTCGAGCTCTGCCTCAACCACCTCGTCGACGGCCCCGACGACTATGTGGTCGTCGACATGACCGCGGGTTCGGATTCGTTCGCGTCCGGCATGTTCACCCGCTTCGACATGACGTTCCTGGTTGCCGAACCGACCCGCAAGGGTGTCTCGGTCTACCGCCAGTACAAGGAGTACGCACGGGACTTCGGGGTCGCCCTGAAGGTCGTGGGAAACAAGGTGCAGGGCCAGGACGACCTGGACTTCCTACGGGCCGAGGTCGGCGACGACCTGCTGGTCACGGTCGGCCACTCGGACTGGGTCCGGGCGATGGAGAAGGGGCGTCCGGCCCGCTTCGAGCTTCTGGAGGCGGACAACCGGATGGCCCTGCAGGCTCTGCAGAACGCCGCGGAGGACTCGTACGAGCAGCGCGACTGGGAGCGCTACACACGGCAGATGGTGCACTTCCACTTGAAGAACGCGGAGAGCTGGGGCAACGAGAAGACGGGCGCCGACCTGGCTGCCCAGGTCGACCCCGCCTTCGTGCTCGACGAGCGGAGCGCACAGGCGGGCGCCGTACAGCCCGCGTGAGCCGATCGCCCGAAGCCATGCCCACCGATGACCCCGCGGCCGACGCCGAGGCGCCCGGCGCCCCGAACACCCACGATCCGGCGGACGGCCGATCGGCGGGCGTCAGTTCTCCGCCGGTTTCGTGTCGGACGTGTCGGGAGCCTTGACGGTTCCTGGAGTCCTGGCCGTTCCGGAGGTCTGGGCGGTGAGATGGGCCGCCCAGCCCTCCTTCGGCGCCTGGCCGACGTCGAGCGTGCGGAGTTCTGCCAGCGTCGCCGGGTCCTGGGCGTCCAGCCAGTCGGCGAGCTGCCTGAAGGACACGCAGCGCACGCCCTCCTTGGTGCAGACCGTCTCGATGGTCTCCTCGACGGCGCGCATGTACGCGCCACCGTTCCAGGACTCGAAGTGGTTGCCGATGATCAGCGGGGCGCGGTTTCCCTCGTAGGCGCGGTCGAAGGCCTGGATCAGGCCGTCGCGCATCTGGTCGCCCCAGTGCTCGTACTGGTCCGGGTCTCCCTGCATCGTCGTCCCGGACTGGTTGAACATGAAGTTGTAGTCCATCGAGAGCGTCTCGAACTCCCGCCCCGGCACGGGCACGAGCTGCATGGAGAGGTCCCAGACGCCGTCCTTCTTCTTCGGCCAGACCTGGTTGTTGACGCCGCTGGAGTCGTAGCGGAAGCCCATCGACCGCGCTGCGGCGACCATGTTCTTCCGCCCTTCCAGGCAGGGGGTGCGGCCGCCGACCAGCTCCGTGTCGTAGTCGAAGGGCAGCGGCTTCTCGTCCACGAGGTCCGGGACGTTCGTCCTCCATTTCTTCACGAAGGACTTGGCCTGGCTGATCTCGCGCTTCCACTCCGCGACCGACCAGGTGCCGACGCCGCCGTCCGGGCCGCAGAAGTGGCCGTTGAAGTGGGTGCCGATCTCGTCGCCGTCCTGCCAGGCGCCCCGGATCTGGGCGATGGTGTCCCGGATTCCCCCGATGTCGTTGAAGCCGATGTCGGAACTCCCCGCATTGTGCTTGGGCGGGTCATAGAGCTCCCGCTTCTCCTCCGGCAGCATGTACACGCTACTGAGGAAGTACGTCATGTTCGCGTGGTACTTCTTGCCCACCTCGCGAAAGTGGGAGAACAGCTTCTGGCTGTCCCCACCCACGCCGTCCCAGGAGAACACCACGAACTGCGGGGGCTTCTGACCGGGCGCCAGGCGCAGCGGCACGGGCTGCTTCGGCTGGCTGCCGGTGAAGGAGGTGGAGCCGTCGCCGATGAGCCGGAAGGCCCTCTCAGGGGCGGCGCCAGGGGCGTTCCGTTCGGGCCCGGCAGCCCCTTTCTCGGCGCCCGGCCCCGCAGCCCCGGACGCCGAACCCGAGTCCGAGCCGGAACAGCCGGCAAGTCCCGCAACGAGCGCGGCGGCCATGACACCCAGGGCGGCCCTCTTCGTGGCGGCCATCATCCGCCCACCCTCTTCCTTTTCAGGTCATTTGCCTGGAATGCGCCGACATCGCGCGTCCACGTTCGCACGCAGTCCTGAGCGAATCGACACGACAAGCCATATGAAAAGCTGCTTATTCACGTGAATGGGTGATCGAATGGACCATTCGCCATCAATCATGGACATAGAACTTTACTCTCCATTACGATCTATTTACTGAGAGTTAAGAAATCCCGCCGCTGCACGCCGTGACCCACGGCCGCGTCCCCCACGTTCCGCGACCGCGCTGCCCCGGAGGAGACGGGAACATGTCTGCCTGCGTCCCCACTCGCCATGACCGCACGTCCCGCAGTTGGCGCCAGTCCAACGGCTCGGGAATCAAGCGACCTCACAGCCCGCCACCGCCGCGCCGCGGCGGACGATTCCGTGTCGCGGGCGCCGACCTGTCCGCATCGATCACTGTCTTTCTGATTGCCGTGCCCATGTCCCTCGGCCTCGCCGTGGCCATGGACGCACCGCTGGAGGCCGGACTCGTCTCCGCCGCCGTCGGCGGCATCGTCGCCGGACTGCTCGGCGGCACGCCCCTTCAGGTCAGTGGCCCGTCCGCCGGACTGACCGTGGTCACAGCCGAGTTGATCCAGATCTACGGCTGGCGCACCACCTGCGCGATCACCATCGGCGCCGGGCTGCTGCAGATCCTGCTGGGCTCGATGCGTGCGGCGCGCAGCGCTCTCGTCGTCAGCCCCGCCATCGTGCACGGCACCCTGGCCGGTATCGGAGTCGCCATCGCACTGGCCCAACTGCACATCGTGCTCGGCGGCTCACCCCAGAGTTCGGCCGTCGACAATGCCCTCGCACTGCCTGCCCAGTTGGACCGGCTGAGCCCGGCCGCCCCTCTCATCGGCGGGCTGGCCATCGCCATCCTGGTGGCCTGGCCACGGCTCCCCGGACGGATCGGGCGGGCGGTACGGCGGATTCCGGCGGCCCTCGCCTCGGTGGCGATCGCAACAGCGGTGGCGGCGGTGGCGGCTCCGGGGATCGCCCGGGTGGATCTGCCCTCCTGGCGGTCCCACGCCCTGCCCGAACTGCCGCAGGGCCCCGTACTGGCCCTCGCCACCGCCGTGTTCACCGTGATGCTGGTGGCCAGCCTCGAATCACTGCTCGCGGCGGTCGCGGTGGACAAGCTGACCACCGACCGCGCCGGGCGGCAGACCGCTGGGTCTCCCGCACCGGCAGTCCCGGTCACCCCGCCGGTCAGACGCTCCGACCTCGACCGCGAATTGCGCGGCCAGGGCATCTCCAATGTGCTGTCCGGCCTGCTGGGCGGTCTGCCGGTGTCAGGAGGCGCGGTGCGGAGTTCGGCGAATGTGCGGGCCGGGGCCACCGGTCGCGCCTCCACCGTCCTGCACGGTGTCTGGGTCCTGCTCGCCGCCGGGCTGCTGGTCACGGCGCTGGAGTGGATCCCACTGGCCGCGCTCGCGGCGCTGGTGATGATGGTCGGCATCCAGATGGTGAGCTTCGCCCACATCCGCAATGTCCATAAGCACCGCGAATTCCCGGTCTACGGGACGACGATCACCGGTGTGGTGCTCTTCGGCGTGTTGAAGGGCGTGGTGATCGGCATCGCGGTGGCCGTCGCCATCGCTCTGCACCGGCTGGCCCGGACACGGATCACGGTGACGGATCAGGGTGGGCAGCATCTCGTGGTCGTGCGCGGGCAGTTGACGTTCCTCGCGGTTCCACGGCTCAGCCGGACACTCGGCCAGCTTCCCCACGGCGAGGATTGCGTCGTCGAGTTGGACGGCTTCTTCATGGACCATGCGGCATACGAGACCATCCAGGACTGGAGCAACGCTCAGACCGCCCAGGGCGGCCGGGTCGTCTTCACCGGCAGATCCGGGGGCCGGATCGCCGAGCCTGCCTCGGCGGCGCACTCCTGCTGCCGCCCCTGGACGCCGTGGCGCAATCACCACTGCCACGACCGGTCCGAACCGGCGAGCGTCCACCACGACCGCGTCACTCGCGCCGACGCCGGCGGTGGTGAGCACCACGAAACCGTCGACCCCAGCCCCAGTCCCCGAACAACCGACACCACGGGGGCCGACACCATGCCCGACGTCACGAGCGACGCAACGCCCACCACAAGCGCCGTGGCCGCAGCCGCCGAACCCACTCCCGGCACTCCGTCATCCAGCACACCACCCGCCGCTCCCCGTCGGACCGGCGCGCACCGGCTGGTCAGTGGTCTGAGCTCGTTCCAGCGCCATACGGCTCCGCTGGTGCGCGAGGAGCTGGCCCGGCTTGCCCGGGACGGGCAGCGCCCTTCTCAGCTCTTCATCACCTGCGCGGACTCCCGGCTGGTCACCAGCATGATCACGGCCAGCGGTCCGGGCGACCTGTTCACCGTGCGGAACGTCGGCAATCTGGTGCCCCCACCGGGCGCGGGAGCCAGTGACGACTCGGTGGGCGCCGCGATCGAATACGCGGTGGAGGTGCTGCAGGTGGAGTCCATCACTGTCTGCGGCCACTCCGGCTGCGGCGCGATGCAGGCGCTGCTGGGCGCCAAGCCGGGCACCCCGCAGACATCCCTGTGGCGGTGGCTGCGGCACGGTCTGCCGAGCCTGGAGCGGATGGCGTCCCGGGACCGCGCCTGGGCGCGGATCTCCGGCCGGCTTCCCGCCGATGCCGTGGAGCAGCTCTGCCTCACCAATGTGGTCCAGCAGTTGGACCATCTGCGCGCCCACGAATCGGTGGCGCGGCGACTGGCCGAGGGCACTCTGCACCTCCACGGGATGTACTTCCATGTCGGTGAGGCGCAGGCATACCTCCTGGCCGAGGACGCGAGCGCCGGTACGTCCATCGACGAGGTATTCGACTATGTGGGCCCCGGCGATCCTTCCGGTTCCGGCGAATTGGAACGGACAGGCGCCTGAACCGCACGCACCTCGGGTCCGTGAGACCTTGTGGTCCCGCTTCCGCATTGCACTGTGCCACCGCGTTGCCGGTGGGAGCGGGGCCGTGCCTTATACACGAAAACACAGGTCTAAACCAATTCCTGGCAGACACTTGTCACCCGGCCCCTGGACTGATGAGCTATGCCTCGGGACACAACGGACACCCTGGGAATGGGAGATGTCGTGAGCAACGAAAGCCTGGCCAATCTGCTCAAGGAGGAGCGGCGGTTCGCACCGCCTGCCGATCTGGCCGCGAACGCCAACGTCACAGCGGAGGCGTACGAGCAGGCCGGGGCGGACCGGCTGGGCTTCTGGGCCGAGCAGGCCCGGCGCCTGACCTGGGCCACGGAGCCGACCGAGACGCTCGACTGGAGCAACCCGCCCTTCGCGAAGTGGTTCGCGGACGGCAAGCTGAACGTCGCGTACAACTGCGTGGACCGCCACGTCGAGGCGGGCAACGGCGACCGGGTCGCCATCCACTTCGAGGGTGAGCCCGGCGACAGCCGCGCGATCACCTACGCGGAGCTGAAGGACGAGGTCTCCCGCGCCGCCAACGCCCTCACCGAGCTCGGTGTCGGCAAGGGTGACCGGGTCGCCGTCTATCTGCCGATGATCCCCGAGGCCGCCGTCGCGATGCTGGCCTGCGCCCGCATCGGTGCCGCGCACTCGGTGGTCTTCGGCGGCTTCTCCGCCGACGCCATCGCCGCCCGCATCCAGGACGCGGACGCCAAGGTCGTCATCACCGCCGACGGCGGCTATCGCCGTGGCAAGCCGTCGGCGCTGAAGCCCGCGGTCGACGACGCCGTATCCCGTATCGACAGCGTCGAGCATGTCCTCGTGGTGCGGCGCACCGGCCAGGACACCGCGTGGACCGAGGGCCGCGACGTCTGGTGGCACGAGATCACCGAACGCCAGTCCACCGAGCACACCCCCGAGGCCTTCGAGGCGGAGCATCCGCTCTTCATCCTCTACACCTCGGGTACGACGGGTAAGCCGAAGGGCATCCTGCACACCTCCGGCGGCTATCTGACGCAGGCCGCGTACACCCATCACGCGGTCTTCGATCTCAAGCCGGAGACCGATGTCTACTGGTGCACGGCCGACATCGGCTGGGTGACCGGGCACTCGTACATCGTGTACGGACCGCTCGCCAACGGCGCGACGCAGGTCATGTACGAGGGCACGCCCGACACCCCCCACCAGGGGCGTTTCTGGGAGATCGTGCAGAAGTACGGCGTCACGATCCTCTACACCGCGCCGACCGCGATCCGTACGTTCATGAAGTGGGGGGACGACATCCCCGCCAAGTTCGACCTGTCGTCGCTGCGGGTCCTCGGTTCGGTCGGTGAGCCGATCAACCCCGAGGCGTGGATGTGGTACCGCAAGCACATCGGCGCCGACAGGTGCCCGATCGTGGACACCTGGTGGCAGACGGAGACCGGCGCGATGATGATCTCGCCGCTTCCCGGTGTCACAGAGACCAAGCCCGGTTCGGCGCAGCGCGCCCTGCCCGGTATCTCCGCCACCGTCGTCGATGACGAGGCCAACGAGGTGGCGAACGGCGGGGGCGGCTATCTCGTCCTCACCGAGCCGTGGCCGTCGATGCTCCGCACCATCTGGCGCGACGACCAGCGCTTCATCGACACCTATTGGTCGCGCTTCGAGGGCAAGTACTTCGCGGGCGACGGCGCCAAGAAGGACGAGGACGGCGACATCTGGCTGCTCGGCCGGGTCGACGACGTGATGCTCGTGTCCGGGCACAACATCTCGACCACCGAGGTCGAGTCGGCACTCGTGTCGCACCCGTCGGTCGCCGAGGCCGCCGTGGTCGGCGCGGCCGACGAGACGACCGGTCAGGCCATCGTCGCGTTCGTGATACTGCGTGGTACGGCGTCCGCCTCCGACGAACTCGTTACGGACCTGCGCAACCATGTCGGTGCCACGCTCGGCCCGATCGCCAAGCCGAAGCGGGTCCTGCCGGTGGCCGAGCTGCCGAAGACCCGCTCCGGCAAGATCATGCGGCGTCTGCTGCGTGACGTCGCGGAGAACCGTGAGCTGGGCGACGTCACCACGCTCACGGATTCGGATAGCGTGCGTCGCATCGCTGACAGTTTGAAGCCGACCGACTCGGAGTAGGCCCCAGGGCCTCGCCCCAAGGTAGGCATGACAGAAACCCCCGCCGAGTGCGGGGGTTTCTTCATGTGTGCTGTCCCGTGAACGTGCCATCGGACTTTGAGTGATCGGGACCGCGGAACCCAGGCTCCCGAGCCCGGCGTCTTGCTTGGCACTCATGATCCGTCAGAGGGGGAGCGCTGTGGAATCCGATGGGCCGTGGTGGGCGATCTTCGTGGTCGCAGCAGGGGCGACGGTCGTCCTTGGGGTGATCCTTCTGTCTATGGTTGCCGCAGTTGCCCTGGGAGCAGGTTGGGTACGGCGGAGGCGCGGACGACAGTTCGGTGGCACGAACTCGCTTCCGTCAAAGTTCGACGGCACGCCCGATTCGCTGCCCAGGACATGTGCAGCCCTTCGTACGAACCCGAGGGGCATCCACGCGCCGGGTGCCCCTCGGGCCTCTAAGGTGAAGATCACTGGATACGCCCCCGCACACCCCGGGTACAGTGGCAGCCACATCAACAACACATCAAGAAATCTCCACAGGGTGTGCCGGGAAGTCTGGTCGGCAAGTGCATCAGCCATGCCATCGCTGCCGTACCGACCCGGAGGTCTCCACTCGTGGCCGCGCCCACCCCCACACCCCCGTCGTCCCGCCGCACCGTCCTCGGGCGCCTCCCCCTCCCCGAGCGGAACTACCTCGCGGACGCCCTGCGCACCGAGACCGTCGGTGGAGTCATCCTGCTGGTCGCCGCCATCGCGGCACTGGTCTGGGCGAACACCCTCGGCTCCAGTTACCGGGCCCTCAGCGACTTCCACTTCGGGCCGGGGTCCCTGGGGCTCAACCTCTCCGTGCAGCACTGGGCGGCCGACGGGCTGCTCGCGATCTTCTTCTTCGTCGCGGGCGTCGAGCTCAAGCGCGAACTGGTCGCTGGTGAGCTGCGCGATCCCAAGGCGGCCGCGCTGCCGGTCATCGCCGCCGTGTGCGGAATGGCCGTGCCGGCTGTCGTCTACACGCTGGTGACCGTGATCGGCGGCGGTTCGACCGCCGGATGGGCCGTCCCCACCGCCACCGATATCGCCTTCGCGCTCGCTGTGCTCGCGGTCATCGGCACCTCGCTGCCGTCCGCGCTCCGCGCCTTCCTGCTCACGCTCGCCGTCGTCGACGACCTCCTCGCGATCCTGATCATCGCGGTCTTCTTCACCGACGACATCGACCTCGCCGCACTCGCCGGCGCCTTCGTCGGCCTCGCCGTCTTCTACCTCCTGCTGCGCAAGAACGTGCGCGGCTGGTACGTCTACATCCCGCTCGCCCTGGTCATCTGGGGACTGATGTACAACAGCGGCGTCCACGCCACCATCGCCGGTGTCGCCATGGGGCTGATGCTGCGCTGCACTCGGCGCGAGGACGAGGAGCACTCCCCCGGCGAGCACATCGAGCACCTGATACGCCCGCTGTCGGCCGGTCTCGCCGTGCCACTGTTCGCGCTGTTCTCAGCCGGGGTGTCGCTTTCCGGCGACGCGGTGGCGAATGTCTTCACGCGGCCCGAGACGCTCGGTGTCGTGCTGGGGCTCGTCGTCGGCAAGACGGTCGGCATCTTCGGCGGTACGTGGCTGACCGCCCGCTTCACCAAGGCGGAGCTGAACAAGGACCTGACCTGGGCGGACGTCTTCGCGGTCGCCTCACTCGCCGGGATCGGCTTCACCGTCTCGCTGCTCATCGGCGAGCTGGCGTTCGGGGCCGACGCGTTCATCGAGAACGAGATCAAGGCCGCCGTGCTGCTGGGGTCGCTGATAGCGGCCATGTTCTCCGGTGTGCTGCTCAAACTCCGGGTACGTACCTACCGAGCGCTGTACGAGGCGGAGGAGCGCGACGAGGACGAGGACGGTGTGCCCGACATCTACGAACAGGACGATCCGGCGTACCACCTCCGGATGGCCGCGATCTACGAGAAGAAGGCCGCAGAACACCGACGCCTTGCCCAAGAGGCGGGGGTGGCGAGCGGCAAGCCGGACAGTCCGGCATGATCTGACACCAGATGTATTGAGCAGGAGAGCAGAAGAGGGAGTCAGGGATGAGCGACCCCGGCAACTACGCGGGCAGCGCCGACCGCAGTCTCGGGCAGCTGGTCGCCTCGGCGACGGCCGAGATGTCCGCGCTGGTGCACGACGAGATCGCCCTGGCCAAGGCCGAGGTGCGGCAGGACGTCAAGCGGGGTGTGACCGGCAGTGTGGCGTTCGTCGTCGCGGGAGTGCTGATCCTGTTCTCGTTGCCGGTGCTGAGCTTCGCGGCGGCGTACGGAATTCACAACCTGGGTCTCGGGCTCGCCTGGTCGTTCCTGATCGTGGGCGGCGCGTTCATTCTGCTGGCGATCGTGCTCGCGCTGATCTCCATGGCCAAGTTCAAGAAGGTCAAGCCGCCGGAGAAGTCGATCGCGTCGGCCAAGCAGTCGGCGGCCGTGCTGCAGGGCGTCAAGCCGCACCCGCGTCCGGCGATCACCGCGAGTGTCGGTCTCCCGGCCGTCACCGCCTCGGGCAGCACGCGGACGGAGAAGGCCGGAGCGAAGTCCGCGGTCAAGGACAAGGCGTCCCCTGTGGCACGCTCGTCCACATGACCGTCCCCGATTCCAGCGCATTCGGCCCCACAGGCCCCGGCCCGGGCTCCGGGTCGACAGGCCCCGGCTCAACAGGCCCTGGCTCCGGCAGTCCCGTACGGATCGACGGTCCCTGGATCCACCGGGATGTGGCAGCCAATGGGGCACGCTTCCACATCGCTGAACTGGGCGACGGCCCTCTGGTGCTGTTGCTGCACGGCTTCCCGCAGTTCTGGTGGACCTGGCGTCATCAGCTGACCGCGCTCGCCGACGCCGGGTTCCGTGCCGTCGCGATGGATCTGCGCGGGGTGGGCGGCAGCGACCGTACGCCGCGGGGGTACGACCCCGCCAACCTGGCTCTCGACGTCACCGGCGTGATCCGCTCGCTCGGCGAGCCGGACGCGGCGCTGGTCGGCCATGACATGGGCGGTTACCTCGCCTGGACAGCCGCGGTGATGCGGCCGAAGCTGGTGCGCCGACTCGTCGTCTCCTCGATGCCGCATCCGCGCCGCTGGCGGTCCTCGATGCTCTCCGACTTCGCTCAGTCCCGGGCGGGCTCGTACATCTGGGGTTTCCAGCGCCCCTGGGTGCCGGAGCGTCAGCTCGTGGCGGACGACGGGGCCTTGGTGGGCCGGCTGATGCGCGACTGGTCGGGACCGCGGACGCCCGAGTTCCCCAACGACGCGGCGGTGGACGTCTACCGGCGTGCAATGTGCATCCCCTCGACGGCGCACTGCTCGATCGAGCCGTACCGCTGGATGGTGCGCTCCATGGCGCGCCCGGACGGCATCCAGTTCAACCGCCGTATGAAGCGCCCGGTGCGGGTGCCGACGCTGCATCTGCACGGTTCGCTCGATCCGGTGACCCGTACGCGAAGTGCGGCGGGGTCCGGCGAGTACGTCGAAGCACCGTACCGTTGGCGACTTTTCGACGGTCTGGGGCACTTCCCGCACGAGGAGGATCCGGCCGGATTCTCGACCGAACTCATCAACTGGCTCAAGGATCCCGAGCCCGACCGGTAGCCCCGGGACGGACTCCGCGCGTGGCCGGACAGATGACTGGTCGCGACCATCCGGTGGCCGGAAGAGCACAGTTGTCCGACGAACAGCCAATTGCCTGGCGCATAGGCCAATTGGCTGGCGCCCGCACGATTACCGACCATGAGGCACGGGCAGACGTCGGGGTATGGGCTGGACGCACGACTTCGGTGACGCAGCACGCAATCGTCGCTCGACCGCTACGGCGGACCCGAGCATTCATGAGGGGGACGGCTCTCAGGGCCGGGTGCACGGTGTGCATGATCTGCATGATCCCCAGCTGGGCATTCCACACATTCTCCGCCGCCGGGCCCGCTGGGTCTCGGCGCGGCTGCGCCATCCCCGCGTATGACGCGGTCCTGAACTGATCACAGGGGCCGGCCCCGGGCCGGCCCCTGTCCGTTTCCCTACAGCGCGCACGCCTGGCTGTCGACCTGCTGGTTGGCGGTGCGGCCATGGGCGATGTCCTGGCGGATCTCGTCGGCCGTCAGGGCGTAGCCCGTGTCGGGGTCGTCCAGCGACTTGGCGAAGACGACCCCGTACACCTTGCCGTCGGGAGTCAGCAGCGGTCCGCCGGAGTTGCCCTGGCGGACCGTCGCGAAGAGCGAGTACACATCGCGGCGGACGGTGCCCCGGTGGTAGATGTCCGGACCGTCGGCGTCGATGCGGCCGCGGACGCGCGCGGAGCGTACGTCGTACGAGCCGTTCTCCGGGAAGCCCGCGACGATGGCGCTGTTCCCCGTCGCGGCATCGTGGTCCGTATCGGTGAACTTCAGCGGCTTCGCGTCGAGGTTCGGGACGTCGAGTACGGCGATGTCGCGCTGCCAGTCGTAGAGGACGACCTTCGCGTCGTACAGCCGCCCCTGGCCGCCGATCTGAACGGTCGGCTCGTCCACGCCGCCGACGACATGGGCGTTGGTCATCACCCGGCGATCGGAGAAGACGAAGCCGGTGCCTTCGAGGACCTTGCCGCAGCCCGGGGCCGTACCGACGACCTTGACGATGGACTGCTTGGCGCGGGCCGCGACGGGGCTGTCGGCCAGGGCCGGGTCCGGGGGCCTGACCTCGGTGATCGGCTCGTTGGCGAAGGGGCTGAAGACCTGCGGGAAGCCGTTCTGCGCGAGGACGGAGGAGAAGTCCGCGAACCAGTTGGAGGCCTGGGCGGGCATCACCCGGGAGACGCCGAGCAGCACCGAGGAGTTACGCACCTCCTTGCCCAGCGTCGGCAGCGACGTGCCCGCCAGCGCGGAACCGATCAGCCACGCCACCAGCAGCATCGCGACCACATTGACGAGTGCGCCGCCTGTCGCGTCGAGGGCGCGGGCGGGCGACCACGTGATGTACCGGCGGAGTTTGTTGCCGAGGTGAGTGGTGAACGCCTGGCCGACGGAGGCGCACACGATCACGATGATGACCGCGACCACGGCGGCCGTGGAGGAGACCTCGGAGCCGTCCGTCAGCTGATCCCACAGGACCGGCAGCAGATAGACGGCGACCAGGCCGCCGCCCAGGAAGCCGATGACCGACAGGATGCCGACGACGAAGCCCTGGCGGTAGCCGATCACTGCGAACCACACGGCGCCGGCCAGCAGCAGGATGTCCAGCACGTTCACCGTCTATTGCCTCGCAGATTCGTCACCGGACCCGTTCGATCGGCTGGACCGGGCAGGCCCGAACGGCCCAGCACGGGAGTCAGCCTGTCATGCGCGCCAGTCGAGTGGCACCTGCCTGGTCCGGTCCCAGGGGCGCTCCCAGCCGGCGAAGTGCAGAATGCGGTCGATCACGCCGGCGGTAAAACCCCAGACCAGTGCCGATTCGACCAGGAATGCCGGGCCTCGGTGACCGCTGGGGTGCACCGTCGTCACCCGATTGGCCGGATCAGTGAGATCCGCCACGGGAACCGTGAAGACCCGGGCAGTCTCGGCCGGATCGACGACCCCGACCGGGCTCGGCGCCCGCCACCAGCCCAGTACGGGCGTGACGACGAAACTGCTCACCGGGATGTAGAGCCGGGGCAGCACAGCGAAGAGCTGGACGCCGCGCGGATCCAGTCCGGTCTCCTCCTCGGCCTCCCGCAGAGCAGCCCTGAGCGGCCCTGCGGTCGCCTGATCGCCGTCCTCGGGGTCCAGGGCGCCCCCGGGGAAGGAGGGCTGTCCGGCGTGGGAACGCAGTGAGCCGGAGCGCTCCATCAGCAGCAACTGGGGTCCGCGCTCACCCTCACCGAACAGAACAAGGACGGCGGACTGCCGCCCGGCGCCGCTCTCGGGCGGCAGGAAGCGGCTGAGCTGCTGGGGCTCGATGGTCCGTGCGGCGCGGGCAACGGGCTCGAGCCACTCGGGCAGTCCCTCCGTCGAGACGGCGATCGCGTCGTCCCGGCCCACGCCTGCGGAGGGATCCTCCACGTGGCTCTGTTCGTGCGTCTTCATAGGCACCCCTCGTCTCACAACGCCTGCGGTCACGCATTTCGTTCCGGAAGGACGTCCCCGTCACCCGGCCCGCAGCGCCGGCGCGGGCTCGCCCGGATAGTCGGGTGGCGGGCTGAGCCGCTGGCCGGGCTGTCCGCCCATCTCGTACTTCAGGAGCTTCCGGGCCTTCTCGGGGTCCGTCTCGCCCTCGCCGTACGAGGGGCAGAGCGGGGCGATCGGACAGGCACCGCAGGCGGGCCTGCGGGCGTGGCAGATGCGGCGGCCGTGGAAGACGACGCGGTGCGAGAGCATCGTCCACTCGCTCTTGGGGAAGATCGCGGCGATCTCCGCCTCGATCTTCTCCGGGTCCTCCTGCTCCGTCCACTTCCAACGGCGGACCAGTCGGCCGAAGTGGGTGTCGACCGTGATGCCGGGGACACCGAAGGCATTACCGAGGACGACATTGGCGGTCTTGCGGCCGACGCCGGGCAGCGTGACCAGGTCCGCGAGCCGCCCCGGCACTTCACCGCCGAAGTTGTCCCTGAGGGACGCGGAGAGCCCTATCAGCGACTTGGCCTTGGCCCGGAAGAAGCCGGTCGGCCGGATGATCTCCTCCAGCTCCTCGGGAACGGCCGCCGCCATGTCCTCGGGGGTCGGGTAGGCGGCGAACAGAGCGGGGGTGGTCTGGTTGACCCTCAGATCGGTGGTCTGGGCGGAGAGGACCGTGGCGACCAGGAGTTCGAAAGGGTTCCGGAAGTCCAGCTCCGGGTGGGCGTACGGATAGACCTCGGCAAGCTCACGGTTGATCCGGCGGGCACGGCGGACCATCGCGAGGTGCGACTCCGGCTTCCCGGGCTTTCCCGGCTTCACCGGTGCCCCGGACGTCTTCACGGACACGTCGGCCTTCTTCGCGGCCCCCCCGGACTTCACAGACTTCACAGACTTCCCCGTCGGGCGTTTTGCGGCTTTTGTCGGTTGACTCGTAGACTGTTCGCCCACAGCGGAATCACGATCTTCCGACACCCCATCAGCCCCCTTGGCCTGCGCTCTCACCGGCTTGTTGGACACCCGACCAGCCTAGAGCCAGGCACTGACATCCGCCCCGGTCACTGTGGATCCACCCCCAATCGGCCCCCTGTCGCACGAAGGGGTGCGCCCGTGCGTCAAACTGGTTTGTGATTGATCGCACTGTTTTACCGTCCGGCATGATGGGGACCACGGTTCCCTGAACAGGCCGACAAGGAGAGAACTCGTGGACGACGTTCTGCGGCGCGCCCCGCTTTTCGCGGCGCTCGATGATGAGCAGGCCGCGGAGCTCCGCGCCTCGATGAGTGAGGTGACCCTCGCACGCGGCGACGCTCTCTTCCACGAGGGTGACCAGGGTGACCGCCTGTACGTGGTCACCGAGGGCAAGGTGAAGCTCCACCGCACGTCCCCCGACGGACGCGAGAACATGCTGGCCGTCCTCGGTCCCGGCGAGCTGATCGGCGAGCTGTCGCTCTTCGACCCGGGCCCGCGCACCGCCACCGCGACCGCGCTGACCGAGGTCAAGCTCCTCGGCCTCGGCCACGGCGACCTGCAGCCCTGGCTGAACGCCCGTCCCGAGGTGGCCACGGCCCTGCTGCGCGCCGTCGCCCGCCGACTGCGCAAGACCAACGACCAAATGTCCGACCTGGTCTTCTCCGACGTGCCGGGCCGTGTCGCCCGCGCCCTCCTCGACCTGTCGCGCCGGTTCGGCGTCCAGTCGGAGGAAGGCATCCACGTCGTCCACGACCTGACCCAGGAAGAGCTGGCCCAGCTGGTCGGCGCCTCCCGCGAGACGGTCAACAAGGCGCTCGCCGACTTCGCGGGCCGCGGCTGGCTGCGCCTCGAGGCGCGCGCCGTGATCCTGCTGGATGTGGAGCGTCTGGCGAAGCGTTCGCGCTAGCCGGACACCACCCCTCACGACGCGAGAGGCCCCGTCGTCCGGCGGGGCCTCTCGCGTCGTGAGGGGGCCTCGGCCACGCGTCAGCGCCGCGCAGCCTCGTCGTATCGGCGCCGCGGCCGCAACAGCGGCTCAGATCAGCCCGTGCTCGCCCAGATACTCCAGCTGCGCCCGCACCGACAGCTCCGCCGCAGGCCACAGCGACCGGTCCACGTCCGCATACACGTACGCCACCACCTCCGTGGCCGAGCGGTGCCCGGCCTCGACCGCCGTCTCCACCTGGGCGAGCCGGTGCGCGCGGTGGGCGAGATAGAACTCGACGGCGCCCTGCGCGTCGTCCAGGACCGGACCGTGCCCCGGCAGCACCGTGTGCACCCCGTCGTCGACCGTCAGCGAGCGCAGCCGTCGCAGCGAGTCGAGGTAGTCGCCTAGCCGCCCGTCCGGGTGTGCGACGAGCGTGGTGCCGCGCCCGAGGATCGTGTCGCCGGTCAGCACCACCCGGTCGGCGGGCAGATGGAAGGAGAGCGAGTCGGAGGTGTGTCCCGGGGTCGGGACCACCCGTAGTTCGAGCCCCCCGGTGGTGATCACGTCGCCGGTCGTCAGTCCCTCGTCCCCGAGCCGCAACGCCGGGTCCAGCGCCCGCACCTTCGTACGGGTCAGCTCGGCGAAGCGTGCCGCGCCCTCCGCATGGTCGGGGTGACCGTGAGTGAGGAGGGTGAGGCCGATCCGCCGGCCGGCGCGCTCGGCGGTGTCGATGACGGCCTGCAGATGGCTGTCGTCGAGCGGGCCCGGGTCGATGGCGACCGCGAGGTCGGAGTCGGGCTCCGCGACGATCCAGGTGTTGGTGCCGTCGAGCGTCATCGCCGAGGCGTTGGGTGCGAGGACGTTGACCGTGCGGACGGTCGCGGGGCCGGAGAGGACCCCGCCGCGCGGCTGCCCGGGCAGCGCTGTCGCATCGCTCATGCGCAACCATCTCCGGTCGGGATGTGCTTGGTGAACTCGTCGTGCCCAGGCCAACTCAGCACCAGTTCGCCGTCCTCCAGCCGGGCCTGCGCGAGTACGGGGGTGAGGTCCTGGGAGAACGAGGCCTTCAGCGCCTCGGCAGCGGTGGCGTACGGGCGCAGCTGACGCAGCGTCGACACGGTCGGCGGCATCATGAGCAGCTCGCCCCGGTCGTATCCGTCGGTGGCGTCCGCCGGGGAGATCCATAGCGCGAGGTCGGCCTCGGTGGAGGCGGAGGGGGCGCCTCCCGTGCTTTCAGGGCTGTGGGAGAGGGTGCGCTGCCCCTCGGGGAGCGCGGCGACGAAGAACCAGGTGTCGTAGCGCCGGGGTTCGAACTCGGGCGTGATCCAGCGCGCCCACGCCCCGAGCAGATCGGAGCGGAGTACGAGTCCGCGCCGGTCCAGGAACTCGGCGAAGGACAGCTCGCGGGCGACGAGTGCCTCGCGGTCCGCCTCCCAGTCCGCGCCCGTGGTGTCGCTGACCACGGTGCCGGCGGTCGGCCCGGCAAGAAGCACGCCCGCCTCCTCGAACGTCTCACGGACCGCCGCACAGACGATGGCCTGCGCCTCGGCGACCGTGCCGACCCCCAGCCGCTCGGCCCAGAGCTCCAGGGCGGGTCCGGCCCAGCCGACGAGGTGGTCGTCGTCGCGCGGGTCGACGCCGCCACCCGGATAGGCGTACGCACCTCCGGCAAAAGCCATGGAGGTGCGGCGGCGCAGCATGTGGACGGTGGGACCGCCCTCGGTGTCAGCGGGGTCCCGGAGCAGCATCACGGTGGCGGCGCGCCGGGGCGTCGCCGCCGTGAGCTCGCCTGCGGCGAGTGCCCGGATCCGGTCGGGCCATTCCGGTGGGTACCACTGACCATTGGACATGGGCGGAGGCTATCCGGAACCGCGACGATGTTCGAGAGGCATCAAGGAGCGCACGGGACACGACACGTCCCACGCGTGATCCCGGGACGCGAAACGCGTGGTCCCGCCCGGTCGTACGGACCGGACGGGACCACGGATCGTAAAAGCGCTCGCGCCCCAGCAGCGGCTCAGGCTCCGTCGAGCTCGACCTGTACCTCGACCTCGACCGGCGCGTCCAGCGGCAGCACCGCGACGCCCACGGCGCTGCGCGCGTGCACGCCCTTGTCGCCGAGGACCGCGCCCAGCAGCTCGCTCGCACCGTTGATCACGGCGGGCTGCCCGGTGAAGTCGGAGGCCGAGGCGACGAAGCCCACGACCTTCACGACCCGCTTGATCCGGTCCAGGTCGCCCGCGACCGACTTCACGGCGGCCAGCGCGTTGAGCGCGCAGGTCCTGGCCAGTTCCTTGGCCTCGTCCGGCGTGACCTCCGCACCGACCTTGCCGGTGACCGGAAGCTTGCCCTCCACCATGGGCAGCTGGCCCGATGTGTACACGTACACCCCGGACCGGACGGCCGGCTGGTACGAGGCGAGCGGCGGTACGACGTCCGGCAGCGTCAGCCCGAGTTCGGCGAGCTTCGCCTCGACGGCGCCCGCCACTATGCCTTCTCCCGCTTCAGGTAGGCCACGAGCTGCTCGGGGTTGTTCGGGCCGGGAACGACCTGGACCAGCTCCCAGCCGTCCTCGCCCCAGGTGTCCAGAATCTGCTTCGTCGCGTGCACGAGAAGCGGCACGGTCGCGTATTCCCACTTGGTCATAGGCCGACTGTAATGCCTGGCACGTACGGGCTCGTGCGTAGCCCGGGGCCGTACTGGTTAGGCTCGAATACGTGAGCAGGTTCCAGGTCGTCAGCGGCAAGGGTGGTACCGGTAAGACCACGGTCGCCGCCGCCCTCGCGCTCGCCCTCGCGACCGAGGGCAGGCGCATCCTCCTCGTCGAGGTCGAGGGCAGGCAGGGCATCGCCCAGCTCTTCGAGGCGGATTCCCTTCCGTACGAGGAGCGCAAGATCGCCGTCGCGCCGGGCGGCGGCGAGGTGTACGCCCTCGCGATCGACGCGGAGCGCGCGCTCCTCGACTACCTCCAGATGTTCTACAAGCTCGGCAGCGCGGGCCGGGCGCTCAAGAAGCTCGGTGCGATCGACTTCGCCACGACGATCGCACCCGGTGTACGGGACGTGCTGCTGACGGGCAAGGCCTGCGAAGCCGTACGCCGCAAGGACAAGCAGGGCCGGTACAGCTACGACTACGTGATCATGGATGCGCCGCCCACAGGCCGCATCACGCGCTTCCTCAATGTGAACGACGAGGTGGCGGGGCTGGCCCGGATCGGCCCGATACACAATCAGGCGCAGGCCGTGATGCGGGTGCTGAAGTCCCCGGAGACGGCTGTCCATCTGGTGACGCTGTTGGAGGAGATGCCGGTCCAGGAGACGGCGGACGGCATCACGGAACTGCGGGCGGCCGAACTGCCGGTGGGCCGGGTCATCGTGAACATGGTGCGGCCGCATCTGCTGGACGAGGACGCGCTGCGTACCGCCTCGGGGGGACGCCGCAAGGAGATCGCCAAGGCGCTGACCCGGGCGGGCGTGACCGGGTCAGCGGCGCTGGTACGTCCGCTGATCGAGCAGGCCTCCGAGCACGCCCAGCGGGTCGAGCTGGAGCGCGAGCAGCGCGCGGTCCTCGCGGATCTGGAGCTGCCGACCAACGAACTTCCGCTGATCGGCGAAGGCATGGACCTGCCCGGTCTGTACGACCTGGCGGTCGAACTCCGCAAGCAGGGCGTGGGCGAAGAGCCGGGCCAAGGGGTGGATGCATGAGAGCGGGTACGGAACCGGGCGCCGATGCGCGTACGGACGCCGGGACGGGCACAACCACGGGCACCGCGCCCGCGCTGGACACCGACGCGCTGCTCGACGATCCGGACATCCGGATCATCGTGTGCTGCGGTTCGGGCGGTGTCGGCAAGACCACGACCGCGGCGGCGCTGGGCGTACGGGCCGCCGAGCGCGGCCGCAAGGTCGTCGTCCTCACCATCGACCCGGCCCGCAGGCTCGCCCAGTCCATGGGCATCCTCTCGCTCGACAACGTCCCCCGCCGGGTGCCGGGCATCGAGAGCGCCGGTGAGGGCGGCGGTGAACTGCACGCCATGATGCTCGACATGAAGCGGACCTTCGACGAGATCGTCGAGGCACACGCGGACGGCGAGCGGGCGCGCGCGATCCTGGAGAACCCCTTCTACCAGTCCCTGTCGGCCGGTTTCGCGGGCACGCAGGAGTACATGGCGATGGAGAAGCTGGGGCAGCTGCGGGCGCGCAACGAGTGGGACCTGATCGTCGTCGACACCCCGCCGTCGCGTTCCGCGCTGGACTTCCTGGACGCGCCCAAGCGGCTCGGCTCGTTCCTGGACGGGAAGTTCATCAAGCTGCTGATGGCTCCGGCGAAGATGGGCGGCCGGGCCGGGATGAAGTTCCTCAACGTCGGCATGTCGATGATGACCGGGACGCTCGGCAAGCTGCTGGGCGGCCAGTTCCTGCGTGACGTACAGACGTTCGTCGCGGCGATGGACACCATGTTCGGTGGTTTCCGCACCCGGGCGGATGCCACGTACAGACTGCTGCAGGCGCCCGGCACGGCATTCCTCGTCGTCGCGACACCGGAGCGGGACGCGCTGCGCGAGGCCGCGTACTTCGTGGAACGGCTGGCCGCGGAGGACATGCCACTGGCCGGTCTGGTCCTCAACCGGGTCCACGGCAGCGACGCCGCCCGGCTCTCCGCCGAGGGCGCCCTGGCAGCCGCAGAAAATCTTGACGACATCGGCATTGTGGATCAGACCACCGGGAAGGCTGGACTTCGTGACCCGGCCGACTCGGCAGTCATCTCCCCCGAAGACCCCGAGTCGCCGCCCTCCCCCACCCGTTCCGAGCACACCCAGGATGCTGACACCGAACCAGACGCTGATGCCGTCTCCGTCGAGCAGCTGACCGCAGGCCTGCTGCGACTGCACGCTGAACGCATGCAGGTCGTCGCGCGCGAACAGCGCACCCGCGACCGCTTCACCGCACTGCACCCCGAGGTCGCCGTGACGGAAGTCGCGGCGCTGCCCGGAGACGTGCACGACCTCGCAGGACTGAGGGCCGTCGGGGACCGACTCGCGACCGATTCCGCTCCGGCCGGAGCTGCGTAACCCACCCGAACGGCGGGGTGGACCCCCGGCGGTCTACCCCACGGCGGCGTACGTCTCGTGCAGTTCGTCGTCCAGACCGATTGCCACCGGCAGGATGCCCGTGGAGCGCTCGTACTCACTGCGAGCGGTCTCCAGCAGCCGACGCCAGGACGTGACGGTGGGTCGCCTGCGCAGCAGCGCGCGACGCTCCCGTTCCGTCATTCCGCCCCACACGCCGAATTCGACGCGATTGTCCAGCGCATCGGCCAGGCACTCGGTCCGCACCGGGCAACCGGTGCACACCGCCTTGGCCCTGTTCTGCGCTGCCCCTTGTACGAACAGTTCATCCGGATCGGTAGTGCGGCAGGCTGCCTGCGCACTCCAGTCGGTTACCCAGCCCATCCCGGCGCCGTCCTCTCCCGAATCGAGGCTCCCCCACGGCGGTAGCGGCATATTCACCGCTGCCAGTTGAGGACGTTACGGAAGGTGGCGACAGCACAACACCCCCTTCGGGCCCAATCTTGGATGGCCCGAACGGACTATGCGTAAGCGGCAGATCACCCAGGGGAGTGAGGTGAGGACATACAAAAACATCCCCGAAAAATAGGGACAATTCACCTGAGCCACAAAGGACATTCAATGACACATGGGGCGAATTCGGGGGCGTCCGAGGCGGTGGCCGAAAGGTGATCGGGTCACGGCCGAATGCTGCATGGGGGTTGATACGGAACCGGACTGCTGTGACAGTTGGGAGCAGCTTAGGCCAAGGCATATACGCGTGTCCGGCGAATGAGAACGTAGGCTGCCCCCATGCCAAAGAACCGCTCGGGCGGGGGTCTCACCGCGACCCAGCAGGCCGCCAAGTTCCTCGGTGTCGCCGCACTCTCCGGAGTCGTGCTCGCGGGCATCGCGCTGCCGGCCGCAGGAGCTCTGGGGCTCGCCGCGAAGGGAACGGTCGAGGGATTCGACGAGATCCCGGCCAACCTCAAGACTCCACCGCTGAGCCAGCGCACCAAGATCCTGGACAGCAAGGGCGGCATGCTCGCGACGGTCTACTCGCGTGACCGCACCGTCGTTCCGCTGAAGGACATCTCGCCGTACATGCAGAAGGCGATCGTCGCGATCGAGGACGCCCGCTTCTACCAGCACGGGGCGATCGACCTCAAGGGCGTCCTGCGCGCGATGAACCGCAACGTACAGGCGGGCGGGACCGCGCAGGGCGCGTCGACCCTCACCCAGCAGTACGTGAAGAACGTCTTCGTCGAGGAGGCGGGCGACGACCCGGACAAGGTCGCGCAGGCCACCCAGCAGACGATTGGCCGCAAGGTCCAGGAGCTGAAGTACGCGATCCAGGTCGAGGAAGAGCTCGGCAAGAAGAAGATCCTGGAGAACTACCTCAACATCACGTTCTTCGGGCAGCAGGCCTACGGCGTCGAGGCAGCCTCCCAGCGCTACTTCTCCAAGTCGGCGAAGGACCTGAAGCTGGAGGAGGCCGCCCTGCTGGCCGGCATCGTCCAGTCACCGAGCCGCTACGACCCCGTCAACGACGCGGAGGAGGCGACCAAGCGTCGCAACACCGTGCTCCAGCGGATGGCGGATGTCGGGGACATCACTCGCACGGCGGCGAAGAAGGCGCAGGCGACGCCGATCAAGCTGAGGGTCAGCAAGCCGAAGAACGGCTGCATCACGGCCGTCAACGGGGCCTCCTTCTTCTGTGACTACGTCCGCAAGGTCTTCCTCGCCGACCCGGTCTTCGGCAAGACGAAGGAGGAGCGGGCCAAGGTCTGGAACCAGGGCGGCCTCACGGTCCGCACGACGCTCGACCCGCAGGCGCAGGAGGGCGTGCAGACCTCGATCAAGAGTCACGTCTACAAGACGGACAAGGTCGCCACCGCCGTGACGCTGGTTCAGCCCGGCACCGGAAAGATCATGGGCATGGGTCAGTCCAAGCCGTACGGTTTCGGGGCGAACGAGACCCAGTACAACTACTCCGTCAACAAGGACATGGGCGGCTCGAACTACGGCTTCCCGACCGGGTCGACGTTCAAGCCGTTCGTGGCCGCCGCGGCCATAGCGCAGGGGAAGCCCGCCACCCAGGTCTACTCGTCGCCGTACGAGATGCCCTATCCGACAGTGAGCACCTGCGACAAGCCGTATGTGAACCTGAACGGTGAGCGGGTTCCGAACGAGGACGAGTCGGAGCGCGGTCCGTACGCGCTGAAGGAGGCGATGGCGAAGTCCGTCAACACCTACTTCATCCAGATGGTGCAGGACATCGGCCTCTGCCCCGTGATGCAGATGACGGACAAGCTCGGCGTGGTCCAGGGCAACGGTGAAAAGCTCCCCCAGTCCCCCGCCATCGCACTCGGCTCGAAGGGGCTCTCCCCGCTGACGATGGCCAGTGCGTACGCCGCTTTCGCCAACCGCGGCACGTACTGCACGCCGGTCGCCATCGAGTCGGTCAGGACCGCGGACGGCACCTCGCTCCCCGTACCGAAGACCAGCTGCTCACAGGCGATGTCGCAGACGACGGCCGACACCATCAACACCCTGCTGCGCGGTGTGATCGACTCCGGTACCGGTCAGCAGGCCGGACTGCAGAACCGCGACAACGCGGGCAAGACGGGTACGACCGACTTCCGTAAGAACGCGTGGTTCGTCGGCTACACGCCGAACATGTCCGGCGCGGTCTGGGTCGGCAGCCCGTCCCAGAGCGTCGAGATGGAACGCATCACCATCGGTGGCGTGTACCAGGACAAGGTGTACGGCGGTCAGGTCCCCGGACCGATCTGGCGCGACGCCATGACGAACGCCCTCAACGGACTGCCCACCCCGTCCTTCAACACCGTCGACATCCCGGATCCGCCGGACGACACGCACGAGGGCGGGGACAGGGGCCGGGACAGGGGGCGGGACAACGGTGACGGCAACGACCCGTTCCCCGGCATCAGCATCCCGCCGGACCTCCTCGGCGGCAACAACGGAGCCCAGCGCCCGGGTCACGGCGGCACGAAGGGTCCCTGACCGGCCGCTCGGCCCATGAACGAGGAGGTGGGGTGACCCGGAATGTTCCGGGTCACCCCACCTCCTCGTATGTACGGTCCGGTCCGCTCAGCCCGCGAGGAGCTTCTTCACCGCGGCGGCCACCCGGCCGCCGTCCGCGCGCCCCGCGACCTTCGGGTTCACGATCTTCATGACGGCGCCCATCGCCCGCGGCCCCTCGGCGCCTGCGGCCTTCGCCTCATCGACCGCCGACGAGACGATCTCACCCAGCTCGTCGTCACTGAGCTGCTTCGGCAGGTACGCGTCGAGCAGCTCGCCCTCCGCCTTCTCCCGCTCGGCCTGCTCCGTCCGGCCGCCCTGGGCGAAGGCCTCGGCCGCCTCACGGCGCTTCTTCGCCTCCTTGGCAATGACCTTCTGCACCTCGTCGTCGGAGAGCTCACGCGACGTCTTGCCGCTGACCTCCTCCTTGGTGATCGCGGTGAGGGTCAGCCGGAGCGTCGACGAGGTCAGCTCGTCGCGCGCCTTCATGGCCGTGGTGAGGTCTTCCTTGAGCTTGGACTTGAGCGTGGTCATGTGCTGATTGTGGCAGGTGCGGGGTGGCCACCGCCCGCCGGTTTTCCTGTCGCCGCATTGTGTCTGCGACGATGGGCGCATGCGCGCACGCTACGGAGTACCCCTGAAAGTCACGGCAGTCGGCGCAGCGGTCGGTGCCGCCGGGCTCGTTTACGCGGCTGGTTTCGAAGCCCGCTCGTTCCGGCTCCGACGGGTCACCGTCCCCGTACTCCCGCACGGGGCACGCCCGTTGCGCGTGCTGCAGGTCTCCGACATCCACATGGTGAGCGGCCAGCGCAAGAAGCGCGGCTGGCTGCAGTCGCTGGCCGGCCTGCGCCCTGACTTCGTCGTCAACACCGGCGACAATCTCTCCGACCCGGCGGCCGTACCGGAGCTGCTGGACGCACTCGGTCCGCTGATGGAGTTCCCGGGCGTGTACGTCTTCGGCTCCAACGACTACTACGGCCCCAAGCTCCGTAACCCGGCCCGCTACCTCTTCGAAAAGACCCAGGGCAAGCACGGCCTCAACGGCAACGCCCCCGCGGTCGGCGTCGTCCACAACCCGTGGGAGCCGATGCGCGACGCTTTCGACGAGGCGGGCTGGCTGGACCTGAGCAACACCCGGGGCCGCCTCAAGCTCGACGGCCTGGAGCTCGCCTTCACCGGCCTCGACGACCCTCACATCAAGCGCGACAGGTACGCCGAGGTCTCGGGCGGCCCCGAAACGGGCGCCGACCTCTCCATCGGCGTGGTCCACGCCCCGTACCTGCGCACCCTCGACGCCTTCACCGCGGACGGCTACCCGCTGATCCTGGCAGGTCACACCCATGGCGGCCAGCTCTGCATCCCCTTCTACGGGGCCCTGGTCACCAACTGCGACCTGGACACGGACCGGGTCAAGGGGCTCTCCAGCCACACGGTCGGCGACCGGCGCGCCTACCTCCACGTCTCCGCAGGCTGCGGTACCAACCGCTACACCCCGGTCCGCTTCGCCTGCCCGCCCGAGGCGACCCTGCTGACGCTGACGCCCCGCGACTGACACCCCGGGCCGCCTCGCCCACCGGGGCAGAAACCGGATTTCGTCTCCGGGCGCCGGTGGGCTAAAGTAATCGATGTCGCGGGGAGACCGGCGGCGATCGGGGTGTAGCGCAGCTTGGCAGCGCGCTTCGTTCGGGACGAAGAGGTCGTGGGTTCAAATCCCGCCACCCCGACAGCTGAAACACCAGGTGAGGCACCTACTAACACTAGTAGGTGCCTCACCTGTTTTCGTGTGCGTGACTATCTGCGTGACTACGGTTACGGATCGGCCTTGAAGATGCCGTCCATGGCCACTGCTCCCGTCTGGATCAGCGGGCGGATCTGCTTCCCGTAGACCTCCTCGGTGACGGCCGTCCCGGAGTGCCCAACCAAACGCGAGATCTCTTCAAGCGGCACGCCACTGACCGACAGCAGGGAAACGAAACTGTGCCGGAGTTCCCGTGGGGTCCCACCCGGCAGGGCCGAGCCCGTCCACCCCGGTGATCGCCTGCCGAAAGGCTCGCCGGACCTTCGAGGAATCGAGCGCCTTGCCAACAGCCGAGGAGAACACAAGTCCGCGCTCCTCCCAGTCATCGCCAGCCGCACGATGGTCCCGGCCCTGGTCTTCACAGTGCTGCCACAGCACGTCCACGCAGCGAGCCGGAAGGGCGATCGTGCGCCTTGACTTCCGGTCTTGGTGTCGCCCCCAGTTCGTACCGAACGCCAGACCGCAATAGGCGGCGGGACAGGCGGAGCCGCGTTCGGATCTCCCCTGAGGAAGACGTGGTCCCAGGTCAAAGCCCTCAGCGCTTCCGTGCGCGCCGGCAGCCCGGCCGCCGCCTTGGCCATGGTCTTCAAGCTGGTGGCCGTGT
The DNA here is from genome assembly GCF_040655115.1 of Streptomyces atratus. Taxonomy (GTDB): domain Bacteria; phylum Actinomycetota; class Actinomycetes; order Streptomycetales; family Streptomycetaceae; genus Streptomyces; species Streptomyces atratus_D. The sequence goes on along the minus strand of NZ_JBFAJH010000011.1, from coordinate 48,164 downwards.
CGGAGCCTGTGTCGAACGCGGCCTGCTGGTCGAGCGCCGGGACCGGGTGGCGTAAGGCAGGCATTCGGCGTGCCGGGCGGACTCCGAACGCCCGCCGCGCTGCCTGAGCCGACGGGTAGGGTCCGTGCCGACAGTCAAGGGCCGGGGAAGGGCAGGAGCTGGGGTGGGCGCGTCATCGTGGCAGTACATCGAGCCTTATGCCGAAGATGTCGCGGCGGCCTTGGCCACCACGCGACAGCGCGAGTTCGAGAGGCTCTTCATCCACGGAACCCACTGGGTCGGGTTGCAGCCCGCAGGCCAGTCGTTCACTTCTGTTGACGACCTCGATGACCTCTGGGAAGACGAGACCTTCGGCGGCGAAGGAACGCACACGATCATCGACGTGTGGGAGGTGATCGACGCCGAGGCCTACGACGATTCCCACACCGTGCGCCCGCTGTCGGACGAGGAATCCATGGAGCTCTTCGGAAGCGCGGAGCCGACCCGAGGAGATTTCGAACGAGCCCAGGAGCACTACGCCGCACGGCACCCCGGCTCGGACGGACTGTGGGACATGCCGCGCTGGTCAGCGTGGTGCAGGCCATTGAAGGATGCCGATGGGGCGAACACGGTGATCGCCTTTTGGGGCAGGTCCGGCGACTAAAGGCCATGGCTTGAACCACAGATCTCGACTATTGCTCGGGCGTGATCGGCTCCCCCGGCTTACGTACTGGAGGCAACACACTCCACGGGAAGTTGATCCACTCGACGGACAGCAGAGAGTCCCGGCCGTGCCGCTCTCGTGCCAGAACAGGCGGGGACTCACGGCGAACCGCAGAGCCAAGGGGAGCAACCGCAGGAGGCCGGCCAGGGGAAGGAATTCGCAGGTCACGCCCATGGTCACCCAACCTCGCTCCTCAAGCGGTGCTCGCGACGAGTCTCACCAAAGCACGAGCGCCCTCCCGGGCCGTCCTGGGGCCGTGGAAGGGCGCTCAACGATGACCAACGTCGACAACTGCCGACAACTGCCGACAACTCAGCAGCAGGTCAGGGCGTTGATCGATAAGACGGCCGCAGGTCACGGCCGCCGATGGTCAGTCGTGGCTGATCAGACGGGGATCCAGTCAGGCCACTGTGGCGGGACGTTACTCACGGGGCAGAGGCCAGAGTCGCCGGGATAGCCGTCCAGCGTCCCTTGGGTCGCGAAGAACCACCATGCCGGCCACACCGTCGCAACGACCACCAGTAGCGTCGGCAGTGAAACGCGGACCGCCGTTGGCGCGCGAAGCACCAGGCGTCGGCCGATGGCCCGCGCCACGAGTCCAACGAGTGCTTCGGATCCCACGACCAGAGGGAGCAAGAAGTTGAGTGCGAAGCGTCCGCCGGCTTCGTAACCCGCGTCGCAGTACGCGCGCGCCCAGACGGTCAGCGACCAGGCGACGAAGCCCATAGCAGCTCCGAACAATGCGGAGACCGCCCAGGGGAGACAGGAGTTGGATCTTGGCTTGGCTGTGTCCACGCCATGACACGACATCGAACACACCGTTCACGGTTCCGAGATGGGCGGGGGGGTGTCTGACTGCGTGACAACGCCGACAGACTGCGTGACAACGCCGACAGACAGAGGCGGACAACCACGCACACCTCTGGACCGTCACCGTAGGTGACAAGGGGGCCAGCCGAGCGGTGGCAGGCACCGTTGTCGGTCAGCACCCGCTCCCCGGTGATCCCGGCCTGACCGAGGAAAAGGGACCGCTGCCAGAAGCCGGTGGCAGTTTCCCTCTTCTCGCCGGTGAGGATCTCGCCGTGGGCGATGATCCGGCGCTCGGCGCGGGCCGGGCCGTCATCGCGGGGCCTGGACGCGCTCCGCTGCAGGGGCGCGGCGGCCGGCCGTGGTCGACCGAGCAACGGGCAAGCCGCAGCCCCCGGTTCCGGTCGGGTGCTCGTCACGGTCAGGCAGGAGGGCCTTCCGGCCACCCGTGCGGATGTCGCCATCCACACCGGGCGTGCCAGAAGACCCTCATCCCTTTCGGTCGGGGCCCTCTCTGTCAGCCTTGGGTGAGACGTCACCGCGAGGCGAGCGTGTGCGGCGCGGTCTCCTCGTGATCGCTCTCCGTCTCCTCGCGGCTCATGGCACTCGGCCACCACATCCGGCGACCGATGTCGTACGTCAGGGCGGTGACGAGGACAGAGCGCACCACGAAGGTGTCGAGGAGTACGCCGAACGCGACCGCGAAGCCGATTTCCACGCCGAAGACCAGTGGCAGCGTCGTGAGCGCGGCGAAGGTTCCGGCGAGCACGATGCCCGCGGATGTGATCACGCCGCCGGTGGCGTTCAGTCCGCGCAGCGCTCCGCGCCGGGTGCCGTGGACCTTGGATTCCTCGCGCACCCGCGTCATCAGGAAGATGTTGTAGTCGACTCCCAGGGCGATGAGGAAGACGAAGATCCACAGGGGAATCGCCGGGTCGGATCCGGCGAACCCGAAAACGTGCTGGAAGAACAGGAAGCTCACACCGAGCGCCGCCGCGAACGACAGCACGACCGTGCCGAGCAGGATCAGCGGTGCGACGAAGGCACGCAGCAGCAGGCCGATGATGAGCGCCACGACGGCCAGGACGAGCGGGACCAGCAGGTTCCGGTCGTGGTTGGCGGCCCTCCCGTAGTCGAGGTTGATCGCACTGCCTCCACCGACCTTGGCCTCCGCGCCGGGGACGGCGTGCACCCGGTCACGCACCCGGTCGATGCTCGCGAACGCCGCCTTGGTGTTCGCGGCAGCTGTCAGCGTGCCTTCCAGGTAGACGTGGCCACCCTTCACCACCGGCTCGGTGACGTCCGTGATCCCGGGCGTGGCGGCCAGGGCGGACCGTAGCGGTTCAGCCGCACCGGCGGTGCCGATGACCTGGACGGGATCGCCGCCGCCCGCCGGGAAGTGCAGGGCCATCACCCGCTCACCGACGACGGCTTCAGGCGTGCCGGTGAAGGCGTCCTTCTGCTGCATGTCGTTCGTCTTGAACCCGATCACGCCGAACGCCAGCACACCGAGCACGAGCGAGGTACCGATCCAGATGGCGCGCGGCCGGCGTCCCACCACGCGCCCGATCCGCGTCCACGTGCCGCGTTCCGCCGGCTCCGCAGAGCCGAACGCCGGCCGGGCCGGCCAGAACACCCAGCGCCCGAGGATGACGAGGAGAGCCGGAAGCAGTGTCATCATCGCGGCCAGAGAGCTCGCGACGCCGATGGCCATCGAGGGCCCCAGGCTCTGGGTCGAGTTGAGCTCGGCCACGAGGAAACACAGCAGGCTCAGGACCAGCGTCGCGCCACTGGCGATGATGGCCGACCCGGCGTGCCGCAGCGCGGCCGCCATCGCCTCATGCCGATCCTCATGGCGGCGCAGTTCTTCGCGGTAGCGGGCGATGAGCAGGAGGGCATAGTCGGTGCCCGCGCCGAAGACGAGCACGGTGAGGACGAACTCGGTGTCCGAGGCCACCGTCAGGCCCGCGTGCCGGGCGAAGAGGTAGATCGTCGCCTGCGCGACGATCAACGCCACGCCCACGCAGATCAGCGGGACGACCCACAGCACCGGGCTGCGATAGGTGAACAGCAGGATGATGATGACGATCGCGATCGTGAGGAAGAGCAGCGCCTTGTCGGTGCCCGAGAAGGCGTCGGCCTGGTCCGCGGAGTAGCCCGCGGGTCCGGTGACCTGCGCGGTGAGGCCGGGATGGGAGTGGGCGATCGACCGGATCTTCCTGACGGCGTCCGCTGTCTCGTTCGAGCCCGTCTGCCCGCCGGTCCCGGTCTGGATGGGGACGGCGATCTGGATCGCCCGGCCGTCCTTCGCGAGCGTCGGGCCGACGATGGGCGTGGTCACGTGCGCTACTTGTGCGAAGCGCCGGGAGTCCGCCGTGGCCGCCGCCTCGTCCTCCGCGGTGACGGCGCCATCGGCGCGCTCATAGATGACGACCGCCATGCTGATGTCCGGCGTGAACTTCTTCGCCAGCAGAACGGCCTGGGTCGACTCGGCGTTCTTCGGCAGGAACGTGTACACATCGTTCTGCTGGACGCTGGTGAACTTGCCGCTGAACATGCTGCCGACGATCACCAGGCCGATCCAGAACACGAGGACGGCCCATTTGGCCTTCCGGCCGGACGAAAGTGCTAATACTCGCATGGGAACTCCGTTGAATTGATTCAACCAAGGCGGATGCCGACTGCCTGAAGAAGGTCGATGTTCATGTGCCGCGCAGTGTGCCGATTCGTCCTGTCAGGCCCGGCACAGATCCCTGTTGGATCGCCCCTCAGCCCTGCTTGCTGTAGAGGCGGAGCGTGATCGGGGCGCACACGAGAGTGATGACGGCGGTCACGGTGAGGGACCAGGCGACCGCGCCGCCGGCGCCGCCGGTGTCGTTCATCAGGTCCCGGGCCGCGGTCGCGACGTGGCTGAGCGGGTTGACGTCGACGAAGGCCTGGAGCCAGCCGGGCATGGTGCTGGGCTGGACGAAGATGTTGCTGGCGAACGAGAGCGGCATCAGCACGGCGTTGGCGATGCTGAGGACGACGGCCGGGTCGTGGATGACCAGGGCGACCGTGGCCCACACCAGGGACAGCGAGAGCCCGAAGGCCATGACCAGGGCGACCGCGGCGAGCACGCCCAGCACGCCGCCGTCGGGGCGGTAGCCCATGATCAGGCCGAGGCCCACCACGATGGCGGAGGCGAACAGGTAGCGGGCGGCATCGCTGAGCAGGCCGCCGAGCACGAAGGCGCCGCGCCAGACCGGCAGGCCGCGGAAGCGGTCGAGGGCTCCGCTCTGCACGTCCTGGGCGAGGCGGGCACCGCCGTACATGGTGACGATGGCGATGCTCATGGCGAGCACGCCGGGCAGGAGGATCTTGAGGTAGTCGCCGGTCGAACCGCTGACGGCGCCGCCGAACAGGTAGGTGAACAGCACCGTGAACAGGATCGGGATGGCGGCCGAGTCCACGAGCTGCTTGGGGTCGTGCTTGATCTTGAGCATGGCGCGCCTGCCGAAGGCGGCCGAGGCGGCGATTGCCCCGGCACGGCGGCGTAAGCGTCCCGCGGCGAGCAGGACGTCGATCGGGTCGGCCTCCGCCGCGGCGGGGCGCGTGGAGGCGGCCTGGGTACTCATGCGCTCAGGTCCTCGTGGTCGATGGTGGCCGGACCGGCCCGATGGCCGGTCAGGGCGAGGAAGGCCTCGTCCAGGCTGGGCCGGCCGAGCGAGAGCTCGGCGATGCCCACCCCGGCGTCGGCGAGCCGGGTCGTGGCGCGCCCGAGCAGCCGGCCCACGTCCGTCGCGGCGAGCGGGGTGGCGAGCAGCAGGGACAGGGAGAGCGGGTCGTCGGCGAGCTGGACCGTCCCCTCCAGGGCGCCGGCCAGGATCTGCAGCGCTTGCGGACGCTGCTCGCCGTCGAGGAGCCGGAGGTGCAGTGTGCCTGAGCCGACGCGGGACTTGAGCTGGGCGCTGGTGCCTTCGGCCACGATCCGGCCGTTGTCGATGACCGCGATCTGCTCGGCGAGCTGGTCGGCCTCCTCGAGGTACTGGGTGGTGAGCAGCACCGTGGTACCGGCCGCGGCGATCCGGCGGACCAGCTCCCACACCTGGTTGCGACTGCGCGGGTCCAGCCCGGTGGTCGGCTCGTCGAGGAACAGCAGGTCGGGGGTGACGATCAGGCTGGCGCCGATGTCGAGCCGGCGGCGCATGCCGCCCGAGTAGCCGCCCACCGGGCGGCCGGCCGAGCGGGTCAGGTCGAACGCGTCGAGCAGGGCGTCGGCGCGCTGGCTGCCGGCAGCCCGGGACAAGCCGTGGAGCCGGCCGAGGATCAGCAGGTTCTCGTATCCGGTCAAGTCTTCGTCGAGGGAGGCGAACTGGCCGGTCACCGCCACCCGGGCCCGGATCGCGTTCGTCTCGGTCAGTACGTCGTGACCGAGGACGCGGGCGGTGCCGCCGGAAGGCCGGGTCAACGTGGCCAGGATGCGGATCGTGGTGGTCTTGCCCGCCCCGTTGGGGCCGAGGAACCCGAACACCTGACCGCGCCGGACCGTGAGGTCGATCCCGTCCAGCGCCCGGTGCTCTCCGTAGACCTTGACCAGACCGCGCGCCTCGATCGCCGGATGATCTCCACCCAGGCTTTTCTTTGACATGTCGTAAGAGTTAGCTATCTCTTACAGCATGTCAAGATTATGGCCGAACGCATATTATTCTTGGCATGGTTGACCCGCACGACACCGCTACGCCGCCACGCCGCCGCCGGTCCGACGCCCGGCGCAGCATCGACGCCATCCTCAACGCGGCCCGGGTCGTGCTCGGCGAGCGGCCCGACGCGAGCATGGAGGACATCGCCGCCACGGCCGGCGTCACGCGCCAGACCGTCTACGCGCACTTCCCTTCACGCGACGCCCTGGTCGCCGCCCTCGTCGAGGCCGCGGCCGCCGAATTCGCCGCCATGCTCGACGACGCAGGCCTCGACACCGCCCCGCCCGCCGACGCGCTGGCCGAATTCCTCGGCGCCGGCTGGCGGTTCCTCGACCGCTATCCCATGCTGCTGAACGCCACCGCGGCCCGGATCCCGCGGCCCGACAACGACCCCCATGACTTCGCGCCCCCGCGGCTCGAACGGCTCATCCAGCGAGGCCAGCACACGGGCGACTTCGACCCGTCACTCCCCGCGGCCTGGCTCGCCGCCGTCATTTTCGGACTCCAGCACACGGCCGTGGCACAAGTCGCGATCGGGCACCTCACCACCCACGAGGCAGAGGCGCTGTGCTTGGAAAGCACACTGCGCCTCTGCGGCGCGAAGGCACATCGCTAGGCACGTGGCGTCGGAGGGGTCTCCGTCGATGAGCGTGAAGAGCTCGTCGTCAGTGGCGGAATCGAGGGCGCCCGCCGCCACATCGCGGGACGGCGCCCCGCTCTCCGGGTGAGCGTCGTCCCATCGGCTCAGCAGCGTCTGGAGGCGCCTGGAGATCCTGCCCCGCAGTTCCTCCTCCGGCTCACCCCGCAGAAGGGCCTTCTCGCGGCTGTCGATCTCGTCGAGCACCGGCGCGGACCGTGGCGCCGCCCCGGGGGTGAGCCCGCTTCGCAGGTAGTCGGCGAGTTCGGCCGGAGTGGGATGGCCGAAGACCAGCGTCGCCGGGAACCGGCAGCCGGTCGCGCCGGCCAGCCTGTTGCGGAGGTCGACGGCGGTGAGGGAGTCGAACCCGATGTCCCGGAACGGACCGTCCGGGTCCATGCTCTCCGCGTCACTGCCGCCCGACGCGATGACGGCGTGCGACCGGACGAGGTGAAGCAGGAACTGCTGCTGTTCGGCTTCACTCAGCGATGCCAGTTGCCTAGCCACACCGGTGGCGGGGTCGGGGCAGTCACTATCCGGGGCTGGACCGGCGCGTTGATCAGACCACGCCACAGCGGCGGAAGGAGACCGTCGCGGGCAAGGGTCCGTAGCCGGCCGGTGCGGACGCCGGTCGCCGGACGCCGGTCGCCGGTCGCCGGTCGCCGGTCGCCGGTCGCCGGTCGCCGTCGAACTCTCCTTCGCGTTCAGGACACACGGGGAACTTCAGCACCCGCGTGTAACGGCGAAGGCCGGTGGCTACCGCAGCGCGCCCCCACCTCTCCGACCGGAGTCGCCTGGGAGCCAAATGGGAGCCGGTTCGCTCCCCAAGCCCCCGCGAGACCGCGCAGGACCAACCCACCTCAACGCCCCAGCGAGTAGACGGGAGGGATCTCACCTCCCGGCTCTCTCAGAACCGTGCGTGAACCTCTCGATTCACACGGCTCCCATCATCCGGTCGTTCGAGGCCGGAGGAGTTTCCAGTGGGCGAAGAGCCCCGGGTAGAGCTTGGCGGTCTTCGCCAGGCCCTGCCACGCCCGGCTCCGACGGCGTCGGAGCCGCTTGTACTTCTGCGTGGCCCATCGCATCAGATACTGATCGATGCCCATCAGGCTCGGGACCAACGCGGACGGATAGAACCGGCCGTAGTAGTTGATCCATCCCCGCACGACGGGATTGATCTCCCGTGCGAGGTCTGCCAGGGACGATCCACTGCGCAGGTGCAGCCGCCAACGGCGGATCTGCGCCCGAATGCGCTTGGCCGCCTCGTCGCTGATGGCCGGGTTGAAGCCGAAGAAGTAACTCCCCGTCCTCGACCGGACTTTCCGCGAGCGGAACGTGTATCCGAGGAAAGTGAACGAGACGTGCTCGTACGAACCACGCCTCTTGCCGTCCCTGCAGTACACGATGCGGGTCTTGTCGGGATGCAGCCGCAAGCCCCCGCACTCGGCCAGCCGCTCGGCCGGGAAGACCCGTTCCATCCAGGCGTCGAACGCGTAGTGCATGAACAGGTTCGCCAACAAGGGAGAAATCGCCGAGCCCTGGGGACTCCCGCAATCCCGCGCGACCAGCTCACCACTTCGATGCAGCAGCGGAGCCTTCAGCCAGCGCTCCACATACAGCAGAATCCACCGCTGGTCGGTGTAGTGGGCCACCGCCCTGAGGACCAGGTCGTGGTCGAGGTTGTCGAAGAACCCCTGGATGTCGATATCGACCGTCCAGTCGGTCCTCCAGCACCGCTCCCGACAGACCGCGACCGCGTCCAGCGCGCTTCTGCGAGGCCGGTATCCATAGGAATCGGGGTGGAACATCGGTTCCACCTCCGGTTCCAGGACCATGGCCGCCGCCGTCTGCGCGATTCCGTCCGCGACCGTCGGCACCCCGAGAACCCTGACCTCGCCCGATCCCCCGGGCTTGGGGATCTCCACCATCCGCACCGGCGGCGGGAAGTAGCTGCCCGACGACAGACGATTCCACAGTTTGTAGAGGTTGCCCCGCAGGTCAGCCTCGAACTGCTCGATCGACTCGCCGTCGACCCCGGCCGCTCCCCCGTTCGCCTTGACCCTGAGATACGCCTCCCAGACAACATGCTTCGAGATCTCGAACGGCTTTGGCCCACTCATCCGGCTCCTCCCAGGAACCCCGGTTGACCGCCAAGCAGACCTGGATGATCCGTCCCCTTCGCTCCACCCGCATTACCGGGCTTCGTCACTACTACGAGACGGTCTGCCCCCGTGCCCCGCATCGGTACTCCGCCCCTTGCGGTGTTGGCCGCTTGGGGATCTCCCTCCGCCGCCGGCCCCACAGGCCAGCAGCAGTATCGGGGCGACAGGTTCTCACGTTCCATGCAGGAGCCCAGGTCAGGCTCGCGCCGCCTACATGCCGGACGCCATCCGGGCAGTCAGCAGGCTCCCCCCGGACTTGTCCCAGAGCCCTGGTCTCGCCCTGGTTTCGACGCCACTGGAGTTTGTTACGACACGTCATCAACGGTTCGCTCTCGCTCGCCTTCCTGACCCACACCTGACGCGATCATCGCCGCGCCTTTTCCCGCAGCGCTCACCACGAACGGCACTTAACCGACGCAGCCTGCGGTGGTTTGGAGCCTCCCCCTGCAGGGCGACCCCGGAGGACCTACCTCCATCTCCTGCACAGCACCGCTTCCAGAAGCTCCTACATCAACGCCTCCTTCAGCGATTCGTGACACACGACCAGCACAAACACCAACCACCCCGGTAGCGATCTTGCCCCGACCTCATTCGGGACGAAGAGGTCGTGGGTTCAAATCCCGCCACCCCGACAGCTGAATCACCAAGTCAGGGCCGGTTTCCCTTCAAGGGAGACCGGCCCTGACTGGCGTTCCGGGGTCTCTCGGGGGTGGCCGGGGAGTGGATCATGGAAGTTCACTCCCCAACCGTCACCCCAGACGCGCTCTCAGCAAGGCGACCATCTTGTGAAGGTGCCTGAGCCCATCAGGAGTGAGGCCCCGCGCGATCGGCAGCCAACACGCGTCCGCACGGCCAGAGGCATTCCGGCCCCGCGCCGGCACACCCGGCCAGGGGTCCGCCATCACCGGCACAGGGCGCGCCTCCTGTGGAGCCTTCTTCGGGCACCACCCCGTCGTGGCCGGCTGGAACAGCCAGGTCGCGAATCCGGTCCGCCGCCAGTGCGCCGCCGTCTCCCCCGACCGGCCAGCGCGGACGTAACCGAGTTCCGCGATGGCCGTCTCCAACCTGATCCGCGCAGCGGCGAGATGCAGGCATCCTCGGCCGCGACCGACCCTGCTCCGGGGGCTGACGGCAGCACGGCCTGTCGGAGCCCACGGCGACGCCCGTCCCCCGTCGCCAGGGCTGCCCCGAGCACATCGACATTGCCGGCAGGCAGAGCCCCGGGCAGCTCAGGCAGCCGGGACACCATCTGGGGGGCGGCTCGGCGCGGCCCAGAGCGGCTCTAACATCGTGGCAGGCCAGGACGACAAGGGCCTGAAGGTCAAGGAGGGCACTCATGCCAAAGATTGGCACCGTCACCCTGAACGGCGCCACGGCGGTGATCGAGGCGACCACCACCGTCACCGCTGCCGGCCGCAGCTTTCTCACCGTGCAGGCGCCCGGCGCCACCCTGGTCGGCGTCGGCTGTGTCTCTGCCCGCACCCCCGGCACGTCCTACAGCGTCGAGGGCTTCGCCTGTGACACCTCGCCCGTGGCCCGGCTGATCGTGGAACCGGCGTAGCGCGATGCGGATGCGATCGCGGGTCGGGCTGCCCGGAGCCGCAGCAGGCGCGGCGCTGCTGGCAGCGCTGGGGATCCGGGCCTGGCCGGAAGAACGGGACGAGGAGCGTCGGCGCGGGCCCGGGCAGGTGCCGACGGATCTGCGGGAGCGAGATCCAGAGGCGACCCTCGCCGCACGCCAGGTGTACGCGATGCTCGCGGGCCTAGAGAACAGCGCGCGCCACGGACGACCGAGCCGTACGGTGATCGGCCAGCACGTGGAACTGCACAACGAGCGGCACAACCCGAAGTACGGCGACTACCGAGGCACCAAGCCGCCGGGCTACTACTACCGCAAGGCCCGCGACATCACCGGCCGCCTGCCCGGCTTCGTGGAGCTGGACCTCGGCCCCGGCTACGGCCAGCCCGGCTGGGCGGTGGGCCAGGCCCGCCCCTACTCCGACGCATGGCCGAGCTGCCGCCGGTACTGGGGGTACGTCGAGGACGCCGTGGACCTCGCCGTCGGCGTGTGGGCGGGCCTGCCCCGGGCGGCCGACGGCTCATACCGTCCCTCCGGCACGCACTGGGATTGCGCGTCCGGAGCCGAGGTGGCCCTTCCGCACAACGGGGGCGCTCCGGCGGGCCTGGTCGGCTTCTCCTTCCACCAGCCGTACCCGGGCAGCCCCGTCAAGGGCTTCGTCCAGACCCTGCACCGCAACTCGCCCGCCGCCAAGGACCCTCGCTGGTTCGCCCGTGTGGTCACCCCGGGCAGCCCCGAGCACCGTGCCCTGCTGCTCGATCTCCGCTACCTCGCGGACCACCTGGGCTACCTCGCCGACCGCGGGGTACCGGTGCTGCTGCGGCCGTATCACGAGATGAACACCGCGCCCGGCCGGGGCTTCTGGTGGGCGGGCCAGGACCCGGCCGCGTTCCGGAGGCTGTGGCGGCTGACGTACGACTATCTCGTGCACCGCCGCGGCCTGCACAACCTGATCTTCGTGTGGGCGCCGAACTCCTGGGACGGGTCCTACGGGCAGGAGCCCGGGGCGTACTACCCGGGCGGGCGCTATGTGGACGTCGTCGGCATCGATGACTACAGCGACACCCCGGCCGAGCCTTTCGGCGGCGGAGCCTGGACCGAGGTGTGGTACCGCGGCCTGGAGAAGTACCGCAGGCCCCGGATCGTCGCCGAGTCCTTCCACGTACCGCTCAACGCGGCCCAGCCCCGGACCCTGACCCGGACGCCCTGGGTGCTGTGGACGGTGTGGGGCCAGGCTCTGTCGTACGACAACGTCTCCACTCCCCGGAAGAAGAACACCACGAACGACGTGAAACAGACGTATTACTCTTCCCGCGCTATAACGGCGCAAGATTTCAGTTGATGAACTTTTAAACACATCTTCTTCACGCCGGTTCCATGCATCTGGCAAACATGCGAGGATTGTGCTCCTGTTCGGCCAGTAGTTCGAGAGCCCCGGGGGGGTCTGAAGGGCGAGTGGCCGAGAACGCCAGGGAAGGCGTTGGGGGCATCCAACCCAGAGTGAAAGTGCCGTGGCGCGCTCCGTCGCGCCGCGGTCGATCTCTGTCGCTGCCTCAACGCATCCCCGATTCACGGGAGTTTCGCAGTCGTCATGGCATCGACACTGGTAGACGGGGGCATGCCGCATTCGCGGCACAATCAGAAGCTGGCCAAGCGCACCGCGACCTGGAAGCCGGGCATCCTGCCGTTCCTGCTGCCCTTCTTCCTCCTGGTCGCCTTCGGCCTGTGGACCTACCGGCCCAGTTCGTCGACGCTGAGCTGGGCCCTGACCGTCGTGTGGTCCCTGCCGGTGGTCGGCGTGATGGTCGGTATCCAGGGTGCCCTGCTGATCCGCCGCCGGGTCCGCAAGAGCGACCGGATGACCCCGCCCGTGCCGGCCGAGCAGGACTTCCTGATCATCCTCTGCCCCACGATCGGACGGCACGACACCTACCCGGCCCTGGAGCGCTCGGTCCTCTCCTACGTCGAGCACCTGCCGGAGTGGTTCCCGTACATGCGGGTCGACATCCTCACCGAGGAGGGCTGCGAGGCGGCGGAGGACATCGACAGGCTCGCCGACTCCCACCCGCTGATCCGGGTGATCACCGTCCCCAAGGACTACGTCCCGGCCAACGGCACCCGTTTCAAGGCCCGCGCCAACCACTACGCTCACGAGCTGCGCATCGAGGAGGGCGAGGCCCTCGACTATGTGTGGGTGCTGCACATGGACGACGACACCGGCGTCGGCCCCGACACCGCTTCCTCGCTCGTCCAGTTCATCAACCGGCAGCGCCGCGCCCACCCCGACGAGGCCAAGCACATGGCCCAGGGCATCCTGACCTACCCCCGCGAGAACGCGGCCAACCTCTTCACCTGGCTCGCCGACGCGGTACGCCCCGCCGACGACATCGCCCGCTTCCGGGCCCTGACCGGCATGGGCACCCCGGCCGCCGGTGTGCACGGCGAGCTCCTGGTGCTGCGCGCGTCCATCGAGGCCACCATCGGCTGGGACTTCGGTCCCAAGGAGATAGTCGAGGACGCCCGCCTCGCCCTGACCTTCTGCCGCCGCTACCCGGGCCGCAGCGACTGGTTCAACGGCCGCTGCTACGGTGCCTCCCCCGCCAGCTCGCAGGACTTCGTCAAGCAGCGCGAGCGGTGGGCCTGGGGACTGGTGGCGCTCTGCTTCAACCGGGCCGTGCCCTTGCGCTACCGCTGGTTCCTCTCCATCTGCGTGGCCACCTGGATCCTCGGCCCGCTCCAGCACATCGCCGCCGTGCTGCTCCTGGGCTGGCTCATCAACGACATGAACACCTCGCCCGTGACCCAGTCCGTGGTCATCCTGTGGGCCCTCAACTTCGCCTACGTCGTCTGGACCTACTGGGAGGGGCTGCGGCTGAACGCGCTCGCGTCGGTCAGCGGCCGGCGCAAGTGGTGGGAGCCGATCGTGGTGGTCGCACTCATCCCCGTCTTCTCCGTCCTCGAAGGACTCGGCGGCTTCAAGGGCTTCCTGAGGTTCGTCCGGCGCGAGGAGAACAAGTTCGTCGTGATCGCCAAGCCCGTCTGACCGCCCGGAAGAAAACTGACATGCGCTCGAGACTGCCCCTGCTTGCCATTTTCCCGGTGACCGTCCTCACCATCGTGCTGGGCACCCCCTTCGCGCTCGGCAACCACCCGGTGCGCTGGGAGTCGGGCTCGGCCCTGCCCAGAATCGTCAGGGGCGACTCCGAGGACTCCCGCACCCCTGCCGACGACGCCACCGGAGCGACGTCCGCGCCATCCTCCGCTCCCCCCTCCTCCGCCGGCGCCCTCAAGGTCGCCAAGCCCTGGAAGCCCGGCATGGCGCAGTGGGGCGTACAGCTCTACTGGGAGGAGGAGACGAAGAAACGTTCCGACACATTCATCGAGAACCAGGCCCGCAAGCACGCCGAGTACCTCGTCGGCCTGGGCGCGAACTCGGTGTCCATCTCCTTCCCCTTCTTCACCGAGGGCACCACCTCCAACGAGGTCTCGGACGGTGCCAAGACGCCGTCCCCGAAACGCCTCCAGCGGGTGCTTAAGGTGTTCAGTGACGCCGGTTTCCGCACCACGCTGCGCCCGATCATGGACGAGGCGTCCCTGAACCCACCGGACGGCTGGCGCGGCAACATCGAACCAGCCTCGCGCTCGGCCTGGTTCGCGTCGTACAAGCAGTTCCTCACGCCGTACCTCGAAGTGGCCAAAAAAGAGAAGGCCACCACCTTCGTGATCGGCACCGAGCTCAACTCCATGGAGGGCGACGCAGGCTGGGACAGCCTGGTCGACTCCGCCGAGAAGACCTTCTCCGGCGAGGTCGCCTACGACGCAAACTGGGACAGCTACGTCTCCGGTCGCATCAACATGCCGGTCAACCACCTCGGTGTCGACGCCTACTTCCCTGTCAAGGTGCCGGACACCGCGCCCGTCGAGCGGCTGGTGCAGGGCTGGAACGAGTGGCTGGACAAGAAGTCACCCGGAAAGCTGCCCAACATCACCGTCGCCGAGGCCGGCATCGGCGCCATGGACCGCGCCTACCACGCACCGGGCGACTTCTACACCAAGCGCGCCGTCAACCCCCAGGTGCAGGCCAACTGGTACACCGCCGTCTGCCAGGTCGTCCGGGAACGCCAGATGCAGGGCGTCTACTGGTGGTCCATGTGGTTCGACGACGATCCGAACACGCCACCGGACGACAAGACCGCGTCCCGCCTGGACTTCGCCGGTCGCCCTCTCACCGAGAAGGCCATCAAATCCTGCTTCACCTCTGACTACGCAGGCCCTGGCACCGACACCGCTAGCTGACCGAGCGAGGCAATCATGCAAGAAGCCATCATCCTGGTGGGCGGCAAGGGAACTCGCTTGCGCCCGCTGACCAACCACACCCCGAAACCGCTGCTCAACGTCGCGGGATCCTCCTTCATCCGGCACCAGATTGCCAAGCTGATGGACGCGGGGGTCGAGCACGTGGTGTTCGCCACCTCGTATCTCGCCAACCTCTTCGAGGAGGAGTTCAAGGACTTCTCCCAGGACCTGGAGATCTCCTACGCGGTCGAGAGCGTCCCGCTCGGCACGGGCGGTGCGATCCGCAACGCCGGCCGCATGCTGCGCGGTTCGGCGGACGCACCTGTCCTGATCCTCAACGGCGACATCCTGTCCGGCCTCGACCTGCGTGACGTCCTGGAGCAGCACGCGGCGCGGGAAGCGGACGTGACACTGCATCTCACCCGCGTTGCCGACCCTCGTGCCTTCGGCCTCGTACCCACCGACGATGCCGGAAGGGTGCTGTCCTTCCTGGAGAAGCCGAAGACCCCGGAGGAGTGCGTCACCGACCAGATCAACGCCGGCTGCTACGTCTTCCGCCGGTCCGTCCTTGACGCCATCCCGGCCGACCGCGAAGTCTCCGTCGAGCAGGAGACCTTCCCGGAGCTCGTCGCCCAGGGGCGGCGCGTGTTCGGCCACACCACGCAGGACTACTGGCGTGACCTCGGCACACCGCTGGCATTCATCCATGGGTCCGCCGACCTGGTCACCGGCAAGGTGACCTCGCCCCTCGTGGAGCGGTCGACCGAGGCCCTGATCCATCCCACAGCCACCGTCGACCCGACCGCCCGCATCACGGGAGGCTCGACGATCGGTCCACACGCCGTCATCGGCCCGCACGTGGTCGTCGATCGCTCCATCCTCGGCGGGAGCGTCACCGTGGCCGAGGGCGCCCGGATCCACGAGTCCGTGGTGGACCACGACTCCTCGATCGGCGGCGAATCCTTCCTCCGTGAGGCCGTGGTGGGCTGCCATGCGCAGATCGGCGCGGAGAACGAACTGCCCGCCCAGCTAAGGCTGTCGTGCGGCATCCGCATTCCTGCCCAAGGGGTACGCGTCAGCGGTACGGCTGCCGCATGCCTGACGGCCCACTGAAGTCACCTACCTGCCGCACGGTTTGACGGACAGTCAGTTACTGGAGAAACATGCCCCGCCATCGCACATCGGCCGTGGAGACAGAGCGTCTTCGCAAGTACCGGCCCGACATTCAGGGCCTGCGTGCCGTAGCCATCATGATGGTGGTCAGCATGCACTGCGGCATACTCGACATCCACGGTGGCGTGGACGTGAGCTTCGTTCTGAGCGGCTTCCTCATCGGCGGCCAGCTCTTTGCCGAGATCGACAAGACCGGCAAGGTGTCCCTGACCAAGTTCTGGGCGCGCCGCTTCCGACGGCTCGCGCCGCCCATGGCTCTCGTCATCGTCGGCACCGCGGTCCTGGCATGGATGTACGGCAGCCCGCTCAGGTTCCGTGCCTATATCGAGGACGGTCTCAGCGCCTCTCTCAGCTTCCTGAACTGGCGCCTGGTCGAGAACGGCACCGACTACTTCGCCAACGACGGGTCGCAGTCCCCGTATCAGCACTTCTGGTCGCTGGGCATCGAGGAACAGTTCTACGTCGCCGCCCCGATCGTCCTCGTCGTGATCGTCTGGATCAGCCGAAAGATCTTCCGCAACCGTGCCCTGGTCGCGCTGTTCCTGATGGCCGTGATCGCCGGATCGTTCTATCTGGGCTGGTCGAAGACCCCCGTGAACCAGGCGCTCGCGTACTTCAGCACCCACACCCGGATCTGGGAGATCACCTGCGGTGTTCTGCTCGCCCTCGCCGCTCCACTCGTCTCCCGCATGAACACCGGCCTGGCCGCGGTCGTCTCGTGGCTGGGGCTCGGCACCGTGCTCGTCACCGCGATGCTCATCTCCGCCGAGACGCCGCTGCCCGGCTACGCGGTGGCCGGCCCGGTCGTCGGCGCCGTCATGGTCATCGCCGGTGGCTGCGCCAATCCCCGGTTCGGCGCGGAGCGGCTGCTCGACAATCCCGTCCTCGACTTCGTCGGCAACGTCAGCTACGGCTGGTATCTGACCCACTGGCCGCTCCTGGTGCTCTGGCCGTCCATCACCGACCGGGATTTCACGTTCGAGGAGCGGATGCGCGTCGTCGTCCTCTCGTTCGTGGTGGCCGTCGTCCTGCACTACGCCGTCGAGCGCAAGTTCAAGAAGAACGTGTCGCTGGTGGCCCGCCCCTGGAAGGGCGTCTTCACCGGCGGATTCACCACCGCGGGCACGGCAGGGGCGATGGTCCTGGCCAGTATCGTCCCGCTGCACCTGGCGACGTCGTCGTCGAGCACGGTCGCGGTCGGATTCACCAGCGAGGCGTCGGTCGAGGACGCCGTGCACCGCACGCAGCTCTCCGCGGCCGTGCAGGGCGCTCTGCAGAGCACGCCCAAGAACTCCGCCAAGCACGGCTGCATCGACAACTTCGACGTCACGAAGTTCGTGATGCGCGACGGCTGTGTCGCCGGCGACCCGAAGGGCTCGAAGACCCTTGTCCTCATGGGGGACTCCCACGCCTGGCAGTGGAACGACGTCTACCACGAGATCGGCAAGGAACTCGGCGTACGGGTGGTGACCCTGTCGAAGGGCGGATGCTCGCCGCAGATCTATCGCATCATCAACCCCCAGGTGAACCGCGAGTACACCGAGTGCGACAGCTGGCGCCAGTCGGCCTTCGCGGAGCTCAAGAAGATCCACCCGGACGTCCTTGTCATCGCCGACCGAGCGCGCCGTGAGGCGAACCGGGCCGGCGCCGAGGCCTCGTTCAAGGTGTTCAAGGAGACCGGCGCCAAGCTCGTCTACATGACGGACACCCCGCAGCCCGGTCAGAACATCCCCGACTGTCTCGCCACGCACATCGACAACATCACCCCCTGCAACCGCAAGCAGTGGCAGGCGCTGGAGTACACGGAGTTCCGCGCCATGGAGCGGGAAGTGGCCGAGAAGTACGGCGCGGACATCATCGACACGACGCCCGCGTTCTGCGCCGCGGACGTGTGCCCGGCGGTCATCGGCGACCAGGTCGTCTACTTCGACAACAGCCACATCACATCGTCGTACTCGAAGACCCTGAAGCCCTTCCTCAAGCCGGCCCTGGAGAAGGTCCTGGCTGACTGACCCGAGGAAGGGGGGCTCCGCGGTGATCACCGCGGAGCCCCCCTTTCGTCTTCAGCTCGCCGCACCCCGGACCCGCCGAGCCTGCGGCTGTTTCTCCGCGAACTGGTCGTCGGCCGGGTAGGCGAACTCCTCCAGCGTCAGCCCGTGCGGTCGCTGTTCGCGCACCGCGTGGGGCCGCCCTGCCGTCGCGACACTGACGTACGTCTATGCCGATTCGACCGCGGTCCTCGGCGCGCTCGCCACCTACGCCGAACCCCACTGCTACGGACCTGTGCGCCGAGCACAGCGAGCGCCTCACCGCCCCGAGCGCGGCTAGGAGGTCGTACGGCTCTCGGACAGCTCCGCCCCGACCCGGCCCAGCGGCGACGACCTCGAAGCGCTGGCCAACGCGGTCCGCGAGGCGGCACGCCCCCACGAACGCGCGGCCGAGGCTGGTGGCGGTGCGGGCCTGCGCAGGGCGTACCCGATGGCACCTTGCGTGGTCTCGGCGGGTAGTTTGAGGCGACCGCAGGGACTTCAGGAGGGTTGGGCCGTGGCTGCATCTGCTGATCTGTCGCAGATCATCAAGGCGTACGACATCCGCGGGGTGGTGCCCGATCAGTGGGACGAGCCACTGGCGGAGCTGCTCGGCGCCGCCTTCGTGAAGGTGACAGCAGCGGACTCGATCGTCGTCGGCCACGACATGCGCCCGTCGTCGCCCGGCCTCTCGGCCGCCTTCGCGCGCGGCGCCGCGGGCCAGGGCGCGGACGTGACCCTGATCGGGCTCTGCTCCACGGACCAGCTGTACTTCGCCTCGGGGGAGCTGGGGCTGCCGGGCGCGATGTTCACGGCCTCGCACAATCCCGCGCAGTACAACGGCATCAAGATGTGCCGGGCCGGGGCTGCGCCCGTGGGCCAGGACTCGGGACTCGGGGAGATCCGCGGGCTCGTCGAGGCATGGCTCGCGGAAGGGGCGCCGGCCCCGGTCGCGGCCCCCGGCCGGGTCACCGAGCGCGACACGCTCACGGACTACGCGGCCCACCTGCGCTCCCTCGTCGACGTCGCGTCGATCCGTCCGCTCAAGGTCGTCGTGGACGCGGGCAACGGCATGGGCGGCCACACGGTCCCGACGGTCTTCGCGTCGTTGCCGATCGAGCTCGTACCGATGTACTTCGAGCTCGACGGCACCTTCCCGAACCACGAGGCCAACCCTCTGGACCCGAAGAACATCGTCGACCTCCGGGCCCGCGTGCGCGCCGAGGGCGCGGACATCGGCCTCGCCTTCGACGGCGACGCCGACCGCTGCTTCGTCGTCGACGAGCGCGGCGAGGGGATCTCGCCGTCGGCGATCACGGCACTGGTCGCCGCGCGGGAACTGGAGAAGCACCCCGGCGGCACGGTCATCCACAACCTGATCACGTCGTGGTCGGTCCCGGAGGTCGTACGCGAGCACGGCGGCACCCCGGTCCGTACCCGCGTCGGCCACTCCTTCATCAAGGAGGAGATGGCCCGCACGGGCGCGATCTTCGGCGGGGAGCACTCCGCCCACTACTACTTCCGCGACTTCTGGAACGCCGACACGGGCATGCTCGCCGCACTCCACGTCCTCGCCGCCCTCGGCACCCAGGACGGCACCCTGTCGGCCCTCGTCGCCCGCTACGACCGCTACCGGGGGTCCGGCGAGATCAACTCCACGGTCGCCGACCAGACGGCCCGCACGGCGGCGGTCCGCCGGGTCTTCGCCGACCGCGAGGACGCCACCATCGACGAACTCGACGGCCTGACGATCGCCACCCCCGACTGGTGGTTCAACCTCCGCCCCTCCAACACCGAACCCCTCCTCCGCCTCAACGTCGAGGCCCGCGGCGAAGTCACCATGATCGCGATCCGCGACGAGATCCTGGACCTGGTCCGCGGCAGCTGACGCGCAGTCCCCGGTGGCACGGCGCCGCACCGGGCCGCCAGGGACGCCCGACGCCCACCGCACCGCCCCGGTCCAGGCGCCCCGGGCCAAGGCGCCCACCGGGCCGCCGGGTTCGTGGCGACGGTCCAGCGGCAGTCCGGGCCACGCCCATGCTGGTCCGGTCACAACGGCGCTCCCAGCTACGGGCGGCACGGGCGGTCCCCGCGGCGGCTCGGTCCGGGCTCGCGGCCGGTGACCGTTCCGCTCGGTCCGGCTCACGGCCAGCTGGGGAGTAGATCATGGAAATTCAATCCCCGATCGTCACCCCAGACGCACTCTCAACAAGGCATCGAGCGCACGCACTGGCGACCGAGGATTCATGGCCAACCGCGCCTCCAGCGACTCCTCCCACTGCTCGGTTAGTTCATCCATGAGCCGATTCCTCATCCGCGCGGTGATGTGCGAGTAGCGCGCCTGCACCGAACTGTCCTCGTGCCCGAGACGCTCATCCATGAGCTTGGGCGGAATTCCGAGCTCTTCCATGACCGTCTTGTGAGAGTGCCTGAGCCCATGCGGAGTGAGGCCTCGCGCGATCGGAAGCCAGCACGCTTCCGCCCTGCCAGAGGCGTTCCGGCCCCGCGCCGGCACTCCAGGCCAGGGGTTCGCCATCACCGGCACAGGTCGCGCCTCCTGCGGGGCCTTCTTCGGGTATCAGCCCGTCGTCGCCGGCTGGAACAGCCAGGTCGCAAATCCGGTCCGTCGCCAGTGCGCCGCCGTCTCCGCTGACTGGCCAGCGCGGACGTAGCCGAGTTCCGCGATGGCTGTCTCCACCCTGGTTCGCGTCCGCTCTGCAATCGTGTCCGGCCGGTTCAGCACGTTCGAGACCGTTGCCGCGGAGACGCCGGCGCGGCGGGCGACGTCGACCAGCTTTGCGCCGACGTGCCGGGCAGCGCCGTTGGCGGGACCGTGGCCACGGAACACATGGGCATGCTCGTGACACGGACAGGGTGCCGATTCGGTCCGGGCGATATGGCTTGCGACCAAGCCAGACAGCCACTTCTGCGTGTCGACGGTCCGGTAGGAGTCGTCCTTGGGTGGGCAGCGTTCGAACTCGCCCGAGTCGAGTTCGTAGAGCTGCCACTCCACCCGCACGGAGGCAGGGCGGACGAACTTGCGCTCCAGGCCGACGATTTCGCCCCACCGCATGCCGGTGCAGCCCTTCAGGACCACAGCCACGAATTCGTCGTCGCGGCCGGACAGCAGAGAGGCCCGCTCGGCTGTCAGGAGGATGCCGAGGGCGTCGGTCACCACCTTCTCGGGGCCCCGGTTCCGGGAGCGGCCGGCGCGCTTGCCCCTGCCACGCCTCTTGGTGGCCGGATTGGAGTCGCGCAGCCCTTCGTCTACAGCATCGGCAAGGATGAGGTGCAGCGTGCCGTGCCAGGTCTTCACACTGGACGCAGCGAGCTTCCGCTCCTTCTTCTCCCAGGCGCCGACGTCGGTGGACTGGATGTCGGCGATGGCCTTGTCCTCGAAGGCAGGGAGGAGGTGCTCCTCGATGTGCCGCTTGTAGTTCTGCATAGTCGATGCGGCCAACTCCTGTGCTGCATACCAGCGGTTCACGTACTCGCCGAAGGTCTCCTTCCCGGCATTCGGGTCGCGATAGCCGACCTTTCGAACCTTGGCCTCCGCATCGTTCGCTGCCTTGGCGGCCTCGCGCTTGGTGACGAATCGGATCGTGGCACCGTTGGCGTCCACCACAGTGCGGAGCACACCAGGTGCAATCCAGTACCGGCCTCGGTAGTAATCGGCGCGCTTCTCGCCGTAGCCCATGCTTACCTCTCGCGACAAGCGAGGGGTGGAAGCCATGGCTGGCCTCCACCCCTCGTGATCGGCTCTTCTGATCAAGCGGCGTTCCGCGCGCGACGCGGACGGCGCGCACGGAGACTCACTACTGGCCCCACCGGCTGCGCCATAGTGCGGCGCCGGGGTATGGCTTCGCCCTCGATGGCATTTGCCGGGCTGGGTCGCTCCTCAAGAATGTGGAAGATCTCTCGAACGTGATCGCTGGTAAAGCGGTAACCACTACCGCTCCTCAGGAAGGGGATGCGCCGTCGGCGGACTTGTTCCTTCACCCACCACTCCGAGCACCCCAGTGACGTCGCTACCTCCGCCGCCGAATAGCTCGGGGGAAGTCCACTCTCCTTCGACACCTTCGTGACTCCTCTCTACCCTCTGGGGGATCCGCAACATCCGCCACGCCGCAACATTGCAGGTCAGCGGGGGTGAATCTGTGGCGGATGTTGCGGACCTGGGAGGGGGCGGGGGACAGTACCGGGTCCAGGCGTCCGCGAGGTCTTCCGCGTAGTAGCCCTTCGGGGTTCCGGAGGAGATGCGGATGCCGCGCGGCTTGATGGGCTTGTTGCCCGGGGTGACGTACTGACCGAGGAACTTGGCCAGGCCCCGGGAGTTCAGGGGCTTGTCGTCCAGATCGGCCCACGGGGCGTCATCCATCGCGAGGAGACGTTCGAGGATGACGGCGGTGGGCAGTCGCTCCGCTCCGCAGAACACGGAGTCGCGTAGATCCGTGAGCAGCCGGACGCCAAGGGATGCTTCGTCGTTGTCCTGGGCGGCGTTGACGAGTTCGACGCACGCCGCCCTGGCCCGCTCAGGCCAGTGGCCGCCGGCTGCATCCGCGACGGCCAGGAGGGGTTCCCACACGTCGGCCGGCCGGTCGTTGATCCCGTCCAGCATCTCGGGCCAGGCGTCCTTCACGCTGTCGCGCACGCTGTCGGCCCACTCGGCGAGACGATCCCGCAGCGCGAACCCTTCCTTCTCGTTGAGACGCTGCCGGTAGGACTCCACGCTCTCGTTGGGGGCCCGCTTGCGCATCCGGATGATGACGGAGCGGGTCAAGATCGTGTCCGGCAGGGAGCCGATCCCGCCATGGCGACCGCGCAGAACGACGAGAACGGCTGGACCGTCTGGTTGGCCCCGTCACCGACGCAGCGGTGCATCTTCCCGGACCGCCGGTACCCGGAGTTCAGGAAGCCTCGGACCGGCTCGTTGTCCCCAGCCTTGGGACCAAACACGGTGTCGATCTCGTCGAAAAGGATCGTAGGACGGCCCTCAGGCGCGTCCACGAGACGGAAGAGGGCGTTGGCAGAGGAGTTGACCGTGGTCAGGGCGCGGGGCACCACGGTTTCCACGATCTCCAAGGCCCGGCTCTTGCCACTGCCCGGCTCCGGGGAGAGGAACGCCAGACGCGCAGTGGAGTCGAAGCAATCCATGAGGTGGGCGTGCGCGTCCCACAGGACAACAGCCACGTAGGCGGCTTTCCTGGGGAAGATGTTGAACCGTCGGTGGAAAGCTTCCACCTCGTCGAGCAGGGCGGCGCCGTCGATCGGCGGGGTGGTCGGTGTCGCGTTCACGTGGCGATCCCTTCCTGGGTCGTGCGTAGCGGGCAGCGGGCGCGGTGGGCGGTGTGGTCTGCGATCAGAGCCAGGGCCTTGCGGCGGCCGTCGGCGAAGAGGTTGCGGCCGCACTCACACACACTGGTGGCGGTGGGTACCGCACCTCTCGGGGCGGTGATCAAGCCTGACGGTGCCCGTCTCGCGACGCGCCGCACGTGCTGCCCTCAGCCCCCGGACGCCCGGAATGCGCGCCTCGTACTCACATGCGAATCTGAAAGTGGCCCCTCGTCCGAGATCGGCTACAGGAGGCGTGATCGTGAGCAAGAAGCAGAGCCGACAGAATCGCGGTGCCCGCACAGGTGGCCACGAACGCAGCGCGTCCGCGGAGACGAAGGATCAGACGCAGACGCGTATTCAGGATGCTCCTGGGCCGGTGCGCGCGATATCGGAGCAGGTCTCCCACCGGAAGCAGCGTAGGTTCGGGCACAACTGATCTTCGGCGGCCGACCGTTACCAAAGCGCTGTGGTGGCACCCCGCGTCGGGGCCACCACAGCGTGCGTCTGTACGTCGGCCGAAATCCGCGCGACCCCGGGGCGCCCTCTGTGGCGGCGCGGCGCCGATGTGCCACTGGTGGTGCGGTCGGACCGCGGACCCGCACGGCTTCCCGGAGCGACCGGCCGCCGGTTCCATGACCCACCCGGCGACGGGGGCCGTGCCCCCTGCGCCCGGGTGCACGGTCAGCGCGACGGCTCCGCGACCCTCGGCACCGGCGCCGGGGTCAGGTCGCCGGGCGTGAGCGGGACCGGTCCGCCACCTTGCCCGACCACGGGGCCGGTGCTGCGCGCCCTTTCGATGGTGGCCATCCGCAGCACCTCCTGCGCGCCGAGTGCGGACTCCTGGCCCGGCGCGTCCGTCCGGTCGGTTGCGAGTGCGAAGCGCATCGCGGTGAACAGAGCTGCCCGCTGCGGCGAGTTCGATGTCGATACCGAGGCCGGTAGTGATCCCGGCCGTCAGGATCCGTCGTACTGCCGCCTGCGCGAGTACCGGCATCGGCATCTTCGATCTGCGGGCAGACCGCGAATGTGCGCGCTGTCGATACCGGGGACGTCGGTGCCCGTCGTGGCCATGGTCGGGGTGACCGGTCCGTCGTCGTCCGACGGGAGGCATTGCTCGCGCACGCGGCGCGGCTCCTGGGGTGCGGGCCGCCGAAGCCCAGCGTGCCGCCGCTCGGCCGACCGTGCGCCGCTCGCGGTCCGACGTCGGTGAGTGCGCCGAGGAGCGGCGTCGCCGTGATCGGGCGCGTTCTGACGTGCGCCCGCGTCGAGCAGGCGTGATGATGCCCACGTCCAGCGCCGGTACGGCGCCCAACTGCGTCGCGGCATGCGGGCTCTCGGGGCGCACCAGGCGGCCGGCGCCCCGCAGGATCTCCGCAATGCCCGTCGAGCGACAGCTCGGAGTGGGACTGCCTGAGTGTCGCCTGCCGGGTGTACCGGTGTATGTCGGCCCGTCGGCGCAGGACGAACAGCCCTTCTGTGTCGATGACGTCGGCCAC
Source organism: Streptomyces atratus (assembly GCF_040655115.1). Classification (GTDB taxonomy): domain Bacteria; phylum Actinomycetota; class Actinomycetes; order Streptomycetales; family Streptomycetaceae; genus Streptomyces; species Streptomyces atratus_D. The sequence continues at coordinate 23,268 of NZ_JBFAJH010000011.1, read as the reverse complement.
CTCCGCGTCAGGCGCGGGCATGTACCCCTGACAGTTCCCCGACGTGGCCGGGAACGGCGTCCACCGGTCGATGACGCGCTAAAATCACGGGCCGACCGGACTCCTGGTCGCGCCGCGTCGAGGACGGCGACGCTGCCGGTCTACAACTCGTACCACCCCAAGGCTGCGGGGCAGTCGGGCGGCTGTCTGCCCGCCTTCCGCTCGGTCGCGTAACACACAACGGGTAACAGGTAACGGGTTACGCGTTCGTGCGGTACGGAAATGTGGCGGTCCGCCGGACGTCTCCGGTGGGCCGCCACGTCCGTCGTCCCGCTCAGGCGCGGCCCGCAGTGCCCGGCCGGGGCAGGGCGAGGGCCGTCGCTGCGGCGAGTACGGCGGTGGCGGCCGACGCCCACCAGCCGTGCCGGAACGCGTCGAGTGCCGCGACCGGGGTCTCCGGGGTGGCGAGCAGGGTGACCATCAGGGCGACGCCGAGGACCGAACCCGTCTGGCGCGCCATCGTGGTGACGGCCGATCCGGTCGCGAACCGGGTCGGTGGCAGGGCCGCCGCAGCCGCACCGACCAGAGTGGGCAGGGCGAAACCGACGCCGATGCCAGTGATCAGCATGCCGGGCACGAACCCCGTCGCGTAGTGCGGAGCCGTATCGAGCGCGACCGCCCACCAGCCGAGGCCGACCGCGAACAGCAGGCAGCCGAGCGCCGCCGTGCGGCCCGCGCCGAGGCGGCGGACCACCGGGCCGGAGCTGACGGCGAGCGCCGGGACGACCAACGGTCCGGGCGCGATGGCCAGTCCGGTACGGATCGCCGAGTACCCCCACACCTGCTGGCACCAGAGCACCGAGGTCAGCAGCATCGCCGCGAACGCAACGGTGAAGAGGAGCGCGGCGAGGGTGGCGACGGCGAAGGCCGGGGTGCGCAGCATCGGCAGTTCGACGATCGGTGCGCCGTGCCGGGCCGAGCGCAGCCAGAACACCCCGCCGAGCGCGATCGCGGCGACGAGCGATCCGATCACCTGCGGCGAACCCCAGCCCCATGCACCGGCCTTGACCAGTCCGAGCGCGAGGGCACCGATGGCGAGCGTGAGAACGGCGGCGCCGAGCAGGTCCGGGAAGCGGCCGCCGCGGTCCGGGCGGGCGTCGGGCAGCAACCGGGCCCCGGCCACCAGTCCGACCGCACCGACCGGCACGTTGACGAGGAACACCCAGCGCCAGTCGGCCTCCACGAGCAGCCCGCCGATGACGGGACCGAGACCGGCGGCGATCCCCCCGATCGCCGCCCAGCTGCGGATGGCCTGCGGTCGGCGCTCCCACGGGGTGTTGACGAGCAGGAGCCCAAGCGAGGTCGGCATCAGTGTGGCGGCTCCGGCGGCCTGCAGGGCGCGGGCGGCGACCAGCCAGCCGACGCCCGGGGCGACGGCGCAGAGTGCGGAGGCGGCGGTGAAGACCGCCAGCCCGAGGAGGAAGCCGCGCCGGTGCCCGTACCGGTCGGCCAGCCGGCCCGCGACGACGAGCAGCGCGGCGAAGACGATTGCGTACGCGTTGAGCACCCAGGACAGCGAGGCGAGGGAGCTGCCGTGGAAGGAGTCGCCGAGGGCGGGGACGGCGACGTTGACGATGAACAGGTCGAGGTTCACGACGAAGACACCGGTCGAGATGATCCAGACGGTGGCGTGCGAGCCGACGGCCGGGACCTTCGCCGCGGGTGGCGCGGACGGCGCGGGGTCAGCCGCATCGGCGAGTGGGTTTGATTCTCCAACTGTCATGGCGGCAAGGTAGCGACAGTGAGTTTGAGATGGCAACCTTGTAGGGGTGAGTGCAATGAACGGATCCGTGAGCCGGATCGACACAGGCGCACTGCCCGGGCGGCCCTGTTCCGCCGCCGCCACGCTGCATGTGGTGGGCGAGAAGTGGGCACTGCTCGCGGTGCGTGAGATCTTCTTCGACAACCACCGGTTCGAGGCGATCGCCCGCAATACCGGGGCGCCGCGGGACCGGCTCGCGGCCAGGCTGCGCTCGCTGGAGCAGGCCGGGGTGGTCGAGCGACGCCCGTACAACGAACGGCCGCCACGGTACGAGTACCACCTGACCGAGGCGGGCCGGGACCTCGCTCCGGTGATCCGGGCGCTGCTGGACTGGGGCGACCGCTGGGTGCTCGACGAGCCGCCGGTCGTCATGGTCCATGAACCGGGCGGCGCCCCTCAGCCGGGCAGCGCGGATACCCGGGCCGAGGACGGGCACGGGCACGACCTCGACGCCGCGTGGGTCTGCCGCACCTGCGGCGAGGAGGTCGTGATGAACACCCTCACCGTGGACGTCCGCTCCCCCGGCTGGGACCGGGCCGGCCCCACCCCCGTACCGGCGGCCCCTGAAGCCGCGCCTCAGTAACGTTCGGCGAGATGCTCCCGCCCTGCCGGAGGCTCGTACGGCTCCGGCCAGAAGTCCGTGATCTCCACAATCCGGCCCTGGTCGTCCCCCGAGAAGAAGTGGATGGCGTGCATCTCTTCCGGGCCCACGGTGAACAACGTCCGTACGGCCACCTGTTCGCCGGCCCGGTCGGCCACGATCCGCTCCACACGGACATGCCAGTCCCCCGGGTACTCCCGGTTGAACCGGAGATACCGCTCCTTGCCGCGGATGCGCTCGCGGGTCTGCGGCAGGTCGTAGAGCACCTCTTCGGCAAGCGTCGTCGCGAAGGTGTCCCAGTCACGTGCCTCGGCCGCGGTCCAGTACGTCTCCACCGTGGCGCGCAGATCGGCAGTCATGGTTCGAGTCTGTACCCCACCACTGACAACCGGCCTTCGCTCAACCCGCGACCGGCTTCGACGCCTTGATCGAGTACATCAGCGGAATGCGGGGCCGGTCGGACGGGAAGCGGTGGAACCCGTCGGCGTGCCGCTCAAGGGCCGCGAACCGCTGGAAGAGCGAGGCGTCGTGCTCGTGCAGGAACTCGATCCGCAGTCCGGCGGCGGCCAGCGCCGACACCACGTCACCGACGGGGTGCTGCCACTCGACGCTCCGGTTGTGGACGGTCGGTGCGTCGAGGTCCGCGTACGTACCCGGCGTCTCGTCGACCCATGCGTCGCGGCTGAAGTAGTCGTACATGATCGTCGAGCCGGTCGCGTCGTCGAGACAGTCGGTCAGCGGATGGAACTCCGCGAGATAGAGGAATCCGCCGGGCGCGACGAGCGTGGCGGCGATCTCGGCCCAGCGGTGGGTGTCCGGCAGCCAGTTCAGCGCACCGACACCGGTGTAGACGATGTCGTACGAGGAGTCGGGGACGGCCTCCGACGCGTCGTGCACATCGGCGGCGACGAACGCCGCCCGGTCCGGGGTGAACCCGAGCTCGCGGGCCAGACCGCGGGCGGTCTCGACGGCCGGCTCGGAGAAGTCGAGCCCGACGACGTGTGTGGCGCCGTGCCGGGCCCAGGAGAGCGTGTCGACCCCTATGTGGCACTGAAGATGCAGCAGCGACTTTCCCGCGACGTCCCCGACCTCCGCGAGCTCGAACGCACGCAGCGCGTCCTTGCCCGCACGGAAGGCGTCGAGGTCGTAGAAGTCGCTCGCCGTATGGATCGCCACGCGCTCGTCCCAGCGCGCACGGTTGGCCTCGCGCCAGTCGTCCGGAGTCGGGGAGTACATGCCGGAAAGGTTATCCACAGGCTGAGGGCGATGTGAACGGAATTTCCGGGCCCGACGCAGAATGGGGGGCATGACTGAGATCACTGGCTCGACGACCGACTCCGTTCCGGCACCGACGACCGATTCCGTTCCGGTGTGGGAGCAGCGCTTCCGGGCGCCCCGGGTGTCGTTGCCCGACTGGGCGGAGGACGCGCCGGACCGTGCGCTGTTCGTCTCCAACGCGACGGGGACGTACGAGCTGTACGCATGGGACCGGTCGAGCGGGGAACAGCGACAGGTCACCGACCGGCCGAACGGGACGACGGACGGGTTGCTGACCCCGGACGGCGAGGCGATCTGGTGGTTCGACGACACCGACGGGGACGAGTTCGGGGTGTGGATGCGTCAGCCGTTCCACGGTGGTGGCGGTGAAGGGACGGCGGACGTGCCCGCGGCTCCCGGTCTCGCCCCCTCCTACCCGGCGGGGCTCGCGATCGGGCGGGACGGGACGGCGGTGGTCGGCCGCTCAACCGACGAGGACGGGACGACGATCCATGTCGTACGGCCGGGGTCCGTGCCCGTCGAGATCTACCGGCACCGCGAGTCGGCGGGCGTCGGGGACCTGTCGCACGACGGGACGCTGATCGCTCTGGAGCACACCGAGCACGGCGACGCGATGCACTCGGCGCTCCGCGTGGTGCGGCCGGACGGAACGACGGTCGCGGAGCTCGACGACACCAAGGGCGGTACGGAGGAGCTGGGGCTGACCGTGCTGGGCTTCGCGCCGGTGGCCGGGGACACCCGGCTGCTGATCGGGCATCAGCGGCGGGGGCGCTGGGAGCCGATGATCTGGGACCCGGTGGCGGGGACGGAGACGGACCTCGCGATCGATCTGCCCGGCGATGTGGGCGCCGAGTGGTATCCGGACGGCTCCGCGCTGCTGATCGTGCACGGCTTCGAGGCCCGCAGCGACCTGTGGCGGTTCGAGCCGGGCACCGACGCCGCTCCGGTACGCGTGGAGACGCCGGCCGGATCGGTGTCAGGTGCCACGGCCCGGCCGGACGGCACGGTGGAGTACCTGTGGTCGTCGGCCGCGCAGCCGCCCGTCGTGCGGTCCACGACAGGAGCGGTGGTGCTCGATCCGCCGGGTGCGAAGGCTCCGGAGTCGGTTCCGGTGGAGGACGTGTGGGTGGACGGCCCGGGCGGCCGGATCCACGCGCTCGTGCAACGGCCCGCCACCCCCACGGAGGGACCGCTCCCGACCGTGTTCGAGATCCACGGCGGCCCCACCTGGCACGACAGCGACGAGTTCGCGTCCGGGCCCGCCGCCTGGGTGGACCACGGCTACGCGGTGGTCCGGGTCAACTACCGCGGCTCCACGGGCTACGGGCGGGCGTGGACGGACGCGCTCAAGCACCGGGTCGGCCTGATCGAGCTGGAGGACGTCGCGGCGGTACGGGAGTGGGCGGTGAAGTCCGGGCTCGCGGACCCGGAGAGGCTGGTGCTGGCCGGCGGCTCGTGGGGCGGTTATCTGACCCTGCTCGGCCTGGGTACGCAGCCGGACTACTGGACGCTGGGCCTGGCGGCGGTCCCGGTCGGCGACTACGTCACGGCGTACCACGACGAGATGGAGGCCCTGAAGGCGATGGACCGCACGCTGCTGGGCGGCACTCCCGAGGAGGTGCCCGAGCGGTTCGAGGCTTCGTCGCCGCTGACGTACGTCGACGCCGTGAAGGCGCCGGTCTACATCTCGGCGGGAGTCAACGACCCGCGCTGCCCGATCCGCCAGGTCGAGAACTACGTGGACCGTCTGAAGGGCCGAGGCGCGGTGCACGAGGTGTACCGGTACGACGCGGGGCACGGCTCGCTCGTCGTCGAGGAGCGGATCAAGCAGGTGCGGCTGGAACTCGACTTCGCCCGACGGCACCTCGGGTAGTCGGCCCCACGGCACGGGCGTCCCGGGGAGCCGGCGCCACGACGCGGCGGCGTCCCGAGGCAGTCTGCGCCGCGGCAGCGCGTCCCGGGGGGCGGCGTCCGGGCCCGCGCCACGCCCTGGTGGCGCCCGGGCCAGGCGGGGCCCAACGCCACGTGTGGCCCCCGCCGCGCCCCGCCCGGCGGCGTCCCGGGCCCACCGCCGCCCCGCCCGGCGGCGCCCCTGGTAACCGGCGTCCTGGCCCGGGCGGGGGGCGGTGCTTGCGGCACCCCGGTCCGGGATGCCGGAGCGGGGACCGTACCGTGGAGGGGTGTATCGGTTCCTGCTGACCCCGCGATGGTGGGGGATCAACCTCTTCGCCGTCCTGGCCATCCCGTTCTGCGTCTTCATGGGCACCTGGCAGCTCGGGCGCTTCGAGGACCGCGTGCAGACACACGAGCAGGCCCAGGAGCAGCCCGCCCCGGGCAGCAGGGCCGCCGAACCGCTCGACGACCTCCTGCCGGTCGACAAGGTGACGTCCGGGCGCCCCGCCACCGCGACGGGCCGGTACGCCGACCAGTTCCTGGTGCCCGGCAGGGAACTGGACGACAAGAGCGGCTTCTACGTCCTGAACATGCTGCGCACCGACGGCGGCAAGGCGCTGCCGGTGGTACGCGGCTGGCTGCCCGGCAAGGCCGGGCAGACCGCGGTGCCCGCCGCTCCGACCGGTGAAGTCACCGTGACCGGCGACCTGCAGGCATCCGAGAACGCGGGCACCGCGGGCGTCGACCCGGCGGGCGGACTCCCGGACGGCCAGCTCGGCATGATCAGCGCCGCGTCGCTGGTCAACCTCGTCCCGTACGACGTGTACGACGCATGGGTGACGCTCCAGGACACCGACAGCAAGAGCACCGGCGCCAAGAACAACGGGGCCACTTCTCTGCGCCCCGTACCCGCCGTCGCGCCGCAGGGCAGTGGGCTCGACCTGAAGGCGTTCCAGAACCTCGGCTACACCGGCGAGTGGTTCGTCTTCGCCGCCTTCGTGCTCTTCATGTGGTTCCGGCTGGTCCGGCGCGAGGCGGAGGCCGCGCGGGACGTGCGGCTCGGCCTCGCGGACAATGCGGACACGGACAGTGCCTGAGAGCCTGCCGGGTGACCTCTGATCGGGCGGCCACGCGTGCTGACGCACATACGTGAGGGGCCCACCGGTTTCCACCGGCGGGCCCCTCACGTATGTGCGTCGTCGCTACGCCGACGGGGCGATCACGCCCGTCCGGTAGATCGTGCCCGCGCAGGCGTTGGGGATCCTAGCCTCCGCAACCGGCGAACCGGGCTCCGGAGTGTGCGTCACGGCGACGCTGCCGTCCAGCGTTCCACCACCGTCCTCGCCACCGAGCTGCGGGTCCGTCTGCGACGTCCCTTCACTGGTGCCGCCGCTGGTACCCACGGCGCCGTCGGTCGGCGTCGGGTCCGGCGAGCTGCCGGCGGTCGGGCAGGTGTCCTTCGGTACCCAGGCGAACTGGACCTCGTACATCATGGACGGCTTCAACAGAACCGCGCCCGCCTCCTGCGACGGGTCGGGCAGTCCGGCCGCCGGGTCGCCCGCGGTGTGCTGGACGACATCGATCCTGGCCGGGTCGGCCGCCCCCATCGTCTCGAAGCCCACGGTGCCGCTGCCGGTCACGGAGCAGTCCGTGCCGGAGATGTTGGAGATACGGAACGTGCCGTACACCGTGCCGTCGGCACCGGCGGCGCCCGCCTGCGCGGAGGCGATACCGAGCTGCCCCGGGTCACAGACCGGCATGGAAGCCGCCGCGGTCTCGGCGGGGTCGGCGCCTCCGCCCGACGCGCTGCCGCCGGTGCCCGTGCCGCCACTGCCCGAGGGGCTGCTGGTGCTGTCGGGGTGGCCGTCGGAGCCGTTGTTGTGTCCCGCGGTGCTGCCGCCGTGGCTCTTCTCGTCGGTCTCCGAACCGGAATCGGCGCCGTTGCCGCCCTGGGCCTGCTCACCGTGTCCGGCGATGGCCGGGTTGGCGGTGTCCGAGCCGGTGGAGCCGGCGACATGGACGAACGCGGGGATCGCGGTGCCGATGAGCAGCGCCGCCGCCGCCATGCCGACGACCGCCTGCCGCCGCCGGGCGCGCCGGGCGGGAACGGCACGCCGCAGGTGGTCGAGGGCGCCGTCGGTGGGCGCGAGGTCCTGGACGGCGCCGTGGAACATGCGGCGCAGGGCGAGCTCGTCCAGGTCCGGGCCGGCACTTCCGGGGGCGCCGGAACCGTCGTCGGAGTCCGTGCCGAAGAGCTCCGACTGACCTCCGTGCCGAGCCGTTTCGGTGGGGTCGTCGCCCCCGCCCCGCGCCTCCTGCGCGCCTGCCTCGGATGCGGCAGCCTCCGTGGAGGCGGCGTCCGCATCCGACTGCGGGTTCCGATCCCCGTTCGGCTGCGCGTTCGGCTGCGCGTTCGGAGTTTTCTCCGGCCCGTGGTTCACAATTCCGTTTCCAGTCCGGTCAATCCCACGCTCATGCGTGTGTCCCTGCTTGCGCTTGCGCCAGTTCATGCCTGGGCCTCCATCACGACGCGTAGCGCCGCGATACCGCGCGAACCGTACGCCTTGACCGAACCCAGGGATATGCCCAACGTATCGGCCACCTGAGCCTCGGTCATGTCCGCGAAGTAGCGCAGCACCAGTACCTCTCGCTGGCGCCGTTGCAGCCCCCGCATCGCTTTGATCAGCGCGTCCCGCTCCAGCTGGTCGTACGCGCCCTCCTCGGCGCTCGCCATGTCGGGCATCGGCTTGGAAAGCAGCTTCAGCCCGAGGATGCGGCGGCGCAGTGCGGAGCGCGACAGGTTGACGACCGTCTGGCGCAGGTACGCGAGTGTCTTCTCGGGCTCACGTACCCGGTTGCGCGCCGAGTGCACGCGGATGAACGCCTCCTGCACCACGTCCTCACATGACGCGGTGTCGTCCAGCAGCAGGGCCGCGAGGCCGAGCAGCGAACGGTAGTGGGCACGGTAGGTCTCGGTGAGGTGGTCAACGGTGGTTCCGGCTGCCACGCTCTGCTCAGCGCCCTCGCGCTGCGACGGCAACTGGGTGGTGCGCGCAGCGGGCATGGGCGCAATCACCGGCATACCGCCGGGTGCGCGGGGCCTTCGGAGCGGACGCACTGAAGCGCCCCGCAACGGGCCCACCACTGTGATATCGAGAACCTCTGCCACGCCAGTTGGACACGTTTCCCCCCGTCAGGGTTGTACGCGTACGGCACCGCGTTTGGCGCTGTGCGACATGCCCTCATACGTACCTGCTCTTCCCCAAATGCCACGATTGCGCCCCGCCGCGCAAGAAGTGACCGCATAGACGCGCGCTCCCCGGCCGCCGGTTCCAGCAGGGCAAAGGCCATCGTCGGCCACCGCAACGTCCCCGCTCAAGAGGTTCAGACCAGCAACTTGCTCACAGGCGGTCCACAGAGCGTACAGAAGCGGTCGGATCAGGTCCGGAGAAATTCCGCGGCCACTGTTTCGGCGATCTGCGCCACGTTCAGCGCCGCTCCCTTACGGAGGTTGTCGCCGCAGACGAACAGCTCCAGGGCGCGCGGATCGTCCAGCGACCGCCGGACCCGCCCCACCCAGGTCGGGTCGGTCCCCACGACGTCGGACGGTGTCGGGAATTCTCCGGATGCCGGGCTGTCGAAGAGGACCACGCCCGGCGCGGTCGCCAGGATCTCGTGTGCGCGAGCGACCGCGACCTCGTTCTCGAAGCGGGCGTGCACGGACATCGAGTGCGTCGCGATGACGGGTACGTACACACAGGTCGCCGCGACCCGCAGGCTCGGCAGGTCCAGGATCTTGCGGCACTCGTCGCGGATCGCCAGTTCCTCGGACGACCAGCCGTCCCCGGCGTCGGCCCCGGCCCACGGCACGACGTTGAGCGCCACCGGCGCGGCGAACGGCGAGTCCTCGGCGTCCCCGAGGGCGCGGCGTACGTCCCCGGGCCTGGTACCCAGTTCCGTCCCCGCGACCATCGACAGTTGTTCGCGCAGGGCCGCGACGCCGTCACGGCCGACGCCGCTCACCGCCTGGTACGAGGAGACGACGAGCTCCCGCAGCCCGAACTCGGCGTGCAGCGCACCGACCGCGACGATCAGCGACAACGTGGTGCAGTTGGGGCTCGCGACAATGCCGCGCGGCCTGATGCGTACGGCATGGGGGTTGATCTCGGGCACGACCAGTGGCACGTCCGTGTCCAGCCGGTACGCCGCCGAGTCGTCGATGACGACCGCGCCCTTGGACGCGGCGATCGGCGCCCATCGCGCGGACACCTCGTCGGGCACCAGGAAGAGAGCCACGTCCACGCCGTCGAACACGTCCTCGGTGAGTTCGAGGACCTCGGTCTCCTCACCGCGCACGACCAGCTTGCGGCCGGCCGAGCGCGGCGAGGCGATCAACGACACTTCGCCCCAGACGTCCGCGTGCTGCGAAAGGATCTGGAGCATGACGCCGCCGATCGCCCCGGTCGCGCCGACGACCGCGAGCGAAGGGCGGCGGGGTGTCATCGGCCGGTGCCTCCGTAGACGACGGCCTCGTCGGAGTCGCTGTCGAGACCGAAGGCGGTGTGCACGGCGCGCACGGCCTCGACGACGTCGTCGGCGCGGGTGACGACCGAGATGCGGATCTCGGAGGTCGAGATCAGCTCAATGTTCACACCGGCGTCGGACAGCGCCTCGAAGAAGGCCGCGGTGACCCCGGGGTTCGTCTTCATACCGGCGCCGACCAGGGAGATCTTCGCGATCTGGTCGTCGTAGCGCAGCGACTCGAAGCCGATCATGCCGCGGTTGCGCTCCAGGGCGTCGATGGCCTTGCGGCCCTCGGCCTTCGGCAGCGTGAACGAGATGTCGGTCAGACCGGTCGACGCGGCGGAGACGTTCTGCACCACCATGTCGATGTTGATTTCCGCGTTCGCGATGGTGCGGAAGATCGCTGCGGCCTCGCCCGGCTTGTCGGGCACGCCGACGACCGTGATCTTGGCCTCGGAGACGTCATGGGCGACTCCGGAGATGATCGCGTGCTCCACCTGCTGGTCCCCTTGCGGCTCGTTGCTGACCCAGGTCCCGCGCAGTCCGGAGAAGGACGAGCGGACGTGGATCGGGATGTTGTAGCGGCGTGCGTACTCCACGCACCGGTGCAGCAGCACCTTGGAGCCGGACGCGGCCAGCTCCAGCATGTCCTCGAAGGAGATCCAGTCGATCTTCCGGGCCTTCTTCACGACCCGCGGGTCGGCGGTGAAGACACCGTCCACATCGGTGTAGATCTCACAGACCTCGGCGTCCAGCGCGGCCGCGAGCGCGACGGCGGTGGTGTCGGACCCGCCGCGGCCGAGGGTGGTGATGTTCTTGCCCTCCTGGCTCACCCCCTGGAACCCGGCGACGATGGCGATGTTGCCCTCGTCGATCGAGGTCCGGATACGGCCCGGCGTGACATCGATGATGCGCGCTTTGTTGTGGACCGAGTCGGTGATGACGCCGGCCTGGCTGCCCGTGAACGACTGGGCCTCATGGCCCAGGTTTTTGATCGCCATCGCCAGCAAAGCCATGGAGATCCGCTCTCCGGCTGTCAGCAGCATGTCGAACTCACGCCCGGCAGGCATCGGTGACACCTGCTCGGCGAGATCGATCAGCTCGTCCGTCGTATCGCCCATCGCTGACACCACGACAACCACCTGGTTGCCGTTCTTCTTGGCATCGACGACTCGCTTGGCGACACGCTTGATGCCTTCGGCATCGGCTACGGAGGAGCCTCCGTACTTCTGCACGACAAGGCCCACGTGCGCTCCTCGCTCAATCCATTACTGCGGTCGACTCAGTTTAACGAGCAGTCCGGAATCGCCCCGCTGATATCGCATCGTGAGATGTCCCGCTCACCACGTGATCATCGGCGTGTCGCCCGGACTGCTCGTACGGGTCTGCTGCCCGGTGATCCGGGTAGCACGCCCGCATGTGGCTCAGCCCACACCGGGCAAGGTCCACGATCTCCGAGTCCGTCCCCTCCAGCGTGAACCGGAACCCCACGGACCGCCCCCGGAGGCCCCTCCTCTGCGAGAGCCCGCGCTGCGAGCCGTGCGCCGATGCCCGGGACAGCGCCGAGCGGTCCTGGGACCTGTTCACCATCGTCATGAGCGTGACGGGATTGGCGTCCCCCTCTCCGCAGCCGTGCATGCGGAGAGGGGGACGATCTCCATGCGGTCCGGATCGGACGGGGTGATCGAGGCGGTGGACGTGATCGTGTCCGTCGGGCAGGGGGCGGGGTGCTACTTCACCGGCCGCAACCCCAGCGGCCCCGCGATCTCCTCGGCCATGACCCGGCCCGCCTCCTCGGCCAGGTCTTCATCGCCCGCGTCCTGGTCCGTGTCCAGGCCGTCCAGCTCCTGGAGGGGCTGGTTCAGCCGGATGTGGGCGACCAGGGACTGAATGGCGCGCAGGGTCGCGGAGGCGGTGGAGCCCCAGTTGGAGAAGTACGAGAACTGCCACCACCACAGCGCCTCGGTCGTGCGGCCCGCGTCGTAGTGGGCCAGGCCGTGGCGCAGGTCCGTGACCAGGTCGGCCAGGCCGTCGGAGATGCGGTACGCGACCGGGGGCGTGCGCGGCTCGTACGGGTCGAAGACCTCGGAGTAGATGTCGATCGGTTCGAGGAGGGTCGCGTAACGCTCGCGCAGGCCGTCGGCGTCCGGTTCGGTGCCCAGGTCCGGCTCGTAGCGCTCGTCCGGGAGGACGTCCTCGTACGCGCCGAGCCGGCCGCCGGCCAGCAGCAGCTGGGAGACCTGGAGGAGCAGGATCGGGACGGCCTGTTCCGGCTCGTCGACCTTGGACACCTCGGTCACGGCGACGATGAACGTCTTGATCTGGTCCGCGATCTGGACGGCGAAGTCGTCCGGGTCCTGCGTGACGGAGTTCAGCGTGGCGTCAGACATCGAGGGGACCTCCCGTGGGCACGGTCGCGAACGGTGAGTAGAACATAGCGTCGCTGAACATAAAGCCGTCGTGAGACGTAGAGGTTTCGTCCGCACGGATCCCGGCCGTGGTGCAGGTGTCGTACGGGGCGGAGTCAGACATCCAGCAAGCGCCTCCCCTCGAAGGCGCGGCCCAGGGTGACCTCGTCCGCGTACTCCAGGTCGCCGCCGACCGGCAGCCCGCTGGCCAGCCGTGTCACCCGCAGGCCCATCGGCTTGATCATCCGCGCCAGGTACGTCGCGGTGGCCTCGCCCTCCAGGTTGGGGTCGGTGGCCAGGATCAGTTCCGTGATGGAGCCGTCGGCGAGCCTCGCCAGCAGCTCGCGGATGCGCAGATCGTCGGGGCCGACGCCCTCGATCGGGCTGATCGCCCCCCCGAGCACGTGGTAGCGGCCCCGGAACTCACGGGTCCGCTCGATCGCCACGACGTCCTTCGGCTCCTCGACCACACAGATCACCGTCTGGTCGCGGCGCGCGTCGCGGCAGATTCCGCACTGCTCCTCCTGCGCGACATTGCCGCACACCGAGCAGAACCGGACCTTTTCCTTGACCTCCAGGAGGGCATGGGCGAGGCGGCGTACGTCGGTGGGCTCGGCCTGCAGGATGTGGAAGGCGATCCGCTGCGCGCTCTTGGGACCGACGCCGGGCAGCCTGCCCAGTTCGTCGATGAGGTCCTGAACCACGCCTTCGTACAACGGAACGCCTTCCTGAGCTGATCTCTGAGCTGTTCTCCACGACTGCTGCTGTCGTGGTACGTACGGTAGTTGCTGTGCCGACGGATCAGAAGGGAAGGCCGGGCATGCCGCCCAGCCCCTGGGCCAGCGGACCCAGCTTCTGCTGCTGAAGCGCCTGCGCGTTCTCGTTCGCCGCCTGGACTGCGGCGACGACGAGGTCGGCGAGCGTCTCGGTGTCCTCGGGATCGACCGCCTTGGGGTCGATCACCAGGCTGCGGAGCTCGCCGGAGCCGGTGACGGTCGCCTTCACGAGACCGCCACCCGCCTGACCGTCGACCTCGGTCCTGGCCAGCTCCTCCTGGGCCTGGGCGAGGTCCTGTTGCATCTTCTGGGCCTGCTGCAGCAGCTGTTGCATATTGGGCTGGCCACCACCGGGAATCACGGTCACTCCTGGCATTTCGACGACAAATGTTTCGGTATGCCGAGCCTACGTGGTCGCCGGGAACCGCGCCCCACCCACTGGTGAGCACTCTTTCGGGTGAGATCCGGTCAACTGTGGCAAGACTCCTATACCTGATCACAGGCCCTGCACACCCGGGAATACCGCGATTTCGGCCCCACGCCCCACCATTCGGCGGTAGGAAGGGCATGGAGATCCGTACGTACGCGTACACCGTCCGTCACGCAGGGTTACACGGGCGGGACGGCCGGCCGCGTCGAAGTCCGCCCGCTGTCGCATACACGTGTCCCATACGTGCGTCCGGAACGTCGAAACGCAGAGTGCAGAGGAGTGCCCCGGTGAGTCAGCCGGAGATGCAGCCCGAGAGGGCGCCCCGCAACGAGTCCGGCGCGCCCGGTTCGGCCGTTCCGCCGGGCTCGGACCCGGGCTCCGGGTCGGACGCGGGGCCCCGCTCCGGCTTCCGTGCGCGGGGCCGGGATCTGACCGGAGAGCCGTTCCCGCTCGGCGACTGGGGCGAACCCGCGGAACGCCTCGACGAGCTGTACCGCTGGGTCGAGGCCGACGCGCTGCGCACCGCCGACTGGTATCTGAACGACCGGGTGTGGAAGCGGCGCGGTGCCAGGGGGCTGCGGATCGGCACGGCGGCCGGGGTGATCGCGGGCGCGGCCCTGCCGCTGCTCGATCTGACGGGCGCGCTGCACGGGGCGGCCGTCTGGGGCTATCTCTCGCTTCTGCTGGGCGCCGCCTGCATGGCCTGCGACCGGTACTTCGGCCTGACCTCCGGCTGGATAAGGAACCTCGCCACGGCGCAGGCCGTGCAGCGACGGCTTCAGGTGCTGCAGTTCGACTGGGCGTCGGAGTGCGTACGGGAGGTGCTCGGGCCGACCGAGGGGACGGCGAGCGAGGCGGCCGAGCGGTGCCTGGGGGTGCTGCGGCGGTTCTCGGAGGACATCACGGATCTCGTGCGGTCCGAGACCGCGGACTGGATGGTGGAGTTCCGGGCCGGGCCCGCTCCCATGGGGATGCAGGCACTGGTGTCGGGCAGTGGGATCGGCGGGCGCACGGAGCCGGGGGCGGCGCCGGGGCGGTTCCCGATGCAGTCGATGACCCGGCCGAACATGCCGCGGCAGCGCCCACCGGAGTCACCCCGGTGACGGTGGTCCCGGTGGGCGGTGACCCCGGTGGGCAGTGACCTCGGCGGTCCCGGCCGCCGCGTCAGCTGAAGATGATCATGGAACCTTGGGCGAGGCTGCGGGTCGCCGCCGCGTGCAGGCCCAGCCAGACGTGCCGCTCCCGGGCGAACGGGCTGTCGTCGTACGGAATCGGGCTCGCCGGCTCCTCCAGCGAGGTCGGCGCGACGGGCGGCAGCGGGGCGGTCGGCGGGTTCGCCGGGTCGATGCCGATGGCCGGGGCGACGTACTCCAGCTCCCGCAGCAGCCCGTGCGCCGAGCCGAGTGGGCCGCCGCCCTCCAGCAGCTGGTCGTTGGAGAGCGGGGAGGGGAAGTCCACGGGGACGTACGCCCCCGCATGGTCGTAGTGCCAGACCAGGTGGGACTGCCGCGCCGTCGACTCGAACATTTCCAGCAACTGCTCGTAGTCGCCGCCCAGTTCGTCGACCGGTGTGACGGCGAGACCGCTCAACTGCAGCAGATAGGCGCGGCGCAGGAAGTGCAGTGCGTCGTAGTCGAAGCCCGCGACCGGGGCCACATCGCCGGTCAGACCCGGCATGTAGGCGTAGACGGGTACGGCCGGGAGTCCGGCGTCGCTCAGCGCCTTGTCGTAGACGGCTATCTCTTCGGCGAACGGGTTGTCGGGGCTGTGGCACAGCACATCGACGAGGGGGACCAGCCACAGGTCACAGGCCACGAAGTCTCGCTCTCCCACGGGTTCTCGCGCGGTGCGCGCGATGGTCGGGACAGCGTAATGCGAGGGGGGCGTCGCGCACAGTGGTCCTTCATGACCGACTGTGGAACACCGCGCCGACAGGCTCTCAGCCGCCGTGCCTCGGATGCGGCGGGTCGCCGGCCGCCAGCCGCTCCACCCAGCTCAACGCGTGGGCGTTGTGGCTGTCGATCACCGCGCGCACCGCGTCGCGGTCCCCGAGCGTGATCGCCGCGACCAGGTCAGGGTGGCCGCTCCAGAGCCAGTCGCGCACATCCACGTCGCTGCGGAGGTACGGCACGGCGAACACCCAGGCCTGGATGCGCAGCCGGTGCAGGAAGTCGGTGATGTACCCGTTGCCGACGAACGCGCCCAGCTCACGCCAGAAGCGCAGGTCGTACCCGATGAGGATGTCGAGGTCACCGCCCCGTGCCGCCCGTGCGGCCTCCTCGGCGCGGCGGCGCACGGAGACCAGCGCGTCGCGGTACTTCGCCGCCTGCGCGCCCTTGGGGCGGACCGGCCGGCCGAAGACGGTGCGGATGACTCCGTCGATGACCAGGGTGCGGGCCTCGACCATCGCCCGGAAGTCGTCCACGGTGAACTCGTGCACCCGGAACCCGCGGTGCTGGTCGGATTCGAGCAGGCCCTGCGCGGAGAGATCGAAGAGCGCCTCGCGGACGGGTGTCGCGGAGACCCCGTACTGCTCGGCGATCTGCTTGACGGTGAACTCCCGCCCCTGCTGCAAACGCCCGGCGAGCACCTCGTCACGCAGCGCGTCCGCGATCTGCTGTCGCAGCGTACTGCGGGTCACCGTTCCGCTCGCGCACATGGCGACCCTCCCTTTTCGGCTTCCGGTCACCTTAAGCCAGGGCCGGTGTGCCCGGATCCGGGCACGGGGGAGGGACGCCATGCGGATGGCCCGTGAAAGTGCGGGCGGAGTGCGTCAGACGGTGTGCTCGTCCGCGACGGACAGGGCCAAGTCCAGGGCCGCCAGCCCCTCCTTGGCCTCGGCCTCCGTGACGTTGCAGGCCGGAACGGCATGGGTGCGGTTCATGTTGATGAAGGGCCACAGGCCGTTCTTCTTGCACGCCGCGCCGAACGCCGCCATCGGCGCATTGGCCTCGCCGGCGGCGTTGTACGGAACCAGCGGCTCGCGGGTCTCCTTGTTGCGGACCAGGTCCAGCGCCCAGAACGCGCCGAGGCCGCGCACCTCGCCGACCGACGGGTGGCGTTCGGCGAGCTCGCGCAGGCCGGGGCCGAGGACGGTCTCGCCGATGTGGGCGGCGTTCTCGACGACCTTCTCGTCCTCCATGACGCCGATGGTGGCCACCGCTGCGGCGCAGGCCAGCGGGTGACCGGAGTACGTGAGTCCGCCCGGGTAGGGGCGGGTCTCGAAGGTGGCGGCGATCTCGGCGGAGATGGCGACACCGCCGAGAGGTACGTAACCGGAGTTGACGCCCTTGGCGAAGGTCATCAGGTCGGGTGTGACGTCGAAGTGCTCGGCGGCGAACCACGTGCCGGTGCGCCCGAAGCCGGCCATCACCTCGTCGAGGATGAAGACGATGCCGTACCGGTCGCAGATCTCGCGGACGCCCGCGAGGTAGCCGGGCGGCGGCGTCATGATGCCAGCCGTCCCGGGGATCGTCTCCAGGATGATCGCGGCGATGGTGGCGGGCCCCTCGAAGGCGAGGGTGTCCTCCAGGTGCTGGAGGGCGCGGGCGCACTCCTCGGCCTCGGTCTCGACGTAGAACGGCGAGCGGTAGAGGAACGGCGCCCAGAACCGTACGACGCCCGCCGAGCCGTTGTCGGACGGCCAGCGGCGCGGGTCCCCGGTCAGGTTGATCGCGGTGGAGGTGGCGCCGTGGTACGAGCGGTAGGCGGAGAGCACCTTCGTACGGCCGGTGTGCAGCCGGGCCATCCGGACGGCGTTCTCGACGGCCTCGGCGCCGCCGTTGGTGAAGAAGATCTTGTCCAGGTCACCGGGGGTCCGCTCGGCGATGAGGCGTGCGGCCTCGGAGCGGGCCTCGATCGCGAACGCGGGAGCGAAGGTGGCGAGCTTGCCCGCCTGCTCCTGGATCGCGGCGACGACGGTGGGGTGCTGGTAGCCGATGTTGGTGTAGACGAGGCCGCTGGTGAAGTCCAGGTAGCGGTTGCCGTCGTAGTCCCAGAAGTACGCCCCCTCGGCGCCGGCGACGGCGAGCGGGTCGATCAGGCCCTGGGCGGACCAGGAGTGGAACACGTGCGCGCGGTCGGCGGCCTTCACGGCCGCACCGGCCGCGGAGTCGACCTGCGGAGCGTGGGAGGCATGGGAGGCATGAGGGGTCATGCGGCGAGCGTAGGTCGTGCGGTGAGCGGCTCGACATGGCCATCTTGTATGGCGTGGGGCGGTTTGGTGGGCAGGGTGTCGGGTCGGCGCGGGGGCGCCTCAATGACAGCATCCTGTCGACATGACAGCATGTTGTCATCACAGTCCCCTCATGGCGCTTCATCCACAAGGTTTCATCCACGAGAATTCGTCCACGAGGTTCTCGCCCGGGAGGTCGTCTTGACCCGCAAGATCGTGCACCTGGCCGTCTACGACTCCTACGCCGACTGGGAGACCGGCCACACCACCGCGTATCTCGCCCGCAACGGCTTCACCGTGCGGACGGTCGGTCCCACCACCGACCCCGTGACCACCCTCGGCGGCCTCCGCGTCCAGCCGGACCTCGCCCTCGCCGATGTACGCCCCGAGGACAGCGCGCTGCTGATCCTCACCGGCGCCGACCTCTGGGACGGCGGCGACGAGCTCGCCCCCTTCGCCCGTACCGCCCGCACCTTCCTGGACGCGGGCGTGCCGGTCGCCGCGATCTGCGGGGCGACGGCCGGACTGGCCCGCGAGGGGCTGCTCGACGACCGCGCGCACACGAGTGCCGTCTCCTTCTGTCTCGCGGCCACGGGGTACGCGGGCGGTGCCCGGTACGTCGAGGCGGACGCGGTGACCGACGGAGACCTCATCACGGCGGGGCCGACGGAGCCGGTCGCGTTCGCCCGCGAGGTCTTCGCGCGCCTCGGGGTGTACGAGGGCAAGAAGCTCGACGCCTGGTACCGGCTCTTCCACGACTCGGACGCGAGCGCGTACGAGGTGCTGGAGGGATGAGCCGCGAGCAGCAGGACGCGCTCAGCCGTACGGCGCTCGGCGTGTTCCGGCTGAACGGCCAGTTCCTCGCCGTCTCGGAGGAGCTGGCCAGACCTGCCGGACTGACCGCGGCATGGTGGCAGGTGCTCGGGGCCGTGCTGGCCGAGCCGTTGCCCGTGTCCGGGATCGCCCGGGCCATGGGAATCACCCGGCAGAGCGTGCAGCGGATCGCGGATCTGCTGGTGGGCAAGGGGCTTGCGGAGTACGTGCCGAATCCGGCCCACCGGCGCGCGAAGCTGCTGCGTCCCACCGAGGAGGGGCGGGCGGTGGTGTCCCGGATCGGCCCCGGCCACGCGGATTTCGCCGCGCGACTGGCGCAGGAGCTGGGAGCGGAGGGGTTCGCGGAGACGGTGCGGGTGCTGGAGCGGCTGTCGGTGGCCGTCGACGCCGTGACCGACGCACAACCCACCACACCCGGCGCGTGAGCCCGAGCCCGTCCAGCGGTTGAACCCGGCCCGCCCGGCGCTCGGGGACGGAACCGGCAGCGGCCGGGACCGGCGCCCGGGCGGACTGCTGGGGCGTGACGTGCGCCGCTATTCTCGACCCGTCCGGCGTGTCGCCGTACGGGGGAGGTCGCACACCGTGACTCCTCCCCTCGTAAACGAGGCGGCTTCTCACTCGACCACAAGGGATCTCATGACGGCCAAGCCCTGACCGCTGCCGAAGCAGAACCGCGGCGTACCACGCCGCTTCGCGGCTACGATCATCAGGATGCGTTTCCCGCCCGGCCTGAAGGCCGGGATTCCCACGCGAGGTCAGAGATGGAAAAGCTCGGATCCACCGACCCGCAACGCATCGGCGCGTACCGCCTGCTGGGGCGGCTCGGCGCGGGTGGCATGGGGCAGGTCTATCTGGCCCGGTCCGACCGGGGCCGTACCGTCGCGATCAAGCTGGTCCGTCAGGAACTCGCCGAGCAGCAGGAGTTCCGCGACCGGTTCCGCCAGGAGGTGGAGGCCGCCCGCCGGGTCGGCTCGGCGTGGACGGCCCCCGTGCTGGACGCCGACACCGAGACCGCCGTGCCGTGGGTCGCGACCGGGTACGTCGCCGGGCCGTCCCTCCAGGTCACCGTCTCCGGGCGGGCGGGCGCGACGGTGGGGCCGGCTCCGGGGGCCTTCGGTCCGCTTCCCGAGCGTTCGGTCCACATCCTGGGTGCCGGGCTGACCCGCGCGCTCCAGGCCATCCACTCCGCCGGGCTCATCCACCGTGACCTCAAGCCGTCCAACATCCTGCTGACGATCGACGGTCCGCGGGTCATCGACTTCGGCATAGCCCGGGCACTGGACACGGTCACCGACGGGGGTCTCACCCGCACCGGGGCACTGGTCGGTTCGCCCGGTTTCATGGCGCCGGAGCAGGTGCGGGGCGAGCGGGTGACCGCGGCGTGCGATGTGTTCTGCCTCGGCTCGGTGCTGGTGTACGCGGCGACGGGCAGGCTTCCCTTCGGCGGGGCGGACAACGAGGTCCATGCGCTGATGTTCCGGATCGCGCAGGAGGACCCGGACCTGACCGGTGTCCCGGTGGACCTGGTCGACCTCGTCCGGGACTGCCTCCTCAAGGACCCCGCCGCCCGGCCGACGACGGACGCGATCCTGGAACGGCTGGCGGAGGACGAGCCCGCCGAACCGTGGCTGCCGGGCGCGCTCCTCGCCCAGCTGGGCCGTCACGCGGTGGAGTTGCTGGATTCGGAGGACCCGGAGGAGCCGGAACGGCCCGCGGAACCGGCTGACCCGTCCGGTCCGCGCGACGCGGTTCCCGCGGCTGCGGAACCACCCGCCCCGCAGCCGCCCACGCCGCAACCTCCGGCCCCGCAAATACCCGGCGGAGTCCACGCGATGCCCACGACGATCGGCACCTCGACCCCCGTACCGGGCCCTGCCCCCGCGTACGGCCACCCGCCGTTGCCCACCCAGCCGCACCCCGGCCAGGGGCAGCCGTACGGCTACGGATATCCGCAGCACCAGCCACCACAGCCCACCGGCTTCGGCTCCACGCCTCCGTACGGCCCCTTCCATCCCGCCTCCGCCCCGCAGCCCGAACCGGTGCGCCGCAGGGCGGGTTCGACCGTCGCTCTCATCGTGGTCGCCGTGATCGTCGCGATCGGTGCGGGCGGTTCGGTCTACGCGCTCATGAGCGACGACGCCACGAAATCCAGCGTGTCCCAGGGCAGTTCGCCCAGCCCGTTCACGTCCGACGACCCGTCCGGGGAACCGTCGGACTCCCCCTCCACCGATGTTTCCCCGTCCCCCTCCGACGAGGAGAAGAACGGTGACGGCTCCATACCCGAGGGCTACCTCGGTACCTGGTCCGGAAGCATCGACAACGCCGCCGGTCACTCGACCCGCGAACTCGTCATCCAGCAGGGCAAGGTCGGCCGGACCGTCCTCACTCTCACCGCGGAGGGTCCGATCGACACCGGCGGCACCTACCGCTGCGTCTTCCAGGCGGACCTGACCGAGGAGCCGTCGCCCGCCGGACCGATCCGCATCGGCCCCTCCACGATCATGCTCGGCGAACCCATGACCTCCTGCACCCCCGGCAAGGCCACCACGCTGACCCTGCTCCCGGACGGCACCCTGCGCCGCGAGAACCCGGACACCGGCGAGAAACTCACATACACGAAGACCGGCTGACGGGTTCAGCCGAGCAGCGCTCCGGCCGCGTTGAGCAGCAGCGTATGGACGAACCGGCCACCTGCCCCCACGCCGTCCACGTCCGTGACTCCAGGATCTCCGACAGCCCCGCCTTCGCGGTCGCCCCCGACGCCTGGTCGACGTTCCACACCTGCGGTCTGAAGACTCTTCGCGCGGTCGTGCACTGCCGGCCCCCGCCTCATTGCGCGGCTTGTCCGACTGTGGGTGAATGCGGCAACAGTCGGTTGCCCCACCCCGTCGGGCGTGGGGCATGGGGTGGGGACAGAAGCATGAGTGGACGACGCACAGCCGGATACGGACGGGTGGCTCTGATGGCCGCCATCGCCGCCGTTGCCGCGACGCTGTCCGGGGTGACAGCCTCCGCCGCACCGATGCCGGTTCCGCAGGACATCAACGGCGACGGCTACCAGGACCTGGTGGTCCCCGCGCCGGGAGCCACGGTCGCGGGCCGCGAACGGGCCGGGAGCCTCGTCGTGCTGTACGGGTCCGCCAAGGGCGTGTCCGCCTCCAGACGTGCGGTGATCACGCAGAATTCGGCCGGGGTGCCGGGCACGGCCGAGGCCGGCGACCTGTTCGGCGCCTCCAGCGCGCTCGCGGACCTCGACCACGACGGCTATGCGGACCTGGTGGTCGGGGCGCCCGGCGAGGATGTCGGCACCACGCTGGACTCGGGCGCGGTGTACGTCCTGTGGGGCAGCAGGAAGGGCCTGGTCTCCGGCGCCGCGTTGCCGACGCAGGTGCTGAGGCGCTGGGGCGCGGGCAAGGACGTGGCCGCGGTGTCCGGCCCGGGCGAGGCGCGGGTCCTGATCGCCAACTGGAACTTCACCGCCGAGCTGACGGGGCCGTTCACCCGGGGTGGCGGAGTCGGTTCGTCCGTGCCGAACGAGGACATCGGCTGGATGCGCGCCGTCGCCTACGGTGATGTGAACGGCGACAAGGTGGCCGAACAGCTCCATGTCACCAACCGGGCGAACGGGAGCAGTGGGGGCCGGGTGCTGGTGAATCCGGTGCCGGGGACGTACCCGCCTCCGCTCCTGGAGGGCGAGGGGCTCAACGTCGCGGTGGGGGACGTGAACGGGGACGGTTACGGGGACGTCGTCGCCGGTGACCCGGATGAGCCGAGCGATGTGGGGCCGATCGGTCACATGGGCGGGTCCGTCTCCGTGTGGTTCGGGTCGGCGAACGGAGTCCCCCTGGACAAGACCCCCATGACGTTTCATCAGAACACGGTCGGCGTGCCCGGTTCGAGCGAGCGCCACGACGAATTCGGCGCCGCGGTGGCCGTGGCCGACCTGGACAAGGACGGGCTCGCCGACATCGTCGTGGGCGCACCGGGCGAGGGGATCGGCACCAAGGGCGGTGCGGGCACGGTCACGGTCGTACCCGGTCGCCGTACGGGGCAGCTGGGCGCCGGCTCGTACACCTTCAAGCAGGACACCCCCGGCGTGCCGGGCACCCCGGAGCCCGGCGACTCCTTCGGCTGCACGGTGACGGCAGGGGACCTCACCCGTGACGGCAGGCCCGAGATCGCCGTGGGCGCGTGCGAGGAGGACGGGCGCGGCGCGGTCTGGGTGCTGCCGGGCGGGAAGACCCGGCCGGTGTACACGTCGGCGGTGTCCTTCGGTACGGGCTCACTGGGGCTGCCGGCTGTCGGCGGAACGCTGCTGGGCGGCGACTGGCAGCGGTGACGGGTGCTGATGGGGAAGGGCCCCGCACATGGTGCGGGACCCTTCCGCGTTGCGGTGCGCTGTGCTGGGGTCAGCTCTGCGCGGTCTTCTTGCGGCGCCACCGGACGACGGCACCGGTCGGCCTGCGGGTCCGCGAGCGGATCAAGCGGACCGGGCTGCTGCTGAAGGGCGTGTTCCTCGCGCTGTGGGTAGGGCAGTGGCTGCTCTCCG
>NZ_JBFAJH010000010.1:3530-212323 GCF_040655115.1 Streptomyces atratus | reverse complement strand
CGCTTGAACTCCGACGTGTACCGCTTGCTCATGTTGCTCTTGCCACTCAACCTGGACTGCTTCCTCCGGGACCCATCCGTCCCAGTATCAGGCTGTCCACTTCAGAGGGGGAACTTCAGTGCTGAGGCTTCCCCGCCACGCCGACGGCGCCCGCCTACGTCAGGTCGTCGCCCGAGCCGACGTGGCCTGACCATCGACTACCCGAACGACGAGTCCTCAGCCCACGGTCGTGGTTTTGATGAGCGGCGCGTCCCGCGTGAACTTCCGGAACCCGACGCTGTAGTACAGCCCGCGCGCCTGGGGATGCCCCGGCGCACCCAGGCAGGCGACCGTCATATGAGTGGCCCCGGCCGCCCGCGCCAGACGCATCCCGTGCAGAAGCATCGCCCTTCCCAGCCCCAGACGCCGGTAGTCCGGATGCGTCCCGACCGGCTCGAACTCAGCGGTCTTGTTCGCTTCGTCGAGCCACATGATCGTCGAGGATGCCATCGTTCCGTCCGGCGCCTCCACCAGGATGTGCAGGTCGCCGCGGTACGCCGCCGTCTGCCGGACGCCCTGGTAGTTCTCGGCCGTGTACGTCGAGGGAGCCCAGGCGTCCAGATGGGCCTGGACCGCGGCCTCTGGCCCGGCCTCGTCGGCGGTGCGGAACCGGAATCCGTCTGGCAGTACCGGCTGTTCCAGGTCGGTGAGGTCCCGCTCGTTGAGCTGGGTCCAGGACCCGGTGTCGCCGAGCGAGGCCGGGTCGGTCACATAGCCGTGCGCCGCCCATCGCTTCAGGGCGAACTCATCGGCGCCGCTCGGTATCACCGTACGCTCGATGTCCCCCGCCGTACCGTCGTACCAGTCGATCACCTCGTCAACCAGCCCGGCATGGTCGGGATGGACCTGATACGCCAGATAGGCGCCGGTGACGTCCTTCACCGACCCGTCGTTCCGCCTCACCTGGTGCGGAAGATGGGCCCAGCTCCACGCCACCAGATCCCCGCCAGAGAACCACAGCCGACGCGTCCAGCTTGCGCCGTCGCTGGCGTGCCCCTTGCCCCAGTTCCAGGCCAGCTCGCCGAACGACGCGTCGCTGTTCACCAGGTCCGGGCGGGTGGCGGTGACACGCTGTGCCAGACTCTGCATGAGCTGCACGTCCGCGGCGGTCACAAGCTCGAAGTTCGCCATGGTGCGCCACTGTGTCAGGACCCGGTAAAGCTGTCGAACCGTTTTCCGGGGCCGCCGATCGCGGCGCGCGAAGCGCATAGTCGTGGTGGCCGGATCGATCAGGAATCGAGAAGCGCGGGTCTGGGAGCCGCACTTAGCCTGAGCATCATGGACATCACCATTCACACGAGCTTCCTCCCGCATGAAGACCCGGACGCGTCCCTGGCTTTCTACCGCGACGCACTCGGCTTCGAGGTCCGCAGCGACGTCGGACAGGGAAAGATGCGCTGGATCACGGTCGGCCCCGTCGGCCAGCCCAGCACGTCCATCCTCTTGGCGCCGCCGGCCGCCGATCCTGGGGTCACCGAGGACGAGCGCCGCACCATCGTCGAGATGATGGCCAAGGGCACCTACGGCTGGATCCTGCTGGCCACCCGGGATCTCGACGGCACTTTCGAGAAGGTGCAGGCCGGTGACGCCGAGGTCGTCCAGGAGCCGACCCAGCAGCCGTACGGCATCCGCGACTGCGCCTTCCGCGACCCCGCGGGCAACCTGGTCCGCATCCAGGAGCTTCGCTGAGCCGGCCGGTCAACGATTCGGCCATGACGGTCGACGTCGCGACCACCTGCGAAGAAGACGGCGGCCGGCGCTTCCAGGCCGCTGTCCTCGACCACCCCTCGGCGGCCGCATCATCGCAGAGGTACTCGCGATATCGGCCGCCGAGGCCGAGGAGCGCACGCCGGCCGCCAACAAGGGCGGCGTCTGCATCCTTGCCGAGCCGACCACCGGCCTCCATCCCAACGCCGTCGAGCAGTTGCTCGGTCTGCTCGGCCTGCTCGTCGACTCCGGCAAGCCGGTCATCGCCATCGAGCACCTTGCCGCCAGCCTCGGCATGCAACCCAGGTGCTCGCGGACATCGATGAAAAGGAGTTCTCTCATGTGTCACCCCTCGTGGGGGCGCGCACGCACCGCGGCGCAGCGCCAGAGCGACCTCGCGCGGCTGCGCCGCGTCCGCGACCGGATCGACCGGGAGTACGCGCAGCCGCTGAACGTCGAGGCGCTCGCCCGCGGCGTGAACATGTCCGCCGGGCACCTCAGCCGCCAGTTCCGGCTGGCCTACGGCGAGTCGCCGTACACGTACCTGATGACGCGTCGCATCGAGCGCGCGACGGCACTGCTGCGTCGTGGCGACCTCAGCGTCACCGAGGTCTGCTTCGCGGTCGGCTGCTCATCGCTGGGCACCTTCAGCACCCGCTTCACCGAGCTGGTCGGCATGCCGCCCAGCGCCTACCGGCGCCGCGCAACAGGCGTTGCGGCGGGGATGCCGCCGTGTGTGGCAAAACAGGTGACCAGACCGATCAGGAATCAAGAAGCGACGGGCGCCGAGCCGCAACTAGCGTGATGGCCATGGCATCCATCGAATCCGTCACCCTCGACGTGGCCGACCCCACGGCCGCCAACCACTTCTACACTGCCGCCTTCGGTTTGGACACGCAGATACGCCTGCGGGCCTCGGAGGCCCCCACAACCGGCTTCCGTGGGTTCACGCTGGCGCTCACGGTGTCCCAGCCGGCCACCGTCAACAGCCTCATCGACGCCGCCCTCGGCGCCGGCGCCACGCCGCTGAAGCCCGCCTCGAAGTCGTTCTGGGGCTACGGCGGTGTCGTACAGGCCCCGGACGGGACGATCTGGAAGGTCGCGACCTCGGCGAAGAAGGACACCGGCCCTGCCACCCGGCGGGTCGACGAGATCGTGCTCCTGCTGGGAGTCGCGGACGTAGCCGCGAGCAAGCGGTTCTACGTCGACCAAGACCTTGCCGTGGCGAAGAGCTTCGGCCGCATGTACGTCGAGTTCGCTGCTGGGTCGAGTCCCGTCAAGCTGGCGCTGTACAGGCGCCGTGCTCTGGCCAAGGACGTCGGCGTCTCTCCCGACGGCACCGGATCGCACCGGCTCATGATCGGTGGCGATGCAGGGCCTTTCACCGACCCGGACGGGTTTGCATGGGAGGCCGCATCGCCGGCACCCACGCTCTGATGTGTCACTGCTGCCTGCCCTGCCTGCCCTGCCTGGTCGCCGGTCACGAGACAGCCGCCGGGCTCGCGGCGGTCCGGGTGCCGAACCGATGCGCCCGCCGCGGCCGATCACCGTCGTCACTCGGACCGAGTGGACCGCCCGCCTCGCCGGCCATGGGGTTCGGGTACTGTCGCCGCCGAGCAGATACGTACATACGTACGCTTCGTGGTCCACAGGGCCCACGAGAGGGCGGTGTGCGCGAGGCCGTCAGGGCGCTGGAGGCCGTGACGTCCGCGAAGCCCGCGGCCCCGGTGAACCGACCGATGACCGACGGAGCCCGTCCCCTGAAGGAAGGGCTCTCCACGAAGTGACTGGAGGAAGCATGACGGGCGCGCCGCCGCGTGGACTTGAGGAGAGGCTGCGGGACACTCGCGCGAAACTGGAGAGCGACGTCGATCTCTGGGCCGCGACGTCGGGTTCTCCGGGCGGCGTCCATCTCGTCCCGCTCTCGTACCTCTGGGACGGGACCGCTTTCCTCGTCTCGACGCCGCGCGCCTCGGTCACCGGCCGCAACCTGCTGGCGGACGGCCGGGTGCGACTCAGTCTCGGGCCGACCCGCGACGTCGTCCTCGTCGACGGCACCGCCGAGCCGGTGGACATCGCCGACCTCGCCCTCAGGACGGGCGACGCGTTCGCGACCAAGACCGGTTTCGACCCGCGCGAACTCGACGAGCCCTACCAGTACTTCCTGATCCGGCCGCAGCGCATCCAGGCCTGGCGTGAGGCGAACGAGCTGCGAGGACGCGACCTCATGCGCGAAGGCCGCTGGCTCGGCTGACCGCCGCACGGAACACCCGACCCACCCGGCGAGCGCCGCGGCTGAGGACGTGGACTTCCAGCGGGGACTCCTCACTCGGATCGAACAGAGCTGACGCATCTCAGACGTCTCCAGCACCGACCTCCGTCGGGAGAAGCACGTCACACCCCGTGATCGTCGGCGGCCAGTCGTCTCCCGGCAACTGGCTTCCGGTGGGAATTCCAACGGGCCGCTGTCACACGTGACCGCGGCCCGCGAGGAAAGTCCGCGATCCCGTCCTTGAGACCGGAAGCCCCATCATGGGCTGGTGACGACGTGGATGCGCTGCTGCTGAACTTCCCTTCTCGGCACGGGAAGTCCACCACCCCGAGCAACTGGCCCCCGACCAGTTTGAGGAGGTCTGGGAGACTGCCCGCCAGCACCTCACGGCTCTGCCGTCGTGACGCCTGACGCGAGCCAAGAGGAAATGCCACTCGTCCTGAGACAAGAGCGTCTGGCCACGGTGTGAGACAGGCCGAGAACCCGCTGGTCAGCGCGACGCTCTAGGCCGCGAGCTGCGAGACCTGCACGGGTCCTTAATGTCGCCGGCTCACCCCCTTCCGCCTCGTGGCGAATGCGGGATGGAGCGGGAGCGATGATTTTGGAGGGGAGCCGGAGTCTCTCTTGCAGTAGACCCGGTTGAGGAAGAGGAGCGAGTCCCGTGCGCATCGTGATCAGTGAGTTCATGAGCTTGGACGGCGTCGTGCAGGCGCCGGGTGGACCCGACGAGGACACCGACGGTGGCTTTGCCCACGGCGGCTGGTCGCACCGGTTCTTCGATCCGGAGGTGGTGGGCGGTGCTTTCGATGACGCGCTGGCCAAGGCCGAGGCGCTGTTGTTCGGGCGCCGTACGTGGCAGTCCATGGCCGCGGCGTGGCCCGAGCGAGCCGGGGACCCGTTCGCCGACCGGATGAACGCCATCCCGAAGTACGTCGTGTCCGAGACACTGGGCGATGCCGTGCTGACGTGGGACAACAGCACGCGCATCCCCGGCGACAAGGCCGTCGACCGCGTCCGTGAGCTGCACGAGACCGATGGAGGCGACCTGTTGGTCATGGGGAGCCCCACGCTCGTGCGCACCCTGCTGCGCGAGGGCCTGGTCGACGAGCTCAGACTTATGATCATGCCGGTGATCCTCGGCGGCGGGAAAACGATCTTCCCCGGCGACCGCGCGTTGCGCCCAATGGAGTTGGTCTCCACGGTCACCAACGGTGCGGGCGTACAGGTGTGCACCTACCGGCCGGTTGCCGAGGGGTAGGCGCCGGGTCGATGGGGCGTCGGCCCTGGTGCGCAGCGTCATGCGGGCCAGTTGTCCGGCCGGCTCCTGGTCGAAGCACTCCAGGGCCGCCGTTCGGTGCCCTATCAAGGCGAGGCGGGTGGCCTTCCCGACCTCGCGCGACGCCCTCCAGGACGCGAGCCCGCTTCGGTCGGTGCGGCCGACAGCACGCCGTCAGTCGTTCTTTGTCCGCCCGCGTCGCAGGCCGGAACCCATGTCGACCGGGCGTGCCACGGTGAGTTCGGCAGCAGACGAACGCCGTTGTGGCGGACCGGGGCGATGGACACGGTTGCTGGGCCGTCCCGCGCGCGGAGCGGCGTCATCGACAAGGAGGTGTGCAGCACATGCTCAGGAGCCGTCAGCACCCGAACTCGTGCACTGCCATGCCACCAGCCGCTTCTTCATGACAGAGACATCTTGTCGATTCGCATACCCCGCTGACCGACCCCGACCGCGGCGCTGAAGGCCGAGGTGATCCGGCAGGCCGTCGAGTGCCACCCGCATCTCGCCGGTCTGCTGACAGACACGGCCGACAGCAACCGGCCCATGCGCGCGATCAACGACGCGTTCGGTTGTCTGCCGACCCATACATCGCTTCTCTACCAGCTCGATCGGTAGACGCGATGCCGCATGGCAGGGGCAGCTCTCTCGTCCTGGGAGTGCAGCCCCTGCCATTTGTTGCCCTGTCCGGGCGGCTCACCTCGCCGGAATGATAAGAGTGACCACCGTCTCCACAATCCGGTCCAGGGTGGCATCGGTGTGGGGACCGTCGTCGGTGTCGCCCCCGGTGAGCACGTCGGGCAGCGTGAAGTGCTCCAGCAGCAGGCCCGTCATGGCGAGATACAGCACGAGGAAGGCGTCGGCGTCGCCCGGCAGTCCCGCTTCCCGGTGGAAGCGGGCGCTCTCGTCCAGATTGGCGCGGAAGGTCCGGTTGAGCCGGTCGCGGAGGGCGGGGCGCCGGGTGGCCTCCAGGCGCAGTTCCAGCATGGCGAGGTAGCTGGTGCGATCGGCGGCCATGCGCTGCACCAGCCATCGCATCAGTTCCGTGACCAGCTCACGCGAGGGAGCCGGGCGCATCGCCTTCTCGACTCCGGCCGGGTCCGGTGTCATCCGGTCGGTGATCCGGGCGCCGGCTTGCATGAACAGGTCGTCCCGGTTGGCGAAGTAGTTGGACGCAGTCCCGACCGGTACGCCCGCCCGTGTGTCGACCGCGCGGAAGGTGAGCCCTCGCGCACCCTCGTGCGCCAGCACCTCGATGGCGGCATCGACGAGTGCTGTTCTGCGCTCCGGGTTCCTGACCATGTGTGTCTCCTCTTCCTTCGGTCCCTCTGCGGAAAGGGGCTTGCGCAACCACTACATGTGAAGCACTATGAATGAAGTGTTTCACATGTCCGAGCCAACGCCACATTGAACGGGGATCCTGTGCGAAAGCTGACCTACTTCATTGCCTGCTCCATCGACGGCTTCATCGGTGACCCGAGCGGCGATGCGTCGTCCATGTACCGGTTCCTGGACAAGGAGTTTCTCGACTACCTCAAGTCCCAGTATCCGGAGACGGTTTCGACCGCAGGCCGCAGGCAGCTGGGATTTCACGGCGTCAGGAATCAGAAGTTCGACACCGTGATCCAGGGAAGGGCCAGCTACCAACTGGCCCTGGACGTCAACATCACCAGCCCGTATG
This sequence comes from Streptomyces atratus, assembly GCF_040655115.1. Classification (GTDB taxonomy): domain Bacteria; phylum Actinomycetota; class Actinomycetes; order Streptomycetales; family Streptomycetaceae; genus Streptomyces; species Streptomyces atratus_D. The sequence goes on along the minus strand of NZ_JBFAJH010000010.1, from coordinate 205,348 downwards.
CCCAACTGCGTGAGCTTGTGGCATCCCGGACCATGAAGGAGTCTCCGGACCCGAACGTCGAACTCGTCTCCGGCGACGTGGTCGGCAGGGTGCGGGAACTCAAGGCGGAGGAGAGCGGCCTCGGGATCTGGCTCTGCGGTGGCTCACAGCTCGCGGGGGAGCTGCTCGACGAGATCGACGAGCTCGTGATCAAGACGTATCCGCTGGTCTACGGCTCGGGTATGCCGATGTTCGGATCGGATTTTGCGGCCACGGAGTTCATGTTGGATTCGGTGGCCGCCTTCGACAGCGGAGTACTGGTCAGGACGTACAGCCGCAAGCGCTGACCCCCAGGCCCGCGGGCTTCGAAATCGGGTCGCCGCCGACTCGCTGTGCCGGTACTTGTTGACCATGACCTATTCCTCAGAAGAGTTGCTTCCCGGTACGCAGCGGGCGCTGCTGCACCGCATCGCCTCCGCACAGGTCGAAGGCCGTACGCCCTCGCTCGTCGCTGCGGTGCAGCGCCGGGGCCGGATTGTCTGGAACGCATCGCGCAGTTGCGTCGACGGTCACGCCCCCGACTCCGATACGCAGTTCAGGATCGGTTCCCTGACCAAGACCTTTACAGCCGTGCTGGTCCTGCGGCTGCGTGACGAGGGTCTGCTCGATCTCGACGACCCGCTGGAAAAGCACCTGCCGGGGACAGGCGTCGGCGGGGTCACCGTCCTCCAACTACTGGGCCACAGTGCGGGGCTGAGCGCCGAGTCGCCCGCGCCCTGGTGGGAGCGGACGCCGGGAACTCTGCGCCCCGAGCTCGCCGATGTCCTCGGCGAGCAGGCGCGGATGCATCCTCCCGGCCGGCGTCACCATTACTCGAACCCCGGCTACTCAGTGCTCGGGGCGCTGATCGAGGCGGTGCGTGGCGCATCGTGGGCGGAGGTGCTGCAGCGCGAGATCCTGGAACCGTTGGGCATGCGTCGTACGAGCACCCAGCCACAGGCGCCGCACGCGGGTGGCTGGGCCGTCCACCCGTGGGCCGATGTCATGCTTCCCGAACCGGCGGAGGACCTCGGTCTCATGGCACCGGCCGGGCAGCTCTGGTCCACGGCCACCGATCTTCTCCGGTTCGCCTCCTTCCTTGCCGAGGGGGACGACCGGGTACTCGGCGCTGCCTCGGTGGAGGAGATGCGCGCGCAGTCGGCGCCGTCCGCGTCCAGTCCCGGGGAGGGGGCTTACGGTCTCGGCCTGCAGGTCGTACAACAGAGCGGCCGCACCCTGCTCGGGCACACCGGCTCGCTGCCGGGGTTCCTGGCCACGCTCTGGTTCAGCATCGAGGACGATGCAGCCGCCGTGGTTCTCACCAATGCCACTTCCGGGCCGCTCGCCGCTACGATAGCCGCAGACCTCGTGGAGATCGTCGCTGAGGCCGAGCCGCGCATCCCTGAGCCGTGGCGCCCGCTGCCCGAGGCCGACCCGGAACTTCTCGCGCTGACCGGATTCTGGTACTGGGGCACACGCCCGAATGTCCTGCGCCTGACTGCAGACCGGGGTCTGGAGCTGGGGCCGCTGCGTGGCGACGGCCGCGGTGCCCGATTCGTCGCGCAGCCGGACGGTAGCTGGATCGGCCTGGACGGGTACTACGCCGGGGAAACGCTCCGCGTCGTCAAGGCCGGTGACGGCAGCGTGAGCCACCTCGACCTGGGATCGTTCGTCTTCACGCGTGAACCGTACGATCCCGAGTCGGTCGTTCCTGGTGGGGTCGACGCGGAGGGCTGGCGGGGCCTCGGCGCCTGAGCGTTACGTCGTCACGTCGTCACGTGAAACGTGACGACGTGGCCCGCTCAGGCCGTCAACTCCCTTTCCAGCGGCGTGCGGAAGCGTGGAGTGATCCGCGTTTCCCCCACCCACTCCGACAGCCGGGACGCCTCCGCCTCGATCGCGGCGGTGGCCTCCCGGCCGACGTCGGACAGCAGTCGCCACACCGGCTCACCGTCGGCGCGCTGAGCCCAGCCGCCCACGATCTCGCCGTTCCACCACACCGTCGGGCCGATGTTGCCGGCCCGGTCGAAGAGTGCCGCCCGGTGCTCGGCCGGAAGATGGAAACCGCGATCGGCCCAACCCATCGCGCTCGGGTCGAGGGCGGGAAGCAGTGCCGCCCACGGCTCCAGGGCCGGTTCGGGCTCTGTGTCCCCCGGGGAGATCCAGCCCGTCGCGCCGCTGTCGAGCCGCACCTTCTCGGCGCCGGTGGCTGCCAGAGCACTGCGTACCTGGCCGAAACCCCAGCCCGTCCACCACTTCAGATCTGCCTCGGTCGCGGGGCCGTACGAGCGGAGATAGCGCAGGGCCAGTTCAGCCTGTGCCTCTGAGAGCTCCTGGGCGGGCCATGGCTCAGCCGTCGTCCAGCGGAACTGGCTGGAGGTCCAGGAGCCGCGCGGCCGGTGCCGGCGGATCAGGCCTTCGGCTGCCAGCACCCGCAGAACACGGGTGGCGACACCCTGCACCGTCTCCTGCTTCTTACCGGGAAAGACCGTGATCTTCGTACGCAGCGCCGGCACGGCGGCGGACAGTTCGCTGCCGGTGGCCGAGCCGCGCGCCGTCAGGGCGGACAGGGTCGCCTTCTCCGTCTCGATGAGCCAGCTCTCGTCCAGTCCGTTTCCGTCGTCCCGCAGGTGTTTGAGGAAGGTCCGGCGCTCCTTGGCTGCCACGGCCCGGGCGTTCGACGCGTCGACATACGGGGCGAGCCCGCTCGACACCGTGAAGAGGGTGTTGCGCATGGAGAGCAGCCGGACCAGAGAGACATCCTCGTAGAGAGCCCGCTCCACTGTGTCCACGCCGGCCTCGGCGAGCCGGGCACAAGTGGAAAGAATGACAGTGGCCGCGTCGGTGGCGTGCAGGGCAACGACCGCGTCGGCCACGGACACCGCAGAGGGAACCCGCACGGAGGGCGCCAGGAGGTGACGTCGGCCGAGTCTGGCCCGTCGTTGCGTGTCGCAGATGGCGTGCACCGAGCGCTCCTTCGGTCCGTCGGATTCTGTGGATTCCGAGCTGCGGTCACAGAGCGAGCTTGAAGCCTACGTGACTGGCGGTGAACCCGAGCCGCTCATAGAAGCGATGGGCATCGGTCCGGGTCGCATCGGACGTCAGCTGGACCAACTGGCATGTCTGGCGCCGGGACTCGTCCACCGCCCACTGGATCAGCTGGGTGCCGAGGCCACTGCCGCGCTCATCGGCATGAACACGGACGCCCTCGATGACGGAGCGGGTCGAGCCGCGCCGGGAGAGCCCGGGGATCACCGTCAGCTGCAGGGTCCCGACAACACTGCCTTCGCGTACGGCGACGACCAGGTGCTGGTTCGGGTCATCGGCGAGTCGCTGGAAGGCGGCGTGGTAGGGGGCGAGATCGTCCGGCGACTCGCGCTGTGCGCCCAGCGGATCGTCCGCGAGCATGGCCACGACGGCCGGGATGTCGATGAGGGCCGCAGGGCGTATTTCCAGATCGCTCATGATCGGCAGACTACGCAGTTCAGGCGGCCTACGCGGGGACCTTCAGCTCTTCGACCGCCGTGACGAGCGGGGCCAGCTCGGGGTTCCTGGCCGCCTCGTCGAGGGCGGCGCGCAGCGCCGCGTCGTTGGTCGGCCGGGCCTGGGCGAGCAATGTGAGGCCGGCATCGGTGACATTGGTGTAGATGCCGCGGCGGTCGGTGTCGCAGAGATACCGGGTCAGCAGCCCGCGGTCTTCGAGGCGGCTGACCAGACGGGTGGTGGCGCTCTGGCTGAGCACGACCGCGTCGGCGACCTGCTTCATCTGCAGATGGCCGCCCGGGCCGTTGTGCTGTCGGCTCAGGACGTCGAGCAGGGAGTACTCCCGCACGCTGAGCCCGTGCCCGGACTGCAGGGCCCGCTCGATACGGGACTCGATCTTGCCGTGAAGCAGGGAGAGGGCGCACCAGCCCTGCGAGAGGGCAGTCAGTGCAGGGTCCGTCGCTGTCATGGTCTCTCCTCCGTGCGGAGCCGCTTGCCTCCAGGATAGAGGACGTCTGCAATAGCCCGCGCTTGCAATTAATCGCGTATGCAATTATTGTGGACGCTCGTAAGGCGCAGACGCAATCTCCTGGGAAGGTGAAACCCATGCCGCTCGCGCTCCTCGCCCTCGCCATCGGGGCATTCGGTATCGGAACCACCGAGTTCGTGATCATGGGGCTGCTCCCCGAGGTCGCTGCGGACTTCCAGGTCTCGATTCCCACCGCAGGATTCCTGGTCACCGGCTATGCACTCGGCGTCGTACTCGGCGCTCCACTGATGACGGTTCTCGGTACGCGGGTCACCCGCAAACGCATGCTCATGCTCCTGATGGGGCTGTTCGTCGTGGGCAATGTGATGTCCGCCGTCGCTCCCGTCTTCGGCGTGATGCTCGCCGGGCGAGTGATCGCCTCGCTCGCCCACGGTGCCTTCTTCGGCATCGGATCGGTCGTCGCAGCCGATCTGGTCGCCCCGGAGAAGAAGGCCGGCGCGATCGCCATGATGTTCACCGGCCTCACCGTCGCCAATGTCGTCGGCGTACCGCTCGGCACCTACATCGGGCAGAGCGTCGGCTGGCGGACCACGTTCTTCATCGTCGCGGCCCTCGGAGTCGTCGGCCTCCTGGGCGTGGCCAGGCTGGTGCCCGAGCAGCCGAAGGCCGAAGGCGTGCGGCTCCGTCATGAGCTGGCCGCGTTCCGCAATGTGCAGGTGCTGCTTGCCATGGCGATGACCGTTCTGGGCTTCGGCGGAGTCTTCGCCGCGATCACCTACATCACGCCGATGATGACCGAGATTGCCGGCTTCTCCGCGTCTTCCGTCACCTGGCTGCTGGTCCTCTTCGGGCTCGGCATGGTCGGGGGCAATCTGCTCGGCGGTAAGTTCGCCGACCGCCACTTGATGCCGATGCTGTACGTGTCGCTGGGCGCCCTGTCCGTGGTCCTGGCACTCTTCACCCTGACCGCCCACAACAAGATCGCGGCAGCCGTCACCATCGTCCTGATCGGTGGCCTGGGCTTCGCGACCGTACCGCCGTTGCAGAAGCGGGTTCTCGACCAGGCGGCGGGGGCCCCGACCCTCGCCTCCGCCGTCAACATCGGCGCCTTCAACCTCGGCAACGCGCTCTCGGCGTGGCTCGGCGGCCTCGTCATCGTCGCCGGTCTCGGCTACACCGCACCCAACTGGGTCGGCGCCGCACTGGCTGCTTCCGCACTGGTCCTCGCCGTCCTTTCCAGCGCCCTGGAGCGTCGGACGGTCACACGCAGTCGGCTCGTCGCCGGGCACATTCCCGAGCCGGTCGAGGTATCTGCGGCTCGGCACTGACACCCCCCACAGAGCGCGCTCACCGCAGGGCGCGCACTCTCCACCGCACCAAGGAGCCATCCTTCATGAGCACCACCATCCCCACGGCCATTGCCCCGCTGACCATTCTGGACGCGGAATTGCTGGTCGCCGCGGCTCGCACCGCCGCCGAAGCCGCCGGTGTGACCGCCGCTGTGACAGTCCTCGACGCGGGCGGCCACCTGCTGGCCTTCCGCCGCGACGACCGGGCCGTTCTCATCGCGGGTGAGACCAGCACCCGTAAGGCGTACACGGCCCTTCAGCTCGGCGCTCCGACCGCCGATCTTGTCGACGCGGTCCAGCCGGGCGGGCTCTTCCACACCCTGCCGACCGCCCTCGACCGTCCGCTGCTGTTCATCGCCGGCGGCGTCCCCGTCTTCCGTGACGGTCGGCTGATCGGAGCCGTCGGCGTGGGCGGTGGCGCGCCCGAGCAGGACCACGGCTTCGCCACGGCCGCCGTGACGGCTCTCGGTTGACTCGCGAACCGCCGCTGAGGTCGCGGAAATCCATCGATGCCCGTTCTCATGTGCCAGCAGAATCAGGGCACATGAGAACGGACATCTGCGGTTTCAGCGAGTGCCGGGCCAGTTGGTACGAAAGTGCGAGCCGAGCCCGACCCGACCCGGCCGGCCCGGCGCCGCTCAGCCCGGTCCGCGTCAGCCCGTCGCCACGGTCAGCGGTGCGAAGCGACGGGTCCAGTCGCCCGGCAGGTCCGGGGACCGGTAGGTCATCACCGTGGTTCCGGAGCCGGCCGGCTGCAGACCGCACTCCCTGAGCCGGTCCAGCAGTTCTTCATGGCGTGCGTCGATGTCCGCGCGCAGGGGACGGACCGTCGCCTGCGCGAGGGAGTCGACGAGCGCCATCGCCGTGACGGTGTCCCGGGCGATCAGCGGACCGACCACATGGACACTGTCGCTCGGCCACAGCGCCGCGTAGCCGACAAGTCCGCCCTCGTCCTCTGCGACCCGGAGGTGATCTGCGAAGGCCGGCAGCCGGGCAAGGAGATGCGTCCGGTCCGCGCCGAACACCTCCGCGTCCAGCCGGAGCATGGCACGCAGATCCTCGGCCGTCGCCGGACGGACGGTCATGGTGGACGCTGCGGGAGCGCCGTCGCCGGACGCGCCGGTCAGCCGGAAGTGACCACTGATCCGCTCGACCCGGCCCACCGCTTCGAAACCGAGCTCTTCGTACAGCGGCCGCCCGGCCGACGTCGCGTACAGGCTGAGTGTCGTCTCCCTCGCCGTTTCGATCACCTGGTGCATCAGGCGTCGGGCGATCCCCTGGCGCGCGTATCGCTCGGCGACGAGGAGCATGCCGATGGCGGCGAGTCCCTGGCCGTATGAGGTCATTACACAGGCGGCCATCAGGCCTTTGCCCTCGGGATCATCGATGCCGTAGCCCGTCCCTGCGGAGAGGAGCAGGGCCCAGCGGTGCTCGTCGCGCGGCCAGCCGCGGTCCTCGCAGAGATTGGCGCAGGGGACCAGGTCTCCCCGGGTGAGGCGCCGGATGGGCGTGTCGGTGTGCGGGCGAGGCAGTGGGCTGGGCATGAGGGCCAGGCTGTACGACGCAGTGAGCGCTCGTCCACCGCTTTACCGGATCCGGCCGAGACTCACATGCGCCCACCCCTCGATACTGCCGGCGCGGCCAGTCAGCCGAGCCCGTGGTGAGGGCTCGACGGCGAGTCGCACGCGTGCGCGGTTTCACGTGAAACACGCTGCTGAGCGAGGGTGAGAGGTGATCCGGCGCAGATACGCGTTGCGCGCACGGTCCTGGGTTCCCGGTGTGGCCATGGGGGCAAGAGAGCGTAACGGGAGAACTGGTTCGGATACCCGGACTTCACGCTATTTGTCCGACCTGTAGGTGTCGCAGGCATGCTGGGGCGAGGGACCGCAGGCGGTACGTGCGGTGCCGGCGCGCTCATGCGACCAGAAGATGCTCGAGGCGAGGCAGAATTATGGATGCTCCGGCCACCATGTCGACCGGCGACGGAATTCCGAGATCTCCCGATGCGACCCTGATCCACCACACCGTGGCGGAGAGGATTACTTCTGTCGCGGACCAGGCCACCTTGTACTTCTACGCCCTGCTCTCGTGCGCCACCCCGATCTGCGGGCCATGTTACCGGCCGCGATGGATGCTCAGCGCGGCCGCCCGGGATGATCCGCAGAGGCGTGGGTGTCCTCAGACGGATCGGTATGCCGCCCGAGCGCATCCGGCACGACTCCGTCGAGGAACTGGCGCTCGTGAGCCCGAGGTGGCCACGACGGTCCATCCCATCCGCGTGGAGCCTCCGGGCTCAGGATCAGCCCAGGTCCGGCGCGTGCATCGCTCGTACACCCTCGATGTTGCCGTCCAGGTAGTGCCGCAGTGACAGCGGCACGAGATGGACGGCGGCGATCCCGATCCGGCTGAACGGCACCCGTACGACGTCGTACTCGCCGCATGGATCGTCGATCTCGGGGCCGTGCCGCCGGGACAGGTCCATCGAGTCCAGCCGGCAGACGAAGAAGTGCTGGACCTTGACGCCCTTCACCCCACCGCCCTCGATATGTTCCACGGTGTCGACGAAGCAGGGGACCACATCGGTGATCTTGGCGCCGAGCTCCTCGTCCACCTCGCGGTGGAGGGCGTCGACGACGGTTGCGTCCTCGGGCTCGACCCCGCCGCCCGGCGTGAGCCAGTACGGATCCACCCCCGGCTTGGTGCGCTTGATGAGGATGAGGTCGTTGCCGTCGAGCAGGATGGCGCGTGCGGTGCGCTTGACCACAGGACGTTCGGTCATGGCAAGAGAGTGGCCCACAGAACCCTTTCTGAAACACCCGCCCTGCCGTCGGGTCACCAATCGACGGCGGCACGCACCAGCCACTCGTGCGCCCGCGCGATGTGCGGCAGCGCGAGTGTGCCGGTCCGCGCGGCCAGGAAGTAGGTGCGCAGTGGCGGCACGGGCGGGTCCAGGAGCGCCACCACCTCGCCGCGCTCCAACGCCCCCTCGCACAGATAGCGCGGCAGTACGGCCAGTCCGGCGCCCGCCGCGGTGCACTCCAGGACCGCGCGCAGATCCGGCGCGATGACGGTGCCCGCTGTGGCCGGCCGGCCGTCGAAGACGGCGGCCCAGTAGCGGGAGACGAGCGGGAGGCTCTCATGCACCTCCACCACTGGCAGCTTCTGAAGCACCACGGGGCCCTTGCGCCGCAGCGCTCCGGGTCCGAGGCGTGCCGCCCAGCGCGGGGCGGCGACCAGCACATGCTCTTCGTCGCAGAGCGGAGTCGCGGTGAGCAGACCACCACGCGGCCGGGCCGTCGCGATGGCCAGATCATGATGTCCGGCGGCGAGCCCCTCCAGCGCCTCATCGGAATTGGCGAGGAACGTGCTGCGCAGGGTGAGGCCCTGGGAGATGAGCGGGGTGAGAGCGGGCAGTGCCCGCAGCGAGGTGAATTCCGGCGGACCGGCCAGATGCAGTGTCCGCACGACCGACTCCTCGTCGAGCCCCGTCTCGGCGATCTCGACCAGTGCGTCCAGATGAGGAGCCGCCCGGTGCGCGAGCTCGTCGCCCATGGTGGTCGGGGTGACGCCGCGGGCCCTGCGCAGGAAGAGCGGGCGGCCCAGCTGCCGTTCCAGCGTACGTATCTGCGAGGTGACCGCGGGCTGGGAGAGACCGAGCAGCGCGGCGGCCCGGGTGAAGGAACCGGCCCGGTGCACCGTGACGAATGTGCGCAGCAGGGCCAGGTCCATGTCCGGTTCCCTCCCGCCCTTTCGACGCGTCCGACCCGAACAATCATAAATATGTCGATAGGTCGCTGTCGCTACTGTGATTGGACACTGACGCAGAGTCAATTAGCCTTGTCCAGGCGGTTCTTCGTCCGTGGAACCGGGACGGTCCGAGCCACGAGGGGGGAGGCTCGGACCGTCTGTACCGCTGGCTCCTCTCTGTCCTGACCTGTCCCCCCAGCCCATCGCCTCGTCGAGGGCCCGCTCCACGTCAGCGATCAGGTCGTCCGCGTCCTCGGCCCCGACCGAGAATCGGATAAAGCCCTCCGGTACGGCGTCGCCGCCCCAGCGCGCCCGCCGTTCGGCGGTGGAGCGGACGCCGCCGAAGCTGGTGGCGTCGTCGACGAGCCGCAGCCCCGCCAGGAAGCGCTCCGCGATCTCGCGGTCGGGCAGTACGAACGACACCACGGAGCCGAAGCGCCGCATCTGCCGCACGGCGACCGGGTACGAGGGGTCGGTGGGCAGCCCGGGATACCGCAGCCCGGTCACCTCCTGCCGTTTGTCCAGCGCCTCGGCGAGAACGAGCGCGGTCGCGCACTGCCGGTCGATCCGCAGCTCCAGCGTGGCCAGCGAACGGTGCGCGAGCCAGGCCTCCATCGGGCCGGGGATCGCCCCGACGACCTTGCGCCAACGCCGTACACCCGTCGCCAGCGCCGGATCCCGGCACGTCACGTGGCCGAGCAGGATGTCGCCGTGCCCGGTCATGCCCTTGGTGTCACTGGCCACGGAGAAGTCGGCGCCCAGCTCCAGAGGGCGCTGTCCGAGCGGGGTGGCGAGCGTGTTGTCGACGGCCACCAGAGCTCCGGCCGTGTGTGCGGCGTCGATGACCCGCCGCAGGTCGCAGACGTCGAGTCCCGGATTGGACGGCGTCTCGATCCACAGCAGCCGGGCCCCTTCCAGGACCGCAAGCTGTCCGTCGCCCCCGGTCGGCGCGGTCCGCACCTCGACTCCGTACGCTTCCAGCTGCTCACGCACCAGCGGCAGCGCCTGATATCCGTCGTCGGGCAGGACGACCGTGTCGCCGGTACGGGCCTGCGACAGCAGTACTGCTGAAATCGCCGCCATTCCGGAGGCGAACACCGTGGTCTCGACGGCCTCTCCCGGCGCTTCGAGCTCGCCGATGGCCTGTTCCAGATGGGTCCAGGTCGGATTGGTGTCCCGGCCGTAGGTGTACGGACCGGTCGGCTCGCCGGAGAGATGGAAGTGCGCGGCGAAGACCGGACCGGGCAGGGTGGGTTCGTACTGCTCCGGGTCGGGAAGGCCTGCCCGTACCGCCCGGGTGCCGTCGCCCATGGTGCTCATGCTGTGCCTCTGTTCTCTCTGTGCTCTCTGGTCTGTGCGGCGTCGGATCAGTCCTCGTCGGGCAGGACCACGTTCAGTGCCCACGACACGATCGAGATGATGAGGCCGCCGAGCACCGCGGTCCAGAAGCCGTCGACATGGAAGCTGAGATGGAACTGGCCCGCCAGCCAGGAGGTCAGCATCAGCATCAGCGCGTTCACCACAAGGGTGATCAGCCCCAGCGTGAGTATGAACAGCGGCAGGGTGAGCACCTTCACGATCGGCTTGACCACGAAGTTCACCAGCCCGAAGAGCAGGGCGACCAGGATCAGGGTGAGCGCCTTGCGACCGGTGCTGCCGCCCGACAGTGTGATGTCGTCCAGCAACCAGATGGCCACGGCCAGCGCACCCGCGTTGGCGATCGTCTTGACTACAAAATTCTTCATGTGTCTGATCGTGGCAGACATGATCGGTGGCGGACACCGGCTGAACAGAAGCAGGGAGCGGACGGGCCATGAAGGCATTCAGGCTGGACGAACTCGAGGCGGAACGTGCCGCCAACGACGGCGCGTACCTGCAGTTCCTGCGGGAGCGGAACATGTCCGTCGGCCTGTACGCGCTGGACGCCGGCGAACTCGACCCGCAGCAGCCGCACCAGCAGGACGAGGTCTACTTCATCGTCAGCGGCCGTGCCTCGATCACTGTGGGCATGGAGACCACGCAGGTGGGCAGGGGAAGCGTGGTGTACGTACCAGCCGGCGTGGCCCACAAGTTCCACCACATCACCGAGGATCTGCGGGTCATGGTGGTCTTCTCTCCGCCCGAGAGCTGACCGGGCTCTCAGGGATCCCTCGGGGTTCGATCAGGGGAGATCAAGGGCTCCGGAGCCCCCGCCGGCGACCCCCGCGCCTCTAGCATCGAATCAGGTACTCACAGGAATGGGGTAGGGACGATGGCTGTGCGGGAGATATTCACGGGGATGCCCTGGTGGGTGAAGTGGGTCGCGGTGCCCGTCATCGCGATCGTGGTGTTCGGCGGCCTGATCGCCAGCTTGATCGGGTTCGTGATCGGTCTGCTCTTCAAGGCCCTGGTCTTCGTCATCCTGGTCGGCGGCCTCGTTTTCGTCGTACGGAAGTTCATGTCGTCCTCGTCCTCGCGCGGAGACTGGTAGAGACGGGCGGTCACCAGTCGGGCAATTAGCCCAGCTGGGCTAAGCGCAGGACGAAACGGCGCCTCCTGCTGACGCGGCCGATACAGTGGCAGTCCGCTGCCGCCGCCTGGGAATTAGCTGTCTGTTGCCACTGTGACCAGTGGATTGTGCGTACGTCCGGCCTCCGGACCTCAGGATTGCGGCAGGACCGTGGGGGCGGCCCCCACGGACGGGCCGACCGCCCGTCGCCATGCCTGGGGGTGACTTTTGACCACGGCATCGAGTACCGCTGTTCCGACGTTGATCGGTTCGGTTCAGCGGGCGTTGAGGCTGTTGGAGGCTGTGGGCGCCCATCGGGACGGGGCGCCCGCGAAGCAGCTCGCACGGGAAGCGGGACTTCCTCTTCCCACCGCCTATCACCTGCTGCGCACCCTCACCCACGAGGGCTATCTGCGCCGCGAGAACGGGGTCTTCCTCTTCGGCGCTGCCGCCGAGAGGCTCGTCGACGACGGCGGTCTGCGGAATCGGCGCAGCAGAATGACCCAGTCGCTGGCCCGCTGGCGCGACATCATCGGTGCACCGGTGTACTGCGCCGTCTACCGTGAGGGTGAGATCGAACTCATCGCGGTCGCCGACAGCCCCGCGGCGGATGAGTGGGCCTCGTTCCGGGAGACCGGGCATGCCCACGCGCTCGGTCAGTGTCTGCTCAGCCGGCTCGACGAGAAGGCCCGTGAAGACCATCTGGACCGTCATCCTGTGCAGCCACTGACCCGCTATTCGGTGCGGGACCGACCGGCGCTTCTTGAGCGGTTGAGGTCGTTGGAGCGAATGGAACCTGTCATCGAACGACAGGAGTACACCCTGGGGACGGTCTGCGCGGCCATCCCGCTCATGGCCGGATTCGCCGCAGCCGCCATGGCGATTTCCATGCCTCTCGACCAGGAAGATCGATTGCTCCCCGCAGTCGAACGACTACGCGGCGAAGTGGCAAGCCTCTTGCGCTCGTTCGTTTTCTCTATCAGTATCTGAAAAATCACTCCTTGTGATCTGCTATCGCGTGCACCACGATGGCGTCAATAGGGCCATGGGGGATCATTCCTGGCCAGATTCATCTACTGCGGGGTTGGACGATGCGCGAGTCGGTTCAAGCTGAGGTCATGATGAGCTTTCTCGTTTCCGAGGAGCTCTCATTCCGTATCCCGGTGGAGCTCCGGTACGAGGTGTGCGATCCGTATGCGATCCGGATGACCTTTCACCTGCCCGGCGACGCCCCCGTCACCTGGGCTTTCGGCCGTGAGCTGCTGCTGGATGGTCTCAACAGCCCCAGCGGCGACGGTGATGTGCACATCAGTCCCACCGAGCCTGAGGGGCTTTCCGACGTACACATCCGGCTACAGGTCGGGACGGACCGCGCCCTGTTCAGGGCCGGTACAGCGCCGCTTGTCGCCTTTCTGGACCGCACGGACAAGCTCGTGCCCCTCGGACAGGAGTGCACGCTGAGTGACTTCGAGGGCAGTCTGGAAGAGGCGCTGGGCCGGATCCTGGCCAAGGAACAGAACGCCGGCTGAGGAAGACCGCACGGACGGCCTACCGGCCGATTCGAACGCAGTCTCTGCCGAACGGGTGAAATGTGCTCCGCGTCGAGGTGCTCAATGCCTCGCCCTGCGACGCCGGCCCCTCCCGCTCCGTACGGGTGCCGAAGCTCCTGCTTCCGCGTCGAGTCCTGTGCGGTCGGCGGAGACGACCAGTGCCGCGAGCACCGTCGTCACCGGCACCGAGGCGACCAGTCCGATCGAACCGACCAGCGTCCGGACGATCTCCTCCGCCACCAGCTCGCTGTTGGCCACCGTCCCCACGCTGCTCTGCGCGATCGAGAACAGCAGCAGGAGGGGAAGCGCGGCGCCTGCGTAGGCGAGCACCAGCGTATTGACCACCGAGGCGATGTGGTCGCGACCGATCCTGATCCCTGCCCGGTAGAGCCTCCGCGCACCCATGGCCGGGTCCGCCTGGTGCAGCTCCCAGACCGCCGACGTTTGGGTGACCGTCACGTCGTCGAGAACACCGAGCGAACCGATGATGACGCCGGCCAGCAGCAGGCCGCTCAAGTCGATGTGCGGGTAGAGGCCGTGGATCAGACCGGTGTTGTCGTCGGTGTTCCCCGTCAGGCTCGCCCAGCCGATGAAGAGCGAACCGAGCAGCCCGATCAGCAGCAGTGAGAGCAGCGTGCCGATGACCGCGACCGAGGTACGGGCGGTCAGGCCGTGGCACATGTAGAGCGCGATGAGCATGATCGCGCTGGCCCCGACGACCGCGACGAGCAGCGGATTCGACCCTTGAAGGATCGCGGGGAGGATGAACAGGGTCAGTACGGTGAACGACACGGCGAGCGCGACCAGCGCCATCAACCCACGCATTCTGCCGACCACGACCACTGCGAGAGCGAAGATCCCGGCCAGCAGCGCCATCGGGAACTTCCGGTTCACATCCGTCACGGAGTACTGCAGATCATGGGGCGCGTCCGGGGCGTACGCCACGACCACACCCTGACCCTCGCGCAACTGCCGAGGGGCGTCGGGCTGAATGATCTCGACGAACCTGCGCCCCTTGTCGTGCCCGGTCGTCACCTCGACCGTGGCCTTCTCGCACAGTTTCTGGCCGGCGCCCGCGCCCCCCGACGGCGTCGTGGTGCCGCCCGTGACCGGCGTCTGCGCGGCGTTCACGTCCTTGCAGTCGACCTTGCCGACGCTCACCACCTTGCCCTGCTGGGTCTGCCGGTCGAAACCGACACCGGTGCGCTCGTGCGCGGGCGCACCGCCCGGCCAGAGGACCATCAGGCCGACAACGACCGCCGTGGCGAACGGGATCAGCACGGCCGCGATGACCTTGCGCAGATGTTTGGAGACCGGTGCAGCGGGGCCGTGGCTGTGCGAGTGTCCGTGCTGATGGTCCTGCAGTTCGGGGGCCCTCTGAGGAGACGTCACCGGGCGATCATCGCAAGAAGGAAGGGGCCCTCTGTCCAGCACACCCGGACAGGCGCTAGCGTGAGGACACCTTTGCACACGCGGGAGCTCGGAGCACCGGGCTGAGAGGGCGCTGATATCCGTACGTCCGTACGGAGCGGGCTGCGCCGACCGCTGAACCTGTTACCGGGTAATGCCGGCGTAGGGAGTAGGTCTCATGACCACATCGGACGCACGTACGCCTGCCTCGACCCAGAGCGACGAGGCCGGGAAGTCCATCGGCTGGCACAAGGGATACGTCCAGGGCTCGCGCCCGGACCTCCAGGTGCCGGTCCGAAAGGTACACCTCACCAATGGCAAGGACGTGACGCTGTACGACACGTCGGGGCCGTACACCGATCCCGCCACCGAAACCGACGTACGGCGCGGTCTCGCCCCCGTGCGGGAGGACTGGATCGTCGCCCGTGGCGACACCGAGGAGTACGCGGGCCGCCCCGTCCGCCCCGAGGACGACGGGCTCAAGCACACCTCTCCGCGCGGGGGACTGCGTAACCTCGACGCCGTCTTCCCCGGCCGCCCGCGCCGGCCGCGACGCAGCCGTGACGGGCAGCCCGTCACCCAGCTCGCGTACGCCCGCCGGGGCGAGATCACTCCGGAGATGGAGTACGTCGCGATCCGGGAGAACGTCGAACCCGAGGTCGTACGCGAGGAGATCGCGGCCGGCCGGGCGGTTCTGCCGGCCAACGTCAACCACCCGGAGATCGAGCCGATGATCATCGGCAAGCGGTTCCTGGTGAAGGTCAACGCCAACATCGGCAACTCCGCGGTCACTTCCTCCATCGAGGAGGAGGTCGAGAAGATGACCTGGGCGACGCGATGGGGCGCCGACACGGTCATGGACCTCTCCACCGGCCGCAATATTCACACCACCCGTGAGTGGGTGCTCCGCAACTCTCCCGTGCCGATCGGCACCGTGCCCCTCTACCAGGCCCTCGAAAAGGTCGACGGCAGGGCGGAGGAGCTGACCTGGGAGATCTACAAGGACACCGTGATCGAACAGGCAGAGCAGGGCGTCGATTACATGACGGTCCACGCCGGCGTGCGGCTGCCGTATGTCCCGCTCACCGCCCGGCGCAAGACCGGAATCGTCTCCCGCGGCGGGTCGATCATGGCCGCGTGGTGCCTGGCACACCACAAGGAATCGTTCCTGTACGAGAACTTCGAGGAGCTCTGCGAGATCCTCGCGACGTACGACGTGACGTACTCGCTGGGCGACGGACTGCGCCCCGGTTCGATCGCCGACGCCAACGACGAGGCGCAGTTCGCCGAACTGCGCACGCTGGGCGAGCTCAACTCGGTCGCCAAGCGGTTCGGCGTCCAGACCATGATCGAGGGGCCGGGCCATGTCCCGATGCACAAGATCAAGGAGAACATCGACCTCCAGCAGGAGATCTGCGAGGAGGCGCCGTTCTACACGCTCGGCCCGCTGACCACCGATATCGCCCCGGCGTACGACCACATCACCTCGGGCATCGGCGCGGCGATGATCGCCTGGTGGGGGACGGCGATGCTCTGTTACGTCACGCCCAAGGAGCACCTGGGCCTGCCCAACCGGGACGACGTGAAGACGGGCGTCATCACCTACAAGATCGCGGCCCACGCGGCGGACCTCGCCAAGGGGCACCCAGGGGCGCAGGACTGGGACGACGCGCTGTCGGACGCGCGTTTCGAGTTCCGCTGGGAGGATCAGTTCAACCTGGCGCTCGACCCTGACACGGCAAGGGAGTTCCACGACGAGACGCTGCCGGCCGAGCCGGCGAAGACGGCCCACTTCTGCTCGATGTGCGGTCCGAAGTTCTGCTCGATGAAGATCAGCCGAAGCATCTCGGAGCAGTTCGGTGGCGACGAGCCCGCGGCGACCGAGGTCGAGATCGCCGAGGGAATGATGAAGAAGTCGGCGGAGTTCGCGGCCGCGGGCAACCGGGTGTACCTTCCGCTCACCGACTGAGCACGCCGTACCGGAACGGCCCGCGGCTCCCCCGGAAACCGCCGGGGCCGCGGGCCGCTCCGCCGGTCGCCTGCCGGGTGCCGGTGGGAGCCGTTACGTTTCCCGCGTGTGCAGGCCGGAAGGGGGGCGCAGGGGTGAGTGAGATGGAATCGGTTGTTCTGCTGTCCTATGCGGAGGGGTGGGATCTTGCGGCGCGTGCGCTGTGGAGGCCGCTGACCCCCGAGGCGGCGACGGCCCGGGACTCGGCCGGACTGCCGTATACGGTCGCGTACTGGATCACAGGACGGAACGAGCCGGTCGAGGTCCGTCTGGTGTCCTGGCAGGACCACTACACGGGTGTGTGGGTGTACGACGAGCAGGGCCGGCGTACACATCGGCTGGAGCTGCGCCTCCTCGACGACGGCCGGCTCTTCCACCGTCAGGTGGAGAACTGGCTCTATGCCACGCCGGACATGCCGGAGTTCGACCGCACCTGCGCACGGACGAAGCTGCGCATGCATCCGGGCCGCCGAGGGAGGACCTCGTGGGAGCCCCAGGGGGATGCGGGTTCCAGATTCGACACCCTGGCCGATGTCACCGAGGAGCAGCAGCGGTTGGCCGTGCCCGGGTTCGCCGACTGGCCGCTCTTCTCCGCCGAGCAGCAGGGACTGGCCGGGCCACTGGTGTTCCGGAACGCGGAGGCGCCCGAAGGGAGAGCCGTCGGCCGGCCGGAGGACGCATGGCGAACTCCCCGACCGGCCGGTCCCGGCCACCTGGACGCCTTGTTCCGGCCCGGTACGCGCATGTCCACCCGTGACTTCCCCGCAATGACGGTTCTGGAGCCGAGCCGGTGCGGGACACTCCGCGTGCCCGGCGGCCTGCTGGCCGTCGACTGTCCCGGAAACGACGAGGGGCCGAGAATCACCGTCGCCGTCCCGCCCGGCGAGTACGTACTCGAAGAGGCGCAGGTCACCGTCGGGTACGACTGTGAGTGGACCGGCGGCTGGGTGACGCGTACGGACATGCTGCAGGCCACGACTCCTGGTGAGCCGAGGGGTGCCGAACCCACGGCCCGTGGCGCCGCCGCCTGGTGATTCCCCACCGCTCACGAGGCAGGCCGGGCCGCGGCGGCCGGTCAGTCCGGTTCGTGTTCCGGGCCGCCGAAGTCCGGGCTGGTGAAGTCCGGGCTTGTGAACGACGGGCGGGGACCCGCCGCAGGCCCCTCGTCCGGCCCCGTGAAGTCCGGTCTGCTGTAGCCGATCTTCGGGATGCGGTTGGCGGAGGGGTGCGGTGTGCGCGACGCGGCGCCTGCGGTGGGATCGGCGAGTGCGTCGCGCAGGAACGGCAGGATGCCGCGCTCCAGCAGCGCATGACGCCAGGCCTCCCTTGCGCGCGCCACCTCCTCCGGCAGTTCGTCCTCGGCGTCCTCGGCGGGCAGCGCGGTCGATCCGTTGCGCAGCGCCGTGATGAGCAGTCCGACGGCGGCGGCCAGTATCGCGGCCGCCGTCATCGCGGCGAAGAACCACCCGGCGGCGACCATGGTGTCGGCGAACGAGGGGGGCCGGCTGAGCATCTTCAGCAGATAGCCGACCAGCAGGAAAATCAGTGCGGCGGTGCCCGCAAGCATCGGCGCCAGGACCGTGACGACCGCCCCTATCCCGGCGCCCGGCCGGTCCCGATCGTCCGCGTCCGCGTCGGAGCCGAGGCCCGAGCCCTGGGCGGAGTCCGCGGTCGGTCCGCGCAGCTCTTCGCGGGCCTTCACATAGTGGTCGTACTCGGTGGCCGCCGCCGTGGTGATCAGCGCCGTGGCGTTCAGTGCCATGGTGCGCAACTGTTCCGCGTTGAGCCGTTCGCCGACTCCGGCGAGATCCGGTCGTTCATGAGCGTGACGCAGCGCGTCGCCGAGGATCCGTTCGTACTCGGGTCGGTCCTCGGCCAGCAGGTGCGGAGCGCTGTTCATGTGCATCCCCCGATGCTCCGTTGGGCCTGAATACCCGCTTTGGCCGGGCAGTTGGGCGGAAACGGAGGAGAGCCTGCTACTGATACGCCGATGGTAGAGCGCCCACGGCACGGGGTGACAGGGGGTTTCCGTAAATAGGCCCAGTGGTCGGCGTGGTCAGGTCGTGGATGCGTCTTCCCCGAAGACCGTCAGTCATGCAACGGCAGCTGGACGACCAGTAGCTTTCCGGCCATGGTCACGCCGCCGTCCATGGCGATCGCGAGCCCGTCCGCGTATACGTGCGGACCCTCCACCACGGGTCCGGCGCTGTCCTCGCCGTCCTCCGAGCCGACCTCGCCGAGGAGATACGGAATGGGGCTGTGACCATGGACGACGCGCTGTCCGCCGTATGCCGTCATCAGCTCCTGGACCGCCTGCGGACCCGCCTCGTCGCGGAAGGCGAACCGCTTGGTGAGTTTGCGGAAGAGGTCCCAGCACTCGTCGGCGTCGTTACGCGTGAGAATGGCGTGCACGGTGTCATTGACGTCCTCGATGGTGGAGCCGTAATCGAGGTACGCCGTCGTGTCGGAGTGCATCAGCAGATGCCCGTCCTCCTCGACGACCGCGTCGAGCCGGGACATCCACTGAAGGTGGTGGTCCTGGAGCCGCTCCATGTCGTTCTTCTGGCCGCCGTTGAGCAGCCACGCGGCCTGGAACGTGGCGGTGCCGGCCCCGGAGTTCACCGGTGTGTCACCGAACCGTTTGGCGCCGATGAGCAGCAGTTCGTGGTTGCCCATCAGGGCCTTGCAGTAGCCGCCCGCGGCCGCGGCCTCGGCGGACAGGCGCATGACGAGTTCGATGACGCCGATGCCGTCCGGTCCGCGGTCGGTGAAGTCGCCGAGGAACCAGAGCCGGGCGTTGCCCGCGGCCCATTGGCCCTCCGCGTCGATGAGCCCCTGTTCGGCCAGGGCGGCGTGGAGTTCGTCCAGATAGCCGTGGACATCGCCGACGACGTACAGCGGTCCGAGCCCCCGGTCCTGGGCCGGCCGAGGGTCGGGGACTGTGTGCACCTGGACGGTGTCACCGAGGTTGATCACGGGAAGATCGCGCGCGGTGGGGGTGTAGCCCTCCGGCTCGTCCGCCGGAACGGCACTGCCCGGATGCGGCGCCGTGGGTGGCACCGGAGTCTGCGCATAGGGCGGCACGCGGAAGTCACGCAACGTTGCCGTCCGCACCACGGGTTCCTGACCGGCCCCCTGTGTCATCGACCCCTCCACCACCGTCGCGCCGCCGTACACCTGACGGGCCCTGCTGGTCGGGGTGGTCCGCGGTGTCGTGCGCCCATCATAGGAATGCGGATCGTGCTCTGTGACGCACCAGGGGTGGTGAATCCGGGCGCACGACGAGGTTCACCGGTTGATTTGTCTTGATTGCGCCGATCAGTCCCCTGAGGGGGACCGCGGGGCGCTGACCGTGGTGCGGGGCGGACGGCGTTGCGAGGACGTCCGCACGATGAGTTCTGTCGGTATGACCTGTTCCACCGGGCCGTCCTGGTCGACGCCTTCGATGGCGTCGATGAGGAGCTGGACGACCGCCGTACCGATCCGGCGCGGTTTGAGCGAGAGCGTGGTGATGGGCGGCTCGGTCGTCGCGTACCCGGTGGACTCGCTGCAGCAGACCAGCAGCAGATCCTCGGGGACGCGCAGGCCGTACCGGCGGGCCGCCGCCAGCAGATCGGTGCCGTTGGGATCGAAGAGCCCGTAGACGGCGTCGGGCCGGTCCGGGCGGGCGAGCAGACGGTCGGCGGCGACCGCCCCCGCGCACGGGTCGTGGGCGGGATAGGACTCGTACACCGGGTCCTGGCCCACGCGCTCGCACCAGTGGAGGTACGCCGTGGTGGAGAGGCGGGTGTACGTGTCGGTGGTGGTGCCGGTGAGCAGGCCGATGCGGCGGGCCCCGGCGGCGGCGAGATGGTCGAGGAGGTCGAGCACGGCGGCCCGGTGGTCGTTGTCGACCCAGGCGGTGACCGGGAGGGTCCCGGCTGGGCGGCCGTCCGAGACGACGGGCAGCCCCTGCCGGACGAGTTCGGTGACGACCGGGTCCTGGTCGGAGGGGTCGATGACGACAGTGCCGTCGAGAGCGACGTTCGACCAGACGTCATGGCGTGAGGTGGCGGGGAGGATGACGAGGGCGTAGCCGCGGGCGAGCGCGGCGGAGGTGGCCGCCCTGGCCATTTCGGCGAAGTAGGCGAATTCGGTGAAGGTGAAAGGTTCATCCCCGTACGTCGTCACGGTCAGGCCGATGAGGCCGGACCTGCCGGTACGGAGGGTTCGGGCCGCGGCGGACGGGCGGTAACCCAGGCGCTCGGCGACCTCGCGGACATGTCGGCGGGTGGCGTCCGGGAGCCTGCCCTTGCCGTTGAGCGCGTCGGAGACGGTCGTGATGGAGACCCCGGCGGCGGCGGCCACATCCCGGATTCCCGCTCGTCCCTGCCGGCCGCCGCGCCGGGGGGTCTCCGTCCGGCTCACCTGGTGCTTCCCTGCTGCTGTCATGGCGAGCCGATAGTAGGGCTCGCGCGGACGGTTGGCCCGGCCGCATATTCACACGTCGACAGGCACGTTTCTGCATGGTCACCTGGCCGCAAATGCCTTGCAAAACAAGGGCGTTGGCGGGGTGGGCCGTAGTGTGTCATGCACTGAGGAGGATGGGCCTACTAAATGGTCGATGTTTCGAAGAGGTCTCAACTCACCTCTTCGAGGGATGCGCACCACGGAGTGAGCTACCGGCGCGCGCCGGTACGAGGAACGCTCCCCCCCATTCCTGGCCCCACCGGACGATTCCTCCGCTCTGCCATTCGCAGCGGCGCGCAATCCTCATAAGGTGAGCAGTATTGATGTGTGTGACGGTCGAGGAGGACCTGCGGTGAGCGAGACGAGCCCCAAGCTGCGCGCCGAGCTGGACGGCGTCCCTGCCTATGTGCCGGGCAGGCCGGCGGCGGCCGGCGGACCGGTCGCGTTCAAGCTGTCCTCCAACGAGAACCCCTATCCGCCGCTGCCCGGGGTGATGGAGTCCGCCCTGGCCGCGGCCGCGAACTTCAACCGCTACCCGGACATGGCGTGCACCGGTCTGATGAATGAGCTGGCCGACCGGTTCGGTGTGCCCGTCTCGCATCTCGCCACCGGCACCGGTTCCGTCGGGGTGGCGCAGCAACTGCTCCAGGCCACCTCGGGCCCGGGCGACGAGGTCATCTACGCCTGGCGCTCCTTCGAGGCGTACCCGATCATCACCCAGGTCAGCGGAGCGACCTCGGTGAAGGTTCCGCTCACCGACGGCGAGGTGCACGACCTCGACGCGATGGCGGACGCGATCACGGACCGCACGCGGATGATCTTTGTCTGCAACCCGAACAACCCGACCGGGACCGTGGTGCGCAGGGCCGAGCTGGAGCGGTTCCTGGACCGGGTGCCGGGCGATGTGCTCGTGGTGCTGGACGAGGCGTACAAGGAGTTCATCCGCGACATCGACGTGCCGGACGGCATCGAGATCTACCGGGACCGGCCCAATGTGGCGGTGTTGCGGACGTTCTCCAAGGCCTACGGTCTGGCCGGTCTGCGGGTCGGGTTCGCGGTGGCCCATGAGCCGGTGGCGGCGGCGCTGCGCAAGACGGCGGTGCCGTTCGGGGTCAGCCAGCTGGCGCAGGACGCGGCGGTCGCCTCGCTGCGCGCCGAGGACGAACTCCTCGGCCGGGTCGGCTCCCTGGTCTGCGAGCGCGTCCGGGTGCACAAGGCCCTGGTGGACCAGGGCTGGACCGTTCCGGAGTCCCAGGCCAATTTCGTCTGGCTCCGGCTGGGTGACCGCACGGTGGACTTCGCAGGGTTCTGCGAGCGGGCCGGCGTCGTGGTCAGGCCGTTCGCGGGCGAGGGCGTGCGGGTCTCGATCGGTGAGGACGAGGCGAACGACGTGTTCCTGAAGGTGGCGGAGGCGTACCGCAAGGAGCTGTAGCGCGGCACGTCCGGCCCGGGTGTACCGGAAGGCCCCGTACCTCTCGTTTCTCGGAGGTGCGGGGCCTTCGCGTGGAGCGTCCCGATAGGGGACCCCCCTCGAACATCCCGAAAGTCTGTGCGCAATAATGCTTGTGAATGTGAACGCGTTCACAAGCGTGTCCTGTTCCTCCAGCGATCAGTCGGATTAACGGGGCAAACTGCCGCTGCGACTACGGCGACGTAAGGAGAGACGACGTGGAGCTGGCTCTGGCGCCCGAGACCCTGGCGCGATGGCAATTCGGTATCACCACCGTCTACCACTTCCTCTTCGTTCCCTTGACGATCTCGCTCGCCGCGCTCACCGCCGGCCTGCAGACCGCCTGGGTGCGGACGAACAACCAGAAGTACCTCAGGGCCACCAAGTTCTGGGGCAAGCTCTTCCTGATCAACATCGCCATGGGTGTCGTCACCGGCATCGTCCAGGAGTTCCAGTTCGGCATGAACTGGTCCGACTACTCGCGGTTCGTAGGCGACATCTTCGGCGCTCCGCTCGCCTTCGAGGCCCTGATCGCCTTCTTCTTCGAATCCACCTTCATCGGGCTGTGGATCTTCGGCTGGGACAAGCTGCCGAAGAAGATCCACCTCGCCTGCATCTGGATGGTCTCGATCGGAACCATCCTCTCCGCGTACTTCATCCTCGCGGCCAACTCCTGGATGCAGCACCCGGTCGGCTACCGGATCAACAAGGAACGCGGCCGGGCCGAGCTCACCGACTTCTGGCATGTGCTCACCCAGAACACCGCTCTCGCCCAGTTCTTCCACACCATCACGGCGGCCTTCCTGGTCGGCGGCGCGTTCATGGTCGGCATCGCCGCCTTCCACCTGGCGCGCAAGAAGCACATCCCGGTGATGCGCACCTCGCTCCGGCTCGGACTGGTCACCGTCGTGATCGCCGGTCTGCTCACCGCTGTCAGCGGTGACACGCTCGGCAAGGTCATGTTCAAGCAGCAGCCGATGAAGATGGCCGCGGCCGAGGCGCTGTGGGAGGGGCAGCACTCGGCCCCCTTCTCGATCTTCGCGGTCGGAGACGTGGCCAAGGGCCACAACACCGTGGAGATCTCGATCCCGGGGATACTGTCCTTCCTCGCGGACGACAACTTCAACTCGTACGTCCCCGGCATCAACGACATCAACAAGGCCGAGCAGGAACGGTTCGGCCCCGGCGACTACCGACCCAACATCCCGGTCGCCTTCTGGAGCTTCCGCTGGATGATCGGCTTCGGCATGGCGTCCTTCGGCCTCGGCCTGCTCGGACTGTGGCTGACGCGGAAGAAGTTCATGCTGCCACCGGGGCTGCGGACCGGTGAGGACGAAGTGCCGCACCTGGTCCTCTTCAAGAACACGGCGCTGAGCCCGAAGCTCACCAGGCTCTACTGGATCGTCGCCCTGTGGACACTCCTCTTCCCGCTGATCGCCAACTCCTGGGGCTGGATCTTCACCGAGACGGGCCGCCAGCCCTGGGTCGTCTACGGGGTGCTGCAGACGCGCAACGCGGTCTCCCCCGGCGTCTCGCAGGGTGAGGTACTCACCTCGATGATCCTCTTCACCCTGCTCTACGCGGTGCTCGCCGTGATCGAGGTCAAGCTGCTCGTGAAGTACATCAAGGCCGGACCGCCGGAACTCACGGAGTCCGACCTCAACCCGCCCACCAAGATCGGCGGCGACGACCACGACGACGCCGACCGGCCGATGGCCTTCTCCTACTGAGAGCAGAGGAGCTGAGAGATGGAACTCCACGACGTCTGGTTCGTACTCATCGCCGTCCTCTGGATCGGCTACTTCTTCCTGGAGGGATTCGACTTCGGGATCGGTGTCCTCACCAAGCTGCTGGCCCGTGACCGCACGGAACGGCGGGTCCTGATCAACACCATCGGGCCAGTCTGGGACGGCAACGAGGTGTGGTTGCTCACCGCGGGCGGCGCGACGTTCGCCGCCTTCCCCGAGTGGTACGCCACGCTGTTCTCCGGGTTCTACCTGCCGCTGCTGATTATTCTGCTCTGCCTGATCGTGCGTGGTGTCGCCTTCGAGTACCGGGCGAAGCGGCCCGAGGAGCGGTGGCAGAACAACTGGGAAAACGCGATCTTCTGGACCTCGCTGATCCCCGCCCTGCTCTGGGGTGTGGCCTTCGGGAACATTGTCCGCGGCGTGAAGATCAACGCTGACATGGAGTACGTGGGCAACTTCGGGGACCTCCTCAACCCGTACGCGATCCTCGGCGGACTGGTCACGCTCTTCCTCTTCACCTTTCACGGTGCGGTGTTCGCGGGACTCAAGACCGTCGGGGACATCCGGGAACGGTCGCGGAGGCTGGCACTCAAGCTGGGGCTGGTCACCGCGGTGCTCGCCCTCGGCTTCCTGATCTGGACCCAGGTCGACCACGGCGACGGCTGGAGCCTGCTCGCGATGATCATCGCCGTGGTGGCGCTGGTCGGAGCGATCGGCGCTGTCGCGGCGGGACGCGAGGGCTGGTCGTTCGCGCTCTCCGGGCTGACCATCACGGCCGCGGTCGCGATGCTCTTCCTGGCGCTCTTCCCGAACGTCATGCCGTCCTCGTTGAACGACGGCTGGAGCCTCACGGTCACCAACGCCTCGTCCACCCCGTACACGCTGAAGATCATGACCTGGTGCGCGGGGATCGCTACTCCCGTGGTGCTGATCTACCAGGGCTGGACGTACTGGGTGTTCCGCAAGCGGATCGGTACGCAGCACATTGCCGAAGCGCACTGACGCGCCGGGGACGCGTCCCGGCGGATCGCGGCCGAGCCCGATCCGCCGGACACGTCCTGGGGACGGTCCGACACGTCCCGCCTGGTCCACCGCCCGAGCTCATTGGGGATGTTTCACGTGAAACCGATCGACCCGCGCCTCCTCCACTACGCCCGTGCCACCCGCCGCTTCCTGGCGGCCGTGGTAGCACTCGGAGTGATTGGGGCGGCGCTGGTCATCGCCCAGGCCATGCTCATCGCCGAAGTGGTGGCGGGCGGGTTCGAGGACGGGCTGACCGTTACTGAGCTGCGGACCCCGCTGATGCTGCTGGCGGTGGTCGCGCTCGGCCGGGGACTGGTCTCCTGGCTGACCGAGCTCGCCGCGTACCGGGCCAGCGCGGCGGTCAAGTCCGAGCTCCGCGGCCGGCTGCTCGACCGCGCCGCGGCGCTCGGGCCGGACTGGCTGAGCGGGCAGCGCACCGGCTCTCTGGTGGCGCTCGCCACCCGCGGTGTCGACGCGCTGGACGACTACTTCGCGCGCTACCTGCCGCAGCTCGGGCTCGCAGTCGTCGTGCCCGTGGCGGTCCTTGCCAGGATCGTCACCGAGGACTGGGTCTCGGCCGCGATCATCGTCATCACGCTGCCGCTCATCCCGCTCTTCATGATCCTGATCGGCTGGGCCACCCAGTCCCGGATGGACCGCCAGTGGCGGCTGCTCTCCCGGCTCTCCGGACACTTCCTCGACGTGGTCGCCGGACTGCCGACGCTGAAGGTCTTCGGACGGGCCAAGGCCCAGGCCGAGTCCATCCGCACCATCACGTCGCAGTACCGCCGGGCCACCCTGCGGACTCTGCGGATCGCGTTCCTGTCCTCCTTCGCCCTGGAACTCCTCGCCACCCTGTCGGTGGCGCTGGTCGCCGTCACCATCGGCATGCGGCTCGTGCACGGCGAACTGGACCTCTACACCGGCCTGGTGGTGCTGATCCTCGCGCCCGAGGCATACCTGCCGATCCGGCAGGTCGGGGCGCAGTACCACGCCGCCGCCGAGGGACTCTCGGCCGCGGAGGAGATCTTTGCGGTCCTGGAGACCGAGGTGCGGGCGGGTGGTACGGCGGACGTCCCGCAGTCGCTGAGGCTGGAACTGGAGGGGGTGACGGTACGGCACGAGGGCCGTACCGCTCCGTCGCTGGACGGGGCCTCGCTGGTGGTCGAGGAGGGGGAGACCGTCGCCCTGGTCGGCCCGAGCGGTGTCGGGAAGTCCACACTGCTCCACGTGGTGCTGGGGTTCGCGGAGCCCGACGAAGGGCGGGTGCGGGTCGGCGGTGCCGATCTGGCGACTCTCGCGCCCGAGCGCTGGCGGGAGCGGATCGCCTGGGTGCCGCAGCGCCCGCATCTCTTCGCGGGCACGATCGAGGAGAACGTACGACTGGCCCGACCGGACGCGGAGGACAGCGCGGTCACGGCGGCGCTGCGGGACGCGGGGGCGTACGACTTCGTGGCGGACCTTCCCGACGGTGCGCAGACACTGCTCGGCGAGGACGGCGCGGGACTTTCCGCCGGCCAGCGGCAACGGCTTGCACTTGCAAGGGCGTTCCTCGCCGACCGGCCGCTGCTGCTGCTCGACGAGCCGACCGCGAGCCTGGACGGCGAGACGGAGGCCGGGATCGTCGACGCGGTACGGAGGCTGGCAGCGGGGCGGACCGTGCTGCTCGTCGTGCACCGGCCGGCGCTGCTCGCGGTCGCCGACCGGGTGGTGACACTGGAACCGGGCGTGGCACCGGAACGCGCGGCGGCCACGGAGCCGGTCGGGGTGAAGGGGCCGGCGCGCGTCACCGAGGACGTACCCGATGGCGTGCGGGGGCCCGAGGCGCTGCGGGAGACCGCGGCAAGGTCCGGCCAGGTGCTCGCCCGGGTCCGGGAGGCCGCAGGGACACAGCGCGGACAGCTGGCGCTCGCGCTCCTGCTGGGCAGTCTCGCCCTGGGCTCGGCCGTCGGACTCATGGCTGTCTCCGGCTGGCTGATCTCCCGCGCCTCCGAACAGCCCCCGGTGCTCTATCTGATGGTCGCCGTGACCGCGACCCGTGCTTTCGGGCTCGGCCGCGCCGTCTTCCGTTATGCCGAGCGCCTCGTCTCGCACGACGCGGTGCTCAAGAT
Source organism: Streptomyces atratus (assembly GCF_040655115.1). Taxonomy (GTDB): domain Bacteria; phylum Actinomycetota; class Actinomycetes; order Streptomycetales; family Streptomycetaceae; genus Streptomyces; species Streptomyces atratus_D. The sequence goes on along the minus strand of NZ_JBFAJH010000010.1, from coordinate 178,024 downwards.
GCTCGCCGAACTGCGCGTCGCCGTGTACCGCGGACTGGAACGCATCGCGCCGGCCGGTCTGGCCCGGACCCGACGCGGAGACCTGCTGTCCCGGCTCGTCGCCGATGTGGACGCGCTGCAGGACTACTGGCTGAGGTGGCTGCTGCCCGCCGGGTCCGCGGCTGTCGTGGGGGTGGCGGCCGCCGGGCTCACCGGCTGGCTGCTGCCCCAGGCGGGCGTCGTGCTCGCTGCCGGGCTGCTGCTGGCCGGGGTCGGGGTGCCGCTGGTGAGCGGCGCCTGCGCTCGCCACGCGGAACGTCAACTGGCGCCCGCGCGGGCCGATCTGGCCACACGGATCACCGATCTGCTCGGCGGGACCGCCGAACTGACCGTCGCGGGCGCTCTGCCCGCGCGTACGGCGCGGACCCGCGAAGCCGACAGCGTCCTGACCCGGATCGCGGCCCGGGCGGCAACGGCCACCGCGCTCGGGGGCGGGCTCTCCGCCGTGATCTGCGGTCTGACGGTTGTCGCCGCCGCACTCGTCTCTGTCCCGGCGGTCCTCGACGGGCGGCTGGCGGGCGTGGAGCTCGCGGTGGTGGTGCTCACCCCGCTCGCCGCGTTCGAGGCCGTGACCGGCCTGCCGCTTGCCGTGCAGTACCGGCAGCGGGTCAAGCGGAGCGCGGAGCGGGTGTACGAGGTGCTGGACGCCCCGGTGCCGGTGCTCGAACCCGCAACCCAGGCCGATCCACCCGCCTCGCCCTTCCCGCTGGAGGTACGAGGGTTGGCGGCCCGGTACCCAGGAGCGTCGCGGGACGCCCTGGACTCCGTCGACCTGACGCTGACCGCCGGCCGGCGCATCGCCGTCGTCGGCCCTTCCGGCTCCGGGAAGACCACCCTCGCGCAGGTCCTGCTCCGCTTCCTGGACGCACGGTCGGGGACGTACCGGATCGGTGGTGTGGAGGCCTCGGCACTGGACGGCGACACTGTCCGGCGGTTCGTCGGGCTGTGTGCCCAGGACGCCCATGTCTTCGACAGTTCCATCCGGGAGAACCTGCGGCTGGCCCGTACCGGCGCGACGGACGACGAACTGCGGGCGGCCCTTGCGCAGGCACGGCTGCTCGACTGGGTGCAGGCGCTGCCCGACGGGCTCGACACGCTCGTCGGCGAGCACGGTGCCCGTCTCTCCGGCGGTCAGCGCCAGCGGCTGGCGCTCGCCCGGGCGCTCCTGGCCGACTTCCCCGTCCTCGTCCTGGACGAGCCCGCCGAGCATCTCGATCTGGCGACGGCGGACGTTCTGACGGCGGATCTGCTGACCGCCACCCGGGGCCGTACAACGGTTCTGATCACCCATCGGCTGGCGGGGCTCGAAGCGGTCGACGAGGTGGTCGTGATGGATGCGGGCAGGGTCGTGCAGCGCGGTCCGTACACCGATCTCGCGACGGTGGAGGGGCCGTTGAGCCGGATGCTGGAGCGCGAACAGGAGACCGTACGGATCCTGGCTCCCGTCGAGCGGGCGTAGGAGCGCCCGGGCGGGCCCGTCGGGCAGGGCCCGGAGCGGCCTGCCGGACCACCGGCCGACTAGGAACCGGCCGACTAGGAACCGGCCGACTAGGAACCGGCCGAGGCGCCGTCCGGGTTGCGGACCCGTGTCCTGCGCGAGATCAACATGGCGGCCGTCCTGCTGGGTTTCAAGCCGTCGCACCGTTTCCTCGGCCCGGTCGACTCGCTGGTCGGCGAGCTGACCGGCAAGAACCTGATCGCGGCGCTGAGGGAGGTGCTGTCCAACGCCTTCCGGCATGCCGGGGCGTCCTTGATCGATGTGGTCGTCGACGCGACCGTCACGCTGCCCGACGGACGCGACGCGGTACGGCTGTCGGTCGCCGACGACGGGGTGGGCATCCCGGAGGGCGGGCGGCGCAGTGGGCTGCGGAACCTGGCGCGCAGGGCGGAGGCACTCGGCGGGTCGACCTGGTTCGGGCCGGGCATCGGGGAGGACGGGGGCGGGACGACCGTGGTGTGGGAGGCGCCGCTCTGAGGTCGTCGTCGGCGTTCGGGCCCAGGCCCTTCAGCTCTGGATGCAGTACCTCCGGCGCGCGGCCACGAGCCGCTCGATGACGATCGCGACGCCGTCCTCCTCGTTGGTGACGGTCCGCCCGGAGGCGGCGGCCACTGCGGCCGGGTGGGCGTTGCCCATCGCGTACGAGGTGCCCGCCCAGCTCAGCATCTCCACGTCGTTCGGCATGTCCCCGAAGGCGACGACCTCGGCGGGCGAGATGCCGCGCTCGGCGCAGCACAGCGCGAGGGTGCTGGCCTTGGAGACGCCGAGGCCGCTGACCTCCAGCAGGGCCGTGGGGCTGGACCGGGTGAGGGAAGCCCGGTCGCCGGCTGCCGAGTGCGCGACGGCGAGGAAGTCGTCCGGGGCCAGTTCGGCGTGGTGCGCGAGGAGCTTCAGTACAGGGGCTCCGGCGTCCGGCATCTCTTCGTGGAGCAGTTTCTCGGCAGCGGCGACGGTGGCGCCCGGGTCGAGATGGAACGGCGGGTAGGCCGGTTCGTAGTGGATGCCGGTGGCCAGCTCGACAGCGAACGAGGTGCCCGGAGCGGCCGCGCGCAGGGCGTGGACGACATCGAGGGCGGCGGGGCGGTCCAGCGGGCGGACCTTGAGCAGCGTGCCGCCCGCGTGCAGGTCGGCGATCGCGGCGCCGTTCGCGCAGATCGCCAGGCCGTGGCCGTGGACATGGTCGCTGACGACGTCCATCCAGCGGGCCGGGCGACCGGTGACGAAGAAGACCTCGATCCCGACCTCCTCGGCCGCGGCCAGCGCCGCGACCGTGCGGTCCGAGACGGTTTTGTCGTCGCGCAGCAGAGTGCCGTCCAGATCGGTGGCGATCAGCCGGGTAGCGGCAGGCAGAGGCGAGTCGATAGCTGAGGTCACCCCGCCATTCTCCCGTACAGGGGTGCACGGTTGTGCGGAGGGGCGCGCATTTGAGGATGCGCGCCCCTGACCAGGAGAACATGCCCGACACATGCCAGGCGTGATGAAGGGCGGCCGGTGGTGTGTGCGCGCCGGTGCGTGGGTCAGCCGAGCTGGGACAGCCCCTCGATGGCGATCCGTTCGAAGACCTTCTCGTCCGCCGCGAAGTCGGAGTGCGCGATTGGCCAGTGGATGACGATCTCAGTGAAGCCCAGCTCGAAATGGGTGCCCGCGAAGTCCACGAACGCGTCGAAGGACTCCAGAGGGCGGTCCGGGGTGAAGCCGGTGAGCAGGATCTTGTCCAGCTCGGCGATATCCCTGCCGGTGGCCTCGCAGGCTGTGCCCAGCTTGCTGATCTGCCCGCGGATGGCTGCCACGGACTGCTCCGGGGTGCCCGTCTCGAACAGCTTGGGATCGCCGGTGGTGACCCAGGCCTGACCGTACTGCGCGGCGAGCCTCAGCCCGCGCGGACCGGTCGCGGCCACCGCGAAGGGCAGCCGGGGCAGCTGCACACAGCCGGGCACGTTCCGGGCCTCGTTCGCCGCATACAACTCGCCCTCATACGTGACGGACGGCTCCCGCAGCAGCCGGTCGAGGAGCGGTACGAACTCGGCGAAGTGGTCGGCCCGCTCGCGCGGCGTCCACGGTTCCTCGTCGCTCCTGCGCAGCGTGGTGGCATCGAAACCGTTGCCGCCCGCGCCGATACCGAGGGTGATCCGTCCGTCGGAGACGTCGTCCAGCGTGATGAGGTCCTTGGCCAGGGTGACCGGGTGCCGGAAGTTGGGGGAGGTGACGAGGGTGCCCAGGCGCAGCCGCTCGGTGGCGGCCGCCGCGGCGGTCAGGGTCGGAACCGCGCCGAACCACGGTCCGTCGCGGAAGGTCCGCCAGGCCAGATGGTCATACGTGTATGCGGCGTGGAATCCCAGCTCCTCGGCTCGCTGCCAGACCTTCCGGCCCTCGCTCCAACGGTGAATCGGCAGAATTACAGTGCTCAGACGCATACATACGACCATACGGCGGGAGAGCCGCGGAGCAGGGACGCGTCAGCGAACGCTGCGGCTGAGCCAGGGTGACAGTGTGTCGCCCAGGACGAGCTGCTTGTACGTCCCGTCGCCGGGCAGCGGCACGATCGACGAAGACCCTGTGCGGCAGTGAGCCGTCCGCATCGGTGATGACGAAGGCGCCTGCGGAGGTTCGGCGGGAGACCTGGTCGGCGCCGATGTCATCGGTGGCCCGCACCTCCGGATCGAATACGTGGGCGATCTCGCGGATCGCGAGGACGTCGGTTTCGTGCCGGCGAAGTGCGGACGGGCCCATGAGGGCATTCACGCCGGGACGGGGAGCCGACGCGGATCCGGGACCGCCGGGAGGGGCGGGTGGGACCGGCAGACGACGGCCGGGGACGGGCGGGTCGGGTTCAGCCGGGAAAGTGGAGGAACTCCGGCGGTACGGAGTCGGTCAGCCAGACCCCGTTCGCGCTGACGTACAAGAGGTGGCCGGCGCGGTGCATCGCGCCCGCGTCCACCGAGAGGATCACGGGCCTACCACGGCGGGCGCCGACGCGGGTAGCCGTCTCGCGGTCGGCCGAGAGGTGGACGTGGAGCCGGTTCATGGGGCGCAGCCCCTCGGTGCGGATCGTGTCGAGGGCGCGGCCCACAGTGCCGTGACAGAGGTACGCGGGCGGCTCGGACGGAGGCAGGCCGAGGTCCACCGGGACGGTGTGGCCCTGGCTCGCCCGAATGCGGTCGCCTTCGATCGCGTAGCGCTGCTTGTCATTGGCGGCAACGACATGGTCGAGCTCGGCACGGGTGAGGGGGAAGCCGTGCCGAGCCGCGGCCCGGAGCAACTCGTCGATCGTCACCCAGCCGTTCGGGTCGAGATGGATCCCGATCCGCTCGGGCTGGTGCCGCAGATGCTTTGCGAGGTACTTGGACACCTTGACGGTGCGTCTCTCGTCCATCCGGACAGAGTGCCTGTGGCGATCTCGTCGGCGCACCAGAATGTGCTCACGATTCGCAACGATTTTCGTCCACAGGTTCGATCCACAAGCAACTGCGGTTATCCACAGGTGAATTGGCCATTCTGTGGACAAGTGGCTTCGCAATCAACTGTTTTGGTTAACTTTCCTTGATTCGTGGATTGATGTGGCAAGTGTATCCAATGTTCTGGCCTGTACCTCGCGTTCAGTGGCGGCGGCGACAAAGGCAGCGACGTTCTGCGGACCAACCAGGCGCTGTACGGCCTGCATTGTTTCCGGCGGCAGTGGTACGGAACGCGGCTCGCTCGTCGAGAGTCCCGGGGTGAGCGGTGTGTCCGCGCCGAGATGGTGCTGCAGATGACGCGTGGCGAACGTCCGCATGGCCCGCGCCAGTTCCGCGTCCACTGTCCGCTGGGCGAGCGGGCGGAGCCGACGGACCAGCGAAGCGGCCTCGGCCGCATCCGCGTCCGTCGGTGGACGATGGCCGAGGTAGCGAGCGAACACATGCTCCGTGGTGAACTCCAGGAAACGGGAGGCGATGTGCTCGACCTGTCCCCGAAGTTCCCGCAGATGAGCGGAGATTGCGGTGAGGGGCACCCCTGCGGCATGCAACTCGACGGCTACAGAGAGCTCGTGTGGGCTCGGAACCAGGAACTCGTCGCCCCGGCCCGGGATGCACTCCAGTACGCCGAGCTCGACCGCCTCGGCGACCGCCTGGTCGTCCTGCGCGCCGCCGAACCTCGCATGCAGCTCCTCCCGGGTGATCCGGTCGGCCTGTTCATCGGTCCATGGCCCGTGCACCTCGGCGACGAGCCCGAGCACTCCGCCCAGCCCGCGTCCCGCGTCCCACGCCTCCAGCAGCTCCTTGATGCTGGCCAGCGTGTAACCGCGATCCAGCAGCTCGGCGATCTGCCGGAGCCGGGCAAGATGCGTGTCCCGGTACACATTGGCCCTGCCGCGCCGCTCCGGCGTCGGCAACAGCCCCCGGTCCTGATAGGCCCGGATCGTGCGGACCGTGGCGCCGCTCGCATGCGCCAGGTCCTCGATCCGGTACTCGGCGGCGGAACGCATCGTTGCCGCGGACGGCTCTGCCCGGCTCACAGCGGCGGCTTAAGCCGGGCGATCCCGCGCAGCGCGCCGGGGCTGAGCCGGGACAGGAACCGGGCGGCTCGCGCCTCCGGTGTCACCGGCACCACGGCGCGGTTGTGCACCACGGCATCGAGGATCGCGTCGGCGACCTTCTCCGGCGGGTAGTTGCGGAGGCCGTACAGTCGGCTGGTCCGCTTCCGCAGACGTTTCTCCTCATCCGCGTCGGCCCCGGCGAAGTGCGTGGTCGCCGTGATGTTGGTGTTGACGATGCCGGGGCAGATGGCACTGACTCCGATCGAACGCTCCGCCAGTTCGGCCCGCAGGCACTCGCTGAGCATCAGTACGGCCGCTTTGGAGGTGCTGTACGCGGGCAGCGCCCGGGACGGCTGATACGCGGCGGCGGAGGCGGTGTTGACGATATGGCCGCCCTGGCCGCGCTCGGCCATCTGCCTGCCGAAGATCCGGCAGCCGTGGATGACGCCCCACAGATTGACGTCCAGGACGTTCTTCCAGTCCTCGCTCGTGGTCTCCAGGAAAGAGCCGGACAGCCCGATCCCGGCGTTGTTGACCAGGACGTCGACGATCCCGTACTCGGCGGCGACCTTTTCGGCGAGCTTCTCCATCGCCTGCTCGTCGCTGACGTCCACCGCCTCGCTCCAGGCGGCGGGGGAGCCGATCAGACGGGCCATCTCCGCTGTTCTGGCCGCCCCTTCCGCGTCGCGGTCCACGGCCACCACCCGGGCGCCCGCCTCGGCGAACGCGAATGCGGTGGCCCGCCCGATACCGCCCGCCGCGCCCGTCACCAGGACCAGCTGACCGCCGAACCGGTCGGCGTACGCCCCGGTCGGTGCGGTGTCCGGGGCCGGCCGCCCGTCCTCCCGCGCCGACTCGTCGGCGGCGACGAACTCGCTGATCCAGGAGGCCAGCTGGTCCGGGCGGGTGCGCGGCACCCAGTGCTTGGCCGGTAGGGAGCGCCGTACCAAATGCGGTACCCACAGCTCCAGTTGGTCGTACAGCTTCTCCGAAAGGAAGATGTCACCCGTCGGCGTGATCAGCTGGACCGGCACATGCGCGTACGCATCGGCACGCGGTCTGCGCAGCCGGGCGCGGACGTTGTCCCGGTAGAGCCAGGCGCCGTGCGCCGCGTCGTTCGGCAGGGAGGGCGTCGGGTAGTCGCCCGCGGGCACCTTCTCCATCCGCTGGAGTATCCGCGGCCACTGCTTGCCGAGCGGACCGCGCCAGGCGAGCTCCGGCAGCACCGGCGTGTGCAGCATGTACACGTACCAGGACTTGGCCCCCTGACCGAGCAGCTGACCGACCCGGCGCGGGGTGGGCCGCGTCATCCGCTGCTTGATCCAGTGACCGAAGTGGTCCAGGGAGGGACCCGACATCGACGTGAAGGAGGCGATCCGGCCCTCGGTGCGCTTGACCGTCGCGAACTCCCACGACTGGACCGAACCCCAGTCGTGCCCGACCAGATGCACCGGCCGGTCCGGGCTCACCGCATCGACGACGGCCAGGAAGTCGTCGGTGAGTTTCTCCAGAGTGAACCCGCCTCGCAGCGGCTCCGGAGCCGTCGACCGGCCATGGCCGCGCACGTCGTACAGGACGACATGCCACTGCTCGACCAGCCGCACCGCGACCTGCGTCCAGACTTCCTTGCTGTCCGGATAGCCGTGCACCAGCACGACCGTCGGGCGCGTCCCGTCGCCCAGCTCGGCGACGCACAGCTCGATCCCGCCCGTACGCACCCGGCGTTCACGGAACCCCGGCACATCTTGCAGACTCACACCGCCACCCTCTCCTCGGCCCAGCGCCGCACATGCGGCAGATCGTCGTCCAGCCGGAAGGCCCTCTGCTCAGGGTCCTTGGAGTCGGTGACGACCAGGATCTCCTCGAACTTCGCGCCCGTGCCCCGGAATCCGAGATGGGGTTCGACCGCCCACAGCCCCGGCTGCGGAGGATGGTCGGAGAAGCGGTACGGACTTCACAGCGGAGACCAGCCGTCCCGGTGCCCGTGCACCGCATCGCCGACGAGACCCTTGAGCGACTGGGTACCGAACCCGAACACCCGCGGTGACCAGCGGCGCTCGGCGACGCGGTCGACCTTGTGGGCGATGACGCCGAAGGGATAGGCGCGGTGCCTGTTGGCGTACCGTTCCTGGGCGGTGAGCAGGAGTGAGTCCCGGCTCATCGGCACGCCCCGAACGGTCTTGGGCGCACTGGTCCTCCGCTTTCGCATCCTGGTCGGCGACGCATATCCCAAGGAGCTTGTCGTGCAACGGGTTGAGCCCGAGACAGCCGGAATATCCGATGTCCGCCGTGAACTCCTTGTACACCGGAGCCATGTCGAGGATGAACGGCATCCCGGGCTCCAGCTTCCGGTTGGTCGGGAAGAACCGCAGCGGCACCTTGAAACCGGCGAAAGCCGTGCGGTCCCCGAACCAGGCGAACGGGAGATGGAACCAGTCACGGACCCCTCGCTCGCGTAGCCACTCCCGCTGCATCCGGGCCGCCTCACGCTCCGTCACCCCCGGTCCGAGCCGCGCGGCGACTGCCTCCGCGCAGGCATACGCGAGGCGTTGCACCTCTCTGAACCTCTGGAGCTCCTGAAGCAGTCCGTCCTTCACCGGTGAGGCCATGTCACCGTCCGTCCCATGTCGTGTGCGGTACGTGCTCGTAACGCGACACTGATGAATGTGACAATGTCCGGCGGCTGCGTCAAGGGTGCGCAAAGACCTGTGGACAACTCCCCGGCAGCTCCCCGAGCGCCCCGCTCCGGCCCTGCTCCCGGCCACCACCCCTTATCTTCGTCGTCCTCCTTCGTGGGGTCCCCCTACGGGGCCGTACGACTGGAGACTGACGCGGATCCAACCGCCTGGTCTGACGACCTGTGTGGCCTGCGCCACTATCTTCGAAGACGTGACTGTGATCGCGACCGAAAGCCTGAGCAAGCGGTTCCCGAGGGTGACCGCGCTTGACCGGCTCTCCCTGGACATCGGGCCCGGTGTAACCGGCCTGGTGGGCGCCAATGGAGCCGGCAAGTCCACATTGATCAAGATCCTGCTGGGTCTGTCCCCCGCCACCGAAGGCCGGGCCGCGGTGCTCGGGCTGGACGTCGCCACCGGTGGCGCCGCCATCCGGGAACGGGTCGGCTACATGCCCGAGCACGACTGCCTGCCGCCGGACGTCTCGGCCACCGAGTTCGTCGTCCACATGGCGCGGATGTCCGGACTGCCGCCGACGGCAGCGCGCGAGCGCACCGCCGACACGCTGCGCCACGTCGGCCTGTACGAGGAGCGCTACCGCCCCATCGGCGGCTACTCGACCGGCATGAAGCAGCGCGTGAAGCTGGCCCAGGCGCTCGTCCACGACCCGCAGCTGGTCCTCCTCGACGAGCCGACCAACGGCCTGGACCCGGTCGGCCGCGACGAGATGCTCGGCCTGATCCGCCGTGTCCACACCGACTTCGGCATCTCGGTCCTGGTGACCTCCCACCTTCTGGGAGAATTGGAGCGCACCTGCGATCATGTCGTCGTCATCGACGGCGGCGCGCTGCTGCGCTCCAGCTCCACCAGCGACTTCACCCAGACCACCACGACCCTCGCGGTCGAGGTCACCGACAGCGACGTCCACCCCGACGGCACGGACGCACTGCGCCGGGCGCTCACGGCAGCCGGAGTCGGTCTTCTGGGCCGCGACGGAATCGAGGCGGACGGTCTGCCCGGCGCCGGTCACATCCTGCTGATCGAGGCCACCGGCGAGGAGACGTACGACGTCGTCCGCGACAGCGTCGCCGGGCTCGGACTCGGCCTCGTACGGATGGAACAGCGGCGCCACCACATCGCCGAGGTCTTCCGTACCGAAGGCGCCGCAGAGACCACGGAGACCGTCCTGGCAGGAGCCGCACAGCAGAAGGGGAGCGGTCGCGATGAGCACTGAGACCGGGGCCGTGACCGGGAGCGAGACCACCCGGATCCACAACATCGGGTACCGCTCCTACGACGGCCCGCGCCTGGGTCGCGGCTATGCCCGCCGTTCCCTCTACTCGCAGTCGTTGCGGGGCTCCTTCGGACTGGGCCGATCAGCCAAGTCCAAGGTGCTGCCGATGCTGCTCTTCGGCGTGATGTGCCTGGTTGCGCTGATCATCGTGGCCGTCGCGATGGCCACGCCCGACGCGACGAAGCTCGTGATCAAATATACGGATTTCGCGATCTATCTGCAGGCCGTCATCGGTCTCTTCATCGCCTCGCAGGCGCCGCAGTCCGTCTCCCGGGACCTTCGCTTCAAGAGCGTCCCGCTGTACTTCTCGCGCCCCGTCGAACGAGTCGACTACGTCGTCGCCAAGTACGCCGCGATGGCATCCGCCCTGTTCATTCTCACCGCGACACCGCTTCTCGTGATGTATGTGGGAGCCCTGTTGGGGAAGTTCGACTTCGCCGACCAGACCACGTGGTTCGGACAGGGGCTCGTGTCGGTGGCCCTGCTCTCCGTGCTCTTCGCAGGACTCGGCCTGGTGATGGCCGCACTGACTCCGCGCCGCGGCTTCGGTGTTGCCGCGGTGATCGCCGTGCTGACCATCTCGTACGGAGCGGTCTCCACGGTCCAGGCCATCGCCTGGCAGACGGGCTCGCCCGGCGCCGTGCAGTGGCTGGGGCTCTTCTCGCCCATCACGCTGATCGGCGGCGTCCAGAGCGCGTTCCTCGGTGCCACCTCCGCCTTCCCCGGAGGCGAATCACCGGGCGCCGGGACAGGCGTGGTGTATCTGATCGTTGTCCTCGCGCTCGTCGCCGGCTCGTACGCCGTTCTGATGCGCCGCTACCGGAGGGTCGGGCTGTGACCACCATCGAGATCGACCACACCTCGCGCTGGTTCGGCAATGTGGTCGCCGTCAACGACGTGAGTATGACCGTGGGCCCCGGTGTGACCGGCCTGCTCGGCCCCAACGGTGCGGGGAAGTCCACGCTGATCAACATGATGGCCGGGTTTCTCGCGCCGTCGACCGGCAAGGTCACTCTCGACGGCGCGCTGATCTGGCGCAATGAGGAGGTGTACCGGCAGATCGGCATCGTGCCGGAGCGGGAGGCGATGTACGACTTCCTCACCGGCCGCGAGTTCGTCGTCGCCAACGCGGAACTGCAGGGACTCGACGAGGCTGCCGCGCAGAAGGCGCTGGCCACGGTCGAGATGGAGTACGCGCAGGACCGCAAGATCGCCACGTACAGCAAGGGCATGCGGCAGCGCGTGAAGATGGCGTCCGCGCTGGTCCACGAGCCGTCCGTGCTGCTGCTCGACGAACCGTTCAACGGGATGGACCCCCGCCAGCGGATGCAGCTGATGGAGCTGCTTCGGCGGATGGGCGCCGAGGGCCGTACGGTCCTGTTCTCCTCCCACATCCTCGAGGAGGTCGAGCAACTCGCCTCGCACATCGAGGTGATCGTGGCCGGACGGCATGCCGCGTCCGGTGACTTCCGGAAGATCCGCCGCCTGATGACGGACCGTCCACACCGCTATCTCGTACGGTCCAGCGACGACCGCGCCCTCGCCGCCGCGCTCATCGCCGACCCGTCGACGGCCGGGATCGAAGTCGACCTGAGCGAGCAGGCGCTGCGTATCCAGGCGGTCGACTTCGGACGGTTCACCACGCTGCTGCCGAGGGTCGCACGGGAACACGGCATCCGACTGCTGACCGTCTCACCGTCCGACGAGTCCCTCGAATCCGTCTTTTCCTATCTCGTAGCGGCCTGAGTAGCGGCCTGAAAGGAGCTGTGAAGCGTCATGTACAACCCCACAGTCGCCCGGCTCACCTACCGGGCCCTGCTCGGCCGGCGCCGGGCCGCCATCCTCTTCGTCCTGCCCGCGCTGCTGATCGTCATCGCCGTGGCGGTGCGGGCGTTCGCCGGGGTCGATGACCAGGTCGCCACCGATGTACTGGGCGGTTTCGCCATCGCCACGATGGTGCCGCTGATCGGCGTGATCGCCGGTACCGGAGCCATCGGACCGGAGATCGACGACGGTTCGATCGTCTATCTGCTGGCCAAGCCGGTGAGACGGCCGACGATCATCGTCACCAAGCTGACCGTGGCCATCGCGGTGACCATGGTCTTCTCCGCTCTGCCGACGTTCGTCGCGGGCATGATCCTCAACGGTAACGGCCAGCAGATCGCGGTGGCTTACACGATCGCGGCACTGGTCGCCTCCATCGCGTACAGCGCGCTGTTCCTGCTGCTCGGCACGGTCAGCAGGCACGCGGTGGTCTTCGGCCTGGTCTACGCGCTGGTGTGGGAGGCGCTCTTCGGCAGCCTGGTGCCGGGGGCGCGCACGCTCAGCGTGCAGCAGTGGTCGCTCGCGCTCGCCGCGAAGGTCGGCGGGGACGGTGCGATCACCTCCGACGTCGGACTGCCGCTCGCGACGGTTCTGCTGGCCGCTGTCACGGTGGCCGCCACCTGGTACGCCGGTCAGAAACTGCGCACGCTGAAGCTCGCCGGCGAGGAGTGAGCGGTAGGGCTCCGCAGCCCCTTGTGTCCGCCAACCCCTGCCCCTCGGGCGGGGGTTGGCGCATGAACGGACCGTCGTACGCGTAACTGTACGGTTATCGGTTCGTTGTTCAGGGGGCGTGGAGGCAATGAGAATCCGTGGCGTCGTAGTGTTCGTGAAATTGGGGATTGCCGATTCCGGCTCCGGCGAGACGGTGCGGGCCGGGTCGGTCATTGGGTGAGTGGCAACCGTGAGCGTCCTCCGCCCCTGAAGCCCGGGGACAGGGCCGTCCATTGCCGGTTTCTCGAACGGAAGGCATGCCCATGCCCACGGAAGTCGCCCTGCTCGAATCGCGTGCGCTGCGCGTCGAGCAGATGGGGCGCGTCGACGTCCTCGACAAGGTCAAGAGCCTCGTCATGCTTCCTGACGGAATTCACGTCCGCACAGAGGACGTGGCTCGTTACTTCGAAGTATCCACAGAGGTCGTCAAGAAGGTGATCCAGCGCCATCGTGGCGAGATGGAGGAGAACGGCCTCACGCTACTGCGAGGCTCTGAGCTGCGAAACTTCCATAGGGACATGATGTCCCTATGGGGTGGCCGTGAGGGCGAAAGTTATCCACAGGCGGCCACTCGACTCACCCTGTTCACCCGCCGGACCGTGCTCGACGTCGCCATGCTTCTTCGCGACAGCGACATCGCTCGATGCGTCCGAACCTACCTCCTAGGTGCGGAGGAGGATCTGCGGACAGGGCTCGCCTCGCTCGACCGTCGGGTCAATCGCGTCGAGAACTGCCTGGCCGGAGTCGGTTCCGCGCTCCAGGAGCTCGGGCCGGTACTCAACCGGATGTCGCACCGGCTCGACAGCCTCGACCGCAGGCTGGAAACCACGAATCGGGTCGTCGGCGCGATGAGTGTCCGGCTGGGGGACATGTCCGAGGACATCGTCCGTATCGATGCGCGGATGGACGACTTCGTCCGTCAGCTCCAGGATCTGCGACGTCACCGTAGGCGCCGCTGATTACCGTCCGCCGCCAGCTGTCCGCCCACGGCCAGACGTACGTGGGCCGGGGCGGACAGCGAGCACCCCCCGTCGGTCGTCGCCGCTCGAATAATGGGTGGCGGACAAGGACGGCGCCAGGCACAGTGATTGAGGAAAGCACGCCACAGGACCGGGAGAGGAGCGCGACGATGACCGAAAGTACGAGTCCGTCGAGTTCCCACCAGGGCGGCCCGGAGCAGGCGCCGGAGTAACCATCACCTCACTCCGCTGAGCCGCTCCCAGCAGGACGCCCGGGGCGGCTTTTTTGCGCGTATCGCGCGGCCGCCCACCCGGAGGATTGGCCGAGTGGTAAGGCAGCGGCTTGCTAAGCCGTGGTCGGGGCTGTTGACCCCGCGCGCGTTCGATCCGCGCATCCTCCGCACAGATACCGGCGCAGACGACCCCGTGCGCTGAGGTCGCACACGATCACGGGCCGGGTGCATGCCTGCACCCGGCCCGTGATTCTCCGCATGCGCGCGGCCTGCGGCTGCCTAGAGCAGCTGCTCCAGCACCACCGCGATGCCGTCGTCCTCGTTCGAGGCGGTGATCTCATGCGCGACGGCCTTCAGGTCGTCGTGCGCGTTGGCCATCGCGACCCCGTGCTGCGCCCAGGCGAACATCGGGATGTCGTTCGGCATGTCACCGAAGGCGAGCGTGTCCGCCGCCTTCACGCCCAGACGGCGCGCCGCCAGCGAGAGCCCGGTCGCCTTGCTCAGGCCCAGCGGCAGGATCTCCACCACGCCCGGGCCCGCCATGACGACGTCCACCAGGTTGCCGACGGCCCCACGCGCCGCGTTCGCCAGTGCGTCGTCGTCGAGTTCCGGGTGCTGGATGTAGACCTTGTTCAGGGGCGCGGACCACATCTCGATCGCGTCCTCCACGAAGACGGCCGGCAGGGGTCCGTCCTGTACGCGGTAGCCGGGGCCGACCAGCACCTCGCCGTCGAGCCCGTCGCGGCTCGCCGCCAGCGCCAGCGGTCCGACCTCCGCCTCGATCTTGGAGAGCGCGAGGCCGGCGAGCTGGCGGTCCAGCGTCAGCGACGTCAGCAGCTTGTGCTCGCCCGCGTGGTAGACCTGCGCGCCCTGGCCGCAGACGGCGATGCCCTGATAGTCCAGGTCGTCCAGGATGTGCCGGGTCCACGGGACGGCCCGCCCGGTGACGATGATGTGAGCGGCACCGGCCGCGGTGACGGCGGCCAGTGCCTCGCGGGTGCGCTCGGAGACCGTGTCGTCGTTACGCAGCAGCGTCCCGTCGAGGTCGGTGGCGACGAGCTTGTACGGGAAGGTCACTTGGCGACCGGTTCCAGGACCTCACGCCCGCCCAGGTACGGACGGAGCACCTCGGGCACCCGTACCGAACCGTCGGCCAACTGGTGGTTCTCCAGGATCGCCACGATGGTGCGCGGTACGGCGCAGAGCGTGCCGTTCAGCGTGGCGAGCGGCTGGAGGACCTTCTTGCCGTCGCGGGTGTCGCGCATCCGGACGGAGAGGCGGCGCGCCTGGAAACCGTCGCAGTTCGATGCGGACGTCAGCTCGCGGTACTTGCCCTGGGTCGGGATCCACGCCTCGCAGTCGAACTTCCGGGAGGCCGATGCCCCCAGGTCGCCGGTGGCCACGTCGATCACCTGGAACGGCAGTTCGAGGCCGGTGAGCCACTGCTTTTCCCAGTCCAGAAGACGCAGGTGCTCCGCCTCGGCGTCCGCCGGGTCGACGTACGAGAACATCTCGACCTTGTCGAACTGGTGGACGCGGAAAATGCCCCGGGTGTCCTTGCCGTACGTACCGGCCTCGCGGCGGAAGCAGGGCGAGAAGCCCGCGTAGCGGAGCGGCAGCTTGTCCGCGTCGATGATCTCGTCCATGTGGTAAGCGGCGAGCGGGACCTCGGAGGTGCCGACCAGGTAGTAGTCGTCCTTCTCCAGGTGGTACACGTTCTCCGCGGCCTGGCCGAGGAAGCCGGTGCCCTCCATCGCGCGGGGGCGGACCAGCGCGGGGGTCAGCATCGGGATGAACCCGGCCTCGGTGGCCTGCGCGATCGCGGCGTTGACGAGGGCGAGCTCCAGCAGCGCGCCGACACCGGTCAGATAGTAGAAGCGCGAGCCGGACACCTTGGCGCCGCGTTCCATGTCGATCGCGCCGAGCGCCTCGCCGAGCTCCAGGTGGTCCTTGGGCTCGAAGCCCTCGGCACCGAAGTCGCGGATGGTGCCGTGCGTCTCCAGGACGACGAAGTCCTCCTCGCCGCCGACCGGGACGTCCTCGTGGACGATGTTGCCGAGCTGCAGCAGCAGGCTCTTGGCCTCCGCGTCGGCCTCGTCCTGCGCCGCGTCGGCCGCCTTGACGTCGGCCTTCAGCTGCTCGGCCCTCCTGAGCAGCTCGGCGCGCTCCTCGGGAGAAGCCTTGGGGATGAGCTTTCCGAGCGATTTCTGCTCGGAACGGAGTGCGTCGAAGCGGACACCGGACGACCTGCGCCGCTCGTCGGCGGAGAGAAGGGCGTCGACGAGCGCGACGTCCTCTCCACGGGCACGCTGGGAGGCGCGAACACGGTCGGGGTCCTCACGAAGCAGGCGAAGGTCAATCACCCCTCCAGGCTACCGGTGTGCGCTTCCGTAGCTCGAACCGATATTGCCGAGCGTTTCACTTTGCCCGAATTGCCGGAATTGGTAAAAATGCTGGAGCATCATCGCCCGTGGTCGACTCCAGTCGTCAATAAGGAGCCACTATTCCCCTAAATGGGGCAGAAAGGGCTTTCGATCTTGACGTATCAGCCTTGTGTGCGGGGGGAGTTGAGGACACTTGTCCACAGGGGCGGGAAATCCTTCAGGGTTATCCACAGGCTGTGGGGGAAGTCTGTGGACGCAGGAAGAGATCATTCCGAAAGCCGCATGAGGGCTCATGGAGTCCCCGTTCAAACTCACTTCACACACTCATTCGGGTGGGAATTCCTCATCCTAAAGAGTTGATCAATGGAATTGTGATGACACGGGTGGCCTGCGGCTCTGTGGGCAGATGTGGGACGGGTGGGACGATTTGTCGACCATGTCATGGTGAGGGTGTCGACTTGTCCCCAGGTCGAGAACCGGCCCTGTGGATAACTCTTGCGGATTGTGAAAATCAGCAGGTAATACCGGCGATCCGCGCATGCAACCGTCGCAGGGATGCCCATCCCCCATCGGTCCAGGCCGTCGGGCCAGGTCCTCAGCGACGGCCATCACCCCAGGCCGTCAGGCCCGATCATCCGGGTCCCCGTCAGGCACGGCCGTCCTGGACCCGGGCCAGCCAGTCCGAGGCGTCCGTGAACTCCCTGTCCGACGTCCCGTCGCGCAGCGGCCGTACGTCCTCCGGCGCCACCCCCGCACGCGGATACGAACCGAGGAACCGCACCTTCGGACAGATCCGCTTCAGTCCCATCAGCGCCTCCCCGACGCGACGGTCCGCGATGTGTCCCTCGGCATCGACGGCGAAGCAGTAGTTCCCGATGCCCGCGCCGGTCGGCCGCGACTGGATCAGCATCAGGTTCACCCCGCGCACCATGAATTCCTGGAGGAGTTCGAGCAGTGCGCCGGGGTGATCGTCGCCCAGCCAGATGACCACCGACGTCTTGTCCGCGCCGGTCGGCGCCGCGGGCCGGGCCGGGCGACCCACCAGCACGAAGCGCGTCTGCGCGTTCTCCGCGTCGTGGATCTCCGTCACCAGCGGTTCGAGGCCGTAGGTCGCCGCCGCGAACTCACCGGCGAAGGCGGCGTCGTACCGTCCCTCCTGCACCAACCGCGCACCGTCCGCGTTGGACGCGGCCGACTCCCATACGGCCTCCGGCAGATGGGCCGCCATCCAGTTGCGTACCTGTGGCTGTGCGGCCGGGTGCGCGGTGACAGTCTTGACGTCGGACAGCTTGGTGCCGGGCCGCACGAGCAGCGCGAAGGTGATGGAGAGCAGCACCTCGCGGTAGATCATCAGCGGTTCGCCGGTGGTCAACTCGTCGAGGGTCGCGGTGATACCGCCCTCGACGGAGTTCTCGATCGGTACGAGGGCGGCCGCGGCAGCCCCGGTCCGTACCGCGTCCAGAGCCGCCGGTACGGAGACCATCGGGACAAGTTCCCGGGTGGCGGCTTCCGGGAGCGTACGGAGGGCGACCTCGGTGAAGGTGCCTTCGGGGCCGAGATAGGCGTAGCGCGTGGCGGACATACCGTCACCCTAGTGCGCCTTGGTGGCTCAGGGCTCCAGGAGTCGCTGCCCCACGTATTCCCCTTCCGCCGCACCGCCCGGCACTGCGAAGAGGCCGCTCGCCTCGTGCCGGAGGAACGGCGACAGCGCATCACCCCGGTCGAGTTTGCGCTGTACCGGCACGAATCCCTTCAGAGGATCCGCCTGCCAGCAGATGAACAGCAGTCCGGCGTCGGGAGTGCCGTCGGCCGCGATGCCGTCGTGGTACGAGAAGGGGCGGCGCAGCATCGCAGCCCCGCTGTTCCGCTCGGGGGAGGAGATCCGGGCGTGGGCGTTGCCCGGGATCAGCAGTTTGCCGTCGGGGCCCGACTTGTCGAGGTCCATCGGGGTGGTCTCGGTGCCGCCGCTCAGCGGCGCGCCGTCCGACTTGCGCCGCCCTATGACCCGCTCCTGCTGTGCCACCGGAAGCTTCTCCCAGTCGTCGAGCAGCATCCGGATCCGCCGTACGACGGCGTAGGAGCCACCGGCCAGCCAGGCGTACCTCGCCTCGTCGCCCGCCGCAGGCTGAGAAGGTACGAAGATGCGCCGGTCGAAGTCGCTCTCCGACTGCTTCGGGTTCCCGGTGCCGTCGATCTGGCCCATCAGATTGCGGGCGGTTGCCGGCTCGGCCGTGGCACCGGGGGTGCGGTTGAAGCCGTTCATCTGCCAGCGGACCCGGGCCGTCGTGGCAGCCTCCTTCTGGATGGCGCGCAGTGCGTGGAAGGCGACGAGCGCGTCGTCGGCGCCGATCTGCACCCAGAGGTCGCCGTGGGAGCGCTTGGCGTCGAGCCGGTCGGCGGAGAACGGCGGCAGCGGATCCAGTCCGGGCGGCCGGTGGTCCACCAGCCCCGTGCGCACGAAGAAGGAGTGCCCGAAGCCGAAGGTGACGGTCAGCGAGGAGGGGCCCGCATCCAGCGCGATCCCGGTGTCGTGGTCCGTGCCGTCCGCGCTGCCCCCACTGAGGGGTTCGCCGGCCATCAGGCGCTGGGCCACCTCCGACCAGCGGCGCATCAGGGCGGCGGCTTCCTTCCGCCCTGCGCCGGGTGCCAGGTCGAAGGCGATGAGATGGCCGCGCGCCTGAAGCGGAGTGGTGATCCCCGGTTGGTGTTTCCCGTGAAACACTGCCTCGGTCGAGCCGACCGTCATCAGTGCTGTCGGCTCGTCGGCGCGGGCTGCGGCGTAACCGGTCGCACCGCCCGCCGTGCCCAGTACCAGTCCGGTCGCACCGGCCGCACCCACGCTGCCGAGCAGCCGTCGCCGGGAGATCTCGCCGGTGGACCTCTCCCCGTTGCTTCCGGTCTTCTTGCTGTCTGTGCTCACGTTGCTGTCTGTGCTCACGATTCCGCTCAGCCGATCTTCACGTTCTTGCCGATGGTGATCTGATCGATGTCCGACGTACGGACGGTCACCGCGACGTTCCAGTCGCCCGCCATCGGGATCTGGATGCCGCTCGCTGTCCAGTGCCCTTCGGTGAGCCGTTCGGGGAGGACGGGCAGCGGCCCGATGTCCTTGGACTTCAGGGTGAAGGCGAGCTTCACCTCGGGGACGTCCATGGGCTGTCCGTCGGGCGCGTCGATCCAGAGGTGGAGCCCGTTGGCGCCGGTACGGCCGGGGTCGATGTCCATCCGGACCGTCCCCTTGCCGTTTTGGCCTCCGGTGTCGAACGGCAGGCTCAGCGTGACGGGTCCGTCGGCCACGGGCGCGGACGCGCTGGTCGAGGCGCGGGCCGCTTCCTCCTCGGTCCGTCCCGGCTCGGTCGAGGTCAGTACGGTCGTCACCGCCAACAGGGCCACCGCGACGCCCACTTCCGCCAGCACGGAGCGGCGGAGCCCGGACCGGTCGGGGTCGGCATCGCGGTTCCGCTTCTTCGTGGCGGTCGCCACAGCGGCCTTCTGCCGGGCGAGCTGGGCGGCGCGCGACGGGTCCTCGGACGCCTCCGAGGGTTTGCTCTCCACCTCGGCGGACACATCCACGTCCACCTGGGGATCCACCTCGGTCGTGCCCGCCGTCAGTCGAGCCGTCCACCGCCGTGAGATCCACGCGACCCCGACCAGTACGGCGACGAGTCCCACCTTCACGAGAAGCAGTTGCCCGTACCCCGTGCCCGCGAGCGCGGACCAGGAGCCCACCTGGCGCCAGGACTGGTAGAGCCCGGTCGCGGTGAGCACGAGCACGCTGCCGAATGCGATGCGGGAGAAGCGCCGTACCGCCGTGGCTCCGATGTCCGGCGTCCGGTACAACGCGACCAGGAGCGCCGCGAGTCCGCCCAGCCAGGCGGCGACGGCGAGCAGATGCAGCACGTCGACCGGCATGGCGATGCCGGGCTGGATCCCCGTCGAGGCGTGCTCGGCGAGCGCCCACGTCCCGGCGATCCCGGCGGCGATGACCGCGCCGCCGATGGCCAGTCCGAACGTGAGGTCCTTCTTCTCCCGCTCGTCCTCGCGCTTCGCGTACGCCCCGAACAGGACGGCGATGAAAAGCGCGGCGGCCCCGAGCAGTAGCAGCCGGGAGACCAGCGCGGCCCCGGGCTTGGTATCGAGCACGGCCTTCAGGCCGTCCAGGTCGAAGGCGTCCGCGAGCTTTCCCGAGCCGGTGTACGGGCTCCGCAGCAGCAGCATGGCCAAGGTGGCCGCGGTGAGGGTCATCCAGCCGCGCACGACCAGGCGCTGCACCGGGCGCGCGCCCGCCCCGAGCTGCCAGCAGGCCAGGACGAAGGCCGCGCCACCGGCCAGCACGATGAACCCGGCGTACGCGGCGTACCGCGCGATGCCGTAGAGCGCGCCGACCAGGCCACCACCGGCCTGGTCCGACGGGAGGGCGACAGCGGTCTCGGAGGGGGCCCCGATGGAGAAGGTGAAGGCGCCGGAGACCGGGTGGCTGTCCGCGGAGACCGCCTGCCAGGCCACGGTGTACGTCCCGTCGGGCAGCCCGGCGTGGAGCGTGACGCCGTACTTCACGGCGGAGCCGTTCTGCAGATCACGCGGAGCCGCACCGGTGTCGGCGCGCTTGCCGCCGGGGTCCAGGACCCGGATGGAACCGTCGCCCATGGCGACCTGCTCGGAGAAGGTGAGCGTGACCTCTTTCGGCGCGGTGGCGACCACCGCCCCGTCCTGCGGATCGCTCCCGGTGAGCGCGGCATGTGCGGACGCGGGTGCCGCGCCGCCCAGCAGCAGGCCCGCCACCATCGTGACGAGCGCGGCGAGGAGTGCGGCCGCGGCGAGTGGCCGGCGCATCGGGGGCGCGGACGGGGACGGCCCGAAGTGCGGGGCGGTGGCTGTCATGGTGTGTCAGTCCCTCACTGCTTCTTCGGGTTGTAGGTGGTCTCCTTCACAGGAAGGTCGACCGTGATGGGGTGGGCCTTCTCGAAGTGCAGCTCCACGGTCACCGTCTCGCCCTGCTTGGGCCGCTGCTTGAGCGCGGTGAACATGATGTGGCTCCCGCCGCGCTCCAGGTCCAGCTCGCCGTCGGCGGGCACCTCGAAGGACGTCACCATGCGCATCGTCTGGTTCTTCGTCTCGTGGATCGTGACGTGGTCCGAGAGCGGGCTGGTGACCGAGGTGAGCCGGTCGGAGCTGCCGCCACTGTTCCGCACGACGAGGAAGCCCGCCGCCATGTCGCTGACGGGCTGCGGCATGAACGCGCCGGTCACCTTCAGCTCGGGCTTGCTGTCCGAGCCCGAGCATCCCGCCAGCGCCAGCCCGGTGGTGAGGGCGAGGGCGCCGGCGAGGGTCGTGCGGCGATTCACGGAGTCTCCCCCGCGATGATCTTGGGGAGGTCCTTGGTGTAGTCGTCGGGCGACGTGTCCTCGCTGTACAGCACGTACCCCTTGTCGGTCTTCGGGGAGAACGCGATGACCTGTGACCCGTGCATCGAGACGACCGTACCGTCCTTCTCCTTCTTCGGCGGGTCGATGCCGATGCCGATCTGGCGTGCGCCCGCCTGGATGGTCGGGAAGTCGCCGGTGAGGCCGATGAAGGAGGCGTCCTGGGCCTTGAGCCAGCTGCCCAGCGAGGACGGGGTGTCCCGCTCGGGGTCGGTGGTGACGAAGACGACCCGGAGCTTGTCCTGGTCGGCCTTGGGCAGGGACTTCTTGGCGATGGCGATGTTGCTCATGATCAGCGGGCAGACATCGGGGCAGTTGGTGTAGCCGAAGTAGATGAGCGTGGGCCTGCCCTTGGTCTGCTCACGCAGGTCGTACTTCTTGCCGTGGGTGTCCGTCAGCACAAGATCCGGCTTGGTGAACGGCTGGTCGAGCACGGTCGCGGCCTGGGTCTTCGCCTCCGTGGAGACATCGGCGATGGGCTTCTTGGCGCTGTCGCCGCTGCTGCCGCAGGCCGACAGGGTGAGTGCTGCCGCGGCGACGAACGCCGCGACCAGCACAGTCTTCTTACGCATGGATCGCTGATTCCTGGTGGGTCGGTGAAAACGGTGGGGCGTGGGGCCATCCTCCGGATCAGGCCGGGCTCGTGGGCCGAAGCCCACGCGTCTGCGACCTGATCCGGAGGAGAGGCCTGATCCGAAAGAAAGGACCGGGGGTATCAGACGCTGCGGCGGCGGCCGGCGAGGATGCCGAAGGCCACCCCCGCGATGCCGATGACGATGCCGACCACCCCGAGGACACGAGCGGTGGTGTCACTGGAGGACGAGGCGGAAGCAGCCTCCGTGTGTTTGTCCTTCGCTCCGTCGGCGGTCGCCGCAGCGCTCTTGTCGTCGGCGGTGCTGCCGTGCTCGTCGGTGGTCGCGGCGGTCAGCTTGAGGACCGGCGCCGGGCTCTCGGGCTCCTCGGCGCCGTCTTTCTGCTCCTCGATCCAGCGGACGACTTCCTTGTTGTCGTACGTCTGGATGGCCTTGAAGACCAGCTGGTCGGCGTCCTCGGGGAGCTGGCCGACGGAGAGCGGGAACTGCTGGAACTCGCCCGGGCCGATGCCGAGGTCGCTCTTGCTGCCCTCGGCGGTCCAGGTGACCTTGGAGACGACCTCGTTGATCTTCTTGCCGTGCATGTCCAGCGGCTTCGCCAGCTTGCTCCTGGTGACGTCGATCTTCCAGCCGGGCACCGGCTGCGGCATCACGGAGGCCAGCGGGTGGTCGGTCGGGAAGTTGACCTCGAGCTTGGTCGTCGAGGCGTCGTCGCGCTCGTTGGGAACCTTGAAGTTGATCGTGGCGTAGCCGCCCTTGGCTGCCTCGCCCTGCGGCTGCACGCTGACGTGCGCGGATGCCGTACCGGCGAGGATCAGAACGGTGGACGCGGCGACGCCGCCGACCAGGGCGATGCGGGAAACGTTCATGGCAGGAATCACTCCGGAGAAGCACGAAGGAAAGGAGGTCCGCCGCACAGGTGCGCGACGGCATCGCGACACCTCTTCCCTACGTGCGGCGTGCGTGCACGGAGCCGGGCGGGCACCACGGGGGCATGGGCCGAGTGGTGAACACAGAACGGTTCGTGCGTGCCACGAGCGGAGGGCGTCGCGTCAGGCTGCGAGGGTGAACACGGGCGGAGGCCCGCGCCTGATCACCTGGTGCTGCAGTGGATCGCCGGTGACCGGAGCCGGTGCGTCGGCTGCGGTACGGAGAGTGCGCGGCCCGGTCGCCGCTTCATCCGGGAGACCGGCTCGCAGCGCTCGTACGAGAACGAGCGCGGCCCGCAGCGCGCGCAACCGGGCCCCGGCCGCGAGTTGCTGGGCGCCGTACGCGGACAGCCGGGCCAGCCGGAACAACGCGATCTCGCCGCGCCGCAGCAGCCAGCCGGTGGCCAGCGCGGCCAGCAGATGGCCGAGCAGCATGGGCAGGCTGGGCAGCAGATCCGTGAGCGGCCCGGCGAGGGCGGTCGGGCCGGTTCCGGCGGCTGCCATGGACGGATGGCCCATGCCCGTCACCGTCGCCGGATCGATGCCCGCGTCGCTGACGATGCGGTGGGCGTCGGCGGCGTTCAGCTGCGCCGGCCCGGCGCCGCACACCAGGCCGGCGGCGAACCGGATCAGGGAGCTGTCGCCCGCCGCTGCCTGCGTCGGTGTGGCGGACGCGCTGTGCGTGCCCAGTCCGAACAGGGTGTGCAGGGCAAGCTGTCCACCGGCCAGGGCGGCGGCGATGGACGGCAGGGAACGCTCGCGTCCGGCGAGTGCCACCACCACCGCGAAGACTCCGAGGAAGCCCGCGAGCAGCGTCCACCAGGGGACGCTCGCGCAGGACGCCAGTGCGTGCCCTGCCGCGGACAGCGCGACACAGACCGCGGTGAACACCGCGGCCCTCAAGAGCCGCAGACCGGCTCCGGCGCGTGCGTCAGGCGTAGACATGGCGGGGCCATCATCGCACTGCGCCCCGGGCCTTGGTGCGGCAGGTCCGGAAGGTCGTCTTCGGCCCGATTGGGTGCGCGGCGTTCCTGCTGTCGGGCCCGGCATACACGGGTGCACGAAGTGCGGGTATCCGCCGAATGAGCGGTTTCACATCAGGACTGTGCTTACGAACCGCCCGGCGCGGCAATACGTATCGGTATGTCGAGCCGCAGCCAGGAGGCTGGAGCATGAGCATCTGGTGGTCACTCCATTTGCGGCGCGAAGCTGCGAGCGTTCCGCTCGCCCGTCGTTTCCTGCTCGGCACCATGGAGACCGCCGGCGTCGATCCGGACATCTCCTTCGATCTGTCGGTCGCGCTCAGCGAAGCCTGTGCGAATGCCGTTGAGCACGGCGGGGACCGGAGAGACGTCGGAGACATCGACGCCCCCGGGGCTCTCTGGGACACATGGGACGCCTGGGATGAGCAGCCCGGTACGGCCTCCGGGCAGTACCGGGTCACCGCGTATCTGGACGGCGAGAAATGTCGCATCGAAGTCGCCGACTCGGGGCCCGGTTTCCCCGCCCGGTGCGCGCTTCGCACTGCCGATCAGCCGGAGTCGGATCAGCACCAACATCAGCAGCAGTACCTGCCGCCCGTCGGCGCCGAGGACGGCCGGGGGCTCTGTCTGATCGAGCAGCTCGCCGACCACGTCCACTTCGGCAACCGCCCGGGCTGTGGCGCAGTGGTGAGTTTCGACAAGGTTCTGAAATGGCGGGAGGGCGCCCTGCTCATGGTGTCCTGAGCAGGGCGCCCTCCGGCGCACGGGTGCGGATTCCCGGTGATCAGCCCTTGAGCTGGGCCATCCAGGCCTCGATCTCGTCGGCCTGGCGCGGCAGCTTGTCGGAGAGGTTCCGGTTGCCGTCCTCGGTGACGAGGATGTCGTCCTCGATCCGGACGCCGATGCCGCGGTACTCCTCCGGCACGGTCAGGTCGTCGGCCTGGAAGTACAGGCCCGGTTCGACGGTGAGGCACATGCCGGCCTCCAGCGTCCCGTTGACGTACGTGTCCGTGCGCGCGGTGGCGCAGTCATGGACGTCCATGCCGAGCATGTGACCCGTGCCGTGCAGGGTCCAGCGGCGCTGAAGACCCAGCTCCAGAACCTTCTCCACGGAGAGGTCGCCCAGCAGACCCCACGCGACGAGCTTCTCGGCGAGCACGCGCTGCGCGGCGTCGTGGAAGTCGCGGAAGGCCGCGCCCGGCTTGACGGCGGCGATGCCCGCCTCCTGGGCCTCGTACACCGCGTCGTAGATCTTCCGCTGCAGCGGCGTGAACGTGCCGTTGATGGGAAGGGTCCGGGTCACGTCGGCCGTGTAGAGGTCGTTGGTCTCGACACCGGCGTCGAGGAGCAGCAGCTCGCCGGAGCGCACGGGGCCGTCGTTGCGCACCCAGTGCAGGGTCGTGGCGTGCGGGCCGGCCGCGCAGATCGAGCCGTAGCCGATGTCGTTGCCCTCGACGCGGGCGCGCAGGAAGAACGTTCCCTCGATGTAGCGCTCGCTGGTGGCCTCGGCCTTGTCGAGGACCTTCACGACGTCCTCGAAGCCGCGCGCCGTGGCGTCGCAGGCCTTCTGCAGTTCGGCCGTCTCGAAGGCGTCCTTGACCAGCCGCGCCTCGCAGAGATAGATCTTCAGCTCCTCGTCGCGCTCCGCGGTGACCTTGTCGGTGAGCGCGGCCTCGATGCCCGCATCGTGGCCACGGACGTTGCGGACCGGGCCGGTGGCCTCGGCCAGCGCGGCCGGGAGCTCGCGTACATCCTTCGCCGGGATGCCCAGCAGCTGTTCGGCCTCGGCGAGGGAGTGGCGGCGGCCGACCCACAGTTCGCCCTGGCCGTCGAGCCAGAACTCGCCGTTCTCCCGGTTGGAGCGCGGGAGCAGGTAGATCGTCGCCTCGTGGCCGTCGTCCTTCGGCTCCAGGACGAGCACACCGTCCTGGGTCTGGTCGCCGGTGAGGTACGCGTACTCGGTGGACGCGCGGAAGGCGTACTCGGTGTCGTTGACACGGGTCTTCAGCTTGCCCGCGGGAATGACCAGACGCTCGCCGGGGAAGCGGGCGGACAGCGTGGCGCGGCGGTCGGCGGTGTGCCCGGCCTGCGCGATCGGCTCCAGGCCGTGCAGCTCGGTGTCGGCCCAACCCGACTTCATACCGGCGGCGAGCTCATCGGAGACGCCTGGGTACAGGCCGTTCTTCCGCTGCTTGACCGTCTCGGCTTCTTCGGTCTCCGGGTTCTCCGGGATGAGCTCCTCAGACACGGCTTGACTCTCCTTGATACGACACTGGACCTCGTCCATCGTACGGGCGTACGGAAGGGGGCCCAGGGCCGGAAGACCTCTTACACGCGGAACCTGAAGAGACCACTCAGCCGAAACGACGGGTTCAGTCGAAGCGTGCGGCGAGGATCACGACATCCTCCGTGCCCTCGGTCTGGTCGAGCCCGTCCGGAAGGACGGTCCGCAGGACATGGTCGGCGACGGACTCGGCGTCGTGGCGCTGCGCCCTCGGCACGCTCGCGGCCGCCGAGTGGAGCCGTGCGAAGGCCCGGTCCATCGAGTCGCCGGTACGGCGCAGCAGCCCGTCGGTGTAGAGCAGTACGGTCTCCCCGGGCGCCGGAGCGATTTCCACGCTCGGCGCTTCCCAGCAGGCGAGCATGCCCAGCGGCGCGGACAACGAGGTCTCGACGAACTCCGTGCGCCGGTCGCCGATCACCAGCGGCGGGGTGTGCCCGGCACCGGCCAGCAGGATCTTGTGGCGGGCCGGTTCGCAGTAGGCGAAGAGCGCGGTCGCGGACCGGGCGGGTTCGGTCAGCCGCAGCAGCAGTTCCAGATCGGACAGGACGGCGACCGGATCCTCGCCCTCCATCACCGCGTACGCCCGCAGGCCCGCCCGCAGCCGTCCCATGGCGGCCAGGGCCCTCGGCCCGGATCCGCCCACCGAACCGACGGCGAGACCGAGTGCGCCTTCCGGCAGCGCCAGCGCGTCGTACCAGTCACCGCCGCCGCGCGGTGCCGTGCGATGGCGGGCGGCCAGCTGTACGCCGGTGATCCGGGGCAGTCGGCTGGGCAGCAGCTCCTCCGTGATGGTGGCGACGTCGGCCCTGGCCCGTTCCAGCTCCAGCAACCGGGCCAGATGCTCACTCGCGTACCCGGCGTACAGGCCGACGAGATGACGCTGGCGCTCCAGCGGCTCGGCGGGCTCGTCATACAGCCAGACGGCTGCGCCGAGCCGTCCGGTCGCGTCGGTGGTGATCGGCAGAGCGTAGCTGGCGGCGTATCCGAGCCGGGCGGCGACCTCGCGGTGGCGGGGGTCCACGCTTGTGTCACCGAGAAGGTCAGGGCTGGTCAGTGGAGTTTCGGTGGCCGGGAGACCGTCCAGGATCCGTCCGTACGAGGTGGCGCTGCGCGGCACCGTCTCGATGTGCCCGAGTTCGGCATGGGCGAGCCCGAGACCGATGGTGGAGACCGGGCCGCGACGGTCGGAGGGTTCGAACACGATCAGCCCGCGGCGGGCGCCGACGAGAGCCGCGCCGGCATCCAGCAGCTCGTGCAGGGCGTCGTCGAGGGTGCTGGTTCTGGACAGTCGCTCGGTGAGTTCATGGAGCGTCGTGAGGTCGGACACCCAGCCGGCCAGACGGTCCTGGATGAAGACCCCCGGTGCGGCGGGCCCATCGGCCAGGGACCCGGAAGTGCGCGCTGAAACAGGAACCATGGGGTCGATTCCAGCCACTTTCGGCAGGTGAGGGGCGCTCATGGCAACCGGCTTTCCGACCAGTGCGTTTCGTCGAATAGCATCGCAAACCCCCATGTCATTCTGCGCCGCTATCAGTGCATCCACATGTACACGCACAAGTAAGCCGATGTCCAGCATTGTCCCTACGACATTTGTGGTGTCCATGGGACCACTAAGTTGGCCAAAAAATGCACCCTATGGCGGCTAATTGCGGTCGACTGGGTCTGGCTCGACAGGGGGTGCCTGCGGGGTGAAGCCCGGCGGGAGCGTCATTCCGGGCCTGCGGGGTACGTAATCGGTGAGGAACCAGGGGCAGTTCAGGTTGCCCCGGAACCTGGCGCAGAGCCCGGGCGTCCTCACTGTGACGGCCGCTCCCCATCCCCGAGTGGCGGGGTTGTGCACCGTGAGACGGCAGGTGCGACGCGCGCTGCCCCTCGCCATGCTTTTGGCTGGACCTGGCTCGGCTCGACTCGGCTCACGCTCGGTACCGACGGGTGACCCCGTACCGCAGGCATAGAGAACATGTACGCACGGTGAAGAAATGCACACGTGATGTGACGCACATGGTGTGATGTGGCCCTCGGCGTTCAACGGAAAGGAACGAGCGCTCATGCGCGAGATCCTCGGAAGGCGACGCAGGCTCCGGCTCCGGCGCAAGGCAAGGCCCGCTCAGCTCGACGCGGCCATGACCTGCGCCACTGCATGGCAGTGGCCCGTGCTCCCCGGAGTGGGACTGGACGCAGCCGGTAGCCGCGGCGACCGTGGCCGCGGTTGTGCCTGCCCCGATCCCGAGTGCGCCGTACCCGGCGCACACCCCTTCGATCCCGGTCTCCTCGCGGCGACCACCGATGAGCGCATGGTGCGCTGGTGGTGGAACAACCGCCCGACCGCGCCGATCGTGCTGGCCACCGGTGGCCGAGCCCCGTGCGCGCTGAGCCTGCCGGCCGTGGCCGGCGCCCGGGCGCTGACCGAGCTCGACCGCATGGGCATGCGGCTGGGTCCGGTGGTGGCGACACGGACGCGGTGGTCGCTGCTGGTCGCCCCGTACACCCTCGAACGGCTCGGTGAGCTGTTGCACGCCAAGGACTGGGTGCCCAGTTCGCTGCGCTTCCACGGCGAGGGCGGCTATCTTGTCCTCCCCCCGTCGGGAGTGGGTTCGGGGCAGGTGCGCTGGGAGCGGGCTCCCCTGACCGGCTCGGCGACGCCCTGGCTGCCGGATGTCGAAGCCGTCCTGGACGCATTGGTCGAAGCGAGCACCAGCGCTCCGGACGGCGGCAGCCGGCTCGCCTACTGACGGGCGCGGCTGACGGGTCCGGCGTATGAGCGGCTCAGCCGACGGCCCGGGGTGGATCGGCTCGCGCGTTCGGGTGTGAGCCGGTCCCGGTTCTGCGGAGCACGGGCGTGCTCCACCCGGGCGCCCCTATGGCGCCGATGTCTTCGGCGCGGCGTCAGGGACTCCCGTACAGCCGGCAGGTCGGGCCACCATGAATCTCCGCATGATCGTAATGGTGGGTGCGGTGGTGTTTCCCCTCGTCGCTTCCGCGGAACCCGCGGAGAGCCCTGATTCCGTACCTGGCCATGCAAAGTCCGCCCATGCAAACTCTGATGCCGATGGGCTTTCTGATGCGTCTTCTCATAAAGGTTCGGCAGATACTTCGGGGACTGCCTCAAATGGACCTTTGAAGGGGAGTTCCGGTGTCGGATTTCTGTCCGATACCGACCGCTCCGGTGAAGGTGACGCAGTCGGCGTTGCCACCGGGCCCACCGCCCTCACGGGTCCCGGCGCGCTGCCGGTTCCGCTCCGCGGCGTCCCTGCGTCGGGGTCGACGTCGGTCCGCGGCTGCTGTGCGCCGGGCGCAGTCCGCTCTGTGAGCCGCGCCGCGCGCCGAGTCCGGGCATGAGAATGCCCGGCCGCTGGCGACGGGGGATGCACCAGCGACCGGGCTTCTAGAACCGTAACAAGAGATCTGCCGTTCGCAAATTCGATCTCGCTTATTCGGACAGCGAATTACCTGCGGGTGCGGCAGGTGTGACGCGAGTCACCGCGCGGCCCACAGGGGGCGTCACGTCCGCAGGTCAGCTGAGCGTCACCTGGCGGTTGGTGAGGCCGCCACGGGCCCGGCGCTCCTCGGCGGTGAGCGGGGCGTCCGAGGCGAGTGCCGCCGCCAGCCGCTCCGCGAGTTCGGCTGCGGGCTTCTCGCACTCCTTTGCCCCCATCGCGCTCGGCAGGTCCCAGACCGGAACCATCAGCCCGTGCGCGCGGAAGGAGCCGACCAGCCGGGTCCCTTCGCCGAGCGAGGAGGTGCCGGCGGCATGCAGCCGGGCGAGCGCGTCGAGCAGCTGCTCCTCGGGGTGTGGCATGACCCAGCGCAGGTGGTTCTTCTCCGGGGTCTCGCACCAGTACGCGGCGCTCACCCCGGAGAGCAGAACGGTCGGGATCGCCGCTTCGTTCGCGCGCTCCAGGGAAGCGGACACCTCGGGCGTGGCGTTCTCCGCGTCCGGGACCCAGAACTCGAAGCCGGATCGGACGACCGGCTCGAACGCTGCTTCCGGGTCGAGGAGGTCTTGCAGGCGCGGACCGTCGGCGGGTACACGGCGGGCGGCGACGGGCGAGCCGGGCTCGGCGGCCAGTGCGCGCTGCAGGGTGTCCGCGAGGTCACGGCTGAGGTCGCCGGAGGAGGTGTCGTTCTGCAGGGCGAGCAGGACGGAACCGTCGTCTCGGCGCAGTGCAGGCCAGGCCATCGGCAGCACGGTCGCGAGCGTCACGGAGGGCACACCCTCGGGCAGCCCGCCCTTGAGTGTCAGCTCGACCGTGGCGGCGGGCACCAGCTCGCGCAGGGCGACCCAGTCGCACTCGCCCGCCAGGCCCTCGAAGGGGCGGTGGACCAGCTCGGTCACGGCCTGGGCGGCGGCGCGGCCGTGACACGCCTTGTAGCGGCGGCCCGAACCGCACGGGCAGGGCTCGCGAGCCCCGACCACCGGGATCTCGCCGTCCTTGAGTTGCTGCTTCCCGGCCTTGGTCTGAGGGCGCTTCTTGGCCATGGTGGGCTTTCTCCCGATTGCGACAGTGCGGTCTGGGCCGCGAGCCTAGCCGCCCGTGTCGAGTACGGGGCACAGACGCCCGGGCGCCTGCGTGTACATACGCCGGAAGGTCGGCCGGGACGCGGGTCCGTCCGCCGGTCCGCACGCGGGTCCGTCCGCCGGTCCGTCCGCCGGTCCGTCCGCCGGTCCGCACGCGGGACCGTCCGCCGAGTGGTGCGTCTGCCCCCCGTCCGGGTGGCGCATCCGGCGCGTCGGGTTCAGCCCACGTCGTCGAAGGCGTCGGCGAAGTCCAGCCCGTCGAGCCCCGGCGCGTGTCCGGTCCCGGTCCCATGGCCCTCGCTGACCACCACCCACACGGTGACCTCGCCGGACGAGCTGTCGCGTACGCCCCACTCCTCGGCGAGCGCGCTGATGATGTTGAGCCCGCGTCCGCCGCGCGCCGTCACCGAAGGAGTGGCCGGAATCGGCCTGGTGGGACCGCCTCCGTCCGTCACCTCGACGGTCAGCCCACCTGTTCTGTCGACGCGCCATGCGGCACGGACGTCACCGTCACCCACATCTGTGTGTCGTCCCAGCGGCCTGCCATGTCGACAGGCATTGCTGAGAAGTTCGGAAAGGATCAATACAGCATCGTCGACGACCGAATCCGACACCCCGTAGCTGCGCAATTGCTCACGCATCCGGTGCCGCGCCCGGCCCACGCCCGCAGGGCCGTGGGGTACGGCCATGCTCGACGACGTGGGCACTTCTTGTGCCACCACCAACGCCACCCCCGAGACCTCCTTTGCCCCACGCCACGGAGTGAATGCCCTCCTGGACTGGGCCGG
This sequence comes from Streptomyces atratus, assembly GCF_040655115.1. Taxonomy (GTDB): domain Bacteria; phylum Actinomycetota; class Actinomycetes; order Streptomycetales; family Streptomycetaceae; genus Streptomyces; species Streptomyces atratus_D. Next base: position 146,375 of record NZ_JBFAJH010000010.1, on the reverse strand, counting down.
AAACCGGCCCATGGTCTGCCGGTGACGCACTCGTAACGATCGAATACAGACCGAATGCGCCGGAGTACTCCCTGTAACTGATGTTAAAAGTGACCCAGCTGCGACAGAACCTGCTTTGGGCGATTCGTGATGATTGCCTCGACACCCAGGCGAGCGCAGAGCTCGACGTCCTCCGGTTCATCGACCGTCCAGACGTGCACGCGATGGCCCGCGCGGTGCAGTCGCTCGATGTAGTCGGGGTGACTGCGTACGATCCGCAGGCCTGGACCGGCGATCCGGGCACCGGCGGGCAGCCGCCCGTCGCGCAGCCGCGGTGAGACGAACTGCATCAGATAGACGGTGGGCAGGGTGGGTGAGGCGGCCTGGATGCGGTGCAGGGAGCGCGCCGAGAAACTCATGATGCGCACCGGCGAGGGGGCGTCTGCCGGTGGCGCGTCGAGCTCGAACCGCTTCAGGAGGTGCAGCAGCCGTTCTTCCACCTGGTCGGCCCAGCGCGTGGGGTGCTTGGTCTCGATGGCCAGCTGCACGGGGTGCCCGGCGGCTCGCGTCTCGACGACCAGTTCGAGCAGTCGCTCCAGGGTGAGTACGGAGGTGAGCTCGCCCGGCACCGGGTCCCAGTCCGGGGACTCCTCACGGTCCTTCCAGGAGCCGAAGTCGAGTGCGGCGAGTTCGGCGAGCTCCAGGGCGGAGACGGCGCCCCGTCCGTTGGACGTGCGGTTCACCCGGCGGTCGTGGACGCAGACGAGGTGGCCGTCGGCGGTGAGGCGTACATCGCACTCCAGGGCGTCGGCGCCGTCCTCGATCGCCTTCCGGTATGCGGCCAGGGTGTGCTCGGGTGCGTCGTCGGACGCTCCGCGGTGTGCGATGACCTGGATGGGGTGGTGCAGGGTGTGCTGCCGTGCGTGGGTCACCACGTCATCGTGTCACCGTGGGGCGACGGGTGCGTGCACCTCGCAACGAGGGACCGTTTTGCCGGATATAAAGATTGGTGTGCGGACGCACAGGTCCTGCTTACAGTGGCCTGACGGGTCATGGGAAAAGCTGGCTCCAGACACGTGCACAGCGGATCTCTTGCCGAAACTGATGAGGAACCGAGGAGTAAAGAGCTGTGAGCACCGAGAACGAGGGCAACGAGGGCACCGCGGCTCAGGCCGTTCCGTCCGTTCCGTCCGCACCTCCCGTGCCGGCCGCTGCTCCTGAGGACACGCCTGCGTCCCCGCCGGCGCCCGCGAGGCCGGAATCGTCGGAAGCGACGGCAACGCAGCAATTCCAGCAGCCGCAGCAGCACGCGCAGCAGCCGGAGCAGCCGTCCCAGCAGCCGCAGCGTCCGAATGACTGGCCGCCGCCGCAGCCGCCGCAGTCCCAGCCCGCGGGTGCCTGGCCGCCGCCCCCGCCCGCTGTTCCCGCGTACGCCCACGGTGCGGGTGGTGACGGTGGTCCCGTGTGGGGCGCCCCCGGTCTGCAGTCGCCCGAAGCCCCGCGCAAGCGGCGAGGCGGCGGCCTGGTGGCGGCGGTGGCCGTGGCGGCGCTCGTGGCGGGCGGTGTCGGCGGCGCCCTCGGCTACTGGGCGGCCGACCGGAACGACACCAACTCCTCCGGTTCGACCACGGTCGCGGCGTCGTCCAACCCTCAGGTCCTCAAGCGCGATCCCGGTACGGTCGCGGGCGTCGCGGCCAAGGCGCTGCCGAGTGTGGTCACCATCAACGCGCAGAGCGGCGACGGTGAGGGCGGCACGGGCACCGGCTTCGTGTACGACAAGGAAGGCCACATCCTCACGAACAACCACGTGGTGGCCTCCGCGGCGAACAGCGGCCAGCTCACGGCGACGTTCTCCGACGGCAAGAAGTACGACGCCGAGGTGGTCGGCCGCGCGGAGGGCTACGACGTCGCGGTGCTGAAGCTCAAGAACGCACCATCGGGCCTCACGCCGCTCGCCCTCGGAAACTCGGACCAGGTTGCGGTCGGTGATTCGACGATCGCCATCGGTGCGCCATTCGGTCTGTCCAACACGGTCACGACGGGCATCATCAGCGCCAAGAACCGCCCGGTCGCCTCCGGCGACGGTTCGGGCGGCAGCAACTCGTACATGAGCGCACTGCAGACCGACGCCTCGATCAACCCGGGCAACTCCGGCGGTCCGCTGCTCGACGCGCGCGGCGCGGTCATCGGCATCAACTCGGCGATCCAGTCCACAGGCAGCAGCGCCCAGTCGCAGGCGGGATCCATCGGCCTCGGCTTCGCGATCCCGATCAACCAGGCGAGGAACGTCGCCCAGCAGCTGATCAAGACCGGTCAGCCGGTCTACCCGGTGATCGGTGCCACGGTCACGATGGACGAGAAGACCGGCGGAGCCGTCATCTCGGACCAGGGATCGGGCGGCACCCCGGCCGTCTCGCCGGACGGTCCGGCGGCCAGGGCCGGTCTCAAGGCGGGCGATGTCATCACGAAGTTCAACGGCTCGGTGATCGACAGCGGCCCGACTCTGATCGGCGAGATCTGGACCCACCAGCCGGGCGACAAGGTGACGCTGACGTACAAGCGCGACGGCAAGGTGTCGACCGCCGAAGTCACCCTGGGACAGCGCAAGGGCGACAACTGACCGGATCGGCTGTCCGTAGTCAGGAAAGACGCACGAGGGGGGCTGCCGAGCGATTCGGCAGTCCCCTCGTGCGTCCCGTAGGGCCGCGGTGCCGGGCCGGGGCGGTGCGGAATCTCGTCCGCAGGGTGCGGCAGTCGTTCAGCTTGTGTTGATGCTGCGGACGGGTGCCGATTCGCCGTGTGTATCGGTGCCCGGTAGGGGGTTCCCGGCCGTGACGGCCGCAGGGGTTACTGACTCGGTGCGCAGACTTCCTCGACATCCCACTGGGTGCCGACTCTGCTCAGTTCGGCGTGGAGATCTGACGCCGGGGCCCTCTCCTCCAGAGTGGCCGGACGCTGGAAGATCCCGTCGTACCTGCTGAGGTGCGGAGAGCAGGCGGCTTCGCTCGGAGCGAGATCCATGCGGGGTCGCTGCTGTCCGGGATCCGGTGCGGGTACGGCCGATTCGGCACCTGTGACGGCGATTTCGGGTTGCCGGGAGTCCGGTCCGTGACCGTCCGCCCCTGGAGCGCCACCACCGGCCTCGGGGCTCCTCGCCGCAGTGAGCCGCACTGCCGGTCTGCTCCTGGCGGGACCGACCATTCCAGGGCTTGCAGGTGAGGCCGTACGGGGAGCGTGCAGGTGAGTGTCCGTCTCGCCCTACGACCCGGCAAGGTGATGGGATTCCTCTACGAGTGAGCGGAGTTACGTGTCCTGCCGCGGCGCACCCTGCGGCTGGGGACGCGAGACAGGGGCGGCGGTTCCCCGGTGTCGATGGACACATGATCAGCTGACCGGGTGCGGCCACTCATGAGACCGGCCAGTCACACCGGAAGCACCCAGCCGGTAGGCTGTAGCCCGCTCCGCAGCAAACAAGGCGGGGCGAAGGTGGGTTGCCCGAGCGGCCTAAGGGAACGGTCTTGAAAACCGTCGTGGCAGCGATGTCACCGTGGGTTCAAATCCCACACCCACCGCAGCAGGTCAGTGTCTGCGCTGGCCACAAGGGGTGCCCCTGACTGGGGGCGCCCCTTTCAGCTCTCGTTGCGAGGAGGGCGAAGGCGTTGGGCCTGCATTCCGCCATGGGAGTCGGGGCGGGTGACGAGGAACGTGCCGTTGTGCGGGCTCGGCCGCAGCGCTGGAGGCCGAAGTCAACGCGTATATGGCTGAGCTGACTGACGAGCGTGACGAGAAAGGCCACCGGCTCGTGGCGCGCAACGGCTACCACCAGCCGAGGAAGGTCACGACCGCGGCCGGGACGGTCGAGGCGAAGGCGCCGCGGGTGAACGACAAGCGGGTCGATGAGGCCACGGGTGAGCGCAAGCGGTTCTTCTCGGCGATCCTGCCGCCGTGGTGCCGCAAGTCCCCGAAGGTCAGCGAGGTGGTGCCGCTGCTCTACCTGCAGGGCCTGTCGTCAGGCGACTTCGTGCCCGCGCTGGAGCAGTTCCTCGGCTCGGCGGCCGGCCTCTCACCGGCGACGGTCACCCGGCTCACCCAGCAGTGGCAGGCCGACCACCAGGCGTTCGCGAGCGCGACCTGTCCGGCAGCGACTACGTCCCGTCTACGTGTGGGCCGAGGGCATCCACCTGCGCATGCGCCTGCGGGAGGCGAGGTCGTGCGTGTTCGTGCTGATGGGTGTGCGCGGACGGCACCAAGGAACTGATCGCCATGAGCGACGGCTGCCGCGAATCTGCCGACTCCCGGGGCGTCTTGCTGCGCGATTGCCGGCGCCGCGGGATGCGCGCTCCCGTCCTGGCGGTCGGCGATGGCGCGCTCGGCGTTCGTCACCGTCCGCCTGCGCACGAAGGTCACCAAGGGCGCCGGCAGCCCGGCCGCCGCCTTGGCCATGGTCTTCAAGCTGGTGGAGTCCGCACAGCAGCGGTGGAGAGCCGTCAACGCACCCCAACCTCGTCGCCCTCGTCCGCGCCGGAGCCTGTGTCGAACGCGGCCTGCTGGTCGAGCGCCGGGACCGGGTGGCGTAAGGCAGGCATTCGGCGTGCCGGGCGGACTCCGAACGCCCGCCGCGCTGCCTGAGCCGACGGGTAGGGTCCGTGCCGACAGTCAAGGGTCGGGGAAGGGCAGGAGCTGGGGTGGGCGCGTCATCGTGGCAGTACATCGAGCCTTATGCCGGAGATGTCGCGGCGGACTCGGCCACCGCGCGCGTCTTCCCCCGTCGGGCGGGCTGCTTTTGGTGAGGGAGAAAGCAGCCCCGACCGGAAGGTGGCAAGCGAACCCACTCCGACTTTTAACAAAAATATAGAAAATCGGCTGAAATTGAGATATATACCATCACGGGCTTTTTTGCGAATAAGCAGCAGAACCGTATTCTCCGTGTGGCGTCAACCACGGGTGAGACTCTGGGTCGTGGTGGGTGTCGTGGCCCTCGGATTCCTCATCGCGCTGGAGATCGCCGCACGTCGCTACGGACTGCCGGGGCCGATCACCAACCAGGCGCGAGAGGTGATATTCGCCCCCAAATCAGGCTTCCTGTTGTACGCCGGTATGGCGTTGATGATGGTGGTGCTCACCTGGCGACAACGGTTCATCGCGGCTGCTGCCGCGATCGGCATCGACGTCGCCTTCTTGGTGGTCCGGTGGGCGGTCGACGCCAAGATGACCGGCGGCCACCCCTTCGGCAACGGTGCGTTGTGGGTGCTTCTGGGCTATGCGGCCATCGCTGTCACTCGCCGTACCGGCCGGGAACGTGTCCTGCTGCTGAAGGGCGTCGGGCTGGGCCTGCTGCTGGTGGCCGGCCGCAAGACCGGCGACACCTGGCTACTCATCACCTCGAAGACCCGCCCAGCGGTGCTCGACCAGTACGTGGCAACCGCCGATCACGCGCTGGGCAACCCGTCGTGGCTGGTGGGCCGGATCGTCACGGCCACCGGCCCGATCGGTTTCAATTTTCTCGACATCGTCTACGGTCAGCTCGCGGTGGCCGCGGTCATCGTCGCGCTGTATCAACTGCGTAACGTGGCGGTCGAGCGCCGCTTCCCGGGCCATCATCTGGTGCGCACTTTTCTGGTGATCGGCCTCCTCGGGCCCACCATCTACATGATCTTCCCCGTGGTCGGACCGATCTTCGCCTACGGCGCCGGCGCCGAGCACTGGGCGACGGTCAGTCTGTGGTCGGAAACGCCGCCCAGCGAGCAATGGGCGGTGGCCAACCTGTGGCCGGAAACGCCGCCGCTGATCAATACCCCGCACCACATGCCATTCGACGAGATCACCCCACGGAACTGCATGCCCAGCCTGCACACAGCGTGGGCTACCGCGATCTTCATTCATTCCCGGACGGGCCCACGGATTCTGCGATTCGCAGGCACGTTCTGGCTGATAGCTACGCTCTGCGCAACGCTGGGATTTGGCTACCACTACGGCGCGGATCTCATTGCCGGCGTGGTGTTTACGCTCACGATCGAGGCAGCTCTGCGCTCGCTCGACCGCGGCTGGGATCGATCAGGGATTCAGTTGGTCGCTTGCGGCGCAACCGTCTTCGCTGCGCTCTTGGTGTCTTATCGCTATCTGCCGTTGGAGATGGCGAAGCATCCGTGGGTGTCCGGACCACTTCTCATGCTGGCGACGATCTCAGTGGTCTACGGCTATGTAAGGACCACCGCACGGTGGGAACCGAGGACCGCACCAGCGCGGCAACCGGAACCGCAACCCGGACTGGTTTGAACCGAGTTGCACCAGGTTGTGGGCTGAGCGCTACCCGAGTGAGGCCGGGATGGTGGGGTGTGGCGCAGGTGGCACGTCAGCCCATGACTGACAGCCGTCCAGACAACACAGAAGCCCCGGGCCGCCCTTGAGTTCTAGTGGTCGTCGCAACACCCCAGCTCAGGGGATGCGATGGAATTCGAGATCCGGGAGGACCGGCACCGGAAGGGGCGCCGTCTGACGCGTGAGCGGGAGGCATACCTTCAGCTCATGCAGCAGGGACGCAGCAGCACAGAGGCATGCCGGATCGTGGGCATCAACGTGCGAACCGGCAAGAGATGGCGCAACGGCTGGCACGGGTCCGGCACGAGGGCGCGAGTCACCGTGGGTTCAGATCCCACACCCACCGCATCATCTGTGAAGGGGCGTCCAGGAGGGCGCCCCTTCTGCGTGTCCGCCCGGCACGTCCGGTCAGGGTGACCGGTCGGGGCCGTCCTCCGGGCCGACGGGGCGGCCGGAGGTGAGGCGGGCGGCCGAGGCGATGGTGGCGCGGGCTTCGTGTTCGGTGAGGCCGGTGCGGACGGCAGCTCTGGTGAGGGCATCCGCGAGGGCGTCCCCGAAGCCATGTTCGTACGCACGGCAAGCCGCCCAGAACAGGCGGGTGTTGCGCTGTCCTTCGTGTGCTGCGAGGACGAACTGGACCAGGCCCTGGCCATGGTGGGGGCGGTTCGAGGGGCGGTGAGGGCGCGCGGGGGGTGTGAGCAGCCGCAGGAGTGCGCGGGGGCAGGGGGCCGGTGCGAGATCGGCGGCGCCAGGGGCGAGTCGGTAGGTGCCACCGGTGGTGACCGAGCCGGGGCCGACCAGGTAGCCGCCGGCGCCGCGGATGTCGATGCCGGAGGCGAGGCGGCTGGCGGAGTTCGGTACGGACACCCCGGGTGGGCCGGTGAGCCAGATGTGGCGGCCGCCGCTCGGTGTGATGACCGTGACGGTCGGCGGAATGGTGAACAGGTGGTGCAGGGCCAGCTGCTGGAGGGCCGTGGCGGAGTCGTTGCGGCCAGAGGCGTCGATGTCGAGGTCGATGCCGATGAGGTGGTGCGGGGCCCGGCCGCAGGCGATGCCGTAGCCGGTGGCCCACGGAGCGGCGGCGAACAGGGCTCGTACGGCGGCGGGATTCGTGGTGGCGTCATGGACCCCGTGTCCTGGAAGGCCGCAGGCGCCCCGGCAGCTGACCGGCCTGTCGTCGCCGCGGTGGGGGGAGCGCAGGGCGGGGAGCTTGGTGGCGGACAGCGGGATGACGGGGAGCCCGTGCTCGGCGGCGGAGAGCGCGTGGGCGAGGGCCAGGGTGGCGGTCTGCCGGTCGGTGATGGCCATAGTTCATTTTCGTACATGTGTTCGAGAATGGGAAGAGGGTGGGCGGGGTCGGCGTGCCGGTGGGCGGCTCGGGGTGACTGAGGGTCGATGGGGTGGATTGGTAGAAAATGTGCAGTAATGCTTTCCCTCTTGGGGTGCGCGGGATCGCGGGGGCGCGAATCCATGCGTCGGGGGACTGGGGCTTTGGCGGGGTGCGGAAGGTTTATCGGGTGTTCCTCATGCTTGCGGGGGAATTGAGGATCATAGGCGGTTCGTCAGGGATTCGGTGGGCAACTTTGGTCTCGCGACGTCGTGACCAACACCGGGGCGGTCGGCCAACCGCCCCGGAACGAGCTGCACTTCCGGTTCCTGGAGGAATTGACATGGCAAGCATCCGTACCGCTCGCGCCCTCGCCGCCGTTGCCGCGCTGCCTCTCGCCGCCGCACTTTTCGGCGGCGTGGCCCAGGCCGACAACGGCTCGGTTGCGAACAACGGATCGAACGCGGGTGTCGCGACGATCAGCAGCAGTGGAGTCGGTAGGGACAACTTCGGCAACTCGTTCACGTCGCAGCAGCAGGCCACGGGCTCCGGGGCATCGAACCGTAGCAACTCGGCGCAGGTGAACGGCTCGGCCTTCACTGTGATCGATCAGTCCAGCAGGAATCTCGCGGTGTACTTCACCAAACTCTGGTGAGCCGGGGTCCACTGCGGACCGGTCGGGGGCCGGGGCGCGGTGGGGTGAACAGCGGCCTGCGTGAGGACACTTCGGTTTCCTTGCGCAGGCCTTCGCGTTCCGGAGGATGCGTACGGGAGCGTCCGGACGTCGCCGACCCTGACACGGCCACTTCACTTTGTCCGGGCTGATGCAGCTGGAGGAGTTCGGCTTCTGCGGACCGGGCGAGGCAGCCGGCTTCGTGGCGGACGACGCGCTGCCCCTGAACACGCATGGAGGTCAGCTGGGGGAGGCGCATCTGCACGGAATGAACGGCATCGCGGAGGCGGTCCGGCAGGTCCGGGGCACGTCGGTGAACCAGATATCCGGGGCGGCCAGAACCCTGGTCACAGCGGGCACAGGGGTACCTGCCTCGGGACTGATTCTGGGCACGGACGATTGAGCGTGGGGCAGGAGCGGGCCCGTCGCCCCGGCGGGACGACCCTGAGTCCTGACAACGAGCTCTACTCCTCCAGGAGGTGGGGCCGGCCCCACCCCTACAACCTGAGGCGGACGTGGCTTCGGGACCTGGGGCCGATCCCTCGGATAGCACCCGCTCCTAGCGTGGAGCTATGACCACGCCAGTCTGCACGGGCGCCTCCAGGGGAGCCACTGCCGCCACCGGACACGCGCCGCTCAACTCACCGGCGTCGCAGACGCAGCATGCGTCGCATGGTTCGCAGGGATCGCACGGTTCGTATGCGGGGCGGGCGCCCTACGCTCCCTACCCGACGTTCTCGTCGTTCGTACGGGCGCGGGGGCCCGTGCTGCTGCGTACCGCGCGCTCGCTGACCGCGAACCCGAGCGATGCCGAGGATCTGCTGCAGACCGCGCTCACCAAGACGTACGTCGCGTGGGAGCGGATCGAGGATCATCGGGCGCTCGACGGCTATGTCCGTCGGGCCCTGGTGAACACCCGGACTTCGCAGTGGCGCAAGCGGAAGGTGGACGAGTTCGCCTGCGAGGAGCTGCCCGAGCAGGAGACGGCTCCGGCGCCCGATCCGGCCGAGCAGCAGTCGTTGCACGATGCGATGTGGCGAGCCGTGCTGAAGCTGCCGGACCGGCAGCGGGCGATGGTTGTCCTGCGCTACTACGAGGATCTCAGCGAGGCGCAGACCGCCGAGGTGCTCGGGGTGTCCATCGGAACGGTCAAGAGCGCGGTGTCACGGGCGCTCGGCAAGCTGCGCGAAGATCCGGAACTGGCACCAGTCCGCTGACCCCGCGAGCCCGTCGGTCCGTGAGCCGGCTGATCTCGCCGGCTGACGTAAGCCCGCGGTCCGGCCAGTCCGTGAGCTTGTGAGTCCGTGACCCCACTCGTCGGCAACCAGGCCGTCGAAGTTGACGAGTGCATGGAAGATGTCGAGGTCACCGGCGGATTCTGGTCCGCGGTCCCGGGATTCCGTGCCCCGGGCGCTCCGCCGATGCGTGCGGGAGAAGTCGACGGACACCGATTCGTATGCCCGGGACTAGTGACATACCAATTGGTATGTGCGCAGAATCAGCGGAACCTTACTGCCGCGTAGCGCCCACCGGGAGGACGCCGTGCTGAGCACCATGCAGGACGTACCGCTGACCGTCACCCGCATCCTGACACACGGGATGACGATCCATGGGAAGTCGCAGGTCACGACCTGGACCGGCGAGCCCGAGCCGCAGCGGCGAAGCTTCGCCGAGGTGGGCCGCCGAGCCACACAGCTCGCCCATGCCCTGCGCGACGAGCTCGGTGTCGTCGGCGACATGAGGGTCGCGACCCTCATGTGGAACAACGCCGAGCACGTCGAGGCATACCTTGCGATCCCCTCCATGGGTGCCGTGCTCCACACGCTCAATCTGCGGCTCCCCGCCGAGCAGCTGATCTGGATCGTCAAGCATGCCGACGACAAGGTCGTCATTGTCAACGGCTCGCTGCTGCCGCTCCTCGCACCGCTTCTCCCGCACCTGACGTCGATCGAGCATGTGGTCGTCGCGGGGCACGGTGACCGTTCCGTGCTCGACGGTGCCGCGCCGCGGGTGCACGACTACGAGGAGTTGATCGCCGGTCGCCCGACCAGCTACGACTGGCCGGAACTGGACGAACGCCAGGCCGCCGCCATGTGCTACACCTCCGGCACCACCGGCGACCCCAAGGGCGTCGTCTACTCCCACCGCTCCGTCTACCTGCACTCCATGCAGGTCAACATGTCGGAGTCGATGGGGCTGACCGACAAGGACACCACGCTGGTGGTCGTTCCCCAGTTCCACGTCAACGCGTGGGGCCTGCCGCACGCGACGTTCATGTCAGGCGTCAACATGCTGATGCCTGACCGGTTCCTGCAGCCCGCCCCGCTCGCGGAGATGATCGAGCGGGAGAAGCCGAGCCACGCCGCCGCAGTCCCCACCATCTGGCAGGGTCTGCTCGCCGAGGTCACCGCCAACCCGCGCGATCTGACCTCGATGGCCCAGGTCACCATCGGCGGCGCCGCCTGTCCGCCCTCCCTCATGGAGGCGTACGACAGGCTGGGCGTCCGTCTCTGCCACGCCTGGGGCATGACCGAGACGTCGCCGCTCGGCACGATGGCCAACCCGCCCGCCGGACTGACCGCGGAGCAGGAGTGGCCGTACCGCATCACCCAGGGACGATTCCCCGCCGGAGTCGAGGCGCGACTGGTCGGCCCCGGCGGCGAGCATCTGCCCTGGGACGGTGAATCGGCCGGTGAGCTGGAGGTCCGCGGTCCCTGGATCGCCGGCGCGTACTACGGCGGCGCGGACGGCGAAGCGCTGCGCCCCGAGGACAAGTTCAGCGAGGACGGCTGGCTGAAGACCGGTGACGTCGGTGTCATCAGCGCGGACGGGTTCCTCACCCTCACCGACCGTGCCAAGGACGTCATCAAGTCCGGCGGCGAGTGGATTTCCAGCGTCGAGCTGGAAAATGCCCTGATGGCGCACCCGGATGTGGCCGAGGCCGCCGTGGTCGCGGTCCCGGACGAGAAGTGGGGCGAGCGTCCGCTGGCGACCGTCGTTCTCAGGGACGGCGTGACCACGGAGTACGAGGCGCTGAAGGCGTTCCTCGCCGAGTCCGGCATAGCCAAGTGGCAGCTGCCGGAGCGCTGGTCGATCATTCCGGCGGTGCCGAAGACCAGCGTCGGCAAATTCGACAAGAAGGTTATCCGCGAAGCGCATAGGTTGGGGCAGCTGGAAGTGACCCGAGTCGACTGACCCTGGCCGCGTCCGCCGGCCGCCCGGCCCTCGATCACCAACCGCGTCCCCGACATCACCCCACTACGACGGACCCCATAACCTCACCTGGCGCGGACAACGGGTCGGAAACCGGCTGCCCGCCTGGAGACGGAGATGGCAAGGTGTGAGCATGGTGTTCCTGCGCTGCGAAGCCGTCCGCTGGGTCGACGACGAGCCCCGACCCGGACTGGTCGAGGTCCGGTTCACGGACGCCTGCAACCAGCAGTGGACCTTCATCGACAAATGGCCCGTCTTCAGCGGTGAAAACCTGCACCCCAACTCCAGCTACCCCGTCAAGGTCGGAATCCTCTGCGACATCCTGGCCAGCGGCAACAGCTCGGGCAGTGCGGACACGGTCAAGATCTCCGTTGCTCCCTGGGGACTGGAACCACTCGAAGGACGCGTCGAGTTCGAAGTGCGAGCTGATCAATTGACCACCAGCTGAGGTCCACGATCACTGGGGGCCCGCCGGCCTGACGGCAGGCGGGCCCCCAGCATGTTCTTCGATCCCCACTTTCCTCACATCGTTCAAGCGGCAACGAAATGAGGTGAAGAGCGACATTGGCCGTTTTCAGTGGCGTGAGCGCGAGTACCGGCAACGTAGGCGGCACGCCTGCGCCGGCCAGCGGCTGCTATTGGGATGCCCCCGGGGGGCGTAGCCGGGGTGGGGGTGGTCGAGCCTGGCGAGCAGGGCCCGGCGGGCGCCGGTCCTTCCGTCATCGGTACGGCGGCGTGCCTCGGCCGGGTCGGCGTGTCCGAGGGCGGCGGCGATCGCCTCCCAAGAGTGCCCGGAGGCCAGCAGCGCATTGACCGCGGCGCCCACGGCGACGGTGGTGGCGGTGTCGGCCCGGCTGATCTCGGTGAGGGTGTGGAGCAGGTCGGGCGCCGACTGCGCGTCGTCGAGGTGGCGGCGCGCATCGGCGGAGGACCGGCCGACCGTGACCCACCAGTCGGCCGAGGTGTAGCCGGGGTCACGGTGGCGGGCGGGTTCGTCCGGGAGACCGGAAGGCGCGGTCATGTGATCGTCTCCGGGGGAGTTGTCACCGGGGAGTTCCGGCCGACGCCACCAGAGTGTACTCACTAGACCGTACATTGCTACGGTTCCGCGGGTCTGCCTGCCGGGCGGCGCGACTACGATGATTGGGTCCGCACCCATACCGCCTGGGGAGCCGCATGCCCATGCCGAAGCCTGCCGACCCGTCGCCCACGTCGCGCCCGCCCCGCTCCACGGGCTCCGTGGCCACCGGCGCGCGTCCGGACCGGCAGCGCGATGCCGAGCGCACCAAGGCGGAGATCATGGCGGTGGCCCGGGAGGAGTTCGTCCGCAACGGCTACGCGGGCGCGCGGGTGGACGAGATCGCCGCCCGTACCCGCACCACCAAGCGGATGATCTACTACTACTTCGGTGGCAAGGAACAACTCTACGGGGTCGTCCTGGAGCAGGCGTACGCCGAAATCCGCCAGGCCGAGCAGGGCTTGGACGTCGAGCACCTCGACCCGGTCGCGGCCATCCGCCGGCTGGCCGAGCTGACCTTCGACCACCACGAGGCACACCCCGACTTCATTCGCCTGGTGACCATCGAGAACATCCACGAGGCCGCGCACCTGACCGGCTCGACCTCGGTGGGCGCCACGAACGTCCGGGCGGTCCAGGTGATCGCCGGCATCCTGGAGGCGGGCCGGGCGGAGGGGGTGTTCAAGGCCGAGGCCGACGCGCTGGACATCCACATGATGATCAGCTCCTTCTGCTTCTTCCGGGTGGCCAACCGGCACACCTTCGGCGCGATCTTCGGCCGTGACATGACCGACCCGGCGCGGCGGGAGTGGTACCGGTCCATGCTCGGCGACATGGTGGTCGCCTATCTCGCCAACGGCTCGGCGGCCGCCGCGCAGTGACGGGCGCCAGGTGCGCCGAGCGCCGGCGAACGGGGGTAGCGGTCCGACCGGACCCGGAGCGTCCGGGCCGTGCCGGACCGAATTGTTTCGGGCGGATGTCTTGACAGTGACCACTGCGGGACCCACCATCGCTTTTCAACGCACTATTAACTACCTAGTGCGTTAAGTGGAGCCGCACCACCTTAGGCCGGCAGTCACCCGGCGCCTATGCTCGATCCGGACATCCCGGGAGCGAGCCGCGTCGACGTATGTCCCCACCCACCACCACCCCGCCTGTTCCGTTCCCCCCGGAACGCTGGGGTGGCTCCCTGAGGAGCACACGTGACAGCTCACTCAACCGACCCCACGGCAGTGGCCGGGAGGCCACAGGGCAGACCGCGCAAGGCAGCGCTCGCCGCCTGGATCGGCAGCGCCCTGGAGTACTACGACTTCTTCATCTACGGCAGTGCCGCGGCCCTGATCTTCCCGAAGGTCTTCTTCGACGAGAGCGACCCCTGGACGGCACACCTCGTCTCGCTCGCCACCTTCGGTGTCGCGTACGCGGCCCGGCCCATCGGCGCCCTCATCCTGGGGCACTTCGGCGACCGGATCGGCCGCCGGAAGATCATGTTCTTCACCATCCTGCTGATGGGCCTGTCGACCTTCCTCATCGGCTGCCTGCCCACGTATGCCCAGATCGGGACGGGCGCCCCCGTGCTGCTGGTGGCGATGCGCGTGCTCCAGGGCCTGTCCGCCGCCGGTGAGCAGGCCAGCGCCAATTCCATGACGCTGGAACACGCCCCACCGGACCGCCGAGGCTACTTCACGAGTTTCACGCTCAACGGCACGCAGGCCGGACAGATCCTGGCGACCCTGGTCTTCATCCCGATCGCCAACCTGCCAGAGAAGGACCTGCTCAGCTGGGGCTGGCGCGTCCCGTTCCTGCTCAGCGCCGTGGTCACCGTCGCCGCCTTCCTCATCCGGCGCCACCTGGACGAGACGCCCGAGTTCCAGCGGGTCACCGCCCGGAACGAGGTGGCGAAGCTGCCGCTGGCGGAGTTGCTCCGGCACAACTGGGCTGAGGTGCTGCGCGTCATCGGGGCGGCGCTGATCGCGACGGCGAGCACCGTCTTCTCCGTCTGGGCGCTGTCCTACGGCGCCTCCACCGTCGGCCTCAGCCGGTCGACCCTGCTGTGGGTCGGGGTGGTCGCCAACGCTGTGGCCCTGCTCGCCATCCCGCTGTGGGCCAGGCTCTCCGACCGCATCGGCCGCAAGCCGGTGTTCCTGATCGGCTCGGTCGGCAGCGGTGTGATGATCTTCGTCTACCTGTGGGCCGTCTCCTCCCGCAGCTATCCGCTGATCTTCCTGACCGGCGCGCTCTTCTTCGGCGTCGTCTACAGCGCCGCCAACGCGGTCTGGCCGTCGTTCTACGGCGAGATGTTCAGCACCCGGGTGCGGCTCTCCGGCATGGCCATCGGCACCCAGTGCGGCTTCGCGATCGCCGGGTTCGCCGTCACGTTCGCGGCCGAGATCGCCGGCCCGAACGGCCGGAACTGGACCGGTGTCGCCTTCTTCACGGCCGCGATGTGCGCGGTCAGCGCCATCGCCGCACTCACGGCGCGGGAGACCTGCAAGGTGCCGACGGGCGAACTCGGCCGCAAGTCGGCCGCGCACCCGGAGCCCTCGCTGGCGGCTCAGCGGGTCTGAACGAACCGGCCGTGGCCCTCCGGCCCTGGCGGGCGGCCACGGCTGATTTAATGGACGAACCAGTTAGTTTATTAGAGGCGGACGATGTCGCACACCGTACTGGTCCTCAACGGACCCAACCTCAACCTGCTCGGCCTGCGCGAGCCGGACGTCTACGGCACCGGCACACTCGCCGACGTCGAGGCGATCTGCCGGGCCGCAGCCGCCGACCGCGGACTGCGAGTGGACTTCCGCCAGAGCAACCACGAGGGCGTACTCATCGACGCCGTCCACGAGGCCCGCGCCGCGCACCGCGGCATCGTCGTCAACCCGGCCGGCCTCACGCACACCTCCGTCGCACTGCGCGACGCGCTCGCCGCCGCCGAGCGGCCCATCGTCGAGGTGCACCTGTCCAACATCCACCGGCGCGAGCCGTTCCGGCACCACTCGTACGTCTCGGCCGTGGCCGACGCCGTGATCTGCGGAGCCGGCCCGCACGGCTACGCGCTGGCCCTCGCCCACCTCGCCCAGCTGATCCCCCAGGATCGGTGACACCCATGACCGCGCCCTCCTACCTCACCGGTCTGATCGGAGCCGGCATTGGCCCTTCGCTCAGTCCGGCGCTGCACACCCGTGAGGCCGACCGGCAGGGCCTGCGCCTGCTGTACCGCACGATCGACATCGCCGATCTCGGCCTGCCGGGCGAGTCCGTCGGCCGTCTCGTGGCCGCCGCCGCCGTGATGGGCTACGACGGACTCAACATCACCCACCCGTGCAAGCAACTGGTGATCCGGCACCTGGACGAGCTGACGCCCGAGGCCGCGGAACTGGGCGCGGTCAACACCGTCGTCTTCCGGGACGGGCGTACCGTCGGCCACAACACCGACGTCACCGGCTTCACCCAGTCCTTCGCCCGCGGCCTGCCCGAAGCGCCCACC
This sequence comes from Streptomyces atratus, assembly GCF_040655115.1. GTDB lineage: Bacteria > Actinomycetota > Actinomycetes > Streptomycetales > Streptomycetaceae > Streptomyces > Streptomyces atratus_D. The sequence goes on along the minus strand of NZ_JBFAJH010000010.1, from coordinate 130,363 downwards.
CGCCGCGTCGTCCAGCTCGGTGCGGGCGGGGCCGGCGCCGCCGTCGCCCACGCCATGCTCGCCCTCGGTGCGGAGCAGCTCACCGTCTTCGACACCGACCCCACCCGCTCCACCGCCCTCGCCGAGGCGCTCAACCGCCGCTTCGGCGCGGGCCGTGCCGCCCCCGGTGCCGCCACTGAGCTGGCCGTCGAACTCGCCCGCGCCGACGGCTTGGTGCACGCCACGCCCACCGGCATGGCCGCCCACCCCGGGCTGCCGCTGCCGATCGGCCTGCTGCGTCCGGGGCTGTGGGTGGCCGAGGTGGTCTACCGGCCGTTGGAGACCGAACTGCTGTGCCAGGCAGCCGCGTTGGGCTGCCGGACGCTCGACGGGGGTGGCATGGCCGTCTTCCAGGCCGCTGACGCCTTCCGCTTGTTCACCGGCCGTGAACCGAGCACCGAGCGGATGCTCACCGATCTCGCCGACCTGGTCGGCGCACCTGCCCTGTGAGGAGCACGGCCTTGCGCAAGTCCATCGCCACCGTCTCACTGAGCGGCTCGCTCTCCGAGAAGCTCACCGCCGTCGCCGCCGCCGGCTTCGACGGAGTGGAGATCTTCGAGAACGACCTGCTCACCAGCCCGCTCAGTCCCGAGCAGGTGCGGCTGCGCGCTGCCGACCTGGGCTTGCGGATCGAGCTCTACCAGCCGTTCCGCGACTTCGAGGCCGTCCCGGACGACGTGCTGGCCGGCAACCTGCGGCGGGCCGAGCGGAAGTTCGCGCTGATGGAGCGGCTTGGCGCCGATCTGCTGCTGGTCTGCTCCAACGTCTCGGCCGAGGCCCGCGACGACGACGCGCTCGCCGCCGGGCAACTGCACCGGCTCGCCGAACTGGCGGCCGGGTTCGGCATCCGCATCGCCTACGAGGCGCTGGCCTGGGGGCGGCACGTCAGCACGTACGATCACGCCTGGCGCATCGTCGAGCGGGCCGACCATCCGGGCCTGGGCACCTGCCTGGACAGTTTCCACATCCTCTCCCGGGGCTCCGACCCGAAGGGCATCGAGGACATCCCGGGAGAGAAGATCTTCTTCCTGCAACTCGCGGACGCGCCACGGGTGGCGATGGACGTACTCCAGTGGAGCCGCCACTACCGCTGCTTCCCCGGGCAGGGCGGCTTCGACATCGCCGGGCTGGCAGCCCACGCCGTGCGGGCGGGATACCGCGGCCCGCTGTCGCTGGAGGTCTTCAACGACGTCTTCCGGCAGGCCGACGCGGGACGCACCGCCGTCGACGCGCTGCGCTCGCTGATCGGGCTGGAGGAGTCCGCCGGGCTCGCCGCGCTGCCCGCGCCCGTCGTCCCCTCCGGCTTCGCCTTCGCCGAACTGGCCGCCGCCGACACCGAACCGCTGCGCGGCCTGCTCGCGGGTCTGGGCTTCACCCGGTCCGGACGGCACACCGCGAAGCCGGTCGAGCTGTGGCGGCAGGGCGAGGCCCGCGTCCTGCTCAACACCGCGGGCGGCCACCGGCGCGACGGCGCCTGCCTCGCGGCGCTCGGTCTGGACACCGCGGACCCGGTCGCCGCCACCTGGCGCGCCGAATCGCTGCTCGCGCCCGTCGTCCCGCGCCGCCGCGGCCCGGCGGAGTCGCCCCTGGACGCCATCGCGGCTCCCGACGGCACGGAACTGTTCTTCTGCGGCACCCCGCAGCCCGGCCGACCCGGCTGGACCGGCGACTTCACCGACCTGGAGGACACCGCGGCGGAGCCGATCGGCGTCACCCGTATCGACCACGTGGCGATGACCCAGCCGTGGCACCACTTCGACGAGGCGTCCCTGTTCTACCGGACGGTCCTGGGTCTGCGCCCGGACGAGAGCCTCGACCTCGCCGATCCCTACGGACTGTTCCGCAGCCGTGCCGTGGCCAACACCGAAGGCACCGTGCGGATCGCCCTCAACGTCGCCCCCGGGCCGGGCGACCAGGAGCTCCGTCCGCAGCACATCGCCCTGGCCACCGACGACCTCGTCACCACCGTGCGGCGATGGCGCGAACGAGGCGGCGCGGCGCTGCGGATACCCGGCAACTACTACGACGACCTCGACGCCCGCCACGCCCTGGACCCGCAGACCCTGGCCGTCCTGCGCGAACTGGACATCCTCTACGACCGCGACGAGCACGGCGAATTCCTGCACTGCTACACACCCACCGTCGGGCGGGTCTTCTTCGAACTCGTCCAGCGCACCAGCGGCTACCGCGGCTACGGCGCGCAGAACGCCACGGTCCGCCTCGCGGCCCAGCACACCGGCCAGCAGCAACCCGCCTGACGCGTCATCAGCCGACGCGGATTTTTCGAGCAGACCCTGAGCAGACGATGAACGGAGCCCGGAAAGTGGACAAAGTCAGCGGTGCCGCGAACCTCGCCGTGGTCTCCAACAACTGCGGGGTGGACGGCGGGGGGGCTCGGCATCCGGGCACGCCGCTGAGGCCGAAGCCCCCGACAGCGAACGACGCGCCGCTCACCACGTCCGCCAGCGCCGCTTCGGCGTCGGCCCTCACGGTCCGCCGGGCCGTCCTGGGGGACGCCCACGTCGACCGTGCCCTCGCCAGGGCCACCGAATTCACCGCCGACTTCCAGGACTTCATCACCCGCTGCGCCTGGGGCGAGATCTGGACCCGCCCCGGTCTCGACCACCGCACCCGCAGTTGTGTCACGATCACCGCCCTGGTCGCCCACGGCCACCTGGACGAACTGGCCCTGCACGTCCGGGCCGCCCTCCGCAACGGCCTCACCCCCGAGGAGATCAAGGAAGTCCTCCTCCAGACAGCCGTCTACTGCGGAGTACCCGCCGCCAACGCGGCGTTCGCCACCGCGCAGCGCGTCCTCGCGGAACCCGCCCCCGAAGACTGACAGCCGGCCGACGCCGGGCATCTCGCCGTGCGGGCGCCGGTACCCCCGAAGCGGACGTTGGACATCGTTGACGGGCCGCGAGTACAGAACCAGGTGCCCGGAAGCCGTGGCATCACCCGCTGTGCCGACATATTCCCGATATTCCCGATATTCCCGGGACCTCGGGCAGGACGACGTGGTCCTCATCATTCGGAGGAGCAACGCAATGGGAGTTCTGAGTGGGCGGTTCGTGACTCTTTGAGTGGTTCTGTGGTCGCCTGATGGTGTGGGTGTGGGCGGAATCGGCTGGTCCGCCGCCTGCCGCCTGTTGGGGTGGCAGGGTGAGTGAACGCAAGCCGTATCCGAGTGACTTATCGGTCGAGCAGTGGTCGTTTCTCGAACCGGTGATTACCGCGTGGAAGGACCGGCATCGCTCGGTCAGTGGCCATCAAGGCGCCTACGAGATGCGGGAGATCGTGAAGAAGGTGATCCGCAAGCAGTACGCGGCGGGCGAGCTGGACATCACGCAGCTCTGAGCGATGCGCTGACGGCGAGGGCGGTACGGGAAGTCCCGTACCGCCCTCGCCCGTCGTCGTCGGGGACGACAACTGCCTCAGTTCGTGCCGATCTTCGCCAGCAGGTCGACGATGCGGGACTGGACCTCTTCGCTCGTCGAGCGTTCCGCCAGGAAGAGCACGGTCTCGCCGGAGCTGAGCCGCGGCAGCTCCGCCCGGTTGATGTCGGCCGAGGTGTAGACGACCAGCGGGGTCCGGTTGAGCTGGCCGTTCGCGCGCAGCCAGTCGACGATCCCGGCTCGGCGGCGGCGTACCTGCATCAGGTCCATCACCACCAGATTCGGCCGCATCCGGGTGGCGAGGGAGACCGCCTCGCTGTCGGTCGCGGCACACGCGACCTGCATGCCGCGGCGTTCCAGCCTCGCCGTCAGTGCCACCGCGATTTCCTCGTGCTCCTCGATCAGCAGTACCCGCGGCGGGTGCTGCTCGCTGTCGCGGGGGGCGAGCGCCTTGAGGAGCACCGCGGGGTCGGCGCCGTACGCCGCTTCCCGCGACGCCTGTCCCAGACCGGCTGTCACCAGTACCGGAACCTCGGCCGCCACGGCCGCCTGGCGCAGCGACTGCAACGCCGTACGGGTGATCGGCCCGGTCAGCGGGTCCACGAAGAGGGCGGCGGGGAACGCCGCGATCTGGGCGTCCACCTCCTCGCGGGAGTGCACGATCACCGGCCGGTAGCCGCGGTCGCTCAGCGCCTGCTGGGTGGAGACGTCCGGCTCGGGCCAGACGAGCAGCCGGCGCGGGTTGTCCAGCGGCTCCGGGGGAAGCTCGTCGTCGACCGGCTGCGGTGAGGGACGGTTGGCGACCTCGACCGCGCCGCCCGGGCCATCCAGTGGCTCCGGACCCTCGGCGCCCGCGTCGGGTGCCCCTATGGCGTACGCGCGCCCTTCGGTGGCCGGGGCGGAGAGCAGCTGCCCGGAGGCACTGGTGGTGGGCGCGATGCCGGGCTGGGGGGCGGCGACCGGCGCGGTGGCCGGCTGCGGCAGGGCGGGCTCCGCGGTGCGCTCGTCCTCGGGCGGGGCGGCGAGCTTACGCCGCCGCCCGGCACCGCCGAGCGTCTGGTTCTGCTGGTGCGCGAGGTGCTGGGTGAACGGCACGCCCTGCCCGAGGGTCCGCACGCTGAACGCCCGCCCCTGCGTCGAGTCGGTGGAAGCGGGCGCAGCGGCCGGGGCGGGCGCGGAAGCGGATGCCGACGCGGGCATCGGGGCCTCGGCGGGCAGTGGCTGTCGCCGTGGGTCCGGCGCGGGCTCGGCCACGGGAGCGGGCGCGGGCGCGATGGCGCGCGGACGGCTCTCCGCCGTGCCGACGGGGGCCGCGGTGTCCGTGGTGCCAGTGGTGTCCGTGGTGCCGGTGGTGTGCGAGGTGTGCCCCGACCCGGGCCTGGACAGGTCGTCGCCGGGGGCGTTCAGGGCGGCCCGGTCCTGTCCCGCGGTGCCGTTCTCCGGCCATCCGCCGGGCTGGGGCTGCATGGGCTGCTGCGCGGGTTCCGGCTGTGCGGGCTGCTGCGGCACGTCCGGGGCGTGACGGGCACGGCGGCGCCCGGTCGGGGCGGGGTGTTCCTGCGGCGTGTGGTGGTCGTCCTGCGGCGTTCCCACGGTGTCATGACGTCCGGGCAGCGAGGCATCCGCCTCACCGGCCGTGGGCGGGATCCGGTCGGCCTCGGCGGGCGGGAGGGCGAATGGGGTACGCGGCCCCACCGGTTCGGCCGCGGCGGCTCGGTCCTGCGCGGCCGCCAGCGCCCGGCGGGCCCGTCGCCCGCTCGGCTGCTGCTGTGCCTGATGCTGAGCCTGCTCGGTCTGCTCGGTCTGCTCGGTCTGCGGTGCCTGCTGTCGGCCGGTCTGGGACGCGGCCTGGCTCTGCCCCGGGACAGACGCGAGGGCCGGGAGGGCCAGCTGCTTCTCGTTGCCCGGACGCGCCCGTCCACCGCCCGCGGGTACCGGCACGGGCGCCTCGGCGGGCACGCCCTGCGGCGGTACGGTCTGCCCGCGCTGCGGACGGCTGCCCGCACCCTGAGCGCCCTCGGCCGCCGTCACCACCGACCCCTCGGACGGCGCCGCGGCCGCGGGCAGCGCCAACGCCTGCCCCGGCCCCTGCTGCTCGCCGGGCAGACCGGCGCTCGTCTCGGCCGGGCTGGGCCGCCCCCGCCTGCGACCGGATCCCCCGCCCTGCTGGGCCGGGATGAGCTCGTGGGACGAATGTGGGGGCTGCTCTGCGGACGGCTGCTGAGTTCGCTGCCCACTGTGCTCGTCCTGCGCCGCCGCTTCACGACGCGCCCGCCGCCGCCCCGTCGGCTCCGCGGTGGCGGTGTCACCGGACGCGGCGGCCGTCCCGCCGCCCACCGGGCTCTCCAGGAAGGCGTCTGTCGACGCGCGTCGTGCCCTGCGCCGTCCGCCGCCCGGCATCCCCTGCTGCTGCCCGGTCTCCTCGGGCACAGCCGGAACAGGAGGCGCCTCCGGCGGCAGCACGGTTCCCCCACCGGCGCCCAGCGGCACTTCGAGGACGTACGCGCTGCCGCTCATCCCCGGCATCTCGTGCGTCTGCAGTACGCCGCCGTGCGCCCGTACGATCCCCCGCACGATCGGCTCGTGCACCGGGTCGCCCCCGGCGAACGGTCCGCGCACCTCGATCCGTACGACCTCACCGCGCTGCGCCACCGCCACGACCACGGTCGAGTCGACGTAGCCCCCGCCCGGTACCACCCGCGCCTTGCCGGTCGAGTCGATCCCGGCGACATCCGCGACCAGGTGGGCGAGCGCCGTCACCAGCCGGCCCGCGTCCACCTCGGCCTCGATCGGCGGCGCGTGCACCGCGAACTGCGCGCGCCCCGGACCGATCAGTTCCACAGCGCCGTCGATACCGGCCGTCACGACCGAGTCGAGCAACACCTTCTCCTTGACCAGTGCCTCCGCCCCACTGTCGAGACGCTGGTAGCCGAGCACGTTGTCGACGAGCGTCGTCATCCGGGCGTAGCCGGCGGCCAGGTGGTGCAGGATCTGGTTGGCCTCGGGCCACAGCTGCCCCGCCGGGTCGGCGGCGAGAGTCGAGAGCTCGCCACGCAGCTCCTCCAGCGGCCCGCGCAGCGACTCACCGAGGACGGCGGTCAGCTGCGCGTGCCTGGCGGTCAGTTGTGCGAGCCGCTCGGCCAGCTCCTCCGACTCGGCCGCGTACCGCTCGGTCCGGTCGGCCAGCTCGACAGCATGCCGTTCGGTCAGTCCGGTGACCTCGGCGGTGTGCCGCTCGGTCAGCCGGGTGACCTCGGCGGTGTGGCTGTCGGTCAGCTCGGTCAGCTGCGCCGTGTGCTCGTTGGCGAGTTCCTCGTACGGCCGGCGGTCGGTGAACGTCATCACCGCACCGACCAGCTGGTCCCCGTCCCGGACGGGCGCGGTCGTCAGATCGACCGGCACCTGCGCGCCGCTCTTGGACCACAGCACCTGCCCGCGCACCCGGTGCTTGCGCCCGGACTTGAGCGTGTCGGCGAGCGGCGACTCCTCGTACGGGAACGGCTCACCCTCCGCACGCGAGTGCAGGATCAGCGGATGCAGCTCCTGGCCGCCCAGGTCGCTGGCGCGGAAGCCGAGGATCTGCGCGGCGGCGGGGTTGACCAGGACGACCCGGCCGTCGGTGTCCGTGCCGACGACTCCTTCGGCCGCGGCCCGCAGGATCATCTCGGTCTGCCGCTGCGAACGGGCCAGCTCGGCCTCGGTGTCGACGGTGCCCGACAGATCCCGGACGACGAGCATCAGCAGCTCGTCGCCCGTGTAGTTGCCGCTGTAGGTGGACTGGAAGTCGTTGTACGCGGCCTGCCCGTCCTCCAGGCTGGCGCTGGTGACCTCGACCGGGTACTCGTTGCCGTCGGTCCGCCGCGCGATCATCCGCGTCGGCTTCGTCCGGCCCCGCTCGTCCGCCGCCTCGGGCCTGCGCATCGACCCCGGGATCAGCTTGGAGTCGAACTCCGGAAGCAGATCGAGCAGTCCGCGACCGACGAGCGCGGTGCCCGGTGTCTCGAACATTTCGAGGGCGATGGTGTTGGCGTTGACGACCGTGCCGTTGCAATTGACGAGCAGGAGCCCGTCGGGGAGGGCGTCGAGTATGGCTGCGAGGCGAGCAGTGCCTCGGGATGGCCTGCTGCTCACGACGACGCTTCCTCCCTGGTTACCGCACCTTGCCGACAGCGGGCCCCATCTTGCCCCTCGGGCCGAAGGCTGTCACTTGAGGAGTCTAAAGGCAGGGGAGGGTCATCCGGCGGAGGATGGGGGGGAGCTCTCACCAAGGTTCTGTGCATACCGTGTACGACCCCTGCCCCTGACGTGTCCGGTGACGGTCCCGGCCACCCCGGGTCAGCGGACATTCGGGAGCACCGGCCGCAGGTTGTTCCAGCGTGCGATCTCGCAGCCGTCGGTCCGGTCGAAGGCTGCGTCGACACGCTGCCCGTGCCAGGTTCCGGTGACCCTGGCCGTGGCCGATCCGCCGAACTGCTGGGTGCACATGGTGTCCGCGGGCACCGCGCGGAAGGGGTTCCTGCCGTCACCCGCGGGCTCCGCCAGCTCCGCGAGCCGGTCGCACGCCTGGTGCGCCACCGGATGGCTGCCGCCGGAGGGGAGGCACTTCAGTTCGTACACGCCGTCGGCGGTGCGGTCTCCGGAATCCGAGACCGTGACCGTCAGCTGGGTCTTCCGGGTGGCGTCGTCGCCCTGGAGCCCCGGTACCGGCAACGGAAGGGGCAGCGGCAGGTGGCCGGTGACAGCGGTCGCGGCCGGTGTGGCGGCGGACAGGACGGCAAAGGATGTGACAGCGGTGAGCGCGAGGCGGCGCAGCATGCGAGCTCCTGTGGGCGTGTGGAAGACGGCGAGACGGTGCCCCCGACATCACTAACGCTCCGCATGCCCCGGCGTTGCGCAACCCGAAGGCTTTGCCCTGGCGGCCGACGGCCTAGTACCGTAGGCAGCGATTGGTGAGGCAGCGCTCAGCTGTGTCATCATCTGCACGCACCACTCGCGTCCGCGCGGGGTGTGCTGGAGGCGTCGCCTAGTCCGGTCTATGGCGCCGCACTGCTAATGCGGTTTGGGTCTTAAAGCCCATCGAGGGTTCAAATCCCTCCGCCTCCGCTTGATCGCTGAAGCCCCGTGCCACTGGCCGGGGCTTCAGTCGTATCCGGGTGCGGAGTGGGGCCGCGAAGGTGCGTGCGGAGATGGTCCAGCATGGTGTTTCCGCAGCTCAGGGGCGGTTTGGGTAATGGATTTCGCGTGACGGCGCAGGTCATGTAATGTTGTTCCCGCAACGCCGACCAGGCAGAAAAGCCCGGAACGCCAAGCACTCGTAGCTTAACGGATAGAGCATCTGACTACGGATCAGAAGGTTGCAGGTTCGAATCCTGCCGAGTGCACAGCAAGCCAGAGGCCCTCAGGAGAAATCCAGGGGGCCTCTGCCGTTGCCCGTCCACTCGGTCAATGACAGCGATTCGCCCAGCGGTGCACAGCAGGTCCAGCAGGCTCGCATGTGGTTCGACAGCGTCTGGGAGACCATCGCGAGGGGATTCGATCTCGATGGAAATTGACCACCTCAGCGCAGCTCTGGCCGACACTGCGGCAGTGTTCTTCGACTTCGACGGCCCGCTGTGCGACGTGTTCGCCGGCCGCCCCGCGAGAGAGGTCGCAAGGGAACTGGCCAAGCTAGCCGCCAAGGGCGAACCCGGTCTCAGCGGGAAGCTGAACGGGACGGATGACCCTCTCGAAGTCCTTCGACTCACACACGAGGCCGACCCAGAGATGGGGATGGAGGTGGAGCGCGCTCTCACCGCTGCCGAGATTGAAGCAGTCGGGGTGGCGGGGGAGCCCACGCCGGGGGCGGTCGCTGCGCTGGAAGCGGTTCGGGTGACGGGGCGGAAGATAGCTGTGGTGAGTAACAACTCCGCCGAGTGCGTTCGGGTATTCCTGGATCGGCACGGTCTGACGGGGCATGTGCTGGAGGTGGTGGGTCGCCCCGCGAATCAGCCGGGGCTCATGAAACCGAACCCGCACTCCCTCATTACGGCTGCTGACGCACGCGGAGTCGACGTCACGCTATGCGCACGGTGCGGGCGGCTTCGTCGAGCTCGCGCAGGCGAACCCCCACGGATGCCGCTTCGCGGGCGGCTGCGAGAGCATGGGCCACGACGCGTCCGGCTTCACGCATCGCCTCCAGTGCCGTGTCGGTCTTGATCTCCACCATGTGTCGTGACTCCCTGCGACGCGACGCTATCCAATACTTATACCGGTATTAGTATCACGGACATGGTGAGAGTTCCTTTGAGTCCGCGAGAGCGGCAACGCGGAGAGCGGTTCGGGGCCCTGCTCCGCGAGGCCCGCGGTGACCGCAGTTTGGTGGACGTGGCAGCGGCGGCCGGGGTGTCCGCGGAGACACTCCGCAAGATCGAGACCGGTCGAGCCCCGACCCCGGCCCTGTTCACCGTGGCGGCCCTGGCCCATGCACTGGACATATCGCTGGATGACCTGGCCACAGCCTGCGCAGAGGATGCCTACGGCGGTAGCCAGGCCATGTCTGCGTGAACGTCAGGAGACCTGCAGCCGACCGAAAGGCGGATGTTCCCGACATGGCACGGGAGTGCCGACCTTCGCCGCATGGCACCAGGTCGACGCTGCATTCTCGGCACGGCTCGGACCCTCAGGTCAACCCCCGAAGGACTTCGAGAGCCGACCACTTAGCCATCAGCAGCTCTCCTCAAGTTGATTGCGGACGAACGCGGCGATCTCGGCCACGGGGATGCGGCGGGATCGGCCGGCGGTAAAACTCCGGAGCTGTCCTGTGCGCAGAAGGTCGTAGACCTTGCTGCGGCTGAGCTGGAGCGCAGCCATCACTTCGGGGACTGTGACGGACGCTTCGACTGCGGGAGTGGCGGTGCTCATGGGCATGCCTTCCTGGGGCAGCGAGGGGCACCGGGCCCCTTCCTGTCAGGTCCGCTACCTCCGCTACCGCCCTGGTCAGGGGCATGATCGAGGTAGCGGATAGGGGTAGCGGTAGCGGATAGAAGTCGGTTGAATGCCGACATGCGGGAGAGCGACGACCATGCGAGAACCGGTGCCCGACTGACAACGTCTGGTTGTCTGGCTGGGCTGCTCGTTGTTCTCGCGATCCCGCTATGGATGGTCGGTGCTCTCCTCTTCGACGTCCTCTCCCGCTAACCGTTCAGCGTCAAGCCGCTACCGGCCGGTGCGGTGAGCCATCGGGCCGGTAGCGGCAAGGTGGTGCGGGTAGCGGATGGGTAGCGGCTTGCCGCTAGCTGGAAAGGGCCTCTGAGCTGGGTGGTAGCGGAGGTAGCGGAAGTAGCGGACTTTCAACGGGGGGAGGGCAGTACCGCTGCCACGCGTCGTTGAGGTCGGTGGCGTAGTAGCCCTTCATGACGCTGCCGCCGGTTTTGATGTTGCGGGCGGCGATGGGCTTGGGGCCTGTCCGTGCTGTCGATGCGCGAAGCCTTCGCGCACGTCACCCTCGGCAACCGGGAACTTGACCGGGGCAGGCTCGACCAGGCATGCCACACCGCTACCAAGCGCTGGAGCCCGCATCGGCGGTGGCCTGGAGCGACTGTCAGGCCATCTCAGGAAGTTCTACGACCAGTTGGCACCGCACACGTAGCCCTGGCCTTCGAGGCACGGCTACGGGAACTCCTCCCACCGGTCAGCGGATCGCTTCGTCCATGAGCAGGTACAGCAGACCGACGAGCGATCCACTGCTCACGATCTCCCGGCGGTCGATCCCACTCGATGCGATCGGACTCGTTCTTCTCCGTGGGCGGCCCGGCGTAGGTCGCGCCATCGGCGCGGAAGACATGGTGCTGCGAGTCAGTGATCCCGTTGGCCGGCCCGGCGTAGATCAGGGGCTTGATGGGGCCAGGGCGCCAGCCCGTCTCTTCCAGCACTTCGCGGGCCGCCGCCTTCTCCGGGGACTCGCCGTCCTCGATCAGGCCCATGGGCAACTCCCAGGCCCACGAGTCCGTGATGAAGCGATGCCGCCACACCATCAAGACCTCTTGGTGATCATTGACGACAGCGGCCACAGCCAGGTGCCGGAGGCGAACAACGTGGTACTCCCACCTGCGCCCGTCAGGCCTGCCGTCATTTCGGTCGGCTTCACTGGGCCGGGCCGAGTACCTCGTCGGCGCTGCGCGGCTCTGTGCGCGGCTGCTGGTTGAGCTTGTGGCGCTCGATGGAGGATCGCCGGTAGACCTCCTTGCGGGCCCGCATGATGTTGCCCAGGGGCGCGTGCTCGGCGGTGACCCTCCAGGGCGTGAAGGACAGCGCGTCCATCTTCTCCAGATTTTCCGGGCCGGAGATGTCCTGCTGCGGCAGCCGCAACTTGGCCACGGTGACGGACGGCGAGAGCTGCTCGGGCCACTCGACGGTGGTGTCCTCCACCGGCATCCGCTCCAGGTCGGTGCAGAGCTGGACCTGGATGTCGAAGGCGTAGGGCCGCTCCTGCAACTCGGCCTGCAGGGTCGGTCGGAAGACCTCCGTCCCCGAGGCCGGATCGACGTCGCGCCGGACCACTGCGGCGGCGAAGAGCGGGTCGGGGGTGATGCGCACCTTGGCGATGTAGTCCCCGTGCCGGACCGCGCCCATCGTCCAGTAGCTCGACAGCAGCAGGTTTGCCGGAGGGGTCTTTGACAGGCGCAGGAAGGCCAGGAACTCGTCCCACGCCCAGTTGCCCTGGTCCAGCGTTCCCTTTCCGGTCACGAAATCGGTGAAGAAACGACGCGCGCCGGGTCGGCCCTGGGAGAAGTAGGCCGGCGCGTTCAGGAACAATTCCTGGATGAACAGGTAGTGCTCGACTGTGTTGCAGAAGAAGATCGGTCCGTTGATGTTGGCGTAGTCGAATGTGCCCGTGCCCGGTTCGTCTTCCAGCAGGGTCGGGCCGGGGATGTCGAACATCTTCAGGGCCAGTCCGGCGGCCGCGCCCAGTCGCGCGTCGGCTCCGGCGTGAGGCGAGCCGTTGGAGAAGCGGATGAGCGCATCGTGGGTTCCCGGCGTCGCGTAGATGCCTTGGGCGTACTCGGGGGGAAGCCCGTCCAGGATCTTCACTTCCCCCCGGACCAGCCCGTAGCCCTTGGCATGGGCGTCCCGGAGGGCCCGGCCGGTGCCACCGGCCTTGACCGACTCGGCGATGTAGCTCTCGGTTCTTTCAATCACCGTCTGCAGGTTCTGGTCGAAGTGCGGATCGTCGTCTTCGACGTCCGGCGTGTAGCGGACGAACTGTGCTGCCATGACCTCGACCTTTCCTCGGAGAGCGTGATCGGATCTCAGGGGGCAGGAACTGCCCTCAGTCCTCCAGTTCCGCGAGCCAGCGCAGGGCACGCAGACCCGGCACGAAGCAGTACTCACCGCCGCGGGTGACCACAAAGCTGGGCAGATTCTGCAGGCGACGCCGGACCGGCTTCTCGGGGATGGTGACGCTCCCGGTTCCGCCGTGATGCCCGGCTACCGGATCCTTCTCGCCGGGATAGCCGATGAAGTTGCCGTCGTTGACCCACTCGGCCTTGATGAACTCAAACTGCCGTTCCAGATGGGCCCCGAGGAAGACTCCGACCAGGCCCCGGTCGACACCGTCGTCCTCCAGCACGCCCTCCGGTAGCGGCGGGCCGTAGGTGGTGCCGCGGCGGATGAGACGGTGCATCCGCGCGTCGCCGATGATGGTGGAATCGCGGGGGTTGGTGCGCCGGATGTGCGCACCGGCGGGGCACCGGAACCCTCGGTCGTCGTTCTCCCGGTACAGGAAGTTGTTGACGCGGTGCGGATCGGCCGCCAGCTCCGGATCATCGTGCTCCGGGGTCAGCGTCAGCGGCGCCCCGCTGGGCCAGCGCCCGACCATCTTCGCCGCCAGGAGCGCCTCCTCCTCGGCGCTGGAGCTGTTCGCGCGCAGGTAACGGCGCCATGCCGCCACGTTGGTGTGGACCTTGCGTACGGCCGCGTAGGTGCCGTTGCGCCCTAGCACATCGGGGCTCGGCATGGGCGGCGGGCTGCCGGTTTCGTCGGGGTACCCGAGGATGAACTCGCCGGCCTTGATGGGGGCTTCCTGCGGGTTGGAGCCGGGCAGTCCGACGCCCTCGATGTTCGGATGGCTGATGCCGTCACGGAAGCCGAAGGTGGTGCGCCCGGTCGGGAGCTGGTGGACCTCCTGCTGCCAGATCACTTGGACACCGGGCGTGTCCTCGTAGGCGACACGGGCCCCTTCCAGCTCCTCGTCCAGCTGTGCCGTATCTGAGGAGAGGGCGCTCACCGCGATGTGGACATCGCCCGTTCCGAACGGTGCCTCCCAGTGGGCCGGTGCACTCTCGCCCACGTCGCCGATCAGCTCTGCCCGAGCGGCCATGCCCTCACGAAACGCTCGTGGAAAGCTGTCCAGCGACTCCGGGGGCACCCCCAGGGCCCTCAGACCCTGGTAGGTGAATGCCACAGCCACCCAGGCGTCCTGGCTCCGGTCCGCGCTGGGCAGGCCACTTGAGGTCACCGGGAGCAGCCGCCGTAGCAGGGCGCGCCCGGCGTGGCGGTCATCGACGCGCAGGAAGATGAACTTTCCCACGTAGGGCACGGGCCGTGGACGCAGTGCCCCGCTCTGGACGTCGTCGATCTCGACGCGCACGCCGGCCGCGCTGCTGCTTGCCGTCGCATTCATGATTTGTGCCTCCACATCGGTCTCTGCCTGGACAGCCCCGGCAGCGACTGGTCCGCGCCCGCCGACGCGGACCACAGATGTGGGGTCGGCTCTGAGGGTTGGTTGTGTCCTGGTTCTAGGCCGAGGCTTCCTCCAGCAGCTTCTGGAAGGCCGGGGTGGCCACCAACTCGGCGTTCGCCGGGTTGTCCAGCGCCGCCCGGAACTCGGGGGTGTCCAGCACCGCCTGGAACGCGTCGTCCACGCGCTGGTCCTTGTAGATCTGCTGAACGGTCAGGTCGGGATAGGCGCTGACGAAGACCCCCGCGGGTTCCTGGTGCGCGACGAACCAGTCCTTCGCCCCTGGATCGGTGACGCCGGGAAACCCTTCGCTGTGCGAGAAGACCTGGTCGAAGCGGGACCCGACCACCGTCTGTGCGAAGTCGTCGATGTAGGTGTCCCAGGAGCCGTCGAAGACGCTGGCGAACATGAACCGGGTGTCGTTGTCGAAGATCACGTGCCGTGCGTCATGCAGGGTGCCGATCTGGCGCACCGCCGCATGGACCTTCTCGTCATCCGCCGCGTCGGCGAGCGTGGAGAGATCCTTACGCAGCGCATCGGCCTCGCCGGGCTTGATCTTGGTAAAGACGGTGAACTCGCTGCAGACCCCATCCGACCTGCCCGGGCGCTCGGGGTGAGCTGATTGGGTTGCACCTGTCGTCGCAGTCATCGTGAGATTCTCCTGCCACGGATCGGTGGGAAGGTCGCCAAGCGCCCGAGCATGAGGCGCCATCGCCCCCGCATATCAATCCTCACGGCGGATGCGCTGCCTCGCATCTTCGCCCCTGGGCGATGTGCTCAGCTGGGACGGATTCCCGGGAAGCTCCGGCACTGGCGGGGTCCAGCACGGGTGCGGCAGGCCAATACCCGGGGTCCTCGCGTCCTGAGGAGCCCCCGAGGACAGATCCGGCCAGGCGCAGGAAGATGGAACCGGGACGTGCCGAGTACGTCGCCGTCACCCTTCTCGGGCAGCCACTTCCCCGTGCCCGTGAAGACAGCGGCGCAGTCGATCGCAGGACAACCCGTTGCGCCGCTCAGGCGGTCGGGGCACCCGCTTCCGCCAGGCCCTGCTCACCTTGATCGCCACCCTGACCCCCACACGGAGGCAACCATGGGCGCAGTTCTCGGTGACGTGCTGGGTTTCGCGGCCGCCGTCGCGATCAGCCCGCTCCCGATCATCGCAATCATCCTCATACTCGCCACGCCTCGGGGACGTCTCAACGGAGTCCTCTTCACCGTCGGCTGGATCCTGGGACTCTCGGTACTGGGCGCGGTGATGCTCGCGATCGCCTCCCCCGCAGGTGCCTCCGCCCACAATCACCCGGCCACCTGGGTGGGAGCTCTCAAGCTCGCGCTGGGCTTGTTCCTCGTCCTCTTCGGCGCCCGGCAGTGGCACCGGCGCCCGAAGGATCCCTCGCAAGCCCAGCTGCCGAAGTGGATGGGCGCGATCGACCGCCTCACGCCGGTCAAGGTCTTCGCACTCGGACTGGCCCTGGCCGCGCTCAACGCCAAGAACGCCCCGCTGACCATCGCCGCGGGCGCCGCGATCGGCTCAGCCGGACAGCCGGTTGGGCAGCAGATCGCATCGCTGGCAATCTTCGTCCTGATCGCCACCCTCGGCCTGCTGGCCCCACTGGGAGTCTTCCTGCTCGGGGGAGAGCGAGCGAAGACCACGCTCGGCAACTGGAAAGACTGGGCTGCGCGGCACAACGTCGTCGTCATGGCGGTCCTGTTCTTCGTTCTCGGGTTGAAACTGCTCGGAGACGGCATCGGCATCCTCACCTCCTGACAGCCGAGGAGCGGTGAGTGTCGGCTGCAGAGACGCCGAGGAGGAGGGGGATTCCGCTCGTTGCTGGGGCGCCACCGTTCGGAGCTGACGGCAGCCGTGACAGCAACGGCGGCACGCAGGCGCGCACGGCCGCTGACCTGAGCGATCGGAGCAGGAGGCCGCCGGGGCTCACGGAGTGGTGCCACCTTCACGACGGAAGCGACGTTCTGGCTGATCTCCTCCTCGGCGACCGCGTGGGTCAGGGCCGCCCGCAGGGCATCGCGACAGCCCGGCCTCCGGCGTGCCGTCGAACAACTTCGGTGTCCGCCGGTCGGTGACCCGCGACTTCGGCTCCGGCGGCCCCTTCACGTTCACCGTCTCCGCCACCGACGGCGTCCGCGTCTACGTGGACGGCTACCGCCAGATCGACATGTGGTACGGCACCGGTGACACCGCCCGCTCCACGAGCCTCAACCTCACCGTCCCCTCCGGCAAGCACACCCTCCGCGTCGACTACGTGAACTGGACCGGCGCCGCGAAGGTCAAGTACACGTACACGCCCCGGACGTCGGCCACGTACAAGACGAAGCCACTCGCCCCCACCGGCGTGAAGACCGCCTACAACACCACGACCCGCCGGGCGACCGTCTCCTGGTCCGCCAACAAGGAGATGGACCTGGCGAGTTACTCCCTCTACCGGCGGCCCGTCGGCTCCAGCACCTGGACGAAGGTCACCACGACCACCGCCCGCAGTTACACCGACCCCCTGGTGAACCCCGACGACCGCACGCCCTACTACTACGAGGTCCGCGCCAAGGACAAGGCGGGCAGCACCTCGTCGGGCAGCACGGACACCATCGTCCGCCCCCTGCCGATCGTCGCCTCCGTGACCGGCGCGTACGACAAGGCGACCGGCAAGGTCACTTTGAAGTGGCCCCTCAACACCGAGCCGCACTTCGACCACTACACGGTCCTGAGCAACGACAAGGTGAACGGCTACTGGAAGTGGGTCCCGCTCGGCACCACCACCGGCAATACCTGGACCACCGCTCAGATCGTCGCCGACGGCGAGGCCCGCCACTACCGCATCCTCGTCACCAACGATGGCGGCACCACCACCTACAACCCGGACCGGCTCGTCGCCTACGCCACCAACGAGCTCTGGCTCAACATCCCCGACGGCATCGCCCCGGCCTACGCCCCCGAACTCCTCGTCGGCTCCTGCGAGGGAGGCATCCGGGCGACCGCCAACGACTACACGCGGGCCCCGATCCGCGACTTCACCGGCTTCGAGATCGAGCGCCGCGAGGCGGGGACGGACACCTGGTCGGCCGTCCTGCACCGGGCCTACGACCCGCGCTTCGACCCGGCCTACGTCACCGTCTGCGACCCGCTGCCCGCCGACGCGCGCACCTATGAGTACCGGGGCCCCCGCTCCCGGTCGGCGGTGTGCCTGTAGGACCTCAGCGCAACCGGTATGACCGCCGGCGACCGATCCGCATGGAACTACGGATCAGAAGGTTGCAGGTTCGAATCCTGCCGAGTGCACAGCAGGCCGGAGGCCCCCAGGAGAAATCCTGAGGGCCTCCGGCTTTTGCGTTGACGGCAGTGTTGACGAGCTGTGGAGCAAAAGGGAGCTGAGGCCAGGAGGCCAGGGCGAGCGCCCAGTTCGAATCGGCGAGCCGGAATCCGCAGTGACCCTTCGCTGTGCCCGAGGCCCCGAGGCCCCGAGGCCCCGTGGCTGTGGCGGCCGACCTGCGCGGCTTCACCCACCTGTCCGGGCCGGGGCCCGAGTTGTCGTCCAAGGCCCGCAGAAGCACGGCCGGGTCAGGCCGACGCCTTGACGGCCGAGCCCGCCCGGGCCCGCTCCTGCACGACGCGGCGGCGCCGGGTCGGCATCCCGAACGTCGGGTTGGCGACGCCCCAGGTCGCGCCTTTGCAGACCAGCTCCTTGTAGACGGCGGCGAGCCGTCCGGTCAGGGCCGCCCGGACGGCGCGGTCGTCGGCGGTGACGTACTGGATCACGCCTTCCCTGCGGCCCAGTGAGATGCACTGGTTGAAGTAGCGGAGCGGCGCGTTCGGGAGCTTCCCGCCGGTCAGGCGTGCCGCGATGGCGTCGGCGGCCTGCCACGCGGTGGGGGTGCCCGAGGCGCACGACATCCGCAGCGGCTTGCCGCCTGGGCCCATGGCCATGGCCGCGTCGCCGATGGCGTACACGTCCGGGTGCGAGACCGAGCGCATGGTCCCGTCGACCACGATCCGGCCTGTGCCGGTGACCTCCAGAGCGGTGGCCTTCGCGATCGGGTGGACCGCGAAGCCGGTGGTCCACACGGTGACCGCGGCCGGGACGGACGTGCCGTCGGCGGTGGTGACGCGGTCGGCCTCCACGCCGGTGACGGCGGTGTGCTCGTGCACGGTGACGCCGAGCTCGTCGAAGACCTTCCGCAGGTGCCGGCGGCCTTTGGGCGCGAGCCAGTCGCCGAGCCCGCCGCGGGCGACGAGGGCGATACCGAGGTCCGGGCGGGCCTCGGCGATCTCGGTCGCGGCCTCCAGGCCGGTGAGGCCGCCGCCGACGACGACTACGGGCTGTCCGGCATCCAGGCCGGCCAGGCGCTTGCGCAGCCGCAGCGCTCCGGGGCGGCCGGTGATCTCGTGGGCGTGCTCGGCGGTGCCGGGGACGCCTTGGGTGTTCCAGCCGCTGCCGAGGGCGTACACGAGACTGTCGTACTCGAGCTCCTCGGCGCCGTTCGCGTCGATGACGGCGACAGTCTTGCGGCCGACGTCGACACGGGTGACCTTCGCGAGCTTCAGTTCGACGCCGGTGCCCGCGAACATCTCGCTGAAGGGCCGGGGCTTGAGGTTCTGGCCGACCGCCAGCTGGTGCATCCGGACGCGCTCGACGAAGTCGGGCTCGGCGTTGACGAGGGTGATGGCGACGTCCTCGCGGCGCAGCCGCTTTGCGAGGCGACCGGCGGCGAAGGCTCCGGTGTATCCGGCTCCGAGGACGATGATTCGGTGCTGCATTTCCCTGCTCCTGTCTCGCGCGGGTTCGCCACCTGAACCGGGCAGCCCGCTGTTTCCTGACAAGAACGCGATGTGAAGCACCTCACATCGCGGTCAGAAGATGTTGAGCAGGGGTTCCCCGTGGTCGGCGGCCGCCCACCGCTGGGTCGCGCGTTCGAGCTTGTCGGGGTTGACCTGGTTGCGGAAGGCGGTGATGCCCTCGGCGGTGACCTCCAGGCACATGACGCCGATGACCCGGCCGTCGAAGACAGCCACGAGGGCGGGGGTGCCGTTGGCGGTCGTGGCGTAGATCCCGGGGGAGCCGCCGACGATGGCGCGCTTGGCCTTGCCGGGCTTGAACAGGCCCCGCATGAATGTGGCGACCGCGAGGGCGCCCTCGAACGCCTTGGCGCTGGCCGGGACCTTCCCGCCGCCGTCGCCGATCGAGATGGCGTCTTCGGTGAGCAGCCGCACGAGCGGCTCGGTCCGGCCGCTGGTGGCGGCCGCGAGGAACTCCTCGACGATCCGCCGGGCGGCGGCCTCGTCGATCTCGTTGCGGGCCTTGCTGTCCGCGACGTGCTTCTTGGCGCGGTGGAGGATCTGCTGGCTGGCGGCCTCGGTGATGTCGAGGATCTCCGCGATCTGCCGGTGCGGGTGGTCGAAGGCCTCCCGCAGCACGTACACCACCCGCTCGTTGGGGGAGAGGCGCTCCATGAGGGCGAGGACCGCGTACGAGACGGATTCACGCTGCTCGGCGGTGTCGGCCGGGCCGAGCATCGGGTCCCCGGCGAGCAGCGGCTCGGGCAGCCAGTGGCCCACATAGGTCTCGCGCCGGGCGCGGGCCGAGGTGAGCTGGCTGAGGCACAGGTTGGTGAGGACCTTCGTCAGCCAGGCCTCGGGGACCTCGATGCGGTCGATGTCGGCGGCCTGCCAGCGCAGGAACGTGTCCTGCACGGCGTCCTCGGCATCGCTCGCGGAGCCGAGGAGGCGGTAGGCGATGGCCTCCAGGCGGGGCATGGAGGCCTCGAACCGGTCCATGTCGTTCATGGTCAGAGCCATGGCCCGGATCCTAGTGCCGTGACCGGCAATGTTTGCCCGGAAGGAGCGTCGTCCAGTGCGTGCGATCGCAAGGCGGCCGGAAGCCCTTGGAATGGGGTCTCCCCTGCTCGAACGGAGTTGAGAGCTTGGGGAAGGAGCTACCAGGGTTTTTGGCCAACGCAGCGAGCGTGCGTGCTGGGCGGCGTGACGGGGCAAAGCTTGCCGGGAGGGGCACTGGCTCTCGCAGCGCGCGACGGACCGTGGGCTGCGTCCATGCGCTGCTCGACCGGTGCTGTTCGGCTTCCCGGACGCAGTGGATCGCGTCACCCCTGTCTCCCGGGGCCCCGTGTGCGCCGATCGCCCTTCCCCGCGCGGCCGGTTGATCGGGATCCCCGCTCCGCCGCGGAGCCTCGTTACGATCGCACGCATGAGCTGGCACTGCACCGGGTTGCGATGGCCCCCAGAAGGGCCGGTCCTGGGGTGGCAGAGGGACGGGGCGAAGGGCCGGGCGGTGGGCGGGGCCGGTTCGACGCGGGTGAGTGTCCTTGCGTACGGGAGGGAGCTCGGGTTCCGCGCCGGCGGTGAGCGGCACTGTGTGGGGGCACGGGGGAACGTGTGTCCGCCGGGCGCCCTGGTGTCCGGGCGGAGTACGGGGGCGCGGTGCCCGGAGTGCGCGCGGCTGGACCGGGCGCATTCGGTGGCCGCCGACACGATCGCCGACGACCCCCGGACGTACCGCGTCTATCTCGCCTGGTTCGGGCCCGGGATGGTGAAGGCCGGCATCACCGCGGAGGAGCGCGGCGCGGCGCGGTTGCGGGAGCAGGGGGCCGTGGTTTTCAGCTGGCTGGGGCGCGGACCGTTGATGGCGGCGCGGCGGACCGAGGAGCTGCTCCGTGCGGCGCTGGGGGTGCCGGACCGGATTCCGTACGCACGCAAGCGCGTCGTGCGGGCCGTGCTGCCGGGTGCCGCCGAGCGGGTCGCGGAGGTCGAGGAGCTGTACGGGCGGGCGGCGGCGCTGGAGGCGGGGGCGGGGTGGCCGCAGTCGCTGGAGCGGCTGCCGTTCGATCCCGTCGACCACACAGGGGTGTTCGGACTGGACGGGCCGGTCGAGGTGGAGCGGGCGGTGACCGAGCTGGTGGACGGCGGGGTGGTCGGCGGGCGGCTGGTCGCGGCCGCCGGGCCCGATCTGCATCTGGCGACCGCGGACGGGGTGGTCGTGCTGGACACCCGGCTGATGACCGGGTGGGAGCTGGTGGGGGCCGATGCGCGGTCCGGGGTGACGGTGCCGGTGGTCGACATCGGGGGTGGTGGTGTGCAGGACGGGCTGTTCTGAGATCGTCGGTGATCCGGGCGGGCCGGGGGCGAGGAGTGCGCGATGAGTGGCGAGAGCGATGACGTGGTGCGGTTCTGGGAGCGCCTCGGGCTGCCGGGGCTGATCGACGTCCATACGCACTTCATGCCGGAGCAGGTGCTCCGCAAGGTGTGGGCGTACTTCGACTCCGCCGGACCGCTGACCGCCATGGAGTGGCCGATCGCCTACCGGCACGACGAGGACGAACGGCTCGCGCTGCTCCGGTCCTTCGGGGTGCGGCGGTTCACCTCGATGCTCTACCCGCACAAGGCGGGGATGGCGGCCTGGCTGAACGGCTGGGCGGCCGACTTCGCGCGCCGGGTGCCCGACTGCCTGCACACGGCGACCCTCTTCCCCGAGGAGGGCGTGGAGCGTGATGTCCGCGAGGCGGTCGAGGCGGGGGCGCGCGTCTTCAAGTCGCACCTCCAGGTCGGGGCCTACGACGCCAACGATCCGCTGCTGGAGCCCGTGTGGGGGCTGCTCGCGGATGCCGGGGTTCCGGTGGTGATGCACTGCGGGTCCGGGCCCGCGCCCGGCACGTACACCGGGCCCGGGCCGGTCGGCCGGCTGCTCGCCCGGCACCCTCGGCTGCGGCTGGTGGTGGCGCACATGGGGATGCCCGAGTACGCGGAGTTCCTGGCGCTGGCGGAGACGTACCCCGAGGTGCGGTTCGATACGACGATGGCGTTCACGGACTTCTCGGAGAAGTTCGCGCCGTTCCCGGTGACGGAGCGGGGACGGCTCGCCGATCTCGGGGACCGGATCCTGCTGGGGACGGACTTCCCGAACATCCCGTACCCGTACGTGCATCAGCTGCACGCGCTGGAGCGGCTGGAGTTGGGGGACGACTGGTTGCGCGCGGTCTGTTACGGGAACGCGCACGCGTTGTTCGGCCGGGGCTGAGCGCCCTCGGGCACTTCGCGCTTTCTCAGGGAATTCACAGAATCGGGAAAGGACCCTCTCAGAGGCCTCTCGCATCGTTGAGGCATGACGACGACCTCGCCCCAGGGGCGTACCGAACTGCTGAGGCCGGACCGCAGTCCCGTCCGTGTGCTGGTCGTGGACGACGAGGCTCCGCTTGCCGAGCTGCTCTCCATGGCCCTGCGCTACGAGGGCTGGGAGGTGCGCAGCGCCGGGGACGGTGCGAATGCCGTCCGGACGGCACGCGATTTCCGGCCCGACGCCGTGATCCTCGATGTGATGCTGCCCGACACGGACGGGCTCTCGGTCCTCGGCAAGCTGCGCCGGGAGCTCTCCGAGGTCCCCGTGCTGTTCCTGACCGCGCGCGATTCGGTGGAGGACCGGATCGCCGGGCTCACGGCGGGCGGCGACGACTACGTGACGAAGCCGTTCAGCCTGGAGGAGGTCGTGGCGCGACTGCGCGGGCTGATCCGGCGGTCCGGGACGGCGGCGGTGCGGAGCGAGTCGACGCTCGTCGTCGGTGACCTGGTGCTCGACGAGGACAGCCACGAGGTGAGCCGGGGAACGACGTCCATCCACCTCACCGCGACCGAGTTCGAGCTGCTGCGCTTCCTGATGCGCAATCCGCGACGGGTGCTGAGCAAGGCGCAGATCCTCGACCGTGTGTGGAACTACGACTTCGGCGGGCAGGCGAACGTCGTCGAGCTGTACATCTCGTATCTGCGCAAGAAGATCGACGCCGGACGGACGCCGATGATTCACACCCGGCGCGGAGCGGGATATCTGATCAAGCCCGGTGAGTAGCCGGACGAGGCGGTGGGGCAAGGGACCGTGGACGCTGCGGACCCGGCTGGTGGTTGTCCGCGGTGACGCTCGTCGCCGTGGTCGCCGCGGTGATCGGCTCGGTCACCACCGTCGCCTTCCACCGCTATATGCCCGGGCTCCGGCCCTGCCGTCCGGTGGGACCGCCGCCCTGGCCTCCCGTCGGGGGCTGTCCCGTTCCGCCGCCTGCGACCTGGCCCAGCCCACCGGCTGAACCAACCGTCCGCACAGGCCACCCGTGCCACGGCCAACCCCGCCGAAAACAGGCGGGGTTGGCTTACGATTTCCATCGGAGTCCCTCGGTTGGAAGGCAGTGTGCACCCCATGACGGTTGAAGACCAGCGGCAGCCCGGAGAGCAGCCGGCGCAGGACCCCATGGCGGACCAGGGGCCCACCCTTCCGGTCTGGGTGGCCGTCGATGATCTCGATGAGCTGCTGGAGGACTCCAAGGGGGTGTTCGGCCGCAGTGGTGACGCGGTGCTCCGCCAGGTCCCGCTGGGCCCCCTCCGTAACAACCTCACCAAGTTCGTGGACGACCTTCAGCAGGTCTTCGCCGATGTGGCCGCCCGTGGCGGCACGCTTCCGCTGAAGGAGGCGCAGCTGTCGTTCCAGGTGACGGCGACCGGTGGCGTCCAGCTGATCGGCACGGGACAGGTGCAGGGCACCCGGGCCATCACGCTGGTCTTCAGGCAGTAGTTCCATGGGCAGACACCTGGCGCTGCTGATCGGGGCCAGCGACTACCGGTCCTCGGGCTCGTTCTCCTCACTGGATTTCATCCCGGCCGAGCTCGACCGGTTGCGCAGGGCCCTGGAGGCGCGGGGCTTCGACCGGGTCGACGTGGTGGCTCGAGGGCAGGGCGGTGTGGTGGAGGTCGGCCGTTCCCAGATCCGGGGCCAGGTCAATCAGTTCCTCCACGAGACGGCCAAGGTCGGCGACAGCCTGCTGATCCTGCTGAGCGGGCACGGCGTACATCATGAGGGCCGGGACCTGATGGTCCCGGAAGGACTGCATCGGTACGACTCCGCCACGGAGGAGTCGGTGCCGGTCGACTGGGCGAAGGCGCTGGGGAGCAGTCCCGCCACCTCGGTGGTGTTCCTCCTGGACATCTGCCGTGAGGGAGTGCGCGAGGAGACGAAGTCGGCCGCCGTTCTGCAGCCCCGGAGCAGGCGGGAACTCGGCTGGAAGCTGGACCGCGTCCGCAAGGTGGCCCGGGTATTCGCCTGTGAGCCCCTGGAGTTGTCGCTCTGGCAGAGCGGAAGCACGTCCGAGGACGGTACCGAGACACCTTCATTCAGTCTGTTCACCCGGGCGGTGACCGACCTCGTCGAGGAGGAAGGGCCGCCGGTCCGCCTGGACGACCTGCTGGAGAAGGTGCAGGGCCGGATCACCGAACTGCACACCTTGCACGGCAAGCCGGGACCGGCGCAGCGCATCGACCACCAGATAGCCGGCGCGCACGGACCGGGCGACTTCGTCGTGCTGCCCGGCGTGCTCGGGGCGGAGCAGGCCCCGGCGCGGTCGTACGAGGACCACCCGTGGACCGGCATCGTCACCGGGCATGTCGCCTGGGACCTCGTTCCGTCGCCGCATCCGCCGGCGGTCGCGCCGCTCAAGACCCATTGCGCGGCGGTGGCAGCCCACCTGGCGGCCCTGAACGAGCGCTACGAGGAGGTTCTCGTAGACGATCCCTGGCACGATCCCGGCCGTGCCGAGCGCGCTGTCAGCCGGCTCACCCACCTGCTGACCGGCGGTGCGTCGCCCGGGAAGCGGACTCTCCTGGCGGCGATGACGCCCACCGAGGCAGCGCTGCTGGTGCTCACTCCGTTCGTGCTGGAGACGGCCCATCGCGCGCTGGCGGCCGACCTGCATCGTTCGCGCGCGGCCGAGTCGGCCGAGTTCGACACATTCACCGGCCAGTTTCCGAGAGAGCGGCGCCGGATGGAGCAGGCGGAGCAGGCCGGCAACGCCGAGGCGGTACGGCAGATCCGGTGGTGGCTGCTCCGCCGCTGGCTCCTCTACCGGCCGGAGAGCTACCACTCGGCTGTCGTGGAGCCGTTGATTCCGCCTGCCGGGGAGGGCGTGCCGCAGTGGGTGACCACCGCTCTGGGGCCCGGACAGTTGATCCGGCTGCTGAACGAACTGCGGCTCGCTCCTTTCACGCTCTCCGGCGACGGGACGTCGGCCGTGGGGGAATCCCTGGCCCAGGAGACCGAACTGCGTGAGCAGGTCGTCGCCGCACCCGGCGACAACGACCAGCACATAGTCCGGGAGCGGCTGGTGGGCGCACTGCTCAAGACCGCGCTGGCCCTCGCGGTCACCGGCGACGGCCTGCCGCCGGTGGTGGTGCAGAACCTCGGCTTCCGCGATCAGGTGGATCTGCCCGCACTGCTCACCGCGGTTGAGAAGGCGTACTGGAATCCCTCGGGCGCCTCCGCCGAGGAGTCGGGCAAGGCCATCGTGCTCCACGCGCGCAGCGGCGACCACGCGTCCACCCTCGCCCTGGAGCTGTACTGCGGCCAGGTGGACAGCCTGCTCCGGGACATCCACGACCAGGCGGGCCGTCTGCCGGACCTGCGGCCCCTGTCCACGCTGCCGGTACGGGTGAGCCCGGCTGTGGACGCCCCCGCCCACAGCCGGGAGGCGATCCGCTTCCGGGCGGACGAGGAGCGCGTGCTCGACCTTCTGATGGGCCGGAATCTCTACAAGGACCCCGAGCTCGCGGTACGCGAGCTGTACCAGAACGCTCTGGACGCCTGTCGGCACCGCGCGCTGCGCACCGAGTACCTCCGGCGCACCCGGAACCCGCTGCCGGAATGGGAGGGCGCCATCAGCTTCACGCAGGGCGTCGACGATTCCGGACGCGCGTATCTGACCTGTCACGACACCGGTATCGGGATGGGCGTCAGGGAGATCCGGGACGCGTTCTCCGAAGCGGGGGCGCGGTTCGTGCAGATGCCGGAATACGTGCGGGAGAGGGCACTCTGGCAGCAGCACGCCTCCGACCTCCGGTTCTACCCCAACAGCCGTTTCGGTATCGGCGTGCTCAGCTACTTCATGCTGGCGGACGAGATCATGGTGGAGACCCGACGGTTCACCATGGACGGTCGCACCGGCCAGGGTCTGAGAGTGCGGATCGCCGGTCCCGGCAGTCTGTTCCGGATCGACTCGCTGAAGACCGACCCGTGGAGCGGGGATCCGCTGCCCGACGACCCGCTGGGGGGCGACGCAGGCACCAGGGTGACGCTCTATCTCCACCCTGCGGAGCCCGACGAGCGGCCGGTGTCGTGCGTGAGCGCCCTGGCCGGGCAGCTGTGGGTCTCGCCCTTCCGTACGGTCGCCTCGCACGGATCCATGCACGCCGAGTGGAATCCGTACGAGCTGCGCCCCGAGGCCCTCATCGACCATCATCTGGATCGCCGACGCGTAGGGGGCTACCTGAGGCTGCCCGAACCGCAGATCGTCCCTGCCGAGGACAGCAGGCTGCACTGGGTGAACGGCCCTGGCATCCTTCTCGCCGACGGCATCAGGACGGACACGGACACCTTCGGTGCGGTCATCGACCTCCGTGAGGAGCTGCGGCCCGAAGTCCTCTCCGTCGACCGGGTGGACCTGCGCAAGTACGACGAGCGGGCCGTGGAACGGCTCAAGCGGGAGGGGCTGCCGAGCCTGATCAGCAGCCCCGTGTTCACATACGACTGGGTCGTGGCTCAGCCCTGGGACGCGGAGGAGTTCGCCGACGACTGTGTACGTGCCGCCGCGGCGGCCGGGGTGAAGTGGACGGTCGGCGGTCGGCGGGCGGCGGTGGCGGACACCGGGGTATTCCCGCCCGACGAGCTGCTGATCGACGCCCTGACCGGACGTGGAAGCGATCCCGTACCACCGGGACGGGACGACCACCTGCTGGTCGCGTGCATCCCCGAACCCGTGCTGCGCTGGCGGCTTCCCTGCCTGCTGCGGGCCGGCTTCGGCGGTCCCGCGGCCGACGCCGAACGCCTGCCCACGCTGCCCACGGCGCTCCCCTCGGACGTGTCGTTCCTGCTCGGCGAACGGGCGGGAGACGGCGAATCCGGATGGAGCGCCCGTCATGCCGCCTGGGCGGTACGCTCTCTGCCCCGCAACCTGGCCTGGCACAGTGGCAACGTCTCCCCCGTGCTGGAGGCTTGCGGCGTGCTCATGCTGTTGACCCTGCCCGAGTGGACCTGGCCCGACGAGATCGGGACGTCCGGGATTCTCGGCCGGCTGTCCCGGACGGGCCGGACGGCCGGAGAGCTCGCGGAGCGGTTCCGGGCGATGGGGCTGAGGGTGTCCCTGCGTCGCGAGCTCGCCGGGATCGGTGCGAGTGAACTGGATCTGATCCGGAAGGTCGGCGGCGTCGGGTGGGTGGAGGCGGGTGCCTCGCTCTCCTGGGGGCAGCTGCTCGCCTCGGCCGCCCGTAGCGGTACGCCCGTGGCGACGGCCGCCGCCCTGCTCAAGGACCTGGGATACGAACCGCCCAAGCCGCCACCGGGGTTCGCCGAGCCCGTTCCCGAGGACGCGGAGCTGTTGGACGTCCTCCTCCGCGACGTACCTGACGCCGCCCATGGCGACACGCCGGCACTGTCGCCCGCCCGGATCAATGTGGTGGCCGCGCAGACGAACAGATCCCCGGCCGCGGTAGCCGGGCGTCTCTCCTCACTCGGCTTCGACGTCCCCGCGGGCTTGTGTCCCGCCAGGCAACTCGAAAGCAACGAACTGATCGTGCTCAGCCTTGATCTGGACGAACGCTCCCCCTGGCTGTCGCCGGACGCCGAGGTCCCGGCCCCCCACCTGTTGGCGGCTGCCGTGCGGACCCGCGTTCCGGTGGAGACGGTGGCGCAGTGGCTGCGCGCCCTGGGATTCGCCGTTCCCGCGGTGCTGCCGAATCCGTCCGAGCTGAGCGACCGGGACCTGGTCCTGCTCAGCGGCAGTTACAAACGCGTGGGCAACTTTCTGCCCAAGGACCGGATGGTGCGCCGCAGCCATCTGCTGGACACCCGGGAACGCTTCGGAATCCCGGTGCTGGAGGCCCGTGAACGGCTGGCCGAGCTCGGTTACCGCCTGCCGCCGCCGAACCCGGTGGTGGATGAACTGTCCAACGACGACCACGCGTTGATCGACCCGTACATCCGCGATTCCGACGACGACACGGACTGCAGGGTCGTGCCGTCCAGTCATGTCAGGGCAGTGGCGGAGCGGCTGGGTATCCCGGCGCAGGAGCTCGCCGGCAACCTTGTCGAGATGGGGTGCGCGCTGGAGACGCCCCCGGACTCGTACGGCACGACGGCGGCGGGTGCTCTGCTGCTGGATGTCCTCGACACCGCCGAGGAGGACCTGTTCGGCCTGCGGCTGCACGCGGGCACCTGGATCTCGCTCTCCGAGCTGGTCTCGGTGGCGATGCGGCTGGGGCGGCCGTTCCGGGAGATCGCGCTGGAGGCCGCCCGGCACGGCTTCCGCCACGAGGCGGAACCGTGGTTCGGCGAGCAGCAGGGGGCCGGGACGGAAGCGTCCCCGTGACGGTCCTCGCCCCGCCCGGGCAGAACTGCCCCGCCCCCGTACCGGTCCTCAGCCGCGCCGCAGCAGCAGATCCGCGACGACCGGGCGGTGGTCCGAGGCAAGTGTCTCGGCCACCGCCGCGTCGCGTACCCGTACGCCGTCCTTCGACACCGCCACGAAGTCGATCCGTTTCACCGGGTCCAGTGCGGGGAAGGTCGGCGCGTTCGGTTCGGCGTCGGTCAGGTCCTCCCACAACGGGGCCAGCTCCGGGGCGCCCGGCTCCGCGTTGAAGTCGCCGAGCAGCACCTTCCGCCCCTCGTCCTCCGCCATGATCCGCCGGGTGTCGGCGACCTGTGCGATCCGTACGGACGGGTCGCCGCGGTAGTCGAGGTGCGTCACATACACATGCACGGGCATCCCCTTCACCCGTACGACCACCTCACCGAAGCCGGGCGCGGGCTCCGGCACGGGGTTGGGGACCTGGGTGGAGAGCCGGGTGATCTCGTGGTTCTCGGCGCTCACGATCCGGTACTTCGACAGCACCGCGACCCCGAACTCGCGCCGGGACGCGCCGGGAGTCTCCGGATCGAGGCTGTAGATCGGGGCGAACGACACCTGCATGCCCAGCCGCTCCGCCAGCTCGCCCGCGACATCGCGCCACTCGCTGCGCGTGCCCCAGTGGACGTCGACCTCCTGAAGCCCGATCACATCGGCGTCCAGCGAGCGGAGTTCCGCCGCCTGCCGGTCCAGGTCGAAGACGTTGTCCATGCCCGAGCCGGCATGGATGTTGTACGTGGCGACGCGCAGCGGCACCGGATGCCCCTGCCCGACAGCTCCGGCGGGCGGGGCGGCGACCGTCCCCAACAGACCCGCGGCAATCAGGACTTCCACCGTACGACGACGCAGTGACATGCCACTCCAGCCCTAGTCGGCTTCCTGTTGGTCAGCGTCGAGCACCGTACCCCGCGAAAGTCGCTTGTACGCCGTACAAGAGGTGCCTTACGGTGTGCAGGCGATTCTCTCGTACACCGTATAGGAACTTCAGGAGCTCAAGGAGCCCGCATGACGGCGACCGCCGCCGAGCAGAACCACCTCTCGCCACCGAGCCACCCGCAACGCTGGCTGATCCTCGGCGTCATCTGCCTCGCCCAGCTCACCGTGCTGCTCGACAACACCGTCCTCAACGTCGCGATCCCCTCCCTCACCCGGGAACTGGACGCGTCCACCGCCGATGTGCAGTGGATGATCAACGCCTATTCGCTGGTCCAGTCGGGTCTGCTGCTCACGGCCGGCAGTTCCGCCGACCGCTACGGCCGCAAGAAGATGCTGGTCGCCGGGCTCGCCCTGTTCGGCATCGGCTCGCTGGTGGCCGGACTGGCCCAGACGTCCGTGCAGTTGATCGCCGCCCGCGCGGGCATGGGCATCGGCGGTGCGCTGCTGATGACCACGACCCTGGCCGTCGTCGTCCAGATCTTCGACGACACCGAGCGGGTCAAGGCGATCGGTGTCTGGTCGACCGTCAGCTCGCTCGGCTTCGCCGTGGGACCGCTGATCGGCGGAGTGATGCTCGACCACTTCTGGTGGGGGGCGATCTTCCTGATCAACATCCCGGTCGCCGTCATCGGCCTGGCCGCCGTGATCCGTCTCGTCCCGGAGTCCAAGAACCCGAACGGCGAGCGTCCCGACCTGCTCGGCGCGCTGCTGTCCACCATCGGCATGGCCTCCGTCGTGTACGCGATCATCTCCGGCCCGGAACACGGCTGGACCTCGGGCCGGGTGCTGCTGACCGCGTTCACCGGGGTCTGCGTCCTCACCGGATTCGTGCTGTGGGAGCTGCACATCCCGTATCCGATGCTGGACATGCACTTCTTCCGGAACCAGAAGTTCATCGGGGCGGTCGCGGGCGCGATCCTGGTCGCCTTCGGGATGGGCGGCTCGCTCTTCCTGCTCACCCAGCAGCTCCAGTTCGTCCTCGGCTACGAACCGCTGGAGGCGGGGCTGCGTACGGCTCCGCTGGCGCTGAGCGTCGTCGCGCTCAACCTCACGGGCCTGGGCGCCAGGCTGGTGCCCAAGCTGGGCACGCCCGTCACGATCGCCGCCGGGATGAGCCTGCTGGCCGCCGGTCTCGCCGCGATCGCCCTGCTGGGCGGCAACGGCTACGGCGGCATGCTGCTCGGCCTGGTCGTCATGGGCGCGGGCATCGCACTCGCCATGCCGGCCATGGCCAACGCGATCATGAGCGCCATCCCGCCGGCGAAGGCGGGTGTGGGCGCGGGGGTCAACGGCACGCTCGCCGAGTTCGGCAACGGCCTGGGGGTCGCGGTCCTCGGCGCGGTGCTGAATTCGCGGTTCGCCGCGCTCGTGCCGGCGGCCGTCGGGGCCGCCTCGCTTCCCGCCGCGCTCGCCGCGGCGACCGATGACGGCGAGCGGCAGCGGATCACCGACTCCTTCGCCTCGGGACTGGAGACCAGCCAGCTGGTCGGGGCGGTGGCGGTGCTGGCGGGCGGGCTGCTGGCCGCCGTGCTCCTGCGCCGGGCGGAGCGGGCAGAATCCGCTCAGGCAGACTCGGCCGCGGCAGCGGCATAGCATCAGGTGGGGCGGACCGGACTGTACGAATCCGGTTCGTGTGCAGGGGGTACGGATCCGGTTCAGTCATCCCGTCCGTCCCGCCTGCAAGACGAGGAGAGTGCGCCATGGTGTCCGCGGCCGACCGTGTGAAGAACCCTGCGAGGACCAGCGTGTGGCTGGATCGGCGGGCACCGTCGCGCACCCGCAAATCGGATCAGCCGGCCGGCCTCGACCGTGACAGGATCACCGCGGCGTCGGTCCGGCTCCTGGATGCCGAGGGTCTCGCCAAGTTCTCCATGCGCCGGCTCGCCGCCGAGCTGAACGTCACCGCGATGTCCCTCTACTGGTACGTCGACACCAAGGACGACCTGCTGGAGCTGGCCCTCGACTCGGTCTACAGCGAGATCGCGCCTCCCCGGGAGGAGGCGCACTGGCACGACCGGCTCCGCGAACTGGCCACCAGCTACCGGGAACTGCTGGTCCGGCATGTCTGGGTGTCGCCGCTCGCCGGGCATTTCCTCAATATCGGCCCGCACTCGATGCTGTTCTCGTACGCCGTCCAGGACGTGATCCGGGCGACCGGGCTGCCGCTGCGCCGGCAGACCGGCGCTCTCTCCGCGGTCTTCCAGTTCGTGTACGGATTCGGCACCATCGAGGGCCACATTGTGCAGCGTTCCGCGGAGGCGGGGCTCAGCCAGGACGAGTTCTTCCAGCAGGCGGTGGGCGCCGTCCGGTCACAGCCGCAGCTCAGCCGGATCGTCGAGTCGTCGCAGGACCTGATGGACGCCCGTGGCGGCGACACGGTCGAGGAGATGCGCGAGCGGGATTTCGCCTTCGCCCTGGACCTGCTGATCGCGGGCATCGAGGCGATGCGGGACCGCTAGGTCCTGTCCGGTCGACCTTCGTGGATCAGCCTGCGGCGTCCGGTGCGGTGCATCGCAAGGCTGAGGATCGTCCTCGTACCGGGCGTACTCGGGCGACTGAGGACAACGCGGCGAGGTGCCGTGCCGGACGTCGCGGCCCACGAACATCGGCCGGACAGGACCTGGCCAATACCCCTCCCGGCAAGGAACCGCACCAGCGGCCCGCCCCGCAGCGCATCCGGTAGTGCGGCCCCGACACAGATGAACGGTTCCTCCGGCGGTGTGCTGGAGAAACCCTGTTCCACCGGGCGGCTGGTGATCCGCTTCAGGCCGCGGACGACGTGGGCGCCGACCGTCGGTGCGGCCGGCAGCCAGGGCCGCGCGAGCAGGCCCGGCGCCGGAAGGACGGTCTCACCCATCCCGGAACAGCCGTCAGCTGCCGGGTGCCAGGCGGGCGGGGAAACCGCCCGTAGCGATGGGCCCCCACCGCTCCGGGGTGATCCGGATGATCGACTTGCCCTGCTTCACCATCGCCGCCCGGTACTCGTCCCAGTCCGGGTGCTCTCCCGAGATGTTCCGGAAGTACTCGACGAGCGGCTCGACCGAGTCGGGTGCGTCGATCACCTCGGCCGACCCGTCGATCTGCACCCACGGCCCGTTCCAGTCGTCCGACAGGACGATCACGCTCACGCGCTCGTCCCGCTTCGCGTTCCGGGTCTTGGCCCGTTCGGGGTAGGTCGAGACGACGATACGACCCGCGTCGTCGACGCCGCACGTCAGCGGCGATCCCTGGGGGCGGCCGTCGGCCCGGGCGGTCAGCAGGATCGCCCGGTGCCGGGGCCGTACGAACGCCAGCAACTCATCGAGCTCCACGGCGGTGTTGGTCGCGATGTTGGGTGCCATCTCCGCAGACTACGACGGCAGGGACTCGCCCTGCACGGCCTGGATGTCCAGTTCCACCCGCAGTGTCGTGCCGATCGCCGAGATGCCCGCCTGCACCACCTGGTTGTAGTTCATGGCGAAATCGTCGCGGCGCAGCTCTGCCGTTGCGCTGAACGCCGCGCGCACCCCGCCCCACGGGTCGGGGCCGGTGCCGAGGTAGCTCAGGTTCAGGTCGACCGGGCGCTCGACGCCGCGCATCGTCAACAGGCCGTGCACGGTCCAGCGGTCGGGGCCGGCCGGGGCGAGCCCGTTCGAGCGGTACGTGATCTCCGGGAACCGGTCCGCGTCGAGGAAGTCCGGCGAGCGCAGGTGCTTGTCCCGCATGCCGTTGCCCGTGTCGATGCTGGCCGCGCTGATCACGGCGTCGACGCGGGAGCGGTGGACCTCCTCGGCGATCTCGATCCGGCCGCCGAACTCGGTGAACCGGCCGTGCACGCTGGAGATCCCCAGGTGCTGCGCGACCGCTCCCACCGAGGAGTGCGCCGGGTCCAGCGACCAGGCGCCCGGCGGCGGCAGCTCCACGCCGACCTGGCGGGCCAGCACCACCGTGCCGGCCTCGACCCGCCCGCTCGCCGTGACGAGAGCGGTCGACGCGGCGGGGGCGTACCCGACCGCGGTCACGATCACCGTGTACGCGCCGGCCGGGAGCAGGGCGTCGGTCCGTACCGCCCCGTCCTCGTCGGCGGCCGCTCGCAGCACCTGGGTGCCGGTCATGTCGGTCACCGTCACGACCGCGTGCTGGACGGCCCAGCCGTCCCGCGTCCGTACCTGTGCGCGAAGTCCCATCCCGTTTCTCTCCTTGCTCCATGACTCAACGAGTCGGGCCCCGGGGCGGGGACGGCAGGCCGTCCCCTGCCTGCCGTACCCACCACCGGGGCCCATTTCCACCGGGGGCAGCCTCTCCGCTCGAAGCGCTGTCCACCAGGGGTCTGTGTTACTCGATCACTCGCCGGCGTGGGCGAGCTCGATGTCGTGGCCGTCGACCCCGCGACCGGCCACGGTCAGCGCGCCGGCCACCGGCGGGTAGCCGGTCGCGATGACCGAGTACTCGCCCGCGTCCAGGTCGGCGAAGGCGTACGCCCCGTCCTCCCCCGTCGTCGAGGTGGCGACCACATTGCCCGCCGCGTCGACGAGCGTGACGCGGGCGTCCGGGAGCGGCCGCCGGGCCGAACCGGCCCGCACGACACCCTGGACCAGCGCACCGGACTGCAGTACGGCGTCGACCCGGGTGACACCCTGGCCGCCGATCTCCACCGGCAGCGCCAGCGGACGGAAGCCGGCGGCGTTCACCGCGACGGTCACCGCACCGGGCACCAGCTCGGTGAAGGTGAACTCGCCGCTCCCGGTGGACTTGCCGGTGGCCAGCACATCACCGCGCACATCGGTCACGATGACCATGGCGCCGTCGACCGGATCACCGTTCTCGGCGGCCCGCACGGTCCCGGCCAGGCCACTCGTACCGGCGAGCAGGATGTCGTACGACAGCTGCTGGCCGCCGACGACCACGGTGGACGCCTGCGGCTGGAAGCCGTCGGCGGATGCGATCAGGACGTAGCTGCCGGCGCCCGGCGCGTCCAGACGGTAGCTGCCGTCGGCCTGGGCGACGGAGCGCCCCAGCTGCCGGCCGCCCAGCGAGATCAGCGTGACGGCGGCCCGGGCGACGGGTGCGCCCTCGGCGCCCCGCACCACACCGCTCACCGGGGTGCCCTGCACGGTTGCCACCGGGGCGACTTCGGCCGCGCCCTCGGAGACCGGCGCGGCAGCGCCGGACGGGACCTCGGAGAGCACCGCGGCGGGAACCTCGTCGGGAGCATCGGCCCCCACCGGGGCGTCGTTCGCCGCGTTCGTCTTCAGCGCGACCTCCTTGATGAAGATCGTGATGATGAAGGCGATCAGCGCGGCCGGAGCGGCGTACAGGAAGACATCGCCGACACCGTGCCCGTAGGCACTCTCCACGACCGTACGGAACGGTGCGGGCAGCTTGTCCAGATCGGGGATGCCCCCGCCACCGGTGCCGCCGTGGCCCAGGGCGGCGCCCTTCGGACCGAGCTCCGCGAGGCCGTCCTTGACGTAGTGGGTGACGCGGTTCGCCATGACGGCGCCCAGCGCCGAGACGCCGATCGCACCACCGAGGGAACGGAAGAAGGTGACGACGGAGCTGGCCGAGCCGAGGTCGGACGGAGCGACCTGGTTCTGCGTGGCGAGCACCAGGTTCTGCATCATCATGCCGATGCCGAGACCCATCACGGCCATGAAGGCGGCGATGTGCCAGTACTCCGTGTCGTACCGGAGGGTGCCCAGCAGCCCGAGCCCGGCGGTGACCAGGAAACCACCGCTGACCAGCCAGGCCTTCCAGCGGCCGGTCTTCGTGATGATCTGGCCGGAGACCGTCGAGGAGATGAACAGACCCGCGATCATCGGGATCGTCATGACGCCGGACATCGTCGGCGACTTGCCCCGCGCCAGCTGGAAGTACTGGCTGAAGAAGACCGTGCCCGCGAACATCGCGATACCGACGAACAGCGAGGCCAGCGAGGCCAGCGTGATGGTGCGGTTGCGGAAGAGGCGCAGCGGGATGATCGGCTCGCTGGTCCGGGACTCGGTGTAGACGAAGAGCAGGGCGAGGATCAGGGAACCCGCGAGCAT
Source organism: Streptomyces atratus (assembly GCF_040655115.1). GTDB lineage: Bacteria > Actinomycetota > Actinomycetes > Streptomycetales > Streptomycetaceae > Streptomyces > Streptomyces atratus_D. The sequence continues at coordinate 94,799 of NZ_JBFAJH010000010.1, read as the reverse complement.
CACGCCGGTCTGCCAGGACAGCCAGTCGTACTTGTCGCCCGCGAAGGTCACCCAGAGCAGCAGCAGCGAGACGGCGGCGCTGATGAAGAACGCGCCGGTCCAGTCGACCTTGACCTCACGCTTGACGACCGGGAGCTTCAGGGTCTTCTGGAGCACGATCAGCGCGATGACGGCGAACGGCACACCGACATAGAAGCACCAGCGCCAGCCCATCCAGCTGGTGTCGGTGATGACTCCGCCGAGCAGCGGACCACCGACGGTGGCGACGGCGAACACCGCGCCGATGTATCCGCTGTAGCGACCGCGCTCGCGCGGGGCGATCATCGCGGCCATCACGATCTGGGCGAGGGCGGAGAGACCGCCGACGCCGATGCCCTGGACGACACGGCAGGCGATGAGCATGCCGCTGCTGGTCGACAGACCCGCGACGACCGAGCCCAGGACGTAGATGACGAGCGCTATCTGGACCAGCAGCTTCTTGCTGAACAGGTCGGAGAGCTTGCCCCACAGAGGAGTGGTGGCGGTCATCGCGAGCAGCGAGGCCGTGACGACCCAGGTGTACGCGGACTGGCCGCCACCGAGGTCCGAGATGATCTCGGGGAGAGCGTTGGAGACGACGGTCGACGACAGGATCGCGACAAACATGCCGAGCATCAGCCCGGCCAGTGCTTCCATGATCTGCCGGTGTGTCATCGGCGCGCCGTCGGAGGAAGAGATTCCTCCGTGCTTGGCGTGGCCGCCCCGCACACCGGTTGGTGTGGTCGTAGCCATTGAGTTCCTTTGCTTTGCTTCTGTTACACGGGTGTACGGGTGTGCGAGCCGTTGTCGCTGTCCGCGGGCCGCGTGCGGCACCCGTGGCTGTGCCTTCCGGGAGCGCACCCACCGGAACTGCGACAGGTGAAACTGTCACGCAGCCGGGCCAACAACGTGTTGAGCTGTCCGACCTCGTCGTCGGACCATTCCTGAAGGTTGTGGGCGAACATTTCGGCGATCCGCCGGTTCAGGTCGCCGAGTACCGCGTTTCCCGCGGGGGTCAGCCGCAGGATGCGGGACCGCTTGTCCGCCGGGTCCGCAGACCGTTCTATCCAGCCGTGCTCGGCCACATGGGCGACATGTCGGCTGGTCACCGACAGGTCGACGGCCATGAGCTCGGCCAGTCTGCTGATCCGCATTTCGCCGTGCTGGCTGAGTAGGGCCAGTACCGCGGCGGATCCGCCAGGACATTCAGCAGGGAGGATGCGCGCGATTCCGCGTTTGACGGCCCCGACGGCGCTGAGCTGCCGGGCCAGTTCTTCGTACTGACTCCGTGCGGCCACGGGACCCCCAGACCGGTTCTGTGCATTTTGTTGCTTAGGGCAACCATAGATTCCGTTGGTTGCCGCAGGCAAACGAAAGTGCCCTTGCAGAAGTAAAGGAACGCAAAAGGCTGTGTAGGGCTCGGGTCAAGGGCCCAGCGTGTGGGGGTGGGCGTCGGTCCACTGCGTGATACGTCACAGGTGGCCTCGAAACGGCATAAGGCCCCGAATGTCACTCGGGACCTGGCCGGAGCCCCTGGGGGGCGTGAAGTGCTGGCGGACCGCTAGGGTCCTGACCCATGACACACAACCGTTCCTGGGCGCCCGGCGCGAGGAGCTATGCGCCTGGCGGGCCATCCCGAACGGTCTTGGATGACCTGGTTCTCCGCTTTCGTACCTCGGTGGCGGCACGCGTCGTGCGTGTGATCCAGTCCGTGGCGGGCAGAGTCCCTGGCGTGCAAGAGGGGCCGAGCGTTTGCCGGAGGACCATTCTGCACTGCGTCAACGCTACAGTTCCACAGGCTTCATATCGCAGTATCCGACGAGCACTTCACCCGATCGAGTGGGAACGTATCCATGCGTAATCAGCCGCCGGTAAATGGCAACCCACAGGGCCCCGAGGGCAACCACGACCCCGCGGGCAACACCCAGATGTTCCGCGCCTTCGTCGACGAGGGCGAGCCGCAGCGCCGGCAGCAGCCGGCCGCGTCGTCCGGACCGAAGACCGGGGTGATCGTCGCCGTCGTCGCGGTGATCGTCGTCCTCGGCGCGGTCGCCTGGCTCGCGCTCCGCTGATCTGCCCCGCCCTTCCCATCCGTCATTTCCAGACGGCGGTGACGTCCCGGGTCTCGACAGGGCATGCCCAGGGGCACCCGCCAGGCGTCCACACAGACGGTGTACGTCTTCTCCCGCGCCGTTCCCGCGCCGATCGGCGCGGGAACGGCGCGGTCGTTTCCACGGTCGCCCAGTCGATCCCGAGCCCGCCGATGATGTGCGTGGCGAAGGTGACCGTTCCCGACCGGGCCGGTGAGCCGCCGGTATTGCGGAACTCGACCGTCACCTTTTCGCACCAGCGGTGATCGGCCGCCGCCCGCTCGGGTGCGCCCAGGGTCAGCACGGCAGGTCCCGCGGGTGCGGTGGGCCCCGGTGCGGACGGGTGGAGGGAGTCGCTGAGCCGCCCCCCGTGCCGCCCGAGGCCGTGCCACCTGTACCGCCGGTATCGCTGCCACCCGTACCACCCGCGGAGCCCGTGGCGCCCCCGGTGGTTCCGGCGGAGCTGCTGCCGGATGCGCCGGAGGACTGCGCACCGCCGCTCGTGCTGTCGCCCGTGTCGCCGCCCGCACCACTGCCGATGCCGCCCGTACCGCCGGAGTGGCCGCTCGAGGCGGAGGAGCCCGGCCTCGGCTCCGTACCCGCGCTGCCGCGGCCCTCCCCGTCCAGCGGTATCAGCGTCACCCTGCCCGAAGGCGCGACCGCGCCCCTGGGTGCCTTCTCCGGGTCGGTGCCCGCCGCGCCGACTGCCGCATAGCCGTCTCCGTCGCCCGCCCCGGCGTCGCAGGCGGCCCATGCGCCGCCCGGGCACAGCACGGCCGCCGAGGCGGCGATCACGGTGCCCCGGCGGCCGGTCGAGCCGAATGCCTGACGTCGCGTCGCGCCAGTGGCTGACGGGGCGTCAATTCGGAACCCTCGCGCGACTGCGCGTGGGTCAGTCGGCGATGAGCCCCTCCCTGAGCTGGGCGAGCGTCCGGGTCAGCAGGCGTGAGACGTGCATCTGTGAGATGCCGACCTCCTCGCCGATCTGCGACTGGGTCATGTTGGCGAAGAACCGCAGCATGATGATCTGCCGCTCCCGGGGCGGGAGTTTGGCCAGCAGCGGCTTCAGCGATTCGCGGTACTCGACGCCTTCCAGCGCCGAGTCCTCGTAGCCGAGCCGGTCCGCGAGCGAGCCCTCGCCGCCGTCGTCCTCCGGGGAGGGCGAGTCCAGTGAGGAGGCGGTGTACGCGTTGCCGACGGCCAGGCCGTCGACCACGTCCTCCTCGGAGACCCCGAGCGCCGCCGCGAGCTCCGGCACGGTCGGCGAACGGTCGAGCTTCTGGGCCAGCTCGTCGCTGGTCTTCGTCAGCGCGAGCCGCAGCTCCTGGAGCCGGCGCGGCACCCGCACCGACCAGGAGGTGTCCCGGAAGAAGCGCTTGATCTCGCCGACGACGGTGGGCATCGCGAACGTCGGGAATTCCACGCCCCGTTCGCAGTCGAAACGGTCGATCGCCTTGATCAGGCCGATCGTGCCGACCTGGACGATGTCCTCCATGGGTTCGTTACGGCTCCGGAACCGCGCCGCGGCGTAGCGCACCAGCGGGAGGTTGAGCTCGATGAGTGTGTCCCGTACGTAGGCACGCTCCGGGCTGTCCGGTCCGTCGGGCCCTGGTGCGGGACCCAGGGCGGCGAGCCGCAGGAACAGGGAGCGGGACAGAGTGCGGGTGTCGATGGCTTCCGGCGAGCTGGTGAGCGCAACGGGTGCGGGTGCGCTCTTCGTGAGCGTGAGCACCTTCGAGCTGCCCTGTTCTGCGGACATGCCACCCCCTTGAGGTCGCGGACGGTCGCGGTAGCCACGACCATCGGAGGAACGCAGCCTCCACCTGAATACCGGAGGGGAGGCTGCGGCAAACGCGGTTCACGCAGAATGTCACATGTCGGCAACACGCTGTAGTGACATGTCGACAAGTCAAGGTGGCGTATGCGCAGTTAACAGGGGGTGTGCGGCATTCGGGGTACCTGAAACGGGCTTTGATCGTTTTACCCGATCCGGTTACGCTTCGATCCTGTTTGCGGATCGAAGTCGCGCGAAGCTTCTGGCCAGCAGTCTTGACACATGCATCTGGGAAACGCCCAATTCGGCACTGATCTGTGATTGCGTCAGATTGCTGTAATAGCGCAGCAGCAGGATCCGCTGCTCGCGCTCGGGCAGCTGGACGAGCAGATGGCGGACCAGATCGCGATGCTCGACCCCGGCGAGAGCGGGGTCCTCGTAGCCGAGCCGGTCGAGCAGTCCGGGCAGCCCGTCGCCCTCCTGGGCGGCTTCCAGGGAGGTCGCGTGGTAGGAGCGGCCCGCCTCGATGCAGGCCAGCACCTCCTCCTCGGAGATCTTCAGTCGCTCGGCGATCTCCGCGGTGGTGGGCGAGCGGCCGTGCGCGGTCGTCAGGTCCTCGGTGGCGCCGGTGACCTGCACCCAGAGCTCGTGCAGCCGCCGCGGCACGTGGACGGTCCGCACGTTGTCCCGGAAGTACCGCTTGATCTCGCCGACGACGGTGGGCATCGCGAAGGTCGGGAACTGGACGCCGCGCTCGGGGTCGAACCTGTCGATGGCGTTGATCAGGCCGATGGTGCCGACCTGGACGACGTCCTCCATGGGTTCGTTACGGCTCCGGAAGCGCGCCGCGGCGTACCGCACGAGGGGGAGGTTCGCCTCGATCAGCGCGGCCCGCACCCTGCCGTGCTCCGCGGTCCCCGGTTCCAGCTCCTTGAGCTGGCCGAAGAGGACCTGGGTGAGCGCCCTGGTGTCCGCGCCCCGGGACCTGGCGGGCGTCGTGCCCTCGGGTGTCTCGGTCTGGACGGTCTCGGCCACCGGGGCGGCCCGGGTCGCCGGGGTGGACTGATCGGACTGAGCTGTTTGGGCGATTTGGGCATCGTCGTTCTGGACGATCTGGGGAGGCACTTGAGGCGCTGTACTGGCCGGCACGGTGAGGCCACCCCTTTGCGGTCAATTTCGGTCAACTCATCCGTCAAAAGCGGTCATAGCATCACAAGACATGTCCACTGTGTGCAAGCACCGCATAATGTCGTGTTGAGGTCATTCGGGTTTAAACACACGGCAAAGCCCCTCACCGAAATGGTGAAGGGCTTGTGGGTTCCGGGAATGCGGAGGTCAGAAGGGGTAGTCGGCAATCACCCAGGTGGCGAAAGCCTTCCACTGTCCGGCGGCGGCCTGATGGGCCGGGTGCGCGACGTAGCGCCCCAGGGCGTCCTCGTCGGCGACCGCGGAGTTGATGGCGAAGTCATACGCGATCGGCCGGTCGGTGATGTTCCAGGCGCACTCCCAGAACTCCAGCTCCGGGATCTGCCCTCCGAGCTCCTGGAAAGCCTTCGCACCGGCGACGACACGCGGATCGTCACGCTTCACGCCGTCGTTCAGCTTGAACAGGACCAGATGGCGGATCATGGGTACTCCTACTTCACGAGCTCGGTCATGAAATCGCCGACGCCCTGTGCCGCACTCGAAATGCCCTCGAACCCTACCTGGACAAGTTCTGCGGCCCGTTTGGGGGAGTGGATGATCGTGTACAGCACGAAGATGAAAACGATGTAGAGCGCGATCTTCTTCGCTTGCACCATCAGCCCCTGCCTCCCCCTCGATCACCAGTGCAGTCGGGCGATTCTATCCGCACGAACGGCCGTATCCGAGGGGGGTTTCGAGGGGGTTTCCGATCACGGTTCGACTACCTGGTCCCCATCGGCACCCCGGACCCGGCCGCCCGCGCGGCCATCGTCGCGCCACTCCGCCCGGCGCGACGATGGCCGAACCGACGCGCCCTGACTGTCCCTGTCGGTGCCGAAGCCCATTTCGTGCACCGGTCGGTTCGACCGTGCGAGGGAGTATCAGGACGGGCGGCGCCCGGCAGGACTGCGCCAATTGGCCGCGGGCCGAGCAAGTCGTCCCTCCGCGCCGCATGGTCGCGGGCACCGTTCAACGCCGGCATCGCCGCCGGCTCCTCGGGGCCGGTTGTCGTCGACCTGGACGTGCCCAAGGACAAGGGCAGGGCCGTTGGACTTCCCGCACAGCTCGCGGACCTCTTGCGGCCCCACCGGGCCGAGCAGGCGGCCGAACGAGCGGCGGCCGGCAGCGACAGGTCGGACGAGGGGTGGCTGTTCGCCACCCCAACGGGTGAGAGCCCGTCCACGGGTCAACCGAGATGGAAACTGAGACGGAAGCCGACGAAGCGCCCGGTCCATCGGACCGGGCGCCTCGTCCATCTGCGGTAGCGGAGGGATTTGAACCCTCGGTGAGTTTCCCCACACTCGCTTTCGAGGCGAGCTCCTTCGGCCGCTCGGACACGCTACCGAGAGAGAGCTTAGACCATCCCGGCCGTGGGTCGAAATCCGATTCTTCCGCGTGTGCGGAAGCCGGGTCGGAGGGTGTGCGCGCTGCCGGGTCAGCGGTCGCGGAAGAAGGCCGTCAACTGGGCGGAACAGGCGTCCTCCAGAACGCCGTGGATCACTTCGGGGCGGTGGTTGAGCCGCCGGTCCCGTACGAGGTCCCAGAGCGAACCGGCCGCGCCCGCTTTCTCGTCCCGTGCCCCGTAGACGACCCGGGCCACCCGGGACTGCACGAGTGCGCCCGCGCACATGGTGCACGGCTCCAGGGTGACCACCAGCGTGCAGCCGGTCAGCCGCCATGCACCGAGCGCCTCGGCGGCCCGGCGGACGGCAAGGATCTCGGCGTGCGCGGTCGGGTCGCCGGTCGCCTCGCGTTCGTTGTGTCCCGTGGCGAGCAGGGCGCCGTCCGGGCCGAGGACGACGGCGCCGACCGGCACATCGCCGGTCTGCGCCGCGTGTGCGGCCTCGTCCAGGGCGCGGCGCATGGCCGCCCGCCATGGGTCCCGTACGGGATCGTTCGTCGGATCGTGGGATTCGTGCGGTCGGTGCGGGCCCGGTGGTGCGGTCACCAGCGGACCCTAACGGACGGTCTCCAGGACCTCGGCCGCGCCCAGCGCGTCCGCGATCTCCACCAGGGCATCCGTGCGCATCAGCAGCAGCTCCTTCTCGGGGAGTCCGAGGTCGGACAGGACCCCGGTGTCTCCGAGCGGACCCGCCGGCACGGCGTCGGCGTCGAGCCCGTCGTCGTCGTTGTCGTCGTGGTCGGTCTGATTGTCGGTGGCGTGGTCCGGCTCGCCGTCCTCCGTACCGTCGAGGCGGACGAGCTCTTCGAGGGCGGCAATCGAGTCCTCGGCCTCTGGTTCGCGGCCGAGCAGTTCATCGGTGAGCAGGATCTCCCCGTACGAGGAGCGGGCGGCGGCGGAGGCGTCCGAGATGTAGATACGGGGGTCCTCCTCACCGTCCACCCGGATGACGCCGAACCAGGCGTCCTCCTGCTCGATGAAGACGAGCACCGTGTCCTCGTCCACCGAGGCCTCACGGGCCAGATCCGTCAGATCGGACAGGGTCTCCACATCGTCGAGCTCCGTGTCGCTCGCTTCCCACCCGTCTTCGGTGCGCGCGAGCAGTGCGGCGAAGTACACCGTGACTCTCCCACTGGTCATAGGGGTGTCGGTCCGGCGGGAGGGCATCCGGTGATCCGGCTGTCCTGCGTCCCGCCCATCGGAATCGTGGCAGAAACCTGGCGTTTGTGAGAGTAGTTCGACCGTTGCGTCGGGGATCAGTTGTCGTGAAGACCGTTCCGAGGGGGCCGTCCGGCCGCTTGGACCGCTACCAGCGGAAGGCCCGCATCCGCATGGCTTGGCGCATTCGGGCGGCCCGGGCCCGGCGTGGCTGGACCCGGTCGCGCAGCGCCTTCGCCTCATGAAGCTCGCGGAGGAAATGGGCGCGCCGCCTCCGGCGCTCCGCTTCGGTCTCGGTCTCCGGCGCGTCGCGCGGGGTCGACCGGTTCCGTTGCCGCTGCTCCCCGTCCGCCATCCGCGCATCACCCCAAGGCTGGGTCCGTATGCCCTCACCTTCCCTCCGAACGTGTGGTTGATGCCAGCGCACAGGTGCGGAAAGCCCGGTTACTGTTGAACCCATGCGGATCCACGTCGTCGACCACCCGCTGGTCGCGCACAAGCTCACCACCCTGCGCGACAAGCGCACCGACTCCCCGACCTTCCGGCGGCTCGCCGACGAACTGGTCACCCTGCTCGCGTACGAAGCCACCCGTGACGTGCGCACCGAGCAGGTCGACATCCAGACGCCGGTCACACCGACGACCGGGGTCAAGCTGTCGCACCCGCGGCCTCTGGTCGTGCCGATCCTGCGGGCCGGTCTCGGCATGCTCGACGGCATGGTGCGGCTGCTGCCGACCGCCGAGGTGGGCTTCCTGGGCATGATTCGCGACGAGGAGACGCTCCAGGCGTCCACGTACGCGACGCGTATGCCGGAGGACCTCTCGGGCCGACAGGTCTACGTCCTGGACCCGATGCTGGCCACCGGCGGCACACTGGTCGCGGCGATTCAGGAGCTGATCAAGCGCGGTGCGGACGATGTCACCGCCGTCGTGCTGCTCGCGGCGCCCGAGGGTGTCGAGGTGATGGAGCGCGAGCTTGCGGGTACGCCGGTGACCGTGGTCACCGCCTCGGTCGACGAGCGGCTGAACGAGAACGGGTACATCGTGCCCGGGCTCGGCGACGCGGGCGACCGGATGTACGGAACTGTCGACTGAGTCCCGGATTGCGACCAGTGCTTTCGGCCTCTGCCCCCTCTCCACCCCCTAGCGGCAGGAGGAGGGTGCGGGGGCCGGCTTGTTGAGGGCGGCGAGGGCCGCGGCCGCGTCCTTCGGTGTGTTCAGCTTTGTGAACGCCGTACCGAGGATCAGATCGACGTCCGCCGTCCTGCGCGCGTCGGTCTTCGGCGTGGCGCCCGTCAGTTGCGTACCGAGGACCGGGAACGTGCCGTTCATGGCCGTCGGCGCGCCCAGCAGCACCCCGGGTCCGGGGACCTTCTTGTCGTACGCGGCCGAGGCGTTGCCCACCTTGCCGATGCGGAAGCCGCGCTTCTTCAGCTCGTCGGCGGCGGCCTTCGCCAGTCCGCCACGCGGCGTCGCGTTGTAGACGTTGACGGTGATCTTCGCCGGCGCGGGCAGCGACTTCGCGGGCGTGGACGGTTTGGGCGTGGGGCAGTCGGCCCTGCGGTCCGCGGCGCTGGCTTGCTTGTCGCCGCCCGTGAAGACATCGATGAGCTGCAGGGTGCCCCAACCGGCCAGCCCTAGGGCCACCACGGAGGCAATGGACGCGAGGACCAGTTTGCGGCGGTTCCGGGGGCGGCGCATGCGCGGGTACTTGTCGCCCGTGATGCGGTACTTTCCGCCCATGCCGGGGGGAGTGAGCATGCTCATGGGCGCAGCGTAGTGCGACCTGGTGAAGATGCGTACTAAATGATCAACCGATGGCACCCGTCCGGGTGCGAATGCACCCGAAAGCACCCGGCGCGGCGCCGTGCGCGGGCCATCGGCTCCCCGAGCCGCCGGAATGTCAGCCGAGTTCGAGGACGCGGGCGTGCAGCACCTGGCGCTGCTGGAGCGCCGCGCGGACCGCGCGGTGCAGCCCGTCCTCCAGATAGAGGTCGCCCTGCCACTTCACGACGTGGGCGAACAGGTCGCCGTAGAACGTCGAGTCCTCGGCGAGGAGGGTTTCGAGGTCCAGCTGGCCCTTGGTCGTCACCAACTGGTCGAGGCGGACCGGGCGCGGCGCGACATCCGCCCACTGTCGGGTGCTTTCCCGGCCGTGGTCGGGATATGGCCGCCCATTTCCGATGCGCTTGAAGATCACACGGAAAGCCTACCGGCCAAGAGCCTCCGGGCGCAGCCATGGAGCGGTACTGCGATGCTGACCATAACGCCATGAAGGCAGGCATTTCGGAATAGGGGCCGTGATGAGTGACAGCGACAGCACGGGCGCGGGCGCGGGCGGGGGTACCGAAGCTGACACGGGAGCAGGCGCCGGCGAGGGGGCCGGCGTACTGCCGCAGCAGGCCCGGGAGATCGCCGACGGGTATGCCGTCGGCGGGGCCGCGCTCGATCTGGGTGCGCTGCTCTGGGACGGTACGTGCCTGCCCGGCGCACAGATCCGGATCCCGCTGGGGATGCTCAACCGGCACGGACTCGTCGCCGGCGCCACCGGCACCGGCAAGACCAAGACCCTGCAACTGATGGCCGAACAGCTGTCGGCGAACGGCGTTCCCGTCCTTCTCTCCGACATCAAGGGCGATGTCTCCGGCATCACCGCGCCCGGCCCACCGGGTGACAAGGTCGCCGAGCGCGCCGGGCAGGTCGGACAGCAGTGGGAGGCCAGGGGATTCCCGTGCGAGTTCTACGCGCTCGGCGGCATCGGCCCCGGCATTCCGCTGCGGGCGACGGTCACCAGCTTCGGTCCGGTACTGCTCTCCAAGGTGCTGCAGCTCAACCAGACACAGGAGCAGTCGCTCGGCCTGATCTTCCACTACGCGGACGCCAAGGGCCTGGATCTGGTGGATCTGAAGGACCTGCGGGCCGTCGTCGCGTTTCTCGTCTCGGACACCGGCAAGTCCGAACTGAAGGGGATCGGCGGGCTGTCCACGGCCACGGCCGGGGTGATCCTGCGTTCGCTCACCGCCTTCGAGCAGCAGGGCGCGGGCGACTTCTTCGGCGAGCCGGAGATCGACACGGCGGAGTTCCTGCGGTCGGCGCCGGACGGGCGGGGGCTGGTCTCCGTACTGGAACTGGCGGCCGTTCAGGACAAGCCGCAGCTCTTCTCGACGTTCCTGATGTGGCTGCTCGCCGATCTCTTCCACGATCTGCCGGAGGTCGGCGACCTCGACCGGCCCAAACTGGTGTTCTTCTTCGACGAGGCGCATCTGCTCTTCAACGGGGCGTCGAAGGCGTTCCTGGACTCGATCACGCAGACCGTGCGGCTGATCCGCTCCAAGGGTGTGGGCGTCTTCCTTGTCACGCAGACGCCGCGTGACGTACCGGGGGATGTGCTGGCGCAGCTCGGCAACCGGGTGCAGCACGCGCTGCGCGCGTTCACGCCGGACGATGCGAAGGCGCTGCGGGCGACGGTGAAGACGTTTCCGAACTCGCCTTACGACCTCGAGGAGTTGTTGACGCAGCTGGGCACCGGCGAGGCGGTGATCACCGTACTGAGCGAGAAGGGCGCGCCGACACCGGTCGCCGCGACCCGGCTGCGGGCGCCGCAGTCGCTGATGGGGCCGTTCCCCGCGGCGGAGCTGGACGCGATGGTGAAGGGGTCCTCGCTGTACGGGCGTTACGCACACGCGGTGGACCGGGAGTCGGCGTACGAGAAGCTCACCGCCGAGCACGAGGCGGAGCAGCGGGCCGCCGCGGAGGCGGCAGCGGTGGACACGGCGGTGAAGGGCAGGAAGGCCGGGACGCAGCAGAAGGCGGCGAAGGACGAGGAGTCGCTGGTGGAGCAGGTGGTGGGGAGCGGGATGTTCCGGTCGCTGGCGCGGTCGGTGGGGACGCAGCTGGGGCGGGAGATCTCGCGATCGCTGTTCGGTACGGCACGCCGCGGGCGGTAAGAAGGAAAGGAGAGGGGGTGGGGACCGCAGTCGGGTCCCCACCCCCTCTCGGGCGCTAGGCGGTGGCGCCGAAGTGGCCTTCGCGCAGACCGCCGCCGCTGCCGGCCTCTCCCCCGGTGGTGGCGGGCGGGACCGGGCGGGTCAGTGAGCGCAGGTCGTACGCGTACGTGCCGACCGCGAGGACGACGCCCTCACGAGCTGGCGCGACAGCTTGGCCGCGTCCTTCGCGGGGTCGTGCCCGGACGGGTGTCCGTGGTTCGGGGAGGCGGCCAGGAGGAGGGGCGTGGCCAGAACGGTGGAGGCCACGACAGCCGTGGCCCTGCGACGGGTTGCGTGCACAAGAGTCCTTCCGGTGCGAACAGTTGTGCCGGAACGCTAGCGACCGCAGTGACGTCCGTGAACAGATGCGGGCCCTCCCTCATCTCGTCTTCGCCGCGGCCGCCTTCGCGGCCGCCTTCGCTTCCTGTTTGTGCGCGCGGACGAGGGCGAGCGAGTCGGGGCCGGTGATGTCGGCGACCGACCGGTGTGAGCCCGCCTCCCCGTACGGACCCGCCGCGGCGCGCCAGCCGGTCGGCCGGACATTCAGCTGCTTGCCCAGCAGCGCGAGGAAGATCTGCGCCTTCTGGACGCCGAACCCCGGCAGCGCCTTCAGTCGTTTCAGCAGTTCGGCACCGGTCCCGGCATCGCTCCAGACGGCACGCGCGTCCCCGTCGTACTCCGCGACCAGGAATTGGCACAGTTGCTGCACCCGTTTGGCCATGGAGCCGGGATAGCGGTGCAGAGCGGGTTTGGCGGTGAAGAGTTCGGTGAACGCCTCCGGGTCGTAGACGGCGATCTCATGGGCGTCCAGATCGTCGGAGCCCATCCGCTGCGCAAGGGCGTACGGGCCGGAGAACGCCCACTCCATAGGAACCTGCTGGTCGAGCAGCATGCCGACCATGGCGGCGAGGGGACTGCGGCCGAGCAGCTCGTCCGCCTCCGGCTGCTGAGCGATCTGCAGGGCGGTCGGCCTGCCCTTGCCGTTCGGTTTGTTCTGTGTCATGCCTCCGATCATCGCGACAGTGACGGGGGACGGCGAGTCCAGGAGCCGCCGATGGAGTACGCGAAGCTGCCTGCCCGGGCCCGCACACGGAGAGCGCCTTCGGTGACTGTCAGTGGCGAGTGGCAGGCTCGGGGATGTGGACATCGACAACTGGAAGTTCTTTCTGGAGCGTTGGAGCAGGCAGTGGCTCGCCGCGCAAACCCTGCTGGATCCCGAGAAGGTCGACGAGGAGGCGTTCGCCGCCGGCACGCTGGGCTTTCCGGCGGCCGGGGAGCAGGACGCAGCCGCGCTGGAGCACCGGCTGGGGACGGCACTGCCGCCCTCGTACCGCGCGTTCCTCCGGGTTTCCAACGGCTGGCGGAACGCGGGCCGTTCGGTCCACCTGCTGGGGATCGCGGAGCGGGTGCACTGGCACGGCGATCCGCCGCACCGGGAGGGTGCCCGAAGAGGCAGCAGCGGTTGCCCTTCGCAGGCGGGGCACGGGCTGGACGGGGCGACGACGGTGCGGTGAAGGTGGAGGACCGAGGCCAGTAGCAGCGACGTCTTCGACCGGTGCGGTCAGGGGAGCTGACGGATGAACGCACACGAGCAGCAGTACGAGTGGGACCACGACCACACGCCCGACCACGATCGCGATGACGACCACGGGCGGCATGAGCACGACGAGGTGTTCGTCCCACCGGGGACGGCGGACGCCCATGAGGCGTCCCCGGACAAGCCCCACCTCCACCGGGCCGCGGCCACCGGGCGGACCGACGTGGTCGGGGCGTCCGGCATGGGTGTGCTCCAGCGGACGGTGGGGAACAGCGCCGTCGGGGCGATGGTGCAGCGCGCGAGGAGCGGGCCGGCGCGGAGACGGTCAGGGCCCGGCTGACGACGGACGAGGTGTACGGAGCCGGGAACGGCCGCCGCCTGGCCATCGCGGAGATCGAGTTCTTCGGCCGCCGGTCCTGACGGCGCCTCCGGGTCAGGCGGTCGCCGACGTCGCGGCCTGGGCCCGGCGGCGGTAGTTCCCGGGCGCCGGCCCCGATCGGTCAGCGTCTCCCGGGTCACCTGCACCACTTCGCTGCTTCTGCCCGGCGTCGAGCCCTTGTCGTCCGTACCGCCTCCGCCGAGCCCCAGGGCTCCGACCGTGCTGACCACGGCGACCAGAAAGAAACCGGCCGTGATGAGGAGCGGGCCACGCCTGCACCTCCCTGTTCCCCTGCCGTCGGCACGGCCGTCCGCCCCGTCTTCACCTTCTGCGCGCCCCTGGCCCGCATCCCTCATGACGTCCACGGCTGCTTGTCCCGTCAGCCCTGGGGCGTGGGCGCGTTGTCGGGGATGCCGATGATCGAGGCACAGGCGCGTGTCGCCCGCTTGGCACCCGCCGATGTCGAATCCCATGTGACGTCCCGGAAGTGGCCGTCCGCACCGGTGTCGGGGAAGTCCGGGGCCCCGTGCTCCTGCATGCACTCCGCGTACTGCTGGTTCTTCCGGATCTCTTCCTTGGCGAGCTCGGGCTGCGTTTCCCGCGCGGGGACGGCACGATCACGCGCCGGAGCCGGGCCGAGGTGACCGGGGCGGCCGTCTGGAGGTGTCGGCGCCGCACCCTCGGCCGGTCTTCCCAAGGGCCTTGGCACGCACGCCGGCTCCGCGCCGGCGCGGCTGTCCGGGCACCCGGTCCGATGCCGTTCCGGTCGGCAGGACGGCGGCCCGCGAAGATCATTACGCTGGTGCACGGCTCGGGCCCGAGCCGGGGAGAGCCTGTCCGGACGGCTGCGAGCCGACTGAACGAGACTGAGGGGGGTCTGCGAGTGCTGGTGGCGGATCGATACCGGTTGGAAGCAGAGATCGGCCGTGGGGGGATGGGCGAGGTCTGGCGGGCCACGGACGACGTGCTGGGCCGCCCGGTGGCGGTGAAGCTGATGCTTGACGGCGGAGCCGACGAGCAGGCGACCGCACGCTTTCGCCTGGAGGCGCAGACAGCCGCAAAGCTCCACCATCCGAACGTTGTTACGGTGTTCGACTTCGGTTCCTGGAACAACCGTTTGTACCTCGTCATGGAACTGGTCGACGGGGCGAGCCTGGCCCAGGTTCTGGGGGCGACCGGAGCGTTCAGTCCGCAACGGGTCGCCGACGTCGCCGGTCAGATAGCGGCCGGCATGGCCGCGGCCCACCGGCAGGGTGTGATCCACCGCGACATCAAACCCGGCAATCTGATGCAGGATGCCGACGGGACGGTCAAGATCGGCGATTTCGGGATCGCCCGGTTCGTCGACGAGGCATCGACCGCCCTCACCGGCGCCGGTCAGATCGTGGGCACCAGCCTCTACCTCGCCCCCGAGCGAGCACTCGGCCGGCCTGCCGGGCCCGCCTCCGACGTCTACGCTCTCGGCTGCGTCCTCTATCAACTGCTGGTGGGTGAACCCCCTTTCCAGGCGGGCAACGCGGCGGCCCTGCTCCACTTGCACGTCACCGCTCCGCCGACGCCTCCCTCGCTGCGACGCCCGGAGCTGCCCGGCGCGTTCGAGGAGCAACTGCTCCGGATGCTGGCCAAGCAGCCTGAGGACCGCCCCAGCGCACGGGATGTCGCCGACTGGTTCACCAGCCCGGCCTGGCGCGAGGGCGCGCACCGGATGCCCACGTCCCGTGAGGCGGGTACGGCCACGGAATACGCGCTGCCCCGCACCACGCATCGGCCGATCACCGCGGATCGACGACACCGAACCCCGCAGGGCGAGCGGCCCGAGGCGCTTCAGGTCCGATCGGTGCCCGCACGCGTGTGGGCGCTTATGCGGCAGCACCGGATGCTGACTGTCGCGATCGCCGGGCTTGGAGTCTTCGTTGCCTCCACACTGCTCGGCATGGGGCTGTTCTCCCCTGACGGGAGACAGTCCCCACTCCCGGCGCCTTCCCCGTCAGCGGACACGTCCACCACCACCCCTGTCCCGGCGTTCCGCGAGTTCACCCCGTCCGCATCCCCAGCCGATTCCTTGGGCGGCGAGCAGGAGGAGGGGCACGGGAAGCAGAAGCGAGGTCACGAGAAGGGCCATCACTGAGGGTTGCCGACTGTCACGCCCGCATCAGCAGGGATACGGGGGAGACGCCCCGGCGGCCGCGTCGGGCCCGGTTGGCGATCCGGTCGACCCGACTTGGGACTGTGCGGGCGAGGCCCTGGATCCACGCAGCCGGGAGCGGATGGCCTTGGAGCTGCAGTCCTCGTCCACGACGACGTGAGAGAGCCGCACGCGGTCGGCGGCATCGTCACGGCTGACGTCATGGCCGGCAACGGCCCGCTCGGGAAGGCCCCCGAGCGGGCCGTCATGTACATACGGGCTGGTCGTCCACGGTGATGGCGGCCTGCTGCCCACACGTGCGACCTGGTGTACTCCTTCGCGCCCGGTGTACTCCTTCGCTACGTCGACAGCCGGGCGCTGGGCGCGGAGCGCTTGGCCGCGGATCGCCGCATGAACGCCATCGCCACTTCGCCCAGGCCCAGCAGGACGAGCCACAGCCCCAGCAACCTGGCCAGCGCGACCGCGGATTCCACGGGAAACGCGAGCACGACGATGCCGGCCACGATCCCGAGGGCGGCCAGAGCGAAGGCCGGCCCCCGATGCGGCATGTCGCGTCCCCAGCCGGCAAGGAAGGCCACCAGCAGGCCCGACACCAGCCAGTAGGCGCCGAGGATGAGCGACAGCACCGCGGTGGTCTGCAGTGGGTGCCGCAGGCACAGGACGCCGGCCAGGATGGCCAGTACGGCAACCAGCGCCCGCATCGCCGTCCTGCTGCCCTCGCTGTCCCGGGAGAAGGCCGTGACGAAGCGGAAGGCACCCGAGACAAGCAGGTAGAGGCCGAGAACGACCGCCAAGGCGTGCAGTGTCTCGTCCGGCCGGACGAGCACGACCATCCCTGCCGCCAGGGTCACCAGTGCGATCCCGAGTGTCCACGTCCATGAGCCGCCCAGATCGGCCAGCGTGTCGTTGGGGTCGGCCGGCCCATGAGGCGTCGCGGAATTGGATGGTGCGTTCATGATGCTTCCCGCCGTACTGCCCGTCGCGTCGGACGCGTGCCCGTCACCCGGGTCGGGAGGGTTCACCCGCTCCCTGATGCAGAGGGGGACTCAGCGCAGGATCTGCTCCCTGGCACGCCGGAACCCCTCCCCGGTGTGGCCGACCGTCCGTCGGTGCTGGTCACAACCCCTGTGTATCGACGCTCTCGGCGAAGCCGAGGGCGCGCAGAACGCTGCCTGCGGCGTCGACCACCCGCGCACTGCCGACGATCGGTGCGATCGCCACGCAGACGGCCTTGGCGTCCTCGGCGGTCAGGCCGGCTTCCTTGGCCACGCTGAGATTGGCCAGGTACGAGGCCGGGGCGGCGTCCATGGCGATGAGCGCAGCCAGCCGTACGAGGTGGTATGTGCGTTCGTCCAGGCCGGAGTTGGGCAGCGTCTCGATGGTCATCCGTGCGAGTTGCTCGAAGACCGGGTGCTCGCCATGCGCGAGGGCGTCGAGGGTGCGTTCGGGCGCTTCTGTTGTCATGATCTGCAACCTTTCGCGCTTGAGGGGAACCGCAGGGGCCAGAGGTGAAGCTGTGCACGGTGTGGCCACGGCGGCTGAAATAGTTCTATCCACCTGATTCCTCCACAACATGCTCGTAAACGGATCAGGGTGGAATTTAAGGGTACTTGTGACGGAGGGGCGTGCCCAGCCGTGGCGCCGAGAAGGCCGGGAATCCGGCCGCCGCAGGCCTCCGGAACATGCCGTGCGCGGTTGCGGCGCCACGTGCGGCCCCCATGCGCTTTCCACCTGTTCGTCCGGCTGTCCAGTAACGCACGTCCGGTTCTGACCTGCGGCTCGATGGCTTGATCGCTGACTGTCGCGCGTTGCTGGACGCAGGTGAACGCAACCGGAATGGCGACGACGAGAGCCGCGCCCTGAACTGCTCCATCTATGGCATGGTCCGCCCGATGGCAGCTTGGACCGCGAAGTCCGCCACATGCACGGTGCCATCGCGGTCGGCGGCGACCGCATGGGGCTGTGAAAGCCGCGACCACCGTCGCCGAGTCGTCCTGTCGAGCGACAGGTCAGGCGAGCCGGATTCGAACTCGTGAGGGGTTGCCCCCAACACGCTTTCCAAGTTCTCGCCCGGCTGTTCGGGGACGGTCGCAGGCATCCCGACCCGTGGCGGAACCAGAGGTTGCAGCCTCGCCGAACTGTGGCGTACGCCCGCGAATGAGACCAGAACTGCGGGCGGGTGTCTACTTACCGGCCACCGGGCCGTACCACTGCATGGCTTGGCCGGTGACGGCGGCGATGCATTCGAAGTCGTGGTCGCGGTGCAGGAGGGTCAGGCCCTGAAGTTCCGCGGTGGCGGCAACGACGAGGTCCACGGCTCCCGCACTGTGGTGCTGACCGCGCTGGGTCAGTAGCTCCTGGACCTGCCAGGCGCGGTCGTACGCGCGGTCGTCGACGGGCACCCAGCCGAAGAGCAGCCGCATGTCCTCGATGCCGCGCGCACGGTCTGCGGCAGAGCGGGTGCTGTAACAGAACTCCAGCTCGGTGACAGGGCAGGTCGCGATGAGGCCGGCTGTGGCGGCCTGGTCCCATCCGTACTGTTCGGCGTTGCCGCGGAGGAACCGGGCGAGCGCGCTGGTGTCCATCAGGAACTGCGCCGCGCTCACCGCCGGTAGTCCCTCTTGTCCTCGAAGAGATCCAGATCGAAGCCGCCCGCTCCTGCTGCACCCCGCAGCCGCGTGAGAGCGAGAGCTCGCCGGCGGTTCTCGAGCACCTCACGCAGAGCGGTGTTGACCGTCTCCTTCTTGGCGCCGGTTCCCAGCGCCTGAGCCACATCGGCCAGCAGTTCGTCGTCGAGGTCGATCACTGTGCGACTCATTAAGCACCTCCGGTGATATCAGCTCGTACTGCAAGTAGATCTCACTGGATACATAGGGGACCTCGTCCGCGCGCCGGCGGGGAGGGCCGGGTCTGTCCTGACCTGGGGTCTCGCGAGTCGTCGGGTGGGTGCTGGACGGCGCTGAACGCGGGTGAACGAGACCAGAGCGCCGGGTCACACCTTCTTGACGACGATCGAGTCCGGAACCAGCCTCTCCAGGTCGTCCACGTCCGAGGTGAAGACGGTGACCTGCCCCTTCTGCCGGCGGGCGATGACGGCGAGGACCGCGTCGATCGCGTACTCGTGGCCGTGCAGCTTGGCGTCGGCCAGGAGCCGGCGGGCCTGGCGGGCCTCGTCCTTGCCGATGTCGGCGACTGTGAGCCGAGAGAGCACCCAGTCCCAGCGTTGTTCGGTGGTTCTGCCGTCGTATGCCTCGACCAGTGTCATCGGTGACGTCACCACCTCGGCCTCGCCCTGGGCTGCGAGGTCGAGCCAGGCGATCATCTTCCGGTCGCCGCGCACGGCCAGGGACAGGGCTTCGCAGTCGAGTACGAAGATGCGCAGCGGCCGCTGCCCGTGCTCACCGGCCCGCTTCTTCACGCGGCCTCTCCGGCGCTGTGCTTTCCGGTGGCGCGGCGACGCTTGTGTTCGGCGTCGAGGTCCTCCAGCTCCCCGAACGCCGCCGCGCGCTCGTCTTCGGTGACGGGGCCGTGTTCCTCCTGCAGCCAGTCCACCAGTTCCCGCAGACGATCCCGGTCGCGCTTGAAGCGCAGCGCCTCGGCGACGTACGCCGACAGGCCCCGTTCCGTCGCCTCTGCGCGGATCTCGTCAAGGAGATCCTCGGGGATCGTCACCGTTACTTTCTTGGTCGTCGCCATACAAGAGACCATACTCATGGTATTGACCCCCTTACCAGCGCGTGCCGCGAACGGTGGCGTGGCCGGACGGCTCGTCCTTCATGGTGTCGTGAGGCGCAGCAGCCGCGCGTTGGCCTCGTCCGGCGCGAAACGGTCCGGGGCGAATTCCGTGGCGGACCGAAGTCCGAGCCACACCAGCATGGCGTGGTGTTCCTCATGTGCCGGGTCGGCGAGGATCACTTTGAGATCGCTGTAGCCGGGGGTGCCGCCGCAGTCCTCGGGCGGGCACGCCCCGGCACCGTCCATGCAGTACGGATAGTGCAGCCCGGCTGAGGCCGTCTGGATCTGCTCCACGGTGATGAGGTGCTCCCAGGAGTCCCCGAAGTCGTACGTGTACACGAAGTGGGCGCCCGGTTTGAGCAGGGCGGCCAGTGTGGCGGCGCGCTCGTCGCGGAGTCCGAGTTCGCCGCCGGGACGGCCGTACTGGACGCCGTCGATGGTGAACGCGTGCATGTGGCAGTTCTGCCAGCCCATCGCGTCCTGAATCACGGAATGAAGCCGGTCCAGGCGGATCGCGGCGGGCACCAGCAACTGCCGCCAAACCGGGGGGTCGTCCACGTCGGCGAGCTCGACGAGGATCCGCAACACCGCGTCGCCGGGCTCGGGCTCGCCGCGCATCCGGGCCGTCTCGGTACGGCCGTCCGCCGTCAACCCGGCGCATTCATCGGTGAGATGGACAGCGCCCAGGGAGACCAGGGCCTTCAGGACCCGTTGGACGTCGTGGTCGTTGGCGGTACGCAGATGCCCCAGACGGTCGGGAGACAGGTCGTCGAGCACGTACAGCGGGCTGACCGCCTGCCACACCACCTCGTACAGGTCACTGAGTGGCACCGGGGCAGTGGTCGCGTACAGCCGCTGCAACAACGCCCGCAGACCCCGGTCGTACTCGTGCGAGAGCAGAGATTCCAGCCAGCCGGAGACCGTCACGGCCGGGCCGATGCGCGGCAGCGCGGCGAACAGCGCGCCACGCAGCTCGTCGGGGCGGTCCAGCAGCCTGGCGTTCTTCTTCACCGGCAGCAGGCGCCCGCCCGCGGTCCGCAGCAGTCGTGCCGCCTTCGCCCACTCGACCAGCAGTGTGAGGTGGTACAGCTCCTCGCTGGATTTCGTCTTGAACGTACGGTCCCCGATCACCGGGTCCATCCGGTCGCCGGTGTCCAGAACCTCCACCAGTGCTCGCGCGTCGGCAAGCGTCACACGGCCGGTCTGAGTCAGCTTGCGGCCCGTGCCGACCCAACCGACCAGCGCTCGCACCTGCTCGACGGTCCCGCCTACTGTCTCACCCATGCCGACCTGCCCGTTCCGGTTCGTGTCCCGACTCACCCGAACCCAGGATGGCACCACCGCCGGCGCACCCTGTGCTTCGCATGGGGCGACACGGAAGTGGCAGACTGTGACGGTGACAACGCGTGACGAGGAACTACTGGCCCGGGTCCAGGAGATGAGGGGGCGCGGCAGCGCGCCGAAGCAGATCGCGAAGGCGCTGGGGCTACGCCCGGCCCAGGCGACCGCGCTGGTCAGACGGGTCGCCGAGGCGGCACTGGCGAACATCGCGCCGGATGAGCGGCCGGTGGTGGGCTGCTGGGTCAACGCGGGCTGGAGCACGGGACTGGACATGGCCGAAGCCCCGGACTGGGCGGCGGCCGACCCCCTCGGACAGGAGCCCGACCCGGGCACGGGCGGCTTCGCCCAGATTCTCCTGGCCCGCCAGGAACGTGCCAGCAGGGTGACTGTCACCGGGTTCCTGGTGGACGTCTACTGCCTGGGAGTCAAGAACGTCACAGACCCCGAGGTGATGGGGTCCGGATCCCTGACCACCTACGTACCGACGTACTACTCGGCCTTCGATCATCGGCCGGTGCCGATCGGCGTAGAGCAGGCGCAGACGATCGTGCACGATGGCGTCGCCTACGCCCGCGGTCTTGGCTTCGAGCCCTCGGGCGGCTTCGCCGACGCCGCAGTGCACTTGGGTGCCCCGCCTGGGGACCGGCCTGTCATCGGCTTCGGGCGGGACGGCAAGCCGTTCTACTTTTCCGGCCCCTACGACAACTCGCGCAAGGTGGTCCAGACCCTCGAGCGCACCTGCGGTCCGGACAACTACGACTATGTTGCCCATCTGTAGGAACGGGACGAGGGCGGCGCGAAGCGGGGAACACGAGCAGTGATATCGGTCGAACAGCCGCAGGAGCCCACCGGCACTCCACGGGTCCGGCACACCGAGCACGAGGCGCAGGCCAACCTGCTGACGGTGCTGCGCCTGTGTATGACGGAGAAGCTGCGGTGCAGCGAAAAGACCCGCCGCCCCAGCACCGCCACCGTCTCGGCGGTCGCCGACGTCCTGGACGGCGGCGACTTCTATCCGCACGACGCCATCGCCGCCTTCGCCTGGCCGATGCTGCTCCAGGCAGGCGGCCTCGCCCAGCTCACCGGCGGTCGGCTCGTGCTGACCACGCGTGGACGGGCCGCGCTGACCCGGCCACCGCACCTGACCATTCCTCAGCTGTGGCAACGCTGGCTGAACAACAGCCTCCTGGACGAGTTCTCCCGCGTCGAGGAGATCAAGGGCCAGCGCTCGGCGAACGTCCTGAGCGCCGCCAAACCGCGCCGCAAGCTCGTCGGCCAGGCGCTGGCCGGCCACGATCAGAACGACAAGAGCCGTGTAACGGGAGACTGTTACGCACGGTTCTGTGAGAGCCGGGAGGTGAAATCCCTCCCGGCTACTCGGCAACCTCTCGTGCGACTCTTCAGACGCTCTCTGCGAGGCGGCGTGCGGCGTCGAGCCAGGGCGTGGGTTGCGGCCCGTCCTCGGCCATCATGACCTCCTCCTCCCACCAGCCGGTCCCGTCCAGCCAGGAGGTCAGCCACTGGGCCACGGACGGCGAGTCCAGGAACCACGCGTCGGCCCAATCATCAGGGTCGGCGTTCGGCTCGAAGAGGAGAACGGGAGCGTCGGGGGCCAGGCAGTCGACAGCGGCGTACATGCCGCAGCCCCAGTCCAGGATCGGCAGCACGCCGCGCGGCCAGCACTCCGAGCGAGTGTTCCCGAGCGGCCCGTACTCGGCCACGGCGGTTCGCCCGTCACCGACAAGTGGCAGAAGGGTGTAGTCAGGGCCGAAGCCGCCGTTGGCAACCTGGAGGTACAGAAGGCGGAGCAGTGGCGGCAGGCTGAAGCCGAGTACCTGCTCGGCGTCGGCGATTTCCTGTTCGCTGACGCACGGGGCAAGGATTTTTGTCTCCTGCTCAGCGCGGTCACGCACGCGCAGCAGGAGCTCGGACAGGTTGTTCATGCAACTGCCTCTTCGCTGGTGAGATGCCGGTCGATGACGTCCGCGGACTCAGGTGCGAGCCGGTAGATCCCCTGCAGGCTCAGTGCCCGCAGGAGCCGACCGTCCTCGACGTACTTGAGCTTCCG
Source organism: Streptomyces atratus (assembly GCF_040655115.1). Lineage (GTDB taxonomy): Bacteria > Actinomycetota > Actinomycetes > Streptomycetales > Streptomycetaceae > Streptomyces > Streptomyces atratus_D. The sequence goes on along the minus strand of NZ_JBFAJH010000010.1, from coordinate 71,981 downwards.
CTCGCCCCGTCGCGAGGTGAAGGTGAGGTGTTCCAGGTGGTGTCCGGGCAGCGGCCGGTCGAACCTGAGCGGGCTGCCGGGCGGCCCCAGCACGACCTCGGAGAAGCAGCCGCTCTTCAACGGGCGCCAGTGGATCAGCTTGGGATAGTCCTCGTCGGCCAGCTCCGCACCCGCCCTGTCGTAGTCGACGATCCGCTGGACCTCCATCGAGCAGACCGGGTACAGCGCGGTCCGCCAGGCCCGGACGGCGAAGATCCGGTCACCGGGCGCGACACCGGCACGCCGGAAGCTCGGACGCGACTGATGGGGTCCGCCGAACAGCACCGTCGGGCGCTGCCCCGTGAAGCCTCCGCGTATCAATTCACGGCACAGGTCATTGGTCCACAGCACGGTGTAGGAGTTGGCCACGGCCCCGAACATAGCGGTGGGCACCGACAGTGCGTCCCGGCTACCGGTCCAGCAGGTGGTGCATGACCGTTTCGGGGATGGCGGGGTTGGCGGCGGCGCCGGTTGCGGCCGCGGTGTCGTGCAGGAGGGTGGCCAGGACGCGGGTCGGCGGCTGCTTCGTCCCGTATGCCGTGGTGGAGGTCGTCGAGCATTCGGATCACGGATGCGGCGGACAGGCGCTGGTCGCGCAGAGCGCGCCGGCGGACGCCTGAGTCCGCGTCCCGGGGCGAACGCTGGGCTCCGGTTCCTGGCCGATCAGGGCCACTGGGTATCGGATGGGTAGGTACCCGACGCTGTCAGAGGCATCCGCGCAGTTCGTGCGCCAGTGCTCGGGCTGCGGCCGCTGGTCGTTCCCATCCGGACGGTCCGTAACGGGCGGCGACAGCGGTACTCGCGGCGCCACTCCGGGCGTTGCGGCGTGCGTCGAGGAAGGGTGATGGGCGGTCGAGGGGGACTGACAGATCCTCATCGCGGTGCCTATGATGCCGGGGATGAAGAACAACTCCTCGTACGGATCGGGGGAATCGTTCGCGCAAGGTGAGTGCTGATGGCACATCACTTCGCGAACACGATTCCGGCCCACCTGTTGATGTGGCAGCGCGTGCGCGAGTACGCCGTGCCGCCGTCCATGATCGAGACCGCGACCGCACGGCGTGCGGTCGGTGACTGGGCGGGGGCCTGCGCCGCCGCCCGGGTCGACACCGATCTCGATCTGCGCGCCGTGCGCGACCGCCACGGCATCGAGCTCGTCACCCGCCTTCGTGCGGATCTGCGTCGGCTGGCGCCGGATCTGCTTCGCTGGCACATGCCCCGGATCGCCCCCGACGGACGGCTCCGGCCCGGCCTGACCATCTCCCTGAGCCATTACCGGAGGTGCGGCGCCACGCCGTTGCAGCTGGTGGTGCGGACACCGCCGGCCTGGGCGGACGCTGGACAGCGAATGTCCCTGACCCTGTGGGAGGAGTCCGGGATCGGCGCCCCGAGGCACCATCCGCACCCGCATCCCGACCGGCGTTTCCGGCTCGACCTGCACCGGCATCTCTGGGATTCCGGGCGGAGCGGCGAGCTGGCGCGGCGCTGCGGTGCGGGCGGGGCGCCGTTCCAGGCACCGCCCGACCGGCCCTACGCGCTCGCCCGGCCGGACGTGCCAGCCCTGTCCGATCGGTCCGCCGTCCACGACTGCTCGTGGGCGTCGGCACGGTGGGCCGCCGAGGCCGAGCTGCTGTTGGGAGCCGAGGGTCGCCCTCGCGGGGCCTTCACCGTGCGGCTCGGTGCGCGGAGCCGCGCCGTGCTCGAACTCGTCGCCCCCGACGACAGCCATGCCCCGACGTTCCGGCCGCTCCGGGAGGCGCTGCCGCCGCAGGAAGTCGCAGCGCTTCCGGTGCTGCCGGAGGCGGCGGCCCGGGTTCTTCCGGATCTGGAGTTGCTGCGCGCCGGGCTGGTCGCGTCCGATCGGCTGCATCCGCTCGTCGCCACAGCATTGGCGGTGGCTGACCCGGTGGCGGCGGCCGGCCCGGGAATGGCGGCCGGCCCCGCCCCTCAGCCCGGCGACCCGCACCGGGTGGAGTGCCGGGGCGAGGTCCACCGGATCGCGCTACGGGACGGGGCACTGACGGCGATCGATCACGACCCGGCACAACTGCGCCGGGAGGAACTGCTGGTGGCGCTCGGCGGGCCCGCGCTGCCCTGCCTGCGGGCGATCGACGCGGTGCACCGCGAACCGGAGGCACTGCCCGCGGTCCGGGAGCGGCTCGGCCACGGTGACGTCGCCGGGGCGCTGAACGTGGTCGAGGGGTTGCTCGGTCCCGGTGCGGTCCTGCGCGACGGGCCGCTCCGGGAGGAGCTGGAGTCGGCTGCGGCCCGCCGCATCGACCACGGACTTTTCCGCTCGGGGCTGGTCGCCGTGCACCCCGCTGCCGGTGCGGTCGGGGGCGGGAACGCCTCCGGCGTGGGGCACGCGGAGCCGGGCCACCGGCCTCGGCTCGATCGCCGTACGCCTGCCGCAATGCGCCTCAAGCGGAGCAGCCGGGCACGGCCCCGTACCGGCCTGATCTGACCTGACCTGACCTGACCTGCCCTGCCCCTGATTACCGGGCGATCGTCTGACCGGCTGCCCCACCTACGTCCCGCACTCGCACTGCGCGTTCCGCGCCGCACGATTCCACCACCTTCGGGACCCGCCGTCCCGTTCCGTTCCCTCATCCCACCCCAGGTGATGCCCATGACCTCCAGTACCCTCCTGCCCGCCCCGGTCCCGGCCGTCGGTGCGTCCGCACCCGCCCCTGCCGGTGTGTCAGCACCCACCCCCGCCGGCGCATCCGGTACCGGCACCCAACTCGTTGTCGCCGATGACCTCCTGGCCCTGCTGCGGATGACCACCACCGAGCCGCGCCCCGACGAGCAGCTCGAAGCGCTCACCCTGGCTGTCGCGGCCGACCTGCCCGTGCTGCTGTGGGGCGAGCCGGGCATCGGCAAGACCGCGGCCCTGACGCAGCTCGCCGCATCCCTCAACCTGCCGCTGACGACCGTGATCGCCAGCGTCCATGAGCCGACCGACTTCTCCGGCCTGCCCATCGTCGGCGACGACCCGGCGGTGCAGGGGGTGCCGATGGCACCGCCGCAGTGGGCCGTGGAACTCGTCCGGGCAGGGCGGGGGTTGCTTTTCCTGGACGAACTCTCCACCGCCACCCCTGCCGTTCAGGCCGCGCTGCTCCGGGTCGTCCTGGAGCGGAGGGTCGGTGCGCTGCAACTGCCGCCGGGGGTACGGATCGTGGCCGCGGCCAATCCGCGCGCGTCTGCGGCGGACGGGTGGGAGCTGAGCCCGCCGCTGGCGAACCGGTTCGTGCATCTGTACTGGGTGCACGACCGGGAGGTGGTGGTGCGCGGGCTGGGCGGGATCTGGCCCCGGGCGGAGCTGCCCCGGCTGGTGCCGGAGCGGCTGCCGGAGGCGGTGGCCTACGCCCGGCGCGCGGTCTGCGGTTTCCTGGAAGCCCGGCCGACGCTGATCCACCGGCTGCCGAGCACCGAGACGCGGCGCGGCGGTGCTTGGCCATCGCCCCGGAGCTGGGAGGCCGCGTTGACCCTGCTGGCCTTCGGCACGGCGGCCTCCGCCTCCCGGGAGGTGCTGGCGCTGCTGGTGCGGGGTGCGGTGGGGGACGGGCCGGGGCTCGAACTCCTCGCCCATCTGGACCGTATGGAACTGCCGGACCCGGAGTCGTTGCTGGCCGATCCGGCCTCCGCCGAGCTGCCGGCGCGGGGCGATCTACGGCAGGCCGCGCTGGAGGCGGTGGTGGCCGCCGTAGCGGCACGGCCGCAGCGGGCGCGGTGGGAGGCGGGCTGGGCGGTGCTGGTCCGGGCACTGGAGACCGGCGTCCCGGACCTGCTGGTCGCCCCGGCGACGGCGCTGGCCGCGCTGCGGCGCGACGACTGGGAGGTGCCGGAGGCGGTGGAGCGGCTGGCCGGGGTGATCGGTCTCGCCCGGCGGGCGGACCAGTCGGTGGGGCGGGCCGCGGCGGTGACCGACGCCGGGCGTACGACGGGGGCGCGCCGATGAAAGGGGCCGCGAAGCGCCCGCTGCCGCGCCCGATGGCCCGGCCCGCGCCGCCACGCCCGGTGCGGGCCACTGTTCCGACGCCGCCGGCCGGCTCCGGCGCGCCGTACGGCCCGCCCGGACTCTCTCTGGACATGGAGAAGTTGCTGGCCGCCCGGCTGCATGCGGTGAAGGTCCGTCCCTACCTGGCCGGCGCACTCTTCGCGCTGCACGTGGTGGAGGACCGTTCAGTGCCGACGATGGCGGTGGACGCGCACTGGCGCTGCTACGTCTCCCCCGGCTTCGTGGCGCGCACACCGGCGGAGGAGCTGGCGGGCGTCTGGGTGCACGAGGTCTCCCACCTGCTCCGAGACCACCACGGGCGCAGCGAGCGGTATGCGCGGGGGCGCGAGGAGCACGGGCCCGGCGAGCGGCTGCGGCGGAACATCGCCGCCGACTTCGAGATCAACGACGACATCTACGGTGACGGTCTGCCCCTGCCTGCCGGGGCGGTGCTGCCGTCGCTGCTGCGGCTGCCCGACGGGCTGCTGATGGAGGAGTACCTGCGGACGGCATCGATGTCCGGGCTCGGCGCGGACCTGGCCTGGCTGGACTGCGGCAGTGGTGCCGACGGGCAGGACCGGCCGTGGGAGCTGGGGCCCGACGGGGCACACGGGCTGAGCAGGCAGCAGCGGGACGCGGTCCGCTTCCGGGTCGCCGAGGGGATCAAGGGCCGGCCGGGCGACGCTCCGGAGGGATGGCGCCGGTGGGCGGACGAGGCGTTCCATCCACCGCAGCCGTGGCGGCAGTTGCTGGGGGCGGCGGTCCGCTCCGCGGCGGGTGCGTCGGGAGTGGGCGAGGACCACAGCTACCGGCGTCCGTCCCGCCGATCGGCCGCTGTTCCCGGGGTGCTGCTGCCGAGCCTGCGCCGTATGCCGCCCCGGGTCTGCGTCGTGATCGACACCTCAGGGTCGGTGAGCGACGCCGAGTTGGGCAGCGCGCTGCTGGAGGTGGCGGCGATCTCGCGAGCGGTGGGCGGGCGGCGCGACCTGGTGTCGGTGATCTCCTGCGACGCGGCGGCCGGGGTCGCCGTCCCGCTCTGCCGCGCCGAGAACATCGAGCTGGTCGGCGGCGGGGGAACAGATCTGCGCTCCGGTTTCGCCCGGGCGCTCCGCTCCCGGCCCCGCCCGGACGTGATCGTCGCTCTGACGGATGGTCAGACGCCCTGGCCCTCCACACAGCCACCCTGCCGCACCGTCGTCGGTCTCTTCCCCCGCCCAGTGAGCGCAGTGGACGAGGAAAACCCCGACTACGTCCCGGACACCCCGCCGCACTGGGCCCGCGTCGTCACCATCAGCTGAGAAAGCGCAGTGGCGCGCCACCACGACCGGGATGCTGTTCGTGCGGGCACCTGACTGCTCATTGGCCGATCCTTGTCAGCTCGATCCTCGGAGACTCCTGAGGCCGACGCTGCCGTGGCCGAGACGGCGCTGCGTCAGCGCCGCCCGGTCGTCATGCTCACCTCGGACATCGACGACATGACGAAGCTCTGCGGCGACAGAGTGCGCCTGGTCGCCGTGTAGTCGACGCCCAGGACCCGAACGCCGGGGGCTGAAGGTCGGCCGGTATGTCCTTGTCCGAGCGCGGCGGGGCCGGTGGAGTCCCCGAAGTCGTACGTGCACACGAAGTGGCGCCCGGTTTGAGCAGGGCGGCCAGTGTGGCGGTGCGCTCGTCGCGGAATCCGATTTCACCGCCGGAACGGCCGTACTGGACGCCGTAGATGGTGAACGCGTGCATATGGCAGTTCTGCCGGCCCATCGCGGCCTGGATCACGGAATGAAGCCGGTCCAGGCGGATCGCGGCGGGCACCAGCAACTGCCGCCAGACCCGGGGGTCGTCCACGTCGGCGAGCTCGACGAGGATCCGCAACACCGCGTCGCCGGGCTCGGGCTCGCCGCGCATCCGGGCCGTCTCGGTACGGCCGTCCGCCGTCAACCCGGCGCATTCATCGGTGAGATGGACAGCGCCCAGGGAGACCAGGGCCTTCAGGACCCGTTGGACGTCGTGGTCGTTGACGGTGCGCAGATGCCCCAGACGGTCGGGGGACAGGTTGTCGAGCACGTACAGCGGGCTGACCGCCTGCCACACCACCTCGTACAGGTCACTGAGTGGCACCGGGGCAGTGTTCGCGTGCAGCCGCTGCAAGCGAAGCCGGGTGCGCCGACGGTGTGCTGACCACGCGCGGACGGGCCGCGCTGACCCGGCCACCGCACCTGACCATTCCTCAGCTGTGGCAACGCTGGCTGAACAACAGCCTCCTGGACGATTTCTCCCGCGTCGAGGAGATCAAGGGCCAGCGCTCGGCGAACGTCCTGACCGCCGCCGAACCGCGCCGCAAGCTCGTTCCCAGTGCGTCGGCGGATTGCCCTCTCACCGTATGGGCCCCTGGACCGCGCGCATGTCGGCGTGTGCGCACGCTGCTCCGGGGAGGCGTAGGCGACCGTCATGCCGCCCGACGGCACCAACACGCTGACCCCCGGCGCCGTTTCGAGGCACGCCGGGGCCACGGCGGCCTTGGACCGGGCGAGGCCGAAGTCGGTGATCTTCGCGGCGCCCGCGCCGTCGAGCAGCACGTTGGCCGGCTTCACGTCCTGGTGCACCAGATCTCTGCGATGGGCGTGCTCAAGCCCGCGGGCCGCTTGGACCGCCGTTTCGAGTACGCGGGCGAGGACCTGCCGAGCGTCCCGGCATAGAGCTGGCCCTCGCCGATCCACTCGGCGAGTCTGCCGCCCTCGACGTACTCGGCGAACACGCGGGGGACACCATCGATCACCCGCACGTAGTGGCAGGCGCAGACGTTCGGATGCAGCCCGAGGGGCACCCGCGCCTCGGCTTCCCTGACGAACAACTCCTGATCGCCGGGGCGGCGGAACAGCTCGGGCCGCGAGCTCTTCACCGCCATGTCGATGCCCCAGGCGAGATGCCGGACCCGATGCACGATGCCCATCCCGCCCCGGCCGAGCTCACCGATCACCCGATACCGACCGTCGACGGTCCCGCCGGACGCCCAAGCGGCTGACGTAGGTGCGTTCACTGCGATTCACCCCTGCTGGTGACGACCGGCGCCGGGGTCGGCTCGTGACGGCATTGCCGTGGACGTCCCTTCCGCCGCCGAGGCGTTCACGGTCACCGGGGCTGTAGAAGTCGCCGCGCACAGCCGCCAGTTGAGGTCTCCGGCCCCACGCCGGATGCGGAACTCGCCTGCGGGCCCGGATCCTCGTCCATTCCTGTATTACGGTACTGGAGTGTGCGGGCCTTGCTGGGGGAGAGTTGTTGAACGCTCGAATTCTGGTCGCGGAAGATGACGAAAAGCAGTCTCGACTGATCCGGATCTATCTGGAGCGCGAAAGCCACGCGGTGCAGGTCGTGGCCGACGGCCGTGCGGCGCTGGAACGGGCCCGTTCGGTGCAGCCGGATCTTATCGTTCTCGATGTGATGCTGCCCCTGGTCGACGGACTGGATGTGTGCCGCATCCTACGTACCGAATCGGATGTTCCGATTCTGCTGCTCACCGCGCGCTCGACCGAGGAGGACATGCTTCTCGGCCTCGACCTCGGCGCCGATGACTACCTCACCAAGCCGTACAGTCCGCGCGAACTGACCGCACGGGTACGGGCGTTGCTGCGCAGGTCCAAGAGGGGCGGCAGCGCGGTGGAGCCCGCCGTGCTGCGGGTGGGCGAGGTGGAGCTGGACATGGCACGCTTCGAAGTCCGGGTGGCGGGGCGGCCGGTGGCACTGACCGCGAAGGAGTTCGCCGTCCTGGAGACGCTGGCCCGTGAACCGGGCCGGGTCTTCACCCGGGCGCAGATCATCGAGCGCGTCTTCGGTTTCGACCGGGATGTCCTGGAGCGGACCGTCGACGCGCACGTGATGAACCTTCGACGGAAGCTGGAGACGGACCCGAGGCGGCCCCGCCATCTGGAGACGGTTTACGGGCGGGGCTACCGCCTCGCGGACGGTGGCGGCTCAGCCTCCTCCTGACCTGCCGCCATGGCCCGAAGCCGCGGGCAGGGTGATCGTGAACGTCGTACCCAGCCCGACCGTGCTGTGCACGTCGATCCCCCCGTCGTGGTCGGTGACGATCTGACGCGCGATGGACAGCCCCAGCCCGCTGCCGCCGGTCGCCCGCCCCCGTGACGGATCCGCCCGCCAGAAGCGGTCGAAGAGGTGCGGCAGGTCCTGTGCCGATATCCCTTTGCCGGTGTCCCGGACTTCTACGACGGCCTGCTCGCCGCGCCGGATCAGAGCCAGGGTCACCGTGCCACCGGGCCCCGTGGCGTGCAGCGCGTTTCCGATGAGGTTGCCGACGACCTGGCGCAGCCGGTCCGGGTCGGCGGTCACGTACACCTGGCACGGCGCCTCCAGCTCCACCGCGACGCCCGCCGTCTCGGCCTGGGCACGATGGGCGGTGCGGCCGGCGTCGAGCAGCTCGCGCAGGTCGACCTCGCGGCGGTGGTACGTGAGCGCCCCGGCCTCGGCCAGGGCCAGGTCCTGCAGGTCGTCCACGATCCGTTGTTGGAGCAGCGCCTCCTCGTGGAGGGAGTCGAGCAGGTCGGGCGTCGGTTCGACGATCCCGTCCCGCAGGGCTTCCAGATAGCCGCGCAGGTTGGCCAGCGGGGTGCGCAGCTCGTGCGCGATGTCCCCGGTGAGGCGGCGCTGGCGCTCCTCGCCGGCCTGGATGGAGTCGGCCATGCGGTTGAAGGCGCGGCCGAGCTGTGCGATCTCGTCCCGCCCGGAGACGGGGACGCGTCGCCCCAGATCGCCCTCACCGAGCCCCTTGGCGGCGTGCGTCATGGCCCGGACCGGGCGAAGGACCGCCCGGCTCAGGAGCAACGCGCCGAGGACGGTTGCGAGGGCGACTCCGATCGCGACGGCGACGGTGGGTGCGGCGGCGAGGCTGGGCGGGGACTCGTTCCGGTAGCCGAGGTGGATTTCCAGGCGGGGCGGGGCGACGGAGGCGGTCCGCTCGTTGAAGACCCGCTGGAGGCAGGGGGTGAGGGGCTGTGCGGAGTCGCAGGCGCGGAGCGCGTCGAGATCCTGCGGGGTGTGCGGGTCGGCCCCGCGGGGCGGCTCTGTGCAGTGCGCGGGCCGGCCATCCGTGCTGATCCGGGGAATGCCCAGGTCGTCCTGCCGGGCGGTCACCTCGGCGCCCACCCGGGTCAGGCAGGCAGCGTACGCGGCCGAGGAGCGGTAGTTGGCGATCGCGGTGGCCGCCAGCTTGACCGAGAGCCGGGGTGTCTGCCCGTCGGGGAACCGCAGGACGGGCCGCGCGTCGACCAGTACCGGGGGCCGGCTGCTCAGTGGGCGGGGCCCGCGGCCCGCGAGGGCGTCGGAGTCGGCGAGCGGGGCGCCGGTCTCGGTCACGACCCGGATGCGCTGCCCGGTGGCCTTGGCGAGTTCGCCCACCGTCGGTGCGAGCCCGTCCCAGGTGCCGTGCGCGAATCCGTACGTGCGGAGTTCACCGGTGATCAGGGAGACCTCCCGCTGTCCGGCGCTGACGGTCTCCTGGACCTGACGGTTCGCCTGACGCAGGGTGAGCCAGGCGGTGGAGGCGGTGGCGGTCAGGGCGACCAGCATGAGCAGGCCCAGGACCCGCAGCCGGAAGCTCATCGCGTTCCCCTTGTCCTGGCTGTCGGGACGCGTGCGCTCAACGGGGCTCCTTCGGTCGGGTTTCCCCAAGTGCGGGATGACGGGATATTTCGGCGTGTGGCTGGGGCCTGCTCGGCAAGAGCGCCGATTCGGCCGGTACGCCGCAGGAATGGCCGATTCCGCCCTGAAGTCAATTTTGGTCCCCAATGGAAGGAAAGTGGCCAGTTGGCTGCGGAATGCTTACTTCAGCACTGTCGGCCTGTGAGGGTACTTACACCTCTCGCATCCCGATGGATGCGGTGGCAGCACCGTTCGCTCCGGTGCCTCCCGGTACTGGGGTCGCACTACTAACGAAACGACACATGGGGGTACAACTTGAAGCGTCGACTCGCAGCGATCATCCCTGCCGTCGCCGTGGCTGCCCTGGCCGTCCCGATGGTCACCGCCACCTCGGCCTCCGCGAACGCGTCCTGCGGTACCACGGTCAGCGACAAGGACGGTTCGGCCTGGGGCGTCTACGCCAACGATGCCAACGAGCGCAGCGGCTCCAGCACCGGCTGCGGGATCAACGGCCTCGCCGACAGCAACGACAGGCTCGACTACCACTGCTACACCGTGGGCAGCGACGGCCACACCTGGACGTACCTGCGCGACGAGAACGGCACTAGCGCCGATGTATACGGCTGGGTCCGTGACGACCTGCTGAGCAACGGCGGCAGCTACGTCTACTGCGGCTTCTAGCAGCACCGGGGAACTGCCGGCCGAGCCGGAGCAACAGCACACCAGGGGCGGTCTCGTGCGAGGCCGCCCCTGCCTCGTGCGGCACCGGAACGGACACGGGCCCGCCGCCGTTCCGCCCACACCCGCGGTGGTGGCCCCGCCCATCCCGCTCACCTCTCTCCCCACCCGCCGCGGCCGGGCCTGTGGCCGGCGTTCCCGTGGCCGTACGGCTCAGGAGCTGGACAGCGCCTCCGTCGGCGACAGCTTGCTGGCCCGCACCGCCGGATACAGTCCGGCGGCCATGCCGATGAGCAGGGTCGATCCGATGCCGGCCGCGCTCGCCCAGGCCGGGACGACCGTCGGCCAGCCGCGGCCGACGGCGTACCCCGCCGTGATCAGGGTTCCGAGCACCGTACCGCCGAGCCCACCGATGAGGGACAGCAGCAGCGACTCCGTCACGAACTGCGTGCGGATCTGACCCCGGGTCGCCCCCAGGGCCCGGCGCAGACCGATCTCCGGCCGGCGCTCCAGGACCGAGATGACCATCGTGTTGCCCACACCGACCCCGCCGACCAGCAGCGCCACTGCGCCGAGGCCCAGCAGCAGGCCGGTGAGCGCCGACTCGGTGGCTTCGCGGGCCGCGAGGGCGTCGGAGGGCCGCGAGACCCGGACCTCGCTCGGCTTCTCGGGGTATGCCGTGGTCGGCAGCACCGCCCGTACCGCCGCGACCTCACTGTCCTCGGTGCGGACGTAGACCATGGAGGGGTGGCCGTCGAAGCGGAGGTATGTCCGGGCCGCCGACCAGCCGACCAGTGCCGCGCTGTCGAGTTCCGGCGCGAGCGGTACGGGATCGAGGACGCCGATCAGCGAGAACCAGCGGCCGCCGATCAGGACCCGGGTTCCGGAGGTGTACACGTCGAGCCGCTGGGCGGCCGTGGCACCGAGCACGACAGCCGGGTACTTCTCCGTCGCCGCGTCCAGCCAGCGGCCCTCGCGGACCTTGCCGCCGACGGCCGGGAGCAGGTCCCGGTCGGCCGCGAGGACGTCGAGGGAGCCGGTGCGGCCGATGGCGATGTGGTCGTTGCGGTAGATGTGCGCGCCGGTCGCGCCGGTGGCGGCGACCTGCTGCGCGGGCGGGATCCGGCGGATCATCGGCACGGCCTCGTAGGGGAGTCTGGCTTTCTCGCCGGCCAGGCTCTGGCCCGGTGCGACCCGCAGGAGGTTGGTGCCGAGCGCGTCGAGGCGGCGGTTCACCTCGGCCTGCCCGGAGCCGGAGATGCCGACCACCGCGATCATGGCGGCGACGCCGATGGCGATGCCGAGCGCGGAGAGAAAGACCCGCAGGGGCCGGGTCCGCAGTCCGGTGCCGCCGAGGCGTACGACGTCGGCGGGCCCGAGGCGTGCGGCGCGCAGCCGTGACCGTGACCGCTCCGGGACCGGAGCCCCGGCGTCCGAGGACTCGGGGCCCGGGGAACGGAACGGCGGGGTCTCCGGGGCCGGACCCCGGGCGTCCAGGGAGCCAGCCGCTGTGGGACGGGAGTCCGGGGTCTGCCAGGAGGAGTTCGTCGTACGGTCCTTCACCGGGGTGCCCCGATCGTCGTGCTGCGGGCCGTGTCGGCGACCAGGCGTCCGTCGCGCATCTCGATACGGCGGGGGAGTTCGGCCGCGATCTCGCGGTCGTGGGTGATGATCACGACCGTGGTGCCGACCGCGTGCAACTCGCGTAGCAGGGTCAGTACGGCGGCACCCGACGCGGAGTCGAGGTTGCCGGTCGGCTCGTCCGCCAGCAGGACGGACGGTTCGCCGACCACCGCGCGAGCGACCGCGACCCGCTGCCGCTCGCCTCCGGAAAGCTGCTGCGGCAGGTGGTGGACACGGTGGCTGAGCCCGACCCGGGCCAGCGCGGCGGCCGCCCTGGCCCGGCGGCGGCGCATCGGGACGCCCGCGTAGAGCAGCCCGTCTGCCACCGCGTCCAGCACGGGCACGCCGACCGCCAGGTGGAACTGCTGGAAGACGAAACCGATCCGCGTGGCCCGCAGCGCGGACACCTCCCGGTCGGACAGCTTCGCCACGTCGTGGCCGTCGACCAGCACCCGCCCCGAGGAGGGGCGGTCGAGGCTGCCCATCAGGTTCAGCATGCTGGACTTTCCTGAGCCCGACGGGCCGACGACGGCGACGAGTTCCCCGCGTCCGATCCGCAGACTCACGTCGCGGACCGCGGCAACGCCGCCCGGATACGTCTTGCAGACCGCGTCGAACTCCAGAACCGCCGGGGACACACCGCTCACGCGATCCTCACCTTCATGCCCTCGCGGATCGCTGTGCCGCTCACTTCCACGTTGCCGTCCGCGAACAGCCCCGTCTTCACGGCGAGGAACCGGCCGTCCTCGGTTTCCAGGCCGTACCCGCCCTCGGCGAGGGCGACCAGCGCGGAGACCGGAACGCTCAGTACGTCCTTGGCCTCGCGTCCCACGTACTCGACCGTCACAGGGCCGCTCTCCAGCCGCCCCAGGGCCTTCTGGTCCTGGACGGTGATGGTCACGGGGATCGTCGCGTCGGCCTCTCCCGATCCGCCCTCGCTGCCACCCCCCTCGGGCGTGCTCGCCTGCTTCCCCACCGACGCCACCTTGGCCTGCACGGACTTGCCATTGGGCAGCTTGACCCGGACGTTCGTGCCGCGCACCGCCCAGGCGGCGTCCGCGGCCGAGGCGCTCACGACGACCTTCCGCGACGTACCGGTGTAGGCCAGGGTGTTCTCGCCGGCCGCGGAGCCCAGGCGTGCCCCCGCATGGCCGATCCGCACCTTGCCGGAGGAAGAGATGACGTCCCCGACGCCGACAGTCCCGGACTGGGGCAGCCCGAGCGACTTCTGCCAGCGCTTGACCGCTTGGGCGGTGGCGGCGGTGAACCTCTCGTCCACGGTGAAGCCGGTGTAGCCCAGAGCCGCCAGGTTGGACTCGAACTGCATGACGTCCATGCCTCTGAGCTCACGCGGGGCCTGAGTCGAGCCGGTGTCCCCGCCGGTTCCGGCGCCCCCCGGCGCCGGTGACCCGGAGGGGCTCGGGGACGTGCCGTCCGCGTTCTTCTGCTGCTGGTCGACGGAGCCCTTCTGCTGCTGGGCGTCCGAGCCCTGGTCACCCTCCTGGGCGGTCAGGCCGAGGTCCCGGTACATCGGCAGCGTCCCGTACATGAGCACGACCGGCCGGTCGTCGACGCGCAGCAGCGTGCCGCCGCGCTCGACCGTCGCGCCCTGCTCGGGCAGCCAGGTCACGGTACCCGTCGCCTTGACCGGCAGCGGGACCTCCGTTCCGTAGCTCAACTTGCCATCCACCGCGGTCCGTTCGGCCAGTGTGGTCCGGGTCACCGGGACGACGGAACCGGAGCGGGGCGGCGCGCTCGGGCCCTTGTCCTGGCCGCCGCCGAGCCCCAGTGCGCCGACCACGGCGACCGCCGCCACGCCGACCACGGCCGAGGCGATCAGCGCCGTACGCCGGCGGTGCCGGCGGCGCGGCGGAGGCGGCAGGGGGGCCGTCGCGTGCGCGTCATCGATGTGCGTCACCGTCTCGGCCATGATCAGCCCTTGCCGGCCGGCGGGTTGGTCGGTTCACCGATGATCGGGGCGCAGACGCGGGTGGCTCGCCGGGCGCCGGCCGAGCTCTGATCCCATCCGGGTTCACCGGAGTTGTCGTCGCGGCTCCCGTTCGGATCCGGGTCCGGGAAATCGGGGGCGCCGTTCTTCTGCATGCAGGCGGCATAGTCCCGCTGCTTCTTCATCTGCGCGGGAGTGAGTTTGGGCTCGCTGGGCTCCAGGTCCTGGGGGACCGTAGCGTTGAACTTGGCACACTTCTTGCTCGCGTTCATGAACTTCGGGTCCTTCTTCAGGGCCAGGCCCTGGCCGGACATGTCGACCTGTCCCTTGGAGTCCGGGTCGGGGAGGTCGACCCCGTTCGTCCGCATGCACGCGACCCACTTGCGCTGGCTCTCGACGTACGCCGCCACATCGTTCCCGCCACCCTGACCGCCCGTCTTACCAGCCGATGCGGCCGAGCCGCCACCACCGGCCGTCGGGAGCTTCGAACCGCCGTCGTCGCTCCCGCAGCCGGTCAGCGCGAAGACCATGACCGACGCCGCCGAGGCCAGCAGTACCCAGTTCGTCCTCATCGCTTTCCCCGCTCCTCCTGTCGGGCCCGGCCGCAGACACGGCGGGCAGGCCGACCGTAAGCCGGAGATGATGAAGAACCTTTGAAGAACCTGTCAGCCGATCATGCGCACTGCAGCTCTTCCGGATCCCCGGGCGCCGCCGCGTTCGGGACCAGAACTGAGACCAGGCGCCGGTCATACCCGCGACCGTCGGTACCGCTCGCTCCGGTACCGACTGCCATGCCGGCTTGCTCACACCTGGCCGTAGAGGCTTGTCAGGTCGACGAGTTGAATGCTCGGTGAGGTCTCAGAAGCTGTTGTTTCCGGACTTGAGGACGACGTTTTCGCTGGTCAGACATAAGGGTGGTGATTCCGTGGGAGTCGTGGCCTGTCGTGTTGTCGCTCCTTCGGAGATCGCGGATGCCGTCGGTTGTTGGACTGCTGGAACAGCACGAGCTCGCCGCTCGCCGTCGGGTCGACGGGCTGCGTGAGGAGGCCGACCGCATCCAGGCCGAGCTGGCCGTGGCTGAGCAGGAACGGCAGGAGTGGGCGATCGCTCGCAGGCGGGTCGATACGGTGCTGGCTCCGGATGGCGGCGGCACCGCCGACACGGAGGACGCCCCGGGTCCGCGGGATGCGGCGAAGCCGAAGTCACAGGTGCCGGTGTGGCGTGAAGGCCTTTCCTGGTCGGTGCTTTCGGTGGACTACCAGCGCATCCTGCAGGACCTCGCGGACCGTCTCCGGCTCGGGCAAGGTCCGCTGACTTGCCAGGAGATGGCGGCCATGTTCGGCATGGAGGTGGTGCCGGCACGGGTGGAGGCCCTGCGATCAAAGGCGAAACGCCTGGTCGCGCGCGGCTGGCTGGCCGAGCCGGCGCCGGGCCGGTTCACGCTCGCGCAGGGCGTGGCCGGGCCAGACGGCGCGTCATGAGCAGGATCGTCGACCAGTAGACCATCGACTCATGAAACAGACGCTCGGCTGGACCGCCCCGAAGGTCCGTCACGCGGACACCGCCGACCTGTGGACCTGGCTCATCATCGCTGCCCACACCCAGCTCCGCCTGGCCCGACCCCTCGCCGAGGACCTCCGCCGGCCCTGGGAACGACCGACCGGGCCCCGCCGACTCACGCCCGCCCGGGTGCGGCGGGGGTTTCGCAACGTCCGCGCGGCCGCGGCGAGGCTGTCGCACGGCTCCTGCCCCGTGAAGGTCAAGAGCGATTCGTTGTTCGGTTCCGAGGATCAGGGAGGCGTCGGATTCTTGGCCGGTGAAGCAGAACTTCTTGTCGTGCGACCGTGAACGTGATCTTGAGATGCCGCGGGATGTCCGGCAGTGGCTGCCGCCCGAGCACCTGTGCTGGAAGGTGCTCGACGTCGTCGAGGTTCTTGACCTATCGGCGTTCGAGAACAGCTACCGTGACGACGGGCGGGGCGGGGTGGCCTACCCTCCCGCGAGCCTGATTGCGTTGCTCCTGTACTGCTACAGCAAGGGAGTGCGCTCCTCCCGTCGCATCGAGCAGGCTTGCTGGGACGACGTGGGCTGCCGAATCATCACAGCGAACCGCCGAGTGGACCACTCCACCGTCGCGCGGTTCGTACGACGCCACCGTGCCGCCTTGAACTCGCTGTTCGTCCAGGTGTTGTCGCTGTGTGGCCGACGTGGCCTGGTCGATCTTTCGGCGGTGGCCGTGGACGGCTCACCGATGGAGGCGAATGCCTCACGCGACGCCAACCAGCGGCTCCAGCGCCTGGAGGGGACCATCTCCCAGTGCGAGAAAGAGATCCACGCGCTGATGGAGGATGTAGTCGACCACGCGCTGAGCGTCGAGGCCGACGGCTCTGCAGCACAGGGCGATGGCGAGGACGCGTGCGATAGCTGGCCTCGCCTGTCCCGGCTGTGCGACCGGCTCACCCGGGCCCACATGGCCAGGGACAGACTGCATGAACGGGCTATGCCTTCACCTACCGAGATCCGGATCAAGGTCGAAGCCGCCGAGCGGATGGTGGCCCGCGCGGAGAAGCGCCTGGCCGCTGAGACCGAAGCTCACCAGGAGAAGCTGAAGAAGTACGAGCTCCGCGTCCAAGAGGACCGGGCGGCAGGACGTCGTGGAGCGAACGGACGGCCGCCGGTCCCGATGGAGCACAAGACCGTCCTCGTTCGCCAGCGAATACGACTGGTGAAGATGCGGGCCTGGCTGGAGCGGGCCCGCACACCCCGACCGGCCCCCTCCCCGGATTCCCGTGCCTGCCTGAGCGATCCCGACTCCCGGCTGATTCCCGGCAAACGCGGTGGCTACCTGCAGGGATACAACATCCAGATCGTGTGCGCCCGCCGTCAATTCTTGCTGGCCATCGAAGCGCACGACAATCCCTCGGACAGAACGGCCCTCGTTCCGATGGTGAAGAAGACCCAGCACAATCACCAGGCCGCACGGCTCCCCGGCGACATCCAACTCTGGCTCGCCGACAGCGGGTACGCTTCGGCCGCGTCCTTCGAGGCCCTCGCCGACCTCCCGCTACTGGTCTCGGTCACCAGCGATGCTGACCAGGCAGGCTTTCCCGCGAAACGTCAGCAGGCCCCTGCCGGCCAGCAGGACATGGCGGCCCGCCTCGCCACTCCAACAGGACGGGCCCAGTACCGTCAACGCAGTGCCCTGGTCGAGCCGGGATTCGCCCAGATCTTCCAACGGTTCGGACGACACCTCAACTACCGCGGCCGCCAGGCGGTGGACGCCGAGATCAAGCTCCTCGGCACGGTGCACAACCTCAACAAGCTCATCAATCACACGCCCAAGAATCGCTCTTGACCTTCACCGGGCAGGAGCCCTGCGACAGCCTCCGGCCGGTCCGGCGGCCGCACCGAAACCATCCCGGTCGGGACCCGGCACTGTGGAGACAGCCCGGACGAGAAGGCGCTGCCTGGTGACTACCGCCGGATCCTTCAGATCGTTCGGGCCGCCGGTGGTCCGGTCCAGGTCAGGGCGGTGGGCGAGGAGCTGGGACTTCAGGTGGCGGTGCGCGGGAAACTGGAGCCGCTGCGGGCGAAGTTGACCAAGCTCGCGGACCGCGGCTGGCTGCAGCGTCCGCCACTGCCTCGTCAGCGAGGGTGGCGGTCACTGTGGCGCGATTCACGCCGACTGGTTTGTGCCCGCGCTGTGCGTGCCTGAGAAGAAGCCGGTCTACATCGAAGACATGGTCTTGCAGAGCGCTACGGGGGAGAGCGTCCCGGTCTACGTGCCCAGCCGCGGCAACGGCCGGGCCGGTCGGCACATGTGGGTGTCGGCAGACGACCGCACGCTGTGGGAGGAGATTGTCGGTGAACGGACGCCTCTTCCCCCAGCCGCGGCCGAAGAGGACGACGACGTGATCACCTTTACCGAGCAGGAGAAGAAGGGTGGTTCGTCAGCGGCGCCCGGCCCATCCGCAACCTCGGCCAGCCGACCGGTGGCATCACCCTTCCCCGCATGCCCGTGCAGGGCTCTCGTGACCCGATGCGGATCACTCCAGTCGAGCAGGCCGCCGCCTCCGCCGCACTGGGATGCCCAACGTGGGAGCGGGGGCCATGCGCCGGGTGCGGCCAGCCGATGCGCAGGTAACGGGCGGTACGCGGCGATGTACTGCCGAGCGTGCCGGGCCGTCCTCAACGGGTGCTAACCGGGAACTGCAACCAAAACTGCAACCACGCAATGACGAAGGCTCCGGCCGCGATGCGGTCGGAGCCTTCGTTTGCCCAGGTGGGCGGCTGCGGAGGATACGAGATTCGAACTCGTGAGGGGTTGCCCCCAACACGCTCTCCAAATGTTCGTTTGGGGGTTCGGGGAGGGGCAGGGGCGTCCTGACCTGGGGCGGAGTTGACTGTTCAGCGGCGTCCGGACGCGGCTGAATGCAGGCGAATGAGACCAGAACTGAGACCACGAGGTGCCGGATGGGTGGCTCGCCTTGTTCGGCGGATGCTGCGCGGCAAAATTCCTACTTGTTTGATAATGTCGGTTCCATGAGCGAAATTCCTTACAGCGTCGGTGAAGGACCGGCCACCAGGGTCAGTCTCTCCCTCCCCGAGGGGACGGCGGAGGCGATTCGCCGACGGGTTGGCAAGCGTGAGTTCTCCGCGTTCATCACCGAAGCGGTGGAGCGCGAGCTGCGCGGTCAGATCTTGGATGAGTACCTGGCCGACTACGAACGCCGGCAGGGGTCGATCTCCGAGCACGAGCAGGAGCGGGCACGCCGGGTTTTCGACGAGGTGTTCGCCGAGGAGGGGCAGTGGCCCGCCGCAAGCTGAGCCACGAAGGCGCCCTCGTTCTCGACTGCGAGGGCCTGTCGAAGTTCGTCAGTGATCACGAGCCCGTCGTCGCCCTCATCGCCGAAGCCCGCAAGCGGGGCATGGAGGTGGTCATCAGCGCACTCACCATCATCGAAGCGGTGCATCGCCGGACAGACAAGGCGCGGCTCGCCTGGGTCCTGTCCGGCGTGCGAATCGTGCACATCGGCGACGAGGAGGCCAAGGCCGCCTCAGCCATGCTGATCAACGCTGGGCTGCATGGTCACAAATACGCCATCGACGCTGCCGTGGCCGAGACGGCGCTGCGTCAGCGCCGCCCGGTCGTCATGCTCACCTCGGACATCGACGACATGACGAAGCTCTGCGGCGACAGAGTGCGCCTGGTCGCCGTGTAGTCGACGCCCAGGACCCGAACGCCGGGGACTGAAGGTCGGCTGGGCGCCCGGTTTGAGCAGGGCGGCCAGTGTGGCGGTGCGCTCGTCGCGGAGTCCGAGTTCGCCGCCGGAACGGCCGTACTGGACGCCGTCGATGGTGAACGCGTGCATATGGCAGTTCTGCCAGCCCATCGGGGCCTGGATCACGGAGTGAAGCCGGTCCAGGCGGATTGCGGCGGGCACCAGCAGTTGCCGCCAGACCCGGGGGTCGTCCACGTCGGCGAGCTCGACGAGGATCCGCAACACCGCGTCGCCGGGCTCGCCGCGCATCCGGGCCGTCTCGGTACGGCCGTCCGCCGTCAACTCGGATCATTCATCGGTGAGATGGGCAGCGCCCAGGGAGACCAGGGCCTTCAGGACCCGTTGGATGTCGTGGTCGTTGGCGGTACGCAGATGCTCCAGACGGTCGGGGGACAGGTTGTCGAGCACGTACAGCGGGCTGACCGCCTGCCACACCACCTCGTACAGGTCACTGAGTGGTACCGGGACGGTGGTCGCGTACAGCCGCTGCAAGCGAAGCCGGGTGCGCCGACGGGTCACCGTCCTGGCGAACTTCGACATCGTCGCCCTTGACGGGGGAACCCGGTGCGTCGGCGGATTGCCCTCTCACCGTATGGGCCCTGGACCACGCGCATGTCGGCGTGTGCGCACGCTCCGCCGGGCTTCGCGGCGGCCCCGCACGCCCCGCAGCCCCTATACAGCGTGAAGACCTCTTCCAGCCGGCGGACGGCTCCGTCGTCACTTACGTGAACACGGGAACGGGAAAGGCCCCGGGCACGATCGCCCGCGCCCGGGGCCCTGGTCGCGCTCATCGCCCGTGCGTCAGGCGACGACCACGGCCGTCGCTTTGCTGTACGCGTAGCCGCTGGAGTGGCCCGTGCGGAGGGCGGTCACCTTGACGGTGATCCGCAGACTGCGCTGCGCCCGGGTGAGGACGAACGTGGACTTCGTCGCGCCCGTGACGGCCTTGCCGTTGGCGTACCACTGGTAGCGGTACGACGTCGGCGTGGGCGTCCACGTGCCGCGGTTCGCGGTGAGCGTGCGGCCCACCTTCGCCGTGCCGGAGACCGACGGCAGTGTGGTCGCCTTCGGGGCGACACCACGGGCCACGGCGATCGCCGTCGTCCCGGCCGTGCCGCTCGCGTGGCCGGTGCGGTTGGCCTTCACCGTGACCGACAGCTTCTTGC
Organism: Streptomyces atratus; assembly: GCF_040655115.1. Taxonomy (GTDB): domain Bacteria; phylum Actinomycetota; class Actinomycetes; order Streptomycetales; family Streptomycetaceae; genus Streptomyces; species Streptomyces atratus_D. The sequence continues at coordinate 51,599 of NZ_JBFAJH010000010.1, read as the reverse complement.
CGAGCTGGGAGGCCGTCGGGACGTACGAGGAGGCGGTGGCGCCCGCGATGGCGACGCCGTCGAGCCTCCACTGGTAGGTGTACGACGTCGGCGTCGGCGTCCAGACGCCGGCCTTGGCGTACACCCGGGTGCCGACCCGGGGGGTCGCGCCGAGCGCCGGCGGTGTCGTGGCCTTCGGCGCGACGCCCAGGGCGACCGTGGTGGCCGCCGAGGTCGCGGTGCGGGACGGGGCCCCGGTGAGGTGCGCGGTGACGGCGACCGACAGCTTCTTGCCGAGCTGGGCGGCGGTCGGGACGTACGAGGAGGCGGTGGCGCCCGCGATGGCGACGCCGTCGAGCCTCCACTGATAGGTGTACGACGTCGGCGTCGGCGTCCACGTGCCGGTCCGGGCGACCAGACCGGTACCGACCCGGACCGTGCCCGCGATGGTGGGGGCGGCGGTGTTGGCCGGCGGCTGGGGGGCGGTGACCGTGAACTGACCGCTGGAGTACTGCCATCCGTTGGTCGTGATGACGCTGAGCGCCCACGAGCCCGTGGCCGCGTTCGTCAGGTCGAGCGTGGCCGTGAGGGTCCGGCGGTCGGGCGCCACCGAGACGGTGGTCGACTCGATCGTCGTGCCGCCGGAGCTGATCCGGACCTTGTCGCCCTCGTGCAGGGCCGAGCCCGACACGTTGACGGTCACCTTGGTGCCGGTGACGCCCGTGGTCGGGGTGACGCCGGTGACACTGTGCTTCTCGGTGCCACAGGTCGTCGAGCAGACCAGCTCCGCCTTGTAGGACGTCCGGGACGCCTTCTCGGGCAGGCCGAGGACGAAGAGGGACGGGACGACCTGGGTGCTGTACGACCCGTTCAGACTGCAGCGGCTCTCGCCGCCGGACGCGGCGAAGCAGGCGTTGTCCAGGTCGGTCTCGTACAGGGCGGGCACGGCGGTAGTGGTCGCGCCGTTCGTGTCGCTCACCTTGACGTCGAAGGCGTCGCGGTACGAGGTGGGCAGCTGGGCGCAGAACGCCGTGTGCTGCTCGTCCAGCGTGCCGGTGAACGGCCCGTATCCGTACGTGATGTTCGGGACCTTCACGCACTCCGGCGACGGGCCGGCGGCCGTGGCGATGCGCAGGGCGTCGAGCCGGTACGAGTCGGCGGCCTTCAGGGACGACGGGACGGTCAGCAGCACCTGGTACCGGGTTGAGCCGGTGACCGCGCAGCTCCTGTTCCGGTTGGCGCACGTGGTGACGGCGCCGTCGGCGCCGTGCGCCAGGATGTTGGTGGTGCCGAGCGCGTCGCGCACATCGAGGTGCAGGACGTCGGCCGGGCCGGCCGTGGTGACCTGGTGGCACACCAGGGTGCCCGGCTCCCCGGGGACGCCCGGCGTCGCGGGGCCGTTGACGGTGGTCGCCGGAGTGGGCGTGCAGCCCTTGGCGTTCCCGGTGACGTCACGGCGGACCAGGGTGTGTTCGGCGGTGGCGTCACGGCCCCGGAAGAGCGCGGTGTACGCGGCCCCGGGGGTGAGGCGGCAAGTGGTCCAGGTCGCGGGGGCCGAAGCGGCCGAAGCGTTCATGGAGCAGGCCTCCTTGCCCGCGGCGTCGAGGACCCAGAACATGGCGCCGTTCGTTTCGGCGACGGTCCGCATCTGGAAGTTCTCGACGGCGCTGTGCCCGTCCGCGGGGATGGCCAGGCAGTACGAGAACCCGTCGGCGCCGGCGCCCGTGCGCAGCCGCGCGGACGCGGTCGCGGCGGTGAAGTCACCCGCGGGGAAGACCTGGCAGCCGCTCCCGGCCGGGTCCGTACGGTGGAACGCGACGCGGTACGTCTTGCTTCCCGTGTTGCCGCTGCCGTGGGACACGAGGGCGCGGTACGGGGCCGGTCCGGTGAGGGTGCACGCGAGGCTGGAGCCGGAGCACAGGGTGTCGCCGTCGGCGTTGACGACGGTGACGTCCGGGGTCGACGCGAAACCGGTGTACGCCGTGAGAGCGGCCATGCGGGCGCCCTGGGGCAGAGGCAGTGTCAGGCAGTCCACCGCGGCGCCCGAGACCCACGCTCCGTCGTTGACGCCGAGGCGCGCGGGCCGGCAGCCGGCGGTGGACCTCCGGTCGAGGACGAGCGTCGCCTCGTCGGTCAGGATCGTGTAGTCGCCGTCGGCCGGAACGGTGCAGGTGTTCCCCCGGCAGACCGTGCGCCCGGCGCTGTCGTACAGGAGCATGCCGGACCGGTAGCCGTTCGGCCCCACGCCGTACACGTTGTAGCGGCCGGCCGTCGAGGCCCTGAAGACCTTGCAGTCGACGGCCGGGTCCACGACGGTCGCAGCGGAACCGTAGGCGTTGACGGGCACGGTGGCGCAGCCGACCGGGTCCGACAGCCTGCGCGCCCCGCGGGCGTACGCGGCGGGGTAGCCCCGCGGCGACTTCGCGACACGCACCAGCACCCGGTACGGGCCGTCACCGCGCAGGACGCAGCCCGGATTGTCGTCCCCGCTGAAGGCCGGGCAGAGCGGGGCGCCGCTCTCGTCGGTGATCCACGCTTCGACGGCCGTGTCGTACGTCTGCGGATCGAGGCGGATCCGCTCACCGGCCCTGGCCACGAGGCCGTGGCACCGGACCGTGAACGGGTCGGGAACGGTACCGGTGACGTCGGGCGAGGTGAAGAGCGTGTGGATCGCTTCCCCGGCGCACTCGGCGGTGGCGGCGCCGAGGGGCACGACGGCGAGGGTGTTCGCCTGGTCCTCGTCCCAGTAGTTGGGGATCCGGATCGTGTACGCGCCCGCCCGGGGCAGGTCGCACCAGCCGCTGTAGTACGAGACCGTCTGGTCCTCGCACTGGACTTCCTGCGCACCGTCGTAGACGTGCGCGTACAGCAGGTCGTTGCCGGTGAGGACGCGGTGCATACCGGGCTGCTGGACATCTACGGTGAAGCAGACGGACCCATGGGCCGGAACCGTCGCCTTGCCCATGGCCTCCTCCCCGGTGCCGCCGATGGAGGCGAGCGGGAGAGGTGCGCATTCCTCGGTTCCGGCGGCCCACGCGGTGCCGACGCCGACCGGCACCAGCAGCGAGAGCAGGATGGCCAGCGTGGCCATCAGAGCGGTGGCGTGCGGCCATCCGGTTCCGGATCTGCCTTCCGCACGCGGGCGGTACGACATGAAACCCCCAGGAGATCACAAGTATCGGGGTGCATGACCGCCAAGAGGCCCAGATGGTTGTATGACACATGGCGTAGGCCGACCAATCCGTGGCCGGAGGTCACCGGCTACGGTGACTCGACGGCCCAATGGGTGCCGGTGAACGGTGCGTTGGTGTGGCGTCCTGCACCCGGCCGTAACAGGGCGCCAGTTGTCACGCACGTAGGAGTACGCACGCCCTGTTGCGATACGAGGCGCCTGGACCGGTCCCGGGCAACAAAGAAGCCCCGGGCCGATGGCCGGGGCTTCCTTGTTGGAGCGGGTGACGGGAATCGAACCCGCGCTCTGAGCTTGGGAATCACCGACCGTTCCGCCGCGATCTCGCGTGTGACCTGCGCGAATGAGGGTTTTCCTCCTTCGGCGCCGGCCAGGGAGCACGGCGGTGGATCATACGGTGGCAGTTTGCACAGATGTTGGCTGCTCGCCGATGCCAAGGCCCGGGATGGACGCTTGGCGGGGTCGTAATACGCGTCATACACTTCTGGTATGCCGAAGACGAGGATCAGCATCAGCCTGGACAGTGATCATGCCGAGCGCATCCGGACTCACGCGGAGCGGGCCGGCATGGATGTTTCCGCTTATCTCGTCAACGCTGCGACCCGGCAGATGGCCGAGGCGGAAGCGGCCGAGGCGCAGTTCGCCCGACTCGACGCGGTGATCGCGGCAGCTGAGGCCGAGGCTGCCGCACTGGCACCGCTGGCTGAAGTCGCCGACGACGATCTCACGGAGCAGGAGCGGCAGGAGGTGCAGGAGGCCATGGGGCTCGTCTATGGCGCAGACGGTCCTGCTACCCGATCCGGTAACGCGGCGTGACTGCCCGGGTGCCGGTCTACGACACCGGCATGCTGATTGCGCTCGCGGATCGCAAGGCGAAGGCCGTTCGTCTGCACGCCGGCCTCCAGGACACGCCGCATCGGGCGCTCGTGCTCGGACCGGTACTGGCACAAGTCTGGCGGCCCAGCCCCGCCACGGTGCATGCCCTGGCCGGGGTGATGAAGGACTGCACGGTGCCGCAGGCTCGTAGTTCGGCCCCAGCCATGCGCCCCACCAGCGTGGGGCAGACGGCCTGCATCATGTGCGCCACCGGCCCGGACATCACCGAATGGCAGCGCATCGGAAGCGCCCTCGGTGCGGCAGAGCTGCCCCCGAAGAAGCGGCCGGACGCCGTGGATGCCCTGGTGGCTCTGACGGCGGCCCGACACGGCAGTGCCGTGGTCTTCACCAGCGATCCGGCCGACCTCGATGCCTATCTGAAGGCACTGGACGCCAAGGACGTGCACGTGGTGCAGATCTGAGGAGTCGGTCGGCGGTCGTGTCCCCGGTGCGAGGGTACGGAGGAACGCAGAAGGCCCCGGCCGGTTTCCCCGAGTGTCCGAGGGATGGCGCTACTTCCGGTCCGGTGCGGTGGTGTTGCAGCCCTCTCCCTTCCCGCGGTGGTCCGCGATGTCAGTCACGGACGTCGGCGACCCCGGCCCCGCGCTGCCGACGTCGCCTGACCAGATCCCGCACCAGGTCCCAGGCGGTCCCAGCGCCGATCACCAGCCACACCACACGCACCCACGCCGCACTGCTGCTACTGGCAGCTCCCCACACAGCCGCGACGAGCCGCACCACCGTCCAGCCGTTGCTGTCGAGAAAGGACCGATCCCGCCCCTGCGACACCACCTGCTCCCCCCCCTGCGCCCAGCCGACGAGCGTACCCCTCAGCCGGTGTCGCCCAAACAAACGCCGGAACAGCGCCCGCTGGATGCTGGCGCTGGCGCTCGGACTCCGGCAGGGCGAGACGCTCGGACTTCGGTGGGCCGACGTGGACTTGGATAACGAGTACCTGAAGCTGCGGCGGAACCGGCTACGACCCAAGTACGAGCACGGGTGCGCGGAGGTATCACCGTGCGGTCGGAAGGCCGGGTACTGCCCCGACCGCGTTCAGGTACGGCGCGAGACTAAGAACACCAAGTCCCGAGCCGGTCGCCGTGCTGTACCTCTGCCGGGCCCGCTGGTCCTGACGCTGCGCTCGCACAAGGAGGCCCAGGCCCGGGAGCGTGAAACCGCCGGGAACCTGTGGACTGAATCGGACTACGTCTTCACCAAGCTCACGGGCGGACCGCTGAGTCCGAACACGGACTACCACGACTGGAAGCGACTCCTGGATGACGCGGCGGTCCGGGATGGCCGGCTGCACGATGCCCGGCACACCGCCGGAACGGTCCTCATGCTGCTGGGCGTACCGGACCGGGTCATCGACCAGATCATGGGATGGGAACCGGGCGGGGCCGCCCGCATGCGGGCGCGGTACCTCCACGTCCCCGATCACCTGTTGAAGGAGGTGGCCCGAAAGATCGGCGCCGCGATCTGGGGTGCCCCGGAAACAGCCCTTGTGGACAAAGACACAGGACAACGAGGCCTGAGACAACGTCGAAGGGCCCCACCGCGAACGGTGGGGCCCTTCAACGTATTGCCCGGTGAGAGCAATGGCGGAGGATACGAGATTCGAACTCGTGAGGGGTTGCCCCCAACACGCTTTCCAAGCGTGCGCCCTAGGCCACTAGGCGAATCCTCCGCGGCAAACAATACAAGACGTTGAGGAGTGCTCGCGAACCCGTTCCCCGGGGAAGGGCCGGGAGGGCGGACGGGTGGACTCGACCGGGTGGGGATCGGCTAAGGTGGGCGTCAGCCCCTCACGTGGCGCTATCTGACTGAACTCCCCCAGGGCCGGAAGGCAGCAAGGGTAGGTTGGCTCTGGCGGGTGCGTGGGGGGCCCTTGCGTGTTCGGGCGCGTGGCGTCGCTTCCCACGGCTTCCGACCCTCTGTGACTGCTCCTTCCCCGGTGGTGTCCCCGGTCCGGGGCCGGTTGTCGGTCCGCCCCGATAACCTCGTATGTGTGTCGTCCCTTGCGCTGTACCGCCGCTATCGCCCCGAGTCGTTCGCCGAGGTCATCGGGCAGGAGCATGTCACTGACCCGCTGCAGCAGGCCCTGCGGAACAACCGGGTCAATCACGCGTACCTGTTCAGCGGTCCGCGCGGTTGCGGGAAGACGACCAGCGCGCGGATCCTCGCGCGCTGTCTGAACTGTGAGCAGGGCCCCACGCCGACGCCGTGCGGGGAGTGCCAGTCCTGCCGGGACCTCGCGCGCAACGGGCCTGGGTCGATCGATGTCATCGAGATCGACGCCGCATCGCACGGTGGTGTGGACGACGCCCGTGATCTGCGGGAGAAGGCGTTCTTCGGGCCCGCGTCGAGTCGTTACAAGATCTACATCATCGACGAGGCGCACATGGTCACCTCGGCGGGGTTCAACGCCCTGCTGAAGGTGGTCGAGGAGCCGCCGGAGCATCTCAAGTTCATCTTCGCGACCACCGAGCCCGAGAAGGTCATCGGCACGATCCGGTCGCGTACGCACCACTACCCGTTCCGCCTCGTACCGCCGGGGACGCTGCGCGAATATCTCGCCGAGGTCTGCGGCAAGGAGAACAGCTACGTCGAGGACGGCGTCCTGCCGCTGGTCGTGCGGGCCGGCGCCGGTTCCGTGCGTGACTCGATGTCCGTCATGGACCAGTTGCTGGCCGGCGCGGGCGACGACGGTGTGACATATGCCATGGCGACCTCGCTGCTCGGTTATACGGACGGCTCGCTGCTCGACTCCATCGTGGACGCGTTCGCGGCGGGCGACGGGGCCGCGGCCTTCGAGGTCGTGGACCGGGTGATCGAGGGCGGCAACGACCCGCGGCGCTTCGTCGCCGACCTCCTGGAGCGGCTGCGCGACCTGGTGATCCTCGCCGCCGTGCCGGACGCCGGGGAGAAGGGGCTGATCGACGCACCCGCCGACGTGGTCGAGCGGATGCAGGCCCAGGCGTCCGTCTTCGGCGCCGCAGAGCTGAGCCGCGCCGCCGACCTCGTCAACGAAGGGCTGACGGAGATGCGCGGGGCCACCTCGCCGCGTCTCCAGGTCGAGCTGATCTGCGCCCGGGTGCTGCTGCCCGCCGCCTTCGACGACGAGCGTTCGCTGCAGGCCCGGCTGGACCGGCTGGAGCGCGGTGCTGCGTTCGCGACGGCCGGGGCCGGGCCGGCCGTGGGGTACATGCCGGGGCGGGAGGCTGAGGCGCACGCGCCCGTGGCCATGGTTCCGCCGGGTGGCGGGGTCGCCGCGGCGCGGGCCGTGGGGCGGGGTGACGTACCCGAGGCCGCGCCCGTGCCCGCGGCACCCGCCGCGCCTGCGCAGCCGGTGCAGTCTGTTCCGTATGTGGCACCCGCCGCCCCCGCACCGCAGCCGCCCGCCGAGGCTCCCGCGGGCGGTCAGCGTCCCGGGGCCTGGCCCGCCGCGGCCGCGCCGGAGCCGGGACGCCGTCCCGGGGGATGGCCGACCGCCTCCGCCCCCGGGCAGGCCCCCGCCCCCGTCACGCCCGCGGCCCCCGCTCCCGGGCCTGCCTCTGTGCCCGCTCCCGGTGCGGCCGAGCCGAGTCCGGGGATGGCTCAGGGCGCCGCACAGGTGCGGAACATGTGGCCCGGCATCCTGGAGGCCGTGAAGAACCGGCGCCGGTTCACCTGGATCCTGCTCAGCCAGAACGCGCAGGTCACCGGGTTCGACGGCGCCACCTTGCAGATCGGCTTCCTCAACGCGGGCGCCCGCGACAACTTTGCGAGCAGCGGCAGCGAGGACGTGCTGAAGCAGGCACTCGCCGAGCAGTTCAACATGCAGTGGAAGGTCGAGGCGATCGTCGACCCGTCGGGCGGTGCGGGGCAGCCCCCGCAGACCGGCGGCGGTCGGCCCTCCGCCCCGGTCGCACCGCAGCGTCCGGCCGCGCCCGCACCGCAGCAGTACGAGTCCCGGCCCGCGCCCGCGCCGGCCCCGCACCAGCAGCCGGGCACCGGTCCCGCGCCCGCCGTGGCGGCGCCCGCACCCCAGCCGCGCAACGCCCCTGAGCCGCCGCGGTCGGTCGCGCCCGAGGACGACACCCCCGAGGCGGACGACCCGGACCTGGTCGACTCCGCCCTCTCCGGCCACGACCTGATCGTCCGGGAGCTGGGCGCCACGGTCGTCGAGGAGTTCACCAACGAGTAGCGGGCCGGAAGCCGCTCCACGGGAGTGTCCACGGAGCGGCGCCCGTCAAGGTAGCCGGGTCCCGGCGGCTAGGCTGCACCCCGTGAAGGTCCTCGTCATCGGCGGCGGCGCCCGCGAACACGCCCTGTGCCGCTCTCTCTCCCTCGACCCCGACGTCACCGCTCTGTACTGCGCTCCCGGCAACGCCGGCATCGCAGACGTGGCCGAACTGCACCCGGTCGACGCCCTCGACGGCGCCGCCGTCGCGCGCCTCGCCACCGAACTGGGCGCCGGGCTGGTGGTCGTCGGCCCGGAGGCACCGCTTGTCGCCGGGGTCGCCGACGCCGTTCGCGCCGCGGGCATCCCCTGCTTCGGCCCCTCCGGTGAGGCGGCCCGGCTGGAGGGTTCCAAGGCGTTCGCCAAGGACGTGATGGCCGGGGCCGGTGTCCCCACCGCCCGGAGCTATGTCTGCACCACCCCCGCCGAGATCGACGCGGCCCTGGACGCCTTCGGCGCCCCGTACGTCGTCAAGGACGACGGACTCGCCGCGGGCAAGGGCGTCGTCGTCACGGACGATGTCCAGGCGGCCCGTGCCCACGCGCTGGCCTGCGACCGCGTGGTCATCGAGGAGTTCCTCGACGGCCCCGAGGTGAGTCTCTTCGCGATCACGGACGGCACCACCGTGCTGCCGCTGCAGCCCGCCCAGGACTTCAAGCGGGCTCTCGACGGCGACGAGGGCCCGAACACCGGCGGCATGGGCGCGTACTCCCCGTTGCCGTGGGCCGACCCCAAGCTGGTCGAGGAGGTCATGCAGTCGGTCCTGCAGCCGACCGTCGACGAGCTCCGCCGCCGTGGCACCCCCTTCTCCGGGCTGCTGTACGCGGGTCTCGCGATCACTTCGCGGGGCGTCCGGGTCATCGAGTTCAACGCCCGCTTCGGCGACCCGGAGACCCAGGTGGTCCTGGCCCGGCTGAAGACCCCGCTGGCCGGTGTTCTGCTGGGCTCCGCCAACGGCACCCTCGACGAGCTGCCCCCGCTCAGGTGGCGCGACGACGCCGCGGTCACCGTGGTCATCGCCTCGCACAACTACCCGGACACGCCGAGGACGGGTGACCCGATCGGCGGCCTCGACGACGTTGCGGCGCAGGACGCTCCGCACGCGTACGTCCTGCACGCCGGGACCAGGCGGGACGGCGACAGGGTCGTCAGCGCGGGCGGCCGTGTGCTGTCCGTGACCGCGACGGGCGAGGACCTCGCCATCGCTCGGGAGCGCGCCTACACGGCGGCCGCCCGGATCCGGCTCGACGGCTCGCAGTTCCGTAGGGACATCGCCCGAAAGGCCGCCGAAGCCTGATCGGCCGCTCCGGTACCTCCACTTCGCCCCCTCGGGTCTCGGACCCGAGGGGGCGTTGTCACGCCCATGCCCTATGGGGACCGGCGCGTCAGCACCTTTGCCCAAAGCCATTCCATCGAGTGACGGCTGAGCTATCCGGGTGACGCCCGCCGAGGCCCCAACTAGGGTGCGGCGCAGGCGTTCCGGCACTTGGCCCACCGGCATTGCGATGTCTGTGACGGGTGCCACAGTGGGGGAGTGAGCAATACCGCCGCGGGGGCAGAGGGGGTGACGTCCAGCCGTGTCCGGTACCGGTACTGGTGAGGAGCTGGGCGCGCAGGCTGCGCGCGCCCGAGCTCTTGCCCTGCTGCGCATCCGCAGCAGGGCAGCAGCGGCAGCCCTGCTGCCTGCGGCGGTCGCCGTCGTGCTGCTCGTCGCGGGTGCGCAAGGCCGTATCGGCGGTGGTGGCTGGGACGCCGTGCGCTGGGCCGTGACGGCCTGCGCGGCGCTTGTGCTGCTGGGCGCCGCCGCGGTCTCGGTCGCGATCGTACGGGCGAGACCCGCGGTCAGTCCGACGGTCCCGCTCAGCGAGCAGGCCGCCCCCGATCTCTACCGGCTGGTCCGGGATCTCGCCGACCGGCTCGGCGTCCCCGCGCCGTCGGCCATAGCTCTCACGCCCGACTGCGACAGTTGGCTGGAGGACCGCACCCACCCGGCCGCGCAGCCCGCTGGGGGCTCCGCGGGCCGGCCCGCCGTCTCCGGCGGCCGCCGTCATGGCGTGCAGGCGGCGCCCGTGCTCGTCATCGGTTCGCCGTTCCTGTGGTGGATGCGGGTCGCGGAGCTACGGGCGGTGCTCGCCCCGGTCGTCGCGGGCACGGGTCCCTCCGCGCATCCCGACATAGCCGCCGCCCGCCGTTTCGTACGGGGACTGGACGGCGCGGTCGCCGACGCGGACACTCCCGTGCCCGGACCGCTCGCGACGTTGCGCAAGGTGCCGCGCCGCTTTGTCGGCTGGATCGCGCGGCTGCTGCTCCGCACCTGTCGTGGCCATGCCGCAGCGATGGAGCGGGCTGTCGCCACTGCCGCGTCCGAGCGTGCACAGGCTGTGGACTACGGGCTGCGGATCGTCGCCCAGGAGCAGGTCGGTCTCGCCTACGCGGGCTGGGACCGGCTGCTCACCCGGGTCGCGCTGCCCGCCTGGCGGATGGGCCGCTGGCCGTCCGGGCTCGACGCCGGCGTCGTCTCCGCTCTCACCGAGCTCTCCCGGCGCGACCGGCTCGCCGAGGGCTTCACCTCCCGGCTCGGTGAGCGTCCCGCCTGCGACCTCCTGGAGGAGCCCGGAGCGGCCGACGAAGCCGCTTCCCTGCTGGCCGCCAGGCTCTTCCACGGCGGCCCGGCGGAGACCGGTCCCGACTGGGCCCCGGTCGACTGGCAGCAGTATCCGGAAGAGGTCGTCGACCGGAAGTGGCGCACCGAAGCGGCCCGTCTGCACCGCGTCCTGGACGCACTGGGCGTACGGCATGCACCGGTGGCCGCCGAGGAGGCCGGGGCCCACACGACGCCCGGATCGCACGGCGCCGATCCCGTGGATGTCCCGGTGCCCACACTGGCCCGGGTCGTCGAGCATCTGGCCGGCCGGAGCGGCCGCAGCGAGGAGCTCGCCGCCGGGATCAGTGCCGCGGTGGCCCGTGAGGAGGCCGCGGCCCCGCAGCTCCCGCCGGGCTCCCCGGCAGCCGGTGTCTCCGGTGCCTGCAGTGCCTTCGGCGGCGATGCCCCGGGCTTCTGGGGACCCGACCCGCTGCCGCTCTTCCCGCTCCAGCCGCCCCGTACGGGTGCGGAGCTGCTCGCCGACCATGTCGCGGCGATGGTCTGCTGCGCCGCCGTGGACACGGCAGGTGCGGCGCCCGGCCTGGACTGGCTCGACGGACCCGCGCTGCTGGTCGACGGCGAGCGCCGGGCCGATCTGGGCAGCCCGGTCCTCAGCCTGGTCGAGGACGGCGACGCCGGACCGCTGCGTTCGTGGCTCGCCTCGGTGGGCGTCCGCACCGACAAACCCGTCCGCCTCGTCTGACCCACGGGTGTACTCCGTACCCGTGGGTCGTTGACTGGTCGGCCGCACGATCCGGAAGTCAGTGCTCCGTTCCCACCAATTCGCGACGAACGGTGACGGAGTGCATGCGTTATGTGATGTGCTGGGGATCGACGCTGACAGTCGACGCACCACTGTTGTCCCGGGGGACTTGAGGGAGGGAAGCGCCATGGGGGCGGAGCAGATTCGCCGATGGGAATCAGGTGCCCTCGCGCATGCCGTCTCCGACCCGTTCGGCCAGGGCCCCCTGCCCTGGCTCCGCGGCAGCGCGAACTACTTCGACGACACCGGCCAGGTCGTCCCCTGGTACGCCGATCCCACCCTGGCCCGCGGCTCCACCGGCGGAGGCACCCGTACCGCCGACGACGTCCACCGCCAGATCAAGGGTTTCACCTCGACCGGCGCCGCGGCGCCCGGTGAGGCGATCGACTTCCACATCACCGTGGACCCGCCGCAGCAGTTCACCGTGGACATCTACCGGATCGGTCATTACGGGGGCGACGGCGCCGCCAAGATCACCACGAGCCCGCGGCTCTCCGGCATCGTCCAGCCCGCCCCGCTCGCCGCCGACCGCACGGTCTCCTGCCACCACTGGTGGCAGTCCTGGCGGCTGCAGATCCCCACCTACTGGTCGATCGGCGCCTACGTCGCCGTGCTCACCACGGTCGACGGCCACCGCTCCCACATCCCGTTCACGGTCCGCGACGACCACCCGGCCGATCTGCTGCTCGTCCTGCCGGACATCACCTGGCAGGCGTACAACCTCTACCCCGAGGACGGCCGCACCGGCGCCAGCCTCTACCACGCGTGGGACGAGCATGGCCGGCTGCTCGGCGAGGAGGACGCGGCGGTCACCGTCTCCTTCGACCGCCCGTACGCGGGTGCGGGGCTGCCCCTCCACGTCGGTCATGCCTACGACTTCATCCGCTGGGCCGAGCGGTACGGCTACGACATCGGGTACGCCGACACCCGCGATCTGCACGCCGGCCGGATCGATGCCGGCCGCTACCGGGGCCTGGTCTTCCCGGGCCACGACGAGTACTGGTCGGTCCCGATGCGCCGCACCGTGGAAGCGGCGCGCGACGGCGGCACCTCACTCGTCTTCCTCTCCGCCAATTCCATGTACTGGCAGGTCAGCCTCTCCCCGTCACCGTCCGGTGTCCCGGATCGCCTGCTCACCTGCCGCAAACGCCGCGGCCCTGGCAGGCCCGCGCTCTGGCGCGAGGTCAACCGGGCCGAGCAGCAGCTCCTCGGCATCCAGTACGCGGGCCGGGTTCCCGACCCCCACCCCCTGGTCGTGCGGAACGCGGAGCACTGGCTCTGGGACGCGACCGGGGCGGGCGAGGGCGACGAGATCGACGGACTGGTCGCCGGCGAGGCCGACCGCTACTTCCCGCGCACCGCCCTCCCGGAGCACGACAGTCGCATTCTGCTCGCCCACTCCCCGTACCGGGACAGCGAGGGTGCGACGCGCCACCAGGAGACGTCCCTCTACCGCGCCCCGTCCGGCGCCCTCGTCTTCGCCTCCGGCACCTTCGCCTGGTCCCCGGCCCTGGACCGCCCCGGCCACGTGGACACCCGTATCCAGCGCGCCACTGCCAATCTCCTCGACCGCATCTGCAAACGCGACTGACTTAGTACTCCAGCCGTAGATAGTGATCTTGCCCGTTGGTGTACTGGACGCTTCAGTTGGCGGTCCCGTGCTCAGTCGCAGATGCGGCGGCTGGTGGCGGCAGTAATGCGGCGGCCGGCACTCGGGGACGTGGATCTGGACGTGGAGCACCGTGCGCCGCTGGTGGTCCGGGCATGGGTCCTGAGGCCGTGCCCAAGTGCAGGGGCGTGTCCGCCGGGAAGGCCGCCCGTAGGATCCGGGCATGAACAGCAAAGGGTGGGGAGCCCTCTATGGGCTGTGCATGGCTATCGCGTTCGGCTGGGGGCTGACCGGGCTTGTCGAGGGCGGGTGCGACTGGGGGTTCAGCGGCCGAAGTCGGGTGTGTGGCGTGCCGGACGGCTACGGCTGGCATTTTGCCGTCTGCGTCATCACGGCTGTTTCGCTGGTCGCGCTGGGCTGGACGGTGATCCGTACCGACGACTGGCGGCCGTCGTTGGGGATCTCTGCCGGTGCTGTGGTTGCCTTGGGGATCACCTTGTCCGCGGGCACCGCCCAAGGATTCTTGATTCTGGCGGCAGTCGAGGCGGCATTCGCCGTGGGAATGCCGTTGATTCTTTGGCGGTCGGGCGCACGAAGGCGCGGGCGTAGAGGATGAGCAAGACCTCCACGCCAACGTGAACGCTCGAAGCTGAGTGGACCGCAGACTGGTGCGGCCACCGGTGATCATCGGCGTGTGAAGACAGATGATCAGGCGGTGGCCGCGGGGCACAGCGTAGATCCTGCCCGTTGGCAGGAGGCGTTCGAAGTTCTGATGGGCCGGATAGCGGGCCGGTTCGCGCGAGTGGAGCCACGGCGTCGGGTACGGGACTTGGTGCTGGGGCTGCTGTCGGACCTGCCACGTAAGAACTGCTGGAGCATCGCCGAGTGGGTCGGGGAGGCCACCCCGGACGGCATGCAGCACTTGCTTGGCCGTGCCAGGTGGGATGCCGACGTAGTGCGCGATGATGTGCGGGAGTACGTGCTGGAGCACCTGCGCGACGAGGACGCGGTGCTGGTGGTCGACGAGACCGGGGACGTGAAGAAGGGCACGCACACCGTCGGTGTCCAGCGCCAATACACCGGCACCGCCGGGAGGATCGAAAACGCCCAGGTCGCCGTCTACCTCGTCTACGCAGGCCGCCGCGGACACGCGGCGGTGGACCGTGAGCTGTACATCCCGCGCTCGTGGACGTGCGACCCGGACCGCTGCCGGGCAGCCGGACTGGGTGAGGACACCGTCTTCGCCACCAAGCCGGAGCTGGCCGCCCGCATGATCGGCCGGTTCCTTGACGCCGGGCACCGCGTGGGCTGGGTCGCGGGGGACGAGGTCTACGGCGGCAACCCGAAGCTGCGCTCCCCGCTGGAAGAGCGCGGTGTCGGTTACGTGCTCGCCGTCGCCTGCTCGGCCGAAGTCACTACCGGTGCTGGAAAGTTCCGCGCGGACGTGCTGGCCGCGAAGGTGCCCAACCGGGTCTGGCAGAAGCTGTCGGCGGGGGCAGGCGCCAAGGGGCAGCGCTTCTACGACTGGGCCGTCATCGACCTGGCCGAACCCCGCCCTGGCAGCCACCAGCTGCTGATCCGCCGCAACCGCACCACCGGTGAACTGGCCTACTACCGCTGCTTCTCGCCCACCCCGGCGCCCCTGGCCACGCTGGTCCGCGTCGCCGGGTCAAGATGGCGGGTGGAGGAGACCTTCCAGTCCGGAAAGGGCCTGGCCGGACTGGACGAGCACCAGGTCCGCCGCTTCACCTCCTGGTCGCGCTGGGTCACCCTGGCCATGCTCGCCCACGCCTTCCTCGCCGTCGTCCGCGCCGACGAACACGCCCACCATCCCGCCCCGGACAGGCTGATCCCGCTCACCTGCAACGAAATCCAGCGACTGTTCACCACGCTCGTCGTCCAGCCCGTGCACGACGCAGCCCACCGGCTCGGCTGGTCCGCCTGGCGACGCCGCCACCAAGCCCGAGCCCAGGCCAGCCATTACCGCCGACAAGCCGCGCACCAGACATGAAAATCACGATCTACGGCTGGAGTACTAGTTCATAGATCTCCACATATCCTTCATCCGATCTTGTCGGGTATGCAGCTCGCGTGTAACTTCCTTACGGCTGGGGCCTGTTGCGACGTATGCACGGGCCTGTGGTCGTCCAGGGGGAGTTCCCTGGTGTTTTTGCCTGTTTCATTCCTGAAATTGAGCCTGCCGCCAGGCTGTTCAGCAAGGAACACAAAGCAATGGGGTTCAAGAGATCCGCTTTCACCCGTGCCACCCCAGTGGTCGCGCTGTCGGTAGAGCCGGTGGCGACCGCGACCGCTCAAGGGGACGGAGAAGGTGACTGCTCGGATGCCGGAAACATCTGCGTATCCAACCACCAGCAGCCCACCGGTTACATCTACGGCCACTACGACCTGAACGGTACCCGTCCCGACGGATACGGCGGCAAGATCTGCTTCGCCGACAGGAAGTTCAATTACCTCAGCTTCTACGACAACAACAACGAGTTCTCCTCGTTCCGGAAGACCGGGTGCTGAAAGCAGTGAGGAAATTTTCACGCATCGTCGGGCCGACAGCGTTGCTGGCCCTCGCGTTGTGTGCCTGCTCTACCCCGGTGGGTGGAGGAAGGGAGCCGGTGCTCGGCTCCGTGCCCACTCCCGGGCATTTCGACCCGGCGCAGATCACCACCCCGCTGGACGCGTATCTCCCGACTTCCGAGGAGAACTACACGCTGAAGAAGGCGCGGGTGCTGCTGGTCAACGCATGCATGCGTGGGCTGGGTTACGCGCAGAATCCGCAGCCCCTGGGGCGGTTCACCGGCAAGGCATACCTGGAGCACAGCGAATTCCTCGTCGTGCCGGTCGCCCAGGCGGAACGCTACGGATACAAGCAGCCACTCGACCCGAAGGCCGCGGGTTCGGCCACTGAAGCGCGGTACTCCGAGAACGCCACGGAGACCCAGGGGCAGCTGCTGTCCGGCAAGGTTGCCACGTACAACGGTCACAAGGTCCCGAAGGACGGCTGCGAGGGTGAGGCGCTGCGAACCATCACGGCCGGAGCGAAGACCGCTCAGGAAGTGAAGTTCCCCGACGGGTCCGTGGCAGGCGCAGGAAGAGGCGGATTCGGCGAGGGATACGCGGAAATGGTGGTGTCGTCCGTCGGTGGAAAGGCCATGGCCAAGACACGGGACGACAGCCGTTTCCGGGACGCCGCCGTGCGGTGGTCGGACTGCATGAAGAAGCAGGGTTACGACTACGACAGCCCGAGCAGCGCGTGGAATGACAAGAGCTGGTCGCATGCAACCAGAGCCGGCGACAAGGAGATCGCCGTCGCGGTCGCCGACATGGGATGCAAGAAGAAGACCAATTACCTCGGCATAGGAATCGCCGTGAAGACGCTCTACGAGAAACAGGTGATCGAGGAGAGCGCCGAGATTCTCAAGGATGCCAAGGACAAGACCGCCAGGTGGATCGAGAATGCGAACAGAGCGATCGAAGCACGCTGACCGCGGTGCACCTGCCGGAACACCGGAGGACGTCTCAGCGGCTTCGGCACTGTCCCGCCGCCGGAGGCTGCTGGCCGTCGTGGTGGTGGGAGCGCTGACCCTGGCAGGCGCCGGGTTCACCCTCTCGACGGTGATCAAGTCGCCTGCCCAGGCGGCGGCCGAGGCAGGGGCGCCGGAGCGCGATGTCCTCACGGCAGCGGTCGAGCACCGGGTGCTGCACGCTTCACTGGTGGTACGTGGCCAGGTGGCTGCCGAGCGCACGATAGCGGTCTCCGCCGCAGTGAGCGCGGCCGACGGTGCGGAGCCCCTGGTCACCAAGGCACCGCTGCGAGCCGGTGACGCGGTGAGGGCGGGAGGTGTTCTGGTCGAGATTTCGGGGCGCCCCGTTTTCGCTCTGTCGGGTGCGCTGCCCGCGTACCGCGACCTGAAGCCCGGAGCCCGCGGGGAGGACGTGACTCAGCTCCGGAAGGCGCTGGGGCAGCGCGGTTTCGGCTCGGCGACTGACCCCGCAGGGGAGTTCGGCGCCGGTACCCAGGCCGCCCTGGCGGCGTACTACCGCTCCCTCGGATACGATCCCCGACCGGTCTCCGAGGACGGGACCGCCCAGGTCGAGAGCGCAGCAACGGCTGTCACCGACGCCACCCGGGCGCTCCAGGACGTCCGTGCGGGCAAACACGGTGCGACCGACACGGCACGGGCCGAGGAGGATCTCGCCCGTGCGGAGAAGGCGCTGGCCGCCGCACGTCTTCAGGCCGGAGCCATGCTCCCCGCCGCAGAGATCGTCTTTCTGGACCGATTCCCCGCTCGGGTCGAGTCCGTCGCGGCCCGCGTGGGGGACCGGGCTCCCGAGACCGTCATGACGATCTCCTCCGGCACGCTCGGCGTACGGGGATCCCTCACGCCGAGCCAGCGGAAGATCGTCCGGGCGGGCCAGAAGGTGCGGATCCTCGCCGAGGCGACCGGCGACGAGTTCGACGGAACAGCGGCTGCGGTCACCGAGGGTGATGCGGGCTCGTCCTCCGGTGGGGGCGAGGAAGCCGGAGGGAGCGCGGGCGAGGGCGGTGGCACAGCAGACGCCCTCTCCATCCTGAACGTCACACCGGACCGGAAGATCGACGCGTCGCTCGTCGGTCAGGAGGTCCGGCTGACCATCGAGATCAAGAGCTCTCAGGGCAAGGTGCTCCTCGTACCGTTCTCCGCGGTCTCGGCTGCCGCCGACGGCAGCACCGTGGTCACCGTCCTCACCGAGCAGGGAGAACGCCGACGGGTACGGGTACGTCCGGGCCTGGAGGGCGACGGCAGCGTGCAGGTGACCCCGGTCCCACAGGACGCGCTGGCCGAGGGCGACCGGGTCGTGGTGGGTACCGCATCCGCACGGCAGCCGGGCCAGGACGACACCCGGTGAGTCCGGCAGCGGTCATTGACTTCCGTGGTGTCGGACTCACGTACCCGGGCCCTCCGCCCGTCCCCGCTCTGCGCCCCGCCGAACTGGTCATCGAGCGCGGGGAGTACGTCACGGTCACGGGGCCGTCGGGGTCGGGGAAATCGACGTTCCTCAATATCGCCGGACTCATCGACGCCCCCACCAGCGGGCGCTACCTGCTCGACGGCATCGATACGAGCGGTCTTTCCGACACCGAGCGTGCGGGGCTGCGGGGCCGCCGTATCGGCTTCGTCTTCCAGTCGTTCCATCTGTTGCCGCACCGAAGCGCACTCGACAACGTCGTACTGGCGATGGTTTACAACGGCGTGCCGCGCAGAGAACGGCCGGGACGGGCCCGGGACGCCCTGCAGCGGGTCGGCCTCGGGCACCGGATGGCCGCGCTGCCGACCAGGCTGTCCGGCGGTGAGCGGCAGCGCGTGGCGATCGCGCGCGCTCTGGTCGCCCGTCCCTCGCTGCTCCTGTGCGACGAGCCGACGGGCAACCTCGACACGGCGACCGCGGACTCGGTACTCGGTCTCCTCGACGATCTGCACAAGGACGGAATGACCATCGTCGTCATCACCCATGACCCCTCGGTGGCAGCCAGGGGCGGTCGTACCCTGGCCATCCGGGACGGCCGACTCGACGGAGCGCCCCACCTTCCGGCCGACCGGGCCGTGTCGTGACGGCCCGTCCGGAGTTCCGGGGACGGCGCCGACGCGAGCGGGTGAACGGGGCCGACCTGTCCCGGTTCTCCGCGCGCGACCTGCTGACGGAGGCCGTGGCCGGCATGCTCCAGCGACCGGCCCGGTCCGCCCTGACCATGCTCGGCACCGTGCTCGGCATCGGGGCCTTTGTCGCCGTCCTCGGCCTGACAGCGACGACCTCGTCCCAGATCGACGGCCGCTTCAACGCGCTGACCGCAACCGAGGTCACCGTCGAGGATGTCGGCGCCGCCGACGGATCGTTCAGCGGCATGTCTTTTCCCGAGGACGCGCCCGAAAGGATCGAGCGGCTCAACGGAGCCACCGATGCGGGCGTCTACTGGCCGGTGAGCCTCGCGGACGGTGAGAGCGTCCGCTCGTCCCCGGTCGGCGCTTCGGTCACCGAGGAGGAGACGCAGGTCCAGGCCGCAACCCCGGGGGTGCTGAGGGCCGCGAAACCCACCCTGCGGATGGGCAGGCTCTACGACGAGTACCACGAGGACCAAGCGGTGCCGGTGGCCGTCATCGGTTCCGGCATGGCCGGCCGGCTGGGCATCACCACGCTGGAGAGCCGGCCGGCGGTGTTCATCGGTGACAAGCCCTTCACCGTGATCGGCATCATGGCCGACGTCCAGCGCAAGACCGACCTGCTCCTGTCCGTCGTGGTCCCCGGTAGTGTCGCGAAGGCGACGTGGGGGGCGCCGGGGGCCGAGACGCCCGCCAAGATGCTGATCTCCACGAAGCTCGGCGCGGCGGCTCAGATCGCCGAGGAGGCGCCACTGGTCCTGGACCCGGCGCATCCGGCTCACTTCAAGTCCATTCCGCCCCCGAACCCCAAGGCGCTGCGCACCACGGTCGGTTCGGACATGAACCAGCTCTTCCTGCTGCTGGCCGTGGTGTGCCTGATCATCGGTGCGGTGGGGATCGCCAACACCACCCTCGTCGCGGTCCTGGAGCGCACAGGAGAGATCGGTCTGCGCCGCACGCTGGGGGCGCGGGGGCGCCACATCACCAGCCAGTTCCTCGCCGAGTCCGCCGCGCTGGGTGCCCTGGGCGGACTGGTCGGCACGGCGCTCGGCGCCGTGACGGTGGTGGGCGTCGCGGTGACCCGGCAGTGGACACCGGTCATGCACCCCGCCACCTTGCTCATGGCACCCGTGATCGGCTTGGTGACCGGTCTCCTGGCGGGGGCGTACCCGTCCTGGCGGGCCAGCAGGATCGAGCCCGCCGAGGCGCTGCGGCGCTGACGGTGTCCTTTTGACTCCTGTCCCGGCAGGGCCCGGCGTATCGCAGGGGCCGATCGAGGAGTGTGGGCGGCCCCGCTCCACCGCACTTCACCCGGATACGGGAGAATCGGAACCGACTCCTGGATCAACCTACGCGGAGGCAGCGTGTCCGGATTTGTAGAAAAGCCCGAGCCGGTGGTGGTCCCCGGACTCACCCACCTGCACACCGGCAAGGTGCGCGACCTGTACCGGAACGAGGCGGGCGACCTCGTCATGGTCGCCAGCGACCGTATGTCCGCGTACGACTGGGTCCTGCCCACCGAGATCCCCGACAAGGGCCGCGTCCTCACCCAGCTCTCGCTGTGGTGGTTCGACCAGTTGTCCGATCTCGTCCCGAACCATGTCGTGTCCACGGAGCTCCCCGCCGGAGCCCCCGCCGACTGGGCCGGGCGGACGCTGATCTGCACGTCGCTGCGGATGGTCCCCGTCGAGTGCGTCGCCCGCGGCTATCTCACCGGCTCGGGCCTCGTCGAGTACAACGAGTCCCGTACGGTCTGCGGACTCGCTCTCCCCGAAGGGCTCGTCGACGGATCCGAACTCCCGGCGCCGATCTTCACCCCCGCCACCAAGGCGGCCGTCGGTGACCACGACGAGAACGTGTCGTACGAGGAGGTGGCCCGCGAGGTCGGCGCGGAGACCGCGGCCCTGCTGCGCCGCACCACCCTCGACGTCTATGCCCGGGCCCGCGACATCGCCCGCGAGCGCGGCATCATCCTCGCCGACACCAAGTTCGAGTTCGGCTTTACCGCCGCAGGTGAAGGAGGTGCGGACCTGATCATCGCGGACGAGGTCCTGACCCCGGACTCGTCCCGCTTCTGGCCGGCCGCCGCCTGGGAGCCGGGCAAGGCGCAGCCCTCGTACGACAAGCAGTTCGTGCGCGACTGGCTGACCTCGCCGGCCTCCGGCTGGGACCGGAGGAGCGAGCAGCCGCCCCCGGCGCTGCCGCAGGAGATCGTCGACGCGACCCGGGCGAAGTACCTGGAGGCGTACGAACTCCTCACCGGCACCACCTGGCAGTAGGACACGAAGAAGGCCCCGGTCACAGGACCGGGGCCTTCTTGTATGGAGCGAACGACGAGGTTCGAACTCGCGACCTCAACCTTGGCAAGGTTGCGCTCTACCAGCTGAGCTACGTTCGCATGCGCCGAAGCGCGATGCCCACTATACCCATCCGCGCTCGCGCGCGAGACGCACCGCCGCACGACGGCTCTCCGCACCGAGCTTCGAAGCGGCCGCGGAGAGGTGGTTCCGCACGGTCCCCTGCGACAGCGACGCCCGCTCCGCGATCTCCGCGACCGGCTCCCTGTCCGCCGCCGGTTCCAGCACCTCGGCCTTGCGCGCCGTCAGCGGCGAGTCCCCGGCGGAGACCGCCTCGGCCGCCAACTCCTGGTCCACATAACGGTTTCCGGCGTGGACGGTGCGAATGATGCCGGCCGGCTGCCGGGCGCTGACCGTCTTCGGGACGAACGCCCGCACGCCCGCCGCGAGCGCCCTCTTCAGATGTCCGGGGCGGCCGTGACCGTCACGATGATGGTCCGGCAGCCGGGCAGTTCAGCCTGTAGTGATGTGGCCACACTCACACCGTCCGCACCCGGCATCTCCAGATCGAGGACCGCGACATCGGGGCGGTGAGGCGTGTCATGACGAGCGTCTCCGGACCGCTCGCCGCCTTCGCGACCACGACGAGGTCGTCCTCCAGCGCGAGCAGCGCGGCCGGCGCCCCCCGGATCAGATGCTCGTCGTCGGCGAACAGCACGCGTACGGTCTGTGCGGTCGTCGTCGTTCCTCCCGCAAGGGGGCCGTGCGCGGCTCATGTCCTCGGACTTCCGCCGGATCACGGCGGGAGCAGTGCGAGCTGTCACCACTGCTCATGAAAGACGTGGGGGTCATCGCGACGGACCCCGGAATACGACAAAGGCCCCGGTCGATATCGACCAGGGCCTTCGATCAAGAGCGGACGACGAGATTCGAACTCGCGACCCTCACCTTGGCAAGGTGATGCTCTACCAACTGAGCCACGTCCGCATTGCTGCCGCTCAGCTTTCACTGGGCGGTGCGAACACCACTCTACCCGAACCACCGGAGTGGTTGTGAAGAGCGATGCAGAGCGGGTGACAGGAATTGCACACTGCGCCTTCCCCCTGGAAGGAGGATGTTCTGCTACTGAACTACACCCGCACGCTGCGTGAGGCCCGGCTTTTCGGCCTTGCCCCTCGGCGTGCTCCAGACTCTAGCCGACCTGATGGGGTGTCGCGCAAGTCGGCGCCGCGGGGTGTCGCCGCAGGGCCCGCGTGGGGTGTCCTTCAACTGGCGTCGCGGAACGCCTCGTAGACCTTCTTGGGGATCCGGCCACGGGCCGGCACCTCCATCCGGTGCGAGCGGGCCCAGGCGCGCACGGCCGCCGGGTCGGGCGCCAGCGAGGTGTGCCGGTACGAGGCGGGAGTCTTGCCGTGCTTGCCGGCATGTGTCTGCTTACGGCCGGCTGCCATGTACGGCGCCAGGACCTTGCGCAGTTTCTTTGCATTGGACGGATTCAGGTCGATCTCGTACGACTTCCCGTCCAGGGCGAAGGTGACCGTTTCCGCCGCTGCTCCCCCGTCGATGTCGTCGGAGAGCGTGACCACTACGCGCTGAGCCACGGATATCGGTCCTTTCCTACGGCATCGGCGCGTCTGGCATGCGCTGATGACCGGCCTTCTGGCTGCCAGGCGGATGTGGGTCGACCGGTGTCGACTGTTTAGGGGCAATCCTGCTTTCCCCGGTAATCATTTGTACAGCGAGAGGCACCGCATTGTGAAGCCCGGCCAATTGCCTCCGCGTGTCCGCCTTCTATGTATGCGTCGTGAGGATTTCTCTTCGCAGGTTTTCCTGCCCGTTGTCACGGCCGATATCTCCACGTGATCAAGCCTGTTTGATATCTACCCGCGTAGAATTTCTGGCCAGGTAGGCTGAGGGGACCTGCGGGGGTCTGGGGAGCCCCCCGGAGAAACAGCCGCACCACACCACCACCGGGAGTGCCAGTGGCACGCGTCGTAGTCGACGTCATGCTCAAGCCCGAGATCCTCGACCCGCAGGGACAGGCGGTGCAGCGTGCACTGCCCCGTCTCGGCTTCGAGGGAATCGCGGACGTACGTCAGGGAAAGCGTTTCGAGCTGGAGGTCGAGGGGCCGGTCGATGATGCCGCCCTCGGTCGCATTCACGAGATGGCCGAGACGTTCCTCGCCAACACCGTCATCGAGGACTTCACCGTGAAGGTGGAGAAGGCCGAGGAGTCGAAGTGACTGCTCGTATCGGAGTCGTCACCTTTCCGGGCACGCTCGACGACCAGGACAGCCTGAGGGCCGTACGGGTCGCGGGCGCCGAACCCGTATCGCTGTGGCACCGCGACAAGGACCTGCACCAGGTCGACGCGGTCATCCTGGCGGGCGGCTTCTCCTACGGCGACTACCTGCGGGCCGGAGCCATCTCCCGGTTCTCGCCGGTCATGGAGACGATCATCGAGAACGCGCGGGCCGGCATGCCGGTCCTCGGCATCTGCAACGGCTTCCAGATCCTGACCGAGGCGCACCTGCTGCCCGGCGCGATGCTGCGCAACAACCACCTGCACTTCATCTGCCGCGACCAGAAGCTCCGCGTCGAGAACGCGGAGACCGCCTGGACCTCGGACTACTCCGCGGGCCAGGAGATCTCCGTACCGCTCAAGAACATGGACGGGCGCTACGTCGCCGACGAGCGCGTCCTCGACGAGCTTGAGGCGGAGGGCCGCGTCGCCTTCCGTTACCTGGACGTGAACCCCAACGGCTCGCTCCGCGACATCGCGGGCATCACCAACGCCGCGGGCAATGTCGTCGGTCTGATGCCGCACCCGGAGCACGCCGTCGAACCGCTGATCGGAACCGGTCGCACCGACGGCCTCGGTTTCTTCACCTCGATCATCAAGAAGCTGGTCAACGCATGAGCCTGGATACGGTCAAGCACGCGGCCGAGACCCCGGACGTCGAGCAGCCCTGGAAGGAGCTCGGCCTCAAGGAGGACGAGTACGCCCGGATCCGCGAGATCCTGGGCCGCCGTCCCACCGGCGCCGAGCTCGCCATGTACTCCGTGATGTGGTCCGAGCACTGCTCGTACAAGAGCAGCAAGGTCCACCTCAAGCAGTTCGGCGAGAAGGTCCCCGCCAACGACGCGATGCTCGTCGGCATCGGCGAGAACGCCGGTGTGGTCGACGTCGGTCAGGGTTACGCGGTCACCTTCAAGGTCGAGTCGCACAACCACCCCTCGTACATCGAGCCCTACCAGGGCGCGGCCACCGGCGTCGGCGGCATCGTCCGCGACATCCTCGCCATGGGTGCCCGTCCGGTCGCGGTCGTCGACCCGCTGCGGTTCGGCGCGGCCGACCACCCCGACACCAAGCGGGTCCTCCCGGGTGTCGTCGCGGGCATCGGCGGGTACGGCAACTGCCTCGGTCTGCCCAACATCGGCGGCGAGGTCGTCTTCGACGCCTGCTACCAGGGCAACCCGCTCGTCAACGCCGGCTGCATCGGCGTGATGAAGCACGAGGACATCCACCTGGCCCAGGCCTCCGGCCCCGGCAACAAGGTGATCCTGTACGGCGCCCGCACCGGCGGCGACGGCATCGGCGGAGTCTCGGTCCTGGCCTCGGAGACCTTCGAGTTGACCGGTCCGGCGAAGCGCCCGGCTGTCCAGGTCGGTGACCCGTTCCAGGAGAAGCTCCTCATCGAGTGCACCCTGGAGATCTTCGGCGAGAAGCTCGTCGCGGGCATCCAGGACCTCGGCGGCGCGGGTCTCTCCTGCGCCACCTCGGAGCTGGCCTCCGCCGGTTCCGGCGGTATGCGCGTCGAGCTGGACACCGTTCCGCTGCGTGACTCCTCCCTCTCGCCCGAGGAAATCCTCATGAGCGAGTCGCAGGAGCGCATGTGCGCGATTGTCGAGCCGCAGCACGTGGACCGCTTCCTGGAGATCTGCGAGAAGTGGGACGTCATCGCCACCGTCATCGGTGAGGTGACCGAGGGCTCGCAGCTGGAGATCTTCTGGCACGGCGAGCAGATCGTCGACGTGCCGCCGCGGTCCGTCGCCCACGAGGGCCCGACGTACCACCGCCCGTTCGCCCGCCCGTCCTGGCAGGACGCGCTCCAGGCCGACGACGCGAACAAGCTCGCCCGCCCGGCGAACGCCGCCGAGCTGCGCGAGCAGGTGCTGAAGCTGGTCGCCTCTCCGAACCAGGCCTCGAAGGCATGGATCACGGACCAGTACGACCGGTTCGTACAGGGCAACACCGTGCTCGCGATGCCCGAGGACGCCGGCATGGTCCGGATCGACGAGAAGTCGAACCTGGGCGTGGCCATGGCGACCGACGGCAACGGCCGGTACGCGAAGCTCGACCCGTACACGGGTGCGCAGCTCGCGCTGGCGGAGGCGTACCGCAATGTCGCCACCTCCGGCGCCAAGCCGCTCGCCATCTCGGACTGCCTGAACTTCGGATCGCCCGAGGACCCGGACGTCATGTGGCAGTTCGCCGAGGCCACCCGTGGTCTCGCGGACGGCTGCCTGGAGCTCGGCACCCCGGTCACCGGCGGCAATGTGTCGCTGTACAACCAGACCGGTGAGACGGCGATCCACCCGACGCCGGTCGTGGCCGTGCTCGGTGTGATCGACGACGTGACGCGGCGTACGCCGGTCGCCTTCAAGGAAGAGGGCCAGCTCCTCTACCTGCTCGGCGACACGCGTGAGGAGTTCGGCGGCTCGGCCTGGTCCGAGGTCGTCCACAACCACCTCGGCGGGCTGCCGCCCAAGGTCGACCTGGGCCGCGAGAAGCTGCTCGGCGAGATCCTGATCTCGGCGTCCCGCGACGGCATGGTCGACGCGGCGCACGACCTCTCCGACGGCGGTCTGATCCAGGCGGTCACCGAGTCCTGCCTCCGCGGCGGGAAGGGCGCCCGGCTGGTCGTGCCGGACGGTCTGGACGCGTTCACGTTCCTCTTCTCCGAGTCTGCGGGCCGCGCGGTCGTCTCGATTCCGCGCAGCGAGGAGCTCCGCTTCAACGACATGTGCGGGGCGCGGGGTCTGCCCGTCACCCGGATCGGTGTCGTGGACGGCGAGGAGATCGAGGTCCAGGGCGAGTTCAGCATCCCGCTGAGCGAGCTCCGCACGGCCCACGAGGCGACGATCCCCGGCCTGCTCGCCTGAGAGCCTGTCGGGTGACCTCTGATCGGGCGGCCACGCCCTGGCACGCAGGCTTCCGGCGTTGCCGGGATGCCTCCTGGTAGCTCCTTCCTCAAGTTCTCAGCTTCGTTCGAGCAGGGGAGACCCCGTCCGAGGCCGTCCCGGCGCCTTGGAATCGCACGCACCATGCCGCGTCCGCTCTCCGGTCGAAGGTCACCCGACAGGCTCTGAGCCGGACGCGCTGTTCCACTGCGTGACGCCGAAGCCCCCGCCCGGTCCGCCGGGCGGGGGCTTCGGCGTGGGGACACCCCGTAGGCTCGTTCCCATGCCGCCGTCCCAGAAGCGCGCCCGCCGCTACGACCTCGCCCGGACCCGCATCGCCGTACAGGCGCAGTTCGCCCATGTCCGCTCGGCGGTCAGCACGCTGACGCCCGATCAGCTCGCTCTGCCGACCCGGCTCGGGGAGTGGACGGTGCGGGAGCTGGCCGCCCATCTGACGATGGCGGTCTCGAACGTCTGCCGGAACCTGGAGCTGCCCGAGCCGCCCGGCGAGAAGCCCGAGGTCTCCCTGCTGGAGTGGCCGTCCTCGACTGCCGGGCGGGCCGGCCGGATCGCCGACGACACCACGGCACTCGCCGCGGACCGCCCCGACCTCGACGCGTTGTACGCGGAGGCCGCCGACCGGTTCGACGCGGTGGTGCCGGGCGTGGCCGAGAGCCGGCTGCTGCCGACCCGTGTCGGTGTGATGCGGCTGGGTGACTTCCTCGTCACCCGCACCGTCGAACTCGTCGTGCACACCGATGACCTGAACGCGGCGACCGGACTCGACATCCCGTACGACCGGCAGGCACTCGCCGCCTGCACCCGGCTGCTCGCCGACGCCCTCGCGGAGAAGGCGCCCGGCGGCTCGGTGGAGGTGCGCGTCCCGCCGTTCGCCGTCGTCCAGTGCGTCCGGGGCCCGAAACACACACGGGGTACGCCGCCCAACGTCGTCGAGACCGATCCGCTGACCTGGATCCGGCTCGCGACCGGGCGTA
This sequence comes from Streptomyces atratus, assembly GCF_040655115.1. Taxonomy (GTDB): domain Bacteria; phylum Actinomycetota; class Actinomycetes; order Streptomycetales; family Streptomycetaceae; genus Streptomyces; species Streptomyces atratus_D. Next base: position 24,189 of record NZ_JBFAJH010000010.1, on the reverse strand, counting down.
CGCAGTGGCGGGCGGCGCTCGATGCGGCGAAGGTCAGTGCCGGCGGTGAGCGGGCCGATCTCGGCGATCTGCTGCCGCTGCTCGGCTGAGGGGAACCGGATCGGCCCTCCGTACCGTCACATGGCCATGCTGAGACAACGTATGGCTGTCAGCGCCGGCGTCCTGGCCCTTCTTGCCCTTGTCGGCTGCGGTACGAAGCAGGGCCACGGCGACGGTGCCGGCTCGGGGTCCGACGACCGTGGCTCCGTACGGACCGGCCCGGCCGTCACCGACGTCCACTGGAAGGCCGACTCGGTGACGGTCGGCGGCAGGAGGACCGCCGCCCCGGACGGCGCCCATGTCACGATCACGCCCGAAGGCAGGGCCCGCGGGAACTTCGGCTGCAACCACTTCTCCGCCGCGGTCAGGATGAACGGCGACGAGATCACCGTCGGCCGGGTCGTGTGGACCGCGATGGGCTGCAGGAACGACACCGGGCAGTTCGAAAGGGCCATGTCCCGCACCTTCAGGGGCACACTCACTGCTGCCGTGGCGGACAGGACCCTCACCCTGACCACGGCGAAGGGCGACGCCATCGCCTTCACCTCCGAGCCTTCCGCCCCGCTCATCGGCACCACCTGGACCGTCACCGCTCTGGTCTCCGGTTCGGTCGCCTCGTCGCTGCCCGCCGGGGCGGAGAAGAAGGCGCGGCCGACCTTCGGCAAGGACGGCTCGGTGCAGGGCGGCTCCGGCTGCAACCAGCTGCGCGGCACCGCGACGGTCGCCGGCTCCACCGTCGCGTTCGGCCGGATCGACACCACGAAGATGATGTGCCCGGACGCCGAGATGAAGGTGGAGCGCCCGCTGCTCGCGATCCTGCAAGGGAAGACGACGTACCGGATCGATCACCGCACGCTGACCCTCACCGCGGCGAACGGCGAGGGGTTCCGCGCGACGGCATCCGCACCCGGGAAGTGAGTCAGGACTCCGTCGGCTACGGCAGCAGACCGGCATAGAAGCCGCATACCGGCCCTCCGCGGCCCGCGTCCGGTGTGAGGCTCACCACGAAACGAGCGTTCGGCCAGCGCCTGGGGCGCCCCGCTCGGCGGACCCACCGAGCGCCACCACCGGGCCCGGCCCCCCGGGGGCACCCCGTGGCTTGAACTAGCTGGTAACCCGCCGGTAGGCCGGGCGTCAGCCGCCCTGTCGCGGATCCTGCCCCGCCTCCGCACCCCGCCGTCAGCCGAATTCCGTCACTGCCCGTGATCGCGCAAGCAGCGCCCGGAACGGCCCTTCGGGCCTCTTCCCCGGTGCTCCGGCGGGGTATCCCGAATTCGGACCAGTGGTCGATCTCGCCTACACTCGGTGGTGTGCCTCGTGGTGATGGACGACTCAACCACGACCTGCTCCCCGGAGAAAAGGGCCCCCAGGACGCTTGCGGCGTCTTCGGTGTCTGGGCTCCGGGCGAAGAGGTCGCCAAGCTCACCTATTTCGGACTGTATGCCCTGCAGCACCGTGGACAGGAGTCCGCGGGTATCGCAGTGAGCAACGGGTCCCAGATCCTGGTCTTCAAGGACATGGGACTGGTCTCGCAGGTCTTCGACGAAACGTCTCTGGGATCTCTCCAGGGCCATATCGCGGTCGGTCATGCCCGCTACTCCACCACCGGTGCCTCGGTGTGGGAGAACGCGCAACCGACGTTCCGTGCGACCGCGCACGGCTCGATCGCCCTGGGTCACAACGGCAATCTGGTCAATACGGCCCAGCTCGCCGAGATGGTCGCCGACCTTCCTCGCAAGGACGGCCGTGCCACCCAGGTCGCCGCGACGAACGACACCGATCTGGTGACCGCTCTGCTCGCCGGCCAGACCGACGACGACGGCAAGCCGCTCACCATCGAGGAAGCCGCCGCCGCGGTGCTTCCCGAGGTGAAGGGCGCCTTCTCGCTCGTCTTCATGGATGAGCACACCCTCTACGCAGCCCGTGACCCGCAGGGCATCCGCCCGCTGGTTCTCGGCCGGCTGGAGCGTGGCTGGGTGGTGGCCTCCGAGTCCGCCGCCCTCGACATCTGCGGCGCCAGCTTCGTCCGCGAGATCGAGCCGGGCGAGCTCGTCGCCATCGACGAGAACGGTCTGCGCACCTCGCGCTTCGCGGAAGCGAAGCCCAAGGGCTGTGTCTTCGAGTACGTCTATCTGGCCCGCCCCGACACCGACATCGCCGGACGGAACGTGTACCTCTCCCGTGTGGAGATGGGCCGCAGGCTGGCCGCCGAGGCCCCGGTCGAGGCGGATCTGGTCATAGCGACTCCGGAATCCGGCACGCCCGCCGCCATTGGTTACGCGGAAGCCAGCGGCATCCCGTTCGGCGCCGGTCTGGTCAAGAACGCGTACGTCGGCCGGACCTTCATCCAGCCTTCCCAGACCATTCGGCAGCTGGGCATCCGCCTCAAGCTGAACCCGCTCAAGGAAGTCATCAAGGGCAAGCGCCTGGTGGTCGTCGACGACTCGATCGTCCGTGGCAACACCCAGCGCGCACTCGTACGGATGCTCCGCGAGGCCGGTGCCGCCGAGATCCACATCCGGATCTCGTCCCCGCCGGTGAAGTGGCCCTGCTTCTTCGGCATCGACTTCGCGACCCGCGCGGAGCTGATCGCCAACGGCATGACGGTCGACGAGATCTCCACGTCGATGGGGGCCGACTCGCTCGCGTACATCTCGCTCGACGCGATGATCGAGGCGACCACGATCGCCAAGCCGAACCTGTGCCGCGCCTGCTTCGACGGTGAGTACCCGATGGAGCTTCCGGACCCGGAGCTGCTCGGCAAGCAGCTGCTGGAGACCGAGCTGGCGGCAGGCCCTGCGGCGACCGCCGCGGCCGACGCACTGCGTCGTCCGTGACCGGCCACGCGCACCAGCCCTGCCACCAGCCCCGAATTTCCACACGAAAGATCCCAGGCAATGTCTGAGACAACAGGTGCTTCCTACGCGGCAGCGGGCGTCGACATCGAGGCCGGCGACCGTGCCGTCGAGCTGATGAAGGAGTGGGTGAAGAAGACGCAGCGCGCTGAAGTCGCGGGCCTTGGCGGCCTGGGCGGATTCGCCGGCCTCTTCGACGCCTCGGCCCTCAAGCGCTACGAGCGTCCGCTGCTCGCCTCCGCCACTGACGGCGTCGGCACGAAGGTCGACCTCGCCCGCAAGATGGGCGTGTACGACACCATCGGCCACGACCTCGTCGGCATGGTCGTCGACGACCTGGTCGTCTGCGGCGCCGAGCCCCTCTTCATGACCGACTACATCTGCGTCGGCAAGGTGCACCCCGAGCGTGTCGCGTCCATCGTGAAGGGCATCGCCGAAGGCTGCGTGCTGGCCGGCTGTGCCCTGATCGGCGGCGAGACCGCCGAACACCCGGGCCTCCTCGGCCCCGACGACTTCGATGTCGCGGGCGCCGGTACGGGCGTGGTCGAGGCCGACCGGCTGCTCGGCCCGGACCGTATCCGTAAGGGTGACGCGGTCATCGCGATGGCGTCGTCCGGTCTTCACTCCAACGGGTACTCGCTCGTTCGCCACGTCTTCTTCGACCGGGCCGGCTGGGCACTGGACCGCGACGTCGAGGAGTTCGGCCGCACGCTCGGCGAGGAGCTCCTGGAGCCCACCAGGATCTACTCGCTGGACTGCCTGGCACTGACCCGTACGACCGAGGTGCACGGCTTCAGCCATGTCACCGGGGGCGGTCTCGCCAACAACCTGGCCCGGGTCGTCCCGGATACCCTGCACGCCACCGTCGACCGCTCCACGTGGACGCCCGGCGCGGTCTTCGACCTGGTCGGCAGGACCGGTCAGGTCGAGCAGCTGGAGCTGGAGAAGACGCTCAACATGGGCGTCGGCATGATCGCGATCGTCCCGGCGGAATCCGTGGATGCGGCGCTGACGACGCTGGCCGACCGCGGGGTCGACTCCTGGGTGGCCGGCGAGATCACGGACCGCGGTACGCACGGCTCGGGCGCCGAGCTGGTCGGCGCGTACGCGCGGTAGGACACGCGGCGGGGGCAGGGCGCACCGGTACCGTCCGGCGAGCGTCCTGCCCTTGGTCGAAGGGCAGGATCACGCTGCCGATCGGGACCCGAAAAACGCAACACAGAACCCGGTCCGGGCAGGCCCGGACCGGGTTGATGTGTCAGCGCGAGGTCAAGCGCCGCGGCGCTGTGACGACGGACCGGACTGATCGTCCTCGTCCTCGTCCTCGTCGTTGTACAGATCCGCGTACTGTGCGTACGGGTCATCTTCCTCGTCGTCGTCCTCGAACGGCTCTGCGTTCGGTGGTTGACTCGAAGGCGATGCGCCCAGCTCATTGGCCAGACGCGACAGGTCAGTCCCGCCGCTGCTGTACTTCAGCTGGCGGGCGACCTTTGTCTGCTTGGCCTTTGCCCGGCCGCGCCCCATGGCTCGACCCCCTCGGTGACGGGGCTCGACGGCCCCAGAGTCTTGACACGCGTTCATGTTTCAGGACGGACTCTCGGCAGAGAGACCGTGCCCGTAGGGCTTTAACGGTACCTGCTTCCGTGGCCATACGGTACGCCGCCCGCATCACACGCCCCGGAACAGGACCAACGAGAAGCCCCGTCCTCGCTGGTCAACTGCGATTTTAACCTCTTCTCGGCATGCGACCCGCCGACCGGCGTGAGTCTTGTCTCGCCGGTCGGCGGGTCAGTGGCCCGAGGAACGGTCGCGACGCCCGGTGAAGGCCCCGCGACCGTCGGCGACGAGCAGTCAGGGGCGCCGCGCCTCCGCCATCCGCTGTTCGGCGATCCGGTCGGCCGCGGCGGCCGGCGGGATACCGTCTGCCTTCGCACGTGCGAAGATGGCCAGCGTGGTGTCGAAGATCTTCGACGCCTTCGCCTTGCACCGGTCGAAGTCGAAGCCGTGCAGCTCGTCGGCGACCTGGATGACGCCGCCCGCGTTCACCACGTAGTCGGGGGCGTAGAGGATCGAACGGTCCGCGAGGTCCTTCTCGACGCCCGGGTGCGCCAGCTGGTTGTTGGCCGCGCCGCACACCACCCGGGCCGTGAGCACCGGGACGGTCTTGTCGTTCAGCGCACCGCCGAGCGCGCACGGGGCGTAGATGTCGAGACCTTCGGTGCGGATCAGCGCGTCGGTGTCCGCGGCGACGGCGACCTCGGGGTGGAGCTCGGTGATCCGGCGTACCGATTCCTCCCGGACGTCCGTGATCACGACCTCGGCGCCGTCCGACAGCAGGTGTTCGACGAGGTGGTGACCGACCTTGCCGACGCCCGCGACCGCCACTTTTCGGCCACGCAGCGTCGGGTCGCCCCAGAGGTGCTGGGCCGAGGCCCGCATGCCCTGGAAGACACCGAAAGCGGTGAGGACGGAGGAGTCGCCGGCGCCGCCGTTCTCCGGGGAGCGGCCGGTGGTCCACCGGCATTCGCGGGCGACGATGTCCATGTCGGCGACGTACGTGCCGACGTCGCAGGCGGTCACGTAGCGCCCGCCGAGCGAGGCCACGGCCCGGCCGTAGGCCAGCAGCAGTTCCTCGGTCTTGATCTTCTCGGGGTCGCCGATGATGACGGCCTTGCCGCCGCCGTGGTCGAGACCGGCCATGGCGTTCTTGTACGACATGCCGCGCGCCAGGTTCAGCGCATCCGCGACCGCCTCCTCCTCGGAGGCGTACGGATAGAAGCGGGTGCCGCCGAGGGCCGGGCCCAGGGCGGTGGAGTGGATGGCGATGACGGCCTTGAGGCCGCTGGCACGGTCCTGGCAGAGCACGACCTGCTCGTGTCCCCCCTGATCCGAGTGGAACAGGGTATGCAGGACGCCGTCGGTCACATCGGTCACGGTGGTGACTCCCAAGTACGAAGCGGCGGAAGACCCTCCTGGAGGTGGGGAGGGCCCGGACCGACCGGCACGGACGGTCCGATTGGGCACGAGCGTAAGTCCTACGGGGGCGTAGATCTGTTCCAGTGCCAAGGATCACCCCCCGGCGGAGTACGGGCGTGACACGATCTGGGACATGTCGGTGGTGTCTTCGGTGCTTGTCCCTTACGCGTCGTACCTCCGGGTGTACGAACCGCTGGCCGCCTTCCCGGAGCCGGAACGTGCCTACTGGGCCCGCTACGCGAGGCGCGACCGCATCCCCACGGCGCAGGACGAACTCCGGCGTTCGCTGGCCGACTTGGCGGCCACCCCGCCGGTCGGGGTGCCGGTGCACGAGAGCGGGGACGCGTTCGTCGCCGAGGTCGACGGAGTGGTGTGCGTCTGTCCGTGGCGGACCCGGCTGCGCGGCTGGCTGGCTCTGGAGGAGCTGGCGGAGATGTTCCCGGCCCCGGTGCTCGACGCGGTACTGCCGCCGGTGGTGCGCGGGCAGGCGCTCGCGGACCACGAGCAGTGGGCTGAGCGCAATCCGGACGCCCGGCCGTGGATCCGGACCGCGGTGTGGCAGGTACCGGTGCGCTGGTTCGTCCTCTTCTCGGACGAGGAACGGGAGCACACGGAGGCGGCCGAGGACGGGGGAGCGCCGGTGCTGCGCTACCGGACCCCGATGGTGCAGGCGCGCCGCCGGGTGGCCAGGTCGCTGAGGACGCTGCGGGAGACCGTCGACGAGGGGCCGCTGACCGAGGGCCTGGTGGACGTCGGCCGGTGGCTGGAGGAGTTCCATCCGCGCGCGCTGGTCGAGCTCGACTACGGCGGTCTGGTGCACGCGCTGTCGGCCGAGCAGCTCGCCGGGGACCGATCGGCCGCGGATGTCGCCGAGGGCATCGCGGCGTTGCGGGCCGGTGACACCGAAGGGGCGAGTGAGGCATACGGGCGGCTGGCGGAGCGCTGGCGGGCTGTGAGGGACCGTCAGTTCGCCAGCTGAGTCCGGCGGCGCGGGGCCGGGAACCGGCCTCCCTTGCGGCTCGTCCGTGTGATTCATGAGGGTGGTGAGGGCAAAGTGGCGGGAGCGTATTCGTGTGGTACCAGGACCTACGTCCCGAACCGGGCCTTTGCCTCAAGGGTGACGGATAGCACTAACGGGGCCCTTGCGCCCTTCCCTACTCCTCGTGCCAAAATAGGACAAGGAGTCCGGAGGGGGCTCCATCCGTCCAAGTGTGGGCGGAATGCTCAGCATTGCACGCTATGGGGGGTCTGACGACTCCTGATCGCTCTGTGACTGATCGTCACGGTGGTGTGACTGTCCGCTATGGCATGGTCCATCGGCTTCCGTCGCTGATGAACACCTGGGAGGGCAATTCCATCGGTTTGGCCGACGTGGCTGGGCGGATGGTGTAGTTGTAGTGCCGAGGACAAGCCGTTCGTCCTATAACCGACTCGGCCCGCGTCCGCCATTTCGGGCAACGCGGGTCAAGGTGCAGAATTTAGAGGAAAGAACCGAGATGGTTCGGTTCTCCCGAGGAGGCCGCTCATGACCGCTCGCACCCCTGATGCCGAGCCGCTGCTGACCCCGGCTGAGGTTGCCACGATGTTCCGCGTGGACCCGAAGACGGTCACCCGTTGGGCCAAGGCAGGCAAGCTCACGTCCATCCGCACGCTCGGTGGACATCGCCGGTACCGCGAGGCAGAGGTCCGCGCACTGCTTGCGGGTATTCCGCAGCAGCGCAGCGAGGCCTGACACACCCCTGTCGCCGCGCCACAACCGGGCTGCCCGGGTCCCCCAACCCGCGTTCGCCCACCCATAGCTCCACACGACGGGCGCCTGCCCCAACGGGCGCCATACCTGTGCAATAGGGGTACGTCGTTCGATCGCGCTGGACTCCGCCGGGTCCAGCGCGATCTTTTTTGTGCCCGCGGAGCGGGCGGCCGACCGGGACGCCGGCTTCGCGCGGAGTGCTGTGCGGGCGCATCCGACCCTGACGGGCGGGTCCTCCGGGAGGTCGCCCGGGGCCCATGGGCCGCCCTTCGGCCTCCCCGCGGAAGCATCCATCGGAGGGTGCAATTGCACATATTAAATTCGCCAGTTGTAGGAAGGGTGTAAAGTCACCCTTTCTCAAAACTCATTCAGTGACACCCGTCACATCGTCCAGGTCTTGCCAAGGTCGAGCCTGCCACTGCCGGGAGGTGGATGTCCTCGCCATTGGTCGCGTGGCGGCAGGGCTTTCGTCCTCGGCCCTCTCGGCGCGTCTCTGTTCTTCGGGGGCGGCCACGAGGGCGGCGAACGTCGCGGCCTCCTGAACGGCCGCTGGAGCCCCGCCGGGCAGCGCGGGTGGTTCGGTGGGCGGGGTGGCCGGGGAGGCCGTCACGGGCTCCAGGGCGAGCGCCAGGAGTCGATGGCAGATCGGGCAGTGCCGGGTGAGATGCCGATAGCCGGAAGCGGCCGCCAGATGGGCGCGCAGCAGCGCGCGTGTCTCGTGCCTCCCCGTGGACGCCGCCATCCGCGCCACCTCCCGGTGGACCGCGCCGCCCCGCGCCGAGGAACAGGGGCGGCCCCTGCTGTCTGAGTACCCGTCGGCAGTTGCCGGAGTCAAGACACGCGAAAGCCCGGATCCAGAAGGATCCGGGCTTTCGTTACTGCGGTCCTGACGGGATTTGAACCCGCGGCCTCCACCTTGACAGGGTGGCGAGCACTCCAAACTGCTCCACAGGACCAGGTTTTCGCGGCTGCCTTGCGGCTGGCTGCGAAACCAGACTGTACAGGAGTTTGGCCGCTCCGGTCGACTTCACTCCTGGTGATGGCTCCATCACACCCCCGGCAGTGCCCCGGTCACGGAGCCGCGGCGTCGATCGCCTTCACGATCCGCTTGTCCGAGACGGGATACGCGGTGCCCAGGGCGTGCGCGAAATAGCTGACCCGGAGCTCCTCGATCATCCAGCGGATCTCCAGGACCTCCTGCGGAACGGGCCTGCCCCGCGGCATCTGTTCGAGCAGCCAGGCGTACTCGTCCTGCATCTCGTGGACCTTCTCCATGCGCGTGGTGTCGCGCTGGACGGCCGTCGGCATCTGCTGGAGCCGGCGGTCCGCGGCGACCAGGTAGCGCATCAGATCGGGCAGCCTGCGCAGCCCGGTCTTCGTGACGAAGCCGGGCGGTACGAGGGCCGCGAGCTGGTTCCGTACATCGGTGACGTTGTTGACCAGGACCAGGCTGTTGGTGGCCTTCAGGCGCCGCTCGCAGGACTGCCAGGCGGCCAGCACCTGCTGCACCTGGGCGACGGTGTGCTCGGTCAGCGCGACGAGGTCGGCGCGGACCTTGTCGTACAGCTTCCGGAACGACTCCTCGTCCCAGGCCGGCCCGCCGTGGGCGCCGATCAGCCGGTCCGCGGCCGCGGTCGCGCAGTCCTCGAACAGCGCCTGGATGGAGCCGTGCGGATTGCGGGACAGAGCAAGCTTCTGCTGGTTCGTCAGCTTGTCCGAGGCGAACTTCGCCGGGTTCACCGGGATGTTCAGCAGGATCAGCTTCCGGGTGCCGCGCCACATCGCCTGCTGCTGCTCGGCCTCGGTGTCGAAGAGCCGTACGGCCACGGTGCCTGCCGCGGCTCCCTCCTGGTCGACCAGGGCCGGGTACGCCTTGACCGGCTGGCCGGCCCGGCGGGTCTCGAAGACCCGGTCCAGCGTGCCGATCGTCCAGCCCGTGAGCCCCGAACGCTCGATGGACTCGCCCGAGGGGCCCGCAGTCGCCGCAGCGGCCTCGGAGAGGGCCTGACGGGCCTTGGGGCGCAGCTGGAGCTTCAGCGCTTCCAGGTCCTTGTCCTCGGCCACCCTGCGGCGCCGCTCGTCGACGATCCGGAACGTGATCTTGAGGTGGTCCGGGATCCGGGAGAGACCGAAGTCGTCGGCGGAGACCGGCACCCCGACCATCCGCTGGAGCTCACGCGCGAGTGTGACCGGCAACGGCTCCTGCAGGGGCACCGCCCGGTCCAGGAACGTGCCCGCGTAGTTCGGCGCGGGGACGTAGTGCCGGCGGATCGGCTTGGGCAGGGAGCGGATCAGCTCGGTGACCACTTCCTCGCGCAGGCCGGGGATCTGCCAGTCGAAGCCCTCGGCGGTGACCTGGTTGAGCACCTGGAGCGGGACATGGACGGTCACACCGTCCGCGTCCGCGCCGGGCTCGAACTGGTACGTCACCTTGAACTTGAGCTTCCCCTGCCGCCAGGAGTCCGGGTAGTCGTCCTTGGTGACGGCCCCGGCCTTCTCGTTGATGAGCATCGAGCGCTCGAAGTCGAGCGCGTCCGGCTCGTCGCGGCGCTTGTGCTTCCACCAGGAGTCGAAGTGCGCGCCGGAGACGACATGCTCCGGGATCCGCTGGTCGTAGAAGTCGAAGAGGGTCTCGTCGTCCACGAGGATGTCGCGGCGGCGCGCCCGGTGCTCCAACTCCTCCACCTCGCCGAGGAGTTTGCGGTTGTCATGGAAGAACTGGTGGTGGGTCCGCCAGTCGCCCTCGACCAGTGCGTTCCGGATGAAGAGATCGCGGGATGTCTCGGCGTCGATACGGCCGAAATTGATCTTGCGCTGGGCGACGATCGGTACGCCGTACAGCGTGACCCGCTCGTAGGCCATCACCGCCGCCTGGTCCTTCTCCCAGTGCGGCTCGCTGTAGGTGCGCTTCAGCAGATGCTGGGCCAGCGGTTCGATCCACTCCGGCTCGACCCTGGCATTGACCCGCGCCCACAGCCGGGACGTCTCGACCAGTTCGGCCGACATCACGAACCGCGGCTGCTTCTTGAAGAGCGCCGACCCTGGGAAGACCGCGAACTTGGCGCTGCGCGCGCCCAGGTACTCGTTCTTCTCGGTGTCCTTCAGTCCGATGTGCGACAGCAGCCCGGCCAGCAGCGAGGTGTGCACCGCCTGCTCCGGCGCGGCCAGGTCCGCCGAGGGCTCCTCGAGATGCATACCCATCTGCTTGGCGACCGTACGCAGCTGCGCATAGATGTCCTGCCATTCGCGGATGCGCAGGAAGTTCAGATACTCCTGCTTGCACATCCGGCGGAAGCTGGACGAGCCACGCTCCTTCTGCTGCTCGCGGATGTACCGCCACAGATTCAGGAACGCCAGGAAGTCCGACGTCTCGTCCTTGAAGCGGGCGTGCTGCTGATCGGCCTGCGTCTGGTTGTCCGAGGGCCGCTCGCGCGGGTCCTGGATGGAGAGCGCGGCAGCGATCACCATGACCTCGCGCGTGCAGCCGTTGCGGTCGGCCTCGATGACCATGCGGGCGAGGCGCGGGTCGACGGGCAGCTGCGAGAGCTTGCGCCCCAGCGGCGTCAGCCGTTGCCCCTTCTTCCCCTCCTGGGGGGACTTGTCCTCCAGGTCAAGAGCGCCGAGCTCCTGGAGCAGCTGCACACCGTCGCGGATGTTGCGGTGGTCCGGCGGGTCGATGAAGGGGAACTTCTCGATGTCGCCGAGGCCGGCCGCGGTCATCTGGAGGATGACGGACGCCAGATTCGTACGGAGGATCTCCGCGTCCGTGAACTCCGGGCGGGTCAGGAAGTCGTCCTCGGAGTACAGCCGGATGCAGATGCCGTCCGACGTACGGCCGCAGCGGCCCTTGCGCTGGTTGGCGCTGGCCTGCGAGATCCGCTCGATCGGCAGCCGCTGGACCTTGGTGCGATGGCTGTAGCGGGAGATGCGGGCGTTGCCAGGGTCGATCACGTACTTGATACCGGGGACGGTCAGCGAGGTCTCGGCGACGTTCGTCGCCAGAACGATCCTGCGGCCGGTGTGGCGCTGGAACACCCGGTGCTGCTCGGCGTGCGACAGGCGCGCGTAGAGGGGGAGCACCTCGGTGTGGCGGAGGTTCTTCTTGTTCAGGGCGTCCGCGGTGTCGCGGATCTCGCGCTCGCCGGAGAGGAAGACCAGCACGTCGCCGGGGCCCTCCGCCTGGAGCTCGTCGACGGCGTCGCAGATCGCGGTGATCTGGTCGCGGTCGGAGTCCTCGCCCTCTTCCTCCAGGAGCGGCCGATAGCGCACCTCGACCGGATACGTACGCCCGCTGACCTCGACGATCGGCGCATCGCCGAAGTGCCGGGCGAAGCGCTCCGGGTCGATGGTCGCCGAGGTGATGACGACCTTCAGATCGGGGCGCTTGGGCAGCAGCCGGGCCAGATAGCCCAGCAGGAAGTCGATGTTCAGCGACCGCTCGTGGGCCTCGTCGATGATGATCGTGTCGTACGCGAGCAGTTCGCGGTCCGTCTGGATCTCGGCCAGCAGGATGCCGTCCGTCATCAGCTTCAGATACGTCGCGTCCGGGTTCACCTGGTCGGTGAAGCGGACCTTCCAGCCGACCGCCTCGCCGAGCGGGGTCTTCAGCTCGTCGGCGACGCGCTCGGCGACCGTACGGGCCGCGATCCGGCGCGGCTGGGTGTGCCCGATCATGCCCCGGACGCCGCGCCCCAGCTCCATGCAGATCTTCGGGATCTGCGTGGTCTTGCCGGAGCCGGTCTCACCGGCGACGATCACGACCTGGTGGTCGCGTATCGCCTCCAGGATCTCGTCCCTCTTCTGGCTGACCGGAAGCTCTTCCGGGTACGAGAGAGCGGGCATCCGCTCGGCGCGCCCCGCGAGCCGCTCGGCTGCCTTCCAGGCCTGGCCGGCGATCTCGTCCAGCACGGCCTGCCGGGCCTCGGGTTTACGGATCCGGCGTGCGCCTTCGAGGCGGCGGCCGAGCCGGTGCGCGTCGCGGAGCGAGACGTCCCCGAGCTGGGACTGGAGATCGGCAAAGGAAGTAGACATACGGCTCCCAGGATCGCACCCGGGCCCGAGGAACGGCGAACCTATTTCGCGCGGTCTGCGTCACGGTCGCGGTGACTGCGGGGCGGCCTCTGATCACAGCACGTACCATTTCGGGCAACTGATCTTCGTACCGCAGTGGAAAGGCCGTCGCCCGTGTCCCGTACGCAGTGGTGCTGCCTGGTGGCGGTGCTCGCGGTCGCGCTGGGGCTGTTCTGCGGGCCCGCCACGGCGGTGACGGCGGCGACCGCGTCCGGGGAATCCGGCGCCGCCGCGGCCGCCGATGGCCTGAGCGTGCCCGGCTGCGGCAACGGCATGAAGCACGACGGCACCGAGCCCGGCGTCCCGGTCCGGGCCGGTGCCGCGCACGACCAGGCGCCCGGTCTCGCCGAGTGGGGGCTGAGCGCTGTTCCCGGGCGGGGGCCCGAGAAGCCGCGCGTGCGCGTCGGGCTCCGTGGGCCGGAGCCCGCCACGCCCTCCCCGGTGGAACTCTCCGTACTGCGGGTTTAGGGGGTGCCCGTCACCCGGTTGTCCCCCTTTCCCCTCCCGCACCACGAGCACGGAGTCTCGCCATGCCCACGCCCAGAACCTCCTCGTCCAGGAAGCCGCTGCTCTACGGCACCGGTGTCGTCCTCGCCGCCGCGCTGCTCGGCTTCGTCTCCTACCGCGCCACCGCCCCCGCCGACCACTCCGGCTCCTCCTCCTCGACCGCGGCCGGCGATGTCACGGCCGACCCGGACGCCGGCGTCTTCCCGGAACTGGCGAGGCTGGCCCGCCGCGACCCCGGCGACGGGCTCGCGCAGGGCCGGGTCGACGCGCCCGTGGTCCTCATCGAGTACGCCGACTTCAAGTGCGGCTACTGCGGCAAGTTCGCCCGGGACGCCGAACCCGCCCTGGTGAAGAAGTACGTCGACAACGGCACCCTGCGCATCGAGTGGCGCAACTTCCCGATCTTCGGCGCAGAATCCGAGGCCGTCGCGCGGGCCGCCTGGGCCGCCGGGCAGCAGGGCCGCTTCTGGCAGTTCCACGCCGCCGCCTACACCGAAGGGGCCAAGGAGAAGGGCTTCGGCAAGGACCGGCTGAAGGCGCTCGCCCGGGAGGCGGGGGTGCGGGACCTCGGCCGGTTCGTACGCGACGCGGACGGTGCGGCAGCTTCCGGCGCGGTGAGCAAGGACCAGGCGGAGGGGTACGGGATCGGCGCGAGCTCCACCCCGTCCTTCCTGATCAACGGCCGCCCGCTGGCCGGAGCGCAGCCGGTGGAGGTCTTCGAGCAGGTCATCCAGGCGGCGGCCGACAAGGCGGCCAACACCAAGGACGCCAAGGACACCAAGGACGCGAACGGCTCCAAGGGCTCCGGTGACTCCTCCGGGGGCGCCGACAAGTGACGCCGGACATCGGCTACTTCGCTGCTTTCCTCGGCGGGCTGCTGGCCCTGGTCAGCCCCTGCAGCGCCCTGTTGCTGCCCGCCTTCTTCGCCTACTCCATCGACTCGGCCTCGCGACTGCTGGCCAGGACCGGCATCTTCTACGTGGGTCTGGCCACCACCCTCGTGCCGCTCGGCGCCGCGGGCTCGTACGCCGGACGGCTCTTCTACAGCCACCGCGACCAGCTGGTCCTCGGCGCCGGCTGGCTGATCATCGCGCTCGGAGTGGCCCAGATCGTGGGCCTCGGCTTCGCCTCGCGCCGGATCACGGCCCTCAGCGGGCGGATCCGGCCGACGACCGCCCTGTCCGTCTACGCCCTCGGCGCCGTCTACGGGCTGGCCGGGTTCTGCGCCGGACCGATCCTCGGCGGCGTCCTGACGGTGGCGGCTGTCAGCGGCAGCCCGGTCTACGGCGGACTGCTGCTCGCCGTCTACGCCCTGGGCATGGCGGTCCCGCTGTTCCTGCTGGCGCTGGTCTGGGAGCGCTTCGACCTCGGGCGCCGCGCCTGGCTGCGCGGCCGCGCTTTTCGGCTCGGCCCCTTCGAACTGCACACCACCACTGCGCTGTCGGGGTTGTTCTTCATCGGGCTGGGCGCACTGTTCCTGGCTTTCGACGGGACGACGGCGCTGCCCGGACTGCTGGACGTGGACGATTCGTTCGCCGTCGAGCAGTGGGCGCAGCGGATCGGCGAGCAGGTGCCGGACGCGGCCGCGCTGGTGGCGGTGGTGGCAGTGGTGCTGCTGGTGCTCGGGGTGCGGGCCCGGCGCCGCCGGGATGCGAACTCTGCGGAGCGGGAGGAGGCCTGACACGGCGAAAGCCCCGTCCGGCGGACGGGGCTTTCGGGTGGTGGCTGGGGCCGGGATCGAACCGGCGACCTATCGCTTTTCAGGCGATCGCTCGTACCAACTGAGCTACCCAGCCACGCAGCGCTTACGAGCTGCAGCGGTCCTGACGGGATTTGAACCCGCGGCCTCCACCTTGACAGGGTGGCGAGCACTCCAAACTGCTCCACAGGACCAAGCTGTTGTGCGACTAAGTGTCGCACAAGGTGGTGCGTGCCCCCAACGGGATTCGAACCCGTGCTACCGCCTTGAAAGGGCGGCGTCCTGGGCCACTAGACGATGAGGGCAGAACTGCTGGTGTCGCTACTTCTGCGTCTATCGCCCCCCGAAGAGGACGTGAGAAGCATGTGACTCCGCTTCCCCCCAAGAGGTTCCGCTTCTTCTTCGACCTCTGGGGTCTCGGAACGGTCAAGTCCTGACCGGCGCCCTTGGGCACGTCGGAGACTGTACTACGGCGTTTCGGTGTCAGCCAAACCGAATAGGCGAAGGGGTCGCTCCGGGTGGGTTCCCCTCCGGCAAATGGCGGCTGACCTCGGCCGTTGCCAGGCCGAGCCCGCCGAGCGTGATCTCGTCCCAGGCCTGCAGACGGCGAGTCGCGCGGTCCAGGTAGAGCACCGAGGCGCGCACCTTCTCCGGCTTCCTGTTCTGTACGGCGCGCAGGCCGCCGCCGCCCGTGGAGCCTTCGACCTTGAGCCGGGTGCCGAGTGCCATCAGTTCGTTCTGCCGGTGGTGCACATGGCCGGCGAGGACCAGCGGCACCGTGCCGTCCGTCTCGCGGGCCGCTTCCGGTTCATGGGCGACGGCGATGTCGACGGGGGTGCCGGCCTGTTCCTGGCTGCGGAGCGCGGAGGCGAGTCGCATGCCCGCCATCCGCTCGGCGGCCGCTCCCTGGGCGGGGAGCGAGCGGTCAGGGGTGAACTGGGGGTCCCCGATGCCCGCCACCCGCAGTCCGCCGACGTCCACGGCCCGGCCGTCGTCCAGCACATGCACGTTCGTGAACCGCTCCAGATACCGCTGGGTGATCCGGGAGTCGTGGTTGCCGCGGACCCAGACGTAGGGCGCGCCCAGGTCGCGGATCGGGTCCAGGAAGCCGTTCTCGACGGCGGCGCCGTGGTCCATCGTGTCGCCCGAGTCGATGATCACGTCGATGTCGTACTGCTCGACCAGTGAGCCGATGATCTGCCAGGCCGCGGGGTTGAGGTGGATGTCGGAGATGTGCAGGACACGGAGGGTGGCGGGGTCCGGGCGGTAGACGGGGAGGGTCGATGTGGCGTCGTACAGCCTGGTCACATTGGTCACCAGCCGGGCAAGTTCCCGTTGGTAGACGTCGAAGTCGGTGACGATCGAGCGGGCGTCGCCGACCACCGAGGGGGCGCTGGAGAGCAGCCCGGAGAACCTGGGTTCCAGGACGGACTCCGGATTCCAGGTGGCGTACGCGCTGACCCCCGACGCGGCCAGCAGTGCGAGTGCGAGACCACCGGCGGCCAGCGCGCGACGCGGGCGGCGGTAGACGGCGAGACCGAGCGCGGTCGCACCGGAGACGACGGCGACGCAGGAGCGTACGGCGAGCTCGCGGGTGCCGGTGGAGACGTCCGCGGTGATCTCCTGCTGGAGTCCGGAGAGCCGCTCGGGGTGCTGGACCAGGGCCCCGGAGCGCACCGGGTCCAGCCGGTCGACCTGGACGTCGAGGCGGACCGGGGCGATGTGGGAGTCCAGTTCCAGGGCGCCGAGCGGGGCCACATTGATCTTCGTGCCGCCGCTGAGGGAGGGGCGCAGGGCCATCGTGGTGTCCATGGGGCCGACGGGCGTACGGACACTGCCGACGACCAGCAGCCCCAGCCAGGCACCGAACACGACCACGGCGATCAGACCCAGCGCGCGCCCACAGGGGTGCGGTGTGGCGGCGAGGGTGCTGCTGGGTGCGGTGGGGCGGGAGCGGTGGTGGTGGCGGATGCGGGCGACTGCGGCGCGGAACGGGTCGCGGGCCATGGGGCGCGTATGCCCGGGTTCGGGGGCGGCCATGCGGGGGGCGCGGGATGGTGGGCAGAGCGGGGGTGGCGGTCCGGGGCCGGTCGGGCGGGGGTTCACAGCTGCTGGGCAAGCACATCGTTGTGGCGAACGTGGGCACGATGGGGTGAACGGCGCGACGAGCTGGGGGTTATGCCTGGCGGGGTGTGCGTAGCGTTCTCGGTGCGCTCCGGGACGCCGGGTGTGGCGTCAGCAGTCGGGGCCCCCGTGTCACCGGAGTGATGGTTCGGGGTCTCCCCGTCGTCTCCGGCCACACCCATATGGCCGGGTCGTAGGGATTCCGCCCGCCCGGGACGGACCGTATACGGGATGTGCGTCGCCGACCGGGACGCGAAAGCGGACCAGTGCGCCCAGGACCGTTCGGGGCGTACCGGTGAGCCGGGACTCACTCCTGCCCACCGCCCAGGAACGGTACGTGACAATGACGGTGTGCTGGAGATGACGCGCGAAGAGTTCGAGGAACTGGTCGCCGAGGCCCTGGACCGGATTCCGCCGGAGCTGACGCGGCTGATGGACAACGTCGCGGTGTTTGTCGAGGACGAACCGGAGCCCGGCGATCCGGAGCTGCTCGGGCTGTACGAGGGCACGCCACTGACCGATCGCGGCGAGTGGTACGCCGGCGTGCTGCCGGACCGGATCACGATCTACCGCGGGCCGACGCTGCGGATGTGCGAGTCGCGCGAGGACGTGGTGGCCGAGACGGAAATCACGGTCGTTCATGAGATCGCCCACCACTTCGGCATCGACGACGAGCGGCTTCACGCGCTCGGTTACGGCTGAGTGCGCCGGGGGAGAGCGGGCGGCGAAGGGGCCGGTGACGCGCGGGGCGTGTCCCATTCGGGGGAACGGGAGTTGGACACAGCGTCCCCTCCCGTCCGTTCCCGCCCTTCTTCGTCCCCGCCTCCCGGAGGTGCCCCCGTGCGCCAGTTGCCCGCCCCTGCCCGATGGGCAGCCGTCACCGCAGTGACGATTGCCGCGTCCACCGGCTGCATGAGCATCAGCGGCGACGGCGAGAAGCCGGCCCCGTCGAGGTCTGCCGAGCACAGGGGCTCGTCGAACGAACCGGACGGCTCCACGGCGGCGGGTACCGGACGGGCCCGTACCGGGGGTGGCGCGCAGGCACACTCCGACCGGGAGGCCGCCGAATCGCCGAGCCCGCGTGCGTCGGCGGGTGCCCCGGCCGGACCCGGTGGCACGCACGCGGGCGTGGGGTCCGGTGCTCCGTTGCCGACCCGGGGCGGGCATCTGCCGGTGCCGTCCCCGCCGGGAGGCGGGGGGTCGCAGCAGCCGGGGCCGTCCGCGGATCCGTCGGGGACCTCCGGGCCGTCCGCGCCGGTCACCCCGGAGCCGTCGGGCTCACCCGATCCGGAACCCTCGGGTCCGCCTCCGGTGCCCTCCGCGTCTCCGGCCGCTCAGCTCCGCAGCAACGCGATGAGTGCGGCGGCCGGCGTGGAGGCGCTTCGGACTCCCGAGGTATCGCCGCAGGTGGGGCCGGTGTAGCGGGTGCGCCGGAGCGTGTGGTTTGCGCAATGTGGGTGAGAGTGCGTATGGTGGCAGATCGTTTGATCCCATTGCCCGGCGCCGACACAGAAGAGCGCCGTGTGGCGCGTACTCTCCCTTGCCGTGGCTGGACCGCATTGAGGCGGTCGAAATTGCGAATCACGGAGTTATGGGCGCGTGCCGAGACTCCGGAAGGTTTCGCATTTCGCATGTCCAATTTCAACTCTGACAACACCGTCATGCCCGAGAACGACGAGATTGTCACCGAAGCCGAGGCCGTAGTGGCCGAGGCCGCCGAGGTGTCCGAGACGGTCGAGACGGCCGAGTCCGTCGACTTCACCGACGCCACCACCGACGCCGAGCCGACCATCACCTTCGCCGACCTGGGCCTGCCCGAGGGCATCGTCCGCAAGCTCGCGCAGAACGGTGTGACCGCGCCCTTCCCGATCCAGGCCGCGACCATTCCGGACGCGCTGGCCGGCAAGGACATCCTGGGCCGCGGCCGTACCGGCTCCGGCAAGACGCTCTCCTTCGGTCTGCCGACCCTGGCCACGCTGGCCGGCGGTCACACCGAGAAGAAGAAGCCCCGCGCGGTCATCCTCACCCCGACCCGTGAGCTCGCGATGCAGGTCGCGGATGCGCTGCAGCCCTACGGGGACGTGCTCGGCCTGAAGATGAAGGTCGTCTGCGGCGGTACGTCGATGGGCAACCAGATCTACGCGCTGGAGCGCGGTGTCGACGTCCTCGTCGCCACCCCGGGCCGACTGCGCGACATCATCAACCGGGGCGCCTGCTCCCTGGAGAACGTCCAGGTCGCCGTCCTCGACGAGGCCGACCAGATGTCCGACCTGGGCTTCCTGCCCGAGGTCACCGAGCTGCTCGACCAGGTTCCGGTCGGCGGTCAGCGCATGCTCTTCTCCGCCACCATGGAGAACGAGATCGGCACGCTGGTCAAGCGCTACCTGAGCAACCCGGTGAGCCACGAGGTCGACAGCGCCCAGGGCAACGTCACGACCATGACGCACCACGTCCTCGTCGTGAAGCCGAAGGACAAGGCGCCGGTCACCTCCGCCATCGCCGCCCGCAAGGGCCGCACGATCATCTTCGTCCGCACCCAGCTGGGCGCCGACCGCATCGCCGAGCAGCTCGTCGAGGCGGGCGTGAAGGCGGACGCGCTGCACGGCGGCATGACGCAGGGTGCCCGTACCCGCGTGCTCGCCGACTTCAAGGACGGTTACGTCAACGCGCTCGTCGCGACCGACGTCGCCGCCCGCGGTATCCACGTCGACGGCATCGACCTGGTGCTGAACGTGGACCCCGCCGGTGACCACAAGGACTACCTGCACCGTTCGGGCCGTACCGCCCGTGCCGGCAAGTCCGGTGTCGTCGTCTCCCTGGCGCTGCCCCACCAGCGTCGCCAGATCTTCCGCCTGATGGAGGACGCGGGCGTCGACGCCTCGCGCCACATCGTCGGCGGCGCGGGCGCCTTCGACCCGGAGGTCGCCGAGATCACCGGCGCCCGTTCGCTGACCGAGGTCCAGGCCGACTCCGCGAACAACGCCGCCAAGCAGGCGGAGCGCGAGGTCGCCGACCTGACCAAGCAGCTGGAGCGCGTCCAGCGCCGCGCCGGTGAGCTCCGTGAGGAGGCCGACCGCCTGGTCGCCCGTGCCGCGCGCGAGCGGGGCGACGACCCCGAGGCAGCAGTCGCCGAGGTCGCCGCCGAGGCGGAGGCCGCGATCGAGGCCGCCGTCTCCGTACCGGAGCAGCCCACGGCGCGCGAGCGCGACGACCGTCGCGACGACCGCGGCAACTTCGACCGCCGCGACAACCGCGGTGGCGACCGCCGGGACGACCGGGGCGGCGACCGCGGTGGGTACCGCGGCGGCGACCGCGGTGGTGACCGTGGTGGTTTCCAGCGTCGTGACGACCGTTCGTCGGGTGGTTTCCGTCGTGACAACGACCGTCCGTCGTTCAACCGTGACCGCGGCGGCGACCGCGGTGGTGACCGTGGTGGTTTCCAGCGTCGTGACGACCGCCCGTCGGGTGGTTTCCGCCGTGACAACGACCGTCCGTCCTTCAACCGCGACAACGACCGCCCGTCGTTCAACCGCGACCGTCGTGACGACCGCGGTGGTGACCGTGGTGGTTTCCAGCGTCGTGACGACCGCCCGTCGGGTGGTTTCCGCCGTGACAACGACCGTCCGTCCTTCAACCGCG
>NZ_JBFAJH010000010.1:0-3431 GCF_040655115.1 Streptomyces atratus | reverse complement strand
GACAACGACCGCCCGTCGTTCAACCGCGACCGTCGTGACGACCGCCCGTCCGGTGGCTTCCGCTCCGGTGGCAGCGACCGTCCGTTCAACCGCGACCGTCGTGACGACCGCCCCTCGGGCGGCTTCCGCTCCGGTGGCAGCGACCGTCCGACCGGCCGCCGCGACGACCACCGCGGTGGCACGGGTACCGGCACCAACACCGGTTCCTTCGGCCGCCGCGACGACAAGCCGCGCTGGAAGCGCAACGGCTGACGTTCACGCGCACGTCGCTGAACAGCTGAACAAGTGAATCGAAAGCGGGCCCGCTCTTCAGGAGTTGGGCCCGCTTTTGATTTACGGGTGGGCCCGCCTTCGGCGCGTTTTCGCCCCATGTGAGCAAGGGTGCCGGGGTCTTCAAGGCGCGGGTGAAGATCGGTACGGGGTGGAAGGGTTATCTGCTTGCCGGTGCCGGCGATCTGAATGGTGACGGCAAGGGCGATCTGCTGGCGCGTGACAGGGCCGGGGTGCTGTGGCGCTATGCCGGGACGGGTAAGGGCACGCTGGCGTCCCGGGTGAAGGTCGGCGGGGGCCGGCAGATCTACAACTCCCTGGTCGGAGTGGGCGATGCGAGTGGCGACGGCAAGGCCGATCTCCTTGCTCGCGACACGTCCGGGGTGCTGTGGGCCTACCGGGGTGACGGCAAGGGCCTCTTCGCCGCACGAGTGAGGGTCGGGAGCGGCCGGCAGATGTACTCCAGGCTCTCCTGCACGATCAGTCCGGTGATCTCCGGCTGCCTGACGCTGTATCTGTTCGGCATGAACACCGGCGGTCCCGCCGCCATCACCTGGGGCCGGGTCGGCATCGGCCTGATGACGCTGTTCGTCGGCCTGGCGACGGCGGAGATCTGTTCGGTGTACCCGACCTCCGCAGGGCTCTGTTTCTGGGCGCACCGGCTGGCCCCGCCGCGTTCGGCGGCGGCCTGGGCCTGGTTCACGGGCTGGTTCAACGTGCTTGGCCAGGTCGCGGTGACGGCACCGGCGCTCCGCCCGCCCAGATCCTCCTGGACGTCCTCGGCGCCACCACCGGCAAGCTCCTGCTGCTGGTCGCGATCGGCGCGCAGCTGTTCAACTACGCCCCGATCGCAGTCCTGGCCGCCCTGGGTTTCAACGGCGACATGGTGGGTCGTGTCGGCCCGCCACTGGTTCCTCAAACCGGATCACAAGCGCACGAGCGCGGGCGTCACCGCCGAATGAACCACATCCCGAGGCGGCTCGACGGGCCCGGCAGCCGATACCCGATCGGCTGCCGGGCTCCGGCGGGCTATGCTCAGGGGTGATTCGCCGAGGGCCGTTAGCTCAATTGGCAGAGCAGCGGACTTTTAATCCGTTGGTTGTGGGTTCGAGTCCCACACGGCCTACCGCCAGCAGCGAGGGAAAACCCCCTCTGACCTGCTACTTAGCGTCTCGATCGGCTTCGGCCGGTCGGGGCGCTTCGTCTTTCCCGGCCTCTTGCGTGAGCGATGCGTGAGCGGACGGTCCGACAGCAGGCGCTACGGAGGGGGTCTTACGAGCACGTGGCACCGGAGCAGCGGCGCCTTCTGCGGCAGCTTTGTCGACCTCGGGCAGCAGGCTCGTGTACGTGTCCGAGGTCAGCGTGATCGTGGAGTGGCACAGCGTCTCCCGAGCGGCCCCTGGCGTTCGTCCAGGTCCCGGTCTCCGCCAGTCCGGAACGGGGCGATTCGCCGAGCCGCAACCCGTCGAGGAGAGCGCTCCGGCCATCGATCGGCTTGTCGCCGTTCCGTGAAGCGTGACCCCCCTATCGGTCGATGAAAAGTGACCCCTTCCGTGATCAAGTGATCAGTCTGGCTCCATGGGAGTCAGGTGGAAGAGGTGATCGGTGTGGAGGACCGGGCTGAGATCCGGCGGCTCCACCGTGCGGAGGGAATGTCGATCAAGGGGATCGCGCGGCATCTGGGGATCGCCCGGAACACCGTGCGGCGGGCTGTGGCCAGCGACGATCCGCCGAAGTACCGGCGGGCGCCGAAGGGCTCGATCGTGGACGCGGTGGAGCCGGCGATCCGCGAACTGCTGGCGGAGTACCCGCGGATGCCCGCCACGGTGATCGCCGAGCGGATCGGCTGGGAACGGTCGTTGTCGGTGCTGAAGCGGCGGGTGCGGGAACTGCGGCCGGTGTATCTGCCGGCGGACCCGGTCCCGCGGACGGCGTATCAGCCCGGCGAGCTGGCCCAGTGCGATCTGTGGTTCCCGCCGGTGGACATCCCGCTGGGTTTCGGGCAGACGGGGCGCCCGCCGGTGCTGGTGATGGTGTCCGGCTATTCCCGGGTGATCACCGCGCGGATGCTGTCGTCGAGGCAGGCCGCCGACCTGGTGAGCGGCCACTGGGACCTGCTGTCCGGCTGGAAAGCGGTGCCCCGGGCACTGGTCTGGGACAACGAGGCGGCCATCGGACGCCGCCGGGAGGGACGGGTCGTGCTCGGTCATGAGTTCGCCGCGCTGGCCGGGCTGCTGGCCTGCAAGGTGATCCTGTGCCGGCCCCGCGACCCGGAGGCCAAGGGGCTGGCCGAGCGGGGCCGGACGCGCCTGCAGTGGCTGAGGTTCATCCTCTGCCCAGTTGTAAGTAAGTCGCTGTCCTGTTGGAGTGGTGCATCCGTAGGATCACGTCATGACTGCCGATACCCCGCTCACCCGAGAGTCGTTTCGGCGCCTCCAGCCGATGAACACGCCCAGGCCGGTGTCTCAGTTGCCGGATCGTGTCTGGACTGACGAGGACTGGGACCGGATCCGGCGCGGATATCGGGCCCGGGACATGGATGAGAAGTGGAACGTCTTCGTCGAAGGCGATGTCGTTTTCATGCACAGGAGTTGGACCGGTCGCGGCGTCTATGAGGCGTCCTTTGTCCCCGTGGCTGGTGGTGGGAGGAGGATCGCCTCTGCTGTGGTGGAGGCCGATGGCGAGCGCTATCGCAGCATGGGCGACGAGTACGACCGTCTGATGATGGAGCTGATCATCAGCGCGATCGTCCTTGGTGAGCCGGCCGCCGACCTCCGGGCCGGGCTCGTGGAGCTGACTGCTCGGGCTTCGGGGAAGATCGATCTTCCCTCGGGTGTGGTGGAGCACAGTGCTCTGGGATTGCGTTCTGGATCGTGAGCTCTGGAGCCGGGCGAGTGCTGTCACGGTCTCGGGTTATGTGACTGGATCACACGTTGCAAGCGCAGGATCTCGCCGTGTGCCGCGGCCAGTCGTTGTTCGAACTCTTGGACGCGCTCTCGGTGGGTGGTGCGCTCACGGCGGAGGGCTTCGGTAAGGGAATGAATCACTGTGCCGTCGTCGGCTGAGCCCGGATCCACCGGCTTGTTTCCGGAGTGATCGTTTCGGGGTTGTCTTGGCGGTCGGCGAGATGATCTGGCTGTTCGGGCAGGGAGTATCCGCTG
>NZ_JBFAJH010000009.1:0-225094 GCF_040655115.1 Streptomyces atratus | reverse complement strand
GCGCTGGACAGCTGGGTGAACCTGAACCTGGTGGAGACGCGGACGTGTCCCGGCGGCGTGGTCCTGACCAGGTACGAGACGAGGCGCTGAGCAGCTTCCCGCTGTCTCACGGCTTGGATGGGTGTTTCCTCTCACCGTCGCGGCGATCTCCCCCACCGCACACCCCCAAGCCCACGAGCGGTGCCCTGGTAGAAGCCCACGGTGTCAGCGGGCTTCTACCAGGGCACCAGCATCAGAGCCCAATCACCCATACGAGTGGGCGGCTTGACCTGCCAGTCTCAGATTCGTGTCAGATATGCCATCGCTTGGCCATCGCTCGTGAGATTTGGCCACGAAATCTGGGACCCTACAGGCGCCTTCTAGGTCTGCGCCATGTCCACGAAGCGTGAGTAGTGGCCCTGGAATGCCACAGTGATCGTCGCCGTCGGGCCGTTACGGTGCTTGGCCACCATCAGGTCCGCCTCGCCCGCCCGCGGGGACTCCTTCTCATACGCGTCCTCGCGGTGCAGCAGGATCACCATGTCGGCGTCCTGCTCGATGGAGCCGGATTCACGAAGGTCGGAGACCATCGGCTTCTTGTCCGTACGCTGCTCCGGACCACGGTTCAGCTGGGACAGCGCGATGACCGGGAGCTCCAGCTCCTTCGCCAGCAACTTGAGGTTTCGGGACATGTCCGAGACCTCCTGCTGACGGCTTTCGGCACGCTTCGAGCCACCGGACTGCATCAGCTGCAAGTAGTCGATGATCACCAGCTTGATGTCGTTCCGCTGTTTCAGCCGACGGCACTTCGCCCGGATCTCCATCATCGACAGGTTCGGCGAATCGTCGATGTAGAGCGGCGCGGCCGAGACATCCGGCATCCGGCGGGCCAGCCGCGTCCAGTCCTCGTCGGTCATCGTGCCGGAGCGCATGTGGTGCAGAGCCACCCGCGCTTCGGCGGACAGCAGCCGCATCGCAATCTCGTTGCGGCCCATTTCGAGGGAGAAGATCACGCTCGGCAGGTTGTTCTTGATCGACGCGGCCCGCGCGAAGTCCAGGGCCAGCGTGGACTTACCCATTGCCGGACGCGCCGCGATGACGATCATCTGGCCCGGGTGCAGGCCGTTGGTCAGGGCGTCGAAGTCGGTGAAGCCGGTCGGTACGCCGGTCATCTCGCCGGAGCGCGAACCGATCGCCTCGATCTCGTCGAGCGCGCCCTCCATGATGTCCCCCAGCGGAAGATAGTCCTCGCTGGTGCGCTGCTCGGTGACCGCGTAGATCTCGGCCTGTGCCGAGTTGACGATCTCGTCGACGTCACCGTCGGCCGCGTACCCCATCTGCGTGATCTTCGTGCCCGCCTCGACAAGCCGTCGCAGGACGGCCCGTTCGTGGACGATCTCCGCGTAGTAGGAGGCGTTGGCCGCAGTCGGCACTGACTGGACGAGGGTGTGCAGATAGGGAGCGCCGCCCACCTTGGTGATCGCGCCGCGCTTGACCAGCTCGGCCGCGACCGTGATCGGGTCGGCGGGCTCGCCCTTGGCATAAAGGTCGAGGATCGCCTGGAAGACGGTCTCGTGGGCGGGGCGGTAGAAGTCGTGCCCCTTGATGATCTCCACGACGTCGGCGATGGCGTCCTTGGAGAGGAGCATGCCGCCGAGGACCGACTGCTCGGCGTCCAGGTCCTGAGGGGGCACGCGCTCGAATCCGGGCGAGCTGCCGTCCCAGCCACCGCTCTCCCTGCCGCGGTCGTGCTGCTCTCCGCGGTCCCGGCCTTCGCCACGACGCTGGCGGGAAACGGGCAGACGGTCACTGGGACCGATGTCGGCCCAGGGATCGTCCAAAGGCTCGGGAATGCTCACCGTGCCACCTCCTCCCGTCCGCTCCGCGGACCTTCGCCGTGCCACTCTTTCTTACGGCACAGCACCGACAATCAAGACGCTCGACTCCGGTTCCGGCACGTCGAGTTCTGCGGGATTCCAGAGCTGAAACGGGGTGTGGGCGCCGGTCCACGGTAGGCCCCGCTGCACCGTCAGCCAATCTGGTTATCCACAGGGCATGTGGACAGCGGACCAGATGCTGTGGAGAACTCCGCAGAACCTGTGCACGGAGCAGGGGACAGCACTGTGGACAAACTCATAACGCGACCCTCACCTCAGCCCTGACCTGCACTTTCTCCATCCACTGGCTGTGGGGGAGAAAAACTTTCCGAGTCGGCACAAGATCACGGCAAACCGCACGCAGGAGAACACCCAGTGCCAGCAAATGTAAGGATCGCTATGGCATTGCATCCGTTACCTGTGGAAGATTAGATTGGCCCTCATGCCCCTGGCCCCCGCGACCTCACATTCCAGCCGCCGACGGCACGATCGCGAGATCGTCGCACTCGCCGTCCCCGCCTTCGGCGCGCTCGTCGCCGAGCCGCTCTTCGTCATGGCCGACAGCGCCATCGTCGGCCATCTCGGCACACCACAACTGGCCGGCCTGGGCGTCGCCGCAGCCCTGCTGACCACCGCCGTGAGCATCTTCGTCTTCCTCGCCTACGCCACCACGGCGGCGGTCGCGCGACGCGTAGGTGCGGGCGATCTCGCTTCCGCGATACGGCAGGGCATGGACGGCATCTGGCTGGCGCTGCTCCTCGGCGTCGCCGTCATCGCTGTGACGCTCCCTTCTGCTCCCTGGCTCGTCGATCTCTTCGGCACCTCCGACACCGCTGCGCCGTACGCCACCACCTATCTACGGATCTCGAGCCTCGGTATCCCCGCCATGCTCATGGTGATGGCCGCTACCGGCGTGCTCCGTGGCCTGCAGGACACCAGGACCCCGCTCTATGTCGCCATCGGCGGTTTCGCGGCCAACGGAGCCCTCAACACGGGGCTTGTCTACGGCGCCGGTCTCGGTATCGCCGGATCGGCCTGGGGCACCGTGATCGCCCAGGTCGGCATGGCCGCGGCCTATCTGATCGTGGTGGTGCGGGGCGCACGCCGCCACGGCGCATCGTTGCGCCCCGACGCGGCAGGGATCAGGGCCAGTGCCCAGGCAGGCGTCCCCCTGCTCGTCCGTACGCTATCTCTCCGCGCCGTCCTGATGATCGCCACCGCCGTCGCCGCGCGCCTGGGCGACACCGATATCGCCGCCCACCAGATCATCCTCTCCCTGTGGAGCCTGATGGCCTTCGCTCTCGACGCCATTGCCATCGCCGGACAGGCCATCATCGGCCGCTACCTCGGGGCCGATGACACCACGGGTGCACGCGAGGCATGCCGCCGTATGGTGCAGTGGGGTGTTTCCTCAGGTGTGGCGCTCGGGGCACTGATCGTGCTCGCGCGTCCCTTGTTCATCCCTCTGTTCACAGGCGACCAGGACGTTCGGAGCACCCTGATCCCCGCCTTGCTGGTGGTGGCCGTCGGGCAGCCGATCGCAGGCGTGGTCTTCGTGCTGGACGGTGTACTGATGGGCGCCGGAGACGGCCGGTACCTCGCCTGGGCCATGCTGATCACCCTGGCCGTCTTCGCTCCGGTCGCCCTGCTCGTGCCCACCTACGGCGGAGGTCTGACTGCTCTGTGGTGGGCGATGGCACTGATGATGACGGTCCGTATGGTGACCCTCTGGCTGCGCACGCGGTCGGGTAAGTGGATCGTCACCGGAGCCACCCGCTGAGCAGTGACCGTCGATCCTGTTTCACGTGAAACGGCAAAGGGCTGCACCCCGCGGGGTGCAGCCCTTCACTTGCTCTGGTGAGCTGTGCCCTTAGGCAGCAACGACCTCGATGCCGAGCTTCGCCGCGACCTCGGGGTGCAGACGCACGGACACCTGGTGCCCGCCGAGCGTCTTGATCGGCGAGCCGAGCTCGACGCGACGCTTGTCGACGTCCGGGCCACCGGCAGCCTTGATCGCCGAAGCGATGTCGGCCGGAGTGACGGAGCCGAAGAGACGGCCGGCGTCGCCGGAGCGAACGGCCAGACGAACCTTCACGGCCTCAAGCTTGGCCTTGACCTCGTTGGCCTGCTCGATCGTCGCGATCTCGTGGATCTTGCGGGCGCGGCGGATCTGCGCCACGTCCTTCTCGCCACCCTTGGTCCAGCGGATGGCAAAGCCACGCGGAACCAAGTAGTTACGGGCGTACCCGTCCTTGACGTCGACGACGTCGCCGGCAGCGCCGAGGCCGGAGACCTCGTGGGTGAGGATGATCTTCATTATTCGGTCACCCTTCCCTTATCGCGCGGTGGACGTGTAGGGCAGCAGCGCCATCTCACGGCTGTTCTTCACTGCCGTGGCGACGTCACGCTGGTGCTGCGTGCAGTTGCCGGTTACGCGGCGGGCACGGATCTTGCCGCGGTCGGAAATGAACTTCCGCAGCATGTTCGTGTCCTTGTAGTCCACGTACTGGGTCTTGTCCTTGCAGAAAGCGCAGACCTTCTTCTTAGGCTTGCGCACAGGCGGCTTCGCCATGGTGTTTCTCCTGTGTGATCAAGAAGTGGGGGTACGAGCTGCCCTAGAAGGGAGGCTCGTCCGAGTAGCCGCCGCCGGAACCGCCGGAGCTTCCGCCCCAACCGCCTCCGCCGCCCTGCTGACCCCCGCCTTGCTGGCCGCCGGCCGGCGCGCTGGTGGCCCACGGGTCGTCGGCGGGAGCACCGCCGCCACCCTGCTGGCCGCCGCCACCGGGACCGCCGCCCCAGTTGCCGCCACCCTGCTGGCCACCGCCGTAACCACCCTGGCCGCCCTGGCCACCGCGACCGGTGGTCTTGGTGACCTTGGCCGTGGCGCTCTTGAGACTGGGGCCGACTTCCTCGACGTCCAGCTCGTAGACCGTGCGCTTCACGCCTTCGCGGTCTTCGTACGACCGCTGCTTCAGCCGGCCCTGCACGACAACGCGCATGCCTCGCTGGAGCGACTCGGCGACGTTCTCCGCCGCCTGCCGCCAGACCGAGCAGGTGAGGAACAGGCCTTCGCCGTCCTTCCACTCATTGGTCTGTCGGTCGAAGATGCGGGGAGTGGACGCGACACGGAACTTCGCGACCGCCGCACCGGACGGGGTGAAACGCAGCTCGGGGTCGTCGACGAGATTGCCGACGACCGTGATGACGGTCTCGCCTGCCATGGGTGAACCTCTCGGCGGGGATTGCTTCTGGCTGCTTGCTGCTACTCGAACCCGATGACCACTGAGCTAGATGCTCAGTGGATCTCGGGACGGAGGACCTTGGTCCGGAGGACCGACTCGTTCAGGTTCATCTGGCGGTCGAGCTCCTTGACGACCGCAGGCTCGGCCTGCAGGTCGATGACCGAGTAGATGCCCTCGGGCTTCTTCTTGATCTCGTAAGCGAGACGACGACGGCCCCAGGTGTCGACCTTCTCAACCTTTCCGTTGCCCTCACGGACGACGGAGAGGAAGTTCTCGATCAGCGGGGAGACAGCGCGCTCCTCGAGATCGGGGTCGAGGATGACCATCACCTCGTAGTGACGCATGTGGAACCCACCTCCTTTGGACTCAGCGGCCACGGTCGTTCCGTGGCAGGAGGGTCGTGATGCGTAAGCAACAGTGTCTCCGAGTAAAACAGCCGCCACTGACAATGCCCCCTCCGAAGAGGGCTGACGTGCTGGCCTGGGCAGACACCGGTGCAGACCGTACAGAGTACCCGCACACCGGCTTCCGGTTGAAATCCGGTGCTCAGGAGACGCAATCTGTACACATCGGGTGTGAGCGGCGCCACGATGCGCCGCCTTCGGCCAGGAGGTACTTCGATGGCACAGACAACGCAAACCCGCCGCCCTGCCGTTTCCCTTCTCGCCACGGACGGAAAGCCCCATCCGCGCCAGGACATTCTGGTGGGGGTAACGGTGGCCCTCGGTCTGATCGCCTTCGTGACGGCGATGTTCCACGGCCTGCATCTGATCAGCTCGTGGGCCGGACTCATCGGGATCCTCACGGGTGCATACGGGCAGTACATCTCGGTGACCACCCGCGAGAGGTTCCCGCTGATCCTCGGTATAGGCGCGTCCGCCATCGGGTTCTACCTGGGCATGGCCCACGGCGGTCTCTTCGGCGGCCTGTAGCCGCGCCTGTCCCGGACACCTCCGGACCGCCGGTCACGGCGGTCCACCCGCATCCCCCCAGGGGGTCGTGCAGCCCCCCTGAGGGCGGACAGCCGGGACCCACCTGGCCGACAAGGTCCGACAGGGCCAGACGACGCGCTCCCCGGTCGCAGTAGGCTTCGGCGCGAGAGCCGGAGCCCCTGACCGATGGGGACACACCTGCCGAGGAGCGCCCCGCATGAGCCTGACCCTGAGGACCATCAGCCGAGAGCAGCATCTGGCGTACATCCAGAGTCTGCCGTCGGCCAGTCACTGCCAGGTCCCGGCGTGGGCGGATGTGAAGACCGAGTGGCGCTCGGAGAACCTGGGCTGGTTCGACAGGAACGGCGAGATCGTGGGCGCCGCCCTGGTGCTGTACCGCCAACTCCCGAAGATCAAGCGGTATCTCGCGTACCTCCCTGAGGGCCCGGTCATCAACTGGTACGCGCCGAACCTCAACGACTGGCTGCAGCCGATGCTCGCGCATCTCAAGCAGCAGGGCGCCTTCTCGGTGAAGATGGGCCCGCCGGTCGTCATCCGCCGCTGGGACGCAGCCGCCATCAAGTCCGGTATCCAGGACCCCGACGTGAAGCGCCTGCGCGACGTCGAGGCCACGCACATCGAGCCGCGTGCTTTCGAAGTCGCGGACCGGCTGCGGAAGATGGGCTGGCAGCAGGGCGAGGACGGCGGCGCCGGCTTCGGTGACGTGCAGCCTCGCTACGTCTTCCAGGTGCCGCTGGCGAACCGCTCCCTCGAAGACGTTCTCAAAGGCTTCAACCAGCTGTGGCGGCGCAACATCAAGAAGGCTGAGAAGGCCGGCGTCGAGGTGGTCCAGGGCAGTTACGAAGACCTCGCCGAATGGCAGCGGTTGTACGAGATCACCGCCGTGCGCGACCACTTCAGGCCGCGTCCCCTCTCCTACTTCCAGCGCATGTGGACCGTCCTCAACTCCGAGGACCCCAACCGCATGCGGCTGTATTTCGCGCGCCACAACGGGGTGAACCTCTCCGCGGCGACGATGCTCGTCGTCGGTGGGCACGTCTGGTACTCGTACGGCGCGTCCGACAACATCGGACGCGAGGTACGGCCCTCGAACGCCATGCAGTGGCGGATGCTGCGCGACTCCTACGCGATGGGCGCCACCGTCTACGACCTGCGCGGCATCAGCGACTCGCTCGACGAGACCGACCACCTCTTCGGCCTGATCCAGTTCAAGGTCGGCACCGGTGGCGAAGCCGTCGAGTACGTCGGTGAGTGGGACTTCCCGCTCAACAAGCTGCTGCACAAGGCGCTGGACATGTATATGTCGCGCCGCTGACGACACCGGCATCATCCGTTGCGATGAGCGTTTCAGCAGGCCCGCCGGCAGGCAGGCCGACAGGCTCGGACACTTCGACAAGCTCCACATACCTCTCATACACCGCTGCCACCAGAAAGGTTCCGGACCGGCCATGGCGCTCTCCCTCTACGTCGACACCGCGCGCTGGCGGGCGCACCAGAAATCCGTCCTCGACCAGTTCCCCGGGCTCGTCCCGGTCTGCAAGGGCAACGGATACGGCTTCGGTCACGAGCGACTCGCAGACGAGGCGATCCGCTTCGGCTCCGACACACTCGCTGTCGGCACCACCTACGAGGCAGCCCGCATAAAGGACTGGTTCAGCGGCGATCTGCTGGTCCTCACCCCGTTCCGGCGTGGTGAGGAGCCCGTGCCGCTGCCCGACCGCGTCATCCGGTCGGTCTCCTCCGTGGACGGCGTGCACGCGCTGGTGGGCGCCCGGGTCGTCATCGAGTGCATGAGCTCGATGAAGCGTCACGGCGTCAAGGAGGAGGAGCTGGGGCAGCTGCACGCCGCCATCGAGGACGTCCGTCTCGAAGGCTTCGCGCTGCACCTGCCGCTGGACCGCACCGACGGCTCGGACGCGGTCGAGGAGGTCATCGGCTGGATGGACCGCCTTCGCGCCGCACGGCTGCCGCTGCACACCATGTTCGTCAGCCATCTGCGCGCCGAGGAGCAGGCCCGGCTGCAGCAGCAGTTCCCGCAGACCCGCTTCCGTGCCCGGATCGGCACACGGCTGTGGCTCGGCGACCACGACGCGACGGAGTACCGGGGGGCCGTCCTCGACGTCACGCGTGTCGCCAAGGGTGACCGCTTCGGCTACCGCCAGCAGAAGGCCGCCTCCGACGGCTGGCTGGTGGTCGTCGCCGGCGGCACGTCGCACGGCGTGGGCCTGGAGGCCCCGAAGGCGCTGCACGGCGTGATGCCGCGCGCCAAGGGCGTCGCCCGCGCGGGCCTGGCCACCGTCAACCGGAATCTGTCGCCCTTCGTCTGGGCGGGCAAGCAGCGCTGGTTCGCCGAGCCGCCCCACATGCAGGTGTCGATCCTGTTCGTGCCCGCGGACGCACAGGAACCGAAGGTCGGCGACGAGCTGGTGGCCCATCTGCGCCACACGACCACTCAGTTCGACCGCCTCGTCGACCGCTGAGGCGTCGGGCCGGACGGCATCACGACCGGCTCCACAACCGATGGGGCCAGGGCCTCGCCCCGGGTTTCGCGCCCTTGGCGAGGCCCTGTTCAGTCCGCGGCCGGTCCATGTGACCCTGCTCGGTCCGCGGTCGGCTCGTACACTGCGCCCCACTCCACCCGCGGCCCCTCGACCGCGAGTGCCGCGTGCCGCGGCGGATGTGCCGCGGCATGCCCCAGCACGAAGACGTCCTCGGCACCGTCGAACACCCCGCCCGACGGATCGTCCGAACCGTCCCTGCGTACGACGTCCCGCTCCGGCATCAGAATGTCCCGTACGACGACGGCGCAGAGGTAGAGCGTGCCCAGCAGGTGCAAAGCAATCGCCACCTGATAGCCCTCGGTCGGCAGCCCCAGGTGCTTGTCGCCGCTCGTCGTGTACGCGAGGTACATCCAGATCCCGAGGACGTACATGGCCTCGCACGCCTGCCAGATCAGGAAGTCCCGCCATCGCGGCCTGGCCAGTGCGGCGAGGGGGATCAGCCACAACACGTACTGCGGCGAGTAGACCTTGTTGGTGAGAATGAACGCCGCGACGACAAGAAGGACCAGCTGGGCGAAACGGGGCCGACGCGGGGCCATCAGCGTCAGCACCAGGATGCATACGCAGAAGAAGAGCATCAGCAGCGTCGATGCGGTGTTCACCGTGTCGACCGGGATGGGAATGCCGGTGCGCTGCGAGATGATCAGCCAGAACGAGCCGAAGTCGAGCGGCCGGTCGTGGCTGAACGTGTAGAACTTCTTCCATCCCTCGGGCGCGAACACCATCACCGGCAGGTTCACCACCAGCCATGATGCGGTCGCGCCGAGTGTCGCCACGAAGAACTCCCGCCATTTCCCCGCCCGCCAGCAGAGCACGAAGACCGGCCCCAGCAGGAGTACGGGGTAGAGCTTGGCGGCTGTGGCGAGGCCGATGAGGATGCCGAAGGCCAGCGTCCGCTGCCGGGACCACATGAGCATGGCCGCGGCCGTCAGCGCGACGGCCAGCAGGTCCCAGTTGATCGTCGCGGTGAGCGCGAAGGCCGGCGCGAGGGCGACCAGCAGTCCGTCCCACGGACGGCGCCGGTGCGTACGGGCGACACACACCGCCATGACCGCGGTGCAGATCATCAGCATGCCCGCGTTGACCATCCAGTACATCTGCTCGCGGTACTGGATGGAGCCACCGGGCGTCAGCCAGGCCGCGACCTGCATGAACACCCCGGTCAGGACGGGGTACTCCAGGTACTGCATGGTGTCGCTCAGCCGGTCGAAGTACGGCACGAGACCGTCCGCGAAACCACGTCCGACGAAAAGGTGCGGAATGTCGGAGTAGCAGGCATGCGTGTACTGCGAGCTGGCGCCCCTGAACCACGCCCAGTTGTAACAGGGCACTTTCTGCACCATGCCGAGCGCGAACATCCCGATCGCCACCAGGGCGACGACACGCACAGGCGTGAGGGGGCCGGAGCCGAGCCGCGCCCAGCGCCCCGACCGCCCGCCGATCAGCTCGCTGCCGGCCGCGGCGATCTCGTCCTGGTGCGTGGGCCGAACGACGGGCCGTTCCTGGTGCACGCTCGTGTGTTCTGCGCTTGGCATGCCGCACATCCTGCCGTACGGGGCTGTGGAAACGGCGAGGGCCGCCGCACCGAGTGGTGCGGCGGCCCTGGTGGCCTTCTTTCGGCTGCGCCTATTGGCCTGCCGTTCGGGCGCTATCCGGTCGGGCCTCCGAAGAGACCGCCGTTCCCGTTGCCGTTGCCGTTCCCGTTGCCCCCGCTGACCGACGAGGTATCCGGAGACGTGGTCCCGTCGGTCGGAGTGGGAGATCCGCCGCCGCCGCTACCGGCCGAGTTGCCTCCGTTGTTGCCTCCGTTGCTGTTCTGGCAATTCCAGTCCAACCTCCCGCAGCTGCCGCTCGGGTCGGGCGTGGGGGAGGAGGGCGTCATCGAAGGTGTGGTGGACGGCGTGTCGGAGGGGGTCTCCGAAGGCACGATGCTCGGCGTCGGCGAAGGGCTCGGTGCGCCGCCCCCGTAGAGCGTCTCGCCCCACGGCTCCGGCTTCGGGAAGGTCAGGACCTCCGCCCCCTTCAGCGCGTCGGCCATGTAGTCGTGCCAGATCTGGGCCGGGAACGAGGCACCGTGGATCGTCTTCTCGCCACCCGTGCCGTACATCTTCTCGAACTTACGGTTCTTGTGCTTCTCGTTGTCGTCGTACCGGAACATGCTGATGGCGGTCGACAGCTGCGGGGTGTACCCCACGAACCAGGCGGACTTGTTGTCGTCCGTCGTACCCGTCTTGCCCGCGACATCACGGCCGGGGAGCTGGGCGGGCGTGCCGGTCCCCTTCTCGACGACGTTCTTCAGGACGTCGGTGACGTTGTCGGCGACGGCATTGTCGAAGGCGCGCTTGGGAACCTTCTTGTGCTGATAGATGATGTCGCCGCGGTATGTGACCTTCTCGACGGAGTACGGGTCGTGCTGCATCCCGCTGTCGGCGAAGGTGCCGTAGGCCCCAGCCATCCGGATCGCGCTGGGCTGGGACGTGCCGATGGAGAACGACGGAACGGTCGAGTCGGCCATGGAGACGTCGTCGTGCAGGCCTGCGGCGACGGCAACGTCCTTCACCTTGTCGGTGCCGACGTCCATACCGAGCTGGACGTACGGGGAGTTGGCAGAATGCTGCATGGCCTCGCGAAGGGTGATGTTCCCCCTCGACTCATGGCCGTCGTTGCTCTGCAGCCACTCCTTGCCCTTCTCGTCGCGCCAGATCTCACCGTTGTACTTCTTGATCTTCAGCTTGTCGTCGGCGTTGTAGATGCTCTTCGGGGAGACCTTCGTGCGCTGCGATTCGTCCTGATCCGCCGTGCCTTTCGGGTCACGCTTGCCGTACTCCATCGCGGCAGTCAGCACGAACGGCTTGAAGGTCGAACCGACCTGCGCACCGGTGGTGTCGGCGTTGTTGGTGTAGTGCTGCGTCGCGTCCTGACCACCGTAGATCGCGCGAATGGCGCCGGTTTTCGGATCCACCGAAGCGCCGCCGAACTGGACGTGCGTGTCCGTCTTGGGGCGCTGCTTCGGCTTGATCTTGCGGTCGTAGACCTTCTTGACCGCGGTGTTGAGCGCCTCGACCTTTTTCTCGTCGAAGGTGGTGTGGATCTCGTAGCCGCCCAGGGCAAGCTTTTCCGGGGTGACGTCCTTGTTGTTGTTGAGGAAGGTCTTCCGGGCGAGGGACACCAGATAACCGGTCTGACCGCCCAGCTGCGCGTTTTGCTTCGGCGGATCCGGCATGGGGAACTCCGTGTACTTGGCGCGCTCCTTCTGGGTCATCCGCCCGTCCTTCACCTCCTCGTTGAGGATCCAGCGCCAGCGCTTCTCCGCCCGAACCTTGTTCTTCGCAGGGGTCGCCTCCTTGGGGTCGGCCTCGGTAACGCCGGCCGGGTCGAAGTAGGTCGGGCCCTTCAGCAGGGTGGCCAGGAAGGCACACTGGCTCGGATTGAGCTTGCGGGCGTCCGTGCCGTAGTACGTACGAGCCGCGGCCTGGATCCCCGATGCGCCTCGCCCGTAATACGAGATGTTCAGGTAGCCGGCCATGACAGTCCGCTTGGTCTCCGTCTTGCCGACCTTGATCGTGATGAAGAGCTCTTCGAACTTCCGGCTCAGGGTCTGCTCCTGAGAGAGACGCGAGTTCTTCACGTACTGCTGGGTGATCGTCGAGCCGCCCTGGGTCTGTCCGCCCTTGGCCATGTTGTAGAAGGCCCGGGCGATACCCATCGGGTCGATGCCGCTGTCGGTGTCGAACGACTTGTTCTCCGCCGAGATGACGGCGTTCCGCATGGCCTCGGGGATCTGCTCGTAATCGATGATCTGACGGTTGGCCTCACCGCCCGTGGCGATCATCTGCCTCCCGTCAGCCCAGTAGTAGACGTTGTTCTCCGCCTGGGCCGCAGCCTTCACACTGGGCTTCCCGACCATCGCGTACGCGATACCGCCGAGGCCCATGAGAAGGCCGAGGAAGCCGATGCACAGGCCGGAGACCAGCTTCCAGGACGGCACCCAGCGCCGCGCTCCGTACTTGCCGGCGCGCGGGTAGTCGATGAAGCGCTTCTTCACAGGACGCTGACTGCCGCGCCCGCGGCCCCGACCAGGACCCTCGTACCCGTCGCCACCACCACCGCGGCGTCGGCCACCGCCGCCGCCATGACCCGCGCCACCTCCCTCGGCGGCACGTCGGCTCCCGCTTCCACGCTGCGCGGCTCGTCTGGCCGCGGCACGCCCGCCGTACGGACTCTCGTCGTCGTACGAACCGGAAGGTGACTCAATAGTTACTTCGCGTGACGGAGCTGCGCGGCGTCCTGCGGACTGCTGGGCGGCTCGTCTGGTCGCGGCACGCCCGCCACCTTGCGGTTGCTGCGTCTTGCGACGGTGCTCGCTCATCGAACGACTACTCCTCGGGCAGGCGAGAGCGCCTGGAAGCGGCAGGTGAGATCCGGTCCCCCGAATTACGGACGGACCCTGCGACAGGTTCATCCGCAGTGCGTCCGGTCAGTCCGCGACGACTGACGCTCGGGGGCGTCGCGCGGTTCCCGGTGGTCTGCATGCCGCACAGACTACGCACGGTCAAAACCCACCTAGGGCCCAAGTTCACCCCAAATCACGCAAGTCACTTCCTACGAATTGGTGATGTGACGCCGTTCACGATGCTCCCCCTTGTCGCATCGAGGTGAGCGATCTATCGTCATGATGTATCGAGTCGATACATCAGCTCGGCATAGGGCTCCGCGAGAGCACTCGGAGAAGGAGGAGGCGAAGTTGAGCAGACGCTCCGGCATCCTCGAATTCGCCGTACTCGGTCTGCTCCGCGAGTCCCCGATGCACGGGTACGAGCTGCGCAAACGCCTCAACACCTCGTTGGGGATATTCCGCGCCTTCAGCTACGGCACCCTCTACCCCTGCCTCAAGACGCTGGTGGCCAGCGGCTGGTTGATCGAGGAGCCGGGAAACGGTCCCGCAGAGGTTCCGCCCGCCGGCGGGCGTGCGGTCGCCCCTTCCTCTTCACTGGCAGGACGCCGCGCCAAGATCGTCTACCGGCTGACGGCAGAAGGTAAGGAGCACTTCGAGGAGCTGCTCTCGCACACCGGCCCCGACTCCTGGGAGGACGAGCACTTCGCAGCCCGTTTCGCCTTCTTCGGACAGACGGAGCACGAGGTGCGGATGCGGGTACTGGAAGGGCGCCGCAGCCGGCTGGAGGAGCGCCTGGAGAAGATGCGTGCCTCTCTGGCACGCACCCGCGAACGACTCGACGACTACACACTTGAGCTGCAGCGGCACGGCATGGAATCCGTGGAGCGCGAAGTGCGCTGGCTGAACGAGCTCATCGAGAGCGAGCGGTCGGGACGGGATCAGCAACGGTCCTCGCCCGAGGGCTCCGCTCAGCAGAACACAGCAGGGGAGACGGACGGCCTGCCCCGGCACCGGGGTCCTACCCCGCCGGATCCGTCCGCCGACACCGGCAAGTGAAGTCCCGGCACTTCCGCAGGGCCTTCATCGGAATGACCAAGAACACTCAACACAGGGAGCAACCGGAATGGGTTCGGTTCGCGTAGCCATCGTCGGCGTGGGCAACTGCGCCGCCTCGCTGGTGCAGGGCGTCGAGTACTACAAGGACGCCGATCCGGCCGGCAAGGTGCCCGGTCTGATGCACGTCCAGTTCGGCGAGTACCACGTGCGTGACGTCGAGTTCGTCGCCGCCTTCGATGTCGACGCGAAGAAGGTCGGCCTCGACCTCGCGGACGCCATCGGTGCCAGCGAGAACAACACCATCAAGATCGCCGACGTTCCGAACACCGGCGTGACCGTTCAGCGCGGCCACACCCACGACGGCCTGGGCAAGTACTACCGCGAGACCATCGAGGAGTCCACCGAGGCCCCGGTCGACGTCGTCCAGGTCCTCAAGGACAAGCAGGTCGACGTTCTCGTCTGCTACCTGCCCGTTGGTTCCGAGGTCGCTGCGAAGTTCTACGCGCAGTGCGCCATCGACGCGAAGGTCGCGTTCGTCAACGCCCTCCCGGTCTTCATCGCCGGCACCAAGGAGTGGGCGGACAAGTTCACCGAGGCCGGTGTCCCGATCGTCGGCGACGACATCAAGTCCCAGGTCGGCGCCACCATCACGCACCGTGTGATGGCGAAGCTCTTCGAGGACCGCGGTGTCATCCTGGACCGCACGATGCAGCTGAACGTCGGCGGCAACATGGACTTCAAGAACATGCTCGAGCGTGAGCGCCTGGAGTCCAAGAAGATCTCCAAGACGCAGGCCGTCACCTCGCAGATCCGTGACCGCGAGCTCGGTGCGGACAACGTCCACATCGGTCCGTCGGACTACGTGGCCTGGCTGGACGACCGCAAGTGGGCGTACGTGCGCCTCGAGGGCCGCGCCTTCGGTGACGTTCCGCTGAACCTGGAGTACAAGCTCGAGGTCTGGGACTCCCCGAACTCCGCCGGTGTCATCATCGACGCCGTGCGCGCCGCGAAGATCGCCAAGGACCGTGGCATCGGTGGCCCGATCCTCTCCGCGTCCTCATACTTCATGAAGTCCCCGCCGGTCCAGTACTTCGACGACGAGGCCCGCGAAAACGTCGAGAAGTTCATCAACGGCGACGTCGAGCGCTGACACGACCGGGAACGGCGTGTGACCGTGGCAGGGTGATGAACGGCAACGCTTCTCCCCTTCCGCCTCGTTGAGGGTCCCCGGGCAATCCGCCCGGGGACCCTCAACGTATGTGACCCTTGCCCACATGCCCGTCGTACGTGATCTGCGCGTACTCCTGCGCCTACGGAACTTCCGTCGCCTGCTGGCCGTACGGCTCCTCTCCCAGTCCGCCGACGGCGTCTATCAGGTCGCCCTCGCCGCACACGTCGTCTTCTCCCCGGAGAAGCAGACGTCGGCAGCAGCCATCGCCTCCGCGATGGCCGTACTGCTGCTGCCGTACTCGCTCATCGGCCCTTTCGCCGGTGTCCTGCTGGACCGCTGGCGGCGCCGCCAGGTCTTCCTGTACGGCAATCTGTTGCGCGCAGCCCTCGCCTGCTGCACCGCCCTGCTGATCCTCGGCTCCGCACCCGCTTGGCTCTTCTACGCCTCCGCGCTGTGCGTCACAGGGGTCAACCGCTTTGTGCTGGCGGGACTCTCGGCCGCGCTGCCGCGGGTTGTCGACAGAGACCGGCTGGTCATGGCCAACTCGCTCTCACCGACCGCAGGCACGCTCGCCGCCACGGCGGGCGGCGGCCTCGCCTTCGCCGTACGCCTGGTGGCGGCGGACTCGGATGCCGCGGTGGTGCTATTGGGCGCGGGGCTCTACCTCGCCTCGGCGCTGGCCTCCCTGCGCCTTGCCACCCAACTCCTCGGACCGGACACGAACGGCGGTCCTCTCCCGCTCAGGGACGCGCTGGCCATCACCGCTCACGGGCTCGTCGCCGGGCTGCGCCATCTGGCGGGACGGAAGGACGCCGCACGGGCACTGGCCGCCATGACAGTGATCCGGTTCTGCTACGGGGCGCTGACCGTGATGGTGCTGATGCTGTGCCGGTACGCCTGGTCCGACAGCGAATCCGGCGGCCTGGCCCTGCTCGGACTGGCCGTGGGCGCCTCGGGGGCGGGATTCTTCACGGCGGCCGTACTGACGCCTTGGGCTGTGGGGCAGCTCGGCCGGTTCCGCTGGATAGCGACTTGCGCCGCAGCGGCTGCCGTCCTAGAACCCGCGCTCGGACTGTGGTTCACCCCCGGGCCGATGCTGGTCGCGGCGTTCGTCCTCGGAGTCGTCACTCAAGGAGCGAAGATCACGACGGACACGGTGGTACAGACCGCGGTGGACGACTCATTCCGCGGTCGCGTCTTCTCCCTTTACGACGTGCTGTTCAACGTGGCCTTCGTGGGCGCTGCCGCAGTAGCCGCTGTGGCTCTGCCTCCTGACGGACGGTCGGCCACGGTGGTGATCGGACTTGCCGCGCTCTACGGGATCGTCGCCGTGACGACGTTCCGGTGGAGCCCTGTCGGTGAGGTGCTATAGCGTGCGCGCGTCGAGGGAAAAGCGGCGCACGATCCACGGGGGTATCAGCATGACCTATCCGCCTCAGCAAGGCCCTGGACCATACGGGCAACAGCCCCAACAGCCGTACCCGCCCCAGCAACCCGCGTACGGCTATCCGCAACAGCAGCCGTATCCGCAGCATCAGGGTCAGCAGCCGTACGGCGGCTATCCCGGCGGCCCTCCGTCCCAGGGAATGCCCCCACAGGGCCTGCCGCCTCAGAACATGCCCGGCGGCAAGAAAGCTTTCCTGGCAGTGCGCAACATCGTCATCATCGTAGTGGCGCTCGGCGCGCTCGCGGGCCTGAAGTTCGGCTGGGACAAGCTATTCGAGTCGGACGCCAAGGCCGCCTCGGTCGGTGACTGCCTGGAGAACAAGGGCTCCGACATCAGCCCAAACATGGCATCGGCCGACTGCGGTTCGTCGGCGGCCGAGTACAGGGTGACCGAGGTGCACGACGACACCGCGGACACGGACCTGTGCGACGC
The DNA here is from genome assembly GCF_040655115.1 of Streptomyces atratus. Lineage (GTDB taxonomy): Bacteria > Actinomycetota > Actinomycetes > Streptomycetales > Streptomycetaceae > Streptomyces > Streptomyces atratus_D. Next base: position 207,980 of record NZ_JBFAJH010000009.1, on the reverse strand, counting down.
CAAGAAGTACATCGCCTACACCGAGACCTCCGGCAGCCGTAAGAGCCGGACCAGCGTGGTCCTCTGTCTGACACCGATGAAGTCGACGGGGTGACCGTCCGTCTTCCGAGGTGAGCACCGATAGCTGCATCGAGGGGTGCCGTTTCACGTGAAACAGCACCCCTCCGCACATCCGGCCGGGGTCATGTTTCACGTGAAACATGACCCCGGTTCCACCCTCAGCTCTGCTCGGCCCACCACTTCTTGAGCTCCGCGACGGCCACGTCATGCTCCATCGGGCCGTTCTCCAGCCGCATCTCCAGCAGGAACGCGTACGCCTTGCCGATCACCGGCCCAGGACCGACGCCCAGCGTCTTCATGATCGCGTTGCCGTCCAGGTCGGGCCGGATGGCGTCCAGCTCCTCTTGTTCCTTCAACTGTGCGATGCGCTCCTCAAGCGCGTCATAGGTGCGCGAGAGCGCGCCGGCCTTGCGCTTGTTCCGCGTCGTGCAGTCCGAACGCGTCAGCTTGTGCAGCCGCTCCAGCAGCGGGCCCGCATCCCGCACATACCGACGGACGGCGGAGTCGGTCCACTCGCCGTCGCCATAGCCGTGGAAGCGCAGATGCAGCTCCACCAGCTTCGAGACGTCCTTGACCAGGTCATTGGAGTACTTGAGCTCCGTCATGCGCTTCTTGACCATCTTGGCGCCCACCACCTCGTGGTGATGGAACGAGACGCGTCCGTCCTTCTCGAAGCGTCGGGTCCGCGGCTTACCGATGTCATGGAGCAGCGCAGCGAGCCGCAGAGTCAGATCGGGCCCGTCCTCCTCAAGGCCGATCGCCTGCTCCAGGACTGTCAGCGAGTGCTCATAGACGTCCTTGTGACGGTGATGCTCGTCACTTTCCAGTCGCAGCGCGGGCAGCTCCGGCAGCACCTGCTGTGCCAGTCCCGTACCGACCAGGAGTGCCAGTCCCTTGCGGGGGTGCGCGGAGAGCAGCAGCTTGTTGAGTTCCTCACGGACCCGCTCGGCGGAGACGATCTCGATACGGCCCGCCATCTCCGTCATCGCAGTGATGACATCAGGGGCGACCTCGAAATCCAGCTGCGCGGCGAAGCGCGCGGCACGCAGCATGCGCAGGGGATCGTCGGAGAAGGACTCCTCGGGTGTCCCGGGGGTGCGCAGCACCCGCTCCGCCAGGTCTTCGAGACCGCCGTGCGGGTCGACGAATTCCTTCTGCGGCAGCGCGACGGCCATGGCGTTGACCGTGAAGTCGCGGCGTACGAGGTCCTCCTCGATGGAGTGGCCGTAGGAGACCTCGGGCTTGCGCGAAGTCCTGTCGTACGCTTCCGACCGGAACGTGGTGACTTCGATCTGGTAGCCGTTCTTCTGGCAGCCCACCGTGCCGAAGGCGATACCGACCTCCCACACCGAGTCGGCCCATGGACGCACGATCTTCAGTACGTCCTCGGGCCGGGCGTCGGTGGTGAAGTCCAGGTCGTTCCCGAGCCTGCCGAGAAGCGCGTCCCGGACCGAGCCGCCGACCAGGGCCAGACTGAATCCGGCATCCTGGAATCGGCGGGCAAGGTCGTCGGCGACCGGGGAGACCCGCAGCAGTTCACTGACTGCCCGATGCTGCACCTGGGTCAGGGCACTGGAATTCTCTTCATTGGCGTTCGGCACAACAGAAAAGGGTACGTGCCCGGACCGGCCCGGGTGTCATCGTTTCTCTTCGCCCTGCAAGACTCTCCCGATCATGTAGCGCACACTCCAGCACGTAGCCCCCGCGCACATCGTTACCATGCGGGGACGCAGCAGACGCAGCAACCGACAACCATCGACAGCAGCTGACGACGACGAGGGACGGGTAGGCGCGTGGCCGAGGCGGCAGACATTCAGGGGATCAGTCCTGCTCCTGCCCGCCGGTGGCTGCGGCGCACAGCATCCTTGATCGTCGCAGCGCCGCTCGTCGCCGCGCTGCTGGCCGGTACGGCCGCGCCCACGGCGCAGGCCGACGTGGCGAGCAGGGCTCCCACCGGCTCCAGCACCGTCGATGTGTCCCTGGACACTCTGGCTCCCAGCGCGCCGGTCAAGGGGGACACGCTCACCGTCTCCGGCACCCTGACCAACAGGAGCAAGGAATCGGTCACCGATGCCCGGGTCGATCTACGCGTCGGGCCGAGGCTCTTCGGCAGGACATCGATCGACGCTTCCACCGAGCGCACCGGGTATGTGCCCGGCAGCGATCCCGCGGCGATCGGCGGCAAGTACACAGTGGAATTCGCGAAGCTCCCTTCAGGCATCAGCCAGGACTTCACGCTGTCCGTGCCCGTCGACAAGCTGGGACTCGACGATGCGGGTGTCTACCAGATCGGTGTCTCCCTGTCCGGACGGACCGCCCGCGCCCCCTCCGAGCAGGTGCTCGGAATCCAGCGCACCTTCCTCCCCTGGCAGGCGGAGGAGAGCGATTCGAAAACTCGTGTCACCTATCTCTGGCCGCTGATCGCATCCGCGCATGTCACTGCCGAGACCGGCTCGGACGAGCAGCAGACACCAGTCTTCGCCGATGACGACCTGGCGGCCGAGATCGCTCCGGGCGGGCGCCTTGACCAGATGGTCTCGCTGGGCAGCCAGCTGCCCGTCACCTGGGTGATCGACCCGGATCTGCTGGCCGGCGTCGATGCGATGGCGAAGAACTACCGCGTCAAGGTCGGCGACACCACCGTTCCCGGGAAGAAGGAGAACCAGGCCGTCGCCAAGAAGTGGCTCAACTCACTGGAGACGGCGGTGGCGGACGGCAAGGTCGTGGCGCTGCCTTTCGCCGACCCGGATCTTGCGTCCATCGCGCACCGCGGCAAGAACGTCTCAGGGACCCTCAGCCACCTGCAGACCGCCACCGAGGTGGCCGGCACGACGGTGGAGACGATCCTGCACGTGAAGCCGTCCATCGACTTCGCATGGCCGGTCGACGGCGCGATCGATCCTTCGATCGTCGATGTCGCCACATCGGCTGGTGCCCACAACGTGATCGCCCGCAGTGACAGCCTCCAGGAAACAGGGCGGCTGCCGTACACACCGACCGCAGCCCGGCCGATCGGTGGCGGTACCACCGCCGTCGTGGCCGACTCCCGCCTCTCCAAGGCCTTCGAGGGAGACATGTCGCATGCGGAGGATTCCACTCTCGCCGTACAGAAGTTCCTCGCCACAACTCTCGCGCTGACCGAGCAGGACACGGACACCGAGCGCAGCATCGTCGTCGCGCCACAACGGATGCCGACCGCCGCGCAGGCGCAGTCGATGGCACGTGCACTGCACGCACTCGACGACGAACGGTGGACGCAGCCTCTCGACCTGGTGGGCGCGGCCGAGGCCGAGCCCGACGCCCAGGCGACGACGAGGGTCCCCGGAACCTCCCAGTACCCGAAGAGGCTCCGCAGCCAGGAGCTGCCCACCCAAGCCTTCCAGGACATCAAGTCCACGCAGATCTCGCTGAGCAGCTTCCAGGTCATCCTCACTCAGCCGGAGCGGGTGGTGACCCCCTTCGGCAACGCGATCAACCGGTCCATGTCGACGTCGTGGCGCGGCAGGTCGCTGGAGGCGCAGCAGTACCGGGATTCCGTACGCACGTATCTGCAGGGCCTCATCAACGAGGTGCAGCTCATTTCGAAGTCGGACGTCACGCTGTCCGGCCGCAGCGCCACGATCCCGGTGACCGTGCAGAACAGGCTGTTGCAGGATGTCGATCATCTAAAGCTCCGGCTGAAGTCGGAGAACGCGACGCGGCTCAGGCTGAACAACGGCGGCGCAGTGGCCGAGCAGCCGATCCGTATCGCCGGTGGCCACAGCCAGTCCGTGAAGTTCGACGCAGCTGCGAACGCCAACGGCCAGGTGCAGGTTGTGGCCCAGCTGTACACCGAGGACGGCATGCCGTACGGCGAAGAGATGACCTTCACGGTAAAGGTCTCCGAGGTCACACCCACCGTGCTGCTGGTGATCGCCGGCGGGCTGCTGATGCTGGTCCTCGCAGGTATCAGGATGTACACCCATCGCAAGCGCGCCAACGCAAGCGACCCTGCCGGAGATGACGGCGGTGAACCCGAGCAGCCGAGTGACCCGACGCCGGACACCGGTCCGGAAAGCGGGGAGCCGTCAGGCACGGGTGAGAAAGTAGACCGTTGAGCGATGTCTGTCGTGGCCGGTCGGCCGGGGACGATGAGGTGGGGTTTCGATGAACGCGCCGTACGACGGTGACCGGGGCCAGAGTGCGGGCGGAGATGGCTCTTCCGGTGGCCCTCCCGTGTCACCTGGCCCGGGCCAGGTGACACCGCCGCCCGACCCGTACGTCCAGGACGCGTACGACCGCGATCCGTACCACGCCCAGGATCTGTCCGCCCAGGACCCCGTGGCCGAGGCGCTGTACGACCGCGCCGCCCACCCGCCACCTCCCCCTGGCACGTACCAGCAGCCGCAGCCGCTCTACCAGCAGCCGCCTACAGCGCAGTACGCCCCCGATCCACGCATCTGGGCGCAGGCCCCGCCGCCCGAGCCCGCCGGCCCGTCCCGGCACCTGCCGTACGGGGAAGACGCGTCGACCACTCAGTTCGTCGGTGTGGACGACCTCGTCACCCAGGCGTCCGAGCACCATGAGGAACCGGACGCGTTCGCTCACCTGTTCCGGGATCAGGAGGGCCCGGCCGGGTCCCCCGTTCCGTCCGAGCCGGAACCGGCTCCGGCTCCGGCACCCGCCCCGCCGAAGTCCGGCGGCCGGGCCTCCGGCCTGCTGAAGTCCAGCGCGGTGATGGCGGCCGGCACACTCGTGTCCCGTCTTACCGGCTTCGTCCGCAGCCTGGTGATCACCGCCGCACTGGGTGCGGCGCTGCTCGGTGACAGCTTCACCATCGCCTACACGCTACCGACGATGATCTACATCCTCACCGTGGGCGGCGGGCTCAACTCGGTCTTCGTTCCCCAGCTTGTCCGTTCCATGAAGGACGACGAGGACGGCGGCGAGGCGTACGCCAACCGTCTGCTCACGCTCGTGATGGTCGCGCTCGGCGTGATCGTCGCGATCGCGGTCTTCGCCGCTCCCCTGCTGATCCATCTGATGTCGAGCACGATCGCGAACGATCCGGCGGCCGACAATGTGGCCACCACCTTTGCCCGGTACTGCCTGCCGACCATCTTCTTCATGGGCGTGCACGTGGTGATGGGCCAGATCCTCAACGCCCGCGGAAAGTTCGGCGCGATGATGTGGACCCCGGTCCTCAACAACATCGTCATGATCTTCACGTTCGGCATGTTCATCTGGGTCTACGGCACCTCTGCCGAATCCCACATGGGTGTGCAGACGATTCCGCCGGAGGGCGTCCGGCTGCTGGGTATCGGCACACTGCTCGGCCTTGTCGTCCAGGCCCTGGCGATGATTCCGTACCTACGCGAGGCCGGCTTCCGCTTCCGTCCGCGCTTCGACTGGAAGGGCCACGGGCTCGGCAAGACGGTCAAGCTGGCCAAGTGGACCGTTCTGTTCGTCTTCGCCAACCAGGCCGGTGTACTGGTCGTCACGCAGCTCGCAACCGCTGCCGGTAAGGCTTCCGACAAGAACGGCACGGGTTTCCTCGCCTACTCCAATGCCCAGCTGATCTGGGGCATGCCTCAGGCGATCATCACCGTTTCGGTCATGGCAGCCCTGCTGCCCCGTATCTCCCGGGCCGCCCACGACAACGACCCGGGCGCAGTCCGTGACGACATCTCACAGGGGCTGCGCAACTCCGCCGTGGCGATCGTGCCGGTCGCCTTCGCGTTCCTCGCGCTGGGCGTACCGATGTGCACGCTGCTGTACTCCTCCAGCGGCACCGAGGCCGCCAGGTCCATGGGTTTCATCCTGATGGCCTTCGCCCTCGGCCTCATCCCGTACTCCGTGCAGTACGTGGTGCTCCGTGGCTTCTACGCCTACGAGGACACCCGCACACCCTTCTACAACACGGTCATCGTCGCCGGGGTCAACGCCGCCGCCTCCGCTCTCTGCTACGCGGTGCTTCCGGCCCAGTGGGCGGTCGTCGGCATGGCGGCTTCGTACGGGCTGGCCTATGCCGTCGGCGTGGGCATCGCCTGGCGCCGACTGCGCAACCGGCTGGGCGGCGATCTGGACGGCGCACACGTCGTCCGTACCTACGCCCGTCTGTGCCTCGCGGCGATTCCTGCGGCGATTCTCGGCGGTGGCGTGGGCTTCGCACTGCTCCAGGCACTGGGCGAGGGTGCCTTCGGTTCGCTGATCGCGCTGCTCTGCGGTGGGATCGTACTGATGGGGGTCTTCTTCGTCGCGGCAAAGCGCATGCGGATCGAAGAGATCAACGGCATGGTCGGGATGGTCCGGGGGCGGCTCGGACGCTGAGGATCAGTCCACCCGCACAACCATCGCCGGTCTCCGTGTGTCGTGCATAGCGCTGGAGTGTGGGCACAATTGGCGTGACTGTGCAGAGCTGGCTGGCGCGCAACGGATGGGGAGGCAGGAACGACGGTGGCGGAACGTAGCACGGCTGCCGTCGACGTGGCCGACAACAGCGGCGATGAGCCGCTGGCCGCCAAGGCGGACGAGGCCACGACCGACGGGACGGCAGAAGCCCAGGAAACGGCGGGCACCAGCCCCCAGGACGCAGACGATGAGCAAAGCAGCTCAGAGGCCGCCTCGGCGACCCCGGATCTGCACAGCGGCCACAGACTTGCCCAGCGGTACCGGCTGGAAGAGTGCGTCACCCGTCTGGACGGATTCAGCAGCTGGCGTGCCGTCGACGAGAAGCTGCGCCGCGCGGTGGGTGTCCATCTGCTCCCCGCGGACCACCCGCGAGCCCGCTCCGTGCTGGCTGCGGCCCGGTCCTCCGCCCTGCTCGGCGACCCCCGCTTCGTGCAGGTCCTCGACGCGGTCGAGGAGGACGACCTCGTCTACGTCGTCCATGAATGGCTTCCCGACGCCACTGAGCTCACGGCTCTGCTGGCCTCCGGCCCCATGGACGCTCACGACGCGTACCAGATGGTCAGCCAGATCTCCCAGGCCATGGCGGCCGCGCACCGTGAGGGCCTCGCGCATCTGAGGCTCACTCCGGGAGCGGTGCTGCGGAGCTCGACCGGTCAGTACCGGATCCGCGGCCTCGCGGTTAACGCTGCCTTGCGCGGCATCACCGCAGAGCGTCCTCAGCGCACGGACACAGAAGCGATCGGCGCCCTGCTCTACGCCGCGCTGACACTGCGCTGGCCGTACGAGAACGACGCGTACGGTCTCTCCGGACTGCCCAAGGGCGTGGGGCTGATCGCCCCCGACCAGGTGCGGGCCGGCATACACCGCGGCCTCTCCGAACTCGCCATGCGCGCCCTGGCCAACGACGGCGCCACCGCCTCCCGGCAGGAACAGCCGTGCACCACCCCGGACGACCTCGCCAAGGCCGTCGCGGCGATGCCGCGCATCCGCCCGCCCGAGCCCACGTTCACCGCTCCGCCCGAGTACCAGCGGACCACGTACCAGCAAGGCACCTACGGGCGCCCGGCCAGGCCCGGCGTCGGCGTGACGCAGCCGGTGCTCGCCGCGCCCCCCGCCCCGCTCCAGAGCCGTACCGGCAAGGTCCTCAAATGGGCCGTGTCCGCATTGCTGATCGCGGCCCTGGGCCTCGGTAGCTGGCAGCTCGCAGAGACGCTCCTCGACCGCGACAACGACCCGGGGAATCCCGGCAGCACACAGACCAACCCGGAGAACGGTGACAAGCACGCTCCCGCTCCGCCCAAGCCGCTGCGGATCGTCGAAGCGACGGAGTTCATGCCCGGCGGCTCGGGGATAAAGCAGGAGGACGTGCCCTATGCCGTGGACGGGAAGTCAGACACCGCCTGGATCACCCCTCAGTACAAGGGCTACGCGAATTTCGGCAACCTCGCGAACCGCAAGCAAGGCAGCGGCATAGTCGTTGACCTCGGCAGTGTGCAGGACGTCAGAGGCATCAAGATCGAGATGTATCGCAGTGGGCAGAAGGCCGAAGTGCTGGCCGCCGACAAGAGCGCATCCGCGCCGTCGTCCCTCTCCGACTTCTCACACCGCCTCACGGAGCTCGCTACGGCCGGGGGCGGCCTGGAGAAGAACCTCGACGAACCGATGCGGACCCGCTACATCCTGATCCACATCACCGAACTTCCGCCGGATGGGTCAGCGAGCCTCTTCCGCGGCGGTATCTCGGAAATCTCCGTTCTCGGCTGACGGCACAGGCCGACAGGGATTCGTCCTCCCCGTCGGCCTGCCGCGCGAGCAGCTGCGGACGACCACAGCACTCACCGGACCCAGCTTCCTCATCCCTCTGACCCCGCTCGCCTGAATCGTGATAGACAGACGAACCTGACGCACAGAGGGAGGGAGGGGTGGTGGCCGCCGAGCCCTCAGAGCCACTCAGCGACTTAGACCTCCTCGCTCGTCACGTAGCCGGTGAACCGGACGCCTTCAGTGAACTCGTAAGGCGCCACCGCGACCGGCTTTGGGCCGTGGCCCTGCGGACGCTGGGAGACCGCGAGGAAGCAGCCGACGCGGTCCAGGACGCCCTGGTCTCCGCCTTCCGGGCAGCTCATACCTTCCGCGGCCAGTCTGCCGTCACTACCTGGCTGCATCGCATCACGGTCAACGCCTGCCTCGACCGGGTCCGCAAGGCGACCTCACGCAAGACCTCACCCGTCGACGACACCGAGCGACTCGAACAACTTCTGGAGCCCCACGAGTCCGCCGAGGCACCAGCCGAACGTCAGGATCTTCACCGCGAACTTCTGGCGGCGCTCGGGACCCTTCCCGCCGAACAACGGGCCGCACTGGTTCTCGTGGACATGCAGGGCTATCCCGTGGCGGAGGCCGCCCGAATCCTCGAGGTGCCGACAGGCACTGTGAAGAGTCGCTGTGCACGAGGCCGAGCCCGGCTGGCCCCCCTCCTCGCCCACCTCCGCGGTGAAGTCGGAGAGAGCAGTGAACTCGGCGTGGGAAGGAACCGGACACAGAGGGCATCCGTCCCACCCGCATCGAGGCCAAAGGATGCAGAGAACAGCGACCCTGCTGGAGTGAAGGGCGGAGGTGGGCGCACATGACATCAACGTCCGACACGACGCAGCACCCGGACGTCTCGGAGATCTCCGAGCTCACCGAAGGGCTGCTCTCGCCGTCCCGTACAGCGGAAGTACGCCGCCACGTGGACGACTGCGAACTCTGTGGCGACGTCCGGTCCACCCTCGAAGAAATTCGCGGACTGCTCGGCACTCTGCCCGCTCCCGCGCGGATGCCCGATGACGTCGCAGACCGTATTGATGCCGAACTGGTCGCCGAGGCAGATGTTTCACGTGAAACAGAGACCGCCACAGAGCAGGTTCAGGAAGCGGGAAGGGACAAGGCGCGGGGCCCGGGCGCGGAGAACAGGGCGGTTCAGTCCAACGCTGCGGACCGTCCCGCAGGGCACCCTCGGGCCATCGGAGGTCCCGGGCGCCGGTCGGCCCCGCGCCGCCGTCGCATCATCTTCGGCACAGCGCTCGGCGCGGCCGCGGTGGGCATGAGTGTTCTCATGCTGCAGATGGTCCAGCCGTCCCAGAACTCCTCAGGGGCCAAAGCTGCGGATATGGGCGCCAGTGACTCGAAAACGGGGGAGAGCGCATTCTCGGGCTCCCCGCTCGACCAGCGCGTACACACGCTCCTGAGTAATGCCGAGGCGCCGCCTTCCAAGCCTCCCAACGCCGACAAGCAGGCTCCGTCCGTCGATGTCCAGTCGACCCCGGCAGGCGAGTCCCCTGCGGCCTCATCCTCCGACACGCCGCTGCGTGTTCCCGTCGCATCCATCCCCGCCTGCGTACACCTGGGCACTGGACGAAAGACTGCCGCCCTCGCTGTCGAGGAAGGCACTTACGAGGGCATCCACGCCTTCCTCGTCGTTCTGCCGCACGAAAGCGACACCACCCTCGTCCAGGCCTATGTCATCGATGCGAGCTGTGTCCACACAGACCCCGCAGGCAGGGGCGATCTTCTCCTGACTCGCGCCTACGCCCGCCCCTGAAAATGGCACCGCCTGCCGCTCCGGCACGTCGGGAATGCATCCCCCGTAGGATCCGTTGGGTGGGGTGAGAGTCGTTGAACCGACCCCAGTAGGCGTGGACAGTAGGCAGTCTGCAGAGACGAGGAAGAAACCCGTGAGCGACGTCCGTAATGTGATCATCATTGGCTCCGGCCCTGCGGGCTACACCGCCGCCCTTTACACCGCGCGTGCGTCGCTGAAGCCCCTGGTCTTCGAGGGCGCCGTCACCGCCGGTGGCGCGCTGATGAACACCACCGACGTGGAGAACTTCCCCGGCTTCCAGGACGGGATCATGGGCCCCGAACTCATGGACAACATGCGCGCCCAAGCGGAGCGCTTCGGCGCCGAGCTCATTCCCGACGATGTGATCGCCGTCGACCTCACCGGAGACATCAAGACCGTCACCGACACGGCCGGTACGGTGCACCGCGCCAAGGCTGTCATCGTCACCACCGGCTCCCAGCACCGCAAGCTCGGCCTGCCCAACGAGGATGCGCTCTCCGGACGCGGAGTCTCCTGGTGCGCCACCTGTGACGGCTTCTTCTTCAAGGACCAGGACATCGCTGTGGTCGGCGGCGGCGACACCGCTATGGAAGAGGCGACGTTCCTCTCCCGCTTCGCCAAGTCGGTCACGATCGTCCACCGCCGCGACTCGCTGCGTGCCTCCAAGGCCATGCAGGAGCGTGCCTTCGCCGACCCGAAGATCAAGTTCGCCTGGGACAGCGAGGTCGCCGGGGTTCACGGCGAGCAGAAGCTCTCCGGTCTGACCCTGCGCAACACCAAGACCGGCGAGACGTCCGAGCTTGCGGTGACCGGTCTGTTCATCGCTGTCGGCCATGACCCGCGTACCGAGCTCTTCAAGAGCCAGCTCGACCTCGACGACGAGGGCTACCTCAAGGTCGACGCTCCCTCGACGCGCACCAACCTGACCGGCGTCTTCGGCGCCGGCGATGTCGTCGACCACACGTACCGGCAGGCCATCACCGCTGCCGGCACCGGCTGCTCCGCCGCCCTCGACGCCGAGCGCTTCCTTGCTGTGCTCGCCGACGAGGAAAAGGCCGCTGCGGCAGCTGTCTGATCCACGCCTCTCACCCCCACACCCCGCGAAGTTAAGGAGGCCGCCGTGGCCGGCGCCCTGAAGAACGTGACTGACGACTCTTTTGACGAGGACGTCCTGAAGAGCGAGAAGCCTGTGCTGGTGGACTTCTGGGCCGCCTGGTGCGGCCCGTGCCGCCAGATCGCTCCCTCGCTGGAGGCAATCGCGGCTGAGCACGGCGACAAGATCGAGATCGTCAAGCTCAACATCGACGAGAACCCGGCGACCGCTGCCAAGTACGGCGTGATGTCGATCCCGACGCTGAATGTGTATCAGGGCGGCGAGGTCGCCAAGACCATCGTCGGCGCCAAGCCGAAGGCCGCAATCCTCCGCGACCTCGAGGGCTTCATCGCCGAGTAGGACCACGGTGCGCTGTTTCACGTGAAACGGGTCCGTCCCCTCGAGGGGACGGACCCGTTTCACGTTCTCCCGAGTTCTCGGATCACAGCGGGCGCAGTGCTGGTTCCTTCTGCACGGCGCCCAGCAATCGATCCAGTGCCAGTTCGACGTCTTCCTTCCATGAGAGCGTCGTGCGCAGCTCCAGTCTCAGCCGTGGATACACCGGATGCGGGCGTACGGTCTTGAAGCCCACCGCCAGCAGGTGATCAGCGGGAAGGACACAGGCCGGCTCCTTCCACCGGGCATCACCGAACGCCTCGATCGCCTTGAACCCTCGCCGCAGCAGGTCCTTGGCGACGGTCTGCACCATGACCCGCCCCAGACCCTGACCCTGGTAGCCGGGCGTGATCCACGCGGTCATCAACTGCACGGCATCGGAGGATACGGGGCTGGTAGGAAAGGCCGTCGAGCGCGGCACATAAGCCGGTGGCGCATAAAGAACGAAGCCGACCGGTACATCGTCCACGTAGATGACCCTGCCGCAAGATCCCCACTCCAGCAGGACAGCCGAGATCCACGCTTCCTTTTCCAGCTCCGGGGTTCCCGCCTTTACCGCAGCTTCCCCACTGACCGGATCAAGCTCCCAGAAGACACACGAGCGGCAGCGCTTGGGGAGATCGGGAAGGTTATCCAGTGTGAGCGGTACGAGCCGCCGTCCCATGAAGGCTGTTCCTCGCTTCCTTCGCCCGCCGCATCCCGTGCGGTGGTCAGTGCACTCCGTTCGCGGAGCAGGCCGCCGACAAACCCTCCGACGGCTCCCAAGCCCAGCCCCACTGTCACCAGCCGGCTGCGGCTCACTGATCGCATGGCCCTCCCTCCGCCGAGGTGGATCAAGCTGGATGTGCTATATCAGAACGAATCGTATCCACCCCGAGACGAAGCCGACACCGTGGGAAAGCAAAGGGCGGGCTGTGTTCGGGTAAGCATCCGGACACAGCCCGCCACATGGCCCATTCGGCGGGTGTCAGCCCTCGCCGTCCTCTGCCGCTTCCTCGGAAAGGCGCGGCTCCAGCACGCGGCCCTCACCCGGCGCCAGACTGCCGAGAATGCGGTCCAGATCCTCCATCGAGGCGAACTCGACGACGATCTTCCCCTTCTTCTGTCCGAGGTCGACCTTCACCCTGGTCTCGAAGCGGTCCGAGAGCCGGGAAGCGAGATCGGAGAGAGCGGGAGACAGCCGGCCACCGGCCCGGGGCCCCTTGGCCTTCGGGGTACTGGTGTTCCGGGAACCCATCAGGGTCACGATCTCCTCGACCGCACGTACGGAGAGACCTTCAGCCACGATGCGATGGGCCAGCCGATCCTGCTCCTCCGAGTCGTCCACGGACAGCAGCGCTCTGGCATGCCCGGCCGACAGCACCCCGGCAGCGACCCTGCGCTGCACAGGCGGCGAGAGCCGCAGCAGACGCAGCGTGTTCGACACCTGCGGGCGCGACCGCCCGATCCGGTCGGCCAGCTGGTCATGCGTGCACTTGAAGTCCTTGAGCAGCTGGTCGTACGCGGCTGCCTCCTCCAGCGGGTTCAGCTGAGCCCGGTGGAGGTTCTCCAGAAGTGCGTCCAGGAGCAGCTTCTCGTCGTCCGTGGCCCGCACAATGGCCGGGATGCGCTCCAGACCCGCCTCACGGCAGGCCCTCCAGCGCCGCTCACCCATGATGAGCTCGTAGCGCTCCGGTCCCAGCTTCCGCACGACGACAGGCTGGAGGAGACCGACCTCCTTGATGGAGGTGACCAGCTCGGCAAGCGCGTCCTCGTCGAACACCTCGCGAGGCTGCCGCGGGTTCGGAGTGATGGAGCCGAGGAGGACCTCGGCGAAGTACGCTCCCGCAGCGTTCGTCGCCTCGGAGGAGGCTTCGGGCTGCGAGACGGGCGCACTCGGTCCTGGTACAGCGGGAGCGGCCGCGAGCGTGGTCACCTTGGCAGCGGCCACCCCTCGCTCGGCCGTCATCACAGGGCTCGCGCCTGGCGAAGCCGCGCCCGGCTCGGAGGCCGGCACCCGACGTTCCTGCGGGGCAGCGGGAATCAGTGCGCCGAGCCCACGCCCCAATCCTCTACGACGCTCACTCACTGGATCCCCTCCGAAATGTTCTGCTGGCTGTTCTGGCTGCCCGAATGGGCATGCTGGGCCTCGTAGTGCACCCCGACCCCCCGCAGGGCAATCTCACGAGCTGCTTCGAGATACGACAGAGACCCGCTGGAACCCGGGTCGTAGGTCAGCACGGTCTGCCCGTAACTCGGTGCCTCCGAGATTCGCACCGACCGGGGGATGCTCGTGCGCAGCACCTCCTTGCCGAAGTGGCTGCGCACCTCTTCCGCCACTTGGGAAGCGAGCCTGGTCCTGCCGTCGTACATGGTGAGAAGGATCGTCGACACATGCAGGTCGGGGTTCAGATGTCCCCGGACGAGATCGACGTTCCTCAGCAGCTGCCCCAGTCCTTCCAGCGCGTAGTACTCGCACTGAATGGGGATCAGGACCTCGGCGCCGGCAACCATGGCGTTGACCGTCAGCAGACCGAGCGAAGGCGGGCAGTCGATAAGGATGTAATCCAGCGGCTGCTCGTACGCCTGGATCGCTCGCTGCAGTCGGCTCTCCCGCGCCACCAGCGACACCAGTTCGATCTCCGCACCGGCGAGATCGATGGTGGCGGGCGCACAGAAAAGACCTTCGACGTCCGGCACGGGCTGCACCACGTCGGAGAGCGGCTTGCTCTCCACCAGGACGTCATAGATAGAGGGAACTTCGGCATGATGGTCAATGCCCAGGGCAGTGGAGGCGTTCCCCTGTGGGTCGAGGTCGACCACGAGAACACGTGCACCATGCAGTGCCAGCGAGGCGGCAAGATTGACCGTCGTTGTCGTCTTTCCCACTCCGCCCTTCTGGTTGGCCACCACCATGACGCGTGTCTGGTCAGGACGGGGCAGCCCCTCGCCGGCGCGGCCGAGGGCTTCGACCGCCAGCTGGGCCGCACGACCGATGGGTGTGTCATCCATCGGCGGCGGTGTTTCACGTGAAACACCGTCCCCCGCCGATTCGGTTCGGGGACCGGGGACCGGATCGGTCATCGGTCCCGCGATGTTGGCGTCGGACCGCAAGGATTCACTCTCCTCGACTTCAGGCTCGCAATGAGCAGAGCCTGCCATGCTTTCGGGGTCGCGAACCAGCGAGGCCCGCTCTTCTGTGGATGAATCCACTTCTGTGGACAACTCCGTAGCCCTAACGGGCCTGCGATGGCGCGGAGCGGCAGCCGCGCGGCCGCGGCTGATGATTCCATGCAGCAGAGAGCGACGTTTCACGTGAAACACGATGCCCCTGCAGCCTAGCTACAGGGGCACGACACTCCGCACAGAGTACGTATGGCTGGTTGTGCTGAGCATTACTGATGGACGGCACGAACCGCACGTAACGACCGATTCAGCAGTGTGACTACACGGTTCAGCGCCGCCGCCGCGTGCGGCTTACCCTTGCGGCCTTGGCCTTCTTTGCGGCGAACCTCACACCACCCGGGCTTTCACCAACCACCACGCGCACCACGGTGGACATCGGTTCGACCACGCCCTCGCCGACGTGCAACACCTCGGTCTCCACCACCCCGAGCTTGCTCAGAGCCGCCCGCGCACCGTTGATCTCCTCCTCGGCGGTGTCGCCCTTGAGCGCCAGCATCTCCCCGTAGGGGCGTAGCAGTGGCACACCCCAGCCGGCGAGTCGATCGAGCGGTGCGACAGCACGGGCCGTGACGACATGCACCGGCTGAAGCGTCCCCAGGACTTCCTCGGCCCGGCCACGGACGACGGTCACATGGTCCAGCCCGAGCAGCTCGACGACTTCCTGGAGAAAGTTCGTCCGCCGAAGCAGCGGCTCCAGCAAGGTGATCTTCAAATCGGGACGCACCAGCGCCAGCGGAATCCCCGGAAGGCCCGCTCCGGAGCCCACGTCGCAGACTGTGACGCCTTCGGGTACGACCTCAGAGAGCACCGCGCAGTTCAACAGATGCCGTTCCCACAGCCGAGGCACTTCGCGGGGACCGATCAGACCACGCTTGACCCCGGCATCGGCAAGGAGCTCCGCGTACCGGACAGCCTCCGGGAAGAACTCGCCGAAAACTGCCCGCGCCTCTTCAGGCGCCTGGGGAAGCTCTACTTCCGCCGTCACGGGAACCGTCCTTCCATACCGCACTACCGCACTGTGGGTGGCTGACTATCAGGCTGACAAAGATCGGCCCCGCCTGCGAACAGACGGGGCCGACAGAACAAGGGTCCGGTCAGGCCGGGAGAACGACGACGAAGCGCTGCGGCTCCTCGCCCTCCGACTCACTGCGCAGACCTGCGGCCGCAACCGCATCATGCACAACCTTGCGCTCGAACGGCGTCATCGGGTCCAGCTTCACCGGCTCACCGGTTTCCTTGACCTCGTCCGCGGCCTTGGCACCCAGCTCGGCCAGGACCGCACGCTTCTTGGCCCGGAAGCCTGCGATGTCCAGCATCAGACGGCTGCGGTCACCGGTCTCCCGGTGCACAGCCAGTCGCGTCAGCTCCTGGAGTGCCTCCAGCACCTCACCGTCGCGGCCCACGAGCTTCTGCAGTTCACGTGCCGAGTCGCTGATGATCGAGACTGCGGCCCGGTCCGCCTCGACGTCCATGTCGATGTCACCGTCAAGGTCGGCGATGTCGAGCAGGCCTTCGAGGTAGTCGGCCGCGATCTCCCCTTCCTGCTCAAGACGGGTCAAGGTGTCGCTGCCCTCAGCGGCCGTGGAGGTGGTGCCTTCCGTCACGGATGGACTCCTTCTTACTTCTTGGACGGGTGCTTGGGCCGCTGCGGGCCCTTGCGCTGTCCGGACTTGGCTTGGCGTGAGGAGCCGGACGCGGGCTTGCCCGCCGGCTTCGGCTTGTCGTCCTGCGGTGCGTCCTGCTTCTGCAGCGAGGTTTCGGCCTCCGACTCGGTCGAGTCGGTCTCCTTCGCCGCACCGGGCTGGGTCGTACCACTCTGACGCTTCGCCTTGGTCTGGCGCTTGGGCTGCTGGCGCTTCTGTGCGGATCCGCCCTCGGCCTCGGCAAGAGTGGTATCGCTCTTCGTCACCGTGCCGTCCTCCTGGGCAGCGAAGCCGAGCTTGGCCAGCCCAGTGATGAACTTCCGCTCGATGTCGTTGCGGTCCGAGCCCTTGGCGACGACCCGCTTGACCGTGTTGCGCCTCGTCCGGCCGCGCACCTCACCGTGAGCGGTGACGCTCTTCAGCAGACGTTCCAGGTACTGGTTCTGCGCCTTGCTGCCCGGGGTCGGGTTCTGGTTGATCACGTACATCTGCTGACCCATGGTCCAGACGTTGGTGGTCAGCCAGTAGACGAGGACACCCACGGGGAAGTTGATGCCCATGACGGCGAAGATCAGCGGGAAGATATACATGAGCATCTTCTGCTGCTGCATGTACGGCGTCTTGACCGTCAGGTCGACGTTCTTCGTCATGAGCTGGCGCTGCGTGAAGAACTGCGACGCCGACATCAAGACGATCATGACCGCGGTGACCACGCGGACGTCGGTCAGCGAGGCACCGAGCGCTTCGACCTTGGCCGCGCTGTCCGTGAACTTGGCGGCGAGCGGAGCACCGAAGATGTGTGCCTGACGGGCGCTGTCGAGCAGCGGCTGGTCGATGACACCGATCGTCTTGCCCGAGGCGATGGCCGAGAGCACGTGATAAAGGGCGAAGAAGAACGGCGACTGCGCCAGGATGGGAAGGCACGAGGAGAGCGGGTTGGTACCCGTCTCCTTGTACAGCTTCATCATCTCTTCGGACTGACGCTGCTTGTCGCTCTTGTAGCGCTCCTGGATCGCCTTCATCTTCGGCTGGAGCACCTGCATGTTCCGGGTCGACTTGATCTGCTTAACGAAAAGCGGGATCAGGCAGATCCGGATCAGCACCACCAGGGACACGATGGACAGGCCCCAGGCCCAACCCGTGTCATCGCCGAAGATCGCTCCGTACAGCGTGTGGAACTGGACGATGACCCACGAAACGGGGTAAGTGATAAAGCTGAACAGACTGGCAATCGTGTCCACTAATCAGGCTCCTTGAGCATTGGGCGAAGTCTCTGCGGCCGGGCTCGGGGGTTCGGAGGCCGTCCCCCCGGGAGGCACATCAGCGGCGGAGTCCCCGCCCTTGCTGCCACGCAGTGCATTACGCAGCAGTTCGTGCCAACGCGGACGTTTGCGTGGCGGAACGTGGTCCACGCCGCCGGGTGACCACGGATTGCACCGCAGGATGCGCCATGCTGTCAGCGCGGTTCCCTTGATCGCTCCGTGCCGGTCGATCGCCGTATATCCATAGTGGGAACACGACGGGTAGTAACGGCAGACAGGCCCGAGGAGTGGGCTGATCGTCCACTGGTACAGCTTGATCAGAGCCAGCAGCGGGTACTTCATCGCGCGCCCCCTCCCAGCAGCCGCTGAAGGGCGGCGTCCAGGTCTCGGGCCAGCTGTTCATGGTCGGCGTCGCCCGATCCGGGCAGCGCTCGTACGACAACCAGGCTACCGGGGGGCAGCATGGCCAGACGATCGCGGACCAGATGGCGAAGCCTCCGCTTCACCGCTGTGCGTACGACCGCTCCACCCACGGCTTTGCTGACAACGAAACCCGCACGCGGCGGGGGAGCACTCTCCCCAGTCACGTGCGGGTCCGTTGCACCGCTGCGTAGATGGACGACGAGTAGCGGGCGTCCGGCCCGGCGTCCTCGACGTACTGCGGTCGCGAAGTCCTCGCGCCGCCTCAGCCGATTCTCGGTAGGCAGCACGTCATGACCTGTACGCGATCAGGCGGACAGGTTGGCGCGACCCTTGCCACGGCGGGACGCGAGAATCGCGCGGCCGGCACGGGTGCGCATACGCAGCCGGAAGCCGTGGGTCTTCGCGCGACGACGGTTGTTCGGCTGGAAGGTGCGCTTGCTCACTCGGGGGCTCCAGAAATGATTGTGTGTTGGCGGGACATCGCCTGGCTGTCACCGTGCGCCCACGAGAGACTCGCGTAAACGCCTTAGTGCACCGCTTCACAATCACAGATCGTGATCTTTGCCCATCGGAGGCAGGCGGCAGCAGCCATCGACAACTCGACCTGGTCACGGTACGCGCGGCTACGCCATCCGGTCAAACCGGCCTCACAACGACCCGCGCTGTACACAGCCTGTGGACAACAACTTGAACCTCACGGGTCGGCCTGACTACCGTGGCTGGACTGCGGTTCTTTTCTTCCCGCCTGCCGGGCCTCACCCGTCCCGACCCATCCCGTCCCGAGAACCACACATTCGTGGGACCAGCGAGAGAGCGTGCCTTGTGGCTGACGTACCTGCCGATCTTGCCGCAGTGTGGCCACGAGTGCTGGAGCAACTTCTCGGGGAGGGCCAGCAGGGCATCGAGCCGAAGGACAAGCAGTGGATCGAGCGCTGCCAGCCGCTCGCGCTGGTCGCCGACACCGCGCTGCTCGCCGTCCCCAACGAATGGGGGAAGCGCGTCCTCGAGGGCCGGCTCGCTCCGCTCATCAGCGAGGCCCTGAGCCGCGAATGCGGACGCCCGATCCGGATCGCGATCACCGTCGACGACTCGGCGGGCGAACCGCCGAACCCGCCGGCGCCCCCCATGCACCAGTCCCAGCAGCCGCAGCAGCACCGCTACCAGGGACCGCAGCACGACGAGCGGCAGCACAACGACGCGTACGACGGATACGGCCACCGGTCCTCGGACGACGGCATGCCCACGGCCCGCCCCGCCTACCCCGACTACCAGCAACAGCGCCCCGAGCCCGGCGCCTGGCCGCGCACCCAGGAGGACCTCTCCTGGCAGCAGCCCCGGCTCGGCGGATTCCAGGAGCGCGACGCGTCCGCGGAGCAGTGGCGTGAGCAGCAGCACGACTACCGCCCCCAGCAGCAGCACGACTACCGGTCCCAGCCGCCCGAGCGCCACGGTTACGAGCAGCAGCGCCCCGAGCGCCACGACATGCCGGAACCCCAGGCCCAGCACCGGCAGGGCGGTCCCGGCACCGGACGCCCCGGCGGCGCCACCGGACCGATGGGCGCACAGCCCGCACCCGCGCCCGGTCCCGGCGAGCCCCATGCCCGGCTGAATCCGAAGTACCTCTTCGACACCTTCGTCATCGGCGCGTCCAACCGATTCGCGCACGCGGCCGCCGTCGCCGTCGCCGAGGCACCCGCGAAGGCGTACAACCCCCTCTTCATCTACGGGGAGTCGGGGCTCGGCAAGACCCACCTGCTGCATGCCATCGGGCACTACGCGCGCAGTCTCTACCCGGGCACCCGGGTGCGCTATGTGAGCTCCGAGGAGTTCACCAACGAGTTCATCAACTCGATCCGCGACGGGAAGGGCGACACCTTCCGCAAGCGGTACCGCGACGTGGACATCCTCCTGGTCGACGACATCCAGTTCCTGGCAAGCAAGGAGTCGACGCAGGAGGAGTTCTTCCATACCTTCAACACGCTCCACAACGCCAACAAGCAGATCGTGCTGTCCTCGGACCGGCCGCCCAAGCAGCTGGTCACCCTGGAGGACCGTCTGCGGAACCGTTTCGAGTGGGGTCTGACCACCGATGTGCAGCCTCCGGAGCTGGAGACGCGCATCGCGATCCTCCGCAAGAAGGCAGTGCAGGAGCAGCTCAACGCTCCGCCGGAGGTCCTGGAGTTCATCGCCTCCCGCATCTCGCGCAACATCCGGGAGCTCGAGGGTGCGCTGATCCGGGTGACGGCCTTCGCCAGCCTCAACCGGCAGCCGGTGGATCTCGGACTGACCGAGATCGTACTGAAGGACCTGATCCCGGGCGGCGAGGACTCGGCTCCGGAGATCACGGCGACGGCCATCATGGCAGCGACCGCCGACTACTTCGGTCTGACCGTGGAGGACCTCTGCGGATCCTCACGCAGCCGGGTTCTGGTGACGGCTCGCCAGATCGCGATGTATCTCTGCCGTGAGCTGACAGACCTCTCACTGCCCAAGATCGGCGCGCAGTTCGGCGGCCGCGACCATACGACGGTGATGCACGCGGACCGCAAGATCCGTGCGCTGATGGCGGAGCGGCGGTCCATCTACAACCAGGTCACCGAGCTCACCAATCGCATCAAGAACGGCTGACAGAGCGCCGGTACGGCTTCTGCCACGACTTCACGCACGGCGCCGAGGGCGCCCCTGCCGGACTTCCAGCAGGGGCGCCCTTCGTCTTTCCTGCCCGCATCCACGCGGCCGAGGCTTGCGGAGGCATGCATCGGACGTGGTCCTTGAAGCCTGCCTGCCGACCACCGGGAGCTCTTCCGCCAGCTACTGGGAGCTCTTCTGCCGACCTCCCGAACGCCTCTGTGGGGCTGAAGAGACACCTCGGCGGGGCTTCCGAAGGCCTCCCGGAGCCCCTCGCAGCCCCATCCGTACACCTCCGCCCCGGTCCCGGTGTTCGAATACACGCCGCCGACCTGCGGTTCTCCACAGATCTGGGGAAAATCTCCCCTCCACAGCCTGGGGATCGCGAAGTTGTCCATATTGCTTCCACAGGGGCGACTGCCGATACTCCATCAGGCCAGGTCAAGAGCCTGGGGATTTGTGGTCAACAGTGATCCACAGCCTGTGGACAAAATACTCGTCCACAAGGACCCTTCGATGTTGTCCACCGACGGCGCACAGGTGGGGTTGTGTTGTCCCCAGCTTCTCCACACCCCTGTCCACTGTTCGGCAACACAACACCTGCCTTCACCTCGCGGAGTGAAAGGCGTCACACCAAGGAGCCCGGTTGGGCTGTGGGGAACCTGGGTAAAACTGGGGACAGCCCTGGGGAGAAACACCCCTGTCCTGTGCATCGGGTGTGCAGAACTTTTGCGTGTCCACAGAAACGCCGGGTTGTCCACCGATGCCACCCACAGGACCGGTGGATAAAAAACTGGACCTGACCTGGGAAAACGACGTTATCCACGGTTTCCACAGCCCCTACTACTACTGCCACATAGAGTTAGCTCGGATTCCGCTTCGAAGTGGGTGCTGTGCACAACTCGGCGCCGGAGCTCTCCGAACCTCTTGTCGCGACTTGACCCCGAGCAGCACCGAGTGTCGGTGCGGTAGGTCAGACTGGTCCCCGGACGTCCTCCCCCTGCCATCGGCGGAGCGACCCCGATCAGACGACGAAGGCCAGCAGGGCGAGCGAGCAACAGCAGGAGGCGGTTCCGGTGAAGATCCGGGTGGAGCGCGATGTACTCGCGGAGGCGGTGGCCTGGGTGGCCCGCAGCCTTCCGGCCCGTCCGCCGGCGCCCGTTCTTGCGGGCCTTCTTCTGAAGGCTGAGGACGGCGCCCTCAGCTTCTCCAGCTTCGACTACGAGGTCTCGGCCCGGGTCTCGGTGGACGCCGAGGTCGAGGAGGACGGCACGGTGCTCGTCTCCGGCCGACTGCTCGCCGACATCTGCCGCGCCCTTCCCAACCGACCGGTGGAGATTTCCACCGACGGTGTACGGGCCACCGTGGTCTGCGGCTCCTCGCGATTCACACTCCACACCCTTCCTGTGGAGGAATACCCGGCGCTGCCGCAGATGCCGACGGCGACAGGCACGGTCCCCGGCGAGGTCTTCGCCTCGGCCGCCGCCCAGGTCGCCATCGCCGCGGGCCGCGACGACACGTTGCCCGTCCTGACCGGTGTGCGGATCGAGATCGAGGGCGACACCGTCACCCTGGCGTCCACCGACCGCTACCGCTTCGCGGTCCGCGAGTTCCTGTGGAAGCCGGAGAACCCGGACGCCTCGGCCGTCGCCCTGGTGCCCGCCAAGACGCTGCTGGACACCGCCAAGGCGTTGACCAGCGGTGACACGGTGACGCTGGCGCTGTCCGGCTCGGGTGCCGGTGAGGGTCTGATCGGTTTCGAGGGCGCGGGCCGGCGTACGACCACGCGACTGCTCGAAGGCGATCTGCCGAAGTACCGGACGCTGTTCCCCACCGAGTTCAACTCGGTCGCCGTCATCGAGACCGCCCCGTTCGTCGAGGCCGTCAAGCGCGTGGCCCTTGTCGCCGAGCGGAACACCCCGGTGCGGCTCAGCTTCGAGCAGGGCGTGCTGATCCTGGAAGCCGGATCCAGCGACGACGCACAGGCTGTGGAGCGCGTCGACGCCGTGCTGGACGGCGACGACATCTCCATCGCCTTCAACCCGACCTTCCTGCTCGACGGGCTCAGCGCGATCGACTCCCCGGTCGCTCAGCTCTCCTTCACGACGTCCACCAAGCCCGCGCTGCTCAGCGGCCGGCCGGCGGTGGATGCCGAGGCGGATGACGCGTACAAGTACCTGATCATGCCGGTCCGCCTCTCCGGCTGATCCGGCGACCGGTCCTGTCACGGCAGCTTCCGACGGGCACGCTCAGAGCCGTGCATGCCCGTCGGTCTGTCCCCGGCCGGGCGTAGGCTCGGCCTTGGGTACGAATCGGCACAACGCTTAAGGAATCTCTGATGGAGCTCGGTCTCGTCGGCCTCGGCAAGATGGGCGGCAACATGCGCGAGCGCATCCGCCGCGCAGGCCACACCGTCATCGGTTACGACCGCAACCCGGACGTCTCCGATGTCCACAGCCTCGAAGAGCTTGTGGGCAAGCTGAAGGGCCCGCGGGTCATCTGGGTGATGGTCCCGGCCGGTGCCGCGACCCAGTCCACGATCGACGAGCTGGCCGCGCTGCTCTCGCCCGGCGACATCGTCGTGGACGGCGGGAACTCCCGCTGGACGGACGACGAGAAGCACGCGGTCGAGCTGGGCATCAAGGGCATCGGCTTCGTCGACTGCGGTGTCTCGGGCGGCGTCTGGGGCCTGGAGAACGGCTACGCGCTGATGTACGGCGGCGACGCCGAGAACGTGGCGAAGGTCCAGCCGGTCTTCGACGCGCTGAAGCCGGCGGGCAACTTCGGTTCCGTCCACGCGGGCAAGGTCGGCGCGGGCCACTTCGCGAAGATGGTTCACAACGGCATCGAGTACGCCATGATGCAGGCCTACGCCGAGGGCTGGGAGCTGCTGGAGAAGGTCGACTCCGTCACCGATGTGCGCGAGGTTTTCCGCTCCTGGCAGGAGGGCACGGTCATCCGTTCCTGGCTGCTCGACCTGGCGGTCAACGCGCTGGACGACGACGAGCACCTCGACAAGCTCCGTGGCTTCGCCGCCGACTCCGGTGAGGGCCGGTGGACGGTGGAGGCCGCGATCGACAACGCGGTGCCGCTGCCCGCGATCACCGCGTCGCTCTTCGCGCGATTTGCCTCGCGCCAGGACGACTCCCCGCAGATGAAGATGATCGCCGCGCTGCGCAACCAGTTCGGTGGCCACGCGGTCGAGAACAAGAAGTAGCCGCACCGAGGGCGGGCCGGACCAACATCACCGGCCCGCGCTGCGGAGCACGGAGCAGGAAGCCGGGAAGGTCGGCGTACACCCATGCATGTCACGCATCTCTCGCTGGCCGACTTCCGCTCGTACGCCCGGGTCGAGGTACCTCTCGACCCGGGCGTCACCGCGTTCGTGGGGGCGAACGGTCAGGGCAAGACGAATCTGGTCGAGGCCGTCGGCTACCTCGCGACGCTCGGCAGCCACCGCGTCTCCTCCGATGCGCCGCTGGTGCGGATGGGCGCGGACCGGGCTGTCATCCGGGCCGCCGTCACCCAGGGCGAGCGCTCGCAGCTGATCGAACTGGAGCTCAATCCAGGTAAGGCCAATCGCGCCCGGATCAATCGATCGTCGCAGGTCAGACCCCGTGATGTGCTGGGGATCGTACGGACTGTGCTGTTCGCGCCCGAGGATCTGGCGCTCGTCAAGGGCGATCCCGGGGAGCGTCGGCGCTTCCTTGACGAGCTGATCACTGCGCGTTCGCCGCGGATGGCCGGTGTCCGCTCGGACTACGAGCGGGTGCTGAAGCAGCGCAACACCTTGCTGAAGTCCGCGGCGATGGCGCGCAGACACGGCGGCCGGTCGATGGATCTGTCCACCCTCGACGTGTGGGACCAGCATCTGGGCCGGGTGGGCGCGGAACTGCTGGCACAACGGCTGGATCTGATCGCGACTTTGCAGCCGCTGACGGAGAAGGCGTACGAGGATGTCGCGCCCGGTGGCGGCCCGGTGACGCTGGAGTACCGCAGTTCGGTCGGTGCGGGTGCGGAGCCCGCCCGGACCCGTGACGAGCTGTACGAGCAGCTGCTCGCCGCTCTCGCGGAGGTCCGTAGGCAGGAGATCGAACGGGGCGTGACCCTGGTCGGTCCGCACCGTGACGATCTGCTGCTGGGACTGCGCGGGATGCCCGCCAAGGGGTACGCGAGCCATGGCGAGTCCTGGTCGTACGCGCTGGCGCTGCGGCTTGCCTCGTACGATCTGCTGCGCACCGAGGGCAATGAGCCGGTGCTCGTGCTGGACGATGTCTTCGCCGAGCTGGACGCGCGGCGCCGGGAGCGGCTGGCGGAGCTGGTCGCTCCCGGCGAGCAGGTGCTGGTGACGGCGGCGGTGGACGATGACGTTCCGGGTGTGCTGGCGGGAACGCGGTATGCGGTGTCGGCGGGCGAGGTGAAGCGGATATGAGCGGCTCCGTCGATCCGGCGAAGGGCTCTGCCGGCGGCCTGCAGGAACCGTTGGGCGAGGCGAAGCAGCCGGAGGCGTCCGGCGTCGACCTCGCGCGGGTGGCCTTGCGCGCCGCGAAGGAGCAGGCTCGGGCGCGCGGCGCCGCGGCGCAGCAGAAGAAGCAGGCCAGA
Organism: Streptomyces atratus; assembly: GCF_040655115.1. Classification (GTDB taxonomy): domain Bacteria; phylum Actinomycetota; class Actinomycetes; order Streptomycetales; family Streptomycetaceae; genus Streptomyces; species Streptomyces atratus_D. The sequence goes on along the minus strand of NZ_JBFAJH010000009.1, from coordinate 182,714 downwards.
CGGGGCGGAGGGCTGCGTTCAGGCGCGCGGGCGGACGGGCGCGATCCGTTGCCGCTCGGCGCCGCGATCAATCGTCTGATCACCGAGCGCGGCTGGGAGACCCCTGCGGCGGTGGGTGGCGTGATGGGCCGCTGGCCGCAGATCGTGGGTGAGGATCTGGCCAATCACTGTGTGCCGCTGCGGTACGACGAGGCGCCCGAGGAGCGGGTGCTCACAGTGCAGTGCGATTCGACGGCGTGGGCGACGCAGCTGCGGCTGCTGGCGCCGCAGCTGGTCGCCCGGCTGAACGCGGATCTGGGGCACGGCACTGTGAAGTTGATCAAGGTTCTGGGGCCGGGCGGTCCGCAGCGCAGATTCGGTCCGCTGCGTGCGCCGGGGAGCACCGGCCCTGGCGACACATACGGCTGACCTACGGGCTGACCTGGGCTTTTCTTGCTCCGCGCGGTTCTGTACCTGTTTCGGCGGCTGCCGTTCCGTGGGCCGGAGAGGTTTGGTTGCGGTGGTGTGCTGCCTTTTCTGCGGTGATGTCCATTGCTTCGGTGATGTGTGGGTCTGTGCAGATTGAAACCCTGCGGTGTGGCCGAGGCGTCCCTCACCGTAGCGGGAGGTTGACAGGCCGAAGCGCTGAATGCCCGCGTGAGCCTCTTGAGGCCCCTTCCTGGATATGGGGAGTCGTCAGGCGCTCATTCAGGGCGGCACATGCGGACTCAGGTACCGGCAAACCCTCATTCATGTCGGCGCTACCGGTAGACTGGTGAACAATCCCGCATCCTTGCGGGAGTCGTCGATACAAGCCGAACGACGCAGCCGCTCCCGCTTGTCCGGAGAACGGCCTGTGCTGTGCCAGAAAGGGCGCTTCGTGGCCGATTCCGGCAACCCCAACGAGAACATTCCGTCCACACCCGGTGAGGGCGGCGAGGCGGCTGCCTCGTACGATGCCAGCGCGATCACCGTCCTCGAGGGCCTGGACGCGGTCCGCAAGCGACCTGGCATGTACATCGGCTCGACCGGTGAGCGTGGACTCCACCACCTTGTGCAAGAGGTCGTCGACAACTCGGTCGACGAAGCCCTGGCCGGGCACGCGGACACCATCGACGTCACGATCCTTGCCGACGGCGGGGTCCGAGTGATCGACAACGGTCGCGGTATCCCTGTCGACATCGTGCCGTCGGAGAAGAAGCCCGCGGTCGAGGTCGTGCTGACGGTGCTGCACGCCGGCGGCAAGTTCGGCGGCGGCGGATATGCCGTTTCCGGCGGTCTGCACGGTGTCGGTGTCTCCGTCGTGAACGCCCTGTCGACGCGCGTCGCCGTCGTCGTCAGGCGGGACGGTTACCGCTGGACCCAGGATTACAAGCTCGGTGTGCCCACGGCGCCGCTGGCCCGTAACGAGGCCACCGACGAGACCGGTACGACCGTCACCTTCTGGGCCGACGGCGACATCTTCGAGACCACCGAGTACTCCTTCGAGACCCTGTCGCGCCGCTTCCAGGAGATGGCGTTCCTCAACAAGGGCCTGACGATCAAGCTCACGGACGAGCGTGAGTCGGCGAAGGCGACGGCGGGCGCGGATGTCGCGGAGGTCGTCGAGGTCGCCGAGGAGGAAGCGGCCCGCACGGTCACGTACCACTACGAGGGCGGCATCGTCGACTTCGTGAAGTACCTCAACTCCCGCAAGGGCGACGTCATTCACCAGTCGGTGATCGACATCGAGGCCGAGGACAAGGAGCGACTCCTCTCGGCCGAGATCGCGATGCAGTGGAACACGCAGTACAGCGAGGGCGTCTACTCCTTCGCCAACACGATCCACACGCATGAGGGCGGTACGCACGAGGAGGGCTTCCGTGCGGCGCTGACGACTCTGGTCAACAAGTACGCGCGGGACAAGAAACTGCTGCGCGAGAAGGACGACAACCTCACCGGTGACGACATCCGTGAGGGTCTGACGGCGATCATCTCGGTGAAGCTGGGCGAGCCGCAGTTCGAGGGCCAGACGAAGACCAAGCTGGGCAACACGGAGGCGAAGACCTTCGTGCAGAAGGTCGTCCACGAGCATCTCACGGACTGGTTCGACCGGAACCCGAACGAGGCCGCGGACATCATTCGCAAGGGCATCGCGGCGGCCACGGCCCGCGTCGCGGCCCGCAAGGCGCGCGACCTGACCCGCCGCAAGGGGCTCCTGGAGAGCGCCTCGCTGCCGGGCAAGCTGAGCGACTGCCAGTCGAACGACCCGACGAAGTGCGAGATCTTCATCGTTGAGGGTGACTCCGCCGGTGGTTCGGCGAAGTCCGGCCGTAACCCGATGTACCAGGCCATCCTGCCGATCCGAGGCAAGATCCTGAACGTCGAGAAGGCCCGGGTCGACAAGATTCTGCAGAACACCGAGGTCCAGGCGCTGATCTCGGCCTTCGGCACCGGAGTCCACGAGGACTTCGACATCGAGAAGCTCCGCTATCACAAGATCATTCTGATGGCGGACGCCGACGTCGACGGTCAGCACATCAACACGCTGCTGCTGACGTTCCTCTTCCGCTTCATGCGGCCGCTGGTCGAGGCCGGCCACGTCTACCTCTCCCGCCCGCCGCTCTACAAGATCAAGTGGGGCCGCGACGACTTCGAGTACGCGTACTCGGACCGCGAGCGCGACGCCCTGGTCGAGCTCGGCAAGCAGAACGGCAAGCGGATCAAGGAAGACTCGATTCAGCGCTTCAAGGGTCTCGGCGAGATGAACGCCGAGGAGCTGCGCATCACGACGATGGACGTCGACCACCGCGTGCTCGGCCAGGTCACGCTGGACGACGCGGCGCAGGCCGACGACCTCTTCTCGGTGCTGATGGGTGAGGACGTCGAGGCACGGCGCTCGTTCATCCAGCGCAACGCCAAGGACGTCCGCTTCCTCGACATCTGAGTCGGCCGTACCAAGCAAGCCGCAGCTCGAAAGGACTTTGACCAGCAATGGCCGACGAGAACACCCCTGTGACCCCTGAAGAGGAACCCGCAGCCGCGGGTGTGGGCATGCGTGTCGAGCCCGTGGGGCTCGAGACGGAGATGCAGCGCTCCTACCTCGACTACGCGATGTCCGTCATCGTGTCGCGTGCGCTGCCGGACGTACGGGACGGCCTCAAGCCCGTCCACCGCCGTGTGCTGTACGCCATGTACGACGGCGGGTACCGGCCCGAGAAGGGCTTCTACAAGTGCGCCCGTGTCGTCGGTGACGTCATGGGCACGTACCACCCGCACGGCGACTCCTCGATCTACGACGCGCTCGTGCGACTGGCGCAGCACTGGTCGATGCGTATGCCGCTGGTCGACTCCAACGGCAACTTCGGTTCTCCGGGCAACGACCCGGCCGCAGCCATGCGGTACACCGAGTGCAAGATGATGCCGCTGTCCATGGAGATGGTCCGGGACATCGACGAGGAGACCGTCGACTTCCAGGACAACTACGACGGCCGCAACCAGGAGCCGACGGTTCTGCCGGCGCGCTTCCCGAACCTGCTGGTCAACGGTTCCGCGGGCATCGCGGTCGGTATGGCGACCAACATCCCGCCGCACAACCTGCGCGAGGTCGCGGCCGGTGCCCAGTGGTACCTGGAGCACCCGGAGGCCTCGCACGAGGAGCTGCTGGACGCCCTGATCGAGCGGATCAAGGGCCCGGACTTTCCGACCGGTGCGCTCGTCGTCGGCCGCAAGGGCATCGAGGAGGCGTACCGCACGGGCCGTGGCTCCATCACGATGCGCGCGGTCGTCGCGGTCGAGGAGATCCAGAACCGGCAGTGCCTGGTCGTCACGGAGCTTCCGTACCAGACCAACCCCGACAACCTCGCGCAGAAGATCGCCGACCTGGTCAAGGACGGCAAGGTCGGCGGTATCGCGGACGTCCGCGACGAGACGTCCTCGCGCACCGGCCAGCGCCTCGTGGTCGTGCTGAAGCGAGACGCGGTCGCCAAGGTCGTACTGAACAACCTGTACAAGCACACCGATCTGCAGACGAACTTCGGCGCGAACATGCTGGCGCTGGTCGACGGGGTGCCGCGCACGCTGTCGATCGACGCGTTCATCCGCCACTGGGTGACGCACCAGATCGAGGTCATCGTCAGGCGTACGAAGTTCCGCCTGCGCAAGGCGGAGGAGCGGGCGCACATCCTGCGCGGTCTGCTCAAGGCGCTCGACGCGATCGACGAGGTCATCGCCCTCATCCGGCGCAGCCAGACCGTCGAGATCGCGCGTGAGGGCCTGATGGGCCTGCTGGAGATCGACGAGATCCAGGCGAACGCGATTCTGGAGATGCAGCTGCGCCGACTGGCCGCGCTGGAGCACCAGAAGATCACGGCCGAGCACGACGAGCTCCAGGCGAAGATCAACGAGTACAACGAGATCCTGGCGTCGCCGGTGCGGCAGCGGCAGATCGTCAGCGAGGAGTTGGCGGCGATCGTCGACAAGTTCGGCGACGACCGGCGCTCCAAGCTGGTGCCCTTCGACGGTGACATGTCCATCGAGGACCTGATCGCCGAGGAGGACATTGTCGTCACCATCTCGCGCGGCGGCTATGTGAAGCGTACGAAGACGGACGACTACCGCTCGCAGAAGCGCGGCGGCAAGGGCGTCCGCGGCACGAAGCTGAGGGAAGACGACATCGTCGACCACTTCTTCGTGTCGACGACCCACCACTGGCTGCTGTTCTTCACCAACAAGGGCCGGGTCTACCGTGCGAAGGCGTACGAGCTTCCGGACGCCGGCCGGGACGCACGCGGTCAGCACGTCGCCAACCTGCTGGCCTTCCAGCCGGACGAGCAGATCGCCGAGATCCTGGCGATCCGTGATTACGAGGCCGCGCCCTATCTGATCCTCGCCACCAAGGGCGGCCTGGTGAAGAAGACCGCGCTGAAGGACTACGACTCCCCGCGTTCCGGCGGCGTCATCGCGATCAACCTCCGCGAGACGGACAACGGCGCCGAAGGCACCGCCGACGAGCTGATCGGTGCTGAGCTGGTCTCGGCCGAGGACGATCTGCTGCTCATCAGCAAGAAGGCCCAGTCCATCAGGTTCACTGCGACGGACGATGCGCTGCGCCCGATGGGCCGTGCCACCTCGGGCGTCAAGGGCATGAGTTTCCGCGAAGGCGACGAACTGCTCTCGATGAATGTCGTCAGGCCCGGTACGTTCGTGTTCACTGCCACTGATGGTGGGTACGCGAAGCGGACCGCCGTCGACGAGTACCGCGTTCAGGGTCGTGGCGGCCTGGGTATCAAGGCCGCCAAGATCGTGGAGGACCGGGGCTCGCTGGTCGGCGCGCTGGTGGTCGAGGAGACGGACGAAATCCTCGCCATCACGCTCGGCGGCGGCGTGATTCGTACGCGAGTCAATGAAGTCAGGGAGACGGGCCGTGACACCATGGGCGTCCAACTGATCAATCTGGGCAAGCGTGACGCGGTTGTCGGCATCGCACGTAACGCCGAGGCCGGTCGCGAGGCCGAAGAGGTCGACGGGGATGCGGACGCCGAGGCGACTGCAGAGAACCCTGTCGAGGGCACTGTCGAAGGCACGTCGCCTTCGGCCGGGGAGCACGAGGAGTAGAGCGTGAGTGGAGCCACGGGCGCCGGTTCGGCCGCTTCCGGAGCTGGAGCGAACGGTGCCCGTGGCCCTGCCACGGACTCCCAAGGGGGCACTGTGACGGACACCCGGGGGCCTCAGCCCCAGTACGAGGGATACGCGACCGGGCCGTTGCCCGGTGAGCGTGAGCCCGCACCGGGGCAGGCAGGCGGGCCTTACCACCCGCCGCAGGCGTACCCCTCGCCCGCGGGCGGGACGCAGGGCGGCCCGCCCGCAGGCGCGCAGCACGGCGGCGCGCAGGGCGTCGGTGCCGCTCAGGCGGCCCGTCGCCCCCGGACGGGGGCGCGGACCACCCCGCGTACCCGCAAGGCGCGACTGCGGGTGGCGAAGGCCGACCCGTGGTCGGTGATGAAGGTCAGCTTCCTGCTCTCCATCGCGCTCGGCATCTGCACGGTGGTGGCGGCCGCGGTCCTGTGGTTGGTGATGGACGCCATGGGCGTCTTCTCCACCGTGGGCGGCACCATCAGCGAGGCGACCGGTTCCAACGACAGCAACGGCTTCGATGTGCAGTCGTTCCTGTCGCTTCCGCGCGTCCTCATCTTCACGTCGGTCATCGCGGTGATCGACGTCGTGCTGGCTACTGCGCTGGCGACGCTGGGAGCCTTCATCTACAACTTGTCGGCCGGCTTCGTGGGCGGTGTCGAGCTCACGCTGGCCGAGGACGAGTAGGGCTGCGGGTATCGATTTTGGGACTGGCCCCGACGTGCGCTAATCTTCAGAAGTCAGCGCGCAGCGCGGCGGGGCTATAGCTCAGTTGGTTAGAGCGCATCCCTGATAAGGATGAGGCCACAGGTTCAAATCCTGTTAGCCCCACAGTGACAACAGAAGGCCCGGTACCTCTTCGGAGGTGCCGGGCCTTCTGCGTTGCCGGGCTGCTGGTGAGGGCCGTGGTGGGTTGTACGGGGGACGCCGGGTGCGACGGTCGTACGAGGGCGTGTGTGGTTCTACGGGATGCGCGCATGGCAGGGGTGTGCAGGGTTCCGCGGCGCGGGCTGCACGGCTTCGGGGGGATCGCAGCGCGGGGCGCGGGACCGGCCCTGCTGGGGCAGGGGATCGCGCGATCGGTATCCGTGGAGCAAGGCCTCGCGGGACTGTGCGGCGGTCCGCCATGGCCCTGGTGGGCACGGTAAGTGCCGGCCGCGGCTGCCCGGCGCGCGAAAAGGCCCCTGGTCCGGTGTGAACCGGACCAGGGGCCCTGTGCGTCAGTGGCGCTGCTCTCAGGGTGGCAGGAGGGACGCGTCCCTCGCCGGGGCCCCGTGGGCGGTTCGGGCGGCACCGGTGGTGTTCGTGGCGCCCAGGGTGTCCCTCATGTCCATCGACAGATGCCTGGCGGCCGGGGAGGAGCCGTGTGCCTCGGCGCGGATGCGCTGCTTCATCGTGGGCGGCAGCGACCTGTCACGCGGAAGGGTCCATCGCACCGACGGGGTGGTCGCGGTTGCCGCGGTCGCACCCGTGTGCTCGTGAGTCGGGGCCGTCGGCTGCGCGGCCGCGGCGGGGGTGCTGATGAGCCCCATCGACGCGAGAAGTGCGAAGAAGGCGGTGATGAAGGCGGTCCAGATGTTCTTGGCCTTGAAGGTGCTCATGGCCCCTCGCTTTCGGGTGGTCCGGTTTGCTTGCCTTTCTGATGATGTGGATGTGGCTCGCGATTTCAGGGACCGACGCCGCAGATCCGCCGATCTTCAGATGAACACCACTCGTATGGTGTAACCGGGCTGGACGAGTCGGTGCGGAGCCGGGCGGGATGGCCGCTTTTGTCCGGGAACCGGTCTGGTCGCAGGTAGGTCACCGATCGGTATCGGTCGGTGTGTATAGTCGGGCGGCAGAAGTCCCCTACGTCAAGGAAAGACGAGGTCGCGCGGTGAAGAAGCTTCTCCTGATCGCACTGGCCGCCATCGGCGGGCTCCTCGTGTACCGCCAGATCCAGGCGGATCGCGCCGAGCAGGATCTGTGGACGGAGGCGACTGACTCCGTGCCCGCAGGTTCGGGTGTCTGAGACAGAACAGCCTTGTGCGGGCCCCGGTCGCTGAGCGACCGGGGCTTCGTGCTGTTGCGGAACCGTGATGCCTGTGCTCTTGAGTTCGCCTACGCAAATCAATAGGTTGCGAAAGCAAAGAAGCCGGTATTCGGTTGAGGGGGCACGGGTGGGAGCACGGAACCATTGCCGCACTTCGGTAGCAGGAACATGGATCGGCGGGGCGCTGCTCGCCCTGGTCGCGGGCGCGATGCCCGCCACCGCGGCCGGCGGGGCTGCCGACGGCACATCCGCCGCCCCGGCCACGACCTCCCGGGACGGCAGCAGCAGCCTGGTCATGGTGCTGGACTCCTCCGGCTCGATGGCGGACGACGACGGTACGGGCCGGACCCGGATGGAGTCGGCCCGTACCGCCGTGGGCACCGTCGTGGACGGTCTCCCCGACGGCTACCCGACCGGTCTGCGGGTGTACGGCGCCGACCGGCAGCGGGGCTGCACGGACACCCGGCTCGTCCGCCCGGTGCAGGCGCTCGACCGGGCCGCAGTGAAGCAGGCCGTGACGGACCTGCGGCCCAGGGGCGACACCCCGGTCGGGTTTTCCCTGCAGAAGGCCGCGAAGGACCTTCCCGAGCCCGTGGACGGCTCCATCGGGACGCGCACGATCCTGCTGATCTCGGACGGCGCGGACACCTGCGGTACGCCACGGCCCTGCGAGGTGGCCGAGCGGCTCGGCAAGGACGGGACCGGGCTGCGGATCGACACCGTCGGCTTCCAGGTGAAGGGCAGAGCCCGCGAGCAGCTCGAATGCATCGCGGAGGCGGGCAACGGCCGCTACTACGACGCACCGGACGCCAAGTCGCTGGCCAGGCAGTTGCAGCGGGCGGCGCAACTCTCCTCGGACGGCTACAGGTTCCGTGGCAGGCGGGCCGTGGGCGCCGCCACCGGCGACCGGGCGCCGGTGCTCGTCCCCGGGCAGTATCTGGACACCGTCGGGCCGGGCGAGAAGCGGTACTACGCGGTCGGTCTGGACGCCGTGTCCACGGCGGACTTCTCGGCGACGGCGGTGCCGCAGCCCGGGGCTGCTGTCGACACCTTCGACGCACTGCGTACCAGCATTGCGTACGGCACTGACAGTTCCTGCGCGACGGACACGGCGCGCTTCTATCAGACGAAGGGCGCGACCCCGCTGACCTCGGCGGTCGCCCGCATCCCCTCCGCCGAGGGATCTCGCGGCTGCGACCGGGCGGGCCGCTACTGGCTGGTGGTGGAACGGGAGAGCAAAAAAGGCTCCGATGCCGCGCAATGGCCGCTGGAGCTCGTGTACGGGGTGGAGGCGCCGCTGAAGAAGGGCGTCACGCCTGCCGCGTCCGCGCCGGAGTACGGGGCGGGGGGCAAGAACGCGGTGCCGGCCTCCGGCAACCCGCGTGATGTGCGGGGCGGCACCGGATTCAACGACGCCGAGAAGCTCGGCAAAGGGGCGTGGCGCGACCGGATTCTGCCGTCGCAGACGCTCTGGTACAAGGTTCCGGCGGGATGGGGCCAGCAGGTGCGCTACAACGTGGAGTTCGCCAACGAACCCACGGTCGAGAGGGTCGCCCCGATGTACTCGTACGGTGCGACGCAGCTGTTCACACCGGCCCGCTTCCCGGTCGGCGGCGGCGCGGAGTTCACCTCGTCGACCCTGTACAGCGGCCGTCCGGCGGCGATCAGGATGGGTTCGGTACCGGTCGCCTGGACCAACCGCTACGAGTACCGGTCAACGGTCCGACCGGTGCATGCCGGGGGTGAGTTCTACATCTCGGTGACGCTGGGCGCACAGGCCGCCGAGATCACCGAGAACGCACGGATCGGTGTGGTGCTGCGGGTGTCGGTACTCGGGGACGAGCGGGCAGGGCCGGAGCACCATGCCGCCGTTATCGCCGAGAAGCCGGACGAAGGAGAGCGCAAGTGGGCGGACAAGAAGGGCAATTCGGCTTCGCCCGGAGACAGCGGCGGTACGGGCGGGGCAGGATGGACCGGCGTTGCGGCCGCTGCCGGGGCGGGCGCCGTGGTGGTGGTGATCGCCGGGCTCGTGTTCGTACGCGGCGGCCGTCGGTCGGCCACACAGACGACGAGGGGAAGCGCGTGATGAGGCAGCGCAACAGGGGCCGGACGACGCTGGCCGCGGCCGCGGCGATGTGCGCGGTGGTGGCGCTGCCGGGGCAGGCGTACGCGGCCGGTGAGCCTGCCGCGTACACCTTCGACCCCGGGGCGAAGAGGGTCCGGGGCGCGGAGGTCAGCACCGATGCGTCGGACCTGAAGACCGGATCGGTCTACAGGAGCTCGATCAAACCGGGCGAGAAGCTCTACTACCGCCTCGTTCTCGACGCCACCGCGAACGCGTACGTCTCGGCGGTGGTCGTACCCGAGGCCGGTGGCAAGGTCGCGTACGGGGACGGCATCACGGTCAGCATCAGGGACAGCACGGACCTGCAGTGCAGTTCCGAGCACGCCCGCTTCGAGGCGGCTGAGTTCCCGCATCCGATCGCCGCGTACGCCTACCGGATCACGGACAAGGACAGCAGCACCTGCCAGGACGGCGGTACGTACAACGTCCTGATCGAGCGGGAGAGCAAGGCCACCTCGACGCCCGACGCCTGGGACCTGGAGCTCCGTTACGAGTCGGAGCCGAAGCTGAAGAAGGGCGGGACGACACCGACCGAGGCGCCGGAGGACTGGCCCTCGGCGTCGCCGACACCGCCCACGCAGGCCAAGAAGGAGGAGGAGAGGCCCGGCGGCACGAGCTATTACGACGCCACCAGCCTGGATACCGGCACGTGGAAGGACGGCATCGAGCCGGGGCAGACCCTCTTCTACCGGGTGCCGGTGGACTGGGGACAGCAGATCTTCGTCGGCGTCGACCTCGGCAACAGTGTCGGCGGCTCGGACGAGTACGTCGGCAACGCGCTCGCAGTCTCCCTGGACAATCCGGCGCACGGCCATGTCGACAATGCCTCGCCGCTGTCGTACTCCGGCAACCCCGCCTCGGTGTCGCTCGATCCGCTGCCCCCCGTGGCGTACGAGAACCGCTTCACGTCCCGCGCCGACGAGAGTGCCATGCGGTTCGCGGGCTGGTACTACCTGTCGGTGTCGCTCAGCCCGGAGGTCGAGAAGGCCTACGGGAAGAAAGCGATCCCGATGACTCTCAGGGTGCAGGTCGAGAACGCGGCGGAGACATCGCCGTACGAGGGTTCCGCCGGAGTCTTCGGTGTGACGCAGGACGACAAGGACATGGCCAGGAGCGGCCAGAGCGCACCTCAGGCCGACAAGAGCGACACGATGAAGACGGTGGGCGCGGCCGGGATCGGCGCAGGCGCCGCGCTGGTGCTCGGGCTCGGGGCGTGGACGCTGCTCGCGCGTCGCCGCACGGCGGCCGCCGCAGGCGGTCCTGCCGGTGGTACGGCCGGGCAGCAGCCGTACGGAGGGCCGCCGCAGTCCTGGTGACAGCGGCTGCGACCACCGGGCCTCAGGCCTGGGTCAGTGCCCAGATTCCGACGGCGAAACAGATCAGCGCCACCAACAGGACCGGGATCGCCACCTTCGGCGGCGGTCCCGGACGCTTCTGCGCTGCCGGTGCGGGAGCGGCGGCCATGGGGTGGGCCGGGGGCGATGCCGGAGCGACGTGCGGGGGAAATCCCGCCCCGGGATGCGGAACCTGCTGCTGCTCGGCGGTGTATGCACGAGTAGGAACCGGTTCGCGCCGCACCGCGGATGTCGGAGCCTGGGAGAGATCCGATGGGGCGGCAGGGAAGGGGGAACCCATATGCGCCGGGAGCGGATTGGGGGCAGCGGCAGGCTGTGCCGGCTGGGGCAGTGGTGTGGGCGGCTGCCGCGGAGGCGGGGCGAGATGGAAGCTGCCCGTCTCCGACATCGGGGAGGGCGGCGGGGTCTGCTGCTGTGCGGCCTGGCCCGTCTGTGGGACGTGGCCCGTGTGTGCAGTGTGGTCGGCCGGGGAGGGGGGCCGGGGGGTGACGATCGGACCTTCGGGGCCGAAACCCGCGGGCAGCGGTCCGAGTTGGTCGAAGACCTCCACCGGTTCGTCTTCTGCACCCGGCTCCGGCAGCATCTCGACCGCGGCCGTCAGCGCCTTGCGCGCGCCGGTGGCCGTGCGGAAGCGGGCCTGCGGATCCGGCTGCAGAAGACCTGCGAGGACCTGCCACAGCGGTTCCGGAATGCCTTGCGGGGCGCCGGGGGTGCCGTGCGAGGCGAAGTATTCGACGAGGGCCCGGGCGTCCGGTTTCTTCCCCTGCAGCAGATAGAGCGCGACAAGCCCCACGGCGAAGAGGTCCGCGGGGAAGTCGGGCTCCGCGCCCATCATCTGCTCGGGCGCGAAGTAACCCGGCGTTCCCACCACATAGTTGGTCTCGGTCAGGCGGGGCTCGCCCTTGCGCATGGAGATGCCGAAGTCGGAGAGCCGCAGGTGCGGCCGGCCGGTGCCGGTGGCCTCCATCAGGATGTTGGCGGGCTTGATGTCGCGGTGCACGACTCCTTCCGCATGCACCGTCGACAGTCCGGACAGCAGCTGGTCGAGCAGCGTGCAGACGAAGCGCGTGGGCAGCGGACCATAGTCACCGATGACATGCGCAAGCGAGCCGCCGCTCACCAGATCCATGGTGAACAGGACCTTGTCGTCGTCCGCGGCCCAACTGGCCGGGGCGAGCACATGCGGATGCTCGATCCGCAGGGCCTGTTCGCGGACGAAGCGCAGCAGCGTGTGTGCGTCGCTCTGCTGAAGAACCTTGGCCGCCACGTACCGGCGGCGCCGGTGGTCCCAGGCTCGCCAGACGGCGCCGACGCCACCACGTCCGATCGGATCGATCAGCTCGTACCGACCAGCGAAGACCTCACCCATTGCGCTGTGCCCGCTCCCAGTTCCTGTTTTGGCCCGTGCCCGGCTCTCGGGGGTAGTGCACCAGGATCTTTCGTCCGGATCATGCCGGGCTCGTGGGGTTGGGTACGCACATCCGCCGCGTTGTCTTCGGGCCACAACGCCCGGCGTCGTTTCCCTCCCCCGCCTGGCAGCCGCACGTACCAGGTTCCGCCCCCTGAATCCGGCCCGAACCGAAAGAAAGGTCCTAGCTCTGGTGTCCTTCGTAGTGCGCGACCGCGTCCGCGGTTCGGCCCGCGCCGTACACCCTGAGGAACTCTGCCAGTTCCGGGTGGGTCGGGGCGAGGGAGTCGGCGGCATCGATGATGTCACCGGCGGCCGCGACCGACCGCAGCAGCGACTGGATCTCGCGGACCACACGACGGACGGTGGGTGCCCCGCCGCTGGTCGCGGTCTGACCGGTGCCTGTGAGGACGGAACCGCCCTGGGACTTCTTGATCTCTTCCATGCGGTCGGTGGCCTCGCCCGCGCTGACGCTGCCGTCGGCGACCTGGCTGGCCAGCTCCTGCAGAGCCTGGACACGCTGGACGACCGCGGGGTTCCCGATCTTCGCCCGCTGACCGCTCATCAGCTGGGAAAGCATGGGTGCGGACAGCCCGAGTACGGCGGCGAGCCGGGCCTGGTTCAGGCCGAGATCGTCGATGAGCCGGCGGAATAGTGCGCCCAGTGGTTCCCCGTACCAGCTGCGCTGAAGTTCCCTGGCTCTTGCCGTTGCTTCCTGCTGAACTGCATCCATGGCGTCTCCCCTTCGCTGAGGCTTCACTGCTGCGAACCTCGCCCAGCATCTTACGGAGAGTGGTTGCCGACCGGGAGTCCCAATCTTTTTGGAAGATTCAGGGGGTCACCCGGTACTCTGGTCTGCGGCGGTGAACGAGACGCTGATGTGTCCGGTGCTGCCTCTATTTCGGGGCCTTAGCTCAGTTGGTAGAGCGCTGCCTTTGCAAGGCAGATGTCAGGAGTTCGAATCTCCTAGGCTCCACGTCAAGAGCCCCTCGGACCTGCGTAAACGCAGGTCCGAGGGGCTCTCTTTGTATGTCTGTCCCTGGTCGGGCGGCCGTGGCGGCTCAGCGGCGGTCGTCGAGGTCGGTGCCGTCCACCTCGTCCGTTCCGTCCGACTCGGCCTGCTTGGCGCGGACCTCGGGGTCCACAGCCGTCGGCCCACTGCCGTCGACCGAGGTCAGCGGCGTACGGTCGGCGACCTCCGTGGGGGCGGGGGGCTCGACCAGCCAGTCCGGGTTGGCCTGCTTGTCCCACCACCGCCAGGCGGCGTAGGCGCCGCCCGCCAGGGCGGAGACCACGGCCAGCACCTTGAGCACGCGCACTGCCTTGGCCCGCCGCTCGTGCTTTCTGGCCAGCTTCTTGATCTCCTTCACCGTGACCTGCCCGCGCAGTGCGGCCAGCGCCGCGGCGCTGCGGGCCGTGGCTTCCTCGGCGACGGGCTGGGCGGCGGCCATCGCCTGCTCGACGCGGGGCACGGTGTACTCCGCGGCGCTCCTGGCCGCCTGACGGGTGCGGAGCGCGGCGCGCTGGGCGGCGTCGTCGACCTTGGGGGGCACATGCGCGCGGGCCAGTTCGATACGTGGTGCGAGATGCGCGTCGTACTGGACGCGGGCCTGCTGGGCTGCCTTCGACACCCTCGGCGCGAGCCGCGTACGGGCCTCGTGCGCGTAGTGTGCCGCCTGGTCCTTGGCCGAGTCGGCGTAGGGCGCCACCACTTCCGCGGCGTGCTGCACGCTTTCCTTCGCCGAGTCGGTTGCGGCGCGCACGCTGTCGATGCGGGTCACGGGATCCTCCTCCTTGGTGGCGGGTAGGTACTCCGCCTTTCCACCCATTTCGAAATCATGCCCCGCGATGACGTGTGCGGCATGTGGGGCGGGCATCCGGGGCATAAGAGACGGTCATGCGAAACGGTCATAAGTGATCTTTTGGGCAATATGGTGCAAGGGGGGCTTGTTGACGACAATGCCACGGTTCGGTTCAGTGCGCGCCGGTTCGTCACGCACTTGGCCTCATTTGTTCCTGCGGGGAGCCGCAGGAAGGCCGTGCGACGGGCGGTCCGTGCGAGGATCGGTGGACGTCAGCGAAGACTTACGGAAGGCAGATCGTGGCCGAGCAGCTTTACGCCACCTTGAAGACCAGCCAAGGCGACATCGAGATCCGGCTTCTGCCGAACCACGCGCCCAAGACGGTCAAGAACTTCGTCGAGCTCGCCACGGGCGAGCGGGAGTGGACCCACCCCGCGACCGGCAAGAAGTCCACGGACAGGCTGTACGACGGGACCGTCTTCCACCGGGTCATCAGCGGCTTCATGATTCAGGGCGGGGACCCGCTGGGCAACGGCACGGGCGGCCCGGGCTACGAGTTCGGTGACGAGTTCCACCCGGACCTCAGCTTCAACAAGCCGTACCTCCTGGCCATGGCCAACGCCGGCCCGGGCACCAACGGCTCGCAATTCTTCGTGACCGTCTCGCCCACCGCATGGCTGACCGGCAAGCACACCATCTTCGGCGAGGTGACGGACGAGGCCAGCAAGAAGGTCGTGGACGCCATCGCGAGCACCCAGACCAACGCGCGCACCGACCGCCCGGTGCAGGACGTGGTGATCGAGTCGGTCGTCGTCGAGACCCGGTGATCGCCTGTGGTCACACTGTGATCACTCTCTGATCGCCCGTCTCGGGAACCAACCGCCCTGCTTGTCCGTACTTGGTTACATAGCGGACGAGCAGGGCGGCAGCATGCGCGCTGCCGCCCACGACGTGACCCGAGGGGGCCAGCAAGTGATGGGACCGATGGACGAGCAGCCGCCCGGCGCCCGGGACCAGTCCGCCGATGCCCGCGGCCCGCTCAGCTGCTACCGCCACCCGGGCCGTGAGACGGGGATCCGCTGCACTCGCTGCGACCGCCCGATCTGCACCGAGTGCATGGTCAGCGCCTCGGTCGGCTTCCAGTGTCCGCACTGCGTCCGTCAGGGTTCGGGTACGGGGCACGGCCCGGCTGCCAACCAGCCGCGCACCCTGGCCGGCGGCACCGTCGCCGCCGACCCGCGGCTGGTCACCAAGATCCTGCTCGCCCTCAATGTCGTCCTGTTCGTCGCGGTGCATGTGAAGGTGTCGCTGCTCGACGATCTGACACTGCTGGGACGGGCCGTCTTCTACGAGGGCGGTCCGCTGGAAGGGGTCGCTGAGGGCCAGTGGTACCGGCTGGTGACGTCGATGTTCCTGCACCAGGCGGTGTGGCACATCGCATTCAACATGCTGGGACTCTGGTGGCTCGGCGGTCCCCTGGAGGCTGCGCTCGGCCGCGCCCGCTACCTCGCGCTCTACCTGCTCTCCGGCCTGGCGGGCAGCGCGCTCACGTATTGGCTCGCCGCACCGAACCAGGGCTCGCTCGGTGCCTCCGGCGCGATCTTCGGTCTACTGGGTGCCACAGCCGTGCTCATGCGTCGGCTGAACTACGACATGCGGCCGGTCATCGCACTCCTCGTGCTGAACCTGCTCTTCACGTTCAATCCCTGGGGCGGAATCGCCTGGCAGGCGCATGTCGGAGGTCTGATCGCGGGCACGCTGATCGCCATCGCCATGGTGCACGCACCGCGTGAACGACGGGCGCTGGTGCAGTACGGCACCTGTGCGCTGGTCCTGGTGGCGGTGGTCCTCATCGTGGTTGCCAGAACTGCCGCACTGGCCTGAGCACAGGAGCCAGGGGGTTTCTCCGGAAGTTGTCCACAGCGGGTGCGCGATCTTGTGCATTCTGTGGGAACAACTGTGCCCCTTGCCGCCGAGCTGGGTTTTTCCAGCGGAGACAAGGGGCGCGCCACCCCCCGACGGGGGAGACTGCAGTCACACCGGCGTCAACATCCGGAGGGTTATCCACAGATCGTCCGACCTTTTCCCCCGCCTGTGGATAACGCTGTGGGTAACTCAGGGCAAGGGTTGCGGTACCGGGGCCTGCTGTGGTCCTACGGGTGCGGTCCGGCTACTTCCACTGCGTGGAGACGCCGAAGCCACCGGCGATGAAGCCGAAGCCTACGACGATGTTCCAGTTGCCCAGCGTCTTGATGGGCAGATCACCGTCGGTCACGTAGAACACGACGATCCAGGCCAGACCGATCAGGAAGAACGCCAGCATCACCGGCGCCACCCAACTGCGATTGGTCAGCTTTATGTTGGTTGCCTGCTTCGCCGGAGGCGGCGTGAAGTCGGCCTTCTTGCGGATACGTGACTTCGGCACGAGGAACTCTCCTGTCGATGCGCTGCGTGACCGCGCAGGGAACTGTGGCTGGCGCCGGGGCGGGGCTCGAGGGGGGAATGCTGCCTCCCCCGGGCGTCCGTTAGCGTAGTGCTTCCGTGGCGCCGAAGGAGATAAGGGTACGTTGAGCAATTCTGCCGACTCTCCCCAAGGGCCGGTCCGGCGCACCTTCCGGCACCCGGTCCGAGTGCTCACCGCTGCCGTCTTCGCCCTTGCCGGGCTGATCTTCGTCACCAGCGCGAACACGGCCAAGGGCACCAACATCCGGACCGACTCGTCGCTGCTGAAGCTCTCCGACCTGATTCAGCAGCGCAGCGAGAAGAACGCGGGGCTCGACGACTCCAACGCGTCCCTTCGCGAGGACATCGACGCCCTCGCCCAGCGCGACGACGGCAGCACCACGGCGGAGGACGCCAAGCTCAAGGCGCTGGAGCGGGCCGCGGGCACCAAGAAGCTCTCCGGCCGGGCCGTCGCCGTCACGCTCGACGACGCCCCGCCGAACGCCACCGCGAACCCGGGGTATCCCGATCCGCAACCCAACGACCTGGTCATCCACCAGCAGGACCTGCAGGCGGTCGTCAACGCTCTCTGGCAGGGCGGCGCCCGTGGGATCCAGGTCATGGACCAGCGGCTGATCTCCACCAGTGCGGTGCGCTGCGTCGGCAACACGCTGATTCTCCAGGGCCGGGTCTACTCGCCGCCGTACAAGATCACCGCGGTCGGTGACCCGGACCGGCTCAAGAAGGCTCTCGACAACTCCTCCTCGATCCGGAACTACCTGCTGTACGTGAAGGCGTACGGGCTCGGCTGGAAAGTCGACGAGCACGGGGCTGTGACACTTCCCGGCTACTCGGGCACAGTGGATCTCCACTATGCGAAGCCGGTGAAGTAGCGAGCAGTTCCGGGGAGGCCGACCGGTGTCGGTGCGACTGATCAAGTCCGGATTCGACGGGCCCGGCCGCTATCTGACGCTGACCACCTGCGATCCCGAATGGGGCAGCAGCCACCGGCTCGTCGCCTGGGCGCATCTCGACGCGACGCAGCCTGTGACCGACGGCAGACCGGCAGCTTTCCACAGCTGACCCACGTCCCTGCCCCGGCCCTTTAGTCTGGTCCCGTACCGAATGGAGGGACAGCATGTACGGCTGGATCTGGCGGCATCTGCCGGGCAATGCGTGGGTGCGCGGACTCATCTCGCTCGTACTGGCACTCGCCGTCGTCTATGTGCTTTTCCAGTACGTCTTCCCGTGGGCCGAGCCGCTGCTTCCGTTCGGCGACGTGACGGTCGATGGCACGAGCGGAACGGGGGCCGGCCAGTGAGTGCCCGCATCCTTGTCGTCGACAACTACGACAGCTTCGTCTTCAACCTGGTCCAGTACCTCTACCAGCTCGGTGCCGAGTGCGAGGTCCTGCGCAACGACGAAGTGACCACGGCGCACGCCCAGGACGGCTTCGACGGCGTTCTGCTCTCGCCCGGCCCCGGCACCCCGGAGCAGGCGGGCGTCTGTATCGAGATGGTGCGCCACTGCGCGGAGACCGGCGTCCCGGTCTTCGGCGTCTGCCTCGGCATGCAGTCGATGGCCGTGGCGTACGGCGGTGTGGTGGACCGTGCCCCCGAGCTGCTGCACGGCAAGACCTCGCCGGTGACGCACGAGGGCAAGGGTGTTTTCGCCGGGCTGCCGTCCCCGTTCACCGCGACCCGCTACCACTCGCTCGCCGCCGAACCGGAGTCGATCCCGCAGGAGTTGGAGGTCACGGCGCGCACGGCCGACGGCATCATCATGGGGCTGCGCCACCGCGAACTGCCGGTGGAGGGTGTGCAGTTCCATCCGGAGTCGGTCCTGACCGAGTACGGCCATCTGATGCTGGCCAACTGGCTGGTGCGGTGCGGTGATACGGGAGCCGTCGCGAGGTCGGAGGGGCTCGCGCCGGTGGTGGGCAAGGCCGTCGCGTGACCGCACTCCGCCCCGAGCACGACACCGGTGAGGAAGGCCCGTACGAACAACGAGCGTACGAGGCCACGGGCGCGTTCGAGGCGGCAGTCGACCAGTTGGCGGACCCGCTGAACGATCCGCTGCCGGGGCAGCACGCCTCGCCGCGGTTCCGGGCGGAGAGCATTCCGGCGGCGACGGCGGACACGGGGGCGGCGCAGGGTCTGCAGCCGGAAGCGCAGGCGTCACAGGGGGCACAGGGCCTCCAGGGGACGCCGCGTGAGTGGTACGACCCCGAGGGGTACGAACGGGACTGGTACGGGCAGCAGGAGCCTGTCGCGGCGCCTCCACCCGCGCGGCCGCTCCCCCGCAACGACGAGACGATCGGGCTCCGGACGGCGGACACCCGGCGCCTGGCCGGCCGGGCGATGACGGCTCCGGCACCGCAAGCAGAGCCGGAGTACGGCACGGAGCCCGCCGCGGCTCCGGATCCCGGTCCGGAGACCACCGAACTCGAACCGCGTACGGAAGTGCCCACCGGCGGCCGGGCCGAGCGTCGGCGCGCCGCCAAGGGGCGCGGCCGCCGTCGCGCCGAGCCGCAGCCGGGGACCCCGTCGGCGGCGACGCCTGAGGGGCGTCCGCTGTCCCGCGTCGAGGCGCGGCGGGCCGCCCGCGCGGCCAAGGACAGCCCGGCCGTCGTCGCCAGCCGGGTCGTCGGCGAGCTGTTCATCTCGCTCGGTGTGCTGATGCTGCTGTTCGTCACGTACCAGCTGTGGTGGACGAATGTGCGTGCCGACCAGATCGCCGGGAGCGAGACGCACAAGATTCAGGACGACTGGGCGAAGGGCCGCAAGCCCGGGGCGTTCGAGCCGGGGCAGGGCTTCGCCATCATCCACATCCCGAAGCTGGATGTGGTCGCCCCGATCGCCGAGGGCATCGGCAAGGAGAAGGTCCTGGACCGCGGCATGGTCGGTCACTACGGCCAGGGCGCGCTCAAGACGGCGATGCCGTCGGCCGCGCAGGGCAACTTCGCGCTGGCCGGCCACCGGAACACCCACGGCGAACCGTTCCGCTACATCAACCGGCTGCGCAGGGGTGACCCGATCGTGGTCGAGACGCAGGACGCGTACTACACGTACGAGATGACCAGCGTCCTTCCTCAGACGTCCCCCTCCAATGTCTCGGTGATCACCCCGGTGCCGCCCGGTTCGGGCTTCACCAAGCCCGGCCGCTACATCACACTGACGACCTGTACGCCTGAATTCACAAGTACGTACCGGCTGATCGTCTGGGGCAAGATGATCGACGAACGGCCGCGCAGCAAGGGGAAGCCCGACGCGCTCGTCGGCTGAACTTCATCACGACAGGGACGGGTGCGGTGACAGCGAGGACCCAGCAGCAGGACGAGCAGACCGACGGGTCCGCGCCCCCGGTGCGGAGCAGGGACCGCCATCTCGTTGCGACCGCGGTCAGCGTCTTCGGCGAGCTGCTGATCACCGCGGGCCTGGTGCTGGGCCTCTTCGTCGTCTACTCCCTGTGGTGGACGAATGTGCTCGCCGACCGCGAGGCCGCGAAGCAGGGGCACTCCGTTCGCGACCGCTGGGCCGAGGGACCCGGTGCCCTCGACACCAAGGACGGCATCGGCTTCCTGCACGTACCCGCGATGAAGAACGGCGAGGTGCTCGTCACGAAGGGCACCGACACCAAGAACCTCAACGACGGTATCGCCGGCTACTACACGGACCCGGTGAAGTCGGCTCTCCCCTGGGACAAGCAGGGCAACTTCACGCTGGCGGCGCACCGCGACGGGCACGGGGCGAAGTTCCACAACATCGACAAGGTGAAGACGGGCGACGCCGTCGTCTTCGAGACCAAGGACACCTGGTACGTCTACAAGGTCTTCAAGGAGCTTCCCGAGACGTCGAAGTACAACGTCAAGGTGCTCCAGCCGGTCCCGAAGGAAGCGGGCGTGAAGAAGCCCGGCCGCTACATCACGCTGACGACGTGTACGCCGGTCTACACGTCGAAGTACCGCTACATCGTGTGGGGCGAACTGGTGCGTACGGAGAAGGTCGACAAGGACCGCACGAAGCCGGCGGAGCTGCGTTAGCCGTGACTGAGCTCCTTCGAGGAGCTCAGTCGCTCTAGGATGGCGAAGGCCCGAAGTCGCAACTAGCCTTTGCGACTTCGGGCCCCTTCTCTGCCTGGCGACGGTTACCTCAGGATCGCGAGCGGTACTCCGGCGCTCCACTTTTCGAGGTGAGCGCGGTCGACGAGGGTGATGCCGTAGGTCTCGGCGATGGCGCGTGCGTCGGGTGTGAAGGAGGTCGTGGCGACGAAGAGAGCCACATCGGCCCCGTGCTGGACGAAAGAGGCGCCGAGGAACTTCTGCAGCTCTCCGCTCCACACCGGACGGTAGGGCGCGAAACTCTTGCACTGCACGACGATGCTGCGGCCTTCTGCGGTCACTGCTGTGACATCCACACCTCGGTCACCGGGGCCGCCGTGCACCACGACGTCCGTGCAGCCGTCGCGGCGGAGTAGTACGGCGACGTGGTGCTCGAACTCCCGCCAGTTCATGGCGTCGATGGACGCCATGATTCCGGTGTACGGGCGCGGGCCCTGGGCGTGCTCAAGGTGCCTGAGCCTTTGGTGGTGGTTGCAGAGCTTCCGCTCGACCTTCTCAACGTCGTCCCGGAGCGAGATCAGCTCCTTGCGGTGCTCGCCGGAGGCCTCGATGAGGGCGTTGAACATGGGGACGATGGTCTTGCCGAGGATGCGGCTGATGCGTCGGTCGATGCGGTCGTCGAGGGAATCCGGTCCCCTGTGGACAGAGTTATCCACAGGCTGAGTCCGTGCCATGTACTCCACGTCGAGCAGGTATGTACGCACCTGACGTGCGACTTCGCTGTCGCGGAGCAGCATGGCGACGTTGAGTACCGTCCGTCGGGAGAAGACCGCGATCGCCCGTGAACGTGACTGAATTCCACAGGCCCCCTTGAAGAGGGCCAGTCGCGTGCCTGTCAGAACCTGGAGGCCATGGGAGTCCAGCTCCTCCCTGTGGTCCTCCATGACGGACTCAAGGGTCTTCACGGTCACCTCGAAGTACGCCGCGACCATCGCCGTGGTCACGTGCATGCCGTCCGGCAGCAGCGAGAGTGCCTTGACCTTGTCGAGCACCTCTGTCCGGCCGGCGACGTCATTACGCAGAGATCTCGACTCCAGCAGTACTTCATTGTTGATCACGTTCATGCCCTCTCGGCTCGTCTCGGATGTTGGTGCGAGCTGGGGGTGGGGCCTGAACCCCACGTCACCCCATCGGTCCAACGATTCAGGACATATGAAGACACGATCGGTTTACGGCTGCATGTGCGGTATGCGGGTCATGCGTTGCGTCAGGCACAGCGAAGGGCCCCGGTCACCGTTTTGGTGACCGGGGCCCTTCGCGTGTGTGCGGTGGGGCTCAGTTCTGTGAGCCCGATGGGCCGCCGAAGATATTGCCGTCCCCGCCACCCTTGCCGCCTACTGTGGTGAGGGTGATGACGGTGGCTGCGGGGTCGGCTTGGGTGCCCGGCTGCGGATCGATGAAGGCGACCTTGGCGTTGTCGTCCTGCGAGCTGCCTTGCGCGAACTGGATTTGAGTGAAGCCCTGCGCGGCCAGGGCCTGCTTGGCCTGGGCGACCGTGCTGCCCCTGACTTCGGGGACCGGGACCGTCGCCGGCTGCGTCGGGCCCTTGGAGACCGTCAGCACAATTTGGGTGTCCAGCGGCTGTTTGCCGCCGGTCGGGGTCTGATCGATGACCTCACCCGCCGGCTTGTCCGAGTCGCGGTCGGTTCGCGACACCTTCTGGAAGCCGTTGCCGTTGAGCTGCGCTACCGCGTCCTGGTACGACCTGCCGATCACGTTGGGAAGGTCCTGGGTGGCCTGCTTGGCGACCGTGATCGTGACCTCGGACTCCCGCTCGGCCTTCGTGTTCCCCTTGGGGCTCTGCTCGAGTACGGTGTCGGGTTCCGCGGTGGAAGATTCGGTCGTGACGACCTTCACTGAGAAGCCCTTGTCCTCCAGGATCTTGCGGGCGTTCTCCTCGGACTTCTCCGTGACGTCCGGGACCTCGACCTTCGGCGCACCGGTGGAGACGACGACCTTGACGGTCTCGTTCTCCGCCATCTTGCCGTCCTTGGGCGTCTGGCTGCAGATCTTGTTCTTCTCCTGGGTCTCGCACGGTTCGCGCGCGTCGACCTTGAGGAGGACACCGGCGTTCTTCGCGAGTCCCTGCGCCTCCGCCACGGTCGAACCGACCATGTTCGGCACGTCGACCTTGCCGCTGTCGCTGTTGTCGCCGCCGAAGACGGCCTTGCCGATCAGGATCGCGCCGATCAGCACCAGGATGCCCGCGACGATCAGCAGGATCGTCGAGTTGTTGTTCTTCTTCTGGCGGCGGCGGTCCGGGCGCTCGTCGTATCCGTAGCCGCCGTCGTCCGGATTGACCGGGGGCAGCATGGAGGTCTGGGCGCTGTTCGGGTCGGCTGCGCGCAGCGCGGTGGTGGGCTGGTCGTTGCCGTACCCGTCGTAGGCCCCGTAACCGGCCGCGCCCATGGCCGCGGTGGCGGCGACCGGCTGGCCGTCGAGGCAGGCCTCGATGTCGGCTCGCATCTCGTCGGCCGACTGGTAGCGGTAGTTCGGGTCCTTGACCAGGGCCTTCAACACGATCGCGTCCATTTCGGGCGTGATCTCGGGGTCGAAGGTGCTGGGGGTCTGCGGCTCTTCCCGCACGTGCTGGTAGGCGACCGCGACGGGCGAGTCACCGATGAACGGCGGCCGGACGGTCAGCAGCTCATAGAGCAGACAGCCGGTCGAGTACAGGTCGGAGCGCGCATCGACCTGCTCGCCCTTGGCCTGCTCCGGGGAGAGGTACTGGGCGGTGCCGATGACGGCCGAGGTCTGGGTCATCGTCATGCCGGAGTCGCCCATGGCGCGGGCGATGCCGAAGTCCATGACCTTGACCTGGCCGGTGCGCGTCAGCATGACGTTCGCCGGCTTGATGTCGCGGTGGACGATGCCCGCCCGGTGCGAGTACTCCAGCGCCTGGAGGATCCCGACCGTCATTTCGAGGGTGCGCTCGGGCAGCAGTTTGCGGCCGGAGTGCAGAAGTTCTCTGAGCGTCGACCCGTCGACGTACTCCATCACGATGTACGGGATGGAGACACCGTCGACGTAGTCCTCGCCGGTGTCGTAGACGGCGACGATCGCCGGGTGATTGAGCGAGGCGGCGGACTGGGCCTCACGGCGGAACCGGGCCTGGAAGGACGGGTCGCGGGCGAGATCGGTCCGCAGCGTCTTCACGGCGACGGTGCGGCCGAGCCGGGTGTCGTGCGCGAGGTAGACCTCGGCCATGCCACCACGGCCGAGCACCGAGCCCAGCTCGTACCGGCCGCCGAGGCGACGCGGCTCTTCCATAACTGTTCCAGCCCTCTCCGTCAGTCCCGACCGCACCGGTGTGTGGTCCGGCGGTGTGCTGCTCGCGCATACGGTACCGGTCGCGCACTACCTGATCGGCCCACAGGCGTGAGCTGATATCTGACCGGTATCCCACTGTGCAGGCATGGCACCCGATGTGATGGGTGTCACCTCTTGTTGATGACCGCCTCCATCACGGCCTTGGCGATCGGAGCGGCGAGACCGCCGCCGGAGACGTCGTCCCGGTTGGCGCTGCTGTCCTCGACCACGACCGCCACGGCGACAGGCGAGCCGCTGCTGGTCTTCGCGTACGAGATGAACCAGGCGTACGGCTTCTCGCTGTTGTTCAGACCGTGCTGGGCGGTACCGGTCTTGCCGCCGACAGTGACGCCGTTGATGAGGGCCCTGGTTCCCGTGCCGCTCTTGACGACGGTCTCCATCATCTGCTGGAGCTTCTGCGCGTTCTCACCCGAGAGAGGCCGGCTGAGCTCCTCCTTCTCGTGGGTGTAGATCGGGTCGAGGTTGGGCGCCAGTCGCTTGGCGACCATGTACGGCTGCATGAGCTTGCCGTCGTTGGCGACCGCGGCGGCGACCATGGCCATCTGGAGCGGGGTGGCGCGGTTGGAGGCCTGGCCGATGCCCGCCATGGCGTTCTGCGGCCGGTTGTCCTTCGGGTAGATGCTCGCGTCGGCGCGGACCGGGGTGAAGATCTCCTTGTTGAAGCCGAACTTGGCGGCCTCGTCCATCATCTTCTGGTTGCCCAGGTCGTCGCTGATCTTGCCGAAGACGGTGTTGCAGGACATCCGCAGCGCTTCCCGGAGCGAGGCGTTCTCGCACGGGATGTTGCCCTCGTTCTGCAGGACGGTGCTCACCTGCGGGAGCTTGTACGGCAGCGGGGAGTCCGTCTTGCCGTCGATGTCGGTGTAGAGGCCGTTCTCCAGGGCCGCGGCGGCCGTGACGACCTTGAACGTCGAGCCGGGCGGGTAGGTCTCGCGCAATGCCCGGTTGAGCATCGGCTTGTCCTTGTCCTTCAGGAGGTTGTTCCAGGCCTTGGTGTCCGCGTCGGAGTTGCCCGCGAAGGTCGAGGGGTCGTACGAGGGGGTGCTGGCGAGGGCCAGAATGGCGCCGGTCTGCGGGTCGAGCGCGGCGACGGCGCCCTTCTTGTCGCCCAGCCCCTGGAAGGCGGCCTTCTGGGCGGCAGCGTTGAGGGTGGTGACGACGTTGCCGCCCTGCTTCTTCTCGCCCGTGAACATCGACAGGGTGCGGTCGAAAAAGAGCTGGTCGTCGTTGCCGGTGAGGATGCCGTCCTCGAGCTTTTCGAGCTGTGAGGCGTCGAAGGCCTGCGAGGAGTAGCCGGTGACGGGTGCCCACATGGGGCCGTTCTTCCAGGCCCGCTTGTACGTGAAGTCGCTGTTCTTGGTCTTGACCGAGCTGGTCACGGGGTTGCCGTCGACGATGATGTTGCCGCGCTCGTGCGCGTACCGCTCGATGCGGACGCGGCGGTTCTCGTCGCGGGTGTTCAGCTCGTCGGCGCGGACGTACTGGAGGTAGTTGGTCCGCACGAGCAGGGCGAGGATGAGGACACCGCAGAAGATCGCGATCCGGCGCAGGGGCTTGTTCACGGTCGGACCACCTGGGTCATCTCGGCGTCGGAGGACGGTGCGGGGGCCGGCGCGGGGCGACGGGCGGTGTCGCTGATCCGGATCAGGACGCCGATCAGGGCCCAGTTGGCGATGACGGACGAACCACCGGCCGCGAGGAACGGCATGGTCATACCGGTCAGCGGGATGAGTCCCATGACACCGCCGGCGACGACGAAGACCTGGATCGCGAAGGCGCCGGAGAGACCGATCGCGAGGAGCTTGCCGAACGGGTCGCGGGCGGCGAGTGCGGTGCGGACACCGCGCTCGACGATCAGACCGTAGATCAGCAGGACGGCCATCATTCCGGCGAGACCGAGCTCCTCGCCGACCGTGGAGAGGATGAAGTCGGCGTTGGCCGCGAAGCCGATCAGGTCGGAGTGGCCCTGACCGAGGCCGGTGCCGAGGGTGCCGCCGGAGCCGAAGGACATCAGGGCCTGGGCGATCTGGTCGGAATGGGCCATGGTCTTTTCCCCGAAGGGGTCGAGCCAGGCGTCGACCCGCTGCTGGACATGCGGCTCGAACGTGGCGACGCCGACTGCGCCGACCGCCGACATCAGCAGACCGAAGACGATCCAGCTGGTCCGCTCCGTCGCGACGTACAGCATGATCACGAAGAGGCCGAAGAACAGCAGCGACGTACCGAGGTCGGTCTCGAAGACCAGGATCAGGATCGACATCGCCCAGATGACGAGGATCGGTCCGAGGTCACGGCCACGGGGCAGGTAGAGGCCCATGAAGCGGCGGCTGGCGAGGGCCAGCGCATCGCGTTTGACCATCAGATAGCCGGCGAAGAAGATCGCGATGATGATCTTCGCGAACTCGCCGGGCTGGATGGAGAAACCGGCGATCGTGATCCAGATCTTGGCACCGAATTTGCTCGGGAAGAACATCGGCAGGATCAGCAGGACCAGCGCCCCCACCATGGAGATGTAGGTGTAGCGCTGCAGGATGCGGTGGTCCTTGAGCAGGAACAGTACGGCGACGAACAGAGCCACGCCGACCGCCGAGTACAGCAGCTGTCTGGGGGCGGAGGGAGTGAAGACGCCGTACTGATACTTGGCTGTCGCGATCAGCCTCGGCGACTGGTCCAGCCGCCAGATCAGCACCAGCCCCAGCCCGTTGAGCAGGGTCGCCAGTGGTAGTAGCAACGGATCCGCGTACGGAGCGAACTTGCGCACCACGAGGTGGGCGACGCCGCCGAGCAGGATCAGGCCGAACCCGTATCCCAGCATGCCGGAGGGCAGCGTGCCGTCCATGGCAAGGCCCACATTGGCGTACGCGAACACCGAGATGCCGATGGCGAAAGCCATCAGGCCCAGCTCGGTGTTGCGACGGCTCGGTGCGTCGATCGCGCCGATCGTGGTCGTATTGGTGACAACGCTCATGGTGCTGAAGGCCCCCTACGGCTTTACTGCTTACCGCACTGCGGGACCAGCTTCGTCTCTTCCTCCGAGAGGCTGGGGCCGGGAGTGGGAGTCGCTGTGGTCGGCTTGGTCTTGGTGGCGGTGGACGTGGAGCCGGACTCGGTGGACGTCTTCGAGAGGTCCGAGCCCGTGCCGCCGGCTTCACCCTCGCCGGTGCGGGGCTTGCTTGCCGCCTCGGCCGCGCGGCGCTGCGCGTCCTTCCTGCAGGCGGACGCCTGGGTCGAGAGCTCGCTGATCTTCTCGCGGGCGTCGGCCAGGTTGCCCTCCGCGATGGTCGCCTCGACCTGCTTGCGCTGGTAGGACGGGAGGTACTTGAGTTCGATCTCGGGGTGGTCCTTCTCGACCTTCGAGAGCGAGACCCATGCGAGGTCCTGGCTGATGCCGCGGTACAGCGCGACGTGTTCGTTCTTCGCGCCTACGAAGAACTGGTTCTGGGTCCAGCGGTAACCGCCGTACACACCACCGCCGATGACGGCCAGCGCGAGCACGATGTAGAACGACCGCTTCAGCCATTTACGGCCCCCGCCGGGCTTGACGAAGTCGTCGTCGGTGTACGCGTCGAAGGAGCCGTCCGGCATCCCGCCGTAGCCGAGGCCGTCACCACTTCCCGGCGGGCCGAAGCCGCCAGCGGGCGGCGGGACGGGGCGGCCGAGACCGGCCGCCCGGCCGGCCGGGGTGGTCATGGCGTCGCCGTCGTGCAGCTGGGCGGACTGGTTCTCGGCGACCGCGCCGACGATGACCGGGGTGTCGTTGAGGTGCCCGGCCAGGGTGTCGTTGCTGTCCACGTCGAGGACGTCGGCGACGATGCAGGTGATGTTGTCCGGGCCGCCGCCGCGCAGAGCGAGCTGGATGAGCTCCTGAATCGTCTCCTGCGGGCCCTGGTAGCTGGCGAGGGTCTCCTCCATCGTCTGGTGCGAGACGACGCCGGAGAGCCCGTCGGAGCAGATCAGATAGCGGTCGCCGGCCCGTACCTCACGGATGGAGAGGTCGGGTTCGACGTGGTCGCCGCTGCCCAGCGCGCGCATCAGCAGGGAGCGCTGCGGGTGGGTGGTGGCTTCCTCCTCGGTGATGCGGCCCTCGTCGACCAGCCGCTGTACCCAGGTGTGGTCCTGCGTGATCTGGGTCAGCACGCCGTCACGCAGCAGGTACGCGCGGGAGTCGCCGACGTGGACCAGGCCGAGGCGCTGACCGGTCCAGAGCAGAGCGGTGAGCGTGGTGCCCATGCCCTCCAGCTGGGGGTCCTCCTCGACCATCATGCGCAGTTGGTCGTTGGCCCGCTGGACCGCCGTACCGAGCGAGGTGAGGATGTCCGAGCCGGGCACGTCGTCGTCGAGCTGGACGAGCGTGGAGATCACCTCGGAGCTGGCGACCTCACCGGCCGCCTGGCCGCCCATGCCGTCGGCGATGGCAAGAAGGCGCGGACCGGCGTAGCCGGAGTCCTCGTTGCCCTCCCGGATCATGCCCTTGTGCGATCCGGCGGCGAAGCGCAGGGACAGACTCATGCGCACCTCGCCCGTCGGCTCGGGGTACAGCCGGTCTCGCGCCACACTGCCCACCCTCCGGTCGGGAGCAGGTCCGGGCCCGTTGCCCGGACCGCTGCGGCCCGCTCGCTCCGCTCGCTCATTGTCGTACTACTTCCGCAGCTCGATGACGGTCTTGCCGATCCGGATCGGCGCGCCCAGCGGAACAGGCGTCGGGGTGGTGAGGCGGGTCCGGTCGAGATACGTGCCATTGGTGGACCCGAGATCCTCGACGATCCACTGGCCGTCACGGTCGGGGTAGATCCTGGCATGCCTGCTGGACGCGTAGTCGTCGTCCAGCACGATCGTTGAATCGTGCGCCCGGCCCAGCGTGATGGTCTGTCCCTGGAGCGCCACCGTGGTGCCGGTGAGGGTGCCCTCGGAGACGACCAGCTTTGTGGGTGCCCCACGGCGCTGGCGGCCGGGCTGCTGGCGTTGCTGCGGCGGTGCCGCGGCGGTCTGGCGTGCCTGTTGCGGTCGCGTGTCGCCCGCGTTGCGGCGTGAGCCGCGCTGCGTGACGCGCGTTCCGAACAGGTCGCTGCGGATGACCTGAACGGCCACGATGACGAACAGCCACAGAACAGCCAGGAAACCTAGCCGCATGACCGTCAGGGTCAGCTCTGACATTGCCCCCGCTTCACCCTTCGGCTTGCCGGTAAACGATGGTGGTGCTGCCCACGACGATCCGCGAGCCGTCGCGGAGCGTAGCGCGGGTGGTGTGCTGCCCGTCCACCACGATGCCGTTGGTAGACCCGAGATCCTGGATCGTCGAGGGCGTTCCGGTCCGGATCTCACAGTGCCGACGCGATACGCCGGGGTCGTCGATCCGCACGTCGGCGTCGGTGCTGCGTCCCAGCACCAGCGTCGGGCGGGAGATCTGATGGCGGGTGCCGTTGATCTCGATCCAGCGCCGTACCTGCGCGCTCGGCATGGGGCCGGGCGCGGCCGGCGGGCGCCGGTCGGTAGTGGGTGCTCCGGGACGGCCGCTGCCCGGCGGCGGGGCCGCGGGCATGGGCGGGACAGAGCTGGGCGGATAGCCGTAGCCGCCGGTGGGCTGCGGGGCGGCGGAGCGCCCGTGGCCGGGGCCGGGCTGTCCAGGGTGGTCCTGGGGAGCCTGCTGGCCCTGCTGCGATGAGCTCGAAGCGAGGGTGCGGCTGCGCACGCGGTAGAGCCCGGTGTCGAGGTCCTCCGCCTTCTCCAGATGAACCTTGATCGGTCCCATGAAGGTGTAGCGCTGCTGCTTGGCGTAGTCCCTGACCAGACCGGAGAGCTCGTCACCGAGCTGGCCGGAGTACGGGCTCAGACGCTCGTAGTCCGGGGCGCTGAGCTCGACGATGAAGTCGTTGGGGACGACGGTCCGCTCGCGGTTCCAGATTGTCGCGTTGTTGTCGCACTCGCGCTGGAGGGCACCCGCGATCTCGACCGGTTGGACCTCGGACTTGAACACTTTGGCGAAGGTGCCGTTGACCAGACCTTCGAGACGCTGCTCGAAACGCTTCATGACTCCCATGGGGCACCTCCTCCGGTGTTCTCGTCCCTGTACTGCTTACTGATCGTATCCACGCGTCGGGAAATCGGCTGGTTCCCCTTGTCTGCCCAGTGGATGAGTGTCACCCCTCACACGGATCGTAGAGGTGACCGCTCCTCACAGTGT
This sequence comes from Streptomyces atratus, assembly GCF_040655115.1. Taxonomy (GTDB): domain Bacteria; phylum Actinomycetota; class Actinomycetes; order Streptomycetales; family Streptomycetaceae; genus Streptomyces; species Streptomyces atratus_D. The sequence goes on along the minus strand of NZ_JBFAJH010000009.1, from coordinate 152,327 downwards.
CCCGCACCTGCGGTGTGCTGAGGAGGAGTGGGGGTGACCCGTCCGCGTTCCCGCTTCCCGTCATCCGCTCGGCAAAACAACGGATGTGAATCCACCCTGTCCAGCGTGCTAATCTTCCGGATGTCGCCAGGCGCTCGCACCAACAGGTGAGAGAGTCTGAAAACACCACTCATGCGCGAGTGGCGGAACGGCAGACGCGCTGGCTTCAGGTGCCAGTGTCCTTCGGGACGTGGGGGTTCAAATCCCCCCTCGCGCACAAGAGAGAAGCCCCACAGACAACGGTCTGTGGGGCTTCTTCGTTCCCGGACGAGGTGGTCGGCGGCGGCGCGGCTTTCGTCGTGCGCGGGCGCAACGAAAGAAAGGCGTCGCGTGTGCGAGGGGCTGCCCAGGGTGCGGGGCGTGTACGCGATATCGAAACTCCGGGCCGGGTGGCAGTGGTGTGCGGCGCCGGAGCTGTGGTCCCGGCGCAGGACGGCCGGGGAGGCCGTGCCGGCCATGGTGCTCGGGCTGCTGGCTGCGGGGACGGAAGAGCTGCTGCGCGGCGGGGAGCTGCGGCTGTGGATGGTGCCGCCCATGGTTGTGGTGCTGTCGCTGCTCAGGCGCAGGCTGCCCGTCAGCAGCTGGTGTTGACGTCCGCCCCGGCCGGGCTCTCCGGCGGATTCGCGTTGCTGCTGATGGTGGTGGCGTGGAGTTCCGGGCGCCGGGTCGCCGGAGCGGGACGGGCGCTGGGGGCGTTCACCGCCTCGTACATCCTCTACGTGGGTGTGACCGTTGCGATGACGTGGTCGGGGCTGCAGCCGCTGACCCAGGTGTTGTTCACCACCCTCTACTTTTTGGCGACGACGCTCGTGCCCGGTCTCGCCAGCCGGTACTGGACGCAGCGCCGGACCCTGTTGCACGCCCTCCAGGAGCGCAATGCACAGCTGATCCGGGAGCGGGCCATGATCGTGGGGCGGGCGCGGCTCATGGAGCGCCAGCGGATCGCTCAGGACATGCACGACAGCCTCGGTCGCCAACTGGCGCTGATCTCCGTCCATACGGGGGTGCTGGAGGTCGATCCGGAGCTGACGGTTCGGCGGCGCGAGGTGGTCGGTGTGCTGCGCGGTGCCTTGGTCATTGCCGTGCATGAGCCGCGGGAAGTGGTCGGGATTCTTCGGGACGGCGTCGAGGGACCCGGGCGCGGCGATCACGGTCGAGCTGCGCTATGAGCCGGATTCCTTTGCCGTCGAGATCGTCAGTGGTCCGCAGCGGCACGCACAGGCGGCGGTGGGGTGGTCAGCGGCGGGCAGGGGATGCCCGGGCTGCACGAGCGGGCCCGGCTGGTCGGCGGCATCGTGCACACCGGAAGAACCGAGGGCGACGGCATCCGGGTGGCCGGCGTGCTGCCGTACGGCGCGCCGAGTCCATGGCCGCGGGGTTGGTGGGTGCACGGCTCACAGCACCGGTGGAACTGCGCACGGCCGCACCGGCGGTGCGGGTGATTGTGCTCACGACGTTCGGGGAGCGGGAGAACGTCCTGCGGACGCTGGAGCAAGGGGGCGCAGGATTCCTGCTCAAGGACACCGCGCCGCCGAGCTGATCCAGGCGGTTCGGGCGACAGCGGCCGGTGATGCCTATCTCTCGCCCGGTGCCACTCGGCATGTGGTCGATCAGCTGGCCATGGGGCGGGCGGCGAAGCGGGGCGAAGGGGCACGGCGGCGGGTGGCGGAACTCAGCGGGCGGGAACGCGAGGTACTGGCCCTGCTCGGCGAGGGGCTGTCCAACGCCGACGCGGGCAGGCGGCTGGCGCACATGAGCGAGGCAACGGTGACGACGTATGTGAGCCGGATCCTGGCGAAGCTGGGGTGCGAGAACCGGGTGCACGCTGCGTTGCTGGCGAGGGATGCGGGGCTGTAGGCGTGCTGCGGGCGCGTTCTGGAGGCTCTGGAACGCTGGGATGTGTTTCACGTGAAACGTCCGCTTCGGGGCGTTCCGGTATGGAGGGGCGTTTCTGTGCGGCGGGGCGCTTGTGTGTCCGAACGTGGCGACGGGCCGGGGCCCGCGGAAGTGTCCGATTCCCGCGAGCCCCAGCTGGTCTTCCGTCGTGCCGCGGCTCAGGCGGCGAGGCGCGCGGCGAGAGCCTTGGCCTTCTCCGTGGCCTCGGTGAACGCCCTGGCGCGGGAGGCCTCGGCGAGCGGGATGAGCTCGGCCATCGCGGGCTGGGAGTGGGCCAGCGTCAGCTCTGGGACGATGAATTCGACCTCGGCGCCGAACATGCTCGTCAGCAGCTTCTCCAGGTAGTTCTGGACGAACTCGGAGTCCTCGCGCGGAGTGCCGGGGGCGTACGAGCCGCCGCGGCTGGCGACGACGGTGATCGGGGTGCCCGCCACGGGGCTGTCGGGACCCGCGTTGCGGCCGACGATGATCACCTGGTCGAGCCAGGCCTTCAGGGTCGACGGGATGCTGAAGTTGTACATCGGCGCGCCGATCAGGACGGCGTCCGCGGCTTCCAGCTCGGCGGCGAGCTCGCTGCGCAGCGGGTCCTCGGCGCCGGCGGCTGCCGCTGTGGCGTCCAGGTGGGGCAGCGGGTTCGCGGCGAGGTCGCGGTAGACGACCTGTCCGTCCGGGTGCTGCTCGAGCCAGGTTTTGACGAAGGCGGCGGTGACCTCGCGCGATGCGGAGCCCTGTGGGAAGACGGCGGAGTCGATGTGCAGAAGCGTGGCCATGGGGGATCTCCACGGATATCTAGAGGGCGGTGCCCGGCCGGGGATGCGGGGCATCTTTTTCGTATGTACCTAGTATTAACATAGGGGCTTACTAAACATAAGCCCCTCACCGCGGCGCAGTACCCTGGGTGCATGGCGGACCACAGCGAGCAGACGTGTCGACGGGTCGACGTGAGCATCACGCGGGTCTTCGAGCTGTTCGGGAAGCGGTGGACGGGCCCGATCGTCTCCGTGCTTCTGCAGCAGCCGGTGCACTTCGCGGATCTGCGACGGGCGATTCCGGGTATCAGCGAGCGCATGCTCTCGGACCGTCTGACCGAACTCGGTGCGGCCGGACTGGTGGTGCGTGAGGTCGACGAGGGGCCGCCGCTGCGGGTCTCGTACCGGCTGACGCGGGCCGGCGCGGCGATGGAGCCCGCACTGAAGGAGCTGGCGCTCTGGGCGCAGACGTACCTTGTGGTTGACGAGGGCGGCTGCTGACGGCTCCCGGCGGTTACTGGGGTGTGTGCCCGTGCCCGGGGTTCCCGTCCCGCCCGACGCGTTGTAGCGCAGCAAGTACTCGGCGAACCGCGCCAGAGATCGTCCGAGCTCCACTCCGCGAGGCGCTGCTGGTAGGCCGCGTGGCGACTGGCCTGCGTCGAGGCCAGGGCCTGGGTTCCTGCCTCGGTGGGGTGCGGCACCTGGATCCGGTGGTCCGCGGGGTCCGGGTGGCGCTCGACCAGGCCGAGCTTCTCCAGGGTGGCGATCTGCCGGCTGACCGTCGACTTGTCGAGCATGGGGCTTGCCCACCTGGGCGCGTTCCATGCTCCGAGGAGCCATGGGTACTTCGACGGAGACGGACTCGGCGGACACGTGCTGGTGCTCTGGTTCGTGGTGGGGCTGGCCGCGATGGGAACGGCCGGACTGGCCGAGGGGAAGCGGCGGAAGGCTGCTGCGCAGGCCCAGGGGGCGGGCTCGTCCCGGCACCGGGCCGGGACGGAGAACCGGACGGGCACGGAGGACAGGGGGGCGGCGGAGCGTCGGGCCCAGGCCGAGGCGAAGGAAGAGCTGGAGGAGGAGTTGGAGGAGTCTGTCGGCGTCTGACCAGGGCAAGGCGCTGTCCACAGGCGTTCGTTCAGGTTTTCCACAGGGGCAGACGGCTGTTGGCGGACGGCGGTACCGTCGTCGGCAGTTGATGTTGAACAGGACGTCGGTCGAGGGCGGGGGAGGCTGCGCGCAATGGGTGAGTTCGAAGTGGCAGTACCGGGGCAGCGGGTTGTGACGGATGAGCCGCGCATACCGGTCGTGCCCGGGTTCGCCCGGCGCGCGGCTGTTGCGGCGGGAAGCGCGCCGCAGTCGCCGAGGGGGACGGGCAAGGCGCTGCGCGACCGGGTGCCCAGGACCTCGCACGATGCCCTGGTCCTTCCGTCGGGCCGGCCCGACGCCGTGCAGGCGGTCGAGGAGTCGAACCGGGGCCGAGTGCCCGACCTCGCGCCGATCCGGGTGGGGCGGATGGCTGCCACACCGTTCGCGTTTCTGCGCGGTTCGGCCGGGCTGATGGCCCATGACCTGATGGGCACACCGGTGACCGGGATGGGCGCCCAGCTCTGCGGCGATGCGCATGCGGCCAATTTCGGGCTGTACGGCGATGCGCGGGGCAGTCTGGTCATCGATCTGAACGACTTCGACGAGACCGTGTTCGGCCCGTGGGAGTGGGACCTCAAGCGGCTCGCCACCTCGCTGGTGCTCGCGGGGCGTGAGGCCGGGGCGGACGAGGACACCTGTCGGCGGGGTGCGTACGACACGGTGGGTGCGTACCGGCGGACGATGCGGCTGCTGGCTGGACTGCCCGCACTCGACGCCTGGAATGCCATCGCCGACGAGGAACTTGTTTCGCACACGGACGCGCGGGACCTGGTCGGCATGCTGGAACGGGTCTCGCAGAAGGCCCGTAAGAACACCAGCGCCCGCTTCGCCGCCAAGTCCACGGAGGAGGCCGAGGGGGGCGGACGCCGCTTCGTCGACGCACCGCCGGTGCTGCGGCGGGTGCCGGATGCGGAGGCCGCGGCGGTCGCGGCGGCGCTCGGCGACTACGTGGGCACGATCTCGGAGGACCGGGTGCCGCTGCTCGCCCGTCACGCGATCCATGATGTGGCGTTCCGGGTGGTCGGCACGGGGAGCGTCGGAACCCGGTCGTACGTGGTGCTGCTGCTCGATCACCGCGGCGAGCCGTTGGTCCTGCAGGTGAAGGAGGCACGGCCCTCCGCGCTGGCGCCGTATCTGCCCGCGGTCGGTTTCGAGGTGCCCGAGGCGGCGCACGAGGGCCACCGAGTGGTGCTCGGGCAGAAGCGGATGCAGGTGGTCAGCGACATTCTGCTGGGCTGGGCGACCGTGCAGGGGCGGCCGTTCCAGGTGCGGCAATTCAGGAACCGCAAAGGCAGCGTGGACCCGGCGGACCTGTCGGCCGACCAGGTCGACGACTACGGGCGGATGACGGGCGCCCTGCTGGCGAGGGCCCATGCCCACAGTGCCGACCCGCGGCTGATCGCGGGCTACTGCGGCAAGAACGATGAGCTGGACGAGGCGGTGGCGAGCTTCGCCGTGACATACGCGGACCGTACGGAGGCGGATCACGCGGAGCTGGTGCGGGCCGTCGGTTCGGGGCGAATAGCGGCCGAGCTCGGGGTGTGAGGCACGTTCCGCCGACCGTGCGTCCTTGTGGCGCGGGCCGGGGCCATACGCTGGACGGGTGACCCACGAAGCCGCCGGGGTGCCGACCACCCGGAACGACGATGACCGGCAGGACAACGACCGGCAGCAAGAACAGCACGAGCAGCAGGGCCCTCGGGGCGACGCCGATACGGGCGGTGCCGCTGATGCGGCGCGCCCCGAGGCACGGCTGGCGAAGGCTGTGCGGGCGGCGGAGCAGGCGCTGATCGAGTTCGAGATCGCGGTGGAGACCTTCCGGGTCGAGGTGGAGAACTTCTCCCGGCTGCACCACCAGAAGCTCGGCCCCATGTACGCCCGCCTCGACGAGCTCGACGCGCAGATCGCGGAGGCCCGGGCGGCCAGGACCGGTGACCCCGAGGATCTGCGCAGGGCTCGGGAGGCGCGGGCGCTCGTGATGCCGATGCCGGGCATCGACGAGCTGTTCCACGACTGGCTCGACTCCGACGGGTTGTCCCCCGAGGCGGCGGCGATGCTGACCGAGCAGCCGGTGCGGCCGCCCAAGCGGGTCCGGCCGACCGAGGAGGCGCGCAAGCTCTACCGCGAGCTGGCACGCAAGGCCCACCCGGATCTTGCCCAGGACGAGACGGAGCGGGCGCGCCGGGACGAGTTCATCATCCGCGTCAACGCCGCTTACGGGCGTGGGGACGAGGTCCTGCTGAAGGAGCTGGCGGAGGAGTGGGCGGCGGGGCCGGTTCCGCCGCAGGCGGAGCTCAGCGAGAGCGAGGAGCTCTACGCCCGGCTGGACTGGCTGACCCAGCGCAAGGAACTGCTGACGGTGCTCGCCCAGGAGCTGGAGGAGGGCGCGATCGGGGCCATGCTGCGGATGGCGCCCGACGACCCGGACCGGCTGCTCGACGAGATCGCCGAGCAGTTGCTGGGTGAGGTCGCGCAGCGAGAGGCCGAGCTGGCAGAGCTGGTGCAGTAGCGTTTCTGGTAAGTCCGGAGCGTACGTACGAGAGAAGGCATGACCCATGAATTTCGCCCCGCTGCCCTCGGTGGACGTCGCGGCGGTGCCGTCGGACGGCCTTGTGCTGGACGTCCGGGAGAACGACGAATGGGCGGCAGGGCACGTCGAAGGTGCCCTGCACATTCCGATGAGTGACTTCGTCGGCCGCTTCGGTGAGCTGACCGAGGCGGCGGAGGACGGCCGGCGCGTGCATGTGATGTGCCGGGTCGGCGGCCGGTCCGCCCAGGTCACCCAGTACCTCGTGCAGCAGGGCATCGACGCCGTGAACATCGACGGCGGCATGCTCGCCTGGGACGGTGCCGGGCGCCCGATGGTCACGGACAACGGCAACCAGGCCTTCGTTCTCTGATCGGGCCGAAATTCTCCGGCGCTCCGATAGGAGCCGGAGCGCGCCGGGGGCTCAGCTGAGGGGGTGGGCGGCGAGCAGGTCGCCCAGTGCCTCCTCGTGCACCGCTGCCGGGCCGAGCGACAGCTCGATCTGCTTCGCCCAGGCGTGGAAGCGGTGCAGATGCTGGGCGGTCTGCACGACACGGCGGACTCCGTCCGACGCCCAGAATTGCCACGGCGACATCGCCCGCGACGGGCAGCGTTCCGTCCGCACCGGTGGAAATCCGCCAGGCCGCCTGCCAGAGGGTCACTTCCATGGCCCGCAGATCGATGTACCGGTCCGCGGCCTGGACGGCGACGGACTGAAACGTCGCGACGGGGTACCCGAACTGCTCGCGCTTCCCGGTGTATTCACTTGTCATGGCGAGCACGGCCTCGCCGACACCCAGCGCGAGCGCACAGGTCCCGGTGGTGAGCAGGGTGCGCGGCCACTCCCAGGCACCCGGCGTACCGATCAGCGCGCTGTCCTCGATCCGTACCGTGTCCAGCCGGACCTCGGCGAACAACTCACCGCTCGTGGAGACCTGTTCGGCGAGTGCGATGCCCTCGGCGGTGCGGCGGCCAGCGCCAGCACGGCCAGGCCCTCGTCCGTCTGGGCGGGCACCGCGATCCAGTCCGCGGACTGGGCCCACGGCACCCCCGACTGCACTCCGTCGAGCACCCAGCCCGCGCTTTTGCCGTCCTCGCTGCCGGGCCGGTCATGGTCCTGGCCGGCGTTCCCCGCAAGGTCCCTGCGGGCGGTGACGGCGAGTTCGGCCGGATCGTGGCCGGTGCGGCCGTTGGCTCCGACGGTGAGGACCAGTTCGCCCCGGCCGACGCGGGGCAGCAGTTCGGCGGCCAGGCAGGGATCACCGTGCCGCTGGATCGTCATCGCGACCACGCAGGTCTCCAGCAGCGGCACTCGGGCGAGCACCTTCGCCGATTCGCGCAGGACCAGACAGAGAGCGACCGCGTCGAGCCCGGCGCCGCCGTGTTCCGGCACCAGCGTCAGGCTCAGCAGGTCGCCTGCTGCCGGCCCGGCCCACACGGCCTGGTCGATGTCCTCGGCCACCGCTCCCGGAGTGAGCGCGGGGCTGGGCACTCCGTCGGGCTCGACTCCCGAGAAGATTGCCTTCGCCATCCCGACGACTGCCTGTTGCTCCTCGGTGAAGGTGAAGTCCACTGCATTGACCTCCCGTGAACCGCCGTGCGCCCAGCCGGACCTGACGGTTCGTCAAGATGGAAACAGGTTCTACGAGAAGGGAACAGGGGAGGGGCGCAGCGGTTCCGGGGGCCCGAGGAGGTTCCGGGAGATTCGGCCGGATCCGGTGAGGTATGAATGATGCCGTGAGGTCAGCGGTCGAAGTCGAGTTCCACCTCCGGTGTGAGCGGATGCGACTGGCAGGCCAGCACATAGCCCGCCCCTGTCTCCTCCGGCTCCAGCGCGAAGTTGCGGTTCATCCGGACCTCGCCCGAGACCAGGAACGCCCTGCACGTTCCGCACACCCCGCCCTTACAGGCATACGGGGCGTCGGAGCGGCTGCGCAGCACCGTATCCAGTAGTGATTCGCCGTCCTGGACGGGCCAGTTGCCCGAGCGTCCGTCCAGTGTCGCGGTGAGCGTGCTGTGTGCGGGCGCCTCGACCCGCGTGCGGGCGGGAGTGGCCGGCCCGTCGTCGACGTGGAAGATCTCCTGGTGGATACGGGCCCGGTCGACACCGAGGCTGTGCAGCGCGCCCTCTGCCGCCCGGACCAGGCCGAAGGGTCCGCAGAGATACCAGCCGTCCACCTCTCCCACCGACAGGAGCGCGGGCAGCAGTCCGGTCAGCCGCTCCCGGTCGAGCCGGCCGGACGGGAGACCTGCCTGCTGCTCCTCGCGGGAGAGAACTGTCACCAGCTGGAAGCGGTCCGGGTAGCGGTCCTTGAGGTCGGCGACCTCGTCCAGGAACATCGTCGAGGCAGCCGTACGGTCGCTCCGGATCAGACAGAATCGGGCCTCGGGCTCCCGGGCCAGCAGCGTCGACGCGATCGACAGCACCGGGGTGATGCCGCTGCCGCCCACGATCGCCGCGTAGTGACCGGCGCGGGGGGTGAGTACGAAGCGCCCCATCGGGGGCATCGCTTCGACCTGGTCGCCGACGGCGAGCTCCTTGAGGGCGTACGTGGAGAACGCACCGCCGTCGACCAGCCGGATGCCCACCTGCAGCTCGGGGTCGGCCGGGGCGTCGGCGGCCGGAGTACAGATCGAGTACGAACGCCGGATCTCTTCGCCGTGGACCGTGTAGCGCACATTGAGGTGCTGCCCGGGCTTGTGGCGGAAGGTCTCCCGAAGCTCGGGCGGCACCGCGAAGGTCACGGCCACCGAGTCGTCGGTCAGCCGCTCGATCGCGCGGACCCGGAGCGGATGGAACATCTACAACTCCTTGAAGTGGTCGAACGGTTCACGACAGCTCGCGCAGCGGCGCAGCGCCTTGCAGGCGGTGGAGGAGAACCGGCTCAGCAGCTCCGTGTCCGTGGAGCCGCAGTGCGGGCAGCGCACCGAGAGGGTGAGCGGCACCGGTCCGCCGGCGCCGGCGGTGTCATGCGGGCGCGGGGGTGCTATGCCGAACTCGGAGAGTTTGCGCCGCCCCTCCGCGCTGATGTCGTCGGTCGACCAGGCCGGTGCGAGCACGGTGACCACGGAGACCTCCGGTATGCCGTGGTCGTGCAGCACCTGCTCGATATCGGCGGACATGGCCTCGATCGCCGGGCAACCGGTGTACGTCGGGGTGAGACGGACGGTGACTTTGCCCGGGGCGAGCACCTCCACTCCGCGGAGCACGCCCAGCTCCTCCAGGGTGAGTACAGGCAGCTCGGGATCGGGCACGGACCCGGCGAGCCTGCGCACCTTCTCTTCCAGCAGCGTGCCGGTCACCATGACACCCCCGGGTGACTGCGGTGCAGATGCTGCATCTCGGCGAGCATCCGCCCGAAAGGTTCTGTGTGGATGCCCTGCCGTCCTGCCCCGGCCGTCCAGGCCCCGGCCGCCGGGCCGGTCGGCACCGTCAGCGTCGCCTGCCGCAGGACGCCGGTGGTGGTGGCCAGCCAGTCGTTGTGCAGCGACGACCAATCGATCTCCACTCCCTCGACCGGCTGGAACAGCTCAGCGGTGAACCGCCACAGCGCATCCACCCCGCGCTGCATCCGCTGATGGCTCTCCTCTGTACCGTCCCCCAGCCGCAGCGTCCAGTGCGTGGCGTGATCCTGGTGGTATGCGACCTCCTTGACGGCCTTCGCGGCCAGTCCGGCGAACTCGCTCCCACCGGCCGCCAGCTGCTCGTACAGCCCCCGCTGGTAGACGGAGAAGTACAGCTGGCGGGCGATGGTGTGGGCGAAGTCGCCGTTGGGCTGTTCGACCAGCTGGACGTTGCGGAATGCGCGCTCCTCGCGCAGGAACGCCAGCTCGTCCTCGTCCCCGGCGAGCGAGAGCAGCACTCGGGCTTGTCCCAGGAGGTCCAGGGCGATGTTGGCGAGGGCCACCTCCTCCTCCAGTACGGGCGCGTGGCCAGCCCACTCCCCCAGCCGATGCGACAGCACCAGCGCGTCGTCGCCGAGGGCGAGGGCCGCGGTCACAGGTGCTTCACCCCTTCCGGGATCTCGTAGAACGTGGGGTGTCGGTAGGGCTTGTCGCCCGCCGGCTCGAAGAACGAGTCCTTCTCGTCCGGCGAGGAGGCCGTGATCTCCGTGGAAGGCACCACCCAGATGGAGACGCCCTCGGAACGGCGTGTGTACAGGTCGCGGGCGTTGCGCAGGGCCATCTCGGCGTCCGGGGCGTGCAGGCTGCCCGCGTGGGTGTGGGAGAGACCGCGCCGCGAGCGCACGAACACCTCCCAGAGCGGCCAGTCGGTCGAGCTGCTCATGCCGTCGCCTCCGCGTTCGGTGGGGTGTGCATTTCTGTCTGGGGCATTTCCGCGTGTGGTGCTTCTGTGATGTGGGCCGGTGCGTGGGCGTTGCGCGTCGGTGCGGGGTGCTTGAGCGCGTACGAAGCCGCCGCGTCCCGGACCCAGGCGCCCTCTTCGTGCGCCCGGCGTCGCTGTGTGAGGCGCTGTTCGTTGCACGGGCCGTTGCCTTTCAGGACCTCCTGGAACTCCGTCCAGTCGATCGCCCCGAAGTCGTGGTGTCCGCGCTCCTCATTCCACCGGAGGTCCGGGTCCGGGAGGGTGAGCCCCAGCGCCTCGGCCTGCGGGACACAGATGTCGACGAACCGCTGCCGCAGCTCGTCGTTGGAGTGCCGCTTGATCTTCCAGGTCATCGACTGCGCCGAGTGTGCCGATGCGTCGTCCGGCGGGCCGAACATCATCAGGGACGGCCACCACCAGCGGTTCACCGCATCCTGTGCCATCTCGCGCTGCCCCGGGGTCCCGCGGCCGAGGGCGAGCAGCAACTCGTACCCCTGGCGCTGGTGGAAGGACTCCTCCTTGCAGATACGGACCATGGCCCGTGCGTACGGACCGTACGAGCAGCGGCAGAGCGGCACCTGGTTGGTGATCGCGGCGCCGTCCACCAGCCAGCCGATCGCGCCGACATCCGCCCAGGTCAGTGTGGGGTAATTGAAGATTGACGAATACCTCTGGCGGCCCGCGTGGAGCTTGTCGAGCATTTCCTCGCGGCTCGTCCCCAGCGTCTCCGCCGCGCTGTAGAGGTACAGCCCGTGTCCCGCCTCGTCCTGCACCTTGGCCATCAGGATCGCCTTGCGGCGCAGCGAGGGTGCGCGGCTGATCCAGTTGGCCTCGGGCTGCATGCCGATGATTTCGGAGTGGGCGTGCTGGGCCATTTGCCTGATCAGCGAGGCCCGGTACGCGTCCGGCATCCAGTCGCGCGGCTCGATGCGCTCGTCGGCAGCCACCGCGGCGTCGAACGCTGCCTGCTGCGCCCCGCCCGCCCCGGCCGGCTCCTCGGGCCCGCCTGCCGTCGCCTGCGCGGTCCCTCGCGCCTGACCCTGCGCTGTCTGGTCCGCAGTCACTGCCGCCATCCCGGACTCCCTACCGACCGATCGTTCGGTTCAATGACTTCAATGGTGAGTCGGCGGCCCGTAGGGTGTCAACCCTGTGGATAACTGACCGGGGATCGGCGGGGATCGGGGCGGGATGGATTCGTACGACGGCAGCGGTGCCGGAGACCGGAACAAGAGCGGTGGTCCAGGGGGGGATCCGGGTTCCGACCGGCCCCCGGGGACGACACCGCCCGCTGAATTCGCCGGAGCTCCCGCGCCGGTGCGTTCCGGTATCGCCGGGCTTTCCTTTCCGTACCAGATCGTTGCCGCGATCGCGCTGTCGGTCATCGGGATGATCGCCTGCACCCATCTGGCCATGGTGTTTCTGCACGTCGCGCCGTCCAACACCCTGACCAAGCAACACGGCAAAGCGGTCGACGACTGGGTCTATCCCGAGTTCGAGCAGAACTGGAAGCTTTTCGCCCCCAATCCGCTCCAGCAGAACGTCGCCATGCACGTACGAGCCGAGATAGCCGGCCCCGACGGTCGTCGCACCACTCCGTGGATGAGTCTCTCCGGCGAGGACGGCAGGGGAATACGAGGCAATCTCCTCCCCAGCCACATCCACCAGAACCAGCTCCGCCGCGCCTGGGACTTCTATCTCAACTCCCACGACGTCCAGAACCGCCCGAACGGCCTGCGCGGCGCTCTCTCCGAGCGCTACATCCGCCGCATCGTGATGCTGCGTCTCGGTGAGCACGACTACGGCGGCACCGTTGAGCGCATCCAGGTCCGTTCCGAGGTGCGTTCCGTCCCCGCGCCGCCGTGGAGCACGGAGAAGATCAGCACCAAACCGAACTACCGGGTGCTGCCGTGGTGGACCGTCACCCCTGTCGACCTCCCCGAGGACGCCAAGGAGGCGGGCAGGTGAGTACGGCTTCCCCGGACCGCAAGCTCGCTCGCGGTGTTCAGCGCATCACCTCCTCGGCCCTCGGCCCGTACCAGAGCGCCGTTATCCGGATCGGTTTCTCCGCCACGTACCTGTTGTTCCTGCTGCGCGAGCTGCCGCACCGCCATGAGATGTACGGCCCAGATGCCCCATGGCGCTGGGACATGGCAAAGCAGCTCATATCGGGCAATGAATCTCTCTCGGTGTTCATGTGGTCGGACAGCACGGTCTGGTTCGAGATCGTCTATGCGGTCGTCCTGCTTTCCGCCGCACTGCTGATGGTCGGCTGGCATACCCGCGCGATGTCCGTCCTCTTCATGGTCGGTGTGCTCTCGCTGCAGAACCGCAGCATTTTCCTGGGCGACGGCGGAGACAACGTCGTCCATCTGATGGCGATCTATCTCGTGCTGACGCGCTGCGGGCAGGTCTGGTCGCTGGATGCGCGACGGGCGTCGCGGGCACGCCGCACGGAGTCAGGGGCGGAGGACGAGCCGGAGTCGGCGGAGGAGGCGGGGGGCGCCCGGCCGGGCCGGAATGTCGCCGGGACGATTCTGTGGGTCGTGCTCGGCCTGGTCCTTGTCGCGGCTACGGCGACGGACGGCCTCGGTGGCACCTGGTGGCTGCCGACTCTCTTCTGGGTGCTGTGGATCGGGCACGGTGCCTGGTGGGCCGTGAACCGTTACGCGCCGCAGAGCGAGCCGCGCACACTGCTCGATGTCCTCGCCAACCTCGTGCACAACGCCACTCTCGTCGTGATCATGGCCGAGGTCTGTCTGATCTACGCGACCGCGGGCTGGTACAAGATCCAGGGATCGCGTTGGCAGGACGGCACGGCGCTGTACTACCCGCTCAAGCTCGACTACTTCACTCCCTGGCCCGCGCTGTCCGACCTCCTCGCGTCCAATGGCGTGATGGTCATGGTGCTGACGTACGGCACGGTCATCGTGCAGGTCGCCTTCCCCTTCACCCTCCTCAACCGGCGCGTGAAGAACGTCCTGCTCGTCGCCATGATGTGCGAGCACGCAGGCATCGCCCTGCTGCTGGGGCTGCCCTTCTTCTCCATGGCGATGATCGCCGCCGACTCCGTCTTCCTGCCGACGGTCTTCCTGGTCTGGCTGGGAAGCCGGATGGCGCTCGGGCGACAGCTGCTGTTCTCGCGCACCGGCCGGGTGCCCGAGCAGCAGCGGGGCGGTAAGGAGGAGGTCCCGCAGCACAGCGGAAGCGGTGGCCATACGCTCGTCGGGTGAGCAGTGATACCGGCAGTAGTAGGAGCAGCAGCAGTGAGAGTCCGTCGGCCGATGGCCTCAAAGTGGCGGGCGAGCAGTCCGCGGAGGCATTGCAGTACGACGACGGATTCGGGACGGAGGTCGGTGTCGGGCCGCATCCGCTGCCCTGGCCCGAGGGCGAGCGGTACGACCCCGAACTGCTCGCCCAGGGCGACCGGCGCAATGTCGGCGATGAGTACCGCTACTGGACGAGGGAGGCGATCGTCGCCGATCTGGATCTTCGGCGGCACGACTTCCATGTAGCGGTGGAGAACTGGGGCCACGACTTCAATATCGGGTCGGTGGTGCGGACCGCGAATGCCTTCCTCGCCAAGGAGATCCACATCGTGGGCCGACGGCGGTGGAACCGGCGCGGTGCGATGGTCACCGACCGGTACCAGCACGTGCGGCACCACCCCGACACGGCGGATCTGACCGCCTGGGCGGCGGCCGAGGGGCTGCCGATCATCGGGATCGACAATCTGCCGGGGGCGGTGCCGCTGGAGCGGACCGAGCTGCCGCGGCGGTGTGTGCTGCTCTTCGGGCAGGAGGGGCCGGGGCTGACCGAGGAGGCGCGCAAGCACGCGACGATGGTGTGCTCGATCGCGCAGTTCGGATCCACGCGGTCGATCAATGCGGGGGCTGCGGCGGCCATCGCCATGCATGCGTGGGTGCAGCGGTATGCGGATATTTCGGGGGGCGTGGCAGTGGGCTGAGGCCGGGGGTGCACGGCTGTGGGGGCGGGGCGGCCGGGTGGTGCCCGCAGCGGGCTCTCCCCGCCCCGTTCCGTAACCGGGGCTCCGCCCCCGGGCCCCGCTCCTCAAACGCCGAGGCTGGAGCCGGCGAGAGGAGGGGCGGGGCGGGCTGCGTCAGGCCTGACGGCGGACTTCCACCATGCGGAAGCGATTCGATACGAACGCTCCGTCGCACAGGGCCGCGTTGGCCGCCGGGTTGCCGCCCGAGCCGTGGAAGTCGGAGAACGCCGCGGTCTGGTTGACGTACACCCCGCCCGTCAGATTCAGCGAGAGCTGGGCCGACTCGTCCAGGCAGACGTCCTCCACCGCGCGTTCCACCTCCGGTGACGTCGTGTACGCGCCGACCGTCATCGCGCCCTTGTCGCGGATCGTGCGGCGCAGCAGCTCCACCGCGTCCGCCGTCGAGTCGACCGCGACCGCGAACGCCACCGGTCCGAAGCACTCCGACAGATACGCTGCCTCGTCGTCCGGCTTCGTGCCGTCGAGCTTCACGACGACCGGGGTGCGGACCACCGCGTCCGGGAACTCAGGGTTGGCCACCTCTTTTGAGGCCAAGGCGACTTCGCCCAGCCCTGCCGCGGCTTCCAGGCGGGCCTTCACGTCCGGGTTGACCAGCGCGCCGAGCAGCGCGTTCGCCCGGGCATCGTCACCGAGCAGGCCGGTGACCGCGGCGGCGATGTCGCCCACCACGTCGTCGTACGTCTTGTCGCCCGTGTCCGTTGCGATGCCGTCCCGGGGGATCAGCAGGTTCTGCGGGGTGGTGCACATCTGGCCGCTGTACAGGGAGAGGGAGAACGCCAGGTTGGACAGCATGCCACGGTAGTCGTCGGTGGAGTCGACGACGATCGTGTTGACCCCCGCCTTCTCCGTGTAGACCTGTGCCTGGCGGGCGTTGGACTCCAGCCAGTCGCCGAAGGCGGTGGATCCGGTGTAGTCGATGATCTTGATCTCGGGGCGGACCGCCAGGACCTTCGCGATGCCCTCGCCCGGACGCTCGGCGGCCAGACAGACGAGATTGGGGTCGAAGCCGGCCTCGCTCAGTACCTCGCGGGCCACCTGCACCGTGAGCGCCAGGGGGAGCATGGCGCGCGGGTGCGGCTTCACCAGGACGGGATTGCCGGTGGCCAGAGAGGCGAACAGTCCCGGATAGCCGTTCCACGTGGGGAAGGTGTTGCAGCCGATCAGCAGCGCGATGCCGCGGCCCGCCGCGATGTACGTCTTGTGCAGGTGCAGCGGATCGCGTTTTCCCTGCGGCTTGGACCAGTCCGCCGTCCGCGGGGTGCGGATCTGCTCCTCGTAGGCATACGCCACCGCCTCCAGGCCGCGGTCCTGGGCATGCGGGCCGCCCGCCTGGAACGCCATCATGAAGGCCTGACCGCTGGTGTGCATCACGGCGTGGCCGAACTCATGGGTGCGGGCGCTGATCCGCGCCAGGATCTCCAGACAGACCAGCGCCCTGGTCTCGGGCCCCGCCTCGCGCCACGCTGCCATACCCGCGCGCATCGCCGGAAGCAGCACATCCAGGTCGGCGTGCGGATACTCGACGCCGAGCTCCGGTCCGTAGGGCGAGGTCTCGCCGCCCGTCCAGCCGTCGGTGCCCGGCTGGCCGAGGTCGAGCCGGGTGTGCAGCACGGCGTCGAAGGCGGCCTTGCCCTCGGCGGCGCTCAGGCTGCCCGGTGTGCCGCCCTCGCCGTACGCCTTCGGGTGCTCGGGGTGCGGGGACCAGTACGCGCGCGTGTGGATCGCGTCGAGGGTCTGGTCGAGCGTGGGGCGGTGCTTCTCGGACAGCAGGTGCGGGGAGAGCTCGGCGGCCATGGCGGACCAACTCCTCATCGAGCTGGGCAGGGACGGGCGGACAGGGTTAGAGTAACCGAACGATCGGTCGGGACAAGGGGCCCCACGAAACCTGTGGACAACTCGTAGGGGAGGATCGCGGACATGACCACGGCCAAGCGGGACACGTACACCCCGGAGACTCTCCTCACCGTCGCCGTCCGTGTCTTCAACGAGCGCGGTTACGACGGCACGTCCATGGAGCACCTGTCCAAGGCGGCAGGCATCTCCAAATCGTCCATCTATCACCATGTCGCGGGCAAGGAAGAGCTGCTGCGGCGCGCGGTCAGCCGGGCACTGGACGGGCTCTTCGGGATTCTCGACGAGCCGGGCGCGACGCGGGGGCGCGCGATCGAGCGGGTCGAGTACGTCACGCGACGTACCGTCGAGGTGCTGATAGCCGAACTGCCCTACGTCACGCTGTTGCTGCGCGTACGGGGCAACACGAAGGCCGAGCGCTGGGCCATGGAGCGTCGGCGTGAGTTCGACCAGCGGGTGGCCGAACTGCTGAAGGCGGCCGTCGCGGACGGCGATCTCCGCTCCGACGTGGACATACGGCTGGCGACGAGGCTGCTCTTCGGAATGGTCAACTCTCTGGTGGAGTGGTACCGGCCGCAGCCGGGCGGCGACGCCGAGGGGGAGCAGCTGGCGGACACGGTCGTCCAGCTTGCCTTCGAGGGGATGCGTGCCGACCGCTGAACCGTTGACGGCAGGACAGGTCAAGACCACCATCCTCCGGCATGGCCGCCGTCCTTCGTGTTCCCGGGTTCCTGTGCGCCGTCACGTTGCTTGCCGCCGTGTCGCTGACCGGCTGCGGAGGGGGCGGCAGCGGCGGCACGGGTGGCAGCGGTGCCGAGAAGGCGGCGGACGCGAGTGAGGAGGCCCGGCAGCCTGACGACTTCGGCTGTTTGACATCGGCCGAGGCCGAGGCGGCGTCCATCACCTTCAAGTCCGCCGACTCCACCGAGATCGGCGGCTACATGCCCGGCGGTGCGAGCGGCGCCGGGACAGGCGCGGGGATCATACTGGCCCACCAGTCCGACGGCACCGCCTGCCAGTGGAAGGACAAGGCCGATGAGCTGCACCGGGCCGGCTATCGGGTGCTCGCGGTCAATTCGGCGGGCCAGGAGGTCTCCGAGATCGTCGCAGCGGCCGGGTATCTGCGCGGCAAGGGCGCGAAGAAGCTGCTGTCGATGGGGGCGTCCAAGGGGGGTACCGCCGTGCTCACCGCGGCGCCGGAGCTGGAGCCGCAGCCGGACGCGGTGGTCTCGCTCTCCGCGCCGACGCTGTACTCCGGAATGAACGCGCTGGGCGCCGTGCCCAAGCTGACCGCGCCGGTGCTCTACATGGCCGCCGAGTACGACGAGTACTTCGGGAACGACGCGAAGACGCTGAACCGTGCGAGCACCAAGGCGGCGGAGCACAAGCTGATCTACGTCAAGGGCGCCGGCGAGCACGGAGTGGCGTTGCTCGACAGCTTGGAGAACTGGGCCGCGGTGCGGGCGTTCCTCAAGAAGTACGGTTCGTGAGAGGTGTGCCCCGCCAGGGCAGGACCTAGGCCAGCTCGGTGGGGCGCTCGGGGCCCGGGGCCAGGTCCGTCTCCTCGAACACCAGCAGGGTGCGGGTGGAGAGCACCTCCGGGATGGCCTGGATCCTGGTCAGGACGAGCTCGCGCAGCGATCGGTTGTCCGGTGTGTGCACGAGCAGCAGTACGTCGAAATCGCCGCTGACCAATGCGATGTGGGTCGCCCCCGGCAGTGCCTGGAGCTGTTCGCGCACCGTCCTCCAGGTGTTCTGGACGATCTTGAGCGTGATGTACGCGGAGGCACCCTGCCCCGCCCGCTCATGGTCCACCCGCGCGCTGAAGCCACGGATCACTCCGTCGTCGATGAGCCGGTTGATCCGGGCGTAGGCGTTGGCGCGCGACACATGGACGCGGTCGGCCACCGACCGTATCGAGGCGCGTCCGTCCGTCTGGAGCAGTCGGAGGATGTCACGGTCGATGGCGTCGAGCGGCCGCGCGGGCGGAACCCGGCCGGGGTCCTCGGATCCGTCGGCCATTTGTTCAGCTGCCATGTCCCCGTGCCTCCTTGCCCTGGACGACCTGCCCCTATCCCAGGCTGTGGAGAACCGTTTGTCCACAGGCTGGCGGCGCCTGTAGCCAAAATGCGTCCGCGACCGAACAATCGGTAGGTGAGGCACACCACATCCGCGCCTCGGCACGTGCTCGACATTTCGACATATTCAGCTACCCCTCGATATCGGGCGATCCCTCGATATCGCCCGATGCTGCTCGATACCCCTCGATGCCAGGAGGTGCTTGTCATGACGGTCCAAGAGCTGCCCGGCGCGGCCGCTTACCGGCCCACGCCGCCCCCGGCCTGGAAGCCGCTCACCGACCCCGCGCCGCTGCTCCCGGACCCCGAGCCGTACCGCGTGCTCGGTACGGACGCCGTGGCCGACGCAGACCCCGAGCTGCTGCTGCGGCTCTATGCCGAGCTGGTGCGCGGCCGACGGTACAACGCGCAGGCGACCGCCCTCACCAAGCAGGGCCGACTTGCCGTCTACCCCTCCAGTACCGGGCAGGAGGCCTGCGAGATAGCGGCGGCGCTGGTGCTGGAAGAGCGTGACTGGCTTTTTCCCAGCTACCGCGACACCCTCGCGGCGGTGGCGCGTGGTGTCGATCCGGTCGAGGCACTGACCCTGCTGCGCGGCGACCGGCACACCGGTTACGACCCGCGTGAGCACCGCATCGCCCCGCTCTGCACCCCGCTCGCCACCCAGCTCCCGCACGCCGTGGGCCTGGCGCACGCGGCGCGGCTGGTAGGCGACGACGTGGTCGCGCTCGCCATGGTCGGCGACGGTGGGACCAGCGAGGGCGACTTCCACGAGGCGCTGAACTTCGCGGCCGTCTGGCGTGCCCCCGTGGTCTTCCTGGTCCAGAACAACGGCTTTGCCATCTCCGTGCCCCTGGCCAAGCAGACAGCGGCGCCGTCGCTGGCGCACAAGGCGGTGGGGTACGGGATGCCGGGCCGGCTGGTCGACGGCAACGACGCGGCCGCGGTGCACCAGGTGCTTGTCGAGGCAGTGGCGCGGGCCCGCGCCGGAGGCGGTCCGACGCTCGTCGAGGCTGTGACGTACCGGATGGACGCCCATACGAACGCCGACGACGCCACGCGTTACCGCGGCGACAGCGAGGTGGAGACGTGGCGGGCGCACGACCCGATTCAGCTTCTGGAGCGGGAACTGACGGAGCGCGGACTACTCGCTGAAGACGGCATCGAGGAGGCGCGCGCGGCCGCGGAGCGGATGGCCGCCGGGCTGCGCGAGCGGATGAACGCCGATCCGGTGCTCGACCCGATGGACCTCTTCACTCATGTGTACGCGGAACAGACCA
Source organism: Streptomyces atratus (assembly GCF_040655115.1). GTDB lineage: Bacteria > Actinomycetota > Actinomycetes > Streptomycetales > Streptomycetaceae > Streptomyces > Streptomyces atratus_D. Next base: position 132,410 of record NZ_JBFAJH010000009.1, on the reverse strand, counting down.
CGCAACTTCGTGAGCAGGCGGCCCGGTTGCGGGTCGAGCTCGACGCCGAGCAGGACCACGACGGCCGGCGCGGCCCCAGTGGTGCGGAGGGAGGGCGATGACGACGGTGGCGGCGATGGCCGGCGAGCAGACGGAGAGGGCCAAGCCGGCCACCATGGCGCAGGCTCTGGGGCGTGCGCTGCGCGACTCGATGGCCGAGGACCCGACGGTGCATGTCCTCGGTGAGGATGTCGGCACGCTCGGCGGGGTCTTCCGGATCACCGACGGGCTGGCGAAGGAGTTCGGCGAGGACCGCTGTACGGACACGCCGCTGGCCGAGGCGGGCATCCTCGGGACGGCTGTAGGTATGGCGATGTACGGGCTGCGGCCCGTGGTGGAGATGCAGTTCGACGCGTTCGCCTACCCGGCGTTCGAGCAACTCATCAGCCACGTCGCCAAGATGCGGAACCGGACCCGTGGGGCCATGCCACTGCCGATCACGGTGCGGGTGCCGTACGGCGGCGGGATCGGCGGGGTCGAGCACCACAGCGACTCGTCGGAGGCGTACTACATGGCCACGCCCGGCCTCCATGTCGTCACACCCGCCACGGTCGACGACGCCTACGGGCTGTTGCGGGCCTCGATCGCCTCCGACGACCCGGTGGTCTTTCTGGAGCCCAAGCGACTGTACTGGTCGAAGGCGGCCTGGTCGCCGGAAGCGCCGGTGGCGGTCGAGCCGATCGGGCGGGCCGTTGTCCGACGACCCGGGCGCAGCGCGACGCTGATCACGTACGGGCCGTCCCTGCCCGTCTGCCTGGAGGCCGCGGAGGCGGCCGTCGAGGAGGGCTGGGACCTCGAAGTGGTCGATCTGCGCTCTCTGGTGCCGTTCGACGACGAGACGGTCGCCGCTTCGGTGCGGCGCACCGGTCGCGCGGTCGTCGTCCATGAGTCGTCCGGGTTCGGCGGCCCCGGTGGGGAGATCGCCGCGCGGATCACCGAGCGCTGCTTCCACCACCTGGAGGCGCCGGTGCTGCGGGTCGCCGGATTCGACATCCCCTACCCGCCGCCGATGCTGGAGCGGCACCATCTGCCAGGCGTGGACCGGGTGCTCGACGCGGTCGCGCGGCTGCAGTGGGAGGCGGAGAGCTGATGCCCCAGGTGCTCGAATTCAAACTGCCCGACCTCGGCGAGGGACTGACCGAGGCGGAGATCGTGCGCTGGCTGGTGGAGGTCGGCGACGTGGTCGCCATCGACCAGCCGGTCGTCGAGGTCGAGACGGCCAAGGCGATGGTGGAGGTGCCATGCCCCTACGGAGGTGTGGTGACGGCCCGGTTCGGTGAGGAGGGCGCGGAACTGCCCGTCGGGGCACCGTTGTTGACGGTGGCGGTCGGGTCCACTGCGGGGGAACTTTCCGCCGATGGGGCCGTGGAGGCCGAGTCGTCCGGCAATGTGCTCGTGGGGTACGGGACGGGGGCGCCGGCGGCGCGGCGTCGGCGGGTTCGGCCCGAGGCGGTCTCCGGTGCGGGGTCTGTGGCAGTGCCTGCGGCTGAGCCGGTCGCGGGGGCTGTCGCAGGGCCGGTCCCAGCGGCTGTTCCTGATGAGGGATGGGGACCGGTGGCGGTCGTCTCGCCCTTGGTGAGGAGGTTGGCGCGGCAGCATGATCTCGATCTGCGGCAGCTGACGGGGTCGGGGCGGGACGGTCTGATCCTTCGGTCCGATGTCGAATCCGCCATCAGAGCGGCAGCGAGCGCGACAGTGGAGTCGCCTCCTGTGTCCGCGGTCCCGGCGTCGGTGGCGGCCTCGTCTCCGGCATCGATGGCCCCCTCGGTTGCCCGTGCGGTCGCCGGGGAGCGGATTCCGTTGCGCGGTGTACGGGGTGCGGTCGCCGACAAGTTGGCGCGCAGTCGGCGCGAGATCCCCGACGCCACGTGCTGGGTCGACGCGGACGCCACCGAGTTGATGGCCGCGAGAGCCGCGATGAACGGCGCAGGTTCTCCGGCTGCGGGACCCAAGGTGTCGGTCCTCGCTCTGCTGGCCCGTATCTGCACGGCGGCGTTGGCCCGTTTCCCCGAGCTCAACTCGACGGTGGACCTGGACGCGCGGGAGATCGTGCGGCTGCCCGACGTCCATCTGGGGTTCGCGGCCCAGACCGAGCGGGGGCTGGTCGTCCCTGTCGTGCGGAACGCGCAGGCCCGTAACGCGGAGTCGATCGGTGCCGAGATCGGCCGGCTGACCGACGCAGCCCGGACGGGGACATTGACTCCGGCGGATCTGAGCGGCGGCACGTTCACTCTGAACAACTACGGGGTGTTCGGGGTCGACGGATCGACGCCGATCATCAACCACCCGGAGGCGGCCATGCTCGGTGTCGGTCGCATCGTGGCCAAACCATGGGTGCACCAGGGTGAGTTGGCCGTGCGCCAGGTTGTTCAGCTCTCGCTGACCTTCGACCACCGGGTCTGCGACGGCGGCACGGCAGGCGGCTTCCTGCGGTACGTGGCCGACTGTGTGGAACAGCCTGCGCTGCTGTTGCGCACGTTGTAGAAGAAGGGGAGAGGAGGAGGACGAGGAGGAAGGGAACGAGGAGGTTCGACGGGGGCGTGTGGCACGCATACTCGAGACATGACCGCGTATGACGCCATCGTCCTTGCCGGAGGGGCCGCCAAGCGCCTCGGGGGCGCCGACAAACCCGCCTTGCGGGTGGGTGGCCGAGCGCTGCTCGACAGAGTGCTCGCCGCCTGCGCCGATGCCGCCGCCACCGTCGTGGTGGGCGGTCGGCGGCCTACCGTACGCGCAGTCACCTGGGCGCGCGAAGAGCCGCAGGGCGGCGGTCCGTTGGCGGCGCTCGGCGCCGGAGTGCGGCTCACGACGGCCGGGCGTCTGCTCGTGCTCTCCGCGGACCTGCCCTTCCTGGGGGAGAGCACGGTCAAGGAGCTGCTGGCCGCTGCTGCTCATGGGAAGCGTGACGGGGCGCTGTGCGTGGATCAGGACGGGCGGGACCAGCCGCTGGTCGCCGTCTACCGTGCCGAGCCGCTCCGTCGCGAGCTGGCCCTGCTGGCCGCCGAGCACGGCAGCCTGGCCGGGCTGCCGCTGCGCCTGCTGACGCACGAACTGGACCTCGCCCGCGTCGAGGCCGGTCCGCTCGCCTCCTTCGACTGCGACACCTGGGAAGACATTGCCGCAGCCCGGGCCCGCATCAGAGAGCATGGGACCGTGCTGGACGAATGGATCACCGCAGTCAAGAACGAACTGGGCATCGAACTCGACGTCGCCACCGATGTCCTGCTCGACCTCGCCCGTGATGCCGCCCACGGTGTGGCCCGGCCCGCCGCGCCCCTGACGACCTTCCTGGTCGGGTACGCGGCGGCGAAGGCGAACGGCGGCGGGGCCGAGGCTGTGGCCGACGCCGCCCGGAAGGCGGCCGCGCTCGCCCTTCGCTGGGCGGACGAGGCCGAGACGCCATGACGGCGCCCCCACGCAAGGCCGACGGGGGCGCGGCCGACGACTGGCCGCCGGGGCCCCCTCTGGATCCGGGGAGCAGAGGCCCGGAGGCGGACCGGGCCGTCGTCCTGACCTCGAGGGAGGGCGGTGCCGCCGCGGAGGCCCCGGCGGCCGGCCGGGCCACCGCAGTGGATCAGGGCAGGGCTGCCGCGGACGCCGGTGTTTCAGGAGAAGCTCAGGCTGCCGACCAGGCCGGTGTTTCGGGAGAAGCTCAGGCTGCAGGGCAGGCCGGTGCTGCAGGGGTTGCTCCGGCGGCTGGTCAGGCCCGTGCAGAGGATGAGGCCTGGAAGGTCGAGGGCGCCCGCGCCGCTGCGGAGGCTCGCGTTGCCGAGGAGATTCGCGCCGCTGAGCGGGCTCGCGCCGCCGAGGAGGAGGACCGGGCCGTCGACCAGGCGCTCGCCCTGGTCGGGCGCCGGCCCCCGCGTGAGCCCCGATCAGTGGCTCAGCCGCAGCCCCGGGCCGGGTTCTGGGAACAGAGTCCCCGACAGGAATCCGGTTCGGGCCCGCGCCAGAGTCCTGACCACAGTCCTGGCCGTGCACCTGGCCATGGACCCGGGCAGGAATCCGGACCGGACCCCGTTCAGAGCCCTGATCGCGGACCTGGCCCGAGCGTCCGTCAGGGCCCTGACCAGGGTGCCGACCACAGCCCTGGCCGCCAGCCCTCCGGCCACACCTCCGGCCAATCACCCGCCCCCAACTCCGCCCCCGCCCCCGACTCGCACACCCGCGGCCGACGCACCAACGGTCAGCGCAGGCACGCCACCGCCTGGGGCGAGGCCCGCGCCCTTGCCGCGCGGGCCGGGCGGTCTGCCTCGCCCCGCACTCTGCGACTCACCCTCGACCGGGCCATCGGACACGTGCTGGCGGAGCCGCTTGCCGCGCTCACCGATCTGCCGTCCTTCGACACCTCCGCCATGGACGGCTGGGTCGTTGCCGGACCCGGGCCCTGGACTCTCCGAAGAGGTGAGGGTGCAGCGCAAGGGCTGGGCATCCTGGCCGGGCACAGTGCGCCCGCCCCGCTTCCCGACGGGGAGGCCGTACGGATCGCCACCGGGGCCCGCATCCCGGTCAATGCCACCGCCGTGATCCGGAGCGAGTACGCTCACGCCGACGAGACCAAGGGGCTGTTGTACGCGCAGCACCAGGTGGTTCCCGGGCAGGACATCCGACCGCGCGGCCAGGAGTGCCGTTCCGGCGAGCAACTCCTGCCCGCCGGAACGGTGGTGACGCCCGCCGTCCTGGGACTGTCCGCCGCCGCCGGTTACGACGAGCTGCTGACCGTCTCCCGCCCGCGCGTCGACGTTCTCGTCCTCGGGGATGAACTGCTCACCGTCGGTCTGCCGCACGACGGGCTGATCCGGGACGCCCTGGGCCCCATGATCGGCCCCTGGCTCCGGGCGATGGGCGTCGAGGTCTCCGCCCCGCGGCGCCTCGGCGACGACCGTGAGGCCCTCCGGCACGCCCTCACCACCTCCGACGCCGATCTCGTCATCACCACCGGCGGTACCGCGGCAGGCCCTGCCGACCACGTCCATCCCGTTCTCGCCGAGATCGGCGCGGAGCTGCTGGTCGACGGCGTCGCCGTGCGCCCCGGTCACCCGATGCTGCTGGCCCGGCTGACCTCCGGGGGCCCCTATCTCGTGGGGCTGCCCGGCAACCCCCTCGCCGCCGTCTCCGGTCTCCTCACACTCGCGGAGCCCTTGTTGCGCGGTCTGGCCGGCCAGGCGGTGGAGGACCCGTACCGGGTCGTCGTGCGTGACGAGGTGCACGGGCACCCGCACGACACCCGCCTGGTCCCTGTCGTCCACCGGACCGGTGCGGGCGTGGGCCCCGAACACGTCGTACCGCTGCACTACAACGGTCCGGCCATGCTCCGTGGGATCGCCGCCGCCGACGGGCTGGCCGTCGTGCCACCGGGCGGGGTACGGTCCGGCACCGAGGTGGAGATCCTCGATCTACCGTGGGCCTCGGCGACGCCGTGGACGGAAGGGTGTTTCACGTGAAACTTCCCGGCCACGACGCGATGGCCAGGCGGGTCGACGAGCATCTCGTCCCCACCCGGATCATGCTTCCGCGCCGAGTCGTGGACCGGCCGCTCCGGCAGGTCGCCAAGCGGCTGTTGATGGCGCTCATGGTCCTGGCCGTCACGGTTCTGATCGTCTGGGCCGACCGATCCGGCTACCACGACAACGCAGATGAGTCGGTGGACCTGCTCGACGCCGTCTACTACTCGACGGTCACCCTCTCCACCACCGGCTACGGCGACATCACTCCGTACAGCGACACCGCACGGCTGACCAACGTGTTGCTCGTGACACCACTGCGCGTGCTCTTCCTGATCATCCTGGTCGGCACCACCCTGGAGGTCCTGACGGAGCGGACCCGGGAGGACTTCCGGCTGAACCGTTGGAGAACCCACTTGCGTGACCACACCGTTGTCGTCGGCTTCGGCACGAAGGGCCGCTCGGCGATCCAGACGCTCTGCGCCACCGGTCTGAAGAAGGAACAGATCGTGATTGTCGACCCGGCGAGCAAGGTGATCGAGGCAGCGAACGCCGAAGGCTACGTGGGAGTCGTCGGTGATGCGACGCGCAGCGAGGTGCTGCTGCGGGCCGAGCTCCAGAAGGCCCGTCAGATCATCATCGCCACCCAGCGCGACGACACGGCGGTGCTGGTCGCGCTGACGGCGCGGCAGCTCAACCGTGGCGCGAAGATCGTCGCGGCGGTGCGCGAGGAGGAGAACGCACCGCTGCTGCGGCAGTCCGGCGCCGATGCCGTGATCACCAGCGCCAGCGCCGCGGGCCGGCTGCTGGGTCTCTCCGTCCTCAGCCCGAGCGCGGGCACGGTGATGGAGGACCTGATCCAGCAGGGCAGCGGCCTCGATCTTGTCGAACGGCCGGTGATAAAGGCCGAGGTCGGCAAGAGCGTCCGGGAGACCGACGACCTGGTCGTCAGCGTGCTGCGTGGTCACCGACTGCTCGGTTACGACGATCCGGCGGCCAGCCCGTTGCAGCTGACGGACCGGCTGATCACCATCGTGCGCGTCTCGGGAGCCCCACCGCTGAACACGCCGCGGCAGCAAGGGGTGTGACAGTCCGGGGTGTCTCTTCGCCCGGCGCGACGACGTCACGGAGTAGCCTCGCCGCCATGCATGCGATCACGATCCCCGAACCCGGTGGCCCCGACGCGCTCGTATGGGCCGAGGTCCCCGATCCCGTACCCGGCGACGGCGAGGTCCTCGTCGAGGTCGTGGCCGGCGCGGTCAACCGCGCCGATGTGCTCCAGCGGCAGGGCTTCTACAACCCGCCGCCCGGTGCGTCCCCTTATCCCGGCCTGGAGTGCTCCGGCCGGATCGCGGAGATCGGCCCCGGTGTCACCGGCTGGTCCGTCGGCGACGAGGTGTGTGCGCTGCTGGCGGGCGGCGGATACGCGGAGAAGGTCGCCGTGCCCGCCGGACAGCTGCTCCCCGTACCGGACGGCATCGACCTGGCGGTGGCTGCGGCGCTTCCCGAGGTGACGTCGACTGTCTGGTCGAACGTCTTCATGGTGGCCCATCTGCGACCCGGCGAGACACTGCTGGTGCATGGTGGGTCCAGTGGTATCGGCACGATGGCGATCCAGCTCGCCAAGGCCGTGGGCGCGCGGGTCGCGGTGACGGCGGGCGGGCCCGAGAAGCTGGCACGCTGCGCGGAGCTCGGGGCCGACATCCTGATCGACTACCGGGAGCAGGACTTCGTCGAGGAGTTGCTCAAGGCGACGGACGGGGCAGGCGCGGACGTCATCCTCGACATCGTCGGCGCGAAGTACCTGGACCGGAATGTGAAGGCGCTCGCCGTCAGTGGCCGACTTGCCATCATCGGTCTTCAGGGTGGCGTCAAGGGTGAGCTCAATCTGGGCGTCCTGCTGAACAAGCGGGCCGCCGTCACCGCGACGTCGCTGCGCGGACGCCCCCTTGACGAGAAGGCCGCCATCGTCGCCGCCGTGCGCGAGCACGTGTGGCCGCTGATCGGCAGCGGTGTGGTGCGGCCGGTCGTGGACCGTACCCTGCCGATGTCCGACGCGGCGGAGGCCCACCGGGTGCTGGAGTCCAGCGCGCACATCGGCAAGGTGCTTCTGCGGACGCCGGTAGCCTGAGCCATACGACCAGCGGGGCCCGGCACATGAATCTGTGTGCCGGGCCCGCTGTTCGTCCGTGTGCAGGTAGGTGGAGGGAAGGCGTTCGGGCTACAGGTACGGCCCCGAGCGGATCGCCCCGTGCCCGTCCGAAGCGCCGTCCTCGTCCTCGTGACCGCTGCCCGGCGGGAGGGCGCGACGCATCTGCTCCAATTGCGCCCGGGCCGCCATCTGCTGGGCGAACAGCGCCGTCTGGATGCCGTGGAAGAGGCCTTCCAGCCAGCCGACCAACTGGGCCTGCGCAATCCGGAGTTCCGCCTCGGAGGGCACCGACTCATCGGTGAACGGCAGGGAGAGCCGCTCGAGCTCCTCCACCAGCTCCGGCGCGAGGCCGTCCTCCAGCTCCTTCACGGAGCTTGCATGGATTTCCTTGAGCCGGACCCGGCTCGCCTCGTCGAGAGGAGCCGCCCTGACCTCTTCCAGGAGTTGCTTGATCATGCTGCCGATGCGCATGACCTTTGCGGGCTGTTCGACCATTTCTGTCACGGGGACCTCACGCGATTCGTCGTCAGTACCACCGCCGCCGATCGCCATGCCGTCCTGTCCCACTACGAGGACTTGGGGGTGCTCCTGCGACCGTTCATTCCTCGGCATCTCCATGCCGCCCATTGTCTCGCACACGTCCTGCTCAACAGGGTGGTGCCCCCGAATACGGTTGATCCACCGTTTTCGGAGGCACCTTATCCGCCCGGTCGGCGCATCATCCGGCCGTCACGGTCAATCGTTCGGCCGTCATCCGGCGCGTCGCGCCGGCGCCAGCCGCGAGCGGGTGAACGCCGCGGCGAGCAGCCCGGCCAGCAGCGGGACGAACACGGCAAGAAAACCGAGGGTCGCCCAGGGCAGCACGATCGGTGTGTAGGCGGAGTTCATCGGTTCCACCCGCATGTCCTGCACTGCCTGGCGCAGGTCGACGAGCCGGAGCGCCACCGCGGGCACGAGACCCGCCGCCGTGCCGAGCAGGACGCCGGTGAGCGCGACCACCAGGCACTGGAAACCGGAGAGCGTCCGTCGCACGCCCGGGGGTGCACCGACCGCGCTGAGCGTGGTGAGATCGGCCTCCGCGTCGGCCTTGGCCAGACCTGTCGTGATCGCGGCCGCGCCCAGGGTGACCACCCCTGCGAACAGGGAGAGGATCAGCAGGATCGCGTCGTCCCGCAGGAGCGCGGCGTCCTGCCCGCCCTCCGACTGGAGGTAGATCCCGCCCCCGGCCAGTTCGATCGCGGCCGAGATCCGCTGGTCCTCGGCGTCGGTCGGCGCGTGCGCGACCGCGTAGACACTGCCGTACACCTCGGTGTGCAGACCGAGCCGCTCGGCCGTCCGCGACGGCATGATCATGCGGACCCCGGGCGTGGTGGCGTACTGCTCGGGCGCCTGATAGACCTTCACCCGGTCGGTACGCGTCTCGGCCTTGCCCGGGTGCAGCTTCCGGTTCTTCTTGTCGAGGTCGCTGTACGTGTGAACGGCCTTGAGGGTGACCTCGCCGTTCTTCGCGTACGCCGGATTGAGCAGCACGGGTGTGCCGGCCGCCAGGGCCTCGGCGGCCGCGGGGTCACGGAGTTTCACATAGGTGGAGAGGAACTTCGCGTCGCCCAGGACGATGCCGGCCGTCTCGCCCTGGAACGAGGTCATGTACATGAACTCGTCCAGACAGGCGGGGGACCGCATCAGCTTCTTGTGCTCCTCGGCGGAGAGGCTCGCGGCGAGCTTCCTGGCGCCCTTGCCCTTGAGCGGGCAGGAGTGGCCCTTGCCGGTGGGCTTGATCAGCTCGACCGAGCCGCAGCCGTTCTCCTCGTCGTAGTGGACGGCGCAGTCGCTGCCCGCCCAGACCCGGCCGAGGTCGGCGTGTCCGCCGTTGACGGCCAGGTTCCGCTCGACGGCGGCGCGGGCCAGGGGGAGCTGCTGGGTGGCCCCGCCGTCGGAAGCGATGAGAGCGACGGTGCCGGGGGTGAGCGACGGCGTGTACTCGAAGTCCGACTCGGCCAGGGTGCTGGACATATAGGTGGCGATGGCCACTGACCCCGCCACGGCCGCCATCACGGCCGCGACCGCCGGTGCCGTCCGTCCCCGGTTGCGGGCCGCGTCGCGCAGCGCCATCCGCGGGGAGAGCGGGAGTCTGCGGCCGAGCCGCCCCAGGAGGCCGACGATCACCGGGATGCAGCAGAGAAGCCCCAGTTCGGCGACGACCGAGCCGCCCGCGACCAGCGTCGAGTCGCCACTGGTGCCGCCGAGGACGGCGATGGCGATGCCGCCCAGCAGGGCGACAGTGCCGATCAGCGGAAGCACCCGGGAGCTGCGGCGGATGCCGCGACGGCCGCTGAGCGACTCCAGTACGGACTGCCGGCTCGCCACGATCGCGGGAGCGAGCGCCGCCAGCAGACCGGTGACGAGGCCGATCACGGCAATGGTCAGCAGCTCGGACGGGTGCACGGCGAGCGAGCCGAAGCGGTGTCCGGCCCAGCCCTCGATCATCGGGCGGAACACCACGGTGAGCAGGAACCCGGCCACGACACCGACGACGGCACCGACGCCGCCGAGCACCAGCCCGCCGGAGAGGACCACGGCCCGCACATGGCGCCGGTCGCCGCCGCACGTACCGACAAGGCCGAGCTGGCGGCGGGAGCGGCGGGCACCGACCGCGAAGGCCGGTCCGGCGAGCAGGACGATCTCCAGGACGGCCATGGCGACCACGGTGATCAGTGCCGCGCTCAGTTCTTCGGAACTGTCGTACGAGCGGCCGCTCATGCTCCGGGCCATCGGGACATCGGAGTCCGGCGGCGGGTCGAGAACGACCTGACGGGACACGACAAGCGCGCCCCGCTTATTGGCCGCGAGAACGTCGGCCCAGCTCACGCCCGCCCTGTCGGCGCCCTTGACCAGCCACTCCTTCGAGCCTGCGTTCGGCGGGAGTACCTTCTGGTTGTGCTTGGCCAGGGTCTGCCACGGGGCGATGACCGCCCCGGGTTCGGCGTACAGCGCCGCGGACTTGAGGTCGTCCGGCCGCTCGACGACACCGGTGATGGTGTACGTGCGCCCGGGGCCGCGCAGGGTGGTGCGTGAGCCGACGTGCAGACCCGACTTCTTCAGGAACGCTTCGGTGGCGGCCATTTCGGAGTCGCGCCGCGGAAGGGCGCCCCGCACGAGGTCGACCTTGCCGCGGACCATCGGGTCCGAGGTCCGGAGCTCGACGATGTCGGTGGTGGCTATCCCGTAGGTGGTGGTCGCCGTCGCCGGTGCGGTCTCGATGCTGATCGCGTGTGCGCCCTCGGGCAGCGCAATCGTCATGTCGATGCCCGGAACGGATGCGTCGCCCGGCTGTGAGGTGTCGTGCACCACGCCGTACGTCTCCCCGTCGGGCATCTGTTCGATCGCACCCGCCCCCATGCCCGGGTCGCTGAACAACGCGTCCGCGGAGCCCATCGCGGCGGTCAGCTTCTCCGCCCGGGTCGGCGTCACACTGCGGTACGTCACATCGGCGGCCGTCACCCCGAGTACCGGCAGCGCGATCATCGCGACCACCAGGGCACTGCGGCCCTTGGCCCGCATCGCGTCGCGCCGGGCGATCCTGAGGGCGGCACGCCAGCCCGTGAACATGCTCACTCGGCGCCCTCGACGGCGAGCAGCGAGTCGGCGCCGATGGACAGCGTCTGGTCGACGATCGAGCCGTCCCGGAGGAACACCACCCGGTCCGCCCAGGCGGCGTACCGCGGCTCGTGCGTCACCATCACCCCGGCCGCACCCTGGTCGCACCTGTTCCGCAGCAGCGCGAGGACGGACTCACCGGTCTCCGAGTCGAGCGCCCCGGTCGGCTCGTCGGCGAGCACCAGGCGCCGGTCCCCCACCAGCGCACGGGCGATCGCGACCCGCTGCTGCTGTCCGCCGGACATCTCGTCCGGGAACCGGTCGGCGATCTGCAGCAGGTTCATCTCCTCCAGAGCTGCCCGCGCCTCCTTGCGCGCCTTGCGCACGGAGACGCCGTCGAGTTCGCGCGGCAGGGCGATGTTCTCGGCGGCGGTCAGCGCCGGGATCAGGTTGTAGTCCTGGAAGACATAGCCGACGCTGCGCCGACGCAGGGTGGCGACGCCCTTGCGGCCGAGGGCGGAGATGTCCTGTCCCTCGATGACGACCTGGCCGCTGCTCGCGGTGTCGAGACCGCCGGCCAGGGTCAGCAGGGTGGACTTGCCGGAGCCGGACGGGCCCATCACGGCGACGAGTTCGCCGGTGTGCACGGAGAGGTTGATGCCGCGCAGGGCGTGCACCTCGGCGATGCCGGTGCCGTGGGTGCGCGAGAGGTCGCGGAGTTCGAGCACGGGCGCGTCGACGGACAGGGGCGCGGCGGAGAGCCGGGGTGACGGAGACACGGACGGGACGTGCGAGGACATGGTGGTTGGTTCCCCCTCGGGATCGGTTCTGTGGTCGGCGCCGCGAACCGTGGATCGGTTCTGTGGTCTGCGCCGCGAACCGCGGGTTCGGCTCTTCGGTCAGCGCCGCGAGCGCGGGCGCGCAGGGGTGCGTGCCGGGGCGCGGTTGGTCTTACGCGCCTCGGGCTCCGGGTCCGTGGCGGCGGCCTCGGCGAGGCGGACCAGACGCGACTCGCAGTGGTCCAGCCAGCGGGCCTCGGCCTCCGCCTGGAAGATCAGCTGTTCCAGTACGAGCAGCCAGGCCACCTCGTCACGGTTGGCCGGGACGTCGGCGAGAGCCTGCGCCTTCAGCCGGGTGTAGTCCTGCATCGCCTTGACGGTGTGGTGGCGCTGCGACTGGATGACGGCCCGGATGTCGACGCCGGGTGCGCCCACCGCCATGGCGAGCTTGATCGCCAGCTCGTCGCGGGGCGGGTTGCTGCGGTCGACGGGTGTCTCGAACCAGCTGCGCAGTTCGGCGCGTCCGTCGTCGGTGATCGAGTAGAGGGCATGCCCCTGGTCGTCCTCACCGTTCTGGACGACCATGCCGTCGCGCTCCAGCCGGCTCAGCGTGGTGTACACCTGGCCGACGTTCAGGGGCCAGGTGGAGCCGGTGCGCGACTCGAATTCGGTGCGGAGCCGGGAGCCGTAACGGGGCCCGCGCTCCAGGAGGGCCAAGAGCCCGTGACGGATCGACATACTCGGTATGTATACCGAGTATGTTCGTCTACGCAAGTCCCCGCCGAGGGCTCGCGTCCCTCAGCCGGTGCGGCGCGTTCTGAGCCCCAGAAAGCCCAGACCCAGCCCTATCAGGGCTATTCCGGCGCCCAGCGACACCCTCTGTACGCGTCGCACGGCGGGACCGTCGAGGGCCTGCGGCGCGAGCCTGCCCTCCGGTGGGGAGCCGCTCACCGAGGGCGTGACCGCGGGCTGTGCGACAGGAGTCGTCACGACGGGCTGCACTTCGGGCTGCACCTCGGACAGGCCGTGGGGGCTGTCGCGATGAGCGAGCTCCCCCGGGGAGAGCGGCCGGCCCGGCCGCGGGCGCCCTTCCCCGGCCTGCCGTCCGGCGAGCGGGGGCTGTGCCTCGGGGCGGGCCGACGGCCTGGCGGACGGGCTGGCGGACGGGCTCGCGGATGCCGAGGGCGAGTCGGAGGCGGAGGGCGAGGCGGAGCGCGAAGCCGAGGTGGAGGGCGATGCCGATGCCGATGCCGAGGCGGAGGGGGTGGCCGCCCTGCTGGCCGACGCGGTCGGGGAGGGCGAGGACGGAGTCGTCGACTGATCGGCCGAAGGGGTGACCGAGGGTTTGCCCGAAGGGCCGACCGATGTACCGGAGGAGGGGGTGACGGACGGGGCGGCGGAGCTCGGAGCCGAGGAGTGCCCGGGGGGCGGCGGTCCGGCCGCCGGTCCGCCGGGCCGGCTCCGGGTCAGCCCCGGCGTACCACCGGAAGTGCGCTGGTCGGCGTGTGTCTGTCCCTGTGCCGGTCCCAAAGCCGCCCCCGCGGCTATCACCAGACAGGCCACACACCTCGACGACCATATGGAGAGGAGTGCTGAAGCCATGGGGCCAGCGTCACATGTGCCGATATGTCCGGCATCTCGCGTATCTGTCCGGCATCCCGGACGCCCGGAAGGCGTAACGGTCCGGCGCATTTCACGCGTGCCGGACCGTCACTTCTCCCTGTGCCTGCGTCTCAGGCAGGGTCGCCCGTCGAGACGCGCAGCTCGAAGTGGGCGCCCTTCTCGTCCATGGCGGTACCGGCGGACGGGAACTGTTCCAAGACCTGGTCCTCGGCGTAGGTGTTGCCCGGGACCTTGATCTTCTTGATCGTCCAGCCCGCGGCCCTGGCACATTCCTTGGCGGAGAGGTAGTCCTTGTACGTGAAGTCCGGCGCCTCGATCTTGCTCGGGTCGTCGCTGTCCTCGGAGGGGTCGGTGCACGCTTCTGTCTTCATCGTCCGGTTCCGCTCCGGATCCTTGTGTTCGCCCGCCACCGTCGAGCTGCTCGGGTCACCACCTTTGCCGGTGTCCGAGCCCGGGTCGTCCTTCAGCGACAGCGCCGTGATCAGGCCGCCTATCGCGATCAGCGCGACCACGATCGAACCGACGATCACCGGCATGTTCCGCTTGCTGCCCCCACCGGTGCCACCGCCCACCGGCTGCGGCGCGATCGTGTACGGCGCCGGGGCCGGGGTCCGGTACGCCGGGCTCGACTGCGGGTAGCCGTAGCTCGGCGACGGCGACGGCGCCGGGGCCGGGGTCGGGGTCGGCGGGCCGTACGGGCCGGGCTGCTGCTGGTACTGCTGCGGCTGGTACGGCATCTGCACGCCCTGCGGCGCCTGCGTGGACTGGTCGACCGGCGGGAAGACCGCGGAGCCGACGCCCGAGCCGCTGTTCGCCGGTCCGGCTGCGCCGCCGATGATCACCGGGGCGCCCGTCTGCCCGCCCGCGTTCAGCACGCGCGTGATCTCGTCCTGCATCGCCGCCGCGCTGGGGAAGCGCTCGTTCGGGTTCTTCTTCAGTGCCCGGGCGACCAGTGCGTCCATCGCCGGGGTGATCGCCCGGTTGATGGAGGACGGCGCGACCGGCTCCTCCTGGACGTGCGCGTACGCGATGGCGAGCGGCGAGTCCGCGTCGAACGGGATCCGTCCGGTCAGCAGCTGGAACAGCATGATGCCGACCGAGTACAGGTCGGAGCGCGCGTCCACCCCACGGCCCAGGGCCTGTTCGGGGGAGAGGTACTGCGGGGTGCCGACGACCATGCCGGTCTGCGTCATCGACGTGACGCCCGACTGCATGGCGCGGGCGATGCCGAAGTCCATGACCTTCACGACGCCGCGCTTGGTCACCATCACGTTGCCGGGCTTTATGTCACGGTGGACCAGGCCCATTTCGTGGCTGGTGTCCAGTGCGGCCAGCACGTCACCGGTGACCTTGAGTGCCTTGTCGGCCGGCATCGCACCGTAACTGCGAATGTCCGCCTGGAGTACGGAGCCGAGGGGCTGCCCCTCGACGTACTCCATGACGATGTACGGCATCAGCGCGCCGCCGAGCTCGTCCTCGCCGGTGTCGAAGACCGAGACGATGTTGGTGTGCTGGAGCTTGGCCACGGCCTGAGCCTCGCGACGGAACCGTTCACGGAATGACTGCTCGCGCCCCAGCTCCGTGTGCAGGGTCTTGATCGCCACCTGGCGGTCGAGCGCGGAGTCGTAGGCCAGATATACGGACGCCATCCCGCCTTCGCCGAGCAGGTCGCGAAGCTGGTAGCGGCCGCCGGCGACCGAACCGCCCGCGTAGCGACCCCGGGCGCCGTGTGCGCCGTCCTGGCTCATGACTTGCTTCCCCCTCGGCGCGCGTCTCGCGCGAAGATCCGTATGACGGGCCAAGTCTGCCCGAGGGGTACGACACGTCAAGCCGGGTGCCCGTTCCGTGACCCTACGCACAAGAAGCGTCTCGGAAGCGTTACAGGAAAAGCATGGAATTTGCGTGAGCGGTGCGGCAGCCGGTTTGATGGCCCGTCCCTCTCGAGAACCGGGTGTCCGGCAGAGCCTGTAGCGTGACGTGGCAATGCAGCAAGGCATGCAAGACACCGTGAGAACCCGCGGACGCGCGGACAGATACGACGGCGAGGACTGATGGCACCCGAACCCGAAGCAAACGGCGGCGGAGTTTCGGATGCGGCCGACTCCTGGGGCATCGGAGGTGTGGTCGGTGACGGACGTTACCGAATGACACACCGGCTGGGCCGGGGCGGCATGGCCGAGGTCTTTGCCGCGGAGGACGTCCGGCTGGGACGTACGGTCGCGGTGAAGCTGCTCCGTTCCGATCTTGCCGAGGACCCGGTCTCCAAGGCCCGGTTCACGCGTGAGGCACAGTCGGTCGCGGGCCTCAACCACCATGCGATCGTGGCCGTGTACGACTCCGGTGAGGACGTCGTGGGCGGCCAGACCGTCCCGTACATCGTGATGGAGCTCGTCGAGGGCCGCACCATCCGTGATCTGCTGCTCAACGCCGAGGCACCGCCGCCCGAGCAGGCGTTGATCATCGTCTCGGGGGTGCTGGAAGCCCTCGCGTACTCGCACCAGCACGGCATCGTGCACCGTGACATCAAGCCGGCCAACGTGATCATCACGGACTCCGGCGCGGTCAAGGTGATGGACTTCGGAATCGCCCGTGCGCTGCACGGCGCGCAGTCGACGATGACCCAGACCGGCATGGTCATGGGCACGCCGCAGTACCTCTCCCCCGAGCAGGCGCTGGGCAAGGCCGTCGACCACCGCTCCGACCTGTACGCCACCGGCTGTCTGCTCTACGAACTCCTCGCACTGCGGCCCCCGTTCACGGGTGAGACACCGCTCTCCGTGGTGTACCAGCACGTCCAGGACATTCCGGTCCCGCCGTCCGAGGCCATGGACGCGGTGCCGCCGGAGCTGGACGGGCTCGTCATGCGGTCGCTCGCGAAGGACCCGGACGACCGGTTCCAGAGCGCCGAGGAGATGCGCGGGCTGGTCCAGTACGGCCTGCAGATGCTCCAGGTGCAGGGCGGTCACACGGGTACGTGGAACACCGGACCGGTCACCGCGCACGAGCATGGCAACACCCCCGCCATGGGCATGTCCGGCGGGACGATGGCGATGGGGCACCCGCAGCACGGGGACACCTCGCAGAGTCCGATCCTGCCGCCGATGAATCCGGACGACGGCGGGTACGACGGCGGACACGGGAGCGGTGGCGGCCGCGGCAAGCTCTGGCTGTTCGTCGTCCTCGCGCTGATCGCGATCGGGGCGGGTGTCGCCATGGCGGTGAAAGCCGCGGACAACAACGACAGCAACCAGAAGAAGACGCCGCCCACGACCTCCAGCTCCCCCGCCACGAAGGAGAGTTCGGCGGAGCCGACCGACGAGCAGACGGACATCGTCCCGCAGCCGGCCGACACCACCGGTGGCAAGCACCAGTCGAGCAATCGGCCGTCCTTCTCCGCGTCCCCCTCGCCGAGCGCGCCGTCCGAGACCCCGTCCGACACGGCCACATCGCCGGACACCGGCACGACCGAAGGCGGCACGACGACCGACGGCGGTACGAGCACGGACGGCGGCACCGGTACGGACGGTGGTACGACCACGGACGGTGGTACGACGACCGACGGGGGTACGACGACCGACGGTGGTACGACCACCGGCGGCGGGACCACCACCGGTGCCAACGGCACCGCCGGAACCGCCGCGGGCGCCACTCCCTGATGCGCCAGGCCCTCACCCCGTGAAGGCGTCGCGCACCGCCTCGTACTCCCGCGTCCACCAGACCGCCAGGGCCGACACCGCAGGAAACTGCGGGTCGGCCCTTCGGTCGTCCAGGCGGTAGCGCCAGCGCAGTATCCAGAAGTCGTTGAGCCGCTCCCACCACACCCGGTGCACCGCGGCGGCCAGTTCGCAGGCGTCCGCCCCGACCGCACGCCGATAGGCCCGCGCGTAGGCCCGTACCTTCTCCAGGTCCAGCTTCCCGGCGGGCTCCACGAAGAAGATGGCCGCGGCCCGTACCGCCTCCTCGGCGCGCGGCTGCACCCCCAGCCGGTCCCAGTCGATGATCGCCACCGGGTCGGCGCCCCGGTACAGCACGTTCAGCGGGTGGAAGTCGCCGTGCACCCAGCCGGTCGCCGGGATGTCGGGGGTGGGCGGCCGGCGGTCGGCGTGCCGTTCCAGCAGGGCACGCCGCTCGACGAGGCGGTGCTCGGCCAGCTCGTCGAAGGAGTCCCGGGGGCGGCGGTCGCGGGCCGCGGCCAGCAGGTCGTCGATCAGCGCGAATGTGTCGGCGGCGTCCGGGCTGGCATGCCCGCGCCCCCCGGTCGCCCCCGTCTCCATCACCTGCGCGAGCCCCGTGTGTACGGCTCCGAGGAGCGCCCCGAGCCGTTCCGACTGGGCGCGGGTCAGCTGGGCGCCGATCCGGTGCAGCCCGTCCACCCAGGGGTGCAGTGCGTAGCACCGCCCGCCGATCTCCGTGACCGTGTCGCCCTCCGTGTCCTCGACAGGTGGCGCGACCGGCACGCCGAGCGACTGCAGCCGCTGGGTGGCTCGGTGCTGGCGGACGATCGTCGCGCGGTCGCCGGTGGAGTCGTCGAGATGGTGTTTGAGAAAGTACGAGCCGCGGGTGGTGGAGACGCGGTAGCCGTGGTTGAGGAGACCCTTGGTGAGGGGCTTGCAGCTGAGGGGCTCACCGGCGTTCGGGTAGCGGCGCAGCACCTCGTCGACCGGAGGAACAGGCGGGAGGGTGACAGATGAGCGCGGCACTCACCAAATGATAGATCACGCTGCGTGTCGGTTCGTCTGACGTGCGTGGAAGTCCAGAGTGTGCACCGTGACGAAGTGCGGGGCGAGGCGGAGGTGGACCGGCTCGAAGGGTTCGCCGCTGACTTCCCGAGGTGCCGCGCCGAAGCGCTCGCGCTGCTCCGCGGTCGGATGTGCGATCTCGACAGGGCCGGTGAACCGGACCGACCACAGGTCGCCGCCGGTGGCCGCCGCGTTGAGCTCGATCGCTTGCAGTTCCTCGGAGGACATGCGCTCCGCTCTGCGATACCGCGGCGGGCGCAGAAGGAGGCCGCGGCCCCGGGTGGTCCGGGACCAAAGTCCCGAAGGCCAACCGGGGGCGCGGCCCCGGCGGACCGGAGAGAAGTCTCCCCCGGCCCCGTCCGTGCCGCTCAGCGCCGCTCGGCCTGGAGCCGCGCCACATAGGCGGCGGCCTGCGAGCGGCGCTCCATGCCCAGCTTGGAGAGCAGGGTGGAGACATAGTTCTTGATCGTCTTCTCGGCGAGATGGAGCCGTTCGCCGATCACCCGGTTCGTCAGCCCCTCGCCGATCAGATCGAGGATCTTGCGCTCCTGTTCGGTGAGGCTCGCGAGCTTGTCGTCGCCCCGGCCCTTCTTCCTCTCGCTCAGCCGCTCCAGCACACGCGCGGTCGCGACCGGGTCCAGCAGCGATTTTCCGGCCGCCACGTCCCGTACCGCGTTCAGCAGCTCGCTGCCGCGGATCGCCTTCAGTACGTATCCCGACGCGCCCGCCATGATCGCGTCGAAAAGAGCCTCGTCATCGGCGTACGAGGTCAGCATCAGGCAGTGGATGCTGTCGTCCAGGGACCGGATCTCCCGGCAGACCTCCACCCCGCTGCCGTCCGGCAGTCGCACGTCGACCACCGCCACATCGGGCCGGGTGGCGGGGATGCGCACCAGTGCGTCCGCCGCCGTACCGGCCTCGCCGACGACTTCGATGTCGTCCTCGACCGAGAGCAGTTCATGGACTCCGCGTCGCACGACCTCATGGTCGTCCAACAGAAATACGGCGATTTTTCCTTCTTCGCGCACATTCGCAGTTTCACACACTCCCCTCTTCCCTGCCGCTGAACGGCGGGATAACGTGCCGTTGTTCCGGCGGCCTGCAAGGCTGTTACCAGTGCTGTGACCAGCGAGAGTTCCCGAATTTCTCGATTTACTTGGAAATCCAAGCAAAATCGCAGGTCAAAGAGGGTTTCACAGTTGTGCGACGCACTGGGTAACGTGCCTTTGACAGGGCGCTCGCCGGGGCACCTGTCACGCCTGTTCCCGGCCGAGCGGCACCCACCCCGTGCACGGGTACGGACACAGGCGAGCCGCACTGGTTCTCCCGGCAGACCCCGGGGGCCGGACCGACGGAGGAGCACGCACGTGACCGTGGAGAGCACTGCCGCGCGCAAACCGCGACGCAGCAGCAAGCGGACCAGCGCCGCGAAGACGCCACAGAGTTCCGAGCCCGAGCTCGTACAGCTGCTGACGCCCGAGGGCGAGCGCGTGGAGCACCCGGACTACACGATCGACCTGACCGCGGACGAGCTGCGCGGTCTGTACCGGGACATGGTCCTGACCCGCCGCTTCGACGCCGAGGCGACGGCCTTGCAGCGTCAGGGCGAACTGGGTCTGTGGGCCTCGCTGCTCGGCCAGGAGGCCGCGCAGATCGGCTCCGGCCGGGCGCTGCGCGACGACGACTACGTCTTCCCGACCTACCGTGAGCACGGTGTCGCCTGGTGCCGCGGGGTCGACCCGACCAATCTGCTCGGGATGTTCCGCGGTGTGAATCACGGCGGCTGGGACCCGAACAGCAACAACTTCCACCTGTACACGATCGTCATCGGCTCGCAGACCCTGCACGCCACCGGCTACGCCATGGGCGTCGCCAAGGACGGGGCGGACTCCGCCGTGATCGCGTACTTCGGGGACGGCGCCTCCAGCCAGGGCGACGTCGCCGAGGCGTTCACCTTCTCCGCGGTCTACAACGCCCCGGTCGTCTTCTTCTGCCAGAACAACCAGTGGGCGATCTCCGAGCCCACCGAGAGGCAGACCCGCGTCCCGCTCTACCAGCGCGCGCAGGGCTTCGGCTTCCCCGGCGTCCGGGTCGACGGCAACGACGTACTCGCCTGCCTCGCCGTCACCAAGTCGGCGCTGGAGCGGGCCCGCCGGGGCGAGGGTCCCACCCTCGTCGAGGCGTTCACCTACCGGATGGGCGCGCACACCACCTCCGACGACCCGACGAAGTACCGGGCGGACGAGGAGCGCGCCTCCTGGGAGGCCAAGGACCCGATCCTGCGGCTCCGTACGTACCTGGAGAAGCAGGACCTCGCCGACGAGGCGTACTTCTCCGCGCTCGACGAGGAGAGCGAGGCTCTCGGCAAGCGGGTCCGTGAAACGGTACGGGCCATGCCCGACCCGGACCCGATGGCGATCTTCGACCACGTGTACGCCGACGGCAGCCCCCTCGTCGACGAGGAGCGCGCCCAGTTCGCCGCCTACCAGGCTTCCTTCGCCGAGGAGGGCAACTAGTCATGGCCCTGGAAAAGATGTCCATCGCGAAGGCGCTCAACGAGTCGCTGCGCAAGGCTCTCGACACCGACCCCAAGGTCCTCATCATGGGTGAGGACGTCGGCAAGCTGGGCGGAGTCTTCCGGATCACCGACGGGCTCCAGAAGGACTTCGGCGAGGACCGGGTCATCGACACGCCGCTCGCCGAGTCCGGCATCGTCGGCACCGCGATCGGTCTGGCCCTGCGCGGCTACCGGCCGATCGTGGAGATCCAGTTCGACGGCTTCGTCTTCCCCGCGTACGACCAGATCGTCACGCAGCTCGCGAAGATGCACGCCCGCGCGCTCGGCAAGATCAAGCTGCCGGTCGTCGTCCGGATCCCGTACGGCGGCGGCATCGGCGCCGTCGAGCACCACAGCGAGTCGCCCGAGGCGCTGTTCGCGCACGTCGCGGGGCTCAAGGTGGTCTCGCCGTCCAACGCCTCGGACGCCTACTGGATGATGCAGCAGGCCGTCCAGAGCGACGACCCGATCATCTTCTTCGAGCCGAAGCGGCGCTACTGGGACAAGGGCGAGGTCGAGACCGACCTCATCCCCGGTCCGCTGCACAAGGCCGCGACGGTACGGGAGGGCTCGGACCTCACCCTCGTCGCCTACGGCCCGATGGTGAAGGTCTGCCTGGAGGCCGCCGCGGCCGCCCAGGAGGAGGGCAAGTCGATCGAGGTCCTGGACCTGCGGTCGATGTCGCCGATCGACTTCGACGCCGTCCAGGCCTCGGTCGAGAAGACCGGCCGGCTGGTCGTCGTCCACGAGGCGCCGGTGTTCTACGGCTCCGGTGCCGAGATCGCCGCCCGCATCACCGAGCGCTGCTTCTACCATCTGGAGGCACCGGTGCTCAGGGTCGGCGGCTACCACGCCCCGTATCCGCCGGCGCGTCTTGAGGACGAGTATCTGCCGGGCCTGGACCGGGTGCTCGACGCCGTCGACCGCTCGCTGGCGTACTGAGGAGAGGGGTCGTGACGACGATGACCGAAACGTCTGCTCGCTTCCGTGAGTTCAAGATGCCCGACGTGGGCGAGGGACTGACCGAGGCCGAGATCCTCAAGTGGTACGTACAGCCGGGCGACACCGTCACCGACGGCCAGGTCGTCTGCGAGGTCGAGACCGCGAAGGCGGCCGTGGAGCTGCCGATCCCGTTCGACGGCGTGGTGCACGAGCTGCGCTTCGCCGAGGGCACGACCGTCGACGTCGGCCAGGTGATCATCGCGGTGGACGTGGCGCCGGGCAGCGGTGACGCGGCCGCGGAGGCGGCTCCGGCCCCGGCCCCGGCCGAACCGGAACCGGCTGCGGAACCGGAGGCGCCGAAGGGCCGCCGGCCGGTGCTGGTGGGCTACGGCGTGGCCGAGTCCTCCACCAAGCGCCGCGCCCGTAAGGGCGCCGAGCAGCCGGCTGCCGCGGCTGCCGCGATCCAGGGCGAGCTGAACGGCCACGGACCGGCCGTCCCGGAGAGCCGCCCGCTCGCCAAGCCGCCGGTGCGCAAACTGGCGAAGGACCTGGGCATCGACCTGGCGACGGTCGTCCCGACCGGCGAGGGCGGGATCATCACCCGCGAGGACGTGCACGCGGCGGCCGCGCCCGCACTGGCTCAGGCGCCCGTACCCGCCCCGGTCCCGGAACCCGTGGTCACCGCCGCCGTTCCCGCCCCGGTGCCGGGTGCCCGGGAGACCCGTATCCCGGTCAAGGGTGTCCGGAAGGCCATTGCACAGGCCATGGTCGGCAGTGCGTTCACCGCACCGCATGTCACCGAGTTCGTGACGGTCGACGTCACGCGCACGATGAAGCTCGTGGCGGAGCTCAAGGACGACAAGGACATGGCGGGGGTCCGGGTCAATCCGCTCCTGATCATCGCCAAGGCGCTCCTGGTCGCGATCAAGCGGAACCCGGAGGTCAACGCCACCTGGGACGAGGCCAACCAGGAGATCGTGCAGAAGCACTATGTGAACCTGGGCATCGCGGCCGCCACCCCGCGGGGTCTGATCGTGCCGAACATCAAGGACGCGCAGGACAAGACCCTGCCGCAGCTCGCCGCAGCACTGGGCGAGCTGGTCGCCACGGCCCGGGACGGCAGGACGTCTCCCGCCGCCATGGCGGGCGGCACGGTGACGATCACCAACGTCGGCGTCTTCGGCGTCGACACGGGTACGCCGATCCTGAACCCGGGCGAGTCCGCGATCCTCGCGGTCGGTGCGATCAAGCTGCAGCCGTGGGTCCACAAGGGCAAGGTGAAGCCCCGTCAGGTCACCACGCTGGCGCTGTCGTTCGACCACCGTCTGGTCGACGGCGAGCTCGGTTCCAAGGTCCTGGCGGATGTGGCCGCGATCCTGGAACAGCCCAAGAGGCTGATCACCTGGGCCTGATGGCCGTGTGAGACGGAAGAAGCGGGCCCGCGCGGGGATTCCTTCCGCGCAGGCCCGCTTTTCTGTCGGGTCGGGTCACTCGACGGGGGCCAGGATCACCCAGTCCTCGGCGGGCGCCGACCGGGTGTCGTCGGCGTACACGGCGGTCACCCGGTAGAAGTGGGTGGTGCCGGTCGGGGCGGTGGCGTCCGTGTACGACACGTCCGTGACGGGGTCGGCGGTCAGCTTCTCGTACGCGCCCGCGGTCGGGTTCCACCGTTCGACCAGGTAGCCCGTCGCATCGGCGACCATGTTCCAGGACAGGTCCACCGAGGTGCCGGTGGTGCCCCGGGTCGCGGTGAGCGTGAGCGGGGAGCCTGCCGGGGTCTCGACGGACGGGGTCAGGTCCAGCTCGTAGACGACGGCGACCTCGGCGCTGTGCGTCATCCGGAAGCTGGAGTTGCCGGAGGTGTCCTCGACGTCGACGAAGTAGCACCGCTCCTCACCGTCGGGCAGCCGCTCGTCGGTGTAGGACGTGGTGGCCGCGTCGAGGTACTGGGACGAGGTGCCGCCGTAGCAGACCCGCTCGTCCTCGCCGTCGATCAGCTCTCCGCGGTACACCACGTACCGCTTGAGATCGGGCTCGGTGTTGGCGTTCCAGTGCAGCTCGATGCCGTACTCGGTGGCCTTGGCGGTGAGCCCGGTGACCGGTGCGGGCGGGGTCACGTCCCTGGCGAGCGTGGTGACCTCGACCGTGGCCGAAGGAACCGACTCCCTGCCCGAGTTGTCGTAGGCCTTGATCACGTAGTGGTAGGTGAGGCCGCCGGCCGGGGAGGTGTCGGTGCAGGTGTACTGGAGCCGCCCGTCGCCGAGCGTCTTCCAGGTGGTGCTGCAGCGGATCGGCGCGGCCGACGTGTCCACGGGGAGCGTCTCGGAACGGTAGACGTGGAAGTCGTACACATCGCCGTCGACGGAGTGATCGGTCGTCCAGGTGAAGGTCGCACTGCTGATCCCCGGCGTCGCGACGATGTCCCGCGGCGCCGCGACCGGACGGTAGGCCGCGACGGCGGGGCCGTACGCGGAGGCGCGCCCGGCGCCGTCCACGGCGGCCACCTGGTAGGTCCACTTCTCGGAGCGCTTCACCGTGGTGTCGGTGAAGGCCGTACCGGTGACGGAGCGGACCGACATGTGACCGTGCTGGTCGTCGCGCTTCAGGTTGTAGCGGACCGCGCCCGCGACGGGCTTCCAGGCCAGCACGATCGCGGCGTCCGTGCCCTGTGCGGTGAGGCCGGCCGGAGCGGTGACGGCGATGGTGGTCACCGGCTGGTCGGTACTGCCGGTGGAGACGTTCCCGGCCTTGTCGTAGGCGCGTACCTCGTAGTAGTACGTCCTCCCGGCCTCGGGCGGGAGACCCGCGTACGAGGTCGCGGTGGTCGTCTTCACGAGGGCGAACGTGCTGGATCCCTTGAGCCGGCGGTAGACGCGGTAGCCGGCGAGGTCCATCTCCTTGTTCGCGGACCAGGCCACCTTGGCGTTCGCCGTGGCGTTGTCGAGGACCGCCCTCACGCCGACCGGGCTGAGCGGCTTGACCTTGTCGACGGTGGCCGACGTCCGCGGTGCGTAACCGAATGTGACGTTGGCCGAGCCCGTCCAGTTGACGAAGTCGATGCGCAGGGAGTGCTTTCCGGCGGGGACGGTGACGTTGACCGTCTTCTTCTGGGTGGTGGAGACGTTCTTCCAGATGTCGACCTTGCGCACCCCGTCGACGTACACGCGAATGCCGTCACGGGTTGCCGCGGTGAAGGCGAAGGGGCCGCCGGAGCCGAAGTCCCGGGTCAGGGACCAGCGGACACCGAAGTTGTCCTTCGGCAGGCCGGAGGCGGGGGCGCCGGTGCCCCAGTTCTGGTCGATGACCGAGTCGCAGTCGGTCTTCTTCGGTGTACCGGAGAACGACGTGTTCGCGAAGAACTGCCGCGTGAAGACCGGCGAGGTGCAGCTGGTCGCCGCAGCAGCGGGCGTGGCACTCACGGCGGTGAGCAGACTGCAGGAGGTCGCGGCGACCGACAGCGCGGCGACGCTGCGAAGCCGTCCACGAGAAATGGTGGTCAATGTGTGCATTACCCTTTCAGGCCGAATGACGGGGGAACCTGCGGCCATGTGCAGGAAAGGGCCCGCCGTACTGCACGGCGGACCCTTCCTCGTGGCCCCGGGAGCGGGGCGGGGAACTACTTCGAGAAGCCGTAGTTCATGAGCTTCGTCGCGTCCGCCGTCCGGGTCGTCTCGGAGGTGGACGCCAGGACGGTGCCGATGACCGTCTTGCCGTCACGGGTCGCGGCGAACACCAGGCAGTACCCGGCTATCGCACCGGAACCGGTTTTCACGCCGATCGCACCGGTGTAGCTGCCGAGCAGCTTGTTGGTGTTGGTCCACGACATGTAGCGGTAGCCACCGCTGCTCGTGGTGACCTTCTGCGTGGTCGACTTGGTCTTCACGACCGTGCGGAACGTGGAGTTCTTCATCGCGCTGCTGGCGATCTTCGTCAGGTCGCGCGGCGTCGAGTAGTTCGAGCCATTGCTTATGCCGTCGAACGAGTCGAAGTGGGTGTTCGTCAGGCCGAGGGACTTGGCGGAGGCGTTCATCTTGCCGATGAACGACGTCACGCGGGCCGCGCGGGTGGTGCCGGTGCCGAACTTGTCGGCGAGCGCGTACGCGGCGTCGCAGCCGGACGGCAGCATCAGACCGTAGAGGAGCTGGCGGACGGTGACCTTGTCGCCGACGATCAGGCGCGCCGACGAGGCGCCCTTGGCGACGATGTAGTCGCTGTACGCCTTCTGGATCGTGACCTTGGAATCCAGGTTGAGGTTCGTCTGGGCCAGCACCACCTTGGCCGTCATGATCTTGGTGGTCGAGCCGGTGGCGCGACGGGTGTCCGCGGCCTTCGAGTAGAGGCTCGACGCGGTTCCGTTGTTCATCACGTAGCCGCCCTTGGCGGCGATCGTGGGGACGGGCAGCGTGGCAGCCTGCGCCGTGGAAGCGAAGGCGCTGCCCGCGATGACGGCACCCGCGGTGAGGGCCACGGTGGCAGTGGCGGAAACGCGGTTTATGCCCTTGATGCCGATTTTCAACTTGAACGCTCCAAATGCCCCTGGAATGCGGCCACATGACGGTGCCGCTCGGTGGTGAGACTCACGAGGTGCGTGAATGGATGTGCTTATTCCCGGGTTAATTTCCGGGGTTTTACCGTCCAGATTCCGGACGGTGCCGACGCATGCGTGCATGTTGTATCTATGCTGTGTGCATGCCTGCCGCACCCCCTGCCGTGACGCACCCGCGTACCAAGCAGCCGCCCGCCGCCGAACGCGTCTACACCCACATCAAGCAGGCGGTCCTCGACCGCCGTTACGAAGGGGGCACGCTCCTCACCGAGGGCGACCTCGCGGAGGCCGTCGGCGTCTCCCGTACGCCCGTGCGCGAGGCCTTGCTGCGGCTGGAGGTCGAAGGGCTGATCAAGCTCTATCCGAAGAAGGGGGCCCTGGTGCTGGCCGTCTCCGCGCAGGAGATCGCGGACGTGGTGGAGACCCGGCTGCTCGTAGAGGAGTTCGCCGCCCGCAAGGCCGTGCCCGCCTCGGCGAAGCTGATCGCCCGCCTGGAGGAACTGCTCGACGAGCAGCGGCGGCAGGTGGCGGCCGGGGACCTGGCCGCCGTGTCGGTCGCGGACCGCTGCTTCCACGCCGAGATCGTGCGCAACGCGGGCAACGGGATCCTGTCGCGCCTCTACGACCAGCTGCGCGACCGGCAGCTGAGGATGGGCGTCGCCGTGATGGAGGCGCATCCCGGCAGGATCGCCGCCAACATCACCGAGCACACCGAGCTGCTGGAGGCCATCAGGGCCGGGGACGCGGACGGTGCCGCGCAGGTCGTACGACGCCATGTCGGCCGGGTCAAGGTGCTGGTCCGGGGTGAGGACCGGTGAGTTCTGCCGCCGCGCCCACCCTGTCCCTGCCCGGTGATCCGCCCGGCGGCCGGCGAGCCGCCTGGGTCTGGGGCATCGGCGTCGCCGTCTACTTCGTCGCCATCATCTTCCGCACGAGCCTCGGGGTCGCCGGTCTCGACGCCGCCGACCGGTTCGACGTCAACGCCTCCGCGTTGTCGACGTTCTCCATCCTTCAGCTGCTCGTCTACGCGGGCATGCAGATACCCGTCGGTCTGATGGTCGACCGGCTCGGCACCAAGAAGGTCCTCACCCTCGGGGCCGTCCTGTTCACCGTCGGGCAGCTCGGCTTCGCGCTGTCCCCGTCGTACGGCATGGCGCTGGCCTCCCGGGCGCTGCTCGGCTGCGGCGACGCGATGACGTTCATCAGCGTGCTGCGGCTCGGTGCCCGCTGGTTCCCGGCCCGGCGCGGACCGCTGATCGGCCAGATCGCCGCGCTCTTCGGCATGGCGGGCAACCTCGTCTCCACGCTCTTCATCGCCCGCGCCCTGCACGGCTTCGGCTGGACCGCCACGTTCGCGGGCAGCGCGGCCGCCGGGGTCGTGGTCCTCGTCCTGCTCCTGCTCTTCCTGAAGGACCACCCCGAGGGGCACGAGCCGCCGCCCGTCGAGCACGCGGGCTCCGCCTACGTGCGCAAGCAGATCGCCGCCTCGTGGCGGGAGCCCGGCACCCGGCTCGGGATGTGGGTGCACTTCACCACGCAGTTCCCGGCGATGGTGTTCCTGCTGCTGTGGGGGATGCCGTTCCTGGTGGAGGCGCAGGGGCTGAGCCGGTCCACCGCCGGGGAGCTGCTCACCCTGGTGGTGCTCTCCAACATGGCCGTCGGCCTCGTCTACGGGCAGGTCATCGCCCGCCACCACGCCGCGCGCGCCCCGCTCGCCCTCGGCACGGTCGCGGTGACGGCCGCCGTGTGGGCGTCGACGATCCTGTACCCGGGCGACCATGCGCCGATGTGGCTGCTGATCACGCTCTGCGCGGTGCTCGGCGCCTGCGGACCCGCCTCGATGATCGGCTTCGACTTCGCGCGCCCGGCCAATCCGCCGCAGCGCCAGGGCACCGCATCGGGGATCGTCAACATGGGCGGTTTCATCGCCTCGATGACGACACTGTTCGCCGTCGGTGTGCTGCTCGACGCGACGGGGGACAACTACCGCATCGCGTTCGCCTCGGTCTTCGTCCTGGAGGCGCTCGGGGTCGTACAGATCCTGCGGCTGCATGCCCGCGCCACGCTCCGCGAGCGGAACCACCATGTGATCAGCCGTGTGGAGGCCGTGCACGTGCCCGCGTGACGCCTGCCGTGGCCGGTCGGGCGGCGCGCCCGTCTCTTCACCTCAAGACGGGCGCCGCCGACCGTGCCGTTACGGCGTCACGGCGAAGTTCTGCAGGATCGCCGTCGCCAGCTCCTGGTCGCCCTCGACCTTGATCCGGTCCGCGACCGCCGTCGCCCGCACCCGCCCGCAGGCCAGCCGGACGTACGTCTCCCAGTCCATCGCCAGCGTGACCGCAGGCCCCAGCGACGGTGAACCGTCCACCGAACCACGGCCGTCCGCGTCGACCCTGACCGTGCGGAGGAACTCCAGCGGCCCGTGCACATCGAGCACGATCGCGGAATTGGGCGGCGCGCCCGCGTCCTTGGCGACCACCTTCGGCAGCGCGGCGAGGAGGGTGTCCCGGGTGATGGTGGCGCCGGGGGAGTCGAGGTTGCCGGGCTTGCCCAGCGTCGTCCGCAGATCCTGCTCGTGCACCCAGACGTCGAAGGCCCGCATCCGCAGTGCCAGTTCGAGGGTCTGCTCGGCGCCGAGCGGCGCGCGGGTCATGGTCTCCGGGGCACGCGACTCGTTCCGCAGCTGACGCGAGCGGCGGATGATCGTGTACTCCAGCTCGGAGGTCATCTCGGGTGCGGTGTGGTGGCGCCGCACATCGACCTGCATCTCCATGTAACGGGTGAAGTCGTTCTGTACGTGGTAGAGATCGCGCGGCAGCGTGTGGATCGGCCGCGGATCGCCGAGCTGCTCGCACTCCATGCCGATGATGTGCGAGACGATGTCGCGCACCGACCAACCGGGGCACGGTGTACGGCGATTCCACTCCCCTTCGGCGAGCGGCGTCACCAGCTCGGCTATCGACTCGATGGAGTGGGTCCAGGCATCGGCGTAGGTCTGGAGGCTGGGATGGACGGTCACGGGACCCCTCGTGCGGTTCTGCGGTGCATGGGCTGGACTGCTGGGGCGGTCGGCGGGCGGCGGCTGCGGGCTGCGTGGGAGGTTCGGTCGCTAAGTTACGCTGCGAGCAGGCACCCCGGCAGTGCTTTCGTGTGACGATCGTAGGCCCGTGTTGACGGCTCGAATGCCAGGACGGTGGTAGTGTGCGCGCCTCCCTCATCCAGATCGCAGTAGACCCGGACGAATCCGTCAATTCCCGCAGGGACCGTGCGGCTAACCTGGTCGCGGCCCAGCGCGGTGCCGATCTGGTAGTCCTTCCCGAACTCTGGCCGGTCGGCGCGTTCGCCTACACCGCCTTCGCCGACGAGGCGGAACCGCTCCGGGGACCCACCCACGACCTGATGGCGAAGGCCGCGGCCGACGCCGGGGTCTGGCTGCACGCGGGCTCCTTCGTGGAGCGCGCCGACGACGGCACGCTCTACAACACCTCGCTGGTCTTCACGCCCGAGGGTGAGCGTGCCGCCGTGTACCGCAAGATCCACCGCTTCGGCTTCGACAAGGGCGAGGCGGTGATGATGGGCGCCGGCGAGGACCTGGTCACGGTCGCCCTGCCCCAGACCACGCTCGGCCTCGCCACCTGCTACGACCTGCGCTTCCCCGAAGTGTTCCGCGGCCTCGTGGACGCCGGCGCGCAGACGCTCGTCGTCCCGGCGGGCTGGCCGGAGCGGCGCCGCGCCCACTGGACGCTGCTCGCCCGGGCGCGCGCCGTGGAGAACCAGGCATACGTCCTGGCCGTCGGCACCGCCGGCACCCACGCCGGGGTCCAGCAGGCCGGGCACAGCATCGCCGTCGACCCGTGGGGCGAGGTGCTCGCCGAGGCGGGCGCGGACGAGGAGGTGCTCACCGTGGAGTTCGACCCGGCGAAGGTCGTTGCCACCCGCGAGCAGTTCCCGGCGCTCAAGGACCGGCGGCTCGGTCTCGCCCCGCCGTCGAGCGGCTGCTGACGCATCGGTCGGACCGGACTTCGCACCGCCGCGGGACATCCGTGGGCACACCCGTCGGGCCGGGCCCGGCCCACCGTCGGGCGGGGTCCGGTTTCACGTGAAACGTCCGGTCAGTCGTCGTGCTCCTTGTCCGCGAGCACGATGACGCACACCGACACGGCGATGAGCAGGGCCGCGTCGGCGTCCTCCCGCACGACATCGATGCCGTATGTGTCCCGTACGGTCAGCCGAC
The DNA here is from genome assembly GCF_040655115.1 of Streptomyces atratus. Lineage (GTDB taxonomy): Bacteria > Actinomycetota > Actinomycetes > Streptomycetales > Streptomycetaceae > Streptomyces > Streptomyces atratus_D. Next base: position 101,758 of record NZ_JBFAJH010000009.1, on the reverse strand, counting down.
GCCGTGAGATCCGGGCCAGGAGTTCGCCGTCGTAGTCGATGGCGAACTCGCGGTCCAGGATCTTGCCGCTGACATCGAGTTCGGTGCCGTCGACCAGCGTCACCCGATAGTGGTTGCGCAGCAGCGAGAGCCGCTTCCGCTGGACCCTGGCGAGCTGCTCGCCGTCGCGCTCAATGATCATCGTGTCGTGCAGGCTGAGCAGCTTCTGCCGGATCTCGACCAGGATCCGGCCCTGCGCGTCCTTCAGCTCGAACGTGTCGCGCACCCGCATCGCCTTGCCGTCGACGAGGAAGACCTTGCGCCCGTCCGCGTCCTCGATCCAGTAGTCGTCGCCGACAGTGAACAGTCGCTCACGCACCAGGAATCCCATGGCTCACAGATTCCCCCACGACCCGCCGGAATGCGGACGCTCCACGGTGATGTTGACTGTCCACATGGCAACACGTGCGCGCGTCAGGGCCCCCGAGCTGGTCGGCAAGGGCGGCTGGCTCAATACCGGCAACCAGCAGTACACCCTCGCTGACCTGCGAGGGTGCATTGTCATTCTGGATTTTTGGACATTTTGCTGTGTGAACTGTCTGCATGTCCTGGATGAGTTGCGCGAGCTGGAGGAGAAGCACCGCGACACCGTGGTGATCATCGGTGTGCACTCGCCGAAGTTCGTCCACGAGGCCGAGCACCAGGCCGTCGTCGACGCCGTCGAGCGGTACGAGGTCCACCACCCCGTCCTCGACGACCCCGAGCTCGCCACCTGGAAGCAGTACGCCGTACGCGCCTGGCCGACGCTCGTCGTCATCGACCCCGAGGGCTATGTCGTCGCCCAGCACGCCGGCGAGGGCCATGCCCACGCCATCGAGAAGCTCGTCGAGGAGCTGGAGGCCGAGCACGCCGCGAAGGGCACGCTGCGCCGTGGCGACGGCCCGTACGTGGCGCCCGAGCCCGTCGCCACGCATCTGCGCTTTCCCGGCAAGGCCCTGCTGCTGGCCGACGGCGGCTTCCTGGTCTCCGACACCACCCGGCACCGCCTCGTCGAGCTCGGCCCCGACGGCGAAACGGTGCGCCGCCACTTCGGCACCGGGGACCGCGGGTTCGCGGACGGCGGGCCCGACGAGGTCCGGTTCAGCGAGCCACAGGGGCTCGCCGTGCTGCCCGACGGCCGGATCGCGGTCGCCGACACCGTCAACCACGCCCTCCGCGCCCTCGACCTCACGACCGGGGTGACGACGACCCTCGCCGGCACCGGCCGCCAGTGGTGGCAGGGCTCCCCGACGACCGGCGAGGCCCGCGAGGTCGACCTCTCCTCCCCGTGGGACGTCGCCTGGTTCGCGGACCGGCTGTGGATCGCCATGGCGGGCGTGCACCAGCTGTGGTCGTACGACCCCGAGTCCGGAACCGTGCAGGTCGCCGCAGGCACGACCAACGAAGGACTGGTCGACGGTCCGGCCGACGAGGCCTGGTTCGCCCAGCCGTCCGGGCTTGCCGCCTCGGCCGACGGCGACCGGCTCTGGGTCGCCGACTCGGAGACGTCCGCGCTGCGGTACGTGGACCGGGACGGGACCGTGCACACTGCCGTCGGCACCGGCCTCTTCGACTTCGGCCACCGCGACGGCGCCGCCGACCAGGCGCTCTTCCAGCACCCGCTGGGCGTCACCGCGCTGCCGGACGGGTCCGTCGCCGTCAGCGACACGTACAACCACGCCCTGCGCCGCTACGACCCCGCCAGTGGCGAGGTCACCACGCTGGCCACGGATCTGCGCGAGCCGAGCGACGCGGTACTGGTCGACGGCGATCTCGTCGTCGTCGAGTCCGCCCGGCACCGGCTGACCCGGCTGCGGCTGCCCGAGGAGGCCGTACGCGTCGCCGACCAGGCGCACCGCACCCAGCGCGCGGCCACCGAGATCGCCCCCGGCACGCTCCGGCTCGACGTGGTCTTCCAGGCCCCCGCCGGGCAGAAGCTGGACACCCGCTACGGTCCCTCGACCCGGCTGCTGGTCTCGTCGACCCCGCCCGAGCTGCTGGCGGAGGGTGCAGGGCCCGGCACCGATCTCTTCCGCGATCTGGTCCTGGCCGACGGCGTCACCGGAGGAGTCCTGCACGTGTCCGCGATGGCGGCGTCCTGCGACGACGATCCGGAGAACGAGTACCCGGCCTGCCACGTCCACCAGCAGGACTGGGGCGTCCCCGTCCGCGTGAGTCCGCAGGGAACGCCGCGGCTGCCGCTGGTGCTCGCCGGAATGGACGAGCAGGCCTGACCGGCCGACGGACTCAGAAGTCGTCCGCGCCGTTGCGCAGCTCGTATGTCCAGTAGCCGGTCGCCCACTTCGCCGGGGCGACGGCGATGCCCTCGCTGCCGGGCGTCTTCACGATGGCCATCCGGGCGAGCGTCCGCACCCGGCGCTCCCGTCCCCATGAGCCGCTTACCGGCGCGTTCCCCGGTCCACCGCTGCAGGCGGCCGCGCAGGCGATGGAGGAGTCTTCTGTGGCGGCGCGGCTCACGGCGGTTCCGCGTGACCTCGGGCGGTGATCTCGGTTTCTTTGCCTGGGGAGGGGTATCCATAGCGATGCTGACGGAGGCCCTGTCGCTGTGGCCCGGTTCCGGTGGCTACGGACACCGCACCGAGCAGGCGGAACTCCACTGAAAGAGGCCGGAATTCGGTTCAGAGGCCGCGGCGCTCGTCCTCGGACACGACCGTGGTGCTGGGCGGCACGACCAGCCGACGGCGCCGCGCGATGCTCGCGTAGACGAAGACGCCGATGACGCCGACGATCATCATGATCCAGCCGACCAGGTCGACATTGACGGTGTCCATCTTCCAGTCGGTGGCGAAGGTGAGTACCGCTCCGACGGCGATGAGGATGATGCATCCTCCGAGTCCCATGGGTCACGCCTCCTCGGCGGCCCGGAGGCTCCGGGCCGGTGTACGGATCGCGTACCCGGCCCGGCGACAACCATGTGCGGATCAGCCTGCCAGGAACGACGCCAGCGCGTTCGCCAGCAGATACGGGTCGTCCGCGCCGCACAGCTCACGCGCGCTGTGCATCGACAGGATCGCGACGCCGATGTCCACGGTCTGGATGCCGTGCCGGGCCGCGGTGATCGGGCCGATCGTCGTGCCGCACGGCATCGAGTTGTTGGAGACGAACGTCTGCCACGGCACGCCCGCCTTCTCGCACGCCGCCGCGAACACGGCCCGGCCGCTGCCGTCCGTCGCGTACCGCATGTTGACGTTGACCTTCAGGATCGGCCCGCCGTTCGCGACCGGGTGGTGCGTCGGGTCGTGGCGCTCCCCGTAGTTGGGGTGGATCGCGTGACCGGTGTCGGAGGACAGACAGACGGTCCCCGCGAACGCCCGGGCGCGGTCCTCGTACGTACCGCCGCGGGCGAACACCGAACGCTCCAGCACCGTGCCGAGCAGCGGACCCTCCGCGCCGGTGTCGGACTGCGAACCGTTCTCCTCGTGGTCGAACGCGGCCAGCACCGGGATGTACGGAAGTTCCTCGTCCGGCTGTCCGGCGACGGCGGCGAGCGCGGCGGTCGCCGCGTGCACGGAGAGCAGGTTGTCCATCCGCGGCCCGGCCACCAGCTCACGGTCCCGGCCCAGGTACGACGGCCGCTCCACCGGATGCGGCATCAGGTCCCAGCCGGTCACGTCCTCGGCGTCGACACCCGCCTCCGCGGCGACGAACCGGATCAGGTCGCCCTCCTCGACGTCCCCGAGCCCCCAGATCGGCTGCATGTGCTTCTGGCGGTCGAGCTTGAGGCCGTCGGTGGTGGCCGACCGGTCCAGATGCACGGCCAGCTGAGGCACGCGCAGCAGCGGCCGGTCGATGTTGACCAGCCGGTGCGTGCCGTCGCGCAGCGAGATCCGGCCGGCGAGACCGAGGTCCCGGTCCAGCCAGGTGTTGAGCAGCGTCCCGCCGTAGACCTCGACGGCGACCTGCCGCCAGCCGTACGAACCGGTGTCGGGCAGCGGCTTCACCCGCAGGTTCGGCGAGTCGGTGTGCGCCCCGACGATCCGGAACGGGGTGTGCGCCCCGGCGCCCTCCGGCACGTACCAGGCGACGATCGCCCCGCCGCGCAGCACGTACTTCCCACCGGCGGAGGCGTTCCAGGCCGCGGTCTCCTCGACCTGCCGGAATCCGGCCTTCTCAAGCCGCTCCGCGGCGGTGGCCACGGCGTGGTACGGGGAGGGGCTGGCCATCAGGAAGGCCATCAGGTCGTCGGTGTGACCGCGGTCGAAGCGGAGGGAAGAACTCATGTTCTTCACTGTAACGACGATGGTGCGGGAGAAATCCGGGTAGCGCCGCCCTGGCGTGTGGCTGTCCCGCGGACGAGGCGGAGGCCGCCACGGCCGACGGCTCTCTGCTGTCCTGCGCCTGCTGAGCCCCGGGCGAACAGGGTGGCCAAGGCCTTGACCTCACGGTCGGGCGCAGGCCGGCGGGCCGGGGTTGCCGGTCGTCGATCGCTGTCGGACCGATGTCGATGTCGTACGGGGCGGAGAGCCCCAGCCGGTCGGGGTCGACGCCGGTGGAGACGTACGTCTCGTCGACCGGGTCCAGCTCGTACGTGACGACCATGGGCCGGTCGTGTTCCCCCGGCCATCTCGACGAGCCAGAAGTGTCTGATGCCCGCCCCGGCGTATGTGTGCGGCCTGGTGTCGCGCTCCGCTCCTCGGAGCCGGGCGAGACCACCTCGACCGCGAGCAGGACGTCGGCGGCCTGACAGCGGCTCTGTCGCCGGTCCTTGTCCGCCTCGGCCGTCACCACGAGCAGGTCCCAGGGACAGGATTCCCGGCCGTGCACTCAGCGTACCCAGCCGATACGACGGCGCCGCCAACCGAACGAATCCGGGTGGCGGCGCCTCGTTGACCGGTGCTGCGGGCCGCACGCTAGAACGCGGCCTCGTCCAGCTCCATCAGCGAACCGTCGACCGTCTCGGCGAGCGCGCGCTCGGCCGAGACGCCCGGCAGGACGTTCGCGGCGAAGAACTTCGCGGCGGCGATCTTGCCCTGGTAGAAGGCGACGTCCTTCGCGGAGGCGGTCGGCAGCTTCTCGGCCGCCACGGCCGCGCCCTTCAGAAGCAGGTACCCGACGACGACATCGCCGGAGGCCAGCAGCAGGCGGGTGGTGTTGAGGCCCACCTTGTAGATGTTCTTGACGTCCTCGCCGGTCGCGGTGAGGTCGGCGACCATCGTGCCGACGATCGCCTCCAGGTCCACGGCCGCCTTGGCGAGCGAGTCCAGCGCGCCGGACAGCTCCTCGTTGCCCTGGGCGCCCGCGAGGAACTTCTTGATCTCCTCGGAGAGCGCGTTGAGCGAGGCACCCTGGTCACGGACGATCTTCCGGAAGAAGAAGTCCTGGCCCTGGATGGCCGTCGTGCCCTCGTAGAGGGTGTCGATCTTGGCATCCCGGATGTACTGCTCGATCGGGTACTCCTGGAGGTACCCGGAGCCGCCGAACGTCTGGAGCGACTGCGCCAACTGCTCGTACGACTTCTCGGAGCCGTATCCCTTCACGATGGGGAGCAGCAGGTCGTTGAGGCCGTGCAGCGCCTTCGCGTCCTCGCCCGCGGCCTCCTTCTCCTGGATCGCGTCCTGGACGGAGGCGGTGTACAGCACGAGGGAGCGCATGCCCTCCGCGTACGCCTTCTGCGTCATCAGCGAACGGCGCACGTCGGGGTGGTGCGTGATGGTGACCTTGGGCGCGGTCTTGTCCATGAAGTTCGCCAGGTCGGTGCCCTGGACGCGCTCCTTCGCGTACTCCAGCGCGTTCAGGTAACCCGTCGAGAGGGTGGCGATGGCCTTCGTGCCGACCATCATCCGGGCGAACTCGATGATGCGGAACATCTGGCGGATGCCGTCGTGCTTGTCACCGATCAGCCAGCCCTTGGCGGGGTGCTGGTCGCCGAACGTCATCTCGCACGTGTTGGACGCCTTGAGGCCCATCTTGTGCTCGACGTTCGTCGCGTACACGCCGTTGCGCTCGCCCAGCTCGCCGGTGGCCCAGTCGAAGTGGAACTTCGGGACCATGAAGAGCGACAGGCCCTTCGTGCCGGGGCCCGCGCCCTCGGGGCGGGCCAGCACGTAGTGAATGATGTTCTCGGACATGTCGTGCTCGCCCGAGGTGATGAAGCGCTTCACGCCCTCGATGTGCCAGGAGCCGTCCTCCTGCTCGACGGCCTTCGTGCGGCCGGCGCCGACGTCCGAACCGGCGTCCGGCTCGGTCAGCACCATCGTCGAGCCCCACTGCTTCTCGACGGCTATCTCGGCGATCTTCTTCTGCGCCTCGTTGCCCTCCTCGAAGAGGATCCCGGCGAACGCCGGGCCGGAGGAGTACATCCACACGGCCGGGTTCGAGCCGAGGAGCAGCTCCGCGTAGGACCAGATCAGGGAGCGCGGCGAGGTGGTGCCGCCGATCTCCTCGGGCAGCCCCAGGCGCCAGTACTCGGAGTCCATGAAGGCCTGGTAGGACTTCTTGAAGGAGGCCGGGACCGGTGCGGTGTTGGTCTCCGGGTCGAAGACCGGCGGGTTGCGGTCGGCGTCGGCGAACGAGTCGGCGAGCTCGTTCTCGGCGAGGCGGTCGACCTCGTCGAGGATGCTCTTCGCGGTCTCGACGTCCATCTCCGCGAACGGTCCGGTGCCGTACAGCTTGTCGCGCCCGAGGACCTCGAAGAGGTTGAACTCGATGTCGCGGAGATTCGACTTGTAGTGCCCCATGGGAAGGCTCCGTAATCAATAGCAGTGGCGTACAGCGCCCCGGGGAGGGGTGAGGGCCGGGCGGGCGACGAGCTGGCGGTGCGTCTATCAGCTGACCTCCCCGATGATGCTACCCGTGAGTAATAAGACGCAACCCCTCAAGGGTCTGATGTGTCCGATTACTCTTTGCGCTATGTACGGCTACGACCAGAACCAGGGCGCACAGCAGCAGATGGGTGGCGGCTACGGTGAGCAGCCGCTGTATCCCGAGCCCTCGCCGCCCTCCCTCGGTGATGCGGTACGGGCCTTCACCACGGGTTCTCTGTCCGCCGAGGACTTCCAGCAGATCTTCGCGTCGTCGAAGGTCTACTGCCCGCGCGGCGACAACCCCGGCTTCCTCGCCCTGCACAACACCCAGCAGCCGGTGATCCCCATGTTCACGACGCTCAAGGAGCTGCGGCTGTACGCGGGCAAGGAGTCCAAGTACTTCGTGATCACGGGCGCCGAGGTGATCGATCTGCTGCCGACCGGCTACGGCTTCGTCCTCGACATGGAGGGCGAGCACCGCATGGTCTTCGACGCCAAGGCCGTGGAGCAGATGGTCGACTTCGCGATGCGTCGCATGTACGGCTAGGGGGTGTCCGGCGGGTCATGGCCGGGGCCGCGTGCCACTGCTTCGCAGACGGTTGATTCCCGACCTCCGAGAAGGGGTCCGTACCTGTCGGGTGCGGGCCCCTTCTCGTTGTCCGGGGAGGAGGGGCTGTGGCGGTGCGGGAATGCCGCGGCCCTTGCAAGATGTTCACTGTTCAACTAAATTGAAGTAAGAACAATCCCGGAGGTGGCTCCCATGCCCGCAGTGACCGTCGAAAACCCGCTGACCCTGCCCAAGGTCGCCGCCTCGGGCGACGCCACGGCCCGTCCCGTGCTCGCCGTCACGACGGCGCCGAGCGGATTCGAGGGCGAAGGCTTCCCGGTGCGCCGCGCGTTCGCCGGGATCAACTACAAGCACCTCGACCCGTTCATCATGATGGATCAGATGGGTGAGGTGGAGTACCAGCCCGGAGAGCCGAAGGGCACCCCGTGGCACCCGCACCGCGGCTTCGAGACCGTGACGTACCTGATCGACGGCACCTTCGTCCACCAGGACAGCAACGGCGGCGGCGGCACCATCCGCAACGGTGACACCCAGTGGATGACGGCCGGATCCGGCCTCCTCCACATCGAGGCGCCGCCGGAGTCCCTCGTGATGTCGGGCGGCCTCTTCCACGGGTTGCAGCTCTGGGTGAACCTGCCCAAGGCCGACAAGATGATGGCCCCCCGCTACCAGGACATCCGTGGCGGCCAGGTCCAGCTCCTCGCCTCCCCGGACGGCGGCGCGCTGCTCCGCGTCATCGCCGGCGAGCTCGACGGTCACGAGGGTCCGGGGGTCACCCACACCCCGATCACGATGATCCACGCCACCGTGCGCCCCGGCGCCGAGGTGACCCTGCCGTGGCGCGAGGACTTCAACGGGCTCGCGTACGTGATGGCCGGGCGCGGCACGGTCGGCCAGGAGCGCCGCCCCGTCCACATGGGGCAGACCGCCGTCTTCGGCACCGGCTCCTCGCTGACCGTCCGCGCGGACGAGAAGCAGGACGGCCACACCCCGGACCTGGAGGTCGTCCTGCTCGGCGGCCGTCCGATCCGGGAGCCGATGGCGCACTACGGGCCGTTCGTCATGAACAGCCAGGCCGAACTCAAGCAGGCCTTCGAGGACTTCCAGGCCGGCCGCCTCGGCACCGTGCCCGCAGTCCACGGCATGGGTGAGTGATCCGGGTGACGGGTCGTTCTGACGGCCCGTCACCCGTTCGGTCGTACAAGCGGGACACGGCTCCCGCACCGTGATCGGGTGGGAGGGTGGATACCCGGAAACCCCTCCTGCCCGACATCGCCCGGCGAACAGCCGCCTGGTGCGCCGTGCTTCTGCTGGTCACCGGCGTTGCCGCGGTCGCCATCTGGCTGTGCATCGTCTTCAAGACGGCCGTCACCCCGGTGCTGCTCGCACTGCTCGGTACGGCGCTGCTCGGTCCCGTCCACCGCTGGCTGGCCGCCCGAGGGGTGAACCGGTCGGTGGCCGCCGGGCTCACCTGCGCGCTGCTCGTCGCGATCGGCGGCGGCGCCGGGTACATCGTCGTCACCGCATTCATCGACACCGGCGATCAGATCGTCCGGTCACTGAAGGACGCCGGGCAGTGGGTCGTCGACCACTTCGGGATCGCCCGGAACACCAATGTGAACGACCTCGTCACCAATGTGCGGAAGCTCGTCGAGAAATTCGGCGCAAGCGCCGCGGGCGGACTGCTCACCGGGATCAGCCTGATCGGCTCACTGATCGCGACCGGCCTTCTCGCCCTGTTGCTGACCTTCTTCTTCCTGCGCGACTCCGACCGCGCTGTGGACCTCGCGCACTCCGTCGCCCCGCGCGGCACGGGTGACCTGGTCGAGGCGATGGGACGGCGGGCGTTCGAAGCGGTCGAGGGCTTCATGCGCGGCACGACGTTCATCGCGCTGATCGATGCCCTCTGCATCACCGCAGGTCTGTTGATCCTGCGGGTCCCCGGGGCAGTGGGGCTGGGGGCGCTGGTCTTCGTCGGCGCGTACATCCCGTACCTCGGGGCGTTCATCTCGGGCGCCGTCGCCGTTCTGGTGGCGCTCGCCGACCGGGGGTTCGTGATCGCGCTCTGGGCGCTGGGGATCGTCCTCGCGGTACAGGTGCTGGAGGGCCATGTCCTGCAGCCGATGATCCAGAGCCGTACGGTCCAGATGCACCCGGCCACCATCATGATCGCGCTGACCGCGGGCGCGAGTGTGGCGGGTCTGCTGGGCATGCTGCTGGCGGTACCGGTGTGCGCGGCGGCATTCGGCATCGTCGGCGAACTCCGCACGCGCAACGCCCCGGACGAGCCGTCATCCGTCCCACCGGGTCCGCCCACCCCGCCGAGCCCCTCCGGCGGCTGAGGACGGAGCTGCACCCGGACACGCCCGGAATCCCTACGCCTCTGCCGGTTCCACCGGCTCGTACAACTCGAACCAGATCGACTTCCCGGCCCCCTGCGGATCCACCCCCCACGCGTCAGCCAGCATCTCCATCAGCACCAGCCCCCGCCCACTGGAGGCCATCTCGCCGGGCCGCCGCTTGTGCGGCAGTTCGTCGCTGCCGTCCGCGACCTCCACGCGCAGCCGCCGCCCGCCCCGCTCCCCGGTCGCCTCGGCGACCATCAGCGCGTCCCCGTCCGTGTGGAGGAGCACATTGGTCGCCATCTCCGAGATCATCAGCACCGCCGCATCGACCTGCTCCGGGTCCGCCCAGTCGTGCAGCAACTCGCGCACCTGCTGCCGGGCCGCCGCGATCCGCTCGGGCTCGGCCTGCGCGATGCTCAGCACGGTGCGGCGCGGCGCGGCCTGTCGCGGGGCACCCGCCTCGCGCCGCAGCAGCAGCACCGCGATGTCGTCCTCGCGGCGGTCGGCGAGCGGACCGGTCGTGTAGTGCGAGCCCGGCCCGTGCACCGCCTGCACCAGCGAGTCGGCGAGCTTCTCCAGGTCGCCGGTCTGCTCCTCCAGGACCGGCCGGAGCCGCACCCAGCCGGTCGCCATGTCGTGGCCGCCGGTCTCGATCAGGCCGTCCGTGCACAACATGATCGTCTCGCCGGTCTCCAGGACGACCTGGGTCGTCGGATAGTCGGTGTCCGTCTCGATACCGAGCGGCAGCCCGCCGCCGGTCCGCCGGATCACCGCGGTCCCGTCGGCGCTGATCACCACCGGGTCGGGGTGTCCGGCCCGGGCGATGTCGAGCGTGCCGGTCTCCGGGTCGGCCTCCGCGTACAGGCACGTCGCGAAGCGCGGCCCGGTGTCCGCCTCGTCGTCGTACGCGTCGGTGAGCCCGGAGAGGAAACGGGAGGCGCGGGAGAGCACCGCGTCCGGGCGGTGCCCTTCCGAGGCGTACGCGCGCAGAGCGATCCGCAACTGTCCCATCAGCCCGGCCGCCCGCACGTCATGGCCCTGGACATCGCCGATGACCAGGGCGATACGGCCATTGGGGAGCGGGATCATGTCGTACCAGTCGCCGCCCACCTGGAGCCCGCCGCCGGTCGGTACGTACCGGGCGGCGACCGTCATGCCGGGGATGCCGGGCCCCAGGGACGGCATCATCGACCGCTGGAGCCCCTCCGAGAGCTCCCGCTCGGTCTCGGCGACCCCGGCCCGTGCCAGGGCCTGGGCGAGCATCCTGGCGACGGTCGTCAGCACGGACCGCTCGTCCGGCGAGAACGACACCGGGTGCCGGAACCCCGCCATCCAGGCGCCCATCGTGCGGCCCGACACGATCAGCGGCAGGAAGGCCCAGGAGCGGCGTCCGAAACGGCTGGTGAGCGGCCAGGTGACCGGGAAGCGGCGGCGGTACTCCTCCGGCGACGGGAGATAGATCGCCCGCCCGGTCCGGACGACCTCCGCGGCCGGATAGTCCGTCTCCAGTGTCATGTCGGTGAACGGGTCCTCGTCGCCCATGGTGTGCCCGTGGTGCCCGATGATCGTCAGACGGTCGCCCGCGACACCGAAGACGGCGAGCCCGTCCGGCGAGAAACCGGGCATGGAGAGCGAGGCGGCGACTCGCAGCACCTCGGCGGTCGACCGGGCCTCGGCCAGCGCCCGCCCCGCGTCCAGCAGGAACGCCTCCCGGGAGCGGCGCCAGTCCCCGGTGATGGGGGTGTGCGCGCCGGCGGTGCCCGGCTGCGGCTCGGCGACCTCCTGGAGCGTGCCGACCAGCACGTAGTCATCGGTGCCCGCCGGCAGCGGTTTGGAGCGGCTGCGCACGGTACGGAGCACCCGCCCGCGGTCGTCCACGATCCGCAGCCGTGCCTCGGCCAGGGTGCCCTCGACGACCGCGAGGTTCACCACCCCGTAGATCTCGTTCCAGTCGACCGGATGGAAACGCGCGCGCACCGCGGCCTCCCGGAAGACACCGGCCTCGGCGGGCAGCTCCAGCAGCCGGGCCGCCTCCGCGTCGAGCGTGACGGTTCCGGCTCCGTTGTCCCAGCGCCACAGGCCGGTCGCCGTCGCGGCCAGGACGTCCTCGGTGCGCATTGCCCCACTTTAGGAAGATGTGCTCGGCTGACGCCACCGAGGACGGCCGCCGGCCGGCTCCCGCGGAACGCCCCGACCACGCCGGATGATCTTGCCTGGGGTTATGGCAATGAAGTGATGCGGGCGTGGGCGGTAGCCTGGGGAAGCTGAATACACCCCAACCGCGAAGACTGGATGAACGACGATGCATCGGTACAGGTCCCACACCTGCGGCGAGCTCCGCGCCTCTGACGTCGGCACCGACGTCCGGCTGAGCGGCTGGCTGCACAATCGTCGAGACCTGGGCGGCATCCTCTTCATCGATCTGCGCGACCACTACGGTCTGGTGCAGCTCGTCGCCCGCCCCGGCACGCCCGGCAACGAAGCCCTGTCGAAGCTCACCAAGGAGACCGTCGTCCGGATCGACGGCAAGGTCTCCGCGCGCGGCGCCGACAACGTCAACCCGGAGCTCCCGACCGGCGAGATCGAGATCGAGGTCGCCGAGGTCGAGGTGCTCGGCGAGGCCGCCCCGCTGCCCTTCACGATCAACACCGAGGACGGGGTCAACGAGGAGCGGCGCCTGGAGTACCGCTTCCTCGACCTGCGCCGCGAGCGCATGCACCGCAACATCATGCTGCGCTCCGCCGTCATCGCCTCGATCCGCTCGAAGATGGTGGACCTCGGCTTCAACGAGATGGCGACCCCGATCCTCACCGCGACCTCCCCCGAGGGTGCCCGTGACTTCGTCGTCCCGTCCCGGCTGAACCCCGGCAAGTTCTACGCGCTGCCGCAGGCCCCGCAGCAGTTCAAGCAGCTGCTGATGATCTCCGGCTTCGACCGCTACTTCCAGATCGCGCCGTGCTTCCGCGACGAGGACGCCCGCGCCGACCGCTCGCCCGGCGAGTTCTACCAGCTCGACGTCGAGATGTCGTTCGTCGAGCAGGAGGACGTCTTCCGGCCGATCGAGAAGCTCATGACCGAGCTCTTCGAGGAGTTCGGCAACGGCCGCCACGTCACGTCGCCGTTCCCGCGGATCCCGTTCCGCGAGTCGATGCTGAAGTACGGCAACGACAAGCCGGACCTGCGCGCCAAGCTGGAGCTCGTCGACATCTCCGACGTCTTCGCGGACTCGGAGTTCAAGGCGTTCGCCGGCAAGCACGTCCGCGCCCTTCCGGTGCCGGACACCGCGGGCCAGTCCCGTAAGTTCTTCGACGGTCTGGGTGAGTACGCCGTCGAGCACGGCGCCAAGGGCCTCGCCTGGGTCCGCGTCGGCGAGGACGGCACCCTCGCCGGTCCGATCGCCAAGTTCCTCACCGAGGCGGACATCAAGACCCTCACCGAGCGTCTGTCGCTCGTCCCGGGCCACGCCGTCTTCTTCGGCGCCGGTGAGTTCGACGAGGTCTCCAAGATCATGTCGGCCGTCCGTGTAGAGGCCGCCAAGCGCGCCGGTCACTTCGAGGAGGGCGTCTTCCGGTTCTGCTGGATCGTCGACTTCCCGATGTACGAGAAGGACGAGGAGACCGGCAAGATCGACTTCTCGCACAACCCCTTCTCGATGCCCCAGGGCGGCCTGGAGGACCTGGAGACGAAGGACCCGCTGTCCATCCTCGCCTGGCAGTACGACATCGTCTGCAACGGCATCGAGCTGTCCTCCGGCGCCATCCGTAACCACGAGCCCGAGCTGATGCTCAAGGCGTTCGAGATCGCCGGTTACGACCGCGAGACCGTCGAGCACGAGTTCGCGGGCATGCTCCGCGCGTTCCGCCTCGGCGCCCCGCCGCACGGTGGCATCGCCCCCGGTGTCGACCGCATCGTGATGCTGCTGGCCGACGAGCCGAACATCCGCGAGACGATCGCCTTCCCGCTCAACGGCAACGCGCAGGACCTGATGATGGGCGCGCCGACCGAGCTGGACGAGGGGCGTCTGCGTGAGCTGAACATCCAGCTGCGCAAGCCGGTCGCGGCGGCGAAGGACAAGACGGAGAAGTAGACCGGTCCCGGACCACCGAGGTCCGCTTCCGTTCCACGTGAAACAGCCCCCGGCCGACGGCCGGGGGCTGTGCCGCGTTCTGCCCCTGGTCGACCGTCCTGCAAGCCGCTGAAGCACGCGGCCGTCGACATCTGGCACTGCGATGCGCTGGGCATCTACTCCGGTTACGAGTCCATGAGCTTGGGCGGCCCCGGCGGGGCGGCACCCCGCCGAATGGTGCTCCGGCGGATGCCCCGACCGGCGTTCCCACCGACGCCCCGACCGGCACGCCCCCGTCCGGAGGTCCCGGTGGCGGTGGGCACTCGGAGCCCACCGACGACAAGCGCTACCTGCGGGGCGCGACGGCACGGACCTCTGATCCTCCGGTCCTCCGCGGAGTGGAAAGGCCCGGAGCGGGCTCGACAGGGCACGGTTCCGGGCCCTTCCGTGCCTGCGCGTCGGCAGCTGAACAGCGGGACACGCCCGTGGCGACAAGGAGAACCTGATCGGATGCGGCCGAATGGCCGCTTTATCTGATTAGTCGGGAATCGGGTCGGCAAAGACTGGCTCGGGGACTTGGCGCGGGGACTCGCCTCCGCCGCCTTCGACACCGACCCCTAGGAGAGCCCTCGTGCCCGAACGCGTGTCACGTCCACGCAGGTCCAGACGTCCGCCGTACGCCGTCTGCGCCGCGCTGTTCCTCGTGCTGACCGGGTGCGGAGCCTCCGGTAGCGCACCCGCACCTGCCCCCGGTAGCGCACCCGCACCGGGCCCTGGCTCCAGCGCCCCCGCACCCGCACCCGCCGGTACCTCCGGTGCGGCGGGCCCGGGCGCAGCCGCCCGTGGACCGGCCGCCCCCACGCGTCCTCGCGAGATCCGGTTGCTCGGGCCGGGGATCAGGGCGGCGATCCCGGCCGATTCCCTGCAGGCGCTGGTCGTCACCGGGGACTCACCCGATTCCAGCCTGGCCACCGCCGTCCTCTACACCCGTGAGGACTCCATGGCGGGCTGGCAGCCGGCCCTGGGACCGTGGCCCGCCCACAACGCCCTGAAGGGCTGGACCGACGAGCACCGGGCGGGTGACCTCCGGACCCCCATCGGGGTCTACGGACTGACGGCCGCGGGCGGTCTGCTCGCCGCCCCGGGCACCGCGTTCCCGTACGAGCAGAACCCGCTGTTCAACATCAGCGGAGAAGGGTTCCAGGGGGATTCCCTGGAGGGGTCCTTCGACTACGTCATCGCCATCGACTACAACCGCACTCCCGGCGCCTCCCCGCTGGATCCGACCCGTCCCCTCGGCGAGGAGCGGGGCGGCGGCATCTGGCTCCATGTCGACCACGGCGGACCGACCCAGGGCTGCATCTCGCTCCCCGCGGACCGGATGAGGGAACTGCTGCGCGCCCTCGACCCGGCAAAGGCGCCGGTGGTCGTGATGGGTGACGCTGCGGCCCTGGGGCGCTGATGACCTCACGCACCCGAGGAGCCCGCATACGCGAGGGGCCCGCACCGCGTCACCGGTCCGGGCCCCTCTTCTGCGTGGCGAGACCTACGCGGGCTTCTCCTCCAGGCGCGGGAACAGCACTGCACCCTTCGTCACCGTCGCGCCCGCCGGCAGCTGACCCCAGTTGCCCGCGTCCTGCACGAGCTGGTCGGGCAGAGCGCCCAGGGACGCCTCGGCGCCGAGGGACTCCCACAGCTTCTGCGAGGTCTCCGGCATCACGGCGTTCAGCAGCACCGCGACACCGCGCAGCGACTCGGCCGCCGTGTAGAGGATCGTCGCGAGGCGGGCCCGGCCCTCGGGGGACTCGTCCTTGGCGACCTTCCAGGGCTCCTGCTCCGTGATGTAGCCGTTGACCTGCTTCACGAAGTCGAAGATCGCCAGGATGCCGGCCTGGAAGTCCAGCTCCTCGCCGATCTTCCGGTCGGCCGTCGAGACAGCCTTCGCCAGCCCCTCCTGGACCGCCTTCTCGGCCTCACCGGCGGCCGTGGCCTCCGGGAGCGCCCCGCCGAAGTACTTGCCGACCATGGCGGCGACGCGCGAGGCGAGGTTGCCGTAGTCGTTGGCGAGCTCGGAGGTGTAGCGGGCGGTGAAGTCCTCCCAGGAGAACGAGCCGTCGCTGCCGTACGCGATCGCCCGCAGGAAGTACCAGCGGTACGCGTCCACACCGAAGTGCGAGGTCAGGTCCTGCGGCTTGATACCGGTCAGGTTCGACTTCGACATCTTCTCGCCGCCGACCATGAGCCAGCCGTTGGCCACGACCCTGCCGGGCAGCGGCAGGCCCTGCGCCATGAGCATCGCGGGCCAGATGACCGAGTGGAAGCGGAGGATGTCCTTGCCGATCAGGTGTACATCGGCCGGGAACGTCCCGTCGAACTTCTCCTGGTTGGCGCCGTAGCCGACCGCCGTCGCGTAGTTGAGCAGCGCGTCGACCCACACGTAGATGACGTGCTTCTCGTCCCACGGCACCGGGATGCCCCAGTCGAAGGTCGAGCGCGAGATCGACAGGTCCTGCAGTCCCTGCCTGACGAAGTTCACGACCTCGTTGCGGGCCGACTCGGGCTGGATGAAGCCGGGGTTGTTCGCGTAGAACTCCAGCAGCTTCGGGCCGTACTCGCTCAGCTTGAAGAAGTAGTTCTCCTCCTTGAGGATCTCCACCGGCTTCTTGTGGACCGCGCACAGCTTCGTGCCGTCCTCCGCCTCGATGAGGTCGCCGGGGAGCTTGTACTCCTCGCAGCCCACGCAGTACGGGCCTTCGTACCCGCCCTTGTAGATCTCGTCCTTGTCGTACAGGTCCTGCACGAACTCCTGCACACGGTCCGTGTGCCGCTTCTCCGTCGTGCGGATGAAGTCGTCGTTCGCGATGTTCAGGTGCTCCCAGAGGGGCTTCCAGGCCTCCTCCACGAGCTTGTCGCACCACTCCTGCGGGGTGACGTTGTTCGCCTCGGCAGTGCGCATGATCTTCTGACCGTGCTCGTCCGTGCCGGTGAGGTACCACACCTTCTCGCCGCGCTGGCGGTGCCAGCGGGAGAGCACGTCGCCTGCGACGGTCGTGTAGGCGTGGCCCAGGTGAGGAGCGTCGTTGACGTAGTAGATGGGGGTCGAGACGTAGTACGCCGTCGCCCCCTGCTTCTCGGATCCAGTGGCCGCCATGGTCGAAATCCTAACGGCCCGAGGGTGATCCACTCACACCGATAACGGGCGCCCGGTCGGTGGAAACCTTTGCGAAACAAGCCTTCCGGTAGCAATGTCCCATCCTGGGAGGGAGCGGACGCGCATGTACGAGGCAGGGGACATCACGATGCGGGTACTGGTCGCCGAGGACGAGGAGATCCTTGCGGAGCTCGTCGCCACCGGCCTGCGGCGGGCGGGGTTCGCCGTCGACACCGTCTACAGCGGGGACGCGGCCGTCGCCTACCTGGGGCTCCACGACTACGACGTCGTCGTGCTCGACCGCGATCTGCCCCGGGTGCACGGTGACGACGTGGCGCGCGGACTCGTCGCCTCCGGCTCGCGCACCCGGATCCTGATGCTCACCGCTGCCGGTTCCATGGAGGACCGCGTCTCGGGTCTCGACCTCGGCGCGGACGACTATCTGGGCAAGCCCTTCGAGTTCCCGGAGCTGGTGTCGCGGGTACGGGCGCTGCGGCGGCGCAGCGCCCGGCCCGTGCCGCCGCAGCTGCAGCGGCACGGCGTGCGGCTCGATTCCGTACGGCGCACCGCGTCCCGCGACGGCCGGGAGCTGGAGCTCTCGCCCAAGGAGTTCACCGTGCTGCAGCTCCTGCTGGAGGCGGACGGCGGGACGGTCAGCGCGGAGGAGCTCCTGGAGCGCGCCTGGGACGCCAATGCCGACCCGTTCACCGGCGCCGTCCGCGTCTGCATGAGCAAGCTGCGCGGGAAGCTCGGGGAGCCCGCCCTGATCCGTACGGTGCAGGGCGTGGGGTACGCCCTGTGAAGCGTCCGTCGGTCGTCCGGCACGCCACGATCCGGACGCGGATCGCGCTCGTGTACGGCGGAGTGTTCCTGGTTCTCGGGACCGCGCTGCTCGCCACCGTCAACCTTGCCTCCCGCGCCGGTACGGACTCCCAGGCCCGCGCGATCGCCGCCACCGCCGCCGTCATCCAGCCGGGTTACGCGGTGAACGGTCCGCTCATCACCCGGCGGAGCCTCGGCCCGCCCACCGTCTACGACCTCACCGACCATGTCAGCGACGCGGCCGGCCACCAACTGCTGATCTGGTCCGCGGCCGCACTGCTCGTGATGACGGCGTGCGCGGTCGGGGTGGGCTGGTGGACCGCGGGGCGGGTGCTGCGGCCCGTCCACGCGATGACCGCGAAGGCGCGCCGCCTCTCCGAGCACACGCTGCACGAACGGATCGCGTCGAACGGACCCGACGACGAGCTGAAGGAGCTCGGCGACACGCTGGACGCGCTGCTGGCCCGGCTGCAGAAGGCCTTCGACAGCCAGCGGCGGTTCATCGCCAACGCCTCGCACGAGCTGCGGACACCGCTGGCCACCCAGCGGGCCGCGATCCAGATCGGACTGGACGACCCGACCCCTGAGGATCTTGTGCGGACCCGGGAGACGCTCCTCGACAACAACCGGCGCAGCGAGCGGCTCATCGAGGGGCTGCTGGTGCTGGCGCGCAGCGAGCGGGGGCTCGCGGCGGGCGAGCGGGACACGGTCGATCTCGCGCAGGTGGTGGCGGAGGAGGCGGCCCGGTATCCGGGTGTGCGGGTCTCCGCGCAGCCGTGCGGGATACGGGGGAACCGGCTGCTGCTGGCCCAGCTGATGGCCAACCTGCTGGCCAACGCGGTGACGTACAACGTGCCTGACGGGACGGTGGAGGTGTACCTCGCGCGGGGCGTGGCCGGTGAGGGGGTCCTGGAGGTGCGCAACACCGGGCCGGTGGTGGCGGAGGCGGACATCCCGGGGTTCTTCGAGCCGTTCCGGCGGGGCGAGGGCCGCGACCGGATGGGTCCGGGCTCCGGACTCGGTCTTTCGATCGTGCGTTCCATAGCGGTGGCGCACGACGGTACGGTCACGGCGGCGCCGCGCCCCGGGGGCGGGCTCGCCGTGACCGTACGTCTGCCGGTCGAACTGCCTGGTCAGCCCTTGTCGGCGACGGTCTCGCGGGAGGCGAGCCAGGCGGGGAGCGCGGCAAGCAGCTCCTGGTAGAGCGTGGCGTCCGGCACCTCGCGCGGGGTGGGGCCCGCGTGGAAGAACGCGGCGTTCGGGGCGTCCAGCTTCCGCAGGAAGTCGAAGCCCTTCGCGTCCTCTTCGCCGAACGCGACGAACTGGAAGAACAGCGGCAGCCGCGCCGCCTCGACGAGCGCCTGCTTGGCGGGCTGCTTGGTGTCCGGCGGGCCGTCCGTCTGGAAGATCACCAGGGCGGGACCGGTGGCCTCCGACTTCTCGTAGTGCGCGACGACCTCCTCGACCGCGCGGTGGTAGCTCGTACGGCCCAGACGGCCGAGCCCCGCGTGCAGCTCGTCGATCCGGCCCTCGTGGGCGGTGAGGTCGACCGTGCCGGTGCCGTCGATGTCGGTCGAGAAGAAGACGACGGGCACGGTCGCGTTCTCGTCGAGGTGCGCGGCGAGGGCGAGCGTGCGGTCGCCCAGGTGCTGGGCGCTGCCGTCCTTGTAGAACGGCCGCATGGAGCCGGAGCGGTCGAGCACCAGGTAGACGGTGGCGCGCAGCCCGGTCAGCCCGTGCGCCTGCAGCGCCGCCCGGGCCGCCTTGTACGGGTCGACGAGCGCAGGCGCGCTGGACGCGACCCGGGCGAGGGGGAGGGCGGTGGTGGGTTCGTCGGTGGCGGGTGCGGGCGCCTCGGAGGGTGCGTCGGCGGAGACAGGGGCGGTCGGCTCGCTCTCGGCCGGGGTCTCCGGCGCGGCGGCGACCGGCTCGGCCTCGACCGCGGCCTCGGCGGCAGCCTTCGGCGCTTCCTCGGCGGCGTTCGGGACCTCGGCCTCGGCCTCGGCAACGACCGGCTCAGCCTCGGGCACCGCGGCGACCGTCTCGGCTTCCGGCTCCACCGCGGCCTCGGCGGCAGCCTTCGGCGCGTCCTCGACGGCGACTGTCTCGGCTTCCGGCTCCGCCGCGGCCTCGGCAACGACCGGCTCAGCCTCGGGCACCGCGGCGACCGTCTCGGCATCCGGCTCCGCCTCGGCCTCGGCAACGACCGGCTCAGCCTCGGGCACCGCGGCGACCGGCTCGGCTTCCGGCTCGGCCGCAGCCTCGGCGGCAGCCTTCGGCGCAACCTCGGCGACAGTTTCGGGCGCAACCTTGGCGGCGACCGGCTCGGCTTCCGGCTCCGCCGCAGCCTTCGCCGCAGCCTCGGCAGCAGCCTTCGGTGCGACCTCGGTGGCAGCCTTCGGCGCGTCCTCGGCGGCGACCGGCTCGGCCTCGACCGCGGCCTCGGCGGCAGCCAACTCGGTCTCGGCGGCGTCCGGGACCTCGGCCTCGGCCTCGGCAACGACCGGCTCAGCCTCGGGCACCGCGGCGACCGGCTCGGCATCCGGCTCCACCGTGGCCTCAGCCGCATCCGGCTCCACCGTGGCCTCAGCCGCGACCAGCTTCGGGGCCGAGCCCTGGGCCGGGACCGTGGGTGTGGGCTTCGGTGTGGGGGCCGATGGCCTGTCGAAGGCCTCCGCCACCAGGTCCGCCGCCAGTCCGCTCTCGGCCGACGTGGACCGGCGCGAGGCGGGAGCGGGCACCGAGGCATTGTTGGCCGGGGCGGATGCCGCCACCGTCTCGTCCGCCGTCACTGTCACCGCGACGGGCTCCGACTCCGTCGGCCCGGTGCGCTCCGTCTGGGGCGGGACCGTGGCCGTCGTCGGCTCGTCCTGCTCCGCGCGGTCGCGGCCGAACACTTTGCGCAGCAAGCTCCGAATGCCCATGGGCGAGGCCTTTCGCATGAGTTGAGTGCGATGAATGTCCGTACTGCGGGAACTGATCCCTGGCCAGGGCGGATACGTAAGGTTAGCGGCCGGATCCGGCCGTTCGTTGGTGCGGCCCGCGCCCGTGTCAAACAGACAGCAGTGGCCCCGACTTCACTCCCCGTTCATGCAGAGGCCCTCGAACCGCGTGATGGCGCACCTACCGTCACGCAGGACATACATATGGAGGGAAAACTCGTGCGCAACCTGCTGCCGCTCATCAGCTCGCACCCGGGCGGGCGCTCTGCGTTGACCTGCCGCTACCGCTGTGGCGACGCCTGCTTCCAGGAAATTCCGAACACCAGCGACAACGAATACGTCGGTGATGTCATCGCCGGTGCCCTCTCGCGCCGTTCGATGATGCGTGCCGCGGCCGTGGTGACCGTCGCGGCTGCTGCCGGGACGACCGTCCTGGCCGGCCCGGCCGCGCCGCAGGCCGAGGCCGCCGCGCTCGCGGGCCACGGGCACGCGCCGGACGGGTCGACGACTCCCGCCGCGTCCGGCGCCCGTGGTCTGCGCTTCGAACCCGTCGCGCCGAACAAGGACGACAAGGTCACCGTCCCGGACGGCTACGGCCAGAATGTCGTGATTCGCTGGGGCGAGCCGATTCTGCGCGGTGCGCCCGCCTTCGACCCGGACAAGCAGTCCGCGAAGGCGCAGGCGGGCCAGTTCGGTTACAACAACGACTTCCTCTCCCTGCTCCCGCTCCACGGTGAGCACGGCCGCCAGGTTCTGGTCGCCAACCATGAGTACACGGACGAGAACCTCATGTTCCGTGGCTACGATCCGGCCAACCCGACCCGCGAGCAGGTCGAGATCGCCTGGGCCGCGCACGGACTCTCCGTAGTCGTCGTCCAGGACGAGAGCCGCACCGGCAAGCTGTCACCGGTCGGCCGCCACCCGCTGAACCGCCGCCTCACCGCGACCAGCGAGTTCGAGGTCACCGGCCCGGCCGCGGGCGGCCCCCTGCTCCGTACCTCCGCCGACCCCACCGGCCGCAAGGTGCTCGGCACGCTCAACAACTGCGCGGGCGGCACCACCCCGTGGGGCACCACGCTGCACGGCGAGGAGAACTTCAACCAGTACTTCGCCAATGGCTCCAGCACCACCGACAAGCGGTACGGCATCGCGACCGGCGCCACCGAGCGCAAGTGGGAGCGTTTCGACAAGCGGTTCGACCTGGCGCAGGAGCCGAACGAGGCACACCGCTTCGGCTGGGTCGTCGAGCTCGACCCGTACGACCCGGAAGCGACGCCGCGCAAGCGCACCGCCCTCGGCCGCTTCAAGCACGAGGCCGCGCAGCCCCGCCTGACCGCCGACGGCCGTCCTGTCGTCTACATGGGTGACGACGAACGCTTCGACTACTTCTACAAGTTCGTATCGTCGAAGAAGATGAAGAAGGGGAACTCGCGGGCCGCTCGCGAGCACAACCTCACCCTTCTGGACGAGGGGACGTTGTACGTCGCCAGGCTGACCGGCGACTCCCCGGCCGCCGAAATCGACGGCACCGGGAAGCTGCCCTCCGACGGTGAGTTCGACGGCAGCGGCGTCTGGATCCCGCTGGCGACGGGCGACACCTCCCACGTGCCCGGGATGACCGCCGAGGAGGTGTACGTCTTCACGCGACTGGCCGGTGACAAGGTCGGCGCCACGAAGATGGACCGCCCCGAGGACATCGAGCCGTCGCCGCGCACCGGCCGCGTCTATGTCGTGCTGACGAACAACACCGACCGCGGCAAGCCGGGCAAGGCGGGCGCCGACGAGGCGAACCCGCGCAACCTGAACAAGCACGGCCAGATCCTGGAGCTCGCCGAGCAGGGGGACGACCCGGCGGGCGACACGTTCGCCTGGCGGCTGTTCCTCGTCGCGGGCGACCCGAACGACCCGTCGACGTACTTCTCCGGCTTCCCCAAGGAGAAGGTCAGCCCCATCTCCTGCCCGGACAATGTGGCGTTCGACCCGCACGGCAACCTGTGGATCGCCACGGACGGCAACCAACTCGGCTCGCACGACGGCCTGTTCGGGGTCGCCACCCAGGGCGAGCGATGCGGTGAGCTCAAGCAGTTCCTGACCGTGCCGAGCGGCGCCGAGACCTGTGGTCCGCTGGTCCAGGACCGCCGGGTGCTCGTCGCGGTGCAGCACCCGGGCGAGATCGACGGCGCGTCCGTCGAGAAGCCGGCGAGCAGCTGGCCGGACGGTCCGGGCAGGATCGTGCGTCCGTCGGTCGTCGCCGTCTGGCGCGAGGACGGCCGCGACATCGGCGTCTGAGAGCCTGCCGGTGACCTCCGATCGAAGGTCACCCGACACAAGGGTTCACGCGGTGGCGACCTGGTGGCGCCACCGCGTGAACTGTGCCTCCGCGTCCCCGGTGTAGGACCACGGCACCCGCACCGCCCGTCCGTCCAGCAGCCGGAACGCGTCCGCGGCCTCCGCGGGCCGCCCTGCGTAACAGGCCGCGTGCGCGAGGTAGTTCAGCTCACCGACCTCCTCCGGGGACACCGGCCCCGCCGCGCGCATCCCGAGCCAGCGCTCCCAGGTGCGGCAGACCTCGGTCACCGCCAGCTCGTGGTCCCAGTGCTGCTGTCCGGTGCGCGGCGCCACGACGGGCCGCCCGTGCGTGGCGTCGGAGACGTACCGGTACTCCTCGACCCTGGCGATCTGCACCAGCACCGGCAGCGACGAACCGGACGGCGCAGCGCCCGCCGCGTCGCGCGCGAAGTCGTACATGGTGCCGTGGGTGCCGTGCCAGCGCGCCGAGTAGTAGCGCAGCAGCTGCGTGTGCCCTTCCATGTGGTGGGGGTCGCGGCGCAGCAGCTCGTCCCACCACTGCGTGATCCGGCATCGGGTCCCGTCCTCGTACAGCCGCGCCACCGTCAGCAGCGACGCCCACGGCATCGGGTCGGGCGGGCAGGCCTCGGCGGCCCGCAGACAGCAGCGGACGACCCGGTCCACCCGGTCCTGGTCGACGGCGATGCCGCGCCCCGCCATGACGGCCCGCCCGAAGAGCCGTACGACGTCGGTCGCCGCCTTCAGCACATGCGCGTCGGCGCTCTTCGGTTCGGCGGCGAGCCAGGTCTCCACGGTGGAGCTGCCCGCCGCGGCGTGGGCGAGCAGCCGGGTCCGGTGGGTGCGCAGGGCCCACGTGGTGCCGGTGGCGTGCAGCAGATCGCGTACGCCCTGCCAGCGTCCGATGATGATGTCCTGGCGGGCCGCGGTCAGTGACCGGTCGCCGAAATCCGGGTCGAAGTGCACGGGTGGGGGGGTGCGGCGTCGGCGTGCAGCCATGCTCGGAGGGTCGTCTCCTCTCGGAGTCGGGGGCGGAGGGCCGGGGATCAGAAGTCGGTGACGATCGTGGCCGAGTCGGTGCAACCGGATGAATCCTCGGCCTGCACGGTGCGTGAGGCATCGAGCTTCGCCGGACGGTAGTACGAGCTGCCGCGCCGCCGGTACCAGAGCATCGGGACGATGCCCACGGCAAGACCGCCGAGGCCGAGCGCGAGCGCCGTTCCGCTGAAGTCGCCGAGCGCCTCGAAGAAGATCCAGAACATGAAGAGCGAGCCGACCAGCGGCCAGAGCCCGCCGAGGAAGAAGTCCGGGACCGAGCGGAGGAGCAGTTTGCGGTAGGCGACGACGGCGGCCAGCCCCGCGAGTCCGTAGTACACGGCGATCTGCAGCCCGATGGCCTGCACGGCCACCCCCAGGATCCGTTGCACGCGGCCGAGGGCGAGCGAGGCGAGGATCAGGACGAGTGCGACCCCGCCCACGGCGGCGACAGCCACCCACGGGGTGTTCCAGCTGTGGTGCACCCGGCCGAACGCGGCAGGCATCGTGCGGTCGCGCCCCATCGCGAACAGGGAGCGCGTGACCTGGATGAGCGTGGTCTGCAGGGTCGCGACGGTCGACAGCATCACCGCCACCACGAGCAGTTTTCCACCGACGCCGGGCCACACCTTCTCCCCGAGCACGGTCAGTACGTTGGCGCTGTGCCGCTGGATGTCGTCGGCGGAGAGGATCACGTTCACCGCGATCGCGAACACTTCGACGAGCGCGAAGACGGTGAGCAGGCCGACGATTCCGGCGAGCCCCGCGGTGCGGCGGCTGTCACGGGTCTCCTCGCTGAGGTTGCCGGTGACGTCCCAGCCCCAGTAGTAGAACGCGGCGATCAGCGCGCCGGAGGCGAAGCCGGAGACCCCGTCGAAGTGCCCGAAGCCGAGCCAGGACCATGCGAAGGCGTGTGCGGCACCGGCCCCGGTATCCGTGGAGCCGCGGACCAGCGCGACGACCGCGAAGACCAGCAGGATCACCAGCTCGACCCCGGAGATGAGCAGCTGGGTACGGGCACTGAGCCGGGCCCCGCCGAGCACGACGAGCAGCATCAGCAGGAACCAGCCTGCCCCGATGAGGGTGGCGAGTGTGGTGTTGTCGGCGAAGCGCGAGTCGATGACGGTCAGCGTCATCGTCCCTGCGGGCAGCGATCCGGCGACCATGAACAGGGTCGCCGCGACGACCAGCGCCCAGCCGCTGAGGAAACCGAGGAACGGGTGCAGGGTCCTGCCGACCCAGGAGTAGCCGGCGCCCGCGTTGACGTCGATCCGGCCGAGCTGCCGGTACGCGAGGGCGACGCCGAGCATCGGTATCGCGCAGTACAGCAGGGCGGCGGGCGCGCCCAGTCCGACCGTCCCGACGAGCACGGCACTGGTGGCGGCCAGCGAATAGGCGGGTGCGCTGCCCGCTACCGCCATGACGATCGTGTTGAACGTTCCGAGGACATTGGGCTGGAGCCCGCGGCCGGGCCGGGCGGAGGTGCTGCGCATCACTGTTCTCAACTGCTTCCGGAAGTACGGCGTGCCCCGGCGAAGTCCCCGTACATCGTTCAGCGGCACGACATGTGGCGGCATGTCAGAAACAGATCCTCGAAACTCCGAACGGAGGTGGTCAGTCCGTTCGGGAAGATCGTCCGCATCGTAGTCCCGTGGTCACAGCTGTAGGGACTTGGGCGGTACGAGCGTTACGTGACGCCCGTACGAGGTTCACGGCCCGGTCCGAAGGCCTACAGTCGAAGACATGGTTTCGGGTGAGACACCGCAGGCGGAGGGAAGCGTCCGCGTCGACAGCTGGATCTGGTCGGTACGGCTGACCAAGACCCGCTCGCAGGCCGCTGCCGCCTGCCGTGCGGGGCATGTCAAGGTCAACGGGGACCGTGCCAAGCCGGCGCAGACCCTGCATGTGGGGGACGAGGTACGGCTCCGGCACGCCGGCCGCGACCGGATCGTCGTCGTGTCCAGGATCGTGAAGAAGCGGGTCGGCCCGCCGGTGGCGGCGGAATGCTTCGTCGACAACAGCCCGCCCCCGCCGCCGCGCGAAGCGGTCATTCAGGTGCCGGTCCGCGACCGCGGCACGGGCCGCCCGACCAAGCGCGACCGCCGCGAGATGGAACGCCTGCAGAGCCGCGGCCACGGGGACCGGCCGGCCTGAGCTGCCCGGCTCCCCCTATGGCGGGCGTGACGCGTGCGTCCGCGCCCGCCTGCGGTGAGGCGATCGCCCGTGCCGCCGCGACCTCCTGGCGCAGCGGCGCCAGTACCCCTCCTCGTCGCCCGGCAGCTCGGTCCGTACGCTCACCAGGTCCTCGCTGGCCCGCAGTCCCTCCGCCAGTTCCCGCAGCTGCTGCTGGATCTCGGTCACCTCCTCGGGCTCCGGTTCCGGTGCGCCGTGGCGACCCGGACCCGTGCCGCCGTCGCCGCGTCCACGATCCGCTCGTCCACGGAGACCAGCGAGGTCAGCGTCTGGGCCAGGCCGATGCAGAGGGCCAGCCGCAGCCCGTACCGCCAGGACGTCCCGGAGAACAGCACGGTCCGGGTCGCCCGCCGCATCCGTACTCCCGGCGCGGCGGGGCGTCCGAGCCGGTCGCCGCCGTGGTACGGATCGACGTCGGCGTTGTGCACGACGGCCGCCGCGTGGCGCAGCGCGCTGTCCACGGCCCAGGTGGCGGGCGCGTCGGGCGCGGGCAGCTCCGGTTCGGCGCCGCCGGTGCGGCTCTCCTCGACGGCCGCGTACCGCCGCCGGGATGGCGTCGGGCAGCCGGTACCGCCGCACATGCACCGCGGGCGCCGCCCGACGAGCGGAGCGGGATGACCACATTGAGCTGCGCGAGCAGCCGCACCATCGTGCCGCTGCGGCCGTGGTAGCGGGCCCGGCGGGCGAGGATCAGGTCGTAGGAGGTGTTCAGCGACTGGGTGACGGCCTGCCGGTCGAGCGCGAAGCCGACGGCCAGCGGTCCGGCCATGGCAATGGACGCGCGGACGGCGGCGACCCACGGGATGGGAGCGGACAGTGGTCGGAGCCCGCTCAGCAGCCGGCTCGGTGGCGCGGAACGCTTCCGTTCCGCCTCCGCCTCCGGCAACGGGCTCCCCCTGCGATGACGTGCGGTCAGCTCTGGTAGCCCTCTACTTCGTCGGCCGGCCGGACCCTCGCCGCGTTCGGGTCGCCGCCGAACTCGCTGAGGGCGCGACGCTGCCGCAGCAGGTCCCAGTACTGTTCGAGTTGGACCTCCACCGTACGCAGGCGTGACTTCTCGTCGGCGGAGAGCCCCATTTCCCGGATGGATCGGTCGCGAAGGGTCCGCTCCTCGGAGATCAGCCCGCCGATGTTGTCGATGATCTCCTGCTCGTCCATGCCGCCTCCTTTCGGATTCTTCTGAACGCGGGTCGGAGTGCGAACAGGGTCTTGCCGCGGGCGCCGCCCGTGCGGTTCCGGTCGAGCGCCTGCGGGGCCTTCTCCAGCGGGAGTTCGATGTCGATGGGCACCGTGAGCACGCCCTCCAGGGCTCCCGTGGCCAGGATGTCGAGCAGCACGGGTGTCGGTTCGAGGCGGAAGTCGATACCGCTGACACCGGTGGCAAGGGCGGCCCGCCCGGCGACGCCCCGCGTGGAGACGGCCACGCCCCCGGCCCGTACCAGCGCCGCATGTGCCACGAAGCCGTCCGGGGTGGTGGACACCAGGTCGACGAGCGCGTCGATGCCTTCCGGGCACGCCTCCCGTACCGCCGTTTCGAGCGGACGGGCCGTCGTGTCGATCGTGACGGTGGCGCCGAGCGCCCCCATCCGCCTGTGCTCGTCACCGCGCACCGCGGCGAGGACGCGCAGGTCCCGGGCGGACGCGAGCTGGGTCAGACAGCTGCCGACGCCGCCCGCCGCCCCGATGATGAGCAGACTCTCGTGGCCGCGGAGCACCGCGGTCTCCAGGAGCTGCGCCGCGGCCATACCGGCGGACGGCAGCGCCGCAGCGGTCCGGAGCGGGAGACCGTCCGGGACCAGAGCGATCGCGGAGTCCTGCGGGACGGACACGTAGTCGCAGTACGTGCCCGCGCCGGCCCGCGATCCGCTCACCCGGCCGAAGACCTCGTCGCCGACCCGGAAGGGGCTCTCGCCGCTGCCGATCATGTCCACCCGGCCCGCGTAGTCCACGCCGACGACCAGCGGGAACACCGGCTCCGCGGCCCCTTCCGAGGCGTCGTCCGCGGTCTGCCAGTCGCACGGGTTGAGCGCGGCGTACTCGATCCTCACCCGTACCTCGTCGGCCCGGGGGTCCGGCTTGGGCAGTTCGATCAGTGAAGGGGCGGCCCGGAACGTGCTGACGGCTATGGCTCGCATGCGGAAGACCTCTCAGTCGACCTCGACGGTCACGCAGTCCTGGACTCCACTCTTGCCCGGTCCGCCCGCCGCCGCACGCCGAACCGTGTGCGGCGGCGCGCGCTCAGCCGGCGTGCACGTCGAGCGCGACGAGGAGCGCCCGGTGGTCCGGTGCCGTCGAGGCGCAGGAAGCGGGCGGACCGGACCGAGAACTCGTCGCTGACGAGCACATGGTCGATCTGGGTGCGCAGTGGAGTGGAGCGGTCCGCGGGCCAGGAGTACGTAGGGGAGGCGCCGGCGACGCGGGCGCTGCCGTGGAGGCTGCCCGCGTGCTGGTCACAGGGGGCGGGCCTCTCGCAGGGACCGGGCAGGGGCTGCCCGGTCCCTCTCCCGGGCGGGGCGGGCCGGATCACGCCGATACGGCGGATTCCCGCCCCGCCCACACCCGCGCGACCACCGCGCACAGCGCCACCGTCAGCGCCGTACCGAGGACGATCCACACCGTCGTACGGAGCGAAGCCGTCAGCGCGTCGTACACCGCTGCCGCCGCGTCGTGGTCGCTGCCCGGCACCCCCGCCAGCACCCGGTTCCGGGCGATCGCGATCACCGCGCGCAGCACCAGCGCGCCGAGGGCGAATCCGAGCCCGACGAGCGCCGTGGCCGTCAGGGCGGCACGGGCGGCGCCCCGGCGTTCCGAGCGGCCGCGCACCGCCGCGAAGGCCACGGACGCGAGTGCGAACAGCACGGTCCCGACGGCGGGCCAGATGCTGCCGTCCCGGAGCAGGCGGAAGGTGTGGCGCAGCTGGTCGGCGCGGTCGGCGGAGATCAGCGTGATCTCGGTGTGCTGGACCGGGATGCGGTCGGCGAGCGGCACCCCGTTGTCCAGCAGATTCTGTTTGACCTGCTCCGACACCGGTGCCAGGTCGATGGTCACCGCCTCGCCGGTGTTCCCGTTCAGTGCGGCGGTGACCGCCTTGTGGGCGGTGCGGTTGGCGGCGTCCCAGGCGGTACGGAAGGCATCCGTGGTGGTGAACGACCGCACCGCGTCGGACAGGAAGCCCCGCACGGTGTCCTGGAGCGGCCCTGCGTCGATCTGCTTCATCGCCTCGTCGGTGATCAGACCGGCCACGATGGCCTGCACATCGGGGTCGGAGGCGAGCGGCTCCACCGCGGCGACGTACCGGTCCGTGTTGTCGATCTCCAGATCGACCCAGGCGGCCAGCGCACTCAGCGGGACGAGGACGGCGAGCAGCACAAGCAGCACCGTCGACAACGTCACCGAGAGAGAGGTTCGCACCCCTCAAGGGAATCCCGGACGGCAGCGGTGCGCCCCGGGCCCTGCGCCATTCGAGTTGCCGGGCCCCACGGCCGGGTGTGCCCTGGAGTGAACAGGGGGCGACGGAAGGAGCTCTCGTGACCACACACGCTTCTACGCCGACGCACCGCCGCAGGAGGGCGCGTACCCAACGCCCCAGCACGCTCAGCTGGGCCATGCCCGTCACCCTGGGTGTGATCGGGGGCTGGTGGGCGACGTCCATCGTGCGCGGCGGCGGTGTGCTCACCGGCACGCAGCTTGCGCTCGGCCTGATCTCCGGCGCCGTGCTGGCGGCGCTCTGCTACGGCCTCGGCCGGGTACAGAAGCGGCTGCCGACGGGGACCAAGGCCACCGCGTACGGCGTGCTGTTCGGCGGTACGGTCGGCTTCCTTTACAGCCTGTCCGACAAGAGCGTGCTGGCGTGCGCCGTCCTGGCCCTGGTGACCGGATTCGGCATGTGGGTGTGCGCCTTCTACGTGTTCCACGTGACGGAGGACTGACGCCGCGCCCTCCGTTCTCCCCCTTCACGACCACAGTCCCCGGCCGGTGCGGCGGGCGGCCAGGACCGCACGACACACGTCGTCGCGGACGTGGTGGAGCCTCAGGAAGGGGGCAAGGAGAGGGGCGGCCCCGAACGGGGCCGCCCCTCTCCTTCGTTCTTCACGCTCAGTCGGTCAGTCGCGGACGACCGTCACCGGGCACGGCGCGTGCTGGGTGACGTGGAGGCTGACCGAGCCGAGCAGGGTCGCCTTGAAGCCGCTGTATCCGCGCGCCCCGACGACCAGCAGGTTCGCGCCCTTCGCGCGGTCCAGCAGGGCCTGCGCCGGGTTGCCGATCACCACGATCTTGCTGACCGCGGCCGCGCCCTCGGCGCCGAGGGCCTCCTCCAGCGCCTCGGTGAGCGAGACGATCGCCAGGGCCTGCGGATCGAAGTCCTCCGGCATGCCCGGCATCATGGACGCCCAGCTGGTCGCGGGGTACTCCCAGCTGTTGACGGCCTCCACCGAGTCACCGGTCAGCTCGGCCTGGCGTACGGCCCAGTGCAGCGCCTTGATCGACGACTCGGAGCCGTCCACGCCCACCACGATCCTGCCCATCTCTGCCTCCAGCTCGGTTCAGCTCACATCTGCGGACACACCTCACGGTGCGCCTTTGCGGGTAACTGTAATCAAACCGGGCGGGTCCACCCCGTCCGGGCAGCGGCAGGTCAGTCCAGCCGCAGGTCGGCGAGCTGCTGCTCGAACGGCACCACTTCGTCGTCGAGCCCCGGTGCCCTGGACGCCCCGGAGACCGCCCGGCCGCCCGCGATCATCCCCGCGAGCTCGCCGCCCGCGCGCCGGATCCGGGACGGCAGCCCCTCGGTGTACTCGTCGCCGGATGAGCCCCAGTCCTCCGACGCCGCGTACACGGACGTCGGTACGACGGTGGCCCGCAGGTAGGCGAAGAGCGGCCGCATCGCGTGTTCCAGGACGAGCGAGTGCCGGCCGGTGCCGCCGGTCGCCGCGATGAGGACGGGCTTGCCGGTCAGCGCCGTGTTCTCGATCAGGTCGAAGAACGACTTGAACAGTCCGCTGTACGAGGCGGTGAAGACCGGCGACACGGCTATCAGGCCGTCCGCCGCCGTCACCGCGTCGATCGCCTCGTTCAGCGCCCGCGGCGGGAACCCCGTCACCAGGTGGTTCGCGATGTCGACGGCCAGGTCGCGCAGCTCGATCACCCGGACCTTCACGGGCCGGTCCTGCTCGGTGGCCAGCCGCTCCCGGGCGGCGGCCGCCAGCCGGTCGGCCAGCAGCCGGGTCGACGACGGCTGGCTCAGCCCCGCGGAGACGGCGACGATCTTCAGAGCCTCGTTCTGCATGGTGGGTCAGATCTCCTTCGTGCGCGCGGCGACGGCCGGGTGGGCGGGGGCGGATTCCGGCACTCCGGCCGGCCGCAGGTTGGCGAACTCCTTGCGCAGTACCGGGACGACCTCCTCGCCGAGGATGTCGAGCTGCTCCAGGACCGTCTTCAGCGGGAGTCCCGCGTGGTCCATCAGGAACAGCTGGCGCTGGTAGTCGCCGACGGCGTCACGGAACGACAGGGTCCGTTCGATGACCTCCTGCGGGGAGCCGACGGTCAGCGGCGTCTGCTGCGAGAAGTCCTCCAGGGAGGGGCCGTGCCCGTAGACCGGCGCGTTGTCGAAGTACGGGCGGAACTCCCGTACCGCGTCCTGCGAGTTCTTCCGCATGAACACCTGGCCGCCGAGACCGACGATGGCCTGCTCGGCGGTGCCGTGTCCGTAGTGCGCGTACCGCTGCCGGTAGAGGTCCACCATCTTCTTGGTGTGCTCGATGGGCCAGAAGATGTTGTTGTGGAAGAACCCGTCGCCGTAGTACGCGGCCTGCTCCGCGATCTCCGGGGAGCGGATGGAGCCGTGCCAGACGAACGGCGGGACGCCGTCCAGCGGGCGCGGGGTCGCGGTGAAGGACTGCAGGGGCGTACGGAACCTGCCCTCCCAGTCGACGACGTCCTCCCGCCACAGCTTGTGCAGCAGGGCGTAGTTCTCGATGGCGAGCGGGATGCCCTGGCGGATGTCCTTGCCGAACCACGGGTAGACCGGCCCGGTGTTGCCGCGCCCCATCATCAGGTCGACCCGGCCGTCCGCGAGGTGCTGCAGTGTCGCGTAGTCCTCGGCGATCTTCACCGGGTCATTGGTGGTGATCAGCGTCGTGGACGTCGACAGGATCAGGTTCTCGGTGCGGGCGGCGATGTAGCCGAGCGTGGTCGTCGGCGAGGACGGGACGAACGGCGGGTTGTGGTGCTCGCCGGTCGCGAAGACGTCCAGGCCCACTTCCTCGGCCTTCAGGGCGATCGCGAGGGTCGCCTTGATCCGCTCGTGCTCGGTCGGTGTCCTGCCGGTGGTGGGGTCGGTGGTGACGTCTCCGACGGTGAAGATCCCGAACTCCATGGCGCCCGCCTCCGTGAGGGGTAATGGTTGAACCTTGAACTACTTGGTCCCACCCTACAACGGGGCGCCCCCTCTCCCTATTCCGTCGTCCGGGGCGGAGACCCCGGCGGTGCGTACTCTGGACGGAGAGACTTGCCGGGAACACGCCGGCACGAAGGAGGCAGGGCCCATGAGCGAGAGCGAGAGCTGGAAGGAGCGCGGCGTCGCGCTGCGCGTCTTCGTCTACGTCTTTGCCACGCATCTCTTCGCGGGCTTCGTCTACCTGCTGTTCTACGTGGGCGAGCACGCCCACAAGTGAGCCGCTCGACGGGCTGAACGCGTACGGGACCTCGCGCGGCATCCGATCCTGTCCCGTACGGGAAGCGGCACGGTCCCGGCAAGGCCGTGTGGACGGAGCTTGGCCGCGTTACACTCGGCCCATGACCTCCGTACCGTGCCGAAACTGGTGGCGCTCCACTTAGGAGCGGCCGCCTCATCTGCACGGAACCAGGGCCGTTCGATACGGACGGCCCTTTTTCTCTGCCCATACGGGTACGGATGCCGCTCCCGGCGGGCCGTCCTCCACGCAACCAGCACCCGCGAGGAGAGACCATGACCACCGCCGCCACACCCGTCACCGCACCCGTCACCAGCCCCGCCCAGCGCCGCAGTGCCGAGCTGGAGCAGCAGATCCAGCAGGATCCCGGGCGGTTCCGGGTGATGACCGGGGACCGGCCCACCGGGGCGCTGCACCTCGGGCACTACTTCGGGACCCTCCACAACCGCGTCCGGCTCCAGGACCTCGGCGTGGACGTCTTCGTGATCATCGCCGACTACCAGGTGCTCACCGACCGGGACGTCGCCGACCGGCTCACCGAGCACATGGAGGGGATGCTGCTGGACTACCTGGCCATCGGTATCGACCCGGCCCGCACCACGATCTTCAACCACAGTGCCGTGCCCGCGCTGAACCAGCTGATGCTGCCGTTCCTCAGCCTCGTCTCCGTCGCCGAGCTGAACCGTAATCCCACGGTCAAGGACGAGATCGCGCACTCCCGGCAGTCCGCCGTCAGCGGGCTGATGTTCACCTATCCCGTGCATCAGGCCGCCGACATCCTGTTCTGCAAGGGCAACCTCGTCCCCGTCGGGCAGGACCAGTTGCCGCACCTCGAAGTGACCCGGAGCGTCGCCCGGCGCTTCAACGAGCGGTACGGGGCGGTCTTCCCGGAACCGGACGCCCTGCTCTCCGCCGCCCCCCTCCTGCTCGGCACCGACGGCGGCAAGATGAGCAAGAGCCGGGGCAACTCCATCGTGCTCGGGGCCACTGCGGACGAGACCGCCCGGCTGATCCGCGGGGCGAAGACGGACACCGACCGGCACATCACGTACGAACCGGAGACCCGGCCCGAAGTGTCGGGGCTCGTCCTCCTCGCCGCGCTCTGCCTCGACCGCGATCCGTACGAGGTCGCGGAGGAGATCGGAGACGGTGGTGGCGCCGTGCTCAAACGAACCGTGACGGACGCCGTCAACGAGCGGCTGGCGCCGGTGCGGGCGCGGCGGGCGGAGTACGCGCAGGACATGGCCTACGTACGGTCGGTCCTGCGGACCGGCAACGAGCGTGCCAACGCCGTGGCCGAGGCCACGCTGGCGGAGGTGCGGGGGGTGATGGGCGGCGTGCTGTAGCGGAACCCGGCTCCGTCCTCCCGCGGTGACGCGCTCGCCGTCCTCACCCACGGCGGCTCGCTCACCACGGCGCTGAGCGTCCACATATCCGCGGCGTCGGCCGTTCTGCTGCTCACTGAGCGACCGGCCGAGCGACCCGCCGGGCGCTCGGCGGAGCGCCCGGCGGATGCGGCCCAGCCAGGTCCTGTCGTCCGACGTTCGCGCCTCGCTCCCGTCACCCACGAGCGGAGGCCGGCCGCGCCGGGTCCCCCGCACGACAGGGCGTCCACGCTCCCGATGGGAGACATCACACCAGCAGGAGACCGCCGCACCGTTCGGCGCCGTCCTTCATCGCGATCAGATTGGCCTGCACGTAGGAGATGTTGTTCCTGGAGTGCCAGTCGGTCGGGAAGTAGGTGACCAACCGTGAGCGCTGGAACCGGGCCCGGATTTCCGGTACGAAGGCGCGGTACTGGTCGTCGGTGTAGTACCAGAACGAGTTCTCGTTGTAGTAAGCGACATGCGTCGGGTCCTGGTAGGCGCCCCGGCCGTCGGAGCTGGGGGTCCGGGAAAGGAGCATGCCGCCCGGGGCCAACAGGCGGTACAGCTCGTTGATCAGCGGAATCTTCGCCGGCACGTGCTCCAGGAAGTCCACTGCCCGGACCAGGCCGACCGAGTCGTCGGGGAGGTCCAGCGGCCCGGGCAGCGTCGCGACGATGTCGACGCCGTCCCTCGGGTACTGGTCCACTCCCAGGTAGCCGGGCGGCTTGCGGTGCGCGGCGCCGAGGTCCAGCGCGAGGAGCCCGCGCCGCTTGGTCCAGGCGAGCGCGTTGACCTCCACATATTTGTCGTACAGGGCGACCGTCTCGCGCTGGATGTGCGCGTTGATTTCGGTATCACGCTGGGTGTTGTGAGGGTGCTGCCGCTGCAGATACAGGCAGCGAGGGATCAGGTGGAAGTCACCCAATTGGAAGAGACGGCACATCAAGTCCTGGTCGTCCAGCACCGTGCGCGTGGCATCGTATCCACCGACCTGCTCGTACGCGCCCTTACGGAACGCCCGCACATGGTTGGGGGCGTACCAGATGTACGAGACGTTGTGCGGTGTCGGCGCCATGGAGACGGCCTGCAGGAGCTGACGGCCGTCGACATCCACCTCCTCGTACTGCCAGCCGTGCGCCTCGTTGAACCGCGAGTCGTCCCGGCCTCCGTCCTCGGTGATCTGAGCGGTATGGCTGTAGACGAAGACGACGCCGGGATTCTCGTCGAAAGCCTTCGACAGTTCCGCCAGGCAGTCCTTCGCCAGCAGGTCGTCGTGGTCGAGCTCGACGAGGATCTCTCCGCGTGCCAGTTCGCAGGCGCGGCGCTTGGCCGCTCCGACGCCCGCGACGTTGTCCGCGATCTCTACCCGGACACGGTCATCGGGCTTTTCGGGCCGCCAGCGCGCGCCGTTGTTGAGGAGCACGACCCATTCCCAGTCGGAGTGGGTCTGCGCCTGCAGGGTCGCGAGGCATTCGTCCAGGAATCGCGGTCGATGGCTGGGGGTGAAGACAGAGAACTTCGGGGTCGAGGGGGAAGTCATCTTTTGGTACCTGCCTGAGTGGCTGTCGGTGCTGGGCTCGCGGGTTTCCGGAACTGTTCCGGGACGAGCTGTCGGAGCGAAGGGTCGACTCGGACGGCGAGGCCGAAGGCGTCCTCGGCCTCGCCGTCACGGCCCTTCTTCTTCAAGGCCTGTCCAAGGTGCAGATAGGCCGTGGCGGCCTTCGGGTTGGCGCCCACGATGTGCTGCAGGATTTCGATCGCCTGACCGGTGTCGTTCGACCCGATCAGGATCGCCTTGTTGTAGAGGGCCGATTCGAAATCCGGATCGATCTTCAGCGCCTTGTCGTAAGCCGCGCGGGCGTCGGCCGTCCTGTTGTCGTGCTGGGCGACGACGCCGAGGTTGTACCAGGCGAGCTTGTTGGCGGGATCCAGGTCCAGGACCTGTCTGAAGCTACGTGTCGCCCCAGAGAAATCCTTGTTCCCGCCCTGCTTGATGCCTGCTTGGAGCAGTCGCTCCACCTTCGGAACGAACGTGGCCGCGGGCCCCGATCCAGCCCTGGGTGTGGTCGTGGAGACCCCTGTGGGCAGGTGAACCCAACCGGTCACCACGTTGGCGGCGACGACCGTTGCTGCGAGTCCGGTCCACAGTCCCATTCGCTTTTTCACGGGGCTTTACCTCATCGGTTCGGTAACGCTAATGAGTCGGCCGACAGGGCCACGTACGGGGTCGCTGTGCGGCCGGCGCCCTGGGCGTCGTCCGCACAGTTGGCCGTGAGCCCCGGCCAGGCTCACGGCCCGGGGGTCACGGTGTGCAGACCACGTATGCGGTGACAGGTTGTGGACTGGACGTGCTGACCTGCCAGCCAGTGGCCGGAGAACCCCCGACAGGACCGTTCATGACGCGGGTGCCTGTAACCGCGCCCTGGTAGCCGCCGCCCGTCGCGAATTTGCCGGGGGGGCACGAGACAACGACGTCGCCTGTTACGGAGGTACCCGTGACGACCTCGCTCTGCGCCCCGGAGCTCGGGCCCTGGGCGCCCTGGAAACCCTGACTGCCCTGGAGGCCTTGGAAGCCCTGGCCGCCCTGGATGCCCTGGGCTCCTTGGGATCCGGTGATGCCCTGGAAGCCCTGGGGTCCTGCGGCGCCCGTTTCGCCCGGGTCGCCCTGGTTGCCCTGGTTGCCCTGGTTGCCCTGGCCGCCCTGGTTGCCCTGGATTCCCTGGATTCCCTGGTCGCCTTGGAAGCCCTGGTTGCCCTGGATTCCCTGGTCACCTTGGCCGCCCTGGTTGCCCTGGATTCCCTGGTCACCCTGGTTGCCCTGGTTGCCCTGGAAGCCTTGGAAGCCCTGGTTGCCCTGGTTGCCCTGGTTGCCCTGGATTCCCTGGTCGCCCTGGTTGCCCTGGATGCCTTGGACTCCCTGGTCGCCCTGGAAGCCTTGGAAGCCTTGGAAGCCCTGGTTGCCCTGGTCGCCCTGGTCACCCTGGTTGCCCTGGATTCCCTGGTTGCCCTGGATTCCCTGGAGGCCCTGGTCTCCCTGGTCGCCTTGGAAGCCCTGGTTGCCCTGGATTCCCTGGTCGCCCTGGATTCCCTGGTTGCCCTGGATTCCCTGGATTCCCTGGTCGCCCTGGTCACCCTGGTTGCCCTGGTTGCCCTGGAAGCCTTGGAAGCCCTGGTTGCCCTGGATTCCCTGGTCGCCCTGGATTCCCTGGTTGCCCTGGATTCCCTGGAGGCCCTGGTCTCCCTGGTCGCCTTGGAAGCCCTGGTTGCCCTGGATTCCCTGGTCGCCCTGGAAGCCCTGGTTGCCCTGGATTCCCTGGATTCCCTGGTCGCCCTGGTCACCCTGGTTGCCCTGGTTGCCCTGGAAGCCTTGGAAGCCCTGGTTGCCCTGGATTCCCTGGTCGCCCTGGTTGCCCTGGATGCCTTGGACTCCCTGGTCGCCCTGGAAGCCTTGGAAGCCCTGGTTGCCCTGGTTGCCCTGGTTGCCCTGGTCGCCCTGGTTGCCCTGGTTGCCCTGGTTGCCCTGGATTCCCTGGTCGCCCTGGTTGCCCTGGATGCCTTGGACTCCCTGGTCGCCCTGGAAGCCTTGGAAGCCCTGGTTGCCCTGGTCACCCTGGTTGCCCTGGATTCCCTGGTTGCCCTGGTTGCCCTGGTTGCCCTGGATGCCTTGGACTCCCTGGTCGCCTTGGAAGCCTTGGAAGCCTTGGATTCCCTGGATTCCCTGGTCGCCTTGGAAGCCCTGGTTGCCCTGGTTGCCCTGGATTCCCTGGTCGCCCTGGTCACCCTGGTTGCCCTGGATGCCCTGGAGGCCCTGGTCTCCCTGGTCGCCTTGGAAGCCCTGGA
This sequence comes from Streptomyces atratus, assembly GCF_040655115.1. Taxonomy (GTDB): domain Bacteria; phylum Actinomycetota; class Actinomycetes; order Streptomycetales; family Streptomycetaceae; genus Streptomyces; species Streptomyces atratus_D. The sequence goes on along the minus strand of NZ_JBFAJH010000009.1, from coordinate 63,648 downwards.
TTCCCTGGAAGCCCTGGAAGCCCTGGTTGCCCTGGTTGCCCTGGTTGCCCTGGATCCCCTGGATCCCCTGGTCGCCCTGGAAGCCCTGGTCACCCTGGTCGCCCTGGTCGCCCTGGTTGCCCTGGATTCCCTGGATTCCCTGGATGCCCTGGTCACCCTGGTTGCCCTGGATGCCCTGGATTCCCTGGTCGCCCTGGTCGCCCTGGGGCCCCTGTGCTCCGGTGTCGCCCTGGGGCCCCTGGGGGCCTCGTCTGCCCGGGTGTCCCTGCGGGCCTCGGTTCCTGTGACGGCTGTCGTCGCGATCGGCCGTCGACAATGTACGGGGACCCGGATCGGCACTCATGGCGCCGTTCGGGCCTGGCACCCCAAGTGCGTAATCGACTGCGGGCTTCTCGATCGCGTCGGCCATAGCCGCCGTCGACGAAGCGACGTTGACGATCAGGCCAAGTGTCCCCGCGGCGGAAAGCATGGTGACGGTTTGGACCCAAGATCTGCGAAGCGACTGACGTTTCACACCGGAACCTTCCTGAAGAACTGAAAGCGAATACCCGGGCATGCGCAAATTCTTGGGCGCGCACCGGTATGTCGCGTTGGCTTGTTGGATGGATTGAGTATGCACCCACCGTGTTATGTGCCATGCCAACTCGCCGTGCAGTGATCCACTTTCACCATACCGGCCAGGAAATCGGAACGGTGGGCCCTGATCGAGGGGCAATAGCGAATTTGCCTGCTTCTTCGACGGGAGGGCGAACTCGCATGCGGGGGGTGATGATTGGTGCGCTGTCCGGATAGAACGTTCTGACGGTCGGATGAATTGACCTCGTCAGGGATCCGCAGAAGGTCCAGCTGCCGGCTGGAGGGTCACAGGGGGTGCGGCTGGGCCGGCCAGTCGGTGGCCTGTCGGCCGCTATTGTTGAAAGGCGTTGTAACCGGAGCTGGTTATCGAGTGTGGTGTCGATCGGTATTCCGCTGATTCCTGGCCATTGCGGGTCGGAAAAGCGGACGGCGAATCATAGTTTCACAACATTACCTATTCGAGTGTCGAGAAAAACCTCGCACCGGTGGGCTCGTCATCCGAGCACACCTTTGTCGCGGCGAAATGTCCACGAGGTGGAGACGGCGGACGCGGTGCTGCCCGGCCGCCATGCGGTCCGAGCCGTTGCCGACCAGCTCGATGACATTTCCTAACGCGATGTCACTGCACGCCGTCTGCGGAGAAGTTCCGCGAGTCCGCGCCGGGTGGCCGCGATCACCACGCGGTCCTCGGCGCGCAGCACGTACCCCGGGTGCAGGTTCCAGACCAGGCCCGACGGGCGCTCGAGAGAAGCCGGTGCGACCGTCGTCAGGTCGGGGCGGCGGTCCTCGCGCGGGGTCGCGTCCAGGGCCAGCACCCGCCATGCCCCCGCACGGAACGCCTGCTCGACCGTCCGGCCCTCCAGTTGCGGGTGGCCCGCCACCTCGATCGCGGCGAACAGCATCACCTTCCGCTCGACCGGGATCGCACCCAGGATCTGCCGTCCCATCATCGCGACGGCGAAGGACGGGGCGGCCAGATGGGAGACGGACCGGGATCGGGTCAGAGCCTGCGGGTGGGCGGTGCGCAGGGTGCGGTAGACGGCGGTGGCGAACTCGTCGTCGAAGAGGCGCAGTGCCACCCGCAGATCGGGCTTGACCGAGCGGGCGTAGAGCGCCGCCTCCAGGTTGGTGGTGTCGATACTGGTCAGGGCGAGAAGGGCGCGGGAGCGCTGGATCTTCGCGGCTTCCAGGACGCCCTCCTGGGTGACGTCCCCGAGGACGACGGGTACGTGCAGCCGCCGGGCCACCGGGATGCCGCGCGCGTCCGGGTCGTCCTCCACGCACACCACGGGGATGTCGAGCTCGCGAAGCCGGACCAGCACCCTCGTACCGATCTTGCCGAGCCCCAGCAGCACCACATGGCCGGAGAGGCCGCGCGGCGGGCGGCGCAGGGACGACGCCGTACGCAGGGAGCCGAACGCTTCGAGGACGCCCGCCACCAGCAGCGGCAGCAGCATCAGTCCGGCGATTCCGGAGAGCAGCTGGATGATCTGCCGCGCGGTGGGATCGCCGATGGCCGGGTCACCCATCCCGAAGAGGTCGAGCAGGGTCAAGTACGCGGCGTGCAGGGGGTGGTCGCCCGTGGTGAGGGTGGAGGCGACGGCGAGGGCCACGACCGCCGAGCCGACACCCAGCGCCGACCAGCGCAGACGGCGCGAGAAGATCTGGCTCAGCGGGGCGCTTCGGCCCCCCATGCGCAGCGTCGGACCGTCCGGTGCGGCCTCGCGGATGGCTTCCAGGACCACCGTGCCGCGCCCGGTCGCCGCGGCCACCTGCTCGTGATCGGGCAGGAGTTGGGGCCCTTCGGCGCCGCTGCTGTCGGATCCCTCGGCGCCCGCCGGGTCGTGGGTGGTGGAGGAGAGCAGAGCGAGCGTGCAGAGGCCGGGGTCGGCGACCTCACCCTGCCGGGGCGGGGTGCGTTCGACGGCCCGCAGGAGCAGGCCCTCCGCCTGGACGACCTTGCTGGAACCGGTGAGCGCGGTCGCGGCGAGTGCGGGGGCGGCGGTGTCGGCGTCGGAGAGGACGGTGGTGGACGCGTCCAGTGCCGTGGGGTCGAGTCCGGGGACGGCGACGGCGGCGGCCTGGTCGAGAAGGGTCTCCAGGTACTGGCCGAGCTTGCGGTTGTAGAGCCGGATGACCAGCCGGACACGGGGATTGAGGCGGCGGGCGGTCAGCGCGGCGCGGATGTTGCGCTCGTCGTCGTCGTAGACGAGTGCGAGTGCGGCGGCGGTGTCGACGCCCGCCTCCTCGAAGGCCTCGTCGGAAGGCTCCACAGCCTCCAGGATGCGGACCGCCTCAACGCCTGCGTTGGTGTCGTTGCCGGAGCTGCCGGAGCTGCCGGAGCTGCCGGAGCCGCCGGAGCTGCCGGAGCCGCCGGAGCCGCCGGAGCCGCCGGTGGTCCCGTTGCCGCCGTTTCCCAGGTTGCGGTTCATCGCCGCCGACATCCGGCCGAACAGCGTTGCCGCACGCCCGCGTTGGGTCAGCGGCAGCTCAGGCCGTCGGGGATCGCGCCCCGGCGGGAGAAGCAGCGTGACCCGCTCCCCGTAGACGTACCGCAGCTCCACCGCCAGCCGTTGGGCGAGTGCGTCGTCGCCGCAGACGACCATGTGGCCGCCGAGGGGGGAGCGTTGAGGCTGCGGGGGAAGTGTGGACACGAATCCCAGCATGCCTTGCTCACCTCCGGGTGTTCGACTCATTCGGGCCGGTCGGTGATGCCCCGCCCACCGACTCCAGGTACCTGTGACCCTTCCGACGCCCGGACGATCGCCGCCTCGACCGCCGCGATCCGGTCGGCGAGCAGGCCCAGCGCCGCGACCGCCCGCGAGACGGCGTCTGCGCTGCTCGAATGGGGCCGAGAGGCCGGGGAAGCGCTGTCCGGGCCGCCGAGTGCCTGGGTGCGTACGTACGAAGCGGTGATCGCCGCCCATCGGTCCGCCTGCTCGGCGGTGAGGGTGCCACGCAGGGCCGCCAGTTTCAGGAGGTTGGACTCGGCGCCGGTGGTGAGTGTCTGGGCCTCGCCCGCGTAGTGGTCGTCGATGACGGCGGCCAGTTCGGCGTCGTTCATCACGGGCACGATCCGCTCGGCGATCTTGTTCATGTTGCGGTACGAGCCCTGCAGCCGGAAGGGCGGTTCGGTGCGCGTCGCGTCGGTCCGGGCGGCTGAGGCGATGTACGCGGCGTTCACGGCGAGAACGGTGTCGCGGGCGGTCACGAGGTGACGCAGGACCGCGGTGATCCTGTCCAGCTCGGCGGGGGTGTACGGGTGGTCGAGGTGGTCCGCGCGCGTCGAGGGGTCTGTGCCGCAGGCCAGGCGGACGAGTAGCGCGAGGTCCTCGCGGGAGCGGCCGGCGAGGGGGGCCAGCACCGGGTTGGCGGTCAGCGCGTTCTCGATGAAGCTCAGCGCGAAGACGTCGTCGCGGCCGCTCAGCACCTCGCCCAGGTTCCACACGTCGGCCCGGTTCGCGAGCATGTCCGGGATTTGGAACTGTTCGCCGGACTCGGTGTACGGGTTGCCCGCCATGCACACCGCGAACCGCTTGCCCCGCAGGTCGTAGCTGCGCGGCTCGCCGTTCCGTACGCCCTCGATGCGGCGGGTGGCGTCACAGAGGGGGATGAACTTTTGGAGGAGTTCGGGTGACGTGTGCTGGATGTCGTCCAGGTAGAGGAGCGTGTTGTTGCCCGCCTCCAGCGCGAAGTTGATCTTCTCGACCTCTCGACGGGCGGTCGCGCTGCGCGCCTGCGCGGGGTCGAGGGAGGTCACGTCGTGGCCGAGCGACGGACCGCTGATCTTGACGAGGACCAGGCCGAGCCGGTCGGCGACGTACTCCATGAGCGTCGTCTTGCCGTAGCCGGGCGGCGAGACGAGCAGCAGCAGGCCTTGTGAGTCGGTGCGCCGGTCGGCGTCGGCCGTGCCGAGCTGCTTGGCGAGGCTGTCGCCGATCAGCGGCAGGTACACCTCGTCGAGGAGCTGATTGCGGACGAACGCGGACATCACGCGCGGCCGGTGGTCGTCGAGCCGCAGCCGGGCGCGTTCGGCGGTGACGAGGGCGGTGCGGCTTCGCTGGTAGGCGCGGAAGCCGGGGACAGTGCTCGCACGGAACCGCTCCGTGCGGGCGAGGAGTTCATCGAGGCGGACGGTCAGCCGGCCGCGGTCGATGCGCGGGTGGGTGCCCAGCAGGCCGTCCACGGTCGCCGAGAGCGGCGCCTCGCAGTCGTAGCGGGTGAGCTCCGGCTCCGGGCAGAGTTCGACGGCGACCGCCTCGGCGAGATCACCGCTCGGGATGTCCGTTCCGCTCGCGGAGGCGTACGAGGTCAGCCAGCCCTCGACGAGCTGGCGGCGCGCGGGGAGGTCGTCGCGGAGGGCGTCCAGATCCTCGTCGTACGCCGACGTGCCGGTCGTGCGGCGGAATTTGTCCAGGAAGGTGCGGGCGGTCGCGTTCGTGACGAACCCGGCGGGCCCGGAGGTCAGCTCCTCGAAGAGGTACGCGGCGGTGGCGTGCCCGTCATCGGTCCCGATCCTGGTTGCCCATTCCTCCTGGAGCGCGCTGATCGCGGGCGCCAGGCCGAACGTCTCACGGGCCCGGGCCAAGGAGGTGGCCCGGCGCGTCCACGAGGCGCGGAGCGCGTCGTCCGTGTCGTGCGTCCAGAAGAGCTGCGCCGCCGCCCGTACGGAGGGCGGGACGCGCAGCAGACCGGCGCCGGCGTGCAGTCGCAGCAGTGTGGTCAGGATGGAGGTGGCGTCCTCGTCGTGGACGCCGCGCTGATATCCCTCGTCGTACGCGGCCGCAGCCGACTCCCGGACAAGCAGGGCAAGTTCGAGTGGTTCGCGCGCGGCCAGCGCGTCCGCGCCGTGCTCGTCCAGGAGGCGGGCGGCGAGGTGTTCGGCGCGGTAGACGGACGGGGACTCCGAGGGCAGCAGCTGGTCCCAGTACGGGCGGGTCGCCTCGAACGCAGGGTCGGTGACGGGCGCCCGGTAGTCGGTTCCGGTGACGGCGAACGCGAGCCGGTCCCCGGACGGCACGAGCGTCAGGTCGAACGGCTGGGTGTTCACTGCGAACCGGTGCCGGCCGAGCCGGATCGTCGCCCCGCCGTCCGCGTACAGTTCGCCGCGGTCGCGCAGGGCCCGCCCCGCCTCCTGGCGGGCCGCCTTCAGCCATCCGTCGAGCTCCTCGGCCCGCACCGGGTCGCCGAGCCCGCGCAGCTCGTCCGCCGTGCGCCGGACCTTGGCGACCATCGGGTCGGACGCGAAGTACGTGTGGACGGCGTCCAGGTCCGGGAGGGCGGACAGACGCCGGGAGACTGTCTCCATGACCCGGGCCGCCGAGTCCGCCAGCCGTTCGGCGCGGCGTGCACGGGCATCCTGCAGCGTCTGCTTACGGGCCGAGAACGCCTCGTACACCTCGGTCCGCCGCTCGGCCAGCTCGGCGAGGAAGTCGTCGTACTCGGCGAACCGGGACTCCAGGTTCTCCAACTGAAGCAGCAGCCACGCCAGTTGTTCGTCGCACGCGTCGGGGGAGTCCGCGGCCGCCAGCGCGCCCGTGACCGCCTGCCCGAGCAGGGCGAACTCGGCGGCGAACTCCGCCCGCCCCTCGTGATCGAGGAGCTCGCGGCGGCGTGCGTCGAGGGTGGCGCGGGCCCGGTTCGCACCGCCGAGGACCTCGGCGATCCGTTCCAGGATCGATGTGCGGACCGTCGCGTCCCCGATGTCGAGCCCGGTGACGACATCGGTGACCGTCGCCAGCCCGTCCGTCATCTCGGTCAGCCGGTCGCCGAGCGCGGTGGCGTCGGCGACGGTGGCGAGCGCGGACGCGTCGGCGGTGAGCTGCTCGATGTCCTGGTGGTAGCCCGTGAACGCGTCGTCCCGGCTCAGGAACGCGACCGCGCGCTGGGCGGCCGAGGCGAGATCGGCGGCGGTGGCCTCCGTCAGCTCGGCGATCCGGTCGGCATCCGCGTACCGCATCTCGCCGAGCGTCGCCAAGTGGCCGTGTGAGCGGCGCAGTTCGGTGATCTGGGAGACCCAGGCGGCGGCCGAGCGCGGGGCTTCGCCGCGGATGCGACGGACGAGCGCGGTGAGGCGGTCCGCCGCCCCGGTGAGCGCGTCGGCGGCCTGCCGGGTCAGCTCCTGCACCGTCTCGAACTCGGCGAGGACCTGCTGTGCGGTGTCGTGGAGGGCCGTCAACGGGTCGTTGAGCGAGCCGAGTTCGGGGTCGGTGAGCCAGTGGTAGCGGTCGGTGGTGCGGATGCAGTCGGCGACCAGCCGGGCGTACACGGCCGTGGTCGGCATGGTCCGCGTCGCGCTGTTCGCCAGGGCGAGACAGTCGGAGATGCCGCGTACCAGATCGGCGTTGCCGACCCGGGCGAGCGGACCCGTCCCGGCCGGGCGGGAGGCGGCATGGGTGTCGGAGACGTACGGGGTCCGCCAGCGCTGCACCGTGTGCACACGGGCCGGCTCGGTCGACGCGGTGTCCTTGAGGAGGACGAGGGTGCCGTCGTCGAGCAGCGCGTGGCCACGGCAGAGCAGCGGGGTGGCGACCTCCTGGCGGATCAGGTTGTAGGGGAGGAGCAGGCCGCGGCCGCCGTCCCGGGAGCGGAAGAGATAGAGGACGTCCTCGCCGTTGGGGGAGCGGACGGCCCCCTCGAAGACCGGGTCGGCGAGCGGCTCTGCCAGGTCGAAGGTCTTGGCGGCGCCGGTGGTGAGGTACGTGCCGCCGGGGAAGATGATCCCCTGGTCCTCCGGCAGGCGGCGGCAGGCGGGCCCGATGGCGTCGAGGCGCTGCACGGTGGAGAGCAGCGTGTTGAAGACCAGGTGACGCCAGGCGTCCTCGTTGTACGGGCGGATCCGCAGCAGGATCAGTGGGCCGACCTCGGCGTACTCGACGTCGGCGTCGGCGAGGGACTGGAGGGGCTCGGCGACCGGCTCCTCGTAGATCCCGTGCGGTGTGTCGGTGTCGTCGGCCGTCTTGACGGTCAGGGTGCCGCCGAGCGTGTCGACGAAGAGCGCGCCGCTGCCGCCGATCGCGATGTGCGGATGGCGGCCGGGGACGTGCGACTCGCGACCCGCTGCGGTCCAGGTGAAGTCGTGCGACGGCGGGAAGACGTGGTCGCGGTCGCCGCGGGCGTCGAGGAACGCGCCGGGCGAGCCGTCCGGGGCGAGCGCCCAGCGCAGTACGCGGATGTCGTCGGCGGTCTCGCCGGTACGGAACACGGCGAGGAGCCGCCCGTCGACGCGGCGGAGGCGGAGCAGGCGGGCGTCGCGGTAGTAGCGGTGCAGGGTGGTGAATTCGCGTACGAAGACTTCGTCGGCGAGGAGGGCGTCCCGGCCCGGTGTCAGGTCGGGTCCGTAGAGGGTGAGTACCTCCCCGACCTCGGCGTCGCCGCGTGCTCCCGGTCCTCGCTCGAAGCCGAACAGCAACTGCCCGCCCACGGCGATGAGATCGCGGGGCACGGAGGGATGCTCCGTACGGGTCTGCTCGGTGGCCAGGAGACTCAGCTGCGTCGAACCGAACTCCTCGCTGCGGCGGGTGTTGAGTGTTCCGGCGCGGTGGGTGAGCTCGGTGGCCTGTGCGGTGAGGCGGCGCCGCAGTACGTCGTAGGTGCCGGCGTCCACGGTGGAGGTGGGGTCGGTGTCCATGCGCACAGCTCCCTGCGAGATGTGGGTCGGGTGGCGCGGCCTCCGGCCGCGCTGTGTCCTCAAGGCCGGACGGGCTTGAAGTGGCCGCCCGCTCGGGCCCGTCCGGCGATTGAGGACGGAACGGTGACCGGTTGGGCCCGAGGCGCTGGTGGGCGGTCGGGAGGTGGCCGTCCCCTCAGGCCCGTCCGGCCTGTGAGGAGGGAGCGGCCACCCCGGTGCTCGGGCTCGGCCTGACGCCACTACGCCACGGGCGTCCCATTGCGCGACGCCGGTACGTCAGGGGCATCCGCCGACGCCCCGACCGGCAGGTCCGCCAGACCGAGCTTTCGCGCCGAGTCCAGGAGCTGGCGGATCTGTCCGGCATCCGCACCCATCCCCGGCGCCGCCAGCATCCGCATCAGCAGCGCCGACACCGTCAGGTTCTGCACATCGCCCGTCGAGACCGACCCGAGCACCCGCGTCAGGTCGTCGGTGAACGAGGACGACCCGTTCAGCCACGGACCTGCGAGAGCCTTCGCCGTGTCCGAGTTCTCCACGAACCCGTCCACGCTCTTGCCGAGCGAGATCGACGAGACGAGCCGGTCGAAGAAGACCGAATCCCCGCCGACGATGTCGATGTCGGCGTTCTCCAGACCGGTGGCCAGGACCGTTGCCTGGGCCTGGGCGACCTGCCGCTGCACATCGAGCCCGGCCAGCCGGATCTCCTTCTCGGCGGCGAGCCGCAGCCGGTACTCCTCGTGCCCGCGCGACGCGTCGTCCAGCGCCGCCATCGCGGCCGCCTTCTCCGTGAGCCCGGCCGCCTCCGCCTTCAGCTTCTCGCCGATCATCGCCGCGTCCGCCGTGGCCTGCGCCTGCGTGCCCTCGGCCGTGGCGAGAGCCTTCAGCCGCGCACCTTCCGCCTCGGCCTTGAGTCGGGCGGACGTGGCCTCGGCCTCGGCGAGACCGGTCTTCTCGATGACATCGGCCGCCGCTTCCCGTACCCGCACGTCGGCAAGTCCGGGCGCCGCGGACTCCGCCTGGACGCCTTCGGCGAGCCGCAGCTTGGCCCGGGCGTCGAGGTCCGCGCTCTTCAGCCGGGCCTCGGCGAGTGTCAGCTGCTCCGCCGCCCGGTGCGTGGCCGCCACCTCGGCCGCCTCCGCCGCCTTGATGTCCTTGACCAGCTTCTCCTGGGCCTCCGCCTCGGCGGCGATGATCACCGACTTGCGCGTGCGCTCCGATTCCTCGACCGCCCGCAGCGTCTTGATCGACTCCTCCTGTTCGGCGACCGTGCGGTCCACCGCGATCCGCTCCCGGATCACATCGGCGACCTCACGGCGCTCGGCCTCGACCTCCTTCGTCGCGGCGATCCGGTTCAGTTCGGTCTGCCGTTCGCGGCCGATGACCTCGATCAGCCGGTCCTTCTCGATGCGCTCGTTCTCCACCGCGATGACCCGCTCGCGGTTCTTCTGTGCGACGGCGACCTCCCGCGCCTGGTTCTCGCGCTGGATGCCGAGCTGCTCCTCGGTACGGATGAACGCGGCCTGCGCGCCGAGCCGTTCCTCCTCCTGGACCCGGGCGGTCGCCGCCTCCTCGCGGGCCCGCAGCGTCTCGACCTCGCGCCGCTGCTTGATCTCGGCCTCGGCCTGCCGACGCTCCAGCTCCAGGATGGTCTCGCGGGCGTCGACGTTCTGCCGGGTGATCTCCTTCTGCTCGGTGCGCTGGTACTCGTTGGTGCGCACGTGCTCGATCGCCGTCAGTTCGGTGATCTTACGAATGCCCTGTGCGTCGAGGATGTTGGCGCCGTCGAGCTGCGCCATCGGCGTCTGCTCCAGGTGGTCGATCGCCGCGTCGTCGAGGTGATAGCCGTTCAGATCGGTGCCGATGACCCGGATGATGCGGTCCCGGAACTCCTCGCGCTTGGTGTAGAGATCGACGAAGTCCAGCTGTTTGCCGACCGTCTTGAGTGCCTCGGCGAACTTCGCGGCGAAGAACTCCTGGATGGCGACCTTGTCGCTGGCCCGCTCGGTGCCGATGGACTGGGCGACCTTGATGACGTCCTCGACGGTCTTGTTGACCCGTACGAAGAAGGTGATGTGGATGTCGGCGCGGATGTTGTCCTGGCAGATCAGGCCCTCGCGCCCGGTGCGGCGCAGCTCGATCGTCTTCACCGAGATGTCCATGTACTCGGCTTTGTGCAGCACCGGCAGGACGACGGCTCCGGTGAAGGTCACGTCGACCTTCTTGGTCTTGGAGATGATCAGGGCCTTGCCCTGTTCGACCTTGCGGAAGAGCCGGCTGATGACGAGGAGCAGGGCGATGGCGATGAGCAGGACCACGGCGACGAGCACACCGAAGCCCAGGGAGATGGCATCCATGACAGTCCTTGGCGGCTGGTGAGGAAGGTGAGAGGTACGGGGTGCCCGGCGGGGCGGGCGGCCGGGCACCCGGCCGGCGGGGCGGGCGGCTCAGCGGGTACGGCGTCGGGTGCGCGGAAGCGGCCGTGGGGGCTTCGGCGGTCCGGGGTCGAGTGCCACGTCGTACGGCGAGACCCAGAAGAACTCGCCCTCGTCGTCGTATGCGTACAGGAGCGCAGCGCTGCCGGCGGTGAACACCGCTTCATCGGTCTGCCGTAACTGCCTGACTTGCACAATCGCGGTCGAACCGTCGGCCGCCGCGACCTCCGCCTGGCCGAAGTCGGAGCTGACGGAGCCGGTACGGACGGTGCAGACGCGGCCGAGGAAGTCCTGCCGGGACGGCGGGAGTTCGGCCGGGAAGTGGCGGCGGTAGCGGTGGACGAGGACCCGGACCACGGCCCAGGAGATCAGCAGCGCCCCGGCGAGCACGGCACAGGCGAGCGCGGCCCGGGCGGTGCCGGTGACCGCGCTGCGGCGCAGCAGGACGGAACCGGTCAGGCTGGTGAACCAGGCGACGACGACCATCACGGACACCGAGACGGCGACCGGCACACCGCCGATCCCGGCCAGCTCGGTGTCGAGGTCGGCGTCGAAGGCGTGGTGGTCGGCCGCACCCGCCAGGACCAGCAGCCAGAAGCAGACGACGACGATCAGGGCGGCGCCGAAGAGGACGGCGGGGAAGGAGAGTGCGGCGCTCAGGAATTCCTGCATCGGTCCACTCCCCCTGCCTGTCCCTGGGGGTGCGACGGACGGGGAGTCCGGCGGTGACTCCGGTGCCGCGGCGCCGCCGACATGCGGCGTCGCGGCTACCGGGTCGTCCCCCGTCCCCGTAACCCCCGTGCTCCCCCGTGTTCCCCGGTTGGTGCTGGGCCTGATCATGACAGCCGACCTCGTCGCATCGCACTGCCGGAATCCGGCAATCTTTGTCTGCTTTTGATGCCGGGCACCGACACCTGTTCCTATGCGTTGAGTGGGTGTCAGTGACGCATCAGGACTGGAGGCGTGGGCGTGCCGGAGCCGGAGATTCCCGACGAGTATCTGGGGGAGTACACCCACATCCTGAGGGAGGTCGCGGCGACCGGCCGCCGGCTGACCCGCGACGAGCTGGACGCCGGCCGCGCCCTGGGCCGGAAGGCGGCCGAGGCGGGATTCCAGCTGCGCGCCCTGGTCGGTCTCCATCTGGCGGCGACCCGCACCGCCTGGCCGCTCGCCGCTGCCGCGCACCCCGCCTCCACCGACTATGTGCTGGCCGCGGTCGAGCAGGCCGTCGACGCGTTCGCCGAGGGGTTCGAACGCGCCCAGCGGCTCACCGTACGGCGGGAGGAGGCGGCCCGCCGCGAGTTCATCGACGACCTGCTGTACGGGCGCAGCGACCTGGGCCGGCTCGCCGAGCGGGCCACCCGCTTCGGGCTGCGGCTGTCGCGGGCCCACGCGGTCGCGGTGGCGACGGGCCCGGAGGCGTACACCGAGACGGATGCGGTGCCCCGCATGGTGGAGGCGGCGCTGCTCGCCCGCTTCGACGGCCGGAAGATCCTCCTCACGACCAAGGACGGGCGCCTGGTCTGCATCGCCCCGGACGCCCAGCCGGACGTCCTGCGCTATTTCGCCAAGCAGGCGCACGCGGCGACCGACGGCGGCCGGGTCGCGGTCGGCCGGCCGCACCAGGGCCCGGGCGGCGTTGTCCAGTCGTACGACGAGGCGCTCGACGCGCTCGACCTCGCGGACCGGATGGACCTGGAGGATCCGGTGCTGTACGCCGCCGACCTGCTGGTCTATCCGGTGCTGACCCGGGACCGGCAGGCGATGGCCGATCTGGTGCGCAGTGAGCTCGGCCCGCTCCAGAAGGCGCGCGGAGGCGCGGAGCCGCTGCTGAAGACGCTCGTCGCCTACTTCGACGCGGGCTGTGTCGCGGCCGAGACGGCCCGACGGCTGGCGTTGAGCGTGCGGGCGCTCACGTACCGGCTGGAGCGCATCCATCAGCTGACCGGCTCCGATCCGTCCGACCCGACGCACCGCTACACGCTGCAGACCGCGGTGATCGGCGCTCGGCTGCTGGACTGGCCCGCCAAGGAACTCTGACGGTCCGGCCGAGGCCCCTCCCCGCATGCGGGGAGGCGGACCTGCCTTTAGCGTGAGGTGCGGGGGATCACGGGGGTGCGCACCGAGGGAGACCCGGACCATGGCTCGTCACTCACGTCATGCGCGGGAGTCTTTCGAGGGGGAGCCCTCCGCGAGTGGCACGAGAGGGACCGCCACCTCCCCGTCGTCCCGCCCCGCATCCGGCCGTGAGCGCGGCCCGTCGCGCCGGTGGTGGGTGCTGGCGGTGATCGGTCTGGCCCAGCTGATGGTGGTGCTGGACGCCACCATCGTGAACATCGCCCTGCCCTCCGCCCAGCAGGACCTCGGCTTCTCCGACGGCGACCGCCAGTGGATCGTGACCGCGTACGCCCTGGCCTTCGGCTCATTGCTGTTGCTCGGCGGCCGGTTGGCCGACCTGGTGGGCCGCAGGATCGCCTTCCTGACCGGTCTGATCGGCTTCGCGGTCGCGTCGGCGATCGGCGGCGCCGCCCCGAGTTTCGAGGTCCTGGTCTTCGCCCGCGCACTCCAGGGCATGTTCGGCGCGCTTCTCGCCCCGGCCGCGCTCTCCCTCCTCACCACGACGTTCACCGTCCCGAAGGAGCGCGCCAAGGCGTTCGGGATCTACGGCGCGATCGCGGGGACGGGCGGCGCGGTGGGGCTGCTGCTCGGCGGGATCCTCACCGAGTACCTGAACTGGCGCTGGTGCCTGTACGTGAACCTGCTGTTCGCCCTGGCCGCCTTCGTCGGCGGCACCCGGCTGCTCGCCGCCGGTGCCCCCGCCGACCGCCCCAGGCTCGACGTCCCGGGCGTCGCCCTGGTCTCGGCGGGGCTCTTCTGCATCGTGTTCGGCTTCTCCAACGCCGAGTCGCATCCCTGGGGTTCACCGGACACCTGGGGCTTCCTGCTGGCGGGCGGTGTGCTCCTGGCGGCGTTCGCCTGGTGGCTGACGCGGGCCGCGCATCCGCTGCTGCCGCTGCGGGTGGTGCTGAACAGGAACCGCGGGGCGTCGTACCTTGCGATGTTCATCTCCGGCGGCGGCATGTTCGGCGTGTTCCTGTTCCTCACGTACTACCTGCAGAGGACCCTGCGCTACTCGCCGGTCTCCACCGGTCTCGCGTTCATCCCGATGGTCGCCCTGATGATCGCGACGTCGATGACGACGACCAATGTGCTGGTGCCGCGGTTCGGCGCGAAACCGATCGTGCCGCTCGGCATGGGCATCGCCGCGGCCGCCATGGTGTGGATGACGAGCCTGGGCCTGACGAGCAGCTACCTCACCCATGTGCTGCCCGCCCTGCTCGTCCTCGGCCTGGGCCTCGGCGCGGTCTTCGCCACGGTGATGAACCTGGCCACGTACGGGGTGGCGGCCCGCGACGCGGGTGTGGCCTCGGCGATGGTCACCACCAGCCAGCAGGTGGGCGGTTCGATCGGCACGGCGCTGCTGAACACCCTCGCCACCAGCGCCGCCGTGAACTACCTGGCCGAACGCCCGCCGACCCCCGCCGATGTCGCCCAGGCCCAGCTCCACAGCTACTCCACCGCGTACTGGTGGTCGGCGGGTTTCTTCCTTGTCGGGCTGCTGGTGACGGCGGTCCTGTACCGCAGGGGCGCACCCCGGCTCCAGGTGGTGGAGGAGTCGGCGCCGGTCCGCGCCTGACGACCGGGCCGACTCCCCCGGACCTCGCCCCGTTCCCCGCCGTCCCGCCGTTGCCTGTCGTCCGGCGACTCACGGGGTACGGGCCTCCGCGCGGTCCCGTCCGTCGCGGTGACGACCGGCGGCCTGCCGGCCGGGTTGTTACTTGATGCAGGACCCCGCACCCATGACGCGATGCATACGCGACACGGAGGCGGGGTCCTGGGAGTGGGTGGCCGGGGAATCGTACGGGGGAGTTGCGATTCCCCGGCCCGGCCGGGTGCGGGTCCGATGGTCAGTCGGACCGCGGAGTGCTCCCGGCGGTCGGAGGGGCCGTTGAGAACCTGGCGGTTCTCGAGGCGTTCTAGAGGTCGAACTCGTGCGGCGGAAGGTCGAGTGCGAAGCACGCCTCCCGCACGACGGCCTGCTCCGTCTTGTCGAAGTCGCCGTCGGCTCCACCGATGACGATGCCGATCTGGATGACCGCACGCGCCTCGGCCGGCTTCTTCTTCGCCTTGCCGATCTCCTGGAGGACGCTGACCTTGCCGAAGGCGAAGTCGGCGGTGAGCTTGTTCACGTACTCGTTGAAACGTCGCTGCAGATCGTCCGCCGGGAAGTTCTGGAGCACTTCGTTGGTGGCGATGAGCGAGGCGACGCGCTGGCGCTCGGACGGGTCGATGGATCCGTCGGCGGCGGCGACCAGGGCGCACATGGCCATGCTCGCGTCCCGGAACGCGCCGCTCTTCAGGTCGTTCTTCTTCGCCTCGAGCTGCGACTGCATCGTCGTCGCGGATTCCTTGATCCGATCCCACAGTGCCATGACGTCTCCATACGTTGCGTTGCGTTGTGTTGCCGGAACGAGATCCAACTCTACAGACGTGTAGAAGTGAGCCGTGCGCCCGCCCACTATGTCCGCGAACGTGCAGTCAGTACGATGCTCCGGCGCCGTGGCAGACGCGGTATCGCAGAAGGGCAGCCACCACGATGGACACGGCCAGGGCCGGCCACCACCCGGACAACGAACCGCCTCACGGCGAAGTGCCCGGAGCCGGGGCGAACCCCGGACGCCCGGGTGCCCGCAAGCGCGGCCAGGGCGAACTGGAGGCGCAGGTTCTCGCCGTGCTGCGCTCGGCGGGCGGACCCGCGACGGCGGGCTGGGTGCAGGAGCGCCTCGACGGCGCACTCGCGTACACCACCGTCATCACGATCCTGTCCCGCCTCTACGCGAAGAAGTGCGTGACCCGGTCCCGCCAGGGCCGCTCCTACACCTGGACGTCGGCCTCCGACGAGGCCGGTCTCGCCGCGCTGCGGATGCGCCGTGTCCTGGACGGCGAACGGGACCGCGAAGCCGTACTCGCCCGGTTCGTCTCGGCGTTGTCCCCCGGTGACGAGGAACGCCTCCGCACGCTCCTGGCGAAGGCGGCCGAGCCCACACCGGACGACCCCGGTCCCGGCCCGGCATGACCCCCGTACCGCGGAAGGTTGAGAGCTGACCGATGGGCGTCTTCGTCTACCTGCCACTCGTACTGCCGCTGACCGCGCTGCCGGTCGCGCGCCTCGCCGAACAGCATCTGCACCCGCGCAGTGCCACCCGCCTGCTCGCCGCCGTCGGCACGACGCTCGCCCTGTGCAGCACGGTGTGCCTGGCGCTGCTGATGGTGGTGGGCACGGCCCAGCTGCCGGGCAACCCGCTGCCGGACGGCTGGTCCGACCCGGAGGTACGGGCGGCGGTGCCGTACGAGGAGCGGGCGGGCGTCGTCGCGATCGGGGCGCTGGCCGCGGTCTTCGTGGCATGCGGGGCGACGGCCGGCCGCCACGTACGCCAACGCATCCGCGCGACCCGGGCCCTGGAGTCCCTCCCGTCGCAGTCGTCCCCGGTCGCCGTGCTCCCGGACCCGGAGCCGTACGCGTACGCGCTCCCCGGCGCCCCCGGCCGGGTGGTCGTCTCGACAGCGATGATGGAATGCCTGGACGCCCGCGAACGCCGTGCCCTCGTCGCCCACGAACGGGCCCATCTGACCGCCCGCCACCACCGCTACCTCCTGGCCGCCCAACTCGCCGCGCGCGCCAACCCGTTCCTGCTGCCCCTGCGTACGGCGGTGGCGTACAGCACGGAGCGCTGGGCGGACGAGGAGGCGGCGAAGGCGATCGGTGACCGGCGGGCGGTGGCGGTCGCGGTCGGCAAGGCGGCGCTCTTCGCGCGCCGTTCGCCGACCGTCCCGACCGCGTTCGCCGCGTTCGCGGCGGTGGGCCCGATCCCGCGCCGGGTCGCAGCGCTCCTGGAACCGGTCCCGCCGACCCGGCTGTGGCCCCCGTCGTCCGCACACGTCGCCTTCGCGGGACTGGTGGCCACCGTCGGCACCACGGTGTCGGCGCTGTCGTCGCTGAACGCGACGGTGGCGCTGGTACGGATCCTGCACGAGGCGACCCCGCTCTGAGAGCGGTTCAGTCGGCGGCCGGGGCATGCTCGACGACGGGCATCTCCGTGCGGGCGACAGGCACGCCGCCCCCGGAGACACCGCCCCCGCCGCCCCGCCACGTCCGGATCCTGGCCACGACGGGCTGGGTCCAACGGGCGGTGAGCGGACCGACGATGACGAGAATCAGGACGTACGCGGTGGCGATCGGCCCGATACGGGGCTCGGTCGCCACAGCCAGACCGGCGATGACGATGGAGAACTCACCGCGCGCGACCAGCGTCCCGCCGGCCCGCCACCGCCCGCGCGACCCGATCCCGGCGCGCCGGGCGGCGTACCACCCGGTGCCGATCTTGGTGAAGACGGTGACGACGGCCAGCAGCAGCGCGGGCAGCAGCACGGGCGGAATGTCGGACGGATCGGTGGAGAGACCGAAGAACACGAAGAAGACGGCGGCGAACAGATCGCGCAACGGCGTCAGCAGCTTACGGGCCCCCTCGGCGACCTCCCCCGAGAGCGCGATCCCGACGAGGAACGCCCCCACGGCCGCGGACACCTGCAACTGCTGTGCCACACCGGCCACCAGGACGGTCAGCCCGAGGACGACGAGGAGCAGCATCTCCGGATTGTCGGAGGACACGGCCCGGCTGATGAGCCGGCCGTGCCGCAGCGCCACGTAGAGAACCAGACCGACGGTACCGAGGGCGACCAGCAGGGCGATGCTGCCCCCGGCCAGGCCGGCCCCGGCCACCATCGCGGTGAGCAGCGGCAGATACACGGCCATCGACAGGTCCTCGATGACGAGAACCCCGAGGATGACGGGCGTCTCCCGGTTCCCGAGCCGCCCCAGATCGGTGAGTACCTTCGCGATGACCCCGGACGAGGAGATCCAGGTGACCCCGGCCAGCGCGACCGCCCCCACGGGCCCCCACCCGAGCAGCAGCGCAGCCACCGCGCCGGGCGTCGCATTGAGCGCGAAGTCGACGGCCCCGGACGGGTATTGCGTCTTCAGGCTGGTCACCAGCTCGGACGCGCTGTATTCCAGCCCCAGCAGGAGCAGCAGCAGAATGACGCCGATCTCGGCGCCGACGGCGGTGAACTCCTCACTGGCCCCGAGGGGCAGCAGTCCCCCGTCCCCGAACGCCAGCCCGGCCAGCAGATAGAGCGGAATCGGCGAAAGCCCTATCCGTCCGGCGAACCGCCCGATGATCCCGAGCCCCAATATGACGGAGCCGAGCTCCACCAGCAGTGCGGTCGTGTCGTGCACGGTCAGCCCTCCGCAATGATCTCGGAGAGCGCGTCCACGCCCTCACGCGTACCGACGACGACCAGCGTGTCCCCGATGGCCAGCCGGAAGTCCGGCCCGGGCGACGGATGCGCACTGTGCGTCCGCAGCACGGCCACGATCGACGCTCCGGTCCGCGTCCGGGCCCGGGTGTCCCCGAGCAGCCGGCCCCCGTACGGGGAGCGCGACCCGAGCGGTATGTGCTCGGTGACGAGATCGATGCCCTCGGTGCGTACGGCGTCGATGGGCGCGGCGTCGATGAGGTGGGCGAGCCCGGTCGCCTCCTGTGGCGTCAGAGCCACGGAGAGCTGACACGAGTCGGGATCGTCGCGCTCGTAGAACCCGATGAACCGGCGCCCGTCGTGGTGGACGACGACGGAGATGTGCTGTCCCGACTCGGTGATGTAGTCGTACTGCACACCGACTCCGGGCAACGTGGTCCGGTGGGTTCCCATGGCTTCCTCCCGAGGCGTGCGACGGCACGGCGACGCACTTGGTGATCTCTTTAACGTTCCATTACCTTAACCGGAGGCTTCCGCCGCCCGGTGTTGTCCGCACGGGAACCCTGCTGCCCGCGGATACGGCGTGATCGGCGCGCGGCCCCGGGAAGGCGGCCGGGGTCCGGACGCAGCCGTGCCCGGCGGTCTGCTGCTCACCGCCGGGCACGTGAGGTCGGGAGCGGCGTCAGTCGGTGATCTCGATCGTGCCGTTGGCCGATGCGGTGGCCGGGGCCTGCGCCGGGATCTCCGCCGAGGTGTCCGAAGCCGGTCCGCCCTTCAGGTTCTTCAGCAGGGCCGCCAGGTCGACGCCCGTCGTGGCGGTGAGCAGTTCCATGCCCTGGGTGACGTTGTCCGCGACCGTGCGCGACAGCTGGCTTGCGCCGTCCGTCGAGATGACCGTCATCTTGTCGATGGCGCTCAGCGGTTCAGCCGCCTTGGCGACGACGTGCGGGAGTACCTCGACCAGCATCTGGAGCACCGCCGCGTCGCCGTACTGGGCGAACGCGTCCGCCTTCTTCCGCATGGCCTCGGCCTCGGCCGCGCCCTTCGCGGCGATGGCGGCGGCTTCCGCCTCGCCCTCGATGCGAACGGCGTCGGCGAGCGCCGAGCGGTGGAGCTTCTCGCCCTGACCGGTGAGGCGGGAGCGTTCCGCGTCCGCCTCGGCCTCCTTGACCTGGGCGATGCGGCGGGCCTCGGCCTCCTGTTCGGCCTGGTAGCGGGCGGCGTCGGCGGGCTTGCGGACCTTGGTGTCGAGTTCGCGGTCGGTCAGGGCCGCCTGGCGCTGGGCGACCTTCTCCTGCTCCTCCAGGACTTCCTGCTGGCGGGCGGCCTCGGCGAGCGGGCCCGCGGCGTTGGCCTTGGCCGCCGCCGCTTCCGTCTCGGCCTTGATCTCGGCCTGCTTGAGGTAGAACGTCCGCTCGGCGATGGCGATTTCCTCGGCGGCCTTCAGGCGGGCCTGCTCGGACGCGCGCTTGGCGATCGCCTCGGCGATGTCCGCCTCCTGCTTGGCGCGGGCGGCCTCGGGGCGGCCGAGGTCCTCGAGGTAGGAGCCCTCGGTGGTGATGTCCTGGATCTGGAAGGCGTCCAGGATCAGGCCCTGGCCGGAGAGGCTGGCCTCGGCCTCCTCCGCGACCTGGCCGGCGAACGCGGCGCGGTCGCGGATGATGTCCTCGACCGACATCCGGCCGACGATGGCGCGCAGGGCGCCGGAGAGCACCTCCTGGGTGAAGCCGACGATGCCGTCCTGCTGCTGCAGGAACCGCTGTGCGGCGGCCCGGATCGCGTCCTCGTTGCCGCCGACCTTGACGATCGCGACGCCTTCGAGGTGGGACTTCACACCGCGCAGGGTGACGGCTCCGCGCACGGCGACCGGGATGTGCCGGCTGGAGAGGTCCAGGGTGAACTTCTGCTGCACGAACGGGACGACGAAGACGCCGCCGCCGACGACGACCTTCTGCCCGCTGTTGTCGATGCTGGTGCGTCCGGTCACCGGATCGGTCGACTTCTTGCCGCGTCGGCCGGTGATGATGAAGGCCTCGCTGGGCCCGGCGACCTTGTAGCGGGTGATCACCACGAGGCCGAGGAGTACGAGGAGTACGACGACTCCGACGACGGCGGTCACAACTGGGCTCATAAGGGGTCCCCCCTGCCTCCCGATCGGGGACGGCAGCTCGGTTCAGTGGGTGGTCAGCGCTCGACGGGGCGGACCGCGACCGAGGTGGTCGAAAGCGTGGCCTCCACCCAGATCTCGGTGCCGCGTTCGACCGGCACCGGGCTCTTTGCCGCGAGTTTCACGGGCTGGCCCGCGAGCCGCAGCAGGACCTCGCCGTAGCCGTCGGCCGGGATGGCCGTGACGACGGACCCGGATGTGCCGACGAGATCGTCGCCCCGTGGTGTGGCCGCGGTCTGGTCGCGCATCAGGGCGCGGCTGAACTTCCAGGTCAGCCAGGCCGCGACCAGTCCGGCGACCAGTCCGGCAGCGGTCGCGGCGACCGTACCGGCACCCGTGGTGCCGAGCACGATCGCGCCGCCGAAGCCGAGCATCGAGAGGAATCCGGCAATGACGGGAAGGGACAGGAGGCCGTCGAAGAGCCCGTCGAGTACGCCCCCGAAGAGCCCTTCGAGGATTCCGTCGAAGATCAGGGAGAGGGCGAGGAGTGCGACCCCCGCCATGCCCAGACCGAGAAACAAGGTCATGTGATCACCTTTCCCGATCTGCGGATCGCCCCGATGTTTCCGTCGAGCTGGCTGGATGATGGCATACACCCTCGGGCCGTGACACTGCCGGGGTCCGGCAATCTTTTACTCGTTCTTGATGCCGGAGATGCGGTCGGCGAGCGTGTCCAGCGACTGGAAGGTGGCCCCGAGGACCGCGACATGCTTCCACCGCAGCACGCCGTCCGGTCCGATCAGGAACACGGCGCGGCGCACCCCGATCCCGGGCGCCGTGATCCCGTACGCCCGGGCGATCTCCCGCCCGGTGTCCGCGAGCAGTGGCATCCGCAGGCCGTAGGTGCGGGCGAACGACTCATGACTGTCCACACCCTGTGGACTGATTCCCCAGACCTCCGCGTCGAGACCGGTGAAGGTCTCCATGCCGGAGGAGTACGAGCAGAGCTGCTTGGTGCAGACGGCCGTGTTGTCACCGGGGTAGAAGGCGAGAACGACGGCACGGCCGCGGGCGTCCGAGAGTGTGTAGTCGCGGCGTTCGAACGTGTCTCCGGCGAGCGTTCCGCCCGGCAGTGTGAAGTCCTGGACGGGCAGGCCGACGTGTGGTGACGATCCCATGGCGGGTCCCCTCGTGTGCGACGGATGTGCGGCGTTCGGCGACGCTCCGGTACAGCATGCTCGGTACGGTGGTGGCTTCCGCGACCAGGAGGTACGTATGGCGGATCGCCGGCCGCGCTTCTGGAACGCGCGGCCGGCGAACGGGCTCGCGCCGCGAGTCCGCGCGGGAGTGCGGAGATCCGCGTGCGGGGCGACGGAGTCGCCTACGCTGCACCGGAGTTGATCGACCACTATGTCGAGGCGCACGGCTGCCTTCCGCCCGCGGAGTTCGTGGCCGCGGCGGTCAGGGGGCGGCAGGGAACGTGACGCGTCGGGGCGCGGTGTCACGTCCGACCGGGTCCCCCGCCGCCGGTGCCTCCCGGATCGTCACCGCATCCTGCACCGGGCCTCTGGCAGCGGGGGCGTTCAGCCGGCGGACCCCGCCGCGGCGTAGTGGCCCAGGAACATGTCGACGCCGCTGATGATCAGGCGGTCCGTGACCGGGTCGTCGATGACCGTGCCGTACGAGCTGAAGACCAGGTGCGGGAAGACCAGCAGCGCGTACAGCTGGATGATCGCGGTCTCCAGGTCCGGAATGGTCAGGCGGCCCCGGTCGGCGAGGGTGCGCAGGGCGTCGGCGACGGCGGGGTGGTGGCCCTCGGGGCCGTGGCCCTGCCAGGCGTTCGCCAGCTCCGGGAAGCGGTGCAGTTCGGCGGCGACGAGGTTGCGCAGGGCGATGACGTCGGCGTTGTCGCGGACGGCGGCCACCCAGGTGCGGGCCGCTTCGACGAAGGCGGTGCGCAGGTCGTCGGCGGCGGCGAGTCCGGCCAGCGCGGTGGCCGACGGGCCGCCCAGGGGCTCGTCCTGCGCCAGCGATGACGGCCGTGAACAGTGCTTCCTTGCTGCCGAAGTGGTTGTAGACGGTCACCTTCGACACGCCCGCCTCGGCGGCGATGGCGTCCATCCCGACGCCGAACCCCTCCCGCAGGAACGCCTCGCGGGCGGCCTTGACGATGGCCCGCCGCTTGGCCTCGGCGCGTGGCCCGCCGGGGGGCTGCTTCGCGTTCCCCCGCCTGCTGCTCTTGCTGTCGCCCGCCGCCCTGTCCCTCGTCACCACCTCGTTCCACGGCGCGGAGCGGAACAAGGGGCTCGGGGTATGGGCGGCGATCGGCGGGACCGGGTCGCGGCAGCCGGGATCGAAAGGGGTGCGGTGCGCGGGTTCGCCGACGCTTTCACGGTCTGCGCGGCGGCGGCCGCGGCCGGTGCGGCCGTCGCCGCAGGACTGGTGCCGCGGGGGAAGCCGGAGACGGCGGGCGGGCGGCACGTGCACTGAAGCCGCTCTGCGGATGCGGGGCGGGGCGTGGCGACCGACGATGAAGACCGGGTAGTCGGGTGGTCCGGGCCCCACAACAGGAGGTTCCCTTGCAGGCCGATGCGCACGCCGACAGCCCGCCACCGCTCGACCTCGCAGTCCTGGCGGCGCTTCTCGACGGCACCGCGGCAGGGGTGGGCGTCCTCGACACGCGGCTGCGCTACCTGTACGTGAACCCGGCCCTCGCACGGCTCAACGGCATCCCCGCCGCCGAACACCTCGGCCGCGCCGTCTCCGACGTCCTGCCCTACGTCGACGCCCGGGAGGACATGATGCGGGCGGTCCTCGCCGACGGGAAACCCCGCGAGATCACGTCCAGCGGCTTCACGCCCGCGGCGTCCGGGACGGCCCGGCGGTACTGGCACGGCGCGTACCACCGGCTGGAGGTCGAAGGGCAGGTGGTGGGCGTCGCCGGGATCGTGCTGGAGGTGATGGCGCCGGACAAGGAGCAGCGCGAACTGGAACAGGTGCGACGCCACTTCAACCTTCTCGACTCCGCGGTCACCCGGATCGGTACCACGCTCGACATGGACACCACCTGCGCGGAGCTCGTCGACCTTGTCGTCCCCGCGCTGGCCGACGTCGCGGCGGCCGAGGTCTTCCCGCCCGACGTGGCACCTCCCGTACGCCCCGCGCCTCCCGGCATGCTGCGGCTGCGCCGGGCCGCACTGGCGGCGGTCCCCGGGCTGCGGGAGGGGATGGCGGAGTTCGGGCTGACCGGCGAGTACATCGACTACCAGGACGGCGCGGCCGTACAGCGCTGCCTGGCGACCAACCAGCCCGTCGTCCGGAACCTCACCGGCGACGATCTGCTCGGCCGCTCGGCAGCCGGTCCGGGACGGGTCGCCGCCTACCGCGCCCTCGGCATGCATTCGTCGGTCATCGTGCCGGTCGCCGTACGCAGCCGGCCGCTCGGCGTCCTCAGCCTGGTCCGGGCGGGGGACTCGCCTGCGTTCTCGGACGAGGACGTCGTCGTCGCCCGGGAACTCGCCGGACGGGCCGCGGTCGGTCTGGACCATGCCCGCAGATACGCCCACGAGCACACCATCGCCCTGGAGCTCCAGCGCTCCCTGCTGTCCGAGCCGCGCCCGCCGCACCCGCACGTCGAGGTCGCCACCCGCTATCTGCCGGCCGACCGGAGCGTGATGGTCGGCGGCGACTGGTTCGACGTCATCCCGCTGCGGGACGGACGTCATCTGAAGGCCATCGGCGACGTGATGGGGCACGGGGTGGAGGCGGCGGTCGCGATGAGCCACTACCGCTCCCTGCTGCGGCTGCTCGCCGACGACGACCTCCCGCCGCACCGCATCCTGGAACAGCTCGACCGGATGGTGGAGCGGTCGGGCCCGGACCGGGCGGCGACATGTCTGCTGGCGGTCGTCGACCACTTCGGCGGGATGTGCGAGGTGGCGAGCGCGGGGCATCTGCCGCCGGTGTTCATCGACCCCGGCGAGGCGGGGACCCGGGTGGGCGACGTGCAGGTGGGGCCGCCGCTCGGCACCGGGTTCGGCGGGTACACGACGACGGCCGTAAAGGTCGGTCCGGACACGGTGCTGTTCATGTACACCGACGGTCTCGTGGAGCGGCGGGACGAGGACATCGACGTATCGGTGCGCCGGCTGGAACAACTGACCCTGCCGGCGAGCGGAAGCCTCGACGATCTGCTGGACGAGGTGCTGGAGAGGTTCGGTCCGGGCGCGGAGGACGACATCGCGGTGCTTGCCTCGCGGAAGCGGAAGCGGACCCGGGAGGAGAGCGGGTAGCAGCCGCGTTGTCGGTGGGTGCTGCGAGGATCGGTGTCATGGAGACCTCGAAGCCGTTGCTGCTCGCCGACGTCGAAGCCGCTGTCCGCGCCGGTTGGGGCGCGGACACGGCCACGCCCGGCCACCGGCCGCACTGGACTGCGGACAACCCGGCCCGGGACCAGTGCGGGGTCACCGCCCTCGTGCTCAACGATCTGCTGGGTGGCGAGCTGATCCGCGGCGAGGTCCGGGTCGACGGTGAGCGCACCGACTTCCACTGGTGGAACCGGCTGGGCATGGGTGTGGAGATCGACCTCACGCGGGAGCAGTTCGGGCCGGAGGAGATCGTCACCGGTGGCACGGTGATACCCCGGCCGGCGGAGATCGTACGGCTGCGCGAGGAGTACGAGCTGCTGCGCGGCCGGGTGCTGGACCGGCTCGGGCGGTAGGGGCGGACAGCGGCCGGGGGGCGGCGGTCAGGGCATCCGTCGGTCAGCCGAGTTCCAGGCTGGTGATGCCGAACAGTCCGGTGTGGTCGACGTCCGGGGCCGGACCCGTGTCCATACCGGCGGGCGGAATCCCTACGACCTGGCCATGTGGGTGTGGCCAGAGGTGACGCGGAGGCCCCGAACCATCTCTCCGGTGACACGGGGGCCCCGACTGCTGACGCCACACCCGGCGTCCCAGAGCGCACCGGGAACGCTACGCACACCCCGCCGGGCGTACCCGCAGCTCGTCACACCGTTCACCCCATCGTGTCCATGTTCGCCACAACGTTGTGCTTGCCCAGCAGTTGTGAACCCCGTGCGTGATCGGTTCAACGTGCTTCCCGAACTCACCACCCGGTCCAGAGCAGGTGGTTGACGAGCAGGGCGACGACCGCCTGCGCGGTCAGCCAGCCGCGTCGGGTGGACGGGGGGAGCAGTGCGGCGGCGGGCAGCAGCCAGAGGACGAACGGCTGCCAGATACGTTCCGTCTCGGCCTTGCTCATCCCGGACAGATCCGCGACGAGGAGGGCGAGGAGCGCGGCCAGGGCGAGGAGGCTCAGCCGCTGCGGTGCGGAGGTGGCGCCGGTGCGGACGGTGCGGACGGCGGAGGGGGCACCGGCCGCGGCCCGGCGGAGACCGGCGACGGTGGCGAGACCGGCGGCGATCGTGGTGGCCGCGAGGTTCCCCCAGACCCAGTAGGCGTACGGACGGATCCCACCCGCTCCCTGGTAGTAGCGCTCGACCAGCAGCCGGTATCCCTCCCACCAGTTGAAGCCCGCCAGGGTGAACGCGACCGGGACGACGAGCGCCCCGAGCAGGAGAAGCGGAAGGGGGCGCGCGGTACGGGCGAGGAGAAGGACGGCGAGGAGCAGGAGCGCGATGAGCGTCAGGCCGTACGAGAGATAGCAGGTCAGGCCGTAGAGCAGGCCGGAGGCGAGGGCGGCCGCGGTGGCACGGCCCGGCCGGGTCCGCCGGGTTGAGGCCAGGGCGAGGAGGGCGACCGACCACGCGGCGACCGCGGCGAACCAGGCGTCCGCCGAGGCGCCGGTCCAGACCGCCATCGGCGCGAGGACGAGGAACGGGGCGGCGCGGCGGGCGAGGCGCTCATCGGCGAGGGCGCGCACCGTGATCAGGGCGGCGACGACGGCCGAGCCGCCGAGCACGATGCACCAGACACCGGCCCAGCCCCCGCCGCCCAGCCCGATCCGGTCCAGCAGCACGAAGGTGAGTGTGGCGCCCGGCGGATGACCGGCGACATGGGCGGGCCAGTTGCCCGGGGGGCCGATCAGGATGTGCGTGTCGAATCCGCGCAGCGCCGCGCCGATATCGCCGAACCGGCTGATGACTTGCAGGTACTCATGCTTCGTGGTGAGCCGTTCGGCGATGCCCCGCCCCCAGCCGTCGATCATCGCCAGGGAGAAGATCCAGCCGAGGGAGGCGGCCCACGCGGTCGCGAGCAGACCCCGCCAGGGCAGCCGGTCGGCGAGGACCGGCCCGTACGCGACGACGGCCGCGGCGACGACCACGGCGGCCGGGGTGCCGGGGCCGGTGTGCGGGTACCAGGACGCCAGCAGGGGCGGCCAGTGGACGAAGAGGCTGCCGTCGGCGTCCTGGATCGCCCGGCCGATCAGCACGGCGGCGGTGACCAGCAGGACACCGGCGGCGGCGGCGATCAGGTCGAGGCGTCGGCCCATGGCGCGGTGGTTGCGGCCGGCGGTGCGCTGCTCGCGTTTCACGTGCTCCTCGGTCTTCACACAGGCACGCTATGCAGGGCGGGGCGATGACGGGCGGTGCCACCGGGGCGCGTCATCGAACTGTCAGATCTTGGCCCGGTTGGCGGTCATCGGGAGTGACGTCAGAGTTTCGTCAGGAGTCGTACGCGCTGCGGCCCGAGACCTTGGGCTTAGCGTCGGGACATGGGCGACAGGCGTCACAACAGAGCTTTCCGGTTCCCGTTCCGCGTCGGTGGGACGGGCCGTGCCGGGCCATCGGATGACGGACCGTCCGCGGGGCGGGTCCCGGCCGTTCTCGAACGGCTCCGGACCACGGACCGGCTGCCCTCCTCCCCCGGGTTCTGGCGCAGCCCCGTGCGCGGCGTCCGGTTCACGGCGGTGCTCGGGCTCGTCCTCCTCGTCGGGCTGACGCTGGTGTTCGTGACGGGGCTGCTGTCGTACGCCGCGTACAACCCGGATCTTGCGCCGGTCAACGACAAGACGCCGGGCAAGGGGGTGCTGGGGTTCTACCTGTTCGCCTGGCCGACCGGACCGCACTGGCTGTACCGGCTGACACAGGGGCTGCACGTCACGGGCGGCATCGTGCTCGTGCCGGTGCTGCTGGCGAAGCTGTGGTCGGTGATCCCGAAGCTTTTCGCGCTGCCGCCGGCCCGGTCGGTGGGGCACGCCCTGGAACGGGTGTCGTTGCTGCTGCTCGTCGGCGGGGCGCTGTTCGAGTTCATCACCGGGCTGCTCAACATCCAGGTGGAGTACGTGTTCCCGGGGTCGTTCTATCCGCTGCACTTCTACGGTGCGTGGGTGTTCTTCGCCGGGTTCGTCGCCCACGTCGGGCTGAAGCTCCCGCGGGCCGTCCGGGTGCTGCGCAGCGGTGAACTGCGGGGTGAGACCGATGAGCTGGCGTCCCCCGCCCCGCATACGCCGACCATCTCCCGGCGCGGCGCCTTCGCCATGGTGGGCGCCGGGTCGCTTCTCCTGCTGGTCACCTCGGTGGGCCGGAGCTTCGACGCGCTGCGCAGCACCGCACTCCTCACCCCGCGCGGGGTCGCCGACCCCGGGACGGGGCCAGGCGGCTTCCAGATCAACAAGACGGCCGCGTCCGTCCGGATCACCCCGGCCGACACGGGTGAGCGGTGGCGGCTGACCGTCGGCGGACCCGCCGGAGAGCTCGCGTTCACCCGGGAACAGCTTCTGGCCATGGACCAGTACAGCGCCGCGTTGCCGATCGCGTGCGTGGAGGGCTGGTCGACCGCGGACCAGTGGTGGCGCGGGGTGCGGCTGCGGGATCTGGCGGCGCTCGCCGGGTATCCGGACCGGCCGCCGGGGGTGTTCGTGGAGTCCGTGCAGCGCAGCGGGCCGTTCCGGAAGGCCGCGCTCCGCGACAACCAGGTGCGTGACCCGCGCTCGCTGCTGGCGCTGGAGGTCAACGGCGAGACGCTGTCGCCCGACCACGGGTATCCGGCGCGGATCATCGTCCCGGCCGCACCCGGCGTGCTCAACACCAAATGGGTGACCCGGCTGACGTTCGGAGAGCTGTGATGCGGAAGACGAACGGCCCCCGGTCCGCAGCGGTCTTCACGCGCTGGTACGGGGAAGGGCCGCTGCATCTCCTGCTCCTGGCTGCCACGTTCGCCCTCGCGGGCTACGCGGGTGTGCGGCTGCTGGAGGGGGACACGTTCGGTGTCGCGGTGTGGTTCGTCGGCTCGGCGCTGGTGCACGACCTCGTGCTGCTGCCGGTGTACGCGACGGCGGACCGGGCCGTACGCGCGGTGCTGGGACCGCGCTCAGGGCTGGTCAACTTCGTCCGCGTGCCCGCCTTTCTCTCCGGGCTGCTCCTGCTGATGTGGTTCCCGCTGATCAGCAGGCACGCGACCCATTACAAGCCGGCGAGCGGGCTCTCCCCCGATGTGTTCCTCGGGAACTGGCTCCTGATCACGGCGGCGTTGTTCGCGGTGTCGGCGTTCTGGCTGGGCGTCCGGACCCTCCGGGTGCGGCGCAGGGCGATGAAGGGGCGGCCGTCCGCCACCCACTGATCGACGGCCCGCCAGGCGTTCGGCTGCGCGTACCGGAGCAGGGCCGGGGTGCCGAGTCGGGCCCAGGGGAAGAGCGCGCCCCCGGCGGCGGCCCGGCCCTCCCCGCCGGTTCCTTCCGGTGCGAGGCGACCGTCGTACAACCGGACCAGCACCCGTTCGTCGATGTCCAGCGGCGACGTCTCCGCTACGAGGAGCCCGCCGGGGGCGAGGAGGTCCGCCGTGCGCAGCAGGAGACCGTGCGGGTCGCCGCCGATGCCGATGTTGCCGTCGATCAGCAGCGCGGTGCCCCAACGGCCCTCGCCGGGAAGCGGGTCGAAGACGGAACGGTGCAGCGCCGAGCCGCCGACCCGGAGCGTGCGGGCGACGGCGGCGGCGCTGACGTCGATGCCGAGTGCGCGGTGGCCGCGGGAGGCCAGTTCCGCGACGAGGCGGCCGGGACCGCACCCGATGTCGAGGACCGGCCCTTCGCAGCGGCGCAGCGCCGACAGGTCGGCGGCGTCGGCCTCCGCACACCAGCGCTCGACGTCCAGGGGCAGCAGCCAGCCGTCCGTACGGCGGAGGAAGAGCGGGCCGTGGCCGTTGCGCAGCGCATCGGCGTAGGGGTCGGTGGACCACGGGGCGAGGTCCTCCCGTTCGGAACCTGCCGTGCTCGTGGCGCCGCGGTCCGGAACGCTCATCGGGCCGCCGCCGCGGTCAGCCGGGCCAGCGCAGCGGCGAACTCCCCCCGCGGTGCGGCGGCGGCGACGTGCGCGGCGTCCGCCGCGGTGTCCACGTCCCGCAGCCGCGGCAGATCGCGCACGGTCAGTCCGGCGTCGACGAGACGCCGCCGCTGGACCGCACCGGTCTGCGGGACGGACATGGGCACGCCGCGCACCAGGGCCGGGTCGGGGGCGGCCAGGCCGAGTGCCCAGAAGCCGCCGTCGTCGGCGGGGCCGAACCAGGCGTCGCAGTCGTCCCAGGCGTCCGGGGAGAGGGCGGGTGCCAGATGGGCGGCGGTGATCTGCGGGGTGTCCATGCCGATGAGCAGGGCCGGACCGGTACAGCCGGCGAACGCCGCCGCGAGCCGCTCGTCGAGTCCGCCGGAGCTCTGCGCCACCACGTCGACGCCGGCCGGCAGCCAGGGCCCCGGCCGCCCGTCGAGCACGAGTACGCGCCGCCGGGCGGGCAGCGAGAGCATCGTGCGCAGCGTGTCACGGAGCGCCGCCTCGGCGAGCTGCGCCGCCTCGGCGGGGGTGAACGGCGGGGTGAGCCGGGTTTTGACGAGTCCCGGCAGCGGTTCCTTGGCGATGACGAGGAGGGCGGTCGGTCCGGGCACGCTCACCGGGACGCCTCCCGCCGGGCCGTCCCCGCGGTCGTCCGTTCCGGCGGCCTGTGCAGGACCGCGCGCATGTCCCTCACCGCATGCCAGGTCCCCCGCCAGGTGCCGGTCACCTTGGACCTGCCCGTACGCGGCAGGTACGGGACATCGGTCTCGGAGACCCGCAGCCCGGCGTCCGACGCACGCACCACCATCTCCAGCGGGTAGCCGCTGCGCCGGTCGGTGAGCTCCAGCGCCAGCAGGTCCGCCCGGCGCCCCGCCCGCAGCGGGCCGAGGTCGTGCAGGCGCAGTCCCGTCCGGCGGTGCACCATCCGGGCCAGCGCCAGATTCCCGGCGCGGGCGTGCAGCGGCCACGCGCCACGGCCCTCGGGGCGGCGGCGTCCCAGCAGCAGATCGGTCTCGCCGTCGGCGATCCGGCGTACGAAGCCGGGCAGCAGACCCGGGTCGAGGGAACCGTCGCAGTCGCAGAAACAGACGAACTCCGCCTCGGCGGCGAGCAGTCCGGCTTGGCACGCGGCGCCGAAGCCGCGTCGCGGCTCGTGCACGACGGTCGCCCCGAGCGAGCGGGCGAGCTCCGCCGATCCGTCGGTGGAGCCGTTGTCGACGACGACGGCGCGCCAGCCGTCCGGGATTCGGCCCAGCACCCGGGGCAGCGCGGCGGCCTCGTCCAGACAGGGGAGGACCACGTCGGCGTGGGGGGAGCGGGCGGAGTAGGAGTCGGTCACCCCGCTCACACTACGGAGCGAAAACCGGCATTTCGGGCTTCAGGTTCTTACGGAAGACGGACGTCGACCCTTCGGCGGACCGCCGAGTGCCCGACCCGGTGGCCGGGATGCCAAGGTGACCGTATGGAGAACATCCCGGACTCCCCGGGTCCCGGACCCGCCCCCGGCGCGCCGCGCGGTCATGTCCTCGTCGTCGACGACGATCCGACGGTCGCCGAGGTGGTCGTCGGCTACCTGGACCGGGCGGGTTACGACGTCCGTCGGGTCGGTGACGGTCCGTCGGCGCTGGAGTGCTTCGCCGGGCGTCGGCCCGACCTGGTCGTCCTCGATCTGATGCTGCCCGGCATGGACGGCTTCGAGGTCTGCCGCCGGATACGGGCGCACGGGCCCGTGCCGGTCATCATGCTGACGGCGCGCGGGGACGAGGACGACCGCATTCTGGGCCTGGAGACGGGCGCGGACGACTACGTCACCAAGCCGTTCAGTCCGCGTGAGCTCGTGCTGCGCGTCGACTCCGTGCTGCGCCGGTCCGCGCCGCCCGCCGCGGGCTCCGCCCGGTCCCCGCTGGAGGGCGCCGGACTCCGTCTTGACCCGGCGGCTCGCCGCGCGACCCGTGACGGTCATGAACTGGCCCTCACCTTGAGGGAGTTCGATCTTCTCGCGTTCTTTCTGCGCCACCCCGGGCAGGTGTTCACCCGGGAGGAGCTGATGCGGGAGGTCTGGGGCTGGGACTTCGGTGACCTGTCGACGGTGACGGTCCATGTGCGGCGGCTGCGGGGCAAGGCCGAGGCGGATCCGGGCCGTCCGAGGCTCATCCAGACGGTGTGGGGTGTGGGCTACCGCCTGGACCTGACCGGGGGGACGGCGGCCGAAGGGACGACGGCCGGGGGCGCGGCGGACGGCTCATGACCGACCTCCTCCTCATCGCCCTTTTTGCTTTCCTGGGCGCCGCGGCAGCCGGACTGCTCGGCGCGCTGGTCCTGCGGCTGTTCCGGCACCGTTCGCTCGTGGTGTCGCTGACCGTCGTCGCCGCCGTCGCGGTGAGCGCGATGCTCGCCGGGACCCTCGCGGTCGCCTGGGCGATGTTCCTGTCGCCGCACGACCTGGCCGTCGTCACGACCGTCGTCGCGATGGCCGCCGTGGTGTCCCTCGGCACCGCGATGCTGCTGGGACGCTGGGTGGCGGCCAGAAGCAGGGAACTGACGCTTGCGGCCCGTTCGTTCGGCGACGGCGGTACGTTCGCCGCCCCCGAGGAACAGGCGACCGCCGAACTCGCCTCTCTGGCCAGGGAACTGGCGGCCACCAGCGCCAAGCTCGACAGCTCCCGGGAGCGCGAACGCGCACTGGAGACCTCGCGTCGCGAACTCGTCGCCTGGATCTCGCACGATCTGCGGACACCGCTCGCCGGGCTGCGGGCCATGTCCGAGGCGCTGGAGGACGGCATGGCCGCCGACTCCGGCCGCTACCTGCGGCAGATACGGACCGAGGTGGAGCGGATGAACGACATGGTCGGCGACCTCTTCGAACTCTCCCGGATCCACGCCGGATCGCTCACCCTGACCCCCGCCCGCATCTCCGTGTACGACCTGGTCGGCGACGCCCTCGCAGGGGCGGACCCGCTGGCGCGGGAGCACGGGGTCCGGCTGGTCGGCGACCGGATCGACCCGGTGCCCGTGGAGGTCGACAGCAAGGAGATGAGCCGGGTCCTGGGCAACCTCCTGATCAACGCGATCCGCCGCACCCCGGCCGACGGCACGGTCGCGGTGGCCGCGCAGCGCGCCGACGGCGCGGTGGTGCTGTCGGTGACGGACGGCTGCGGGGGCATCCCCGAGGCGGATCTGCCGCGGGTCTTCGACACGGGCTGGCGCGGCAGCCACGCGCGTACGCCTCCGGCGGGGGCGGGGCTGGGGCTGGCCATCGTGCGGGGGATCGTGGAGGCGCACGAGGGCCGGGCGGAGGTCCGTAATGTGAGGGGCGGCTGCTGCTTCGAGGTCACGCTTCCGGTGGCACGCCGGCCGGGCCGTCCGGAGCCGGAGCGGCCGCCGGTCAACCGGTAGCGACCGCCCCTCTCAACGCCGCCCCGGCGAACTCCTCCATCCCCTCCGCGAACCCCACCTCCGGGCGCCAGCCCAGTTCCTCCCTCAGCCGTCGCGAGTCCGCCGTCACATGGCGTACGTCTCCGAGCCGGTACCCGCCGGTGATCTCCGGTGCCGGACCACCGTGCGCGGACGCCAGTGCCGCCGCCATCTCGCCGATCGTGTGCGGATCCCCGCTCCCCGTGTTGTACGCGGCGAAACTCCCCGCCCCGCGTCCCCCCACGGCCTCCAGCGCCACCGCGTTCGCGGCCGCCACATCCCGTACATGGACGAAGTCCCGCCGCTGACCGCCGTCCTCGAAGACCTGCGGCGCCTCGCCCCGCTCCAGCGAGGAGCGGAAGAAGGAGGCGACCCCCGCGTACGGGGTGTCGCGCGGCATCCCCGGCCCGTACACGTTGTGGTAGCGCAGGGCCACCGCCCGGCCGCCCGTCGCCCGCGCCCACGCGGCGGCCAGATGTTCCTGGGCGAGCTTCGTCGCCGCGTACACATTGCGCGGGTCGGTGGGCGCGTCCTCGCCCACCAGCCCCGGCGTCAGCTCCGCCCCGCAGTCCGGGCAGCGCGGCTCGAACCGGCCCGCCGCCAGATCGTCCACGGCCCGCGGCCCGGGCCGGATCCGCCCGTGCCGGGGGCAGTCGTACCGCCCCTCGCCGTAGACGACCATTGACCCGGCGAGCACCAGATTCCGCACACCGGCCGCGGCCATCTCCGCCAGCAGGACGGCGGTCCCGAGGTCGTTGCAGCCGACGTACTCCGGGGCGTCCGCGAAGTCCTTGCCCAGACCGACCATCGCGGCCTGATGGCAGACCGCGTCGACGCCCCGCAGCGCATCGGCCACCGCCGCCCGGTCCCGGACATCGGCAAGGATCAGCCCGTCCCGGCCGCCTGCGGCGCCCACGCCGTGTGCCGACTGCAGCAGCGCGTCGAACACCACCACCTCGTGCCTCCGCGCCGCCAGTGCCCCGGCGATGTGTCCCCCGATGAAACCGGCTCCGCCGGTGAGCAGTACACGCATGTCCGTCACGCTAGGTCGCGGCACCGGCTCGGGCCCGGCGCCGTGCGGGCACGTCACGGAATCGTCAGACCGAACGGGCGGCGGCGGGCCGGGACATTGGATGGGTCTCCCCTGCTCGAACGGAGTTGAGAGCTTGGGGAAGGAGCTACCAGGGCTTTTGGCCAACGCGGCGAGCGGGCGTGCTGGGCGGTGCGACGGGGCAGAGCTTGCCGGGAGGGGACAGTGGCCGTCAGACGAGCAGGAACGTGGCCGCCGTTCCCGCGCCCAGCGCCGAGCCCGCCACCGTCTGGGCGACGCTGTGGTAGCCGAGCGCCACCCGTGACCAGCACACGGCGACCGTCATCGCGTACGCGAGCAGCCACCACGGCGAGTGGACCGCGGCCAGCAGCGCGATGACCGCCGAGGCGACCGACGCGTCCACCGAGATCTTCCAGACGGTGTTGACGGCCAGCAGCACGACCGTCATCGCCCACAGTGCCAGCATCGCCACCAGGATCCCGGTGGGCGCGTGCCCGAGGACCATGACGGCCGAGCCTGCGCCGATCGAGCCGAGGATGACGAGGAAGATCGGTGCGCGCTTCGTACGGTCGACGACATGCCGGTCGCCCCAGGTGCCGCGCCCCCGCTCCCACTCGATGTATCCGGCCGGGACGATCCCGGCGCACAGGGCGCCGAGCAGGCCCCACAGCAGACCGGTCCAGTGGCCGGCGGCGGCCAGCCCGATGGCGAGCATGCCGGCCAGCAGGAGGTTGCGGGGCTGCAGCGCGTCCGTGACCGCGCGGGCGGTCGAGGTCGTCGTCGTGTCGGAGCCGGTGGCCGAACCGGTGGTCGTCATGCCGTCCTCTCCATGGCCGCCGAAGCCGCCAGTACGTCCCGGGCCCGGTCCTCGGTGACGGTCCGGTAGGCCGTCGCCACCAGCACCAGCCACGCCACCTCGCCGTCCTGGTCGGTGGCGTGCTGGGTGCCGACCGCCGCGGCGCTCCCGGCGGGAGCGCCGGTGTTCATCGCGGTGAGGGCGGCCTTGATCCAGTGCGCGTCGGCGAGCGGACCGGCCTTCTCGCGGGCAGGGCTGTCGGCCGCGGCAGCTGCCGCGGCGGCCGGGAGCAGGCTGTCCGGTACGTAGTGGCGCAATTTCTCGACCGCGTCCGCGATATCGGCGGCCCACCGGTCGATCCGGAGATCCGCGGGGGTGTCGAACCGGGTCAGTTCGCGGCGCAGCGAGGCCGGGGGCTCGAACGGCTGGCCGGGGAACGCCGTCATCAACTCGTACCAGAGCGCGTGCAGTCGGGTCTGGGCCCGCCACAGCTTCGCCCGGCGCCGCCCCTTGCTGAGGGCGGGGACGGAAGCGCCGACCGCGAAGAACGCGAACAGCACCACCTGCGCGGCCTCGGTGACCTCGTCGAACTCCAGCGCGAAGGCGGCGCTCGGCTGGTCGACGACGCTGACCCACAGGAACAGGGTGCGGCTGACCGTGTAGGCGACCCCGATGAACATCGCGAACGTCATCATCGCGAGCCCCACCCGCAGATGGCGCAGCCCGGCACCGGCCGTGGCCAGCGCCCACTGGTAGGCGCAGACCGCGGACGCGGCGCCGAGGTAGAGGTAGAACACGCTCATGTACAGCGTGGCGCCCCACTGGCCCGCATGGTCGGCGACGAAGCGGTCCGACGGCACGGAACGGTCGACGGCGGTGAAGAAGAGCACCGTCAGCAGGATCAGCGTGGCGACGGACGCCTTGGCCGCCACCTGCTGGACCGCCCGGGCGAACCGGACGTGCCGCGGGATGTCACCGGCGTCGGGGTACTGGCCGTAGATGGCGACGATGTAGCTGAGGATCGCCAGGATCGCGATCGTCGCCGTGTAGTGCTTGATCAGAACCGAAAGGTCAGTGACCGGGCTGTCGTTGAGCCCGATCCGCACCACCTGGGTCTTGGTCCACAGGGCGGCGGCGAATCCGGCGTAGCAGCCCCACAGGGCGCGGCGACGCTTGTCCTCCTCGTCGCCCCACAGGGCGGCCGGCATGCGCCACACGGCGACAGCCGTCATCAGGACGGCTATGAGATAGCCGGCGAGGTCGAGCGGGGTCACGGCGGGATTCCTCTGGATGGGGGGAAGGAGACGGGGTCACGTACGGCGGAACAGTCCGCGGCGGCGGTGCGCGACCGGGCGCGACAGCGAATTGGCGAGGCGTCCCACCATGTCGTCACTGGTCACATCCCTGGCCATGCGGGGGATGAGCGAGGCGCCGAACTCGGCGATCCGCTCGTCGTGCGTGTCGTACCGGGCGCGGGCCTGGACGGTGGAGTCGCCCGCGCGCAGTGCGTCGGCGAAGCCGGAGTCCACGACCCGGGAGATCAGGGACGTGTCGAAGACGGGCAGCAGCCGCTGGAGCCGGTCCGCGTCGAGCGAGGTGCCGTGGTCGAACCACTCGTGGCACAGCTCGTGCAGGATGACGTGCTGGGTCTGGTACGCGGTCGGGCGCCGCCGGTAGAGCACGAAGCTGGTCGAGCCGGAGGCGAGGCGCAGACCGCAGGCGGCATTGACGCGCGCCAGCCGGTCGGGCATTTCGTGCAGCACGATGGTGCGGCCGCGGGCCGCCTCCATGTTGGCCACCAGGCCGGCGATCGAGAACGGTGCGGGGAAGGGGAGGTCGGCCAGCCCGGCCTCGCACTCCTTCCGCAGCTTGCGCAGGGACACGGCGGCCTACTGCGCCGATGGGCCGTCGGCGGCGGAACCGCTGCCCTCGCCGTCGGCGGGGGCGCCGGGCCGGTTCTTCGAGTCCTCCAGGAGCGAGAGCGCGAACTGCAGCAGTTCCGGCGGCAGACCGTCGTCGGCCAGGCCGCGTCCGGCGAGCCCGCTGATCTCCCCGGTGCGCCGCTTGGCGAGGAACCGCAGTCCGGCGACGACGTCGTCGACGACCTCGGACTCCTCCTTGAAGAAGCGCCAGTCGACGCCGAAGCCCAGTCCGAGGGCCTTGAGGATGTCCTCGGACGGCTGGGTGACCTTCCCGGCGAGGATGTTGGAAAAGTAGCTGTGCGAAAGCGAGCTGCCCCGTTCCCTGACCAGGTCCGCGAAGACCCGCCCGGAGATCTTCTGGCCGGGGAAGGTCTCCTCCACCATGTATTCGACCTTCTGCTGCAGCGTCCGCAGCTCCGGCGCGCTCTCTTCTCCGTTGCCCATCGGGGCCCCCACGTTCACGTCCGCCGGCACGCGCGCCCCTGAGACGCTGCGCCTGCCTGGATCCGGTCAACGGGCTCGTACTGTAACCAACCCGGATGAGGGGGCCGCAGCGTGGGGAGGCGGGCGAGACATGGCGGAACACCTTGCTCCGCTGTCAGGAGTGGGCTTGCATAAACACTCTACGTCACTGTTAACTCGAAAAAACATGGGCAAGGGACCACGAGGGGAGTCCCTTGCCCATGAAGTCGTCGTGCGCCCATGTCTTCGCGGGCCGGCGGGCCGTCGGGCCCGCAACACGTCGTAGCCCTTCACGACGGGGGATGCGTGAAGGGCTACTCCTGCATTATGGCCATTGATCACGCCGCCATCAACTGGCCGACTGATCGCTGTGTCCATCCCGGACGTCATTCGTACTCATGTTCGGGCGCGGCGGGTAATCTCCCCTGTCCGGTCCGGGAAATCTATCGCGGCTACCATAGAGATGATGGCTCGCACCATGAGGGTTTCTTTTCGGTCAACGACGTCGGAGAAACCTTCAGTCGCTTCTCTCCGCGGGCCCGGAAGAGGTGCAAATGCCCCAAGGAATCCCGCCGCACGCCACCGACCGGCTCGACGACGACGACTACCCCGCCTACACGATGGGCCGAGCTGCGGAGATGATCGGCGCCACGCCCGGCTTCCTCCGGGCGATCGGCGAAGCGCGCCTGATCACGCCCCTGCGGTCCGAGGGCGGCCACCGTCGCTACTCCCGCTACCAGTTGCGCATTGCCGCCCGTGCCCGCGAACTCGTCGACGGCGGCACGCCGATCGAGGCCGCCTGTCGCATCGTCATCCTGGAGGACCAGCTCGAAGAGGCCCTCCGCCTCAACGCGGAGCTGCGTCGGCCGGTGGCGGATGCGGGGTCCTGAGGCCGGTTTCCGGCGCCGGGGCTCCGCGCCTGAGGGCGAATATCTGATGCCGCAAGCACAGGATTTTGTGCAATGCGCGATGAGGGTTTATGGCCTACCGGGCGGAGTGTAATTACGTGCCGTGCGCGCCCGCTTCCATCGTGCTACGGTTGGGAGCAGTTGCAGTTGTGGTTCCCAAAACTCCAAGTGCTCTTGTCTCCACAATTGGCTGATGGGTGCGCTTTTGTATTTCCGGCATCATTATTCCGGACGGGGTAATCATTGCGGCGACGCGGGACCGGCACAGTGCGGGTCCCCGGGCACTGCCCCAGAAGGAGATAAAACATGGCTACTGGCACCGTCAAGTGGTTCAACGCGGAAAAGGGCTTCGGCTTCATCGAGCAGGACGGTGGCGGCGCTGACGTCTTCGCCCACTACTCGAACATCGCCGCGAGTGGCTTCCGTGAGCTGCAGGAGGGCCAGAAGGTGAACTTCGACGTCACGCAGGGCCAGAAGGGCCCGCAGGCGGAGAACATCACCCCCGCGTGATCCTGCAGATGCTCCGGCGCCTGACGCGCTGAGACGCACTTGCGCAGCTGGGGCCCGCACCTTCGGGTGCGGGCCCCAGCTCGTTGCTTTTTCCGGGCCCGCACCCATGCGCCGGGCCCAGCTCGTTGCTTGTCCGGGCCGCACCCGTGTGCCGGCCCCAGTCCCTGCGACGGACACGGTTCACCATCCACCGTGTCGGACACGGCTCACTTTTCGCAGCCGGGCTTCGTCCACGTATGTCATCGGCCCGTTCTTGCGATTCCGCGCCGCCTCACAGCCGCGCGGAATTCCTCGATACGCGCCATATCGAGGAAGGGTTCTCCTTGAACCGCTCAGCTCGCACGAACGACCGTTACTCCGGCAACCGCAGCGGAGCCCCGAGCCGTTCCGGTTCCGGCTACCGCTCCGGTTCCGGTTCCGGTTCCGGATATCGTTCCGGTGGCTACGGCCGCCGGCCCGCTGCCAAGCAGGGCGAGTTCGCCCTGCCGAAGACCATCACTCCGGCGCTGCCCGCCGTCGAGGCCTTCGCCGACCTGATGGACCTGCCCGCGCCCCTGCTGGCGGCGCTCGCCGCCGAGGGCGTGACCGAGCCGTTCCCGATCCAGGCCGCCACCCTGCCGAACTCGCTCGCCGGGCGCGACGTGCTCGGCCGCGGCCGCACCGGCTCCGGCAAGACGCTCGCCTTCGGCCTCGCCCTGCTGGCCCGCACCGCAGGACGGCGCGCCGAGGCCCGCCAGCCGCTGGCCCTGGTCCTCGTCCCGACCCGGGAGCTGGCCCAGCAGGTCACCGACGCGCTCACCCCGTACGCCAAGTCGCTGAGGCTGCGCCTCGCGACCGTCGTCGGCGGCATGTCGATCGGCCGCCAGGCCGGCGCGCTGCGCGGTGGCGCCGAAGTCGTCGTCGCCACGCCGGGCCGGCTCAAGGACCTCATCGAGCGCGGCGACTGCCGACTGGACCAGGTCTCCATCACCGTCCTCGACGAGGCCGATCAGATGGCCGACATGGGGTTCATGCCGCAGGTCACCGAGCTGCTCGACCAGGTGCGGCCGGAGGGGCAGCGGATGCTGTTCTCGGCCACACTGGACCGCAACGTCGACCTGCTGGTCCGCCGCTATCTGCACGACCCGGTGGTCCACTCCGTCGACCCGGCGGCCGGTGCGGTGACGACGATGGAACACCACGTGCTGTACGTCCAGGGCGCGGACAAGCACGCCACCACGACGGAGATCGCGGCGCGCGACGGCCGGGTGATCATGTTCCTGGACACCAAGCACGCCGTGGACAAACTCACCGACCACCTCCTCAACAGCGGTGTACGGGCCGCCGCCCTGCACGGCGGCAAGTCGCAGCCGCAGCGCACCCGCACCCTCACCCGGTTCAAGACCGGACATGTCACGGTGCTGGTCGCCACGAACGTGGCGGCCCGCGGTATCCACGTCGACAACCTCGACCTCGTCGTCAACGTCGACCCGCCGAGCGACCACAAGGACTACCTGCACCGCGGCGGCCGCACCGCCCGCGCCGGTGAGTCCGGCTCCGTCGTCACGCTGGTGCTGCCGGGTCAGCGCCGCGAGATGACGCGCCTGATGGCCGACGCGGGCATCGTCCCGAAGATCGCCCAGGTCCGCTCCGGAGAGGCCGAGCTGAACCGGATCACGGGCGCGCAGGCGCCCTCGGGTGTGCCCGTCACGATCACGACGCCGACGACGGAGCGTCCGAGGACCGGCGGCTCGTCGTCCCGCGGCCGCCGCAATCGCCGCTCGGCACCCGCGCGCCGCACCGCCTGACCGGAGCCGGGGCGGGCGGGTCCGTTCGACGACCCGCACATGGCCGGTCCCGTCGTGCGTCGACGGGTCGGGCCCACCGTCGTACTCGTATCCGCCCAGCAGCCACAGCAGCCCTGCCGTGGCTGCTCGGCGGTGCGGGTGGCGGGGGTTGCGGGCGACGACACAACCGTTGACGTACACGGGAGTGATCGCGTGTCACTGCCACAGCGCCTCGGCGACCGCGAACCCGGCGAACACCGCGCCCAGCGACGCCACCACGCTCGCCACGACGTTGGCCGCCGCGTAGAACTTCGCCCCGTCCTCGGCCAGCCGCAGCGTCTCGTAACTGAACGTCGAATACGTCGTCAGCGCGCCGCACAGCCCCGTCCCGACGAGCAACTGAACCTGCGACGAGGCGGCACCGGCCGCCACCGCGCCGGTCAGCAGCCCCAGCAGCAGCGACCCGGCCACGTTCACCGCGAACGTTCCCCACGGGAAGACCGTGTCGTGCCGGGACTGGACCGCACGGTCGGTCAGATAGCGGAGCGGGGCGCCGATCGCGGCGCCGACGATCACCAGCAGCCAGTTCACCGGCTCTCCTCCCGGCCGCGGCGAACGATCTCGCACGCGTCCAGGACGACGACGCCGTCCCCGATCAGTTCGTCGATGAGCGGCAGGAACGCCCGGATCCGCTCCTCGGTGTCCACGATCACGACCGCCACCGGCAGGTCCTCGCTCAGCGACAGCAGCCGCTGGGTGTGGATCCGCGACGAGGAGCCGAACCCCTCGATGCCACGGAACGCACTCGCACCCGCCAGCCCGGCACGGTGCGCCCGGTGCACGATCTCCGTATAGACGGGGCGGTGGTGCCAGACGTCGGACTCCCCGACCAGGACCGTCAGGCGCAGTCCCCGCTCGGCCGCCCCGGCCGGCTCCGTCTCCCTCGTCATCGCTGCCTCCACGCCAGCACGCGGCGGGTCACCCACACCGCACTCCACACCGCGGCGAGCGCCGCCAGCGGCGTCAGTCCGAGATACGCGATGCCGGTACGGGCCCGACCGCCGTCCACCAGCCGTCCGATGTCCACGACGTACGTGGAGAACGTGGTGAACCCGCCCAGCATCCCTGTACCGAAGAACGGGCGCACCAGCCGGTGTGCCGCCCATACGTCGCTGATCAGGACCATGAACACGCCGATCACCGCACACCCGAGGACATTCACGACCAGTGTGGTCCAGGGGAAGCCGCCCGGCGGGGTGTCCCAGATCAGCGACGCACCGTAACGGGCAGTCGCTCCGACGGCGCCGCCGAGGGCGATGACGCCGAGGACGGGCCACTGTCCGCCCGGCCGCCGGGTGCGCCGGCCGGGTACGGGCACGACGCGCCCGGTGCCGCCGGGCTCATCCGTCACGGGGGTTGCTCGGGGCTGCTGGGCTCCCATGGACGCGTGTCTCCTACCTGCTGGGTGCCCGGACACGAGCACGTTCCACCGCAAGTAGGGACCGTTGGCGGCACTGCTGCCGCGGTTCGGGTACGGCGGGCCCCACCGCCGCGCAGCAACCGTCACCAGTCCCTGCTCGCACCAGACTATCGCCCGGCCGAACGCTCCGCCCGCCGCAGGTCAGCACCTGCCGGGCCGCGCATACAGCGTGACCCGGCCCCCCTTGTCCTGCACCCGTCGGCATACGACGAACTCCGTCCGCAGCACGTCCCGCTTGACCGCCTCCTCGGGCAGCGCGTCCTCCGGCTGCCCCGGCGGATCGCTGAGCGCCACGACCCGGTCGAACCCGCGCAGGCGAGCCCGGATCCGGTCGGCCGAATCCTCGGTGCCTTCGAGGGTGTTGTCGTCGCGGGGGGTCCGCAGAAGTGCCAGATCGGTCAGGCCCCGGAAGTCGTCCGGGTAGGAGAGGGCCCATTCCCTTCGCCGTGACGGCATGAAGAGCAGACCGGCGCCGTCCGACGCCAGGGCCCGTGCGTGGGCCGCGAGGGCGGTGACGTTGTCCTTGCGGCTGTCGGGGGTGCGCATCTGAAGCGTTACCGGGAGGAGGGCGACGGCTGTACCGGCCGCCGCGATGCCGAACATCACGGCACGCAGCCGCGGCGCGGCCGGCCGGGCAGTCCGTCCGGCGGCGTCCCACAGCCGGTCCACCGCGAATCCGATGAGCAGGGCGAGGGCGAGCTGGGAGTACAGGACGTAGCGATCCACGTACATGGGCTCGTGGAGGGACGCGAGGAGCAGCGCGGCCGTGGGCAGGATCAGCAGCGGGAGGGCCAGCCGCACCAGTCGGAGAGCGCGGGGCCGGCCGGCCGCGCCCGTCTGCTTCGTCCCGTACGCGGCGCAGAGCAGACCGAGAAGGGTGACGGCCGCGATCACGAGCCACTCGTCAGGATGCGGCCACCCGATCCAGGACACCTGTCCCGACTGGCTCAGGGAGAACAGGGTCAGCGGAGCCACCGCGGCCACGGGCAGCACGGCCGCCACCGCCCAGGACCGCAGCACCCGGCGGGGCGGGCGCCAGAGATACAGCGTCAGGCCGTGCGCCACCAGGGCCAGGATCGCGAACTCGTGGAGCCACCCGGCGAGGGCGAGGACGACCCCGTAGGCAGTCAGGCCCCGACGCGAGGGATCGTCGGCGGCGCCGACGAGCAGCCAGGTGGCGAGGGCGACCAGCGCGCACACCATGGCGTACGAGCGGCCCTCCTGCGCGTACATCTGGACGACGGGGATGACGGCGAAGGAGAGACCGGCGAGAAGTCCGGCACGGGGGCCCGCCAGGCGGGTTCCGGTCGACGCCACGAGCAGGGCGGACACGGACGTCGCGAGTACGGATGGCAGCCGGAGCAGCAGCAGTCCGTCGCCGCCCACGGCGAACAGCCCATGCATGAAGAAGTAGTAGAGCCCGTGCACGGCGTCGGCGGTGCCGAGCAGATGCCAGATCTCGGAGAGGCTGCGGTGCGAGACCTGGTACGTCACCGACTCGTCGCGCCACATGGTGTTCTCGCGACGAATCCCCCAGAGACCCACAACCAGTGCCAGCAGCGCGGGCCATAACCCGTAGCGGTATGAGGTGCGATGGTCGGCGCCGCCTTCAGGATCCGGTCCGGAACGGCCCCCGGAATCTGCCGCCGCGCTCAAATCGACCGGGCCCTGCGGGTGGTTGATGGCACGGCTCCGATTCGGCGACGGAAGAGGTCCATAGAGCTCCGGGGCTCCGCTCGTCAGCGTACCCAAGGTGCCGGGAAGGAGGGAGGGAAATCCGGAGAGTGCTGTGATTCCCCCATTCAGGCGCACGGGGCGGGTGCTGGGCTCGCGCGGATCGGGGGCGCGGAACACCGGAGAACACCCGAGAACGTCTGAGAACACTTGAGAACGTCCGGGAACCCCCGAGAACACGAGAGAGCGCAAGGGAACGGTCGTGGTGAAGACTTCCCCGAGGATTGTGGTGGTCGTCCCCACCTACAACGAACGGACGAATCTGCCGGTCCTCGTCGATCTGCTCATGGATCTGCATGTACCGAACCTGCGCATTCCGGTGGTGGACGACAATTCGCCCGACGGTACGGGGGACGTCGCGGACCGGCTCGCGGCCGAGACGGCGAGTCGAAGCTCGGGCTGCGCGTGCGGATCGAGTCGGCGGTGGCGCCGTGGAAGCTGCGGTTCGGCAAGCGGGGTGGCTGAGCAGCCACGACGCCACGACGTGGTGTGCGGCGGTGCGGACAGGCCCTAAGCGTTCAGCAGGGCGAGAACTTCCTCGTCGGACGTCTGGGAGAAGTCCCGGTACCACTCGCCGACGGCCGAGAAGAGGGCCGGCGTGGACAGGCAGACCACCTCGTCCGCCTGCCTGCGCAGCCAGGCGATCGTGTCCGCGGGCGCCACCGGAACCGCCAGCACCACCCGGGCCGCGCCCTGTGCCCGTACGACCTCGCAGGCGGCCGAGGCCGTGGCGCCGGTCGCCACCC
The DNA here is from genome assembly GCF_040655115.1 of Streptomyces atratus. GTDB lineage: Bacteria > Actinomycetota > Actinomycetes > Streptomycetales > Streptomycetaceae > Streptomyces > Streptomyces atratus_D. Next base: position 19,511 of record NZ_JBFAJH010000009.1, on the reverse strand, counting down.
CGTCGTCGACCACGATCGCGGTACGGCCGGCCAGCTCCAACCGCGGCCGGTCGCCCCGGAACTGCCGTGCCTGCCGGGTGAGTTCCGCCTTCTGGGCGCGCTCGACGGACGCGATGTCCCCGGGGCTGATCCCTCCGCGGCGTACGACGTCTTCATTGATCACCCGCACTCCGCCCTCGCCGATGGCGCCGAACGCCAGCTCACGGTGGTACGGGACGCCGAGCTTGCGGACCACGATCACGTCGAGGGGTGCGCCGAGTGCCGTCGCCACCGCCGCGGCGACCGGAACCCCGCCACGGGGCAGGCCCAGAACGACGGGTCTCTCCCGCCCTTCCTCCCCCTGCAGATGCCGGAGCGCCTGGGCGAGCCGCTTGCCCGCATCCGTGCGATCGGTGAACAACACGGTGGTTCACCCCCGACCCAGGGGAGACAGAGGCCACGTACGCACCTACTTCGAAGCAACCCCATTTGCGGCGCCTGCGCAAGTCGGCGAGGGTCGATCCATGGAACGGATCGGAGCGGTACTGATCGACATCGACGGCGTGCTCACCGTCGACTGGGAACCGCTGCCCGGCGCGGTGGCCGCCCTGGAGCGGCTGCGTACCGCCGGACTCCCGTTCGTCCTGGTCACCAACACCACCTCACGCACCCGCGCCCGCATCGCCGCGAAGCTGGCCGTGGCGGGCTTCCCCGTCGGCGAGGACGACATCCTCACCGCCCCCGCCGTTACCGCCGCGTACCTGCGCGCCCACTGCCCGGGTGCCCGGTGCGCACTCCCGATGAGACCCTGGCCGCCGCCCCCGCGCATGCGATGAGGCAGCCACTCCCGTCGGTAGTCGGCGTGGCCGGCGTAGGGCAGCGCCAGGTCCAGCAGGTCGTCGCAGGGCCGGAGCTCGCCGTCGTACTGACAGTCGTCCCGGTCGTCCCACGGCAGCTCGGGGTCGCCCCCGGCAGGACTGCACGCCAGGCCAGGCGAGGACGCCTCGCCTGGCCTCGATCTCCCGCAGGACGCGGGCCGGGTCGTGCAGTGCGATGTGCCGGGCGATGACGGGCGGGAATCCGGAGAGATCCACCTGACAGAAGTCGACGGTGCCGCCGAGCGCGGTCCACTCGCCGCAGCCGTCACCGTCGCAGCGGCGGGCCAGGTCCGCCTCCTCGTCGAGGCGGACTCGCAGGAAATCCACCAGATCGTCGGTCATGCACGCATCATCCGCGTCACGACGGTACGGACGCGTTCCCGTGCCCCGCGCCACGACCGTACGGACATACCCGCCCCCATCGCCTCCCGCCACCGTCCGAGGGATGTGCCCGCCGCGCCGCGCCTCTCCACCGGCCTCGGCCGCCCGCGAGTCATACCCTCAGAACGCCCATTTCCCGGTCCTCGTGCACCACACACACCGGTGGAGTCCGCATGTCATCAGCCGTCACCGGAAACCGACGCCGGAACCGGAGGCGTCGGCGCGTCTTCACACTCCTCGGCCTCGTGCTGGCCGCCACGGTCGCCGCGTTCGGCATGGACTGGGTGATGCCGTCGAAAGCCCCGGACAAGCTCGACCCGCGCATCTCCTCGATCATGCGCAAGCCCTACTACCCGCACGCCCGGTGGGGGCTGTTCGAGCAGAACCCGGAGACCGGAGAGGTGGTGCAGTCGCGCTACGCGGACCAGTTCTTCATCCCCGGTTCCGTGGCCAAACTGTTCGGTGTCAGCGGTGCCTGGCACACCCTCGGCAGCGATCACCGCTTCGTCACGCCCGTGCATGCCGTCGGACAGCGCCGGGGTGCGACCCTCACCGGAGACCTGGACCTCGTCGCGCAGGGTGACCTGACCCTCGGCGGCCGTACGCGTCCGGACGGCACCGTCGCCTTCACCGCCATCGACCACACCTACGCCGACGACATCCCCGGAGCGACCCTCACCCCGCAGAACCCGCTGGCCGGTATCGATCAACTGGCCCGGCAGGTTCGTGCCTCGGGGATCACCAAGGTGGACGGCGACGTGGTCGTGGACGCACGGCTGTTCCGTCCCGACCCGGAACTCGACCCGACGCCGGCGCCCCTGATCATCAACGACAACCTCATCGACCTGCTCACCACCCCCGGCGGCGCACCGGGCGCGCCCGCCAAGCTGGACTGGCGCCCGAAGGTGGCGCCGTACCGCGTCACGTCCTCCGTCCGTACCGTCGAGGCGGGCAAGCCCGCCGACATCACGGTGACGCCCTCCGCCGACGGCACCCGCATCCAGCTCTCCGGCACCATCGCCGCCGGTTCCGCCCCGGTCCTGCGGGTGTCGGACATCCGGGACCCGAGCGCCTTCGGCCGCAGCGCCTTGATCGAGGCGCTGAAGCGGGCCGGGGTCGAGGTCACCGCGCACGCGGGCGGAGCCAATCCGGCCGGCAGGCTGCCCGACTCCTACCGGGGCGCGCCCGAGGTGGCCCGGTTCACGTCCCCGCCGTTCGAGCAGTACGCCCGGCTCATCTTCAAGGTGAGCCACAACCTCGGGGCGAACCTGGGCATCTGTCTGATGGCCGTCCGTACGGGAAGTCATCAGTGCTCGGACGGATTCCGCGTGCTGGCGAAGTTCCTGGACGAGGCGAAGGTGGACGGCAAGGCCGTGCAACTGGCCGACGGCCGCGGCGGCAACCCGGCCGACCGCACCACACCCCGCGCCGTCGCCCAGATCCTGACGTACTGGCAGGGCACCCCCGATGCGGACCGCTTCCGGGAGGCGCTGCCGACCCTGGGCGTCGACGGCAGCCTCGCGGGCAACTGCCGCGACTGTCCCGCCCGGGACAAGGTCTCCGCCAAGACAGGGACCGTCGTCGGCGGCGACCTCGTCAACGACCGGCTGGCGGTGGGCGCGGAGACGACCGCCGGGTATCTGGAGACGCGCAAGGGGCACTACGACGTGTTCTTCGCCGGGGTGAACGGCGCCTCGGTGCCTGACATCAACGGCGCGCTGACCATCGGGAACGACGTGGCCGACGTCGCCGCGATCCTTCAGGAGAACGCGAGCGGCAGTTCCTGAACCACGTACGCGGTGACATGCGTACGCCGACGGAAGTCCCGGGTCGACGCGATCGCCCCGGGGCCCGACCCTACGGTGATGCGCGCCGGACTCGCCGCGTTGCCGGCCTCCGAGCCCCCCGCGGACGGGGGACCCGGGGCAAGGAGGGGGCGGATCCGGTCGGCTATCGGGCCGTTCCGAAATCCTGCGTCCAGTAGCTGCCGGGCTGCGCGAGTCCGATGCCGATTTCCTTGTACCCGCAGTCGAGGATGTTGCGCTTGTGGCCCGGGCTGGTCATCCATGCCGCCATCACCGACTCGGGTGTGGAGTAGCCGTAGGCGACGTTCTCGCCGTAGGCGCTCCAGCTGTAACCGGCACGGGTGATCCGGTCACCGGGCGACGATCCGTCGGAGCCCGTGTGGGACATGTTCCGGTGGTCGGCCATGTCCTTGCTGTGGTCCTGCGCCGCCTTGGTCAGCTTGGCATTGACGGCGAGCGGAGAGCATCCGACCTTGCCGCGCTCGCTGTTGACGAGCGCCAGCACGCGAGCCGTGTCGGCGGATGCGGGGGCGGTGGTCGGGGCAGGAGCTGTCGATGGGCTCGCGGACGCCGCAGGGCTCGCGGACGCACTCGCAGTCGGCTTCTGCCCCCAGGAGCCGGCCGTCCAGTGGTGCGCGGAGCCCGCGGTCCTCCAGTCGTGCGCGGAGCTCACGGTCTCCCAGCGCGCGGAGGGCCGGCTGCCCGCGTCCTCCGGAGAGCTCAGACAGGCCATGGCCGCAGAGGGAACACCCACGGCGCCTGCTGCGACGACAGCGATGGCTATCGGCCGGTAGTACGTCTTCCTGCGGTGCTTCCTCATGCGTGACCTCGCTCGATAGTCGCGGAGCCTCCCCGGTGGGGCAGGTTCCGCGCAGTTCCTTGGCTGAGCTGTGGAGATGCTGTGGGCCGTCATTCTTGGAACTGCCGTGAGGCGGGGCAACAGGGCTGTCTACTGACCTGCTTCGTAGTGACGGTCGGCTCTTGCCACGTCCGTCCGGCCGTGCTTGTCCGGTCTTTGGAGACGCGAGAAGTCCTGAGGCGTCGTCAGGGTTCCCTGCTCGCCGAACGAACGAGGGCGAACACCCGGCCGTTCGCGTGTCGGCCCACCCCGCGCGGGGCATGTGACGTCAAGTCGGACATATCTCATCAAGTCGACGCCGCGGCGTCTACTATTCGGAGACCGTATTGCCGTACATCGATGTGGCAGATGTCACCGGTGAATAAATGCGTCATCTCTTTGTCTTTCACGCCGCGCAACTTTGCGTTCATGAGGGCGCACGGAAGGGAATGGCGTCCGAAAGGCGATAAAGAATGCCGCCCGGGCCGGGCGGCATAAAAAAAGGATCATCCCGGCTGTTGCGGGCCACCGCATCCGCGTTCACCCGAGGGCGTGCCCGTCCGGCCGCCGACCTCGCCGAGCTCGGTGTTCTCCTGCGGCGCCCGGTTCCGTACGCCTCCCGCGATCATGCGGAACCCCGGCCCGAGCCGTTCGGAGATCGCACGCGCACATGGGCCCGCCCGGGAGGTGATCCATGCCGGCGCGAGCCCTCAGGTGCGGCCGTAGCGGATGGTGTGGTCGGCGAACTCCAGAGCCATGTCATGGGTGACGGTGGGACGGGTGTGCCTGATCGTGAGGAGAAACTCCTCGGTGGTGGGCTGGGCCCTCTCTCCGGTGTCGAGGGTGCGTTCGAAGACGGCCTGGGCCACCGTACGGACAACTTGCCTGATGTCGGCGGGGGTGAATCCCTCGCTGGCCTCGGCCAGGGTGGCCGTGTCGGCTTCCGCCCCGGTCTTGGCGATGTAGCTGGTCCACAGGGCTTTACGGGCCTCGTGGTCGGGCGGCCCGACGGGCAGGACGTAATCGAATCGCCCATGGCGCAGAAAGGCCGGATCCAGCGCGGCGACCGTATTGGTGGCGCAGATGAGCAGTCTGCCGTCGCGGTCACGGAACCGCACGATCGATTTGAGGAGCTCATTGACCACGCCGACAGACGTGGGGTCGGCGAGGTTGCGGGTGCCGGCGACTTCCTCCACCTCGTCGATGAAGACCAGCACGTGGTCGAGTTGCGCGATCTCCTCGAAGCGCTGGCTGAGTCCGTTCGCGAGCCCGTCCTCCAGCGCGAGACGGGAGGGGAAGAGCTCGACGAACGGCCAGCCGAGCCGACTGGCCACAGCCTTCGCGAACGTGCTCTTGCCCGTACCCGGGGGCCCGAAGAGCACAACGGCCTGCGGTGGTTCGACGCCGTGCTCGTCAGCGAGCTCGGGGTTGGCCAGGGGAAGCACCAGTCGACGTTCGACGAGCCGCTTCTCGTCCGCCATGCCTGAGAGCTTCTCCCAGAGCCCGGCAGCGGGCACCATCGCGCCGAGCGAGGAGAGGATCGCGGAGTCCTGGGCGGTCACCGACCGCACCTTCTCGAAGTACGTCAGCCCTCGATGCCGGCGGAACCCGGAGTTGTGGAGCGCGGTGGCGCCCGTCTCCTCCTCGGGCAGCACCGCGGCGACGATCTTGGCTCCGGCGCTCTGCAGGCGGTGCTCCAGGGCGGAGAGCAGCGCGGTACCCAGCCCCAGGTTCCGCCAGGCCGGGTGCAGGGCGATACGCAGCACCCAGGCCCGGTCGCCGTCCACCCGCCCCACCGCCGCGCCCACGAGATGTCCGTCGGCCACCGCGACGACACCGGGATTCTGCGCCTGCACCGCGGCGACGACCTCGGACAGGCGGAATACAGCGGGCCGGTCGGTCGTGGTGCTCTCGGCGTCGAGCCGCACCACCGATTCGAGATCGTCCGGCGTGAAATCCCGCACATGCCACACCGCCATGGCTCAACCCTCGAACGTCGCTCCTTGAATTCCCATCATCAGCCAGGTCCATCACGCCCGCCAATCAACGGCATACGGCATTGCCCGGCCGCCGCATCCGTGAAGGGGTTCACAACTGCTGAGCAAGCACATCGTGGGCGAAGGGCCCACCGGTGCGGCCCGCCTCATCGGGCCGGGCGAGGTGCACGCTGGTTCAGGCATCGCCCCGCCCGGGGCGGGAATCCGGCCACCGGCGAGGCGAGCCGGGTCCGGTCCCGCCGAGGAAACCGGACACGCGCAGTCCGGTGGAAAACCCTCAGGACGTGGGCCGCACCGGCAGGGAGGGAGGCGTACGGCTCACCGTCCGGCCCGACGCGGCCGCTGCCCGCGCGAATTTCGCGGCGTCCACGACGGCCGCACCACCCAGGTCGTTGTTGAAGTACACATACACATCGTCCTCGTCGGGCCAGGCGTCGACGATGCGACGGGTCCAGGACGTCAACGCCTGGCGCCCGTAGCGCGGCGGCGGCTCCGCGATGCCGCCGTGAAACCGTACGTATCCCCATGACGCGGTTCGCCACAGCGGCGTCACCGGGCGGGACCAACGATCTGCCCAGCACAGCGCGCTGTCGTGTCGTTCCAGCACCGTGCGGAGCTCCCGCTCCGCCTCCCACCACGAGGTGTGCCGGAGCTCGACGGCCACCCGAACCGTGTCGGGAAAGCAGCTCAGGCAGGTGTCCAGGGCCCCGATGTCCTCCCGGAAGTTCGACGGCAGTTGGAGTAGCACCGGCCCCAGGCGGTCGCCGAGACCCTCGGCGTGATCCATCAGCCGGCGCACCGGCTCCTCGGGATCGCGCAGCCGCTTCAGATGGGTCAGGTAGCGGCTGGCCTTGACCGCCATGACGAACCCGTCCGGCGTCCGCTCCCGCCAGGAGGCGAAGATCTCCGCAGTGGGAAGCCGGTAGAAGGCGTTGTTGTTCTCCACGGTGGCGAACTGCCGGGCGTACTCCTCCAGCCACAGCCGCTGCGGTTGCCCGGGGGGATAGAGAACGCCGCGCCAGTCCTTGTACTGCCACCCTGAGGTTCCGACGAGCATGGGCATGGTCCGATCCCTGCCCCCGAGGCCGAAGGCCGTAACACCTCGCCCGGCGAGTACGCCCGCGGTGGAAGCGCGAGCGGGCAGGGCTGATGGGCCCGTGCATCCGGCAACGCGCCTCCGCCCCGACCGGCGCGGGCGGCGGAAAGGGCGTGTGTCGCACGCCTTCGCCCATCGGTGCGTGCGCCACGCGGCGAGCAGTTCTTCGGGGCCGTAGACCGCCTGGTGCCCCGAACAGCTGACTCCGCAGCGCGGGACCGCGACGAGCGGGACAGGGGCATCGGTCACGGCTGCCCGGTGTCCGTGCAGTGCGGCGAGATCGTGCCCGTCGAACGGAGAGGTCTCCAGCCATTTGATCCGCGTTCCACTGGCTCGGCGCCAGTAAAGTCCGGGGCCTCGAAGAGGCGGCCGCGGCGCCACAATGGAGATGCGGGACGCGCCGACCGTTGAGGAGAGCGGGGCCCTTCGATGCCGTACATAGCTGTCACTGCGTTGAGCCACACCGGGCTCATCCGCGATCACAATGAGGACAGCCTCGTTGTCGGCCCGTGGACGTTGTGCGCCACCGTGACCGAGAACCCGCAGACGCTGCTGTTCCCCCTCGGCACACCGCTCGTCGTCGCCGTCGCCGACGGGATCGGCGGGCAGCCGGCCGGCGAAGTGGCCAGTGCGCTGGTCGTCCGCCGACTCGCCATGTTCGGTCCTTCGCTGGACAGCGAGGAAGCCGTTCGTGACGCTCTCAACGCCTGCAACCATGCGGTGTACGCGGCCGCCGACGGCAACCCGGAACTGGTCGCCATGGGGACCACGGTCGCGGGTGCCGTCGTGCTGGCGGAGTCGCTGCTTGCCTTCAACGTCGGCGACAGCAGGGTGCTCGACGTGACTCCGGACGGGCTCCGCCAGGTGAGCGTGGACGACAGCCCGCCGTTGGCGCCGGGCCGGCGCACCACGTCACTTGTCACGCAGGCGCTCGGCGGCGCCCCCCGGTTCAGCGCCGTCACGCCCCACGTGACGACGTCGCCGCTGTCCGCCGGCGATCGCTATTTGGTCTGCACCGACGGGCTGACCGACCCGGTGACGGAGGACGCACTCGACAGTCTGCTGCGCGTGCACGACGACGGCAGGGCCGCTTTCGAGCTGTGGAAGGCCGCCATCGAGGCGGGAGGCCCCGACAACATCACGCTCGCGATGGTGCGCATCGGCGAGTAGCGGCCGGTGCGAGCGGTTCGTCGAAAAAGCCCCGGGCCGGTGGTCCGGGGCGTTCGTGCGGAGCGGGCGACGAGAGTCGGACTCGCACTCCGGGGACCCGATCACGTCCGCGGCGCTCGGGAGCAAGAACTCGAGCACGGCGCTTACGGCCCCGCCACCACCGGCGCATCCGGACCGCGCGGCGTCAGGCTTCGCCGCAACCGCCCCGCCTCCTCGACGAGCCGGGCCGGACGGACCATCCCGACATTGCCTCCGACGCCGTGGGCGGCCCGGACCAGTGCGTCTGCGGCCGCCTGCGGGTCGGGCACCGTCCGGGCGCGGGCCGCCTCGGCGAGCGCCTCCGCCGCGACGGCCTCCGTGGCCCCGGCGATCCGTGGGGAGGCGGCCGCGTGCTCGGCCGTCCCGGCTGCCTGTCCGTACCGGCCGTCGGTCCAGTGGACCCACTTCCGGTGCGGATCCGGTGCCGGACGCCCGGGCCGGTGCGCATGGGCGGCGGACACGGCCCGACCCCGCCGTGGACGTCAGGTCGTAAGCTGGTCGGCTATGGGAGACGCTCCGCACGAGGTCAGCGCATGGCGACAGGGACGCAACCCGCAACGCCGGAACGTCGGGGTGCTCGGCTGGGCGTTGCTGGTCCTGCTCGTGGTCGCGGTGTTCACCCTGGGGCCGCGCTGACTCATGAGGACCGGTCGGCACCCGGCGCCACCGGTCTCTCCGGGGGCGCTGCCGGTGAGGGCGCCGGGGCCGAGGCGTTGTTGTGCCGGGGCCGGCGCCGCCGGGGACGAACCCGCCGGCGGACGAGGCCGCCCAACGGGACAGTCCGTCCACGCAGAAAATCGGCCAACCAGGTCGGGACGCTACTCGACACCATCAGTCACGTGCCCGCTCGAGGCCGGGAGCCGCCGGTTCTCCCAGTCCGGCCAGCGCATGGTTGAGCGCGACGACGTTGACGCGTTGCTGCCCCAGGAAACCCAGCGCGCGTTCCTGGACGTGCCGGGTGACCAGGCCCTTGACCCGGGCGGGGGCGAGGTGGCGTGCCTTCGCGACGCGGTTGACCTGCTCGTAGGCGTATGCCGGGGAGATCGCCGGGTCGAGGCCGGAGCCACTGGTGGTGACGGCGTCCGCGGGGACGGACGCCGGTGGGACACCGTCGAAAGCGGCGACCGCGGCGCGACGGTCCCGGACCGCCTTGACCAGCTCGGTGCTGTTCGGGCCGAGGTTGGAGGCGCCGGAGCTCAAGGGGTCGTAGCCACCGACGGACGGACGGGGCTGGAACCATGCGGGGTCCGGGCGCAGCGCCTCGTTCGGGTCGCGGGGGTTCCTCTTCGGCAGGGCGAAGTTCTGGCCGATCAGGCTGGAGGCCACGGGTCTGCCGTTCTCGGTGAGCAGCGAGCCGTTGGCCTGGTGGGGGAGGCCTGCCTGTGCGATGCCGGTGACGAGCAGGGGGTACGCGAGGCCCGTGATGACGGTGAACACGAGCAGTATCCGCAGGGCCGCCAGATGGTGGCGGAGTACGGGCGGAAGGGTGGTGGGCGTCATGGGATCGCCTCGTTCTCTCGTCGGGCCGCCGGTCAGCGCAGGCCGGGAATGAACTGGATGACAAGGTCGAGCAGCTTGATGCCGACGAACGGCATGACCAGGCCGCCGAGCCCGTACATCCAGATGTTGCGGCTGAGCAGTCGGGAGGCGGAGGACGGCCGGTAGCGCACGCCACGCAGCGCCAGCGGGATCAGCGCGATGATGATCAGTGCGTTGAAGACGATCGCGGAGGTGATCGCAGACGTCGGGCTGTGCAGACGCATGATGTTGAGCAGGTCGAGGCCCGGGTAGACGCTCGCGAACATCGCGGGGATGATCGCGAAGTACTTCGCGACGTCGTTGGCGATGGAGAAGGTCGTCAACGCGCCTCTGGTGATGAGGAGTTGTTTGCCGATCTCGACGATCTCGATGAGCTTGGTCGGATTGGAGTCGAGGTCGACCATGTTCCCGGCCTCCTTGGCGGCCGACGTTCCGGTGTTCATCGCCACACCGACATCTGCCTGGGCGAGGGCCGGGGCGTCGTTCGTGCCGTCGCCGGTCATGGCGACGAGCTTCCCGCCTGCCTGTTCGCGCCGGATCAGAGCCATCTTGTCCTCGGGCGTCGCTTCCGCGAGGAAGTCGTCCACACCGGCTTCCTCGGCGATGGCGCGCGCGGTGAGCGCATTGTCCCCGGTGATCATGACGGTCCTGATGCCCATGCGCCGCAGTTCGTCGAAGCGTTCGCGCATGCCTGCCTTGACGACATCCTTGAGGTGGATGACGCCCAGCACGCGAGCGGTCTGCGTACCGTCGCCCCGGGAGACGATGCCGACGACCAGGGGGGTACCGCCGCTCGCGGAGATGCCGTCGACGATCTGACCGACGTCGGCGGTGGGGTGGCCGCCGTGGTCGCGGACCCAGCGCATCACCGCGGTCGCCGCGCCTTTGCGCAGGGAACGGTTCTCCTGCGGATCGTTGAGGTCGACTCCGCTCATGCGGCTCTGAGCGGTGAAGGGGACGAACGCGGCCCGGTCCAGTTCGCCCTCGCCGCGCCCGCGCAGTGCGTACTGCTGCTTGGCGAGGACGACGATCGAGCGGCCCTCGGGCGTCTCGTCGGCGATGGAGGACAACTGGGCGGCGTCCGCGAGTTCATCGACGCTCACCCCGTCCACCGGCAGGAATTCGGCGGCCTGGCGGTTGCCGAGGGTGATGGTGCCGGTCTTGTCGAGGAGGAGGGTGTTGACGTCGCCCGCGGCTTCCACGGCGCGTCCCGACATCGCCAGCACATTGCGCTGGACGAGCCGGTCCATGCCGGCGATGCCGATCGCCGAGAGCAGCGCGCCGATGGTCGTCGGGATCAGCGCCACGACGAGGGCGACGAGGATGACGATGCTCTGCTCGGCCGCCGCGAAGATGGCGAAGGGCTGCAGGGTCACCACGGCGATCAGGAAGACGATGGTGAGGGATGCCAGGAGGATGTTGAGCGCGATCTCGTTCGGCGTTCTCTGGCGGGCAGCCCCCTCGACGAGGCCGATCATCCGGTCGATGAAGGTCTCTCCCGGCTTCGAGGTGATCTTCACTACGATCCGGTCCGAGAGCACCTTCGTGCCGCCCGTGACCCCCGACCGGTCGCCGCCCGACTCACGGATCACCGGCGCCGACTCGCCTGTGATGGCTGATTCGTCGACGCTCGCGACGCCCTCCACCACATCGCCGTCGCCCGGGATCATCTGCCCGGCTTCGACGACCACGTGGTCACCCAGCCGCAGGTCGACGCCCGGCACTGCCTCCTCCGCGGTGTCCTTCGCGCCGGGCCGCCAGCCGGTGAGCCGCCGGGCCATCACGGTGGTCTTGGTGCGGCGCAACGTCTCCGCCTGTGCCTTGCCCCGTCCCTCGGCCACGGCCTCGGCCAGGTTGGCGAACACGGCCGTCAGCCAGAGCCATACGGTGATCACCCATGCGAAGACGCTGGGGGACCTGATCGCCGACAGCGTGGTCAGAAGCGCCCCGACCCCCACCACGAACATGACCGGGTTGTGGAACATCGCGCGCGGATTCAGCTTGCGCAAGGCGTCGGGGAAGGATCTCAGCAGCTGCCTCGGATCCAGCAGCCCGCCCGAGATCCGGTCCTGCCGAGGTCCGGCACCCGGCTGGGTGGGACCGGAAGCGGCGGTTGTGGACATCAGCGCAGCCCCTCTGCGAGGGGGCCCAGCGCGAGGGCCGGGAAGTAGGTCAGCCCCACGACGATGAGGATCACCCCGGTGAGCAGGCCGACGAACTGCGGTCGGTGGGTGGGCAGGGTGCCCGCGGTGACCGGTACGGGGTGTTGGCCGGCGAGCGATCCGGCGAGCGCGAGGACGAACACCATCGGCAGGAACCGGCCGAGGAGCATGACCACGCCGAGTGTGGTGTTGTACCAGACGGTGTTCGCGCTCAGACCGGCGAACGCCGAGCCGTTGTTGTTCGCCGCGGACGTGAAGGCGTACAGGACCTCGGAGAAGCCGTGCGCCCTGGTGTTGAGCATGGCCGCACGCTCGCCGGGGAACGCCATGGCCAGGCCCGCACCGATCAGCACGAGGGCAGGTGTGGTCAGGATGTAGAGCGAGGCGAACTTCATCTCCCGGCCGCGGAGCTTCTTGCCCAGGTACTCGGGCGTTCGGCCGACCATCAGTCCGGCGACGAAGACCGCGACGACCGCCAGGATCAGGATCCCGTAGAGGCCGGAGCCGGTACCGCCCGGTGCGATCTCGCCCAGCATCATGTTGAAGATCGTCATTCCGCCGCCGCCCGGCGTGTACGAGTCGTGGAAGGAGTTGACCGCCCCGCACGACGTGAGGGTGGTGGACACCGCGAACAGGGCCGAGGCCCAGATCCCGAAGCGTGTCTCCTTGCCCTCCATCATTCCGCCGGCCGCGTGGCCGGCCGTGCTGCTGACGCTGTGCAGCTCGTTGACGGTCACGATGGCGACCGATGCGGCCCAGATCACCGCCATCACGGCGAGGATCGCGTAGCCCTGGCGGTGGTCGCCGACCATCGCGCCGAAGGTCCGCGGCAGTGAGAACGAGATCACCAGCATCACATAGTTCTCGATCAGGTTGGTCAGGGCGCTGGGGTTCTCGAAGGGGTGCGCCGAGTTCGCGTTGTAGAAGCCGCCACCGTTGGTGCCCAGTTGCTTGATGGCCTCCTGGGAGGCGACGGGGCCGCCGGTCAGGCTCTGGTGGCCGCCCGCGATGGTGGTGATGCCGTGGATGCCATGGAAGTTCTGGATGACGCCGGAGGCCACCAGAACGATCGCGAAGAGGAATGCGAGGGGCAGCAGGACGCGCAGGACGATCCGGGTCAGGTCCACCCAGAAATTGCCCACGCGATCGGTCTTCTTCCTGGTGAAGCCGCGGATCAGTGCGGCGACGACGGCGATACCCATGGCCGCGGAGGTGAAGTTCTGCACCGCGAGGCCCGCCATCTGGACCAGATGACCCATCGTCGACTCACCCGAATACGCCTGCCAGTTGGTGTTGGTGACGAAGGACGCGGCGGTGTTGAACGACAGGTCAGCAGCGACCGGCTTCATGCCCAGGGAAAGCAGGAAGTGGTTCTGCAGACGCAGGAACCCGTACAGGAACAGCACCGACATGGCGGAGAAGGCCAGAACACTGCGCAGGTAGACCGGCCAGCCCTGGTCGGCGTCGCCGTTCACTCCACCCACCCGGTAGATCAGGCGCTCCACGCGCCCATGGTGATCGGTGGTCAGGGCGCGGGCCATGTAGCCGCCCAACGGGCGAAACGAGAGTGCCAGCGCCACCACCAGGGCGATCGCCTGGAGCCAGCCCGCGAGAGTGTCGTTCATCCGGCCGGTCCCTAGAACTTCTCGGGAAGGATCAGACAGACCACCAGGTAGATCACCAGGAGGACGGCAACGACCAGGCCGACGATGTTCTCCACGCTCACAAGCGCTCAGTCCCCCTGGCTGCCAGACCGATGAGGGCAAACACCACGACCGTGAGGCCGATGTACGCAACGTCCGACATGCGCGGGGCACCTCGCAGAATCAACAGGAGCGGGGCTTCTCGGCTCACCCATGTGTGAGGCTTTTCCCCATTTCTGATGCTATATCAGTCAATGGCCGCCCGCAGGGCGGCGTGGCTCTGGCGCGGGGCCCGAAGGCAGTAGGCGGTGCCGCCCGGGCCGCCGCTGCTGTTCCGGCCGCCGCTCGTCGCGGTTCTCGGCGCCTGCACGCGCGGCGCCCGGGCCGAAGGCGGTCCCGACAAGGAAGGGCAGGAGCCGCAACCCGGCCCATGCGCAAAGCGCATGGGCGGGCCCCGGTGGAACCGCGGTCCGGGGCGGCCGATGTGCATGGCCGCCGCGCTACGTCGTCATCGGCGCGGGAGTCTCGCCGGCGCGGTCGACCGCGGCCTTGGTGAGGACCGCGGAGGTGCCGACAACGGTCCCGGCCGGGCCGGCGTCGCCGGCTTCGGCGAGGACCGTACGTTCACCGAGGAATGCGTACGTGGTCCGGTCGAAGACCCACTGCGTCTGCTCCCCGTGTGCCGTGCGGGCGACGGCAACGCCTTCGCGTCCCGTTGCGTCGGCCGCCGCATGGATCACCGTGACCCCGGGGATCTTCGCGGCGGCCTTGTAGAGCGCGGCGCTGACCTGCGGTGGTGCCCAGGTCTCGGCCAGCAGGTCGCCGATCGCGGTGAATGCTCGCTGGTCCGGGTCCTGGCCGGATCCGCGGGTCTCGTCCCGGATCAGCTTCAGCAGGGCGTCAGGGTCGGTGGGCAGCGACGCGACGTACTCGTGGGTCGGGTTTCCGATCGACGGGTCCCTCTTGGACGCGGTGCTCGGCCGGGGCGTCGCTCCTGGGCCGTCGAGGGTGTGGACCGGTGCGTCGGTGTCGAGCCGGGTGTCGGGCCCGCCCCCCTCGCGCAGCAGGCCGGGGCGGCTGCCGTCGGCGGACAACCACACCTGCCGCGTGTGCACGGGGGCCATGGTCACGGGGCCTCCTCCGGCGCTCTGCGCGGCGTAGGCGACCTTGCTCTCGACGTACACGAACTGGTCGGCACGGACCGTCGGTTGCTTCCTTCCGGCGGCGGCGAGCGCGACGCGGTCGAGGAGTTGTGTCACTTCGGGTGCGCGGGGGGCGCCGCCACGCGTGACCGCGGCGGTGTCGCGCCCGGGCGTGCCCGCGAGGTTCACGGCCACGACGCCGCAGACCGCCAAGGTACAGGCGACTGCCGGCGCCAGGATCCGGACCAGGCGCCGGCGCGGGCGCGAGGCCCGGGTGGTGAGGCCGCCGGGCGGGTCGGCGAGGGCAGCCTTGCGCAGCAGTGTTTCCTTCAGCAGCAGTTCGCGGTCGGGACCCAGGCCGGGGACCGGTGGCGGGGGCAGCAGGCCGGTGAGGCCGAGGCGTTCGGTCTCTTCGGACCGGTGGTGCGAACGGCGCCGCGGGGAGGTGTTCATCCGTGGTTCTCCTGGGTCAACGGCCGGGCCACGGGGATGCGGTCCGGAACTGGCTTGTCGGGGGTGGCGGAAGGTTCCCTGTTCTCCGCCGCGGGCGGCCGTCGGGATCCGGTCGGCGTGGCCTGCGAGCGTGTGGCGCGGGCTTCGGCGTCGGCGAGCTCGCGCAGTCGGGCACGGGCGCGGGACAGGCGTGACCGCACGGTGCCGACCGGCACGCCGAGTGCCTCGGCCGCCGCCGCGTAGTCCAGGCCGGCCCACACCACGAGGGTGAAGACCTCTCGGTCGCGGTGCCGCAGGCGGGCGAGTGCGGTGTGTGCGGCGCGCAGCTGCTCGGTGTCCGCGAGGTGCGTGACGAGATCGTCGACGAAGTCCGGAATCGAGCCGCGTTCAGGGACGCGGGCGAGCGCGATCTCGCGGAGTCGGCGTGCGCGTGCGTTGCGGCGCATGATGTTGGTGGCGATTCCCAGCAGCCACGGGCGCAGACTGTCCCCGTCGGGGCGCAGCTTCTCCCGGCTGCGCCATGCTTCCAGGAAGGTCGCCGAGACGACGTCTTCGGCCTCCGCCCAGTCGCCCGTCACCCGCAGGGCATAGCGGTACAGCACCTGGGCGTGCTCGTCGTACAGCTCCCCCAAGGCGTCGCGGTCTCCGCGGCGGAAGCGATTCCTCATGAGTGATTCCACACTCTGCTCTGCCGCGTCCGTTGCGCCGGTTCCGGTGACGTGCACCACACATGCGGCCCCGTGGGCGCGCCCTCGCACCCGGTGTGACGCAGCCCACGGGAACGCCGGCGCCCGGAAGCGCAGTGCAGGTCATGAACAGTTCTTCCGTACCCCGCCGGAGTGTCCTGCGCACTCTGGCTCTCGCCGCCGCCCTGGTCGGCAGCGCGACGCCCGCATGGGACACCACCGCCTTCGCCGCGGAGCCGGAGACGTACGCCCTCACGATCACTCACCTCGACCGCACCGGCCACAGGACAGCGGACTACGCCACCAACGTCACCGGAATCTCCGGCCCGGGTGCTGACGAGGCCGTCCATCCGTACGACGCTTCCGGCACGACCACCGTGCGCCTGCCCCGGGGCCGGTACCTCCTGGACAGTTCGCTGACCACCGGTGACGCAGGAGACGGCACGGACTGGATCGTCCAGCCGCGCCTCGACCTCGACCGCGACACCACCATCACCGTCGACGCGCGGACCACTGCCCCCGTCGACGTACGGCCGCCCGACCGCTCCGCGGGCTTCCTGCACAGCGCGATGTTCGTCGAGGTCACGCACGACGGCGCCACCCGTATGGCCAACATCATCAACTCCACACCGACCCTGCGCGTCGCCCACCTGGGCCCCGACACCGAAGCCGGATCGGTGAAGCAGTGGTTCGACGCGTACTGGAGGACCGAGACCGCCGGCTACGCGCTCGGCCAGACCTTCACCGGTACCCGCGCCCTGACCGGGCTCACCCGGCAGTACTCCGCGCAGGAATTGGCCACCCTGCAGATCCGCGGCGCGGCCCGGCCGGGCACCACAGGGACCGCGTCCTTCGACCTGCAGCCGACCGCCGGACCGACCGTCGGCGTCTCCGAAACCCTGGCGACCCCCGGCACCGCCACCTTCCTCGTCACGCCCCAGCGCGGCACCTGGGACGTCAGCTACGCGCCCGCCAGTGGTCCCGGCGCGGCGTCGACCCGCTACTTCGCCAACGGCATCGCGGTGCGCGCCGGGACCACGACCACGCACACCTTCGACAACGCCGTCTTCGGCCCCGACCTCACCGACCGCACCGGCGTCGAACGCGACGGCGACAAGATCACCGTCAACGTCCCGATGCTCGCCGACGGTGACAGCCACGTAC
The DNA here is from genome assembly GCF_040655115.1 of Streptomyces atratus. GTDB lineage: Bacteria > Actinomycetota > Actinomycetes > Streptomycetales > Streptomycetaceae > Streptomyces > Streptomyces atratus_D. The sequence goes on along the minus strand of NZ_JBFAJH010000009.1, from coordinate 2,539 downwards.
CGTCGTCACCGTCCTTCGACACGGCCTCGACCACGCTGTACCGCAACGGCGTGCTCGTCGGCACCCAGTCCGGCGCCCCCGGACGAGCCGAGTTCACCGTGCCGTCGGCACCGGCCGCGTACCGCATGACCAGCACCGTGAACCGCAAGGGTGCGGCCGGCACCGCCACCCGTGTGACCGCGACATGGACCTTCAACTCGGGCACGACGACCGGTCCGACCCCGACGCCGGTGAGCGTCGTCCGCTTCTCGCCCGAGCTCAGCCCGACCGGCGCTGCGGCGGCGAACACGGCACTGCGTGTCCCGGTCACCGCGCAGGGTGCCGCCGCGAACGGACACACGCGCTCACTGACGGTCTCGGTGTCCACCAACGGCGGCGTCTCGTGGACCCGGGTCCCCGTCGACCGCGGCGCGGTCACGATTTCCAACCCGAAGGCGGGCACTGGCGTCTCCCTGTGCGCGGAGCTGACCGATACCGACGGGAACACCCTCACCCAAACCATCATCGACGCCTACCGGACCCGATGACCCGGTAACGGCCTCCCCCGCGACAGGGAGATGGGCCCCCGACCGCGGGGGAGGCCGTAATCCGGGCAGGTGAACGGGGCGTGGGACCTTCGGCTTCCGGCACCTTGAGCGAGGGGGAGCTTCAGGACAGTCGGCTGGACCTCTTCAGCTGTGGGCAAGAGGTGGGGGATCTCGTCCCTGTGGTGTCTGCCGGATGGCGGAACGCCTCTATGACGCGTACAGAACTCCAGTGCTGCAGGCGGGAGTTGATTGGGCCGTTCCTGCCGTTCGGCGGGTTCGGCCCGTACCCGTATGCGGGTGCGGCAGCGGTTCGAAGGGGTGATCCGGTGGCCGAAGCTGCCTGGTGACCGCCGTTCACCGCCCTGACCGGCACGTAGTCGCACGCGCCTTCCTCGGCGACCGGAGTCCGTCTCTCTGCCGGCCGTCCCGCCCCGACGGGTGCCCGACGAATCAGGGCCGGTCGTGCCAGGCGAATGCCGTGATCCGCCAGCCGTCCGAGGTGCGGACGAACTGGAAGGTCTTGGTCCCGACACCTTCGAACGGCTCACCGTCCAAGACCCCGGACTTGCGGTATTCGCTGAACCGCGACGCGATATCGCCCGCGACCTCGGTCCGCTCGGAGGTCTCCCACTCGGAGAACTCGACCAGTCGACCGTCGGACAGCAGCCGCCGGCGAGGCTCGATGAACTCGTCCACGGTGTAGACCGTGAACTGCGGGGCGGTGGTGACGATCACACCGCTTGGAAGGACCAGCCGCCGGATCCGGGCCACGTCGGCAGCCTTGCCACCCCGATTGTCAAAGGCGCCGAAGAACTCGGTGGTCACTGCGTCGATCTCGGTCTTGGACATGGACACGACGCTAACACCGAAGGGGCGAAAGCACAGTCGCCGAGACCACCCAGCCGACCGGGGGCGTTCACCACCCGGACCGGCACGTACTGGCACGTCCCCGTTCAGGAGGCTGGGGGTGGTGTCCCGCGGGGGCGCGAGAGGGCGCCCCGCCTCTCAGCGTATGAGTGAGCGGGCTGTGGGTGCCAGCCTCAGGAGTTCGGGGGCTGCGGTCTGCGCCTGCTCGATGTCCGGAAGAAGCTCCTCCCGTACGAGGGGATGAGCCATGGCGCGGGCGAGGTGGCGGCGGTGCGCGCTCTCGTCCGGGTACGACGTGAAGACCGCGACGACGTTCTCCCCGGTGCGGACCGGGAGCCTGGGGAATGTGTTGGCCGCCGGCTCCGTGGTGAGTACGGCGAGTGGTGCGGGCCCTGTTTCCCGCAGCACGCGGACGAGACCGTCCCGGATCAGTTCGACGCCGTTGTGGCAGCCCTCCGTATCTGCCCCTGCTCGTCGAGGCGGTGTTCAGCCGGCACGCGGTGGATGTGCGTTACCGCCGCTGGCGCGAGCCGCAGGAGGTGAGCCGTCGGCTGCACCCCTACGGCCTGGTGCTCAAGTCCGGCACCTGGTACCTCGTGGCCGCAGCCAAGGGCCGGATCGCCACCTACCGGATCACCCAGGTCCTCGACGCGGTGTTGAGTGACGAGCGTTTCGAACGGCCGGAGGACTTCGTCCTGGGTGAGTACTGGTCGTCCTACCTGGACGACTTCCAGGCGCGCCGCTACACGGGCACTGCCATCATCCGCTTGTCCCCGAAAGGGCGCGAGCGGCTGCCGGCCAACGTTCCCCCCGAGGTGGTCCGGGCATTCGACGCCACGGCAAAAGCGGTTGGTGACGACGGCTGGATCGAGGCGGTCATCCCGACCGAGAGCACCGAGCATGCCTGTGGTGAGCTGCTGCGGCTCGGCATCGATGTGGAGGTCGTCGCACCGGAGGAACTGCGCCAGGTCATGGCAGACGCTGTGTGCGTACTCGCCTGGACCTATGGACGCGGGTGAGCCGACGGGACAGGACGTTCCGCACCGTGGTGCGGGCCCGGTGCGCGGCGCCCATGGGCGCCGGACGCGGGGCTCGGCTTCATCGGGCCGCCCCCATACGCCATCTAGGAGTTTGGCGACAATATC
>NZ_JBFAJH010000008.1:0-231179 GCF_040655115.1 Streptomyces atratus | reverse complement strand
CCGGACGCCGGGGTATCCGCGCTTCCGTGGGGTCAACTGGTTCGACACGGTCGACTTTCCCAAGGATGGCGACGGCTGCCGGTGGGATTCCACCCCGCACGACCCGGTCACCCGCGTTCGTCTGCAGGGCGTCGGGCACGTCAAGGTGCACCAGCACCGGCCCGTGGCCGGCAAGGTCAAGACCGTCTCGGTCAAGCGCGAGGGCCGCAAGTGGTTCGTCGTGCTGACCGCCGAACAGCCACAGCCCGAACCACTGCCCAAGACTGGCAGCGTGGTCGGTATCGACCTGGGCATAGTCAACTTCCTCGCCGACTCGGGCGGCGGGTTCGTAGAGAATCCCAGGCACGGACGCAGGGCTGCCGCGCAGCTCGAAGCCGCCCAGCAGGCGCTGTCCCGGTTCCCGCGCCGCAAGGCGAAGGACCGCACCGCCAACCACCGGCGGGCCGTGGAGAAGGTCGCCAGTCTGCATGGCAAGGTGCGCCGTCAGCGCCTGGATCACGCGCACAAGACCGCCCTCGCCCTGGTCCGCGCACATGACTTCATCGCGCATGAAGACCTCAAGATCCGCAACATGAGCAAGGCTCCCGCACCGAAGCCGGACCCCGACCGGCCGGGCGCCTTCCTGTGCAACGGGGCCACCGCGAAGGCCGGGCTGAACCGCTCGATCAACGATGCCGGTTGGGGGGTGTTCCTCGCGATCCTGAACGCCAAGGCTGAGAGTGCCGGGCGGGAAGTGATGGCCGTGGACCCCCGCAACACCTCCCGGCGGTGCCCCGAATGCGGGCACACCGCCAAGGAGAACCGGCCCACGCAGGAGAAGTTCCACTGCGTCTCGTGCGGCCACAGCGCGCACGCGGACACAGTCGGGGCTCTCAATGTTCTACGGGCCGGGCTGGTCCGTCGCGAAGCCCAACCGGCATAGCGAGAAGCCCCCTCAATTTATGAGGGGGAGGAGTCACGCGTCCGACCACGCATCCGACCATTCGAAGATCCGCCGCCCGTAGACACCCGGACCGCAGGCGCCGCTGGGCCGCCGCGCTCGGCGTCACCGCGCTCGTCGTCACTGGGGGAGGAGGGCGCGAGCGCCCCGGACACCCGCGAGTCCGCCGCCGCCTCATACATCGCCCTGCCCTGGCTGATGGCCGCGGTCCTGCTGGTGATCGTCGGCGGGGGCACGGGGATGTGGATACGGGCCCGTCGGAGCCGTATCCGTACGGCCCGGGACGACAGTGGGCCGCCCGCTGTGCGGCGGGGCCGCCGGGATCGGGGACAATGGGCGCCATGAGCGCTCGACCGAACCCAGAAGCTGCTGCGCAGCAGGCTGAGAACAACGCCCCCCACCGGGCCGGCTTCGCCTGCTTCGTGGGCCGCCCCAACGCGGGCAAGTCCACCCTTACGAACGCTCTGGTCGGCCAGAAGGTGGCGATCACCTCCAACCGGCCTCAGACGACCCGCCACACGGTGCGCGGCATCGTGCACCGCGACGACGCACAGCTGATCCTGGTCGACACCCCGGGCCTCCACAAGCCGCGCACGCTGCTCGGCGAGCGGCTGAACGACGTCGTGCGGACCACCTGGGCCGAGGTCGATGTCATCGGTTTCTGCCTGCCCGCCGACCAGAAGCTCGGCCCTGGCGACAAGTACATCGTCAAGGAACTCGCGGGCATCAAGAAGACCCCGAAGATCGCGATCATCACCAAGACCGACCTGGTCGACTCCAAGCAGCTCGCCGAACAGCTGATCGCCGTCTCCGGCCTCGGCGAGGAGCTCGGCTTCGAATGGGCGGAGATCATTCCGGTCTCCGCGGTGAAGGACAGCCAGGTCGGCCTTCTCGCCGACCTGATCGCGCCGCTGCTCCCCGAGAGCCCGGCGCTCTACCCGGAGGGCGACCTCACCGACGAGCCCGAGATGGTGATGGTCGCGGAGCTGATCCGGGAGGCCGCGCTCGAAGGCGTACGTGACGAGCTGCCGCACTCGATCGCGGTCGTCGTCGAAGAGATGCTGCCGCGCGAGGACCGGCCCGCGGACAAGCCGCTGCTCGACATCCACGCGAACGTGTACATCGAGCGGCCCAGCCAGAAGGGCATCATCATCGGCCCGAAGGGCAAGCGGCTGAAAGAGGTCGGCACGAAGTCGCGCAAGCACATCGAGGCGCTGCTCGGCACGCCCGTCTTCCTGGACCTGCATGTGAAGGTCGCCAAGGACTGGCAGCGCGACCCGAAGCAACTGCGCAAGCTGGGGTTCTGAGCGCCTGCGGAGTCCGTGGGCGGGTCAGCTGTGCGTCGACCTCACGCGCCCTCCTCGAGGACGCGTGAGATCAGTGCGCGCTGGGCGTCGGTCAGGTGCGGATCCGCGCAGTGCGCGGTGCGGCCGTCGACCGTGATCCGGTACCGGAAGCCGTCCGGCACCCCGGGCGGTGGAGTGCCGCGGCCCGCCGCGAGTGCGGATTCGGCCAGGGCTTCCCACTCCGCCGCGTCGGTGAGATCCGAGGTGTCGATCTCGCGGTGGCGGGCGATGCCGGCGAAGCCGCCGGTGCGGGTGACCTGGATCCGCATGGTCCGACTCCTCTCGGGTTGTTTCCGGGGCTCTTCCCCGGACCCCGCTCCTCAATCGCCGGAGAGGCCTGTTTCTTGGCCGGGCTCCGGCGGTCGAGGACAGGAACCGTGACCGGGCCTACGCGGACGGCACGCCCACCTCCGACCATGCCTTCCGTACCGCCTCCAGTTCGTCGCCCTCCCCGAAGCGGGCCCCTGCCGCCTCGACCGTCAGCCGGGCGAAGTCCGTGAACTCCGCGTCCGCGGCCAGGCGGCGGCCCGTGAGGACGTCGAACCAGAGCTGTCCCGCCCGCTCCCACGCGTTGCCGCCGAGGGCGGTGGCCAACAGGTAGAAGGCGCGGTTCGGGATGCCGGAGTTGAGGTGCACACCGCCGTTGTCGTCGGTGGTGTGGATGTAGTCCTCCATCGACGCGGGCTGCGGGTCCTTGCCGAGCACATCGTCGTCGTACGCCGTCCCGGGCGCCTTCATCGAGCGCAACGCCACGCCCCGTACCCGGGGGGCCAGCAGACCTGCGCCGATCAGCCAGTCCGCCCGGTCGGCGGTCTGGCCCAGGGAGTACTGCTTCACCAGGGAGCCGAAGACGTCCGACATGGACTCGTTGAGCGCGCCGGACTGGCCGAAATAGCTCAGGTTGGCCGTGTGCTGGGTCAGCCCGTGCGTCAGTTCGTGGGCGATCACATCGATGGCGACGGTGAAGTCGAGGAAGATCTCCCCGTCCCCGTCGCCGAAGACCATCTGCTCACCGTCGAAGAAGGCGTTGTTGTACTTCTCGTCGTAGTGGACGGAACCGATCAGCGGCAGCCCGTTGCCGTCGATCGAATGACGGCCGTACGCCGTGAGCAGCAGTTCGAAGGTGGCGCCGAGTCCCGCGTACGCGCGGTTGACGCTCGCGTCCCTCGTCGGCTCCTCGCCCTCGCCGCGGACCTTGAAGCCCGGCAGCTGCGTGCTGTGGCGGCAGTCGTAGAGCGTGCGCTCGGGTTTGTCGGACAGCCGGCCCGGCGTCGCGGGGCCGGGTGCGGGGGTCACGAGGGTGGCCATCTGGCGGCGGGTGCGCCGGGCGGCGTCGCCCTCCAGGGTGCGGCGGGCCGGACCGGCCAGATCGGGGTCGTCGGCCTGTGACAGCTTGTCGAGTACGTGGGGCGGCACGATCGTGCAGAAGACGGGATGGAACCCGTGCTGAGGTCGAGGCTGCATGAGTTCGACTGTGGCACTGCGTTGTCGTTCTGTCACTGTTTGCCATCAGGATTGGACAAATGGAGTGATCGGTCACTGTTTACCCGTTACCGAGGTCCGGTCCCGCATACTGATACGCGACCGACGTCTCAGGCGCCTCTCGGTTAATCTCGTCGCATCATGCGTTTCGGGCTGCTTCTTCTTAGCTGCCGCGGCGAGGGCCTGTAGTCGTAGGCCGACCCCCTCCCCGCGGAGTCTGGTGTTGCAGCGACACAGTCGGCCGTCCCACCGCTGGACCCCGAGGAGCCGTACGTCATGACTGCCGCGAATCCCGCTCAGAGCCCCGCCGAGAACGCCGTCGGCCGCCCCACGCCGATCACCAACGCCACTCAGCTGCAGAAGCCGTCCGGGATGCCGGTCCACAAGTACGGCCGGTACGAGGCCGTCGAGATCCCCGACCGCACCTGGCCCGACAATCGGATCACTGTGGCGCCCCGCTGGCTCTCCACCGACCTGCGCGACGGCAACCAGGCACTGATCGACCCGATGTCGCCGGCCCGCAAGCGCGAGATGTTCGACCTGCTCGTCCGCATGGGGTACAAGGAGATCGAGGTCGGCTTCCCGTCCTCCGGCGAGACCGACTTCGCGTTCGTGCGCTCCATCATCGAAGAGGGCGCGATCCCCGAGGACGTGACGATCTCCGTCCTGACCCAGGCCCGCGAGGAGCTGATCGAGCGAACTGTCGAATCACTGGTCGGTGCGCGGCGCGCCACGGTGCACCTGTACAACGCCACCGCCCCCACCTTCCGCCGCGTGGTCTTCCGCGGTTCGAAGGAGCAGGTCAAGCAGATCGCGGTGGACGGCACCCGACTGGTCATGGAGTACGCGGAGAAGATCCTCGGCGACGAGACGATCTTCGGCTACCAGTACAGCCCGGAGATCTTCACCGACACCGAACTGGACTTCGCCCTGGAGGTCTGCGAGGCCGTCTGTGACGTCTGGCAGCCCGAGGAGGGTCGCGAGATCATCCTCAACCTGCCCGCCACCGTGGAGCGTTCGACGCCGTCCACGCACGCGGACCGGTTCGAGTGGATGTCGCGCAACCTGTCGCGCCGCGAGCACGTCTGTCTGTCGGTCCACCCGCACAACGACCGCGGCACCGCCGTCGCCGCCGCCGAACTGGCGATCATGGCCGGTGCCGACCGGATCGAAGGCTGCCTGTTCGGCCAGGGCGAGCGCACCGGCAACGTCGACCTGGTGACGCTGGGCATGAACCTGTTCTCGCAGGGCGTCGACCCGCAGATCGACTTCTCGCAGATCGACGAGATCCGCCGGACCAGCGAGTACTGCAACCAGATGGAGGTCCACCCGCGCCACCCCTACGCGGGCGACCTGGTCTACACCGCCTTCTCCGGCTCCCACCAGGACGCCATCAAGAAGGGCTTCGACGCCATGGAGGCCGACGCGGCCGCCCAGGGCAAGACCGTCGACGACATCGAGTGGGCGGTGCCGTACCTGCCGATCGACCCGAAGGACGTCGGCCGCTCGTACGAGGCGGTCATCCGGGTCAACTCGCAGTCGGGCAAGGGCGGAATCGCCTACGTCCTGAAGAACGACCACAAGCTGGACCTGCCGCGCCGGATGCAGATCGAGTTCTCCCGGATCATTCAGGCCAAGACCGATGCCGAGGGCGGCGAGGTCACCCCGACACAGATCTGGTCAACGTTCCAGGACGAGTACCTGCCCAACCCGGAGAACGCTGCGGCTCAATGGGGTCGCGTACAGATCCGCTCCGGTCAGACCACGACCGGTTCCGACGGCCAGGACACGATCACCGTCGACGCGACCGTGGACGGCACGGACACCGTGCTGACCGGTACCGGCAACGGTCCGATCTCCGCGTTCTTCGAAGCGCTGCAGGCCATCGGCATCGATGCCCGTCTGCTGGACTACACCGAGCACACGATGAGCGAGGGCGCGAGCGCCCAGGCCGCCTCGTACATCGAGTGCGCGATCGACGGAAAGGTCCTGTGGGGCATCGGTATCGACGCCAACACCACGCGGGCCTCGCTGAAGGCGGTCGTCTCCGCGGTCAACCGCGCGACCCGCTGACCCCGCGCCCGAAAGGGCGTAGAACCGCACGCCGACGGACCCCGCCCACCCGATCCGGGGGGCGGGGTTCGGCCATCTCCCGACGGTTGTGACGAGCGAGATGCTGACGTCGCAACACGACTGTGGTTAACATCACGTCAACACGGCAATGTTGCCGGAGGGGGCACCTCCCGTGCCCTTAGGGCTACGGGGGAGTTACGGAGGTGTGCGACGTGGGGTCAGCCCTGGGACAACGCGCCATAAAACTGCGCATCTGCGGCATCCGTACCATCTGGGACCCCGTCGGTGACGGTGAGTTCTTCTGCCCCGGCTGCGGCGGCGACCGCAACTACGGCCGTCTCATCGGCCGTCGCCGCTTCGCCGTGCTCGGCGTGCCACTGCTGCGCCGCGGCACCGTGGGCCCCGTCGTCGAATGTGCCGCCTGCCGGACCCACTACGACACCGACGCACTCGACCACCCCACCACCACCCGGTTCTCCGCGATGCTCCGGGACGCCGTTCACATCGTCGCGCTCGGCATCCTCGCCGCCGGTGGCACCGCCTCCCGTACCGCGTTGGAAATGGCGGCGGCCACCGTGCGCGGCGCCGGCTTCGACGACTGCACCGAGGACCAACTCTCCACCGTCGTCGAGGTCCTCGCCGCCGACATCGGACACGGTTCCGCGTTCGACGCCGCCGCCGAGGCGTGCGGCGCCGCCCTCGCCATCGAGCTCCACGAGGCGTTGGAACCCCTCGCTCCGCACCTGGCGCCCGCCGGACGCGAATCGATCCTCCTGCAGGGCGCCAGGATCGCGCTCGCCGACGGCCCGTACAGCCAGGCGGAACGCGAGGTGCTGACCACGGTCGGCGCCGCGCTGCAGCTCTGCCCGGACGACACGGCCCGACTGCTTGCCGCGGCGGCGCGCACCCCCTCGTGACATACACCGCTCCGCACCGCGCCCGTACTCCCGCGGGAGTACGGGCGCCCCTTCGCCCACCCCGGCAGTAGCCGCGAAGTCGGTCCCCGGCGCGACGAATCGGCCCCCGACGGCCGGGAGTCTGGACAAGTACCGGACAACCGGCCGAAGGGGGGCCCGTGATGAGGGCCATAACAGAAGACAGCGGCACACAGTCCCGAACGGGCAGCCGGAGGCGCATGCTGCCCTGGGCGGTCCTCGCGCTCTGGGTCGCCGTGATCGCGCTCGCCGGGCCCCTGGCGGGCAAGCTCGCGGACGTACAGACCAACCGGGCCGTCGACTACCTGCCGGCGAGCGCCGACTCCACGCAGGTGGCGAAGGTCCAGGACGCGCTGCCCGGTGGGGAGTCCACCGATCTCGTCCTCGTCTACCACCGCGACAGCGGCCTGACCGCCGCCGACCGGGCCACGGCGGACCGGCAGGCCGCCGCGGTCGCGGGCGGCCACACCCTGACCGGAACCCCCAGGGGCGTCCCCGCCAAGGACGGTACGACGCTGATGTACCCGGTCTCGTCGACCGAGCCCGGCCAGGACGACGAGGCCAGGAAGGCGTTCGTCGACGAGGTGCGCGACGTCGCGAAGGGCGGCGGCGGGCTGAGCGTCGAGGTGGGCGGCCCCGGGGCGCTGATCGTCGACTCCCAGGAGGTCTACACGTCGCTGGGCGGACCGCTGCTCTACACGACTGTCGCCGTCGTGGCGATCCTGCTGATCGTCATCTACCGCAGTCCGTTGCTGTGGCTGGTGCCGCTCGTCGTCGCGGGCGTCGCCGACGCGCTGTCCATGGCCGTCGTCTACGGGCTCAACCGGGGCTTCGACGTCACCGTCACCGGCCAGAGCTCCGCCGTGATGACCATCCTCGTCTTCGGCGCGGGCACCGACTACGCGCTGCTGCTCGTCTCCCGCTACCGCGAGGAACTGAGCCGCGCCGCACGGCCGTACGACGCCATGGCCGCCGCCCTGCGCGGCTGCGGACCCGCTGTCCTCGCCTCCTCCGGCACCGTCGCCGCGGGCCTCCTGTGCCTGCTCGCCGCCGACCTCACCAGCAGCCGCGGCATGGGCCCCATCGCCGCCGTCGGCGTGCTGTGTGCGCTGCTGGCCATGCTGACGCTGCTGCCCGCGCTCCTTGTCCTGCTCGGCCGCCGGGTGTTCTGGCCGCTCGTCCCCGCCTACGGCAGCACCCCCGGACAACGGCGTTCCCTGTTCGGCGCGATGGGCAGCTCGGCCGGACGCCGGCCCGTCGCCGTGCTCGCCTGCGGCGGTGTGCTGCTGGGGGCGCTGGCGCTCGGCGCGTTGAACATGCCCGGAAACCTGAAGCAGGAGGACTCCTTCACCAGCAAACCGGACTCGATCTCCGCGATGGAGACACTCGCCGCCGCCTACCCCGAGCAGTCCACCCGGCCGATCACCGTGATCGCCCCCACCGACCGGGTGGCCGAGACCATGGCGAAGGCCCGCGCCACCGACGGGGTCGCCGCCGTCGAACGCGGCCGCAGCGGCGGCGGCTGGACCGAACTCTCCGTCGCCGCGACCGACGCCCCCGAGTCCGCGGGCGAACAGGCCGCCATCAAGGCCCTGCGCGACGGACTGGACGGCAGCCATGTCGGCGGTCCCAGCGCCCAGCAGATGGACCTGGAGGCGGCCGACGCCCGGGACCTGAAGATCGTCGTCCCGCTCGTCCTCCTCTCCGTCCTGCTGATCCTGATCGCCCTGCTGCGCAGCCTCGTCGCCCCGCTGCTGCTCGTCGCCGCCGTCGTCGCCGTCTGGGGCGCCGCCCTCGGCATCGGCGGGCTGGTCTTCGAACCGGTCCTCGGACTGAAAGGCACCGACCCCGGACTGCCGCTGCTCTCCTTCGTCTTCCTGGTGGCGCTCGGCGTCGACTACGGCATCTTCCTGATGCACCGGGTCCGCGAGGAGGCGCTCTCCGGCGCCGAACCGACCGCTGCCGCACTCACCGCCCTGCGCACCACCGGCGGTGTGATCGCCTCGGCCGGACTGGTGCTCGCGGCCACCTTCGCCGTCCTGACGAACATGCCGATGGTCAGCCTGGTCGAGATGGGCTTCGTCATCGCGGTCGGTGTCCTCCTCGACACCTTCCTCGTCCGCACCTACCTGGTGACCTCGGCGAGCGTGGCGCTCCAGCGCACCATCTGGTGGCCGGGGAAGCTCAGCCGGACGCCCGCCGCCCCTGGGCCGCGCGAGCCCGAACTCGTACGGAACCGGTGACGGTGCCCGTGCGCGTACCGGAGGATGGCGGCGTGTCCCGATCCACGCGCCGGCGCGAACGCATCCTGGCGGTCGTCAACCGCGACCCCCTGCAGGCACCGCACAAGACGCGCACCGACGCCCTCGTCGCGGGGGGCGCCGGTGCGCTCTCCGTCGTCCTCACCCTCACCACCGACCAGGCGCGGACACCCGACGCGCTCGGCTGGGTGCTGCTGATCGCGAGCGCCGTACCGATCGTGTGGCGGCGGCGCAATCCCCTGCTCGCCCTGCTCGCCATGATCCCGGTCCTGGTGCCGTACCACGCGCTCGACAACGCGCACTCGGCACCGATGCCGCAGACCTGGATAGCCCTCTACACGGTGGCGGTGACCGGACGGCCGCTGCGCACCCTGATGACCGGGATCGGTGTGCTCTCCGTCATGGTGACGGTGGTGCTCACCATCAACACCCATGAAGGCATGCAGCTGCTGCGGATCTCCGGGTGGATCATCGCCGTGCTGTTCTGCGGCGTCGATGTGCGCATCTACCGCCAGTACGTCGCCTCCGTGCTGGAGCGCGCCGAACGCGCCGAACGGACCCGCGAGGAGGAAGCCCGGCGCCGGGTCGCCGAGGAGCGGCTGCGGATCGCCCGCGACCTGCACGACCTGCTGGCCCACAGCATCACGCTGATCGGCGTCCAGACCTCGGTGGCCTCGCACATCCTGACCGTCGACCCGGACCGGCTCGACCGGCAGGCGGTCGCCCGGTCGCTGGAGGACATCGCCGACACCTGCCGGGAGGCGCGCGCCGAGCTGCGCACCACCCTGCAGGTGCTGCGCGGCGACGGGCACGAGGCGGACGGACCGCTGCCGGACCTGGCGGCGCTGCCCGGTCTCGTACGGGCCGCGGAGGCCGCCGGGGCCCAGGTCGACCTGGCCGTCCGCACACCGGGCAGCAGGGTGGCCCCGGCGACCGGCGCGGCCGCGTACCGGATCGTGCAGGAGTCGCTGACCAACGCGCTGCGCCATGCCGGGCCGGAGGTACGGATCACGGTGGCCGTCGAACCGGACGGCCGCGGGGCACTGAGCGTCAAGGTCACCGACGACGGCGCAGGACCCCGGGGGAACGGCTCGGCACCGGGGTTCGGCATAGTCGGGATGCGCGAACGCGCACGCAGCACCGGCGGCACGCTGACGGTCGGGCCGGGCCCGGCCGGAGGCTTCGAGGTCGCGGCGGTGCTGCCCTGCCACGAGGGGGAGACCGCGCCGTGATCCGTGTACTGCTCGCCGACGACCAGACCCTTGTCCGGGTGGCGTTCGCGATGCTCGTCGAGTCGGCGTCCGACATGGAGGTCGTGGCACAGGCGGGCACAGGCCTCGAAGCGGTCGGCCTGGCCCGCACGCACCGGCCCGACATCGTCGTCATGGACATCCGCATGCCGGAACTCGACGGCATCGAGGCGACCCGGCTGATCGCCGCCGACGGGGAGCTCGCCGGGGTGAAGGTGCTCGTGCTGACCACGTACGACACCGACGAGCATGTCGTCGAGGCGCTGCGCGCGGGCGCCTCGGGCTTCCTGGTCAAGGACACCCGGCCCGCCGAACTCCTCGCCGGGATCAGAACGGTGTCGGCGGGCGAGGCCCTGCTCTCGCCCGGCCCGACCGCCCGGCTGATCTCCCGCGTGCTGCGCCGGCCCGAGCTGCCGTTCCGGGACGCTCCGGGCGCTCCGGGCGGCCCGGACTGCCTCTCGGACCGGGAACGGCAGGTGCTCGGCCTGGTCGCGCGCGGACTCAACAACACCGAGATCGCAGAGACCCTGGGTCTCAGCCCGCTCACCGCCAAGACCCACGTCAGCCGGATCATGGGCAAGCTGGGCGCCCGGGACCGGGCGCAGCTGGTCATCGTGGCGTACGAGTCGGGGCTCGCGGTGCCGGCCGGCGGCGCGGCCGACGGAAGCTGAACCGGGGAGCCCCCGGGACAGCCGGGGGGCGGTCTTCGGAGGCGGGCACGCTCCGGTGGCTGCGTACAGGACAATGGACGCATGAGCTTGTTCCGGGATGACGGCGTGGTGCTGCGCACGCAGAAACTGGGCGAGGCCGACCGGATCATCACGATCCTGACCCGCGGCCACGGCCGGGTGCGGGCCGTCGCACGCGGGGTGCGGCGTACGAAGTCCAAGTTCGGCGCTCGCCTCGAACCGTTCTCCCATGTGGACGTGCAGTTCTTCGCCCGGGGCAGCGAGCTGATCGGCCGCGGACTGCCTCTGTGCACCCAGGGCGAGACGATCGCACCGTACGGGGGCGGCATCGTCACCGACTACGCCCGGTACACCGCGGGCACCGCGATGCTGGAGACCGCCGAGCGCTTCACCGACCACGAGGGCGAGCCCGCGGTCCAGCAGTACCTGCTGCTCGTCGGAGGGCTCCGCACCCTCGCCCGCGGCGAGCACGCCCCGAACCTGATCCTCGACGCCTTCCTGCTGCGGTCCCTCGCGGTCAACGGCTACGCACCCAGCTTCGAGGACTGCGCGAGGTGCGGAATGCCCGGTCCGAACCGGTTCTTCTCCGTCGCGGCGGGCGGTGTCATATGCGGCGACTGCCGGGTGCCCGGCAGCGTCGTACCCTCAGCTGAGGCCGTCGCCCTGCTGAGCGCGCTGCTCACCGGTGACTGGGAGACGGCGGACGCGTGCGAGGCGCGGCATGTCAGGGAGGGGAGCGGGCTGGTGTCCGCCTATCTGCACTGGCATCTGGAGCGCGGACTGCGCTCCCTGCGATACGTAGAGAAGTAACACAGGCACAGCACGGCACAGGCACAACAGGCACAGGGAGACGAGACAGCTCATGGCAGTACGCGGGATGCTCGGTGGCCGTAACCGGCGCACATACAAGACCCCCGAGCCGCACCCCTCGGGCGCCACGCCCCCGAAGATCCCCGGCGAGCTGGTGCCCAAGCACGTCGCCGTCGTGATGGACGGGAACGGCCGCTGGGCCAAGGAGCGGGGTCTCCCGCGCACCGAGGGCCACAAGGTCGGCGAGGGCGTCGTCATGGACGTCCTCAAGGGCTGCATCGAGATGGGCGTCAAGAACCTCTCGCTGTACGCGTTCTCCACCGAGAACTGGAAGCGCTCCCCGGAGGAAGTGAAGTTCCTGATGAACTTCAACCGGGACGTCATCCGCCGCCGCCGCGACGAGATGGACGAACTGGGCATCCGCATCCGCTGGGTGGGCCGGATGCCGAAGCTGTGGAAGTCCGTCGTCCAGGAGCTCCAGGTCGCCCAGGAGCAGACCGAGGACAACGACAGGATGACGCTGTACTTCTGCGTCAACTACGGCGGCCGGGCCGAGATCGCCGACGCCGCGCAGCGCATCGCGGAGGACGTCGCGGCCGGAAAGCTGGACCCTGCGAAGGTCAACGAGAAGACCTTCGCGAAGTACACCTACTACCCGGACATGCCGGACGTGGACCTCTTCGTCCGCCCCAGCGGCGAGCAGCGCACCTCCAACTACCTGATCTGGCAGAGCGCGTACGCCGAGATGGTCTTCCAGGACGTGTTGTGGCCGGACTTCGACCGCCGTGACCTGTGGCGGGCCTGCCTGGAGTACGCCCAGCGCGACCGGCGCTTCGGGGGCGCGATCTCCAACGAGGAACTCCGCGCCATGCGGGGCAAGGACGCCGGGCCCGACACGGCTGTCTGACCCCGGGGGAACGAGCGGACCGAGGCACCCCGGGTGCCTCGGTCCGCTCGCTCCGTACGCCGACGGGGTCTTCCACCGTCATCACACGGTTGTGCGGACGAAGGTCTCAGGCGACGGACCGCGTGCCGTCCACCATCGGGCTCACGCCGAAGATGCTGACCGCCTGGTAGTACGTCCACGCCGTCGAGTCGCAGGCCGCCTTCGTCGCGCCGGAGTATTTCGCGCAGACTCGCTTCAGATCCGCGTAGAAGGCAGAGTCCAGGCGGGACTTGTTGGCGCTGAACGTACCCATGGCCTTGTAGTTGCGGTAGCCGAAGTCATGGCGCGCGCACGCGGTCGAGAACGGGAAGCCGAACGGGTTGTCGGGCGAGGACGAGCAGTAGTCCGTGGACCAGTCGAAGCCGTAGGCCGACCAGGCGCCCTGGTTGTTCCGTGCCGAGAGCCACGCGTTGTAGCTCGTCACGGACTCCTGGGTCCAACTGCTCAGGACCTGCGGCTTGTCGGCCGGTGCCGCAGCGGCGGGAGTGGCCATCATCAGGGACGCGGCGACGGCGAGCACGGCTGAGACGAGCGGAAGGGTCAGACGTCTGCGCATGGCGGAACAACCTCCGGACGAGTATGGGGGAAGACACTCCGTACCGAGGTGGCAGGGAGCGTCCACAGCGTCAAAGACACGGCTGTCGCACGGGTCTACGCGCGATGACCGCCGTGGGAATAGTTCCGCACATCCCGGCCGTGGCAAACCCCTTTCACACCGAACTCTCAATACAGGGCGGGCAGTTGACGTGGTCCGTCCCTAGTTGACTGGTCTGTTCCCCCTCATGGGCGGGAGCCCCGACGCCTCGCGAGGCGCGGTCCGCGCGCCGGCGGGCCGGTAGGGGCCGCGCCCCCGAAGGTCCGGCCCGTGCCGGCGACGGTCCGGACATGATCCGGACCGGAACTGACCGCGCGTCAGCGTCGCGGCGGGGCGCCACCGGAACCGGACGCCATCAGAACCGGACGTCGCCCCGCGCTTCCGCCCGGAGGCCGGTTCGTACGGGCGTGGCGCCCACGGCGATCTCGGGCGGTCGCCCGACCGCAGGCTCCGCACCGCCGAGCGGGCCGGGGCGGCCGGGTCCACCGGCCGGGGCTGCGCGGGGCCTGTACGGCTACCGGCCGGCGGCGGATTCGGCGGCCGATCCGGTGCCGGTGGGGCGCAGGCCGGCCTGGTGTGCCAGATCGAGCACCGCCCGGTCGAACACGTCGTCACGGCGTCGATGATCCGGTCGAACCGCCCGAACACCTCGAAGCTGATCAGCCCGAAGGGCCGCGCCCAGACGGCGACCAGCCGGACCGCGGCAGTCAGCGGAATCGCGCGGCCGCGGTCCTGTGAGAGCCGCCGGGCGTCGGCGCAGGCCCCCTCGTCCTGCCGCCCGCTCCCGGGGAACGAGGCGAGCGCCCCCGCCGCGTCGGCCGCCTCCACGACGCCGACCAGGGCGAGAGCGAGGCGCGAGGCGGGGCCGACGGTGTCCGGCGGGCGTCGTACCCGGGGACGGGCGAGCCGTAGCTCAGGGCGTACTCGTGCGGACGGGCGAGCGCCCGGTCCCGGATCGCCCGGCAGACCGCCTTCCTGCTTCGCAGCGGATCCACCGTCCCGGCGTCCGCGAGCGCGGTCTCGGCCACAACGTCATGCTGGTGTTCCGCACCGTCTGACCCACCGGCGGCCACCACCACAACGTACGGGCGGGCGGCGCTCCTCCGAGCACCGCCCGCCCGTACCGCGTACCGCTATCCCGCTCAGCTCTCCGGCAGCGCCGCGCACTCGGCGCACGTCCCGAAGATCTCCACCGTGTGGGCCACGTTCACATAGCCGTGCTGCGAAGCGATCGTCTCCGCCCACTGCTCCACCGCGGGACCCTCGACCTCGACCGCCTTGCCGCAGACCCGGCACACCAGATGGTGGTGGTGCTCGCCGGTCGAGCAGCGCCGGTAGACGGACTCGCCGTCCGTCGTGCGCAGGACGTCCACCTCGCCCGCGTCGGCGAGGGACTGCAGGGTGCGGTAGACGGTGGTCAGTCCGACCGAGTCACCGCGGTGCTTGAGTACGTCGTGCAGCTCCTGGGCGCTGCGGAACTCGTCCACCTCGTCGAGCGCCGCCGCCACCGCGGCCCGCTGCCGGGTCGACCGGCCGCGTACCGGGGCTGCGTTCGTTCCACTGATCGGCGCCGTCACCACAGGTGCCTCCTCGCGTCGCCCGTACATGTGTCGGGCCATTGTGCCAGCCCGCCCGGGCGCCGGGGTCAGACCCGGACGCCGTTCGTGGCCGGGCGGGCAGCCGGTACTTCCGGAGTCTCCCCTTCCAGGGTGCACTCCGCCGGAGCCGCTTCGCTGCTGCGGGCGCGCCTCCTGGCCAGCGGCGTGGCGAGCAGGGTCAGTACGACGAAGACGCCGATGGCCAGCAGCACGATGGTCGCGCCGGGGGGTACGTCCTGGTAGTAGGAGGTCACGGTGCCGGTCAGGGTCACCGCCGTACCGATGACGACGGACAGCACGAACGTCACCTTGAAGGACTTCGAGATCTGCTGCGCCGCGGCGACCGGGACCACCATCAGCGCGCTGACCAGCAGCAGACCGACGACGCGCATGGCCACGGTGACGGTCACCGCCGCCGTGACCGCGATCAGCAGATTGAGTGCGCGCACCGGCAGGCCGGTGACCCGCGCGAACTCCTCGTCCTGACTGACCGCGAAAAGCTGTCGCCGCAGCCCCAGTGTCACCAGCAGCACGAAGGCGGCGAGCAGGCAGATCGCGGTGATGTCCTCGGACGAGACCGTGGAGAGGGAGCCGAAGAGATACGAGGTGAGGTTGGCGTTGGAGCCGGTGTCGGAGAGATTGATCAGCAGCACACCGCCGGCCATGCCGCCGTAGAAGAGCATGGCCAGCGCGATGTCGCCGCGCGTGCGTCCGTACCAGCGGACCAGTTCCATGACGATCGAGCCGGCGACGGCGACGGCTGTGGCCATCCAGACCGGGCTGGTGGAGAGCAGGAAGCCGAGACCGACACCGGTCATCGCGATGTGACCGATGCCGTCGCCCATCAGGGCCTGGCGGCGCTGCACGAGGTAGATGCCGACGGCGGGGGCGATGACGCCGACCAGTACGGCGGCGAGCAGGGCCCGCTGCATGAAGGGGGGCTGGAGAAATTCCATGATCAGGTCAGCAGTCCCGTCCGGACGGGCTCGGAAGCCGCATGGGGGTGTACATGGTCGTGGCCGGGCAGCGCGTGCTGGCCCACGGCCTTCGGGGGCGGCCCGTCATGCATCACACAGCCGTCGCGGAGGACGATCGCGCGGTCGATGAGGGGTTCCAGCGGGCCCAGCTCGTGCAGGACGAGCAGCACGGTGGTGCCGGCCGCGACCTGCTCGCGCAGCGTCTCGGCGAGGACCTCCTGGCTGGCCAGGTCGACGCCGGCCATGGGCTCGTCCATGATCAGCAGCTCCGGCTCGGCGGCGAGCGCCCGCGCGATCAGTACCCGCTGGTGCTGACCGCCGGAGAGCGCGCTCACCGAGTCCCCGGCCCGGTCGGCGAGGCCGACGAGCGCGATGGCGCGGTCGACGGCGGCCCGGTCCGCCCTGCGGAGCAGCCCCAGCTTCGTACGGGACAGCCGTCCGGCGGAGACGACCTCGCGGATGGTGGCGGGAACGCCGCCGGCCGCCGTGGTGCGCTGCGGTACGTAGCCGATCCGTGCCCAGCTGCGGAAGCGGCGAAGGGGCGTGCCGAACAGCTCGACCGAGCCGCCGGTGAGCGGGACCTGGCCGATGACGGACCGGACGGCGGTGGACTTGCCGGAGCCGTTGGCGCCGAGCAGGGCGGCGACTTCGCCACGATTCACGGTGAGGTCGATGCCACGCAGCACGGGCCGCGCGCCGAGGGTCGCGGTGGCCCCGCGCAGGGCTATCACGGGGTCTGGCTGGGTGCTCCCGGGCTCGGGCATGTGCGCCTCCGATGCTGCTGTGGCGGGTGTTGTGAGGGTCACTTCGCGCCGAGCGCCTTCTGGAGGGCGGCGAGGTTGGACTGCATGACCTCGATGTAGTTATCACCCTTGGACTTGTCCGTGATTCCCTCGAGCGGGTCGAGGACGTCGGTCCTCAGGCCGGTGTCCGCCGCGACGGTCTTCGCGGTCCTGTCGCTGGCGAGGGTCTCGAAGAAGACCGTGGTGGCCTTGTTCTTCTCCGCGATGGTGTGGATCTCCTGGATCCGGGCGGGGCTGGGCTCGGCCTCGGGGTCGATGCCGGCGATGCCCTCCTGGACCAGGCCGTAGCGCTCGGCGAGGTAGCCGAAGGCGGAGTGGGTGGTGATGAATGTCTTGGTGGCGGTGTTCCTCAGGCCCGTCTCGTACGCCGTGTTCAGCGCGTCGAGCTTCTTGACCAGGGTGTCCGTGTTCTTGCGGTAGTCCGCGGCGTGGCCGGGGTCGGTCTTCTCCAGGGACGCGCCGACGCCCTTGGCGACCTCGGCGTACTTCACCGGGTCCAGCCAGATGTGCGGGTCGGCCCCGGCGCCCTCGCCCTCGTGCGCGTGGCCGTGCTCGTCGCCGCCGGTCTCGGTGCCGTGGTCCTCCAGCGTGGTCAGCTTCGCCGCGTCGACGTTGTGGGTCGACGCGGACAGCTTGATCGCGTCGTCGACGGCGGGCTGGATACCCTTGAGGTAGAGGATGTAGTCCGCGTCGCCGAGTCTGCCGATCTGCCGCGGACTGAGCTCCAGGTCATGCGGCTCGACGCCCGGCTTGGTCAGCGTGGTGACCGAGACGTGGGTCCCGCCGATCTCCTCGGCAAGGAACTGCATGGGATAGAACGACGCCACCACATTCAGCTTGTCGCCGGGCTTGCGGTCGGCGGCGTCCGACGTGGAGCAGGCGGAGAGGGCCGTGAGCCCGAGGGCGACTGCTCCGGCGACGGCGGCGGTGGGTATGAGGCGGCGTACGTTCATGACAGTCATTTTCAACAAAACTGGAAACGATTGTCAACAAGCTTGATGAGAGTCCCATTGGGCGAGCTGTCCGCGCACCGATTTGATCCGGAGGGCGTGCCCGCCGGTAATCTGAAGCATTCGCCCGCCCGTCTCCCGACCACCACCCCCCCACCGAGGCGCTTCGCGCCACCCCTGTCCAATTTCGTCGTCGTAATGAAGAGAGCACCGTGGCCGCCGACAAGATCGACTCCATCGTCAGCCTGAGCAAGCGCCGTGGCTTCGTTTACCCCTGCAGTGAGATCTACGGTGGCCAGAAGGCCGCCTGGGACTACGGGCCACTGGGCGTGGAGATGAAGGAGAACCTCAAGCGCCAGTGGTGGCGCTACATGGTCACTTCGCGCGAGGACGTGGTCGGTCTCGACTCGTCGGTCATCCTGGCCCCCGAAGCGTGGGTCGCCTCCGGCCACGTCGCGACGTTCACCGACCCGCTGACCGAGTGCACCTCCTGTCACAAGCGCTACCGCGCCGACCACCTGGAGGAGGCGTACGAGGAGAAGCACGGCAAGCCGCCGGTCAACGGGCTCGCCGACCTCAACTGCCCGAACTGCGGCAACAAGGGCACCTTCACCGAGCCCAAGCAGTTCTCGGGTCTGCTCTCCACGCACCTCGGCCCGACCCAGGACTCCGGTTCGATCGCCTACCTGCGTCCCGAGACCGCGCAGGGCATCTTCACCAACTTCGGCCAGGTCCTGCAGACCTCGCGCAAGAAGCCGCCGTTCGGCATCGCGCAGATGGGCAAGTCCTTCCGGAACGAGATCACTCCGGGCAACTTCATCTTCCGGACCCGCGAGTTCGAGCAGATGGAGATGGAGTTCTTCGTCAAGCCGGGCGAGGACGAGGAGTGGCAGCAGTACTGGATGGACCAGCGCTGGAACTGGTACACGGACCTCGGCATGCGCGAGGAGAACATGCGCTGGTTCGAGCACCCGAAGGAGAAGCTCTCCCACTACTCCAAGCGCACCGCCGACATCGAGTACCGCTTCCGCTTCGGCGGCAGCGAGTGGGGTGAGCTGGAGGGCGTCGCCAACCGCACGGACTACGACCTGAAGGCGCACTCCAAGGCCTCGGGCACGGACCTGGTGTACTTCGACCAGGAGGCCGGCGAGCGCTGGACCCCGTACGTCATCGAGCCCGCAGCCGGTGTCGGCCGCGCCATGCTGGCCTTCCTCCTCGACGCCTACATCGAGGACGAGGCGCCCAACGCCAAGGGCGTCATGGAGAAGCGCACCGTGATGCGCCTCGACCCGCGCCTCGCGCCGGTCAAGGTCGCGGTGCTGCCGCTCTCCCGCAACCCGCAGCTGTCGCCGAAGGCCAAGGGCCTCGCGGCCGACCTGCGGAAGAACTGGAACATCGAGTTCGACGACGCGGGCGCCATCGGCCGCCGTTACCGCCGCCAGGACGAGATCGGTACGCCGTTCTGCGTCACCGTCGACTTCGACACCCTCGACGACAACGCGGTCACGGTGCGCGAGCGCGACACCATGAAGCAGGAGCGTGTCTCGCTGGACCAGATCCAGGCGTACCTCGGCGCCCGTCTGCTCGGCTGCTGACGCATCACGGTTCCACCGCGAAGCCCCCGGTTCCTCGTACGGAACCGGGGGCCTCGTTGCACACTGGGCACCACGCGACCACGCGTCAACAGGAGGCTCGGATGCCGTCCATGACCGCGAGCAAGGTCAGCCGATGGGATCAGCACGGCCGTGAACATGTCGTCCATGTAAGGAAGTCGGGGATACAGCGGCAACTGAGCTGCGACACGTGCGACTGGCGCAAGGGCGTGCAGTTCCTGCCCTGGCTCAAGGCCGAGGAACACCTGGCCCGGGCCCACCAGGCGACGATCGATCCGACGGCCTGACGGCTGCTCTCCGGCCGCCCCGCGTGACCCGCTCCGTGCGCAGGGCTGTCAGGCGCGCAGGCCGCGCAGCAGCAGGTCCGACACGGCGGTGAACTCCGCGCCGATGGCGGGGTTCTGCCACTCGGCGGCGTACGCCGGGTCGTGGAAGCGCGCCGTCGCGTCGAAGACCGCCCGCGCGGCGACCGCAGGATCGTCCACCGCGAACTGCCCGCTGCGCACGCCCTCCTCGATGATCTCCCGCAGCTGGCCGACCAGTTCGTGGATGTGCGCCTCGACGACCGTGCTCTCCCCGACCAGCACGATGTAGGTCGCGAACAGCTCGGGGTCGTCACCTGCCTTGTGACGCTTGGACTCGAACAGCGCCGCCAGCCAGTGCCGCAGCTTCGCCGGCGCGGGTTCCGTCGAAGCGCTGACGATCTCGGTGAGAGCCACCTCGGTCCGGGTCAGCCAGCGGCCGGTCACTGCCTCGCGCAGCGCCGCCTTCGTACGGAAGTGGCGGTAGACGGTGCCGTGGCTGACGCCGAGCGCGCGGGCCACGTCGACCACCGTCGCCTTGGCGGGTCCGTAGCGGCGCAGCACGTCCTCGGTGGCTTCGAGGATGCGCTCGGGGGTCAGCGGATCGGCTGGCGTCATGGTGTTCTGTGCTGCCTTTCGGAGGACACCGTTCGAGGAGCTGCCCCGCGGGGGCCGCACCCCGACGACCGTACCCGGAGATCAGTGCTCGCTGTCGAGGTGGGCCATCTGGTTCTCCGGGTAGCGCGAACCGGCGGCCGCGCCTGCCGGGACGGCCTCCTCGATCGCGGCGAGGTCGGCGGCGTCCAGCGTGACATCCAGGGCGCCGAGGGCCTCGGTGAGCCGGTCGCGGCGGCGGGCGCCGACAAGCGGCACGATGTCCGTGCCCCGGCCGAGCACCCAGGCGATGGCGATCTGGGCGACCGAGACACCCTTCTGCTCGGCGATCTTGCGCAGGGCGTCGACCAGGTCGAGGTTGTGCTGGAGGTTCCCGCCCTGGAAGCGGGGGCTCATGGCGCGGAAGTCGCCCGGAGCCAGCGCGCGGTCACGGCTGAAGTGCCCGCTGATCAGGCCGCGCGACAGCACCCCGTACGCCGTGACGCCGATGTCCAGCTCGCGGCAGACCGGAAGGATCGCGTCCTCGATGGATCGGGAGATCAGCGAGTACTCGATCTGCAGATCGGAGATCGGGGCCACGGTTGCCGCCCGCCGGATCGTGTCCGCGCCGACCTCGGACAGGCCGATGTGGCGGACATGGCCGGCTTCGACCAGCTCGGCGATGGCGCCGATGGTCTCCTCGATCGGGACATCGGGATCGACACGGGCGATCCGGTAGATGTCGATGTGGTCGGTGCCGAGCCGCTGGAGCGAGTACGCGGCGAAGTTCTTCACGGCGGCAGGCCGGCCGTCGTACCCCGTGAAGGCGCCCTCGACCGTGCGCAGCGCGCCGAACTTCACGCTGGTCAGCGCCTGTTCGCGGGCGGCGGCGGGGGCGGTGCGCAGCGCCTCGTTGATCAGCAGTTCGTTGTGACCCATGCCGTAGAAATCGCCGGTGTCCAGCAAGGTGATGCCCGCATCGAGCGCGGCGTGGACGGTGGCGATCGACTCGGCGCGGTCGCACTCGCCGTACAGCGCGGACATGCCCATGCAGCCGAGGCCCAGAGCGGAGACCTGCGGGCCGGTGGAGCCGAGCGTGCGGGTGGCGGTCATGAGGGACTCCCGTGATGGAAGAGGAGGAAGCATGCGTGGAGGAGAAGAGAGGGATGGTCTGGGACTACCATGGCATAGGGAATGGCAGATGGCATTATTTGTCATTCCCTCTGTGGTTCACTCGGACGGGCCGAAAACCGGGTGCTGCGCCCGGTGCGGCCGGGGTTGTGAGCTGGTGTCGGTTTACTGAGCTGAAGCGAGTGGTGGCGTGCGGGAGTGAGTCCTGCTGGGGTTTGTGGGACGGGAATGGGGGTTCTGGGGCCGAATGGGTGACCTTGTCGGCTGTTGCTCGTTGGCCTGGGTGACAGGTGTCCACACTTGAGGGGGATGTGGTGGGTGGTTTGCGGGAGTTGGCCGTGTCCTTCGTGGTGCCTGGGCCTTGCGGGGTGGCGATCCGGGACCGTCTCAAGCACCTCACGTCCCAGGACGTGGTGGTGCTGCGTGCGGTCGGTGAGCACCAGGGTGCGCTTGTTTCCCGTGATCTCAAGGTTCGCTGTGCCGATGGTCTGGAGCAGGGTGCGGACATCTGGGCGGCGCGTAAGCGGGAGCTGACGCCACTGTCGTCGTCGCGGATCGCGGGTGCGATCACCAAGGCCACGCACGATCAGTGGGCGCTCGCGCGCCGTTGCCAGGCGGCGTACATCCAGAAGCTGGCAGCCGGGATCAAGACGTTGCGGCACCGTCTGTCCCTTCCGATCGGTGAGCCCGGAACGAAGCGCGCGGAGGGCGGCTACCAGTCGAAGAACGAGTGGTTCCATAAATCCCGCCGCCTCGCGATGCTCGAAGCGAGGCACGCTGCTGCTGTCGCCGACTCGCAGGTCGGACGGGTCCGGGTGGTACGGGGTGGCAAACGTCTCCTCAACACCCGCCACCACCTCACCCAGGCTCAGCTCACCGAGGACCAGTGGCGTGCCCGGTGGGAGGCGGCGCGCTGGTTTCTTGCCGCCGATGGTGAGTCGGGGAAGCGGTTCGGGAACGAAACGATCCGCGTGACCCCGGACGGCGAAGTGTCGATCAAGCTGCCTGCCCCGCTCGCGTACCTGGCCAACGCCAGGCATGGCCGGTACATCCTCACCGCCCGTATCGCGTTCGCGCACCGGGGCACGGAGTGGGCCGACCGGATCACCGCGAACCGGGCCGCCGCCTACCGCATCCACCTCGACGTGGACCGCGGACGCTGGTACCTCACCGCGTCGTGGCAACGCCCCGTCATCCAGACCATCCCGCTCGCCACCGCCCGCGCCCGGGGCATGATCGGCGTCGACACCAACGCCGACCACTTCGCCGCCTACCGGCTCGACCGGCACGGCAACCCCGTCGGCGGGCCGCACCGCTTCCCCTACGACCTGTCCGGCACCGCCGGCCACCGCGACGCACAGCTCCGCCACGCCCTGACCCGCCTGATCAACTGGGCAGTGCGTGTCGGTGTCGCCGCAATCGGTATCGAAGACCTCGACTTCACCACCGAGAAGACCCGGGAGAAGCACGGCCGCCAGAAGCGGTTCCGGCAGCTCATCTCCGGCATCCCGACCGGCAAGCTCAAGGCCCGGCTGGTCTCCATGGCCGCCGAACAGGGCCTCGCGATCGTCGCGGTCGACCCCGCATACACCAGCATGTGGGGTGGTCAGCACTGGCAGAAACCACTGACCACCCCCCACCGCACCATGTCACGTCACGATGCCGCCGGTATCGCGATCGGACGACGCGCCCTTGGACACCCGATCCGGCGACGGACGGCACCGCCCCCACACGACCGGAGTGATCGTGCGGGGCATCGGACCGTCCAGGCCAGGTCAGGTGACCGGGGGCGTGAGGGAACCCGCCCACCCACAACGGACCACGCCCCTGGAGGCGTGCCGCCGAGTGGGAAGCGAAAGTGGGGGACCAGTGCATCCAAAACCGTTCGGGATGCGCCCAGTACGCAGCAGTGGGTCAAAGACTCACTTACGCACACTGGTTAGGAACGGTACGGTTCCGGCATGTCTTCGTTCTTCCAGATCTACGGGTGAGAGCGCGGTGGGCCCGACCGCCCGCCGCCCACCGGATCGATTCCAGGTCGCTCACGACCTCATGTCTCATGACGCCTCACCACGAATGGGAGAACCCCGTGGCCAAGAGCCGCAACAACCTTCTCGGTGTCGGCGGACAGCGCAAGAAGCTGTCCCGCGCCGATCAGCAGGGCGCGGGCCGCGCGCGTGATGCCGACCGCAGGACGGCGGCCGACCAGAAGCAGGAGCTGCTCCGCAAGATGCGCGAGCGCGCCGGGTCCGAGCAGGCCCCGGCGTCCGCCGATGCCGCGACGTCGACCGACGAGGGCGACTCCGCGAAGCAGAGCTGACGGCTTCTCGGCGCCCGTACGACCGTGGGCCCGGATCACCCCTGGTGATCCGGGCCCACGCCCGTTCCCGTCCCCGTGCCCCGTCCGTGCGCGGACTCACGCCACCGTGCGAGTTCCGGGGGATCTGGGCGCGGCACGAGGTGGTCGGCCCTGGCGGCCGAACCCCGCTTCTCGCCCCGGCGCCCGCCGAAGCAGCTTCCGTCGTACGCGACAATGGAGCAATGACCACGCTCGCCCCTTCGCTCCCGCAGCTCCGGATCGGCCCGCACACGGTGCAGCCGCCGGTGGTGCTCGCGCCCATGGCCGGTATCACCAACGCCCCGTTCCGCACCCTGTGCCGGGAGTTCTCCGGCGGCAAGGGGCTGTTCGTCAGCGAGATGATCACGACGCGGGCGCTGGTCGAGCGCAACGAGAAGACCATGCAGCTCATCCACTTCGACGCGAGCGAGACCCCGCGCTCGATCCAGCTGTACGGAGTGGACCCGGTCACGGTCGGCAAGGCCGTCCGCATGATCGTCGACGAGAACCTCGCCGACCACATCGACCTGAACTTCGGCTGCCCGGTCCCCAAGGTGACCCGCAAGGGCGGCGGCTCCGCGCTCCCGTTCAAGCGGCCGCTGCTGCGCGCGATCCTCAACGAGGCCGTGTCCAACGCGGGCGACCTGCCGGTCACCATCAAGATGCGCAAGGGCATCAACGACGACCACCTCACCTACCTCGACGCGGGCCGGATAGCGGTGGAGGAGGGCGTCACGGCCGTCGCCCTGCACGGCAGGACCGCCGCCCAGCACTACGGCGGCACCGCCGACTGGGACGCGATCGCCCGCCTCAAGGAGCACGTCCCGGAGATCCCGGTCCTCGGCAACGGCGACATCTGGTGTGCGGACGACGCCCGCCGGATGATGCGCGAGACCGGCTGCGACGGCGTGGTCGTGGGCCGCGGCTGCCTGGGGCGCCCGTGGCTCTTCGGTGACCTGGTGAGTGCCTTCGAGGGTACGGAGGCGAGGCAGGCGCCGACGCTCCGGGAGGTCGCGACGGTGATGCTGCGGCACGCGACGCTGCTGGGGGAGTGGATCGGCGACGAGACCCGTGGCGTGATCGACTTCCGTAAGCATGTGGCCTGGTATCTCAAGGGCTTCTCGGTCGGCTCGGAGATGCGCAAGAAGCTGGCGATCACCTCGTCACTGGACGAGCTGGGTGCGCAGCTGCACGAGCTCGACCTGGATCAGGCCTGGCCGGACGGGGCGGACGGGCCGCGCGGGCGTACCTCCGGCAACAACCGTGTGGTGCTGCCGGACGGATGGCTGAAGGACCCCTACGACTGCTCGGGCGTGAGCGCGGAAGCCGAGCTCGACACCTCGGGCGGCTGAGGCACCGGGTGCCCTTGATTCACTCCCGCTCATCTGAGCGTAAATCCGGGGTGAATCGAGGGTGGACTGGATGGTGTGGGGCGCCGCGGCGCGCGATGAGGGTGCCC
The DNA here is from genome assembly GCF_040655115.1 of Streptomyces atratus. Classification (GTDB taxonomy): domain Bacteria; phylum Actinomycetota; class Actinomycetes; order Streptomycetales; family Streptomycetaceae; genus Streptomyces; species Streptomyces atratus_D. The sequence continues at coordinate 206,087 of NZ_JBFAJH010000008.1, read as the reverse complement.
CGTCCGCATTTCTTTCGCCTTTTGCGGTCGGCGTGTGACTGTGCGTGGCCTCGAGGGCGTCCGGATGGTGACATCTGAGCGCCCGTCGGGGCGTGATTCTCGCCACCCCTGAGGGATGCTTTGCTCGGATGAGCGGGTTTTTGGGGACTGCACTTCTCAAATGGTGGCACTCGGTGCCACTCGGCTTTATTTTGATCGATTGACGCATCCACTACACGCTGTGTGCAATTATCGCGATCTCGGGAACTTTGGGTAGCGATGTGTTTAAGAAGTTAATGAATAGCTCGATGCGTGGGTCTGGAACGAAACTTTCGATCTGCTGGCGGACGAGTGGTTAAGGCCGCATGACGCGCAAGTGGACGTACCCAGGAACCTTCGATCTGGGTATGTTCCTCGCCGTCAGGGCAGCCACCCGAGTCCCCTAGGAGTCGAGACCCGTGTCGGAAAACAAAGATCCTCACGTATCCACGTCGGAGCTCCGGGGTCAGAAGTTCGTTTATGACTTCACCGAGGGCAACAAGGATCTGAAGGACCTGCTCGGCGGTAAGGGCGCCAACCTCGCCGAGATGACGAACCTCGGGCTGCCCGTCCCTCCGGGCTTCACGATCACCACCGAGGCGTGCAAGGTCTACCTCGACAGTGGCGAGGAGCCGACGGCGCTCCGCGACGAGGTGAGTGCGCACCTCGCCGCCCTGGAGAAGCGGATGGGCAAGAAGCTCGGCCAGGCCGACGACCCGCTGCTGGTCTCCGTCCGTTCCGGCGCGAAGTTCTCGATGCCCGGCATGATGGACACGGTTCTCAACATCGGCCTCTCCGACGAGTCCGTCGTCGGTCTCGCGGCCCAGGCCGGCGACGAGCGGTTCGCGTGGGACTCGTACCGCCGCCTGATCCAGATGTTCGGCAAGACCGTCCTCGGGGTCGACGGCGATCTCTTCGAGGAGGCGCTGGAGGCCGCGAAGGAGGCCAAGGGCGTCACCGTCGACGTGGATCTCGACGCGGCCGACCTGAAGAAGCTGGTCAAGCAGTTCAAGAAGATCGTCACGCGCGACGCCGGACGTGACTTCCCGCAGGACCCGCGCGAGCAGATGGACCTGGCCATAAAGGCCGTCTTCGACTCGTGGAACACCGACCGTGCCAAGCTCTACCGCCGCCAGGAGCGCATCCCCGGTGACCTCGGCACGGCCGTCAACGTCTGTTCGATGGTCTTCGGCAACCTCGGTCCCGACTCCGGTACGGGCGTCGCCTTCACCCGCGACCCGGCCAGCGGTCACGCGGGCGTGTACGGCGACTACCTGCAGAACGCGCAGGGCGAGGACGTCGTCGCGGGTATCCGCAACACCGTGCCGCTCGCCGATCTGGAGTCGATCGACAAGAAGTCGTACGACCAGCTGATGCAGATCATGCAGACCCTCGAAACGCACTACAAGGACCTGTGCGACATCGAGTTCACCATCGAGCGCGGCCAGCTCTGGATGCTCCAGACCCGGGTCGGCAAGCGCACCGCCGGTGCCGCGTTCCGGATCGCGACGCAGCTCGTCGACCAGGGACTCATCGACGAGGCGGAGGCGCTGCAGCGCGTGAACGGGGCACAGCTGGCGCAGCTGATGTTCCCGCGCTTCGACGCGGACGCGAAGACGGTGCTGCTCGGCCGTGGCATCGCCGCGTCGCCGGGCGCCGCGGTCGGCAAGGCGGTCTTCGACTCGTACACCGCGGTCAAGTGGTCCCGGTCGGGTGAGAAGGTCATCCTGATCCGCCGTGAGACCAACCCCGACGACCTCGACGGCATGATCGCCGCCGAGGGCATCCTGACCTCGCGCGGCGGCAAGACCTCGCATGCCGCCGTCGTCGCCCGCGGCATGGGCAAGACCTGTGTCTGCGGCGCCGAGGAGATCGAGGTCGACACCAAGCGTCGCCGGCTGACCGTCGGCGGGACCGTCGTCGAGGAGGGCGACATCGTCTCGGTCGACGGCTCCACCGGCAAGGTGTACCTCGGTGAGGTCCCGGTCGTACCGTCCCCGGTCGTCGAGTACTTCGAGGGCCGGATGCACGCGGGCGCCGACGACGCCGACGAGCTGGTCGCCGCCGTGCACCGGATCATGGCCTACGCGGACCGGGTGCGCCGGCTCCGGGTGCGGGCCAACGCGGACAACGCGGAGGACGCGCTGCGGGCGCGGCGCTTCGGCGCCCAGGGCATCGGCCTGTGCCGCACCGAGCACATGTTCCTCGGCGAGCGCCGCGAGATGGTCGAGAAGCTGATCCTCGCGGACACCGACGACGAGCGCGAGGCCGCGCTGGCCGCGCTGCTGCCGCTCCAGAAGGCCGACTTCATCGAGCTCTTCGAGTCGATGGACGGGCTGCCCGTCACTGTGCGGCTGCTCGACCCGCCGCTGCACGAGTTCCTGCCCGACATCACCGAGCTGTCGGTACGGGTCGCGCTCGCCGAGTCCCGCAAGGACGCGAACGAGAACGACCTGCGGCTGCTCCAGGCCGTGCACAAGCTGCACGAGCAGAACCCGATGCTCGGTCTGCGCGGCGTACGGCTCGGCCTGGTCATCCCCGGCCTGTTCGCCATGCAGGTGCGGGCGATCGCCGAGGCGGCCGCGCACCGCAAGAACGCCAAGGGTGACCCGCGCGCCGAGATCATGATTCCGCTCGTCGGCACGGTCCAGGAGCTGGAGATCGTCCGCGAGGAGGCCGACCAGGTCGTCGCCGAGGTCGAGGCGGCCACCGGCACCGAGCTGAAGCTGGCCATCGGCACGATGATCGAGCTGCCGCGCGCCGCGCTGACCGCTGGTCAGATCGCCGAGGCCGCAGAGTTCTTCTCCTTCGGCACGAACGACCTGACCCAGACGGTGTGGGGCTTCTCCCGCGACGACGTGGAGGCCTCGTTCTTCACCGCGTACCTGGAGAAGGGCATCTTCGGGGTGTCGCCGTTCGAGACGATCGACAAGGACGGCGTCGGCTCCCTGGTCCGCAGCGCGGTCGCGGCCGGCCGGGCCACCCGGCCGGACCTGAAGCTCGGTGTCTGCGGCGAGCACGGCGGTGACCCGGAGTCGGTGCACTTCTTCCACGAGGTGGGTCTCGACTACGTCTCCTGCTCGCCGTTCCGGATCCCGGTCGCCCGCCTGGAGGCGGGCCGCGCCGCGGCAGAGGCGAGGGGCAGCGACAGCCGCTGACCTGATTCCCCGGACACCGGGGCAGTCGTCGGCTCATCTCGACCCTCAACGACTCGACGACAGCAACGGACAATCCTGAAGCGGCGGCACCCTGTGCGAGGGTGCCGCCGTTTCGGCATGTCCGGATCCCGGGCGGAGGCAAAAGGGGCGCGTAAGCGCTTTCGCCGATTGCCGCCCCCATTGCTTCGTTCAATACGCAAAGACGCAGGCGGTGAACGGACCGGGGTGCGGCCCATGGATCCCCATCCATGGGCCGCACCCGGCTTACTCCCGCCGGGCACGGAGTCGCACCGTTCACCGACCGCCGCCGAACGAACAAAACCCCCCACGGCCTTCACTCGCTCTTTCGGTCGGCTCAGGTTTCGCACCCGACTCCGTACACCCTTTCGGGTGACCGTGGGGCGGGGCGAGGCATTTCACCTCTGGCCGAAACCCCGTGGTGACGTCCTGTGACGGTTCGCATACTCTTGAGTTGGGGAATTGCGGATGCAACAAGTGGGGGGTTTCGGTGTTGCGTATTCATGTGTCCGGAATGGACCTTTCCAAGGTGCGCATGGCCACACGGCCGGACGCATTGTGGGAAACCATTCTGAGCTTTCACCGGCTGAGGGACCGGCGTGCTTCCACCGTCTTCGGGAAATGGCGGACGGAAACCCGGCCCCGGTTGAACGGTGAGACGCGCCTGCTGGCCGCCCTGGTGCCGCCCCGCGGCTATTTCCCGGACTTCCTGACGCCCTCCCGGGAGGCCGGCGAGCCGTACGGCCTCGACGCCGGAATGGAGGTGTTGCGCGACACCCCGCCCGAGCGGCTCCATGCCGAGCTGGCCCTGGTGCGCACCGGCCGGCACGAGCCGGGCCGGCCGGCGCCACTGGGCGGGCGGCCCGGCGGCGGCCGTGGCGGGGTACGTGCCGGTGGGGTACGGCCGGTGGGCGGGCACCCCGGCGAGGGGCGGCGCGTGCCGCCGCTGCGGCTGGACGCGCTCTCCGAGGGGCGCGCCGAACCCCTGGGGCGGCTCATCGCCGCCCTGCGCGGTTACCACCGCGCCGCCGTCGAACCGTACTGGCCGCACATCCAGGCCGGCATCGAGGCCGACCGTGCCATCCGCGGCCGCGCCCTCCTCGACGGCGGCGCGGACGAACTCCTCGCCTCGCTGCCGTCCATGATCCGCTGGCGGGCCCCGGTGCTGGAGGCGGACTATCCCGTCGACCGGGACCTGCGCCTGGACGGGCGGGGGCTGCTGCTCCAGCCGTCGTTCTTCTGCCGCTCCACCCCGGTCGTCTACCGCGACCCGAAGCTGCCGCCGGTGCTCGTCTACCCGGTCACCCACACCGCGGCGCCGGTCTTCGCCGAACCCGGTCCGGGGCCCTGGCTGGGGAGGCTCCTCGGCAACACCCGGTCCACCGTCCTCCAGGCCATCGGCAGCGGCTGCACGACCAGCGAGCTCGCCCGCCGGGCCGGGGTGCCCCTCGCCTCGGCGAGCCAGCATGCCCGCGTGCTGCGCGAGGCGGGGCTCGTGCTCACCCTGCGGCACGGCGGTTCGGTCCTGCACACCCTCACACCGCTGGGCGGCTCGCTCCTGCGGGGCGGCGCGCCGCTCGCCCTGTCATGACGGGCCGGGCTGCCGCGGCCCCGTGCTCGAACCGGCCCAGCGCGGGGCGCTGCACGGCGGCGTCGACGTCAGAAACCTGGGCGGCGCGGCGTGACGGAGCGTCAACTGCCGGTGAACTGCCTGCGGCGGAGGCCCTGTCGTTCGCCGTCAGGCGGCGCGTACCGCGTGGACCGGGACCGACACCCCGTCGTCGTCCAGGCAGGCACCCGTCGCCAGGTCGAAGCGCTGCTTCAGCAGGGGCGAGGCGACGAACGGCCGCCCCTCGACGGACCCGACCAGGCCGCGTGAGAGGACGTACGCCCCCGTGAACGGGTCGCGGTTGTCGATCGCGTACGCACGCCCTGCCCGGTCCAGGAAGAGTGCGACCTGGCGGCCGTCCGGGAGGAGCGCGGCGACCCCGCGCCCGGGGGTCAGCCGCGACAGCTCGCAGACCGTGAACCAGCCGTTCCCGTCGGCGAGCTGGACCACAGGGGTCGGCTGTGCCGTCTCCGTCGTCTGTGCGGTCATCGGGAAGAGGTCCCTTCGAGAGTGCGGACGGCGAGCACCGGTCCGGCGAGGATGTCCAGGTCGGGCTTGACCTGGCCGCGTTCGGGGGTGAACCGCACCGACGGGTCGGGCGCGTCGGGCGCGTTGACGAAGGTGACGAACCGGCGCAGCCGCTCCGGGTCGTTGATGGTCTCGGCCCATTCGTCGCGGTAACCGGCGACATGGTCGGCCATCAGCCGTTCCAGTTCCTCGCAGAGCCCCAGCGAGTCGTGGACGAGGACGTCCCGTACGTGGCCGAGGCCGCCCTCGATGCGGTCCAGCCAGGTCGAGGTGCGCTCCAGTCGGTCGGCGGTGCGGATGTAGAACATCAGGAACCGGTCGATGAGGCAGACCAGTTCGGCGTCGGAGAGGTCCTGGGCGAGCAGGTCGGCGTGGCGCGGTTCGGCGCCGCCGTTGCCTCCCACGTACAGGTTCCAGCCGCCCGCGGTGGCGATGATCCCGAAGTCCTTGCCGCGGGCCTCCGCGCACTCCCGGGCGCAGCCGGAGACCGCCGACTTCAGTTTGTGCGGCGAGCGCAGCCCGCGGTAGCGCAGCTCCAGGTCGATGGCCATCTTCACCGAGTCCTGCACGCCGTACCGGCACCAGGTCTGCCCCACACAGGACTTGACCGTCCGCAGCGACTTTCCGTAGGCGTGCCCGGACTCGAACCCGGCGTCCACCAGACGTGTCCAGATCAGCGGCAGCTGGTCCACGCGGGCGCCGAACATGTCGATCCGCTGACCCCCGGTGATCTTCGTGTAGAGGCCGAAGTCACGGGCGACCTCACCGATCACGATCAGCTTCTCCGGAGTGATCTCGCCCCCGGGGATGCGTGGCACGATCGAGTACGAGCCGTTGCGCTGGAGGTTGGCCAGGAAGTGGTCGTTGGTGTCCTGCAGCGCCGCCTGCTCGCCGTCCAGTACATATCCGCTGGCACCGAGCGTCGGCGCCAGCGAGGCGATGACCGAACCGACCGTCGGCTTGCAGATCTCGCAGCCGTCGCCGCCGCGCGCCGCCTCCCGCCCGTGGGAGTCGAGCAGTTCGGCGTACGAGGTGATGTGGAGGGTGCGGACGATCTCGTACAACTCGCTCCGGGTGTACGAGAAGCAACCGCACAGGCCCCTGTCCTGGCTCTGCGGAAGGAGCTGTCCGATCACCTTCACGCAACTGCCGCAGCCGGTACCGGCCTTGGTGCACGTCTTCACCTCGGGCAGCGTGGTGTGCTCGCAGATCGCGCCCTTGGTGACGTTGTGGCAGGAGCAGATCACCGCCTCGTCCGGCAGCGCGGACGGGCCGAGGGTGACCGGGCCGCCCGCACCGGCCGGCAGCACCAGCCGCTCGGGGGCGACGGGCAGGACCGTACCGGTCATCGGCCGCAGCGTCCCGTACTGGTCGGCGTCCCCGACCAGTACCCCGCCGAGCAGCGTGCCGTCCCGGCCGATCACCAGCTTCTTGTAGACGCCGGAGCGGGAGTCGGCGTACACCACGTCGAGGCAGCCCTCGGCCGTGCCGTGGGCGTCGCCGAACGACGCCACGTCCACCCCGAGCAGCTTCAGCTTCGTCGACAGATCGGCGCCGGTGAACGCCGCCTGCTTGCCCGCGATCACCTCGGCGACCGTCTGCGCCATCTCGTACCCGGGCGCGACGAGCCCGTACACCCGGCCGTCCGAGGCCAGCGCACACTCGCCGATCGCGAAGACCGCCGGGTCCGAGGTGCGGCACTCCTCGTCGACGACGATGCCGCCGCGCTGCCCGACCGTCAGACCGCAGTCGCGGGCCAGCTGGTCCCGGGGGCGCACCCCCGCCGAGAAGACCACCAGGTCGGTGGCGAGCGACGAACCGTCGGAGAGCGACATGCCGTTCACCGAGCCGTCCTCGCCCGCGGTGACCTCCTGCGTGCCGACGCCCGTGTGCACGGTGAGCCCCAGGGACTCGATCGTGCGCAGCAGCGCCGCGCCCCCTCCCTCGTCGACCTGCACCGGCATCAGCCGGGGCGCGAACTCCACGACGTGCGTGTCCAGTCCGAGCCCTTTCAGCGCGCCCGCCGCCTCCAGCCCGAGCAGCCCGCCGCCGACGACCGCACCGCTCGTCGCCGTCTTCGCGTACTCCTCGATCGCGAGGAGGTCCTCGACGGTGCGGTAGACGAAGCAGCCCTCGGCGTCCTTGCCGGGAACCGGCGGGACGAACGGGTACGAGCCGGTGGCCAGCACCAGCGTGTCGTACGCGAACGTCTCCCCGGAGCGCGCGGTGACCGTGCGGGCCTCGCGGTCGAGCGACTCGGCGGGGTTGCCGAGGTACAGCTCGAAACCGTGCCGCTCCATGAAGCCGGGCTCGACGAGCGACAGATCGTCCGGGTTCCTCCCGGCGAAGTACGAGGTCAGCTGGACCCGGTCGTAGGCGGCGCGCGGCTCCTCGCAGAGCACGACGACCCTGGTCGTGCCCGCGGCCGCGGTCAGACCGCGCTCGGCGAGCGCCTCCAGGAACCGCTGGCCGACCATGCCGTGTCCGACGACCACGATCGTCGGGAGGTCGGAGGTACGGTCGGTCGGGGAAGTGGACACCGGCATCTCAGAAGCCTCCGTCGTTGGTGAGCAGGTGGAGCAGGGACGTTTCGGCGGGGAGCGGTTCGTCGTCCTCCCAGGTGCGGGCGAGGGTGCCGACCGCGGCGAGATCGCCGAGCAGCACACCGCCCGCCAGCCGGTCGCCGCGGACGACGACCGCGCGGTACGCACCCCGGGTCGCGTCGGCCAGCCGGACGACGTCGTCGCCGGGCAGCGGCCGGGAATCGCCGAACGCGGCCAGATCGAGGACACCGGCGGGGTCGGCGGGCGGGCCGCGCAGCGTGAGACGGGTCAGGGCGCGGGTGCCGTCGTAGCGGGCGAGCCGCCCCGCCAGCACCTCGGCGAGCACATCGGCCTGCTCCAGCGCCGGGCCCGCGAGCCCGTAGAGCGTGCCGCGGTGCTCGGCGCAGTCGCCGACCGCGTGGATGTACGGGTCGGAGGTGCGCAGCTCGTCGTCGACGACGACACCCGTGCGAACGTCCAGACCTGCCGCCCGGGCCAGCCCGGTTCTGGGACGTACACCGCAGGCCAGCACCGTGATCTCGGCCGCCAGCTCATAGCCGTCGGCGAGCTCCACGGCCCGTACCGTGCCGTCGGCGCAGCGCAGCCCGCGGACCCGGCACTCGGTGTGCACCTCCACCCCGAGACTCTCCAGGTGACGCCGGAGCAGCCCGGCCGCTCCGGCGTCCAGCTGCCGCTCCATGAGGTGCTCGCCCTGCTGGGCCAGCACGACCTGGGCGCCGCATTCGGCGAGCGCGCGTGCGGCGGAGACGCCGAGCAGGCCGCCGCCGATGACGACGGCGCGCACGCCCGTACCGGTGTGCTGCCGCACGGCTTCCCGCAGCGCCAGGCAGTCGTCGAGCGTACGGAACGCATGGACGCCGTCAGGCATCGTGGTGCCGAGTCCGCGCAGCGGCGGCAGCACCGGGTTCGAACCGGTCGCCAGCACCAGCCGCTCGTACCCCACGGCGCTTCCGTCGTCGCAGTGCACCAGCCGGTCGGCCCGGTCGATCCGCACCGCCCGCACCCCGCGCCGTACCTCGGCCGGGGGCAGGGTGATGACCTCGGCCGCGTACCGCCCGGCCAGTACCTCGGCCAGCAGCACCCGGTTGTAGGGGGCGTGCGTCTCCTCGCCGATGACGGTGACGCCGGGCACCCGGGCGGCGAGCCGCGCGCCCGCCATCCCGGCGCCGATCACCACCACACGCGCCGCGTTCTCCGTCTGTGTCCTCATGGTGAGAAGCGTGCGCGGCGGGTGTTACCCGATCGGATCCCCGCTGTTTCCCGGGAGGAACCTTGCGCTCAGCACCTCCGAAGTGGGTCTGTGAGGGCCGCGGAGCCCCGGAAGCTCAGAGTTGGCTCAACTTTCCGGCGATCCGACAGAAGCAGTTGGACGGGACATGTATCTCCTCCATAGGGTCGCGAGCATGCCCGACATCACCCTGACCACCCTCGTTGTCCTGTGCCTCGCCGCTGCCGCCGCAGGCTGGATCGACGCCGTGGTGGGCGGCGGCGGACTGCTCCTGCTGCCCGCGCTGCTGCTCGGTCTGCCGCACGTCCCGGCCGCGCATGTCCTCGGCACCAACAAGGCGGTGGCCGTCGTCGGTACCTCGGGCGCCGCCGTGACGTACGTGCGCAAGGCGCCGGTGAAGGTCGGGACGGCGGTGCGGATCGGGCTCATGGCGCTGGCCGGATCGATGACCGGCGCCTTCTTCGCCGCGGGGATCAGCAGTGACGTGCTCCGCCCGGTGATCATGGTGGTGCTGCTGGCGGTGGCGGCGTTCGTGATGCTGCGGCCGCAGTTCGGCAAGGAGGCGGACGGGGGCACTGACCGGAAGGTCACCCGGGCCCGCACCCTCACCGCGATCGTGCTGGTCGGCGGCGGCATCGGCTTCTACGACGGGCTGTTCGGGCCCGGCACCGGCACGTTCCTGGTGCTCGCGCTGACCGCCGTGCTCCACCTCGACCTGGTGACGGCGTCCGCCACCGCCAAGATCGTCAACGTCTGCACCAACGCCGGTGCCCTCGCGATGTTCGCCTACCAGGGCAGCGTGCTGTGGCAGCTGGCCGCGCTGATGGCGGTGTTCAACCTGGCGGGTGGGCTGCTCGGTGCGCGGATGGCGCTGCGCAAGGGCAGCGAGTTCGTCCGTGGTGTGCTGCTGGTCGTGGTGTTCTCACTCGTCGCGAAGCTGGCGTTCGACCAGTGGGCCTGAGGGTGTGCGGCCGGCGTCAGCGCACGCCGGTGAGGTGCGCGTACGCGACCACATTGCCCTGGTAGCCGGTGGCCTGTGAGAAGCCGCCGCCGCAGGTGATCAGCCGCAGCGAGGCGAACGAGGAGGCGCCGTACACCCGCCGGTCGGGGAAGTTCTTGTTCTCGTACACCTCGATGGCGTCGAGCGAGAAGACGGCGGTGCTCCCGTCCTGCCGGACCACCTCGACGGTGCTGCCCTTGGCCAGGGACCCCAGGTCGTAGAAGACGGACCGCCCCTTTTCGTTGTCGACATGACCGGCGACGAGCGCGGTGCCCTTGGCGCCGGGCGGAGTTCCGTTTTTGTACCAGCCGACGACGTTACGGTTCTCGGCCGGTGGCACATCGAGACTGCCGTCGGACCCGAGCCCGAGCCGGATCATCGGGGCGTCCACCTTGATGCCGGGGATGCGGAGACGGACGGGCGTCGAGGGCCGCAGCGGGGCGGCGACGGGCGAGCCGGGCTGCACTCCGGGACCGGCGGCGAAGGCCTGGGCGGTGGTCGGCTGCGGCGGCACCAGCACGGTGCCGGCGCCGTTCTGGATCAGCCAGATGCCGACCAGCGCTGCGACGGCGACCAGCCAGCCCTTGGCCTTCTGGGGCACGGTCGTCCTCCGGGGTGTCGTCCTCCGGGACGGGGAAGGACGTGAGGAAGGAAGTGGGGGTCCCGTCCCGGTGACGCGCGGTCACCGGGACGGAATCGTGGCGGTACGGGGACGTGGACACGTCCCCGTCAGCTGCCCGCCTGCGTGCCGCTCGCCCGACGACGCAGGAGCCAGGCTCCGCCGACGGCGGACGCGGCGAGAACGCCGGCACCCGCCGCGATCTGGGAGGTGTCCGGGCGGACGCTGCCGCCTACACCAGTTTTGACGTGCCCGGAGGGAGAGGTGGGCCCGGTGGAACTGTCGCGGCCGTAGTCGTTCCCGGTGTCGCGGCCTTGGCCGTTTCCGGGGTCGCGACCGGTGTCACGGCCTTGGCCGTTTCCGGTATCACGACCGTTCCCGTTCCCGGTATCACGACCGTTCCCGTTCCCGTTCCCGTTCCCGGTGCCGCGCCCGCTCTCGTTCCCGGTGGGGGGCTTCCGGCCGGGAATCGTCTCGTCGCTCCGGGAGTTCTGGAACCCGGAGGAGCTGTCCCGCCCGGTGGAGCTGCCGATGCCGAACGGGTTCTGGTTTCCGAGGAGGCTCTCGCCCCTGGCGGCCAGGCCGTCGAGGGAAGGCACCGAGTAGCCGCTGTTTGTGTCGTTGCCGGAGCCGTTGTCCTCCACGATGCCGGCGGGGGAACCCGCGGCGGCGTACTTCGCGGTGTCCGCCGCCTTCACCCGGAGAGTTCCGGTGGCCTCTCTGCCGTTCTCGCAGGACACATCGATGCTGTACGGACCGGCATCGGTCTTCTTCGGCACCGTGAACGTGCCGACCACGACCTCCTTGCGGGTGGAGGACACCAGCGTGAAGTCCCCCGCTTCCAGGGAGTTCGCATCCCCGGTGGCCTTCGCGTCGTTCCCGCAAGCGGTGGTGTTCACCGTGACCGTGGTGCCCGGAGCCGCGTCCGCCGGGGATATGTCCAGCTGACCGAGGTCCCCTGCATACGCGGTCGGCGCGGCGGTGGACAAGCCGAGCGTGGCAGCGGTGAGCGCTGCGGCGGCGGCGCCGGTCACGAGGCGGGCAGGACTGCGCATGGGGGTTCCTTCGAGCAGAGGCGCTGGCGGGTATCTCCTGATGCAGAGCTAACGGGCGGCGCGCCACCCATGCATGCTGACGTCGGGTCAGCTTTCACTCGACCGGTCCGGGCCGGGCTCCTTGCCGAGACGTAAGTGTGCAGGTCACGGCGGGGATGAGTGGGCAGGCGACCGGTCCCGCGACACACCGTGCCGATCGGGTGACGAGCTACGAGGAATGAGTGGCGTACGTCACACGCATGACCTCGCCGGCCCCGGGCACACGCATGACACCCCCCCCACGGGACGGCCTTCCCGCCGCAGCCCCAGGTCGCCGCCCTCATCGGACCCACCCCCCTGGGCCCGATGGGGGTGGTCCCGTCCCGTCACTCGGGGGCGAGGGCGGACCAGGTGACGGCCGGCGGCCGGACACGGGCGCAGAGCGGCTGCCCCTTGGCGTCGGAGAGGCGCAGACGTGCGGTGAGATGTCCGGAGCGCGCGGCGGCCTCGAGCACGGCCGGATCGATGTCGCCGAACATCAGCTTGGCCCGCCGGAACATGGAGAAGACGCCGTGGTCGTCCACGGTGCCCCAGGAGAGATGGACGAAGCGCCCGCCGAGCCGGTTCTGCACGTACGGCCCCGTGACCATGATGCCGTCGTCGGTCGCGGTGGCCGTACAGTCCAGTGTCCATGCGGCCGACGGGGCGTCGCCGGGATGCAGGCCGAGCAGCTCGCCGGGCCTGTCCTTGCGCTGTACGCCGACGTGGATGTTCTGGGCGCCGGGGAAGTCACTGCCGGGCCCGCAGGTGCGGCCGGGGAGGTCCGAGCCCTCGATGTGGATCTGCATGGGCCCCATGTTCCCTTCTCAGACGGTGTCCCAGGGCGCAGCCTCGTACACCGACCCCACCCGCTTCATCAGTTCCTCGTCGACCACGAACTCCGTGTCGTCGATCCGCCGGACCGGAGCGATGCCGCGCGAGTTGGTGAGGAATGCCGACCGGTAGGCGCCGATCCCGTCCAGCGGCACCGGGCGCCGTGCGGACTCCAGCCCGGCGCCCGGCAGTTGCTGCTCCAGCAGGGCCATGGTGATGCCGGGCAGTGCGGGCGCGTCGGGCCAGACGACCGAAGTGCCGTCCCAGAAGGCGATGTTGGTGGTCGCTCCTTCCGTCACCGTCCCGTCGGGTGCGATCAGCAGCGCCTCGTCGAAGCCGGAGCGTGCGGCGAGCTGCCCGTAATAGGTCTGGCCGAACTCGCCGGGGCGCTTGATGTGCGGGACGGTGCGGACATATGGAACGGACATCAGGCAGCGCGGTTCGGTGGACTTCTGCGCCGGTCCGCGCACGGTGACCATGAGGGTCGTCCCGGTGTCGCCCGGCGGCAGGAAGGCGTGCACCCGGGTCGAGGCGTCCCGTACCCCGGCGCTGCTCAGCGCGTGCCGGATCAGCTCGCGCACCCGGTCGCCGTCCAGCCCCTGGCCGAAGAGCTCCCGGTTGGCGGCGTCCAGCCGGGTCAGGTGGAGTGCGAGGCCGCGTACCTTCCCGTCCCTGACCTGCATGGCGGTGAAGTGACCGTAGTTGGAGAAGGCGGGGATCCGGAGATCCGCCTCCGTTGCTGCGTGTCCGTTGAACTCGACGTACAGGGGCGCGGCGGTCGTCATGCGTTCCACCGTACGCCGGAGAGGAGAGCGGCGGCGCTTGACCTCAACCATGGTTGATATACGAATCTCGCCGCATGGAACTCACCGTTCCTGGGCAGTGAGCAGGAGTGAGTCCCAGCTCACCGGTACGCCCCGAACGGTCTTGGGCGCACTGGTCCTCCGCTTTCGCGTCCCGGTCGGCGACGCATATCCCGTATGCGGTCCGTCCCGGGCGGGCGGGATTCCTACGACCTGGCCATATGGGTGTGGCCAGAGGCGACGGGGAGGCCCCGAACCATCTCGCTGGTGATACGGGGGCCCCGACTGCTGACGCCACACCCGGCGTCCCAGATCGCATCGAGAACGTTACGCACACCCCGCCGGGCGTACCCGCAGCTCGTCACACCGTTCACCCAATCGTGTCCATGTTCGCCACAACGATGTGCCTGCTCAGCAGTTGTGAACCCCCTCACCCCTGAAGGTCGCGGTCATCCTCGCCAGCAACCGCGAGGGCCGCTTCGCCCCGGTCGTAGCCGACTGGTTCCTCTCGCGTACCGCCGGCCACCCGGGCATCGAGACCGACCTGATCGATGTCGCCGAACTCGAGCTCCCGTTCGCGCTCACCTACCGCCCGGGACCGGACGTACAGGCCCGACTGGCGAGCGTGTCGCCCAGGTTGGCCGCCGCCGATGCCTTCGTCGTGGTCACGCCCGAGTACAACCACTCGTTTCCCGCGCCGCTGAAGAACCTCATCGACTGGCATCGCGCCGAATGGCAGGCCAAGCCCGTCGCCTTCGTCTCGTACGGGGGAGTGTCGGGCGGTCTGCGGGCCGTCGAACACCTTCGCCAGGTCTTTGCCGAGCTGCACGCGGTCTCCCTGCGCGACACCGTGTCGTTCCACAACGCGGGCGCTCTCTTCGACGACGAGGGCAGGCACAAGGACCCCGTGGCCGTCGACGCGGCGGCGAAGACACTGCTCGACCAGTTGACCTGGTGGGGTAATGCGCTGCGGGACGCCAAGACGGTCCGCCCGTACGGAAGCTGATCCCTGTTCGGCTGGAGGCGGGTACCGGAGCGGGTGTGTCCGGGACCCGCTCCACGTCAGGCGACCGAGACCGCCGACCAGGTCGCGGCCGCCGCGTTCTGCTCCGCGCTGCCCGCCCCGTACCGATCCTTCGCCGCGTTGAGCGTCGCCGTGCGGGCGGCGGCGTAGTTGGTCGAGGACGTCATGTACAGCGTCAGGGCCTGGCGGGGTGGTCGGCCGCGGCTGCGCCCGCGGTGGCGGCGGCGGTCGAGGCCGGCAGGGTCACGGCGGCCGCGGTCATGCCGAACGGGGTGAGGTGAGATGCGTGCCGGATCGTTCTCATCGGACTCCTCGGTGTGCGCGGGGCGATGACGGAGGATCTGGGCTCGCATCAGATGTAAGGGCTCATGACATGTCATGCCCATACCGTCCCGGGGCCGAGGGGAGGACAGCGGGCCGGAGCACCCGGACAATCGATGAAGAAGGAAGCCCGACAGGCGGAAGAACCGAGAAGAACCGAGAAGAACCGAGAAGAACCGAGAAGAACCGAGGAGGCCGACGGTGACATCGCCGGCATGGCTGACCGTACTGACCACCACGGACAGCGAGGAGAAGGCCCACGCCCTGGCCCAGGGTGCGGTGGAGGCGCGGCTCGCCGCGTGTGCGCAGATCTCCGCGCCCGTCACCTCCGTCTACCGGTGGCAGAACGCCATCGAGACCACCGAGGAGTGGCAGGTGCTGTTCAAGACCCCGGCCGAGCGCTACGACGACCTGGAGGAGCACCTCCGGGCGGCGCACGACTACGACATCCCCGAGATCATCGCCGTGCCGGTGGTACGCGGAAGCGACCGCTACCTCAACTGGCTGACGTCTCAGACCGCCCCGGTCACGGGCCTCTGACCATGCCGCGGACCGCCCCCGAACTGTCCTTCTTCGTCTACGGAACGCTGCTTCCCGGCGAACCCAACCACGACCTGTTCCTTCTCGGCCGGGCGATCACGGAACAGCCCGCACTGCTGCCGGGTGCCGTCCTCTACGACGGCCCCGGCTACCCGTACGCGGTCCAGGGCGACGGCGCCGTGCAGGGCGCGCTCGTCACCGCCGCGCCCGCGAGGTACGCCGAGCTCCTCGCACGGCTCGACCGGCTGGAGGAGTACGCCGGTCCCGGACACCCGGGCAACCTGTACGAGAGGGTCGCCCGAGAAGTCCGCCTCCCGGCCGGGAAGCCACCCGGTACCGGAACCGCCCACGCCTGGGTCTACCTCGCTGCCGCGCCCGTCGCCCGCTCCCTCCACTCCAACGGCACCCTCATCCCCGGAGGCAGCTGGCTCACCCGTCGGCAGCCTCCACCCGCACCGCGCACACCTTGAACTCCGGCATCCGTGATACCGGGTCCAGCGCCGGGTTCGTCAGCGTGTTGGCCCGGCCCTCACCCGCCCAGTGGAACGGCATGAAGACGGTGTCCTGCCGGATGGCCCCGGTGATCCGGGCAGGTGCCACCGCCTGCCCCCGCCGTGAGGTGACCGTCACCGGATCGCCCTCGGCCACCCCGATCCGCTCGGCGAGCCGCGGATGCAGCTCGACGAACGGACCGGGCGCGGCGGCGTTGAGCTCATCGACCCGCCGGGTCTGCGCGCCCGACTGGTACTGGGCCACCACCCGCCCGGTCGTCAGCACCACCGGATACTGCCGGTCCGTCTCCTCGGCGGCCGGACGGTGTGTCACGGGTACGAACCGGGCCCGCCCGTCGGCGGTGGCGAACCGGTCGAGGAAGAGCCGCGGCGTACCGGCGTGCCCCTCGTCCGGGCACGGCCAGAACACCCCGTCCTCCGCCACGATCCTGGCGTATGTGATCCCCGCGTAGTCGGCGGGCCCGCCCGCCGAGGCGCGTCGCAGCTCGTCGAAGACCTCCTCGGGATCGGCGGGGAACCCCTTGCCGTGCCCGAGGAGCGCGGCCAGCCCGTTCAGCACCTCCAGATCGCTGCGCACGCCCTCCGGCGCGGTGACCGCCCGCTGCCGGAGCAGCACCCGCCCCTCCAGATTGGTCGTCGTCCCCGTCTCCTCCGCCCACTGCGTCACCGGCAGCACCACATCGGCCATCGCCGCCGTCTCCGACAGCACCACATCCGCGACCGCGAGGAAGTCCAGCGAGCGCAGCCGCCCCTCCACATGCGTGGCGTGCGGCGCGGACACCACAGGGTTGGACCCCATCACCAGCAGCGCCCGCACATCCGTCCCCAGTGCGTCGAGGAGCTCGTACGCACTGCGCCCCGGTCCCGGCAGCGAGTCGGGATCGACCCCCCACACCTGCGCGACGTGGCGGCGCGCCGCCGGGTCGGTGAGCTTGCGGTAGCCGGGCAACTGGTCCGCCTTCTGGCCGTGCTCACGCCCGCCCTGACCGTTGCCCTGCCCGGTCAGGCAGCCGTACCCGGACAGCGGCCGGCCCGCCCGGCCGGTGGCCAGACAGAGGTTGATCCAGGCGCCGACCGTGTCCGTGCCCTTGGACTGCTGCTCGGGACCGCGCGCGGTCAGCACCATCGCGTTCTCCGGGGCGCAGAACATCTCCACCGCCTCCCGCAGCTGCGGAACCGGCACCCCGGTCAGCCGCTCCACCAGCTCCGGCCAGTGGGCCATCGAACCTGCCCTGGCCTCGTCCCAGCCGCTGGTGCGCTCGCGTACGAATTCCTCGTCCACCCGCCCCTGCGCCACCACCAGATGCAGCATTCCCAGCGCGAGCGCCAGATCCGTGCCGGGCCGGGGTGCCAGATGCAGATCGGCCTGCTCGGCGGTCCTCGTCCGCCGCGGATCGATGACGATCAACCGGCCCCCGTTCTCCCGCAGTTCGGTGAGATAGCGCAGGGCGGGCGGCATCGTCTCGGCGAGGTTCGACCCGACGAGGATCACGCACCCGGTGCGCGCGATGTCGTCGAGGGGGAACGGCAGCCCGCGGTCGAGCCCGAACGCCCGCTGATGCGCGGCGGCCGCCGACGACATGCAGAACCGCCCGTTGTAGTCGATCTGCGAGGTCGACAGGACGACCCGGGCGAACTTCCCCAGCGCGTACGCCTTCTCGTTGGTGAGACCGCCGCCGCCGAAGACCCCCACGGCATCGGGCCCGTGCGCCGCGCGGGTGCGGACGAGCTGCTCGGCGATCCGGGCCAGCGCCTCGTCCCACCCGGCGGGTTCCAGTTCGCCACTGGCCGGGTCGCGTACGAGCGGTCCGGTCAGCCGGACCCGCGACGAGAGCACGGACGGCGCTGTGCGGCCCTTGCCGCACAGCGCACCGCGGTTGACGGGGAAGCCGGGACGCTCCAGGACCTCGGCCACCGCACCGCCGGCGGCCGGTCGCAGATTCATCCCGCACTGCAGCGAGCAGTACGGGCAGTGGGTGGCGGTGGGAGCAGTCTCGGTGCGGGCCATGGGCCCAGCGTGCGAGCCGGGTGTTACGGAGGCGCCCGCGACCGGTTACGCCACCGGAACGTGCACCTCAGCCCGCCTCAAGCGGGACCGTGAGGTCGGCCGGTGCCTCACCCCTTGGCCGTCAGCGCCGTCCCGACCCCGGGCTCCTCCGGCCCGAGGAAGTGCGGGTCCGGCTTGAACATCGCGTCCAGCGCCGCCTTGCCCGCCGCGAACACCTCCCGCGTCCCGCCGTAGTACCAGGTCACATCGTGCTTGGCGTCGACTCCGACGCCGTACGCATCGATCCCCGCGGCCCGGCACAGCGCGATCGCCCGCCGGATATGGAACCCCTGACTCACCAGCACCGCGTGGTCGACCCCGAAGATCTTCTTGGCCCGCACGCAGGAGTCCCAGGTGTCGAACCCGGCGAAGTCGCTGACGATCCGCTTGTCCGGCACGCCGTGCGCGACGAGAAACGTGCGCATGGCGTCCGGCTCGTCGTACTCCTTCCGGCTGTTGTCCCCGGTGACGAGCACGACCTTCACCTTGCCGTCCCGGTACAGCTCGGCGGCGGCCCGCAGCCGGTTCGCGAGATACGGCGACGGCTTCCCGTCCCACAGTCCCGCCCCGAACACCACGGCGACCTGCTGCGCGGGGGCGTCCGCGGTCGTCCGGACACGGGCGTCGGCCACGGAGTACATCCACGTGACGGGTGCGAGCCCCAGCACACAGGCGATCATGACCCCTTGCAGGGCCCGGCGCTGCCCACGCCGCGTGCGCGGCCACAGCCGCACCGGCCATTGCGGCCGCTTCCCTCGCATCGGAGCCCCCTGTCGGTGTCGGTGCGTTACCTGGTCGGACGAGTATCAGGGCACAGGGGTTCTCCACCCTGCGGACTTCTTCGCCGACGAGCCGTCGACGCGCTCCTGGTGAACCACTGACGAGCCGTCGGCGCGTCGGGCATCATGACAGCCATGAACCTCCCGAGCGCCCGCAGGTCCTCCGACGACTGGGTGACCATCGCCGCGTACGAGAACGTGAAGGGCCGCCCGCACCCGGCGGCCGCCGTCCGCGCCTGACTGCGTGACCGAGGCATCGACTGGATGCCGTTCCCGCTCGACGACATGCAGTGGAGCCTGGCCTGCGGCCCCGGACCCGACGGGCACTGGCACGGCTGGATCACCGTCCGCATCCGCGCAACAGCTCTCGTTCCGCTCGGCCTTCACCCGGATCAGCCCTGGTCACAGCCCAACTCGCCCTCGCCGCCGCGCTGGTGGCATGCGGCGGCGGAGCGTGCCGTACGCCCGCCACGCCCGGATCCAGCCCAGTAGCATCGTCCGATGCTGCTTCCCCGGATGATCGCCTCCGACCTCGACGGCACTCTCCTGCGGGGCGACGGAACTCTCTCGCCCCGCACCCTCCGCGCCCTGCGCACGGCCGAGAGCGCCGGTGCGGAGGTCGTCCTCGTCACCGCCAGACCGCCCAGGTTCGTCGACCGGCTCGCCGACGCGACCGGACTGGCGGGGACGGCGGTGTGCGGCAACGGCGCGCTCGTCTACGACATCGGGACGCGAACGATCGTCTCCTCCCGCGCCCTGTCCGTCGCCGTCGCCCGGCGCGTGGCCACGGCGGTCGCCGCCGCGGTGCCGGAGGTGGGCTTCGCCCTGGAGACCGGCAACCAGGTCCTGTACGAACCGGCGTACCGGCTGCGCATGTCCGAGGACATCGACGCCGAACTGCCCGTACCGTCCCTCGCCGACCTGTGGCTCACCGACGTACCCGTCACCAAACTCCTCGCCTGGTCCGCCCGGCTCGACGCGGACACGTTGCTGGCCGCCGCCCGCGAAGGGGCGGGCGCGACGGGCCGCGAGGTGCAGTTCACCCACTCCGGCGGGCGCGGGCTCCTGGAGATCAGCGCGTCCGGTGTCACCAAGGCGGGCACCCTCGCCGAGCTCTGCGCCGGGCGCGGGATCGACGCCACGGAGGTCATCGCCTTCGGTGACATGCCCAACGACCTGACCGTCCTCGGCTGGGCGGGCACCGGCTACGCCATGGGCAACGCCCACCCGGCCGTGCTCGCCGCCGTACCCACGCACACGGTGTCCAACGAGGAGGACGGGGTCGCGCACGTCCTGGAGGGCCTCTTCGGGCCGCCGACCGTTCCGTGAGCCCGCGGCAAAAACCCGTCACCCCTGCGCAACGACCCGGCAACTTCCGCCCTGCACCATCGGTCCATGACGGAGTCGGCATCGGCACAACCCCGTGAGTCCCTGCCTCTCGACAGCACAGCGCAACTGTTGACCCGCATCACCGCCCAGCTCGGCACCCAGCTCAGCCATGTCTCCCTGAACGGAACGCGCAGGCCACCCGTGCACCGCACCATCCGGCCCGCACCGGGCAGCACCCCCGCCCCCGCCCTTGTCGCCGTCGCCCACGGCAGCCGGGACCCGCAGGCGCTGCGCACGGTCGTGAAGCTGCTGGACCGGGTACGGGAACTGCGCCCCGGCCTGGACGTCCGGCTCGGGCACATCGAGCTGAACGAACCGCTCCTGCCGCTGACCCTCACCGGTCTGGGGTCCGGCGACGCCGTACTCGTACCGTTGCTGCTCGGCCGCGGCCACCACGTCACGCACGACATACCGGCCGCGGCCGCCGACGCACCCGCCCTGCGGACCACGATCGCCGCGCCGCTCGGACCGCACCCCCTGCTCGTCGAAGCCCTCTACGGCAGGCTCGTCGAAGCGGGCTGGCCGGCCGACGAGACCGCGAACGGCAGCCTGGCCGTGGTCCTCGCCGCCGCCGGTTCACGCGACCCCGACTCGGCCGCCGACACCCGCCGCACCGCCAGGATGCTCAGCGAGCGGCTCGGCGGCGTGCCCGTCGTCCCCGCGTACGCATCCGTCGCCGACCCCACCGTCTCCGTCGCGGTGCGAGCCCTCGCCGCCCGTGGCCGGCACCGGGCCGCCGTCGCCTCGTACTTCACCGCGCCCGGGCGTTTCGCGACCGCTGCCGCCGCTGCCGCCGCCGGGATCGCCGCGGCGCCGCTCGGCGCGCACCCCGCGATGGCGCGGCTGGTCCTGCACCGGTACGACCAGGCGCTGGCCGGCCGGGCACGGTCCGGCGCACTCCCGGCACCCGGATCCGCAATGAACGGCCCACTCCTGGCGTCCGCCTGAGCTGTCTTGTCGGTCGGGCCGATTACTGTCGGAACCATGGACGGTACGC
This sequence comes from Streptomyces atratus, assembly GCF_040655115.1. GTDB lineage: Bacteria > Actinomycetota > Actinomycetes > Streptomycetales > Streptomycetaceae > Streptomyces > Streptomyces atratus_D. The sequence goes on along the minus strand of NZ_JBFAJH010000008.1, from coordinate 185,026 downwards.
AGGGCACACAGGACCACGGCACCGCGCCCTACGGTGCTGCCGACGCCGAGCGCTGGGACACCGAACCCGACAAACGGCCCGGTCGCACCGCCTTCCAGCGGGACCGCGCCCGTGTGCTGCACTCCGCCGCACTGCGCAGACTCGCCGGGAAGACCCAGGTCGTCACCCCCGGCACCCGCAGCCTCGCCTGGGACGCCAGCCCCCGGACCAGACTCACCCACTCCCTGGAATGCGCCCAGGTCGGCCGGGAGCTCGGGGCCGCACTCGGCTGCGACCCCGACCTGGTCGAGACGGCGTGTCTGGCGCACGACCTGGGGCATCCGCCGTTCGGGCACAACGGCGAGCAGGCGCTCAACGACTTCGCCTCGGACTGCGGGGGCTTCGAGGGCAACGCCCAGTCGCTGCGGCTGCTGACCCGCCTCGAACCGAAGCGGTTCGTGCGCGATGTGCGGACCGGCGAACTGGTCAGTGTCGGGCTCAATCTGACCCGGGCCGCGCTCGACGCCGCCACCAAGTACCCGTGGCCGCGCGGCGCCCACCCCACCGATCCCGGCTCGCCGAAATTCGGGGTCTACGAGGACGACCTGCCGGTCTTCCGCTGGGCCCGCCAGGGCGCCCCGCGGCACCGCAAGTGCTTCGAGGCCCAGGTGATGGACTGGTCCGACGACGTCGCGTACTCGGTGCACGACTTCGAGGACGGGCTGCACGCCGGTCACATCGACCCCAACTGCCTCTTCGCCGAACCGGAGCGGCGCGAGATCTGGGACGTCGCGATCGGACGGTACGTCCCGGCCTACACCGACCCGCAGGAGCTGGCCGACGCCCTCGACCGGCTCATGGGTCAGGAGTGGTGGCCGCACAGCTACGACGGATCGGCCGTCGCCCAGGCCCGGCTGAAGGACGCCACGAGCCAGCTGATCGGCAGGTTCTGTCTCGCGGCAGAGACCGCCACCCGGCAGGCGTACGGGTACGGCCGCCTCGGACGGTACGCCGCCGAACTCGTCGTCCCGCGCGAGGCGCGCAGCGAATGCGCGGTCCTGAAGGCGGTGGCCGACCGCTATGTGATGCAGCGAGCCGAACAGGAGGTGATCCGCGCCGACCAGCGGGTCGTCATCGCCGAACTTGCGGCGGCGTTGACCGCGCGCGCCCCGGAGGGCCTGGAACCGCAGTTCCGCGCGCTGTACGAACAGGCGCCCGACGACCGCTCCCGCAAGCGGGTCCTGGTCGACCAGATCGCCGCTCTCACCGATGCGTCGGCCCGCTCCCTGAACACCTCGCTCACCTCGCGGGGGCGGTGGTCGCGGGAGGGGTGAGAGCCCGCCGCGCCGGTGTCCGACTCTGGAGCGCGCCCGCCCCGAGCGCCCCGCCGCTCGCCCCGACCAGGCGTGGTCGGTGGACGCGGACGCGGACGTGGCCGGGGGGGCTGCGCGCCGCGGCCATCGTGAGGGGGCGTCCGCATCGGCACGGCCCCGAGGCCCTCTCGCATGCGCATCCCTCGGGCATGTCCTGCGGCAGTGGGGCGCGGCGATGACGCAGGGCAACGCCGCAGGTGATGTGCTGGGAACACATACCGTACTGCGCAGGGGAGCCGGGCCGCCGTGAAAGCAGCTGTCTCACAGCACACTCCACGCCGATGGCCCGCTCCGGCCCCGTATCCAGGTAGTGCCGGCTCCGTCCGGGGGACCCTGCTCTGCGTGGGGCGGGCCCCGTTCGCCAGACTGGCCTGTGGCCACGGGGTGTGACCTGATCGGGGTACACCCTCTTTCGCCATCACGCTGCGTGCGGGACGCTCGCAGTTGGCGGCGCCGCGCAGCAAGCACCGAGGAGGCATCAAGTGGTCGACGCACATCGCACGTTCGTCATCGTCGGCGGAGGACTGGCAGGAGCGAAGGCGGCAGAGACACTCCGGGCGGAGGGGTTCAGCGGCCGGGTGATCCTGATCGGCGATGAGCGTGACCATCCGTACGAACGACCTCCCCTGTCCAAGGGCTATCTGGCCGGCAAGGAGGCACGCGAGAGCGTATTCGTCCATGAGACGGCCTGGTACGCGGGCGCCGATGTGGAGCTGCATCTCGGCACGCCCGTCACCGCCCTCGACCGCGACGCCCGCTCCGTGGAGCTCGGGGACGGGACGGTCATCCACTACGACAAGCTGCTGCTCGCCACCGGCGCCGAGCCGCGCCGCCTCGACATTCCCGGTACGGACCTGGCGGGCGTCCACCATCTGCGCCGCCTCGCGCACGCCGACCGGCTGAAGAACGTGCTGTCCGCGCTCGGCCGCGACAACGGCCATCTGGTGATCGCCGGAGCCGGCTGGATCGGCCTGGAGGTCGCGGCGGCGGCCCGCGGGTACGGCGCGGAGGTCACCATCGTCGAACCGGAGGCGACTCCGCTGCTCCGGGTCATCGGCCCGGAGCTCGGCCAGATCTTCACCGAGCTCCACAGCGACCACGGCGTGCGCTTCCACTTCGGCCGCAAGCTCACCGAGATCATCGGCCAGGACGGGATGGTCCTCGCCGCCCGCACCGACGACGGTGAGGAACACCCCGCCCACGACGTGCTCGCCGCGATCGGCGCCGCCCCGCGCGCCGCCCTCGCCGAAGCCGCCGGTCTCGACATCGCGGCCCGCGTCGACGGCGGCGGTATCGCCGTCGACGCCTCGCTGCGCACCTCCGACCCGCACATCTACGCGGCCGGGGACGTCGCCAATGCGCTGCATCCGCTGCTCGGTACCCGGCTGCGCGTGGAGCACTGGGCGAACGCGCTGAACAGCGGCCCGGCCGCGGCCCGAGCCATGCTCGGCCAGGACGTCAGCTACGACCGCGTGCCGTATTTCTTCTCCGACCAGTACGACCTGGGACTCGAATACTCGGGCTGGGCGCCGCCGGGCTCGTACGACCAGGTCGTGATCCGCGGCGACGCGGGCAAACGTGAGTTCATCGCGTTCTGGCTGAGGGACCGCCGGGTGCTGGCCGGGATGAACGTCAATGTGTGGGACGTCACCGAGACCGTGCAGGAGCTGATCAGGGCCGGCCAGCAGGTCGACGCGGACGCGCTCGCGAACCCGTCGGTTCCGCTGGAGTCCCTGATCTGAGCCCTTTACGGAAGCTGCTGTTCCGCGCCGGGCGGATGTGATCACGACCCCGCCCGGCGCACCCGCCGCCGACCACGGACCCGTCCTGTCCGAGCCCACCCGTAGACTTCATCCGTGGCAGGCAGGATCAATGACGACGATGTGAAGGCGGTCCGGGACGCGGTCCCGATCGACGCCGTCGTTTCCGAGTACCTGCAGCTGAGGAACGCGGGCGGAGGCAACCTCAAGGGGCTCTGCCCGTTCCACGACGAGAAGTCCCCCTCCTTCCAGGTCAGCCCGAGCAAGGGGCTCTTCCACTGCTTCGGCTGCCAGGAAGGCGGCGACACGATCGCCTTCGTGATGAAGATCGACCATCTCTCCTTCTCCGAGACGGTCGAGCGCCTCGCCGCCAAGGCGGGCATCACCCTGCGGTACGAGGAAGGCGGCTACAACCCTTCCCACCAGCGCGGCGAGCGCATCCGGCTGGTCGAGGCGCACAAGATCGCCGCCCGGTTCTACGTCGAGCAGCTGGACAGCCCCGAGGCGGAGATCGGCCGGAAGTTCCTCGCCGACCGGGGCTTCGACCAGGCGGCCGCCGCCCACTTCGGCGTCGGTTACAGCCCGGCCGGCTGGGACCACCTCACCCGCTACCTCCGCGGCAAGGGGTTCAGCGACCGGGAGCTGATCACCTCCGGCCTCTCCCAGGACGGCCGTCGCGGCCCCATCGACCGCTTCCGCGGCCGGCTGATGTGGCCGATCAGCGACACCTCGGGCGAGGTCGTCGGCTTCGGTGCCCGCAAGCTCCGAGACGACGACAACGGCCCCAAGTACCTCAACACCCCCGAGACCGCGATCTACAAGAAGTCGCAGGTGCTGTACGGGATCGACCTCGCGAAGAAGGACATCGCGAAGGCCAGCCGGGCCGTCGTCGTCGAGGGCTACACCGACGTCATGGCCTGCCACCTCGCCGGGATCACCACGGCCATCGCCACCTGCGGCACGGCGTTCGGCGGCGACCACATCAAGATCCTCCGCCGGCTCCTGATGGACAACGGCAGCGCCCGCGTGATCTTCACGTTCGACGGTGACGCGGCCGGTCAGAAGGCCGCCCTGCGCGCCTTCGAGGACGACCAGAAGTTCGCCGCGGAGACGTACATCGCGATCGCGCCGGACAACATGGACCCGTGCGATCTGCGCCTCGTGAAGGGCGACGAGGCCGTCCGTGACCTGGTCGAACCCCGCACCCCGCTCTTCGAGTTCGCGCTCCGCCAGATCGTCGGGCGGTACGACCTGGAGACCCCGGCGGGCCGCGGCGCCGCGCTCGACGAGGCCGCGCCCGTCGTCGCCCGGATCAAGAACAGCTCCTCCCAGCACGAGGTCGCCGTCCAGCTGGCCGGGATGCTCGGCATCCTCGACACCCAGTTCGTCGTCAAGCGTGTCGCCCAGCTCGCCCGCTGGGCCCGCGACCGCGGCGACCGGGGTCCCGCATCCGCGCCCCCCCGCGGCGGCCCCGCGCACCAGCAGGTCCAGGCCCCTGTCGGCCCCTCGGGCCCCGCCCTCAATCTCCGCAGCCCCGCCCATCGCACGGAGCGCGAGCTGCTCAAGCTCGCCCTGCAGAAGCCCGCCCTGGTCTCCCCGGCCTTCGACGCCTACGGGATCGACGAGTTCACCGCCCCGCCGTACGCCGCGGTACGCCAGTGCATCGCGGAGGCGGGCGGCGCCGAACAGGGCCTCGCCGACAACCGCGAGTATCTGGTCGGCGTCCTCGACGCCGCCCCCAACGACACCGTGCGCAAACTGGTCACCGAGCTCGCCGTCGAGGTCTTCCACGGCAAGTCCATCGACGAGGCGTACGCGGGCGAGCATCTGGTCAAGGTCCGGCTGCGCGCCGTGGACCGCCGGATCAACGACGTCCAGGGCAGCCTCACCCGCCTGGGCAGCAATGTCGCCCCGGATCACCTGGCGGCCGCGCAGAACGAGGTCTGGGTGCTGCAGCAGTACGCCCAGTCCCTGCGCAACCACGGCGCCGACGCACTCTGACCGGCCCTCCGAGGGCTCCCGCCGGTAACCGACCGGTTACGGACCGGACCCAGAAAGTCCGCGCACGCCCCTCGTGGGGGCGATGCGTCTTCCCCCACACTGGGTGGCGGTGCCTGAGTCATCGGAGCGCGGTCTGCCCACTGCACGGTGGGCCCCCCATCCCCGCGATCCGGCAGCGATCACCTGGAGGTCGCCCCCGTGCAGACCCGGACCCTGACCACAACCGAGCGTGTCTCGGCCATCCCCGCGCAGAACCGGGCCATGCATCATCCGGAGGCCGCGGTGGATCCGCCGACGCCCGAACCGCCCGAGCAGTCAGACATACCCGAAGCAGCCGACGTCATGGAGGAGCAGGCGGAGCTGCCCGAACCGCCGGAGCCGCGCGGGCGCCCCGACACCGGTGGCCCGTCCTCCGACCTCTTCCGCCAGTACCTGCGGGAGATCGGTCGCATCCCGCTGCTCACCGCCGCCGACGAGGTGGAGCTCGCCCGCCGCGTCGAAGCCGGTCTGTTCGCCGAGGAGCGGCTCGCGAGCACCCCGGACCCGGACTCCCGGCTCGCCGTCGATCTGGACCGGTTGGTGGTCATGGGGCGGATGGCGAAGCGCCGTCTGATCGAGGCGAACCTGCGGCTCGTCGTCTCCGTCGCCAAACGCTACGTCGGCCGCGGGCTGACGATGCTCGATCTGGTCCAGGAGGGGAACCTCGGACTGATCAGGGCGGTCGAGAAGTTCGACTACGCCCGGGGCTACAAGTTCTCGACGTACGCGACCTGGTGGATCCGGCAGGCCATGTCCCGCGCCCTCGCCGACCAGGCGCGGACCATAAGGGTTCCGGTCCATGTCGTCGAGCTGATCAACCGCGTCGTACGGGTCCAGCGCCGGATGCTCCAGGAGCGCGGCTACGAGCCGACGCCCGAAGAGGTCGCCGCCCAGCTCGACCTGACGCCGGAACGGGTCGGTGAAGTGCTGCGGCTCGCCCAGGAACCCGTCTCGCTGCACGCACCGGTGGGTGAGGAGGACGACGTCGCGCTCGGCGACCTGATCGAGGACGGCGACGCGGCGTCCCCCGTGGAGTCCGCCGCGTTCCTGCTGCTGCGCGAGCACCTCGAAGCGGTGCTCTCCACCCTGAACGAGCGGGAGCGGAAGGTGGTCCAGCTGCGCTACGGGCTGGACGACGGCCGGCCCCGCACGCTTGAGGAGATAGGCCGGATCTTCGGCGTGACGCGCGAACGCATCCGCCAGATCGAATCCAAGACCCTGAACAAGCTGCGGGACCACGCCTTCGCCGACCAGCTCCGCGGCTACCTCGACTAGGGGGTGTCCGGCGCATCATGGCCCGGGTGCCGTCACACTGCCGTCTGCCGCGCGACGCCCGGCGCGCACGCACCGGACGCCGCGCGGCCGCTCTCCGGGCGACGACGGCAGTGTGACGACGGACCTCCTCGAAGGATCAGTCGACCTCGGCGACCGCCTGTGCGAACTGTGCCGCGTACAGCCGGGCGTAGGCCCCCTGCGCCTCCAACAGCTCCTCGTGCGTGCCCTGTTCGACGATCGACCCGTTCTCCATCACCAGGATGACGTCCGCGTCCCGGATGGTGGAGAGCCGGTGCGCGATCACAAAGCTCGTACGGCCGTGAGCGAGGCGGGCCATCGCCTTCTGGATCAGCACCTCGGTACGGGTGTCGACGGAGCTCGTCGCCTCGTCGAGCACCAGGATCACCGGGTCGGACAGGAACGCCCGCGCGATGGTGATCAGCTGCTTCTCACCCGCGCTGACCCCGGTGCCCTCGTCGTCGATCACCGTGTCGTAACCGTCCGGCAGGGTACGGATGAAGCGGTCGGCGTGGGCCGCCCTCGCCGCCTCCTCGATCTCCTCCCGGGTGACCTCGCGCGAAGCGCCGTACGCGATGTTGTCCGCGATCGAACCGCCGAACAGCCAGGTGTCCTGCAGGACCATCCCGATTCCCGACCGCAGCTCGTCGCGCGACATCTTCGCCACGTCGACCCCGTCGAGAGCGATCCGGCCGCCCGTCACCTCGTAGAACCGCATCAGCAGGTTGACCAGCGTCGTCTTGCCGGCGCCGGTCGGGCCGACGATCGCGACCGTGTGGCCCGGCTCGACATTCAGTGACAGGTTCTCGATGAGCGGCTTGTCCGGGTCGTAGCGGAACGACACCTTTTCCAGCGAGACGCTGCCGAGCAGCTCCGTCGGACGCTCACCCACCTCAGGGTCGGCGTCCTGCTCCTCGGCGTCGAGCAGCTCGAAGATCCGCTCGGCGGACGCGACACCCGACTGGACCAGGTTCGCCATCGACGCGACCTGCGTCAGCGGCATCGAGAACTGCCGTGAGTACTGGATGAACGCCTGGACGTCACCGATCGACAGCGAACCCGACGCCACTCGCAGACCACCGACGACGGCGATCAGCACATAGTTCAGGTTCGACACGAACATCATCAGCGGCTGCATGATCCCGCTGTTGAACTGTGCCTTGAAGCTCGCCTCGTACAGCGCGTCGTTCTGCTCGGCGAAATCCCTCGCGGACTCCTCCTGCCGCCCGAAGACCTTCACCAGGGTGTGCCCGGTGTACATCTCCTCGATATGGGCGTTGAGCTTGCCCGTCACCTTCCACTGCTGCACGAACTGCGGCTGCGACCGCTTGCCGACCCGCGTCGCCACGACCACCGACAGCGGGACCGTCACCAGCGCGACCAGCGCCAGCAGCGGCGAGATCCAGAACATCATGACCAGCACGCCGACGATGGTCAGCAGAGAGTTGATGAGCTGGCCCATCGTCTGCTGCATCGTCTGCGAGATGTTGTCGATGTCGTTGGTCGCCCGGCTGAGCACCTCGCCGCGTTTGGCCCGGTCGAAGTAGGACAGCGGCAGCCGGGACAGCTTCGTCTGGATGTCCTCGCGGAGCTGGAACACGATCCGGTTGATCACCCGGATCGACAGCCGCGTCGACACCAGCATCAGCAGACCGGCACCGACGTAGACCGCCAGCGCCACCAGCAGTACGTCCCCCACCGCACCGAAGTCGATGCCCTGCCCAGGGGTGAAGTCGACCCCGGAGAGCATGTCGGCGAGGCCGCTGTTGCTTCTGCGCAGGCCCTCGACGGCCTGCTCCTTGGTCGTTCCCTCGGGCATCCGCCGGCCGATGACGCCGGCGAACACCAGGTCGGTCGCCCTGCCGAGGATCTTCGGCCCGACGACCGAGAGCCCGACGCTCAGCGCGCCGGCCGCCAGCATCACGTACAGCGTGGCCTTCTCCGTCGCGAAGCGCTTCAGCAGCCGCTTCGAGGACCCCTTGAAGTCCATGGACCGGTCGGTCGGCGCCCCGCCCGCCATCATGCGTCCGCCAGGACCGGCCATTACGCGGCCTCCGCTTCCGTCAGCTGGGAGAGCACGATCTCCCGGTAGGTCTCATTGCCGTCCATCAGCTCGTGATGGGTGCCGGACCCGACGACCCGGCCCTCGTCGAGCACCAGGATCCGGTCCGCGTCGCGGATGGTGGACACCCGCTGCGCCACGATCACCACGGTCGCCTCGGCCGTCTCCTGCGCCAGCGCGTCGCGCAGCGCGGCATCCGTCGCATAGTCGAGCGCGGAGAACGAGTCGTCGAAGAGATAGATCTCCGGCCGCTGCACCAGCGTCCTGGCGATCGCCAGTCGCTGCCGCTGCCCGCCGGAGACATTCGTGCCGCCCTGCGCGATCGGCGCGTGCAGCCCGTGCTCCAGCTCCTTGACGAACTCCTTGGCCTGCGCGACCTCCAGCGCGTGCCACAGCTCCTCGTCGGTCGCGTCCGGGTTTCCGTACCGCAGATTCGTCGCCACCGTCCCGGAGAACAGGTACGGCTTCTGCGGAACCAGACTCACCGTCTTCGCCAGCAGCGTCGGCTCCAGCGTCCGTACGTCCGTGCCGTCGACCAGTACCTGGCCGTCCGTCACATCGAACAGCCGCGGTACGAGACCGAGCAGTGTCGACTTCCCGCTGCCCGTCGACCCGATGATCGCGGTCGTCTCACCGGGACGGGCCACCAGATCCACCGACCGCAGCACCGGCTCCTCGGCGCCCGGGTAGCGGAAGTCCGCACCCCGCACCTCCAGATGACCGTGGACGCGTAGCTCCCGCACCGGCTCGACCGGCGGCACGACGCTCGAATCGGTCTCCAGGACCTCCTGGATGCGCTCGGCGCACACCTCGGCGCGCGGCACCATCATGAACATGAAGGTGGCCATCATCACCGACATGACGATCTGCATCAGATAGGAGAGGAACGCGGTCAGCGCCCCGATCTGCATTCCGCCGCTGTCGATGCGGTGGGCACCGAACCAGACCACGGCGATCGACGACACGTTCACGACCGTCATCACGGTGGGGAACATCAGCGCCATCAGACGCCCGGTGGAGAGCGCCACGTCGGTCAGCTCGTTGTTGGCGCCGCGGAATCGCTTCTCCTCGTACGGGTCCCGCACGAAGGCGCGGATGACCCGGTTGCCGGTGATCTGCTCGCGCAGCACCCGGTTCACCGTGTCGAGCCGCTCCTGCATCGTGCGGAACAGCGGCCGCATCCGCCGCACGATGAGGCTCACCGCGATGCCGAGCACCGGCACCACCGCGAGCAGCACCCCGGACAGCGGGACGTCCTGGTCGAGCGCCAGGATGATGCCGCCGACACACATGATCGGCGCCGAGACCATCATGGTGAACGTCATCAGGACCAGCATCTGGACCTGCTGGACGTCATTGGTCGTACGGGTGATCAGCGACGGAGCACCGAAGCGTCCGACCTCACGTGCCGAGAACGACTGGACACGGCCGAAGACCGACGCCCGGATGTCCCGGCCGAGCGCGGCCGCGGTCCGTGCGCCGTAGAAGACAGCCCCCACGTTGCAGACCACCTGGGCGACGGAGACGGCGATCATGATGCCGCCGTACTCCAGGATGTAGCCCGTGTCCCCCTGCACGACACCGTTGTCGATGATGTCCGCGTTCAGGGAAGGAAGATAGAGAGTGGCACAGGTCTGCAAGAGCTGGAGAAACACCAGCAGCACGATCGGTTTCTTGTACGGACCGAGGTAGGCCCGCAGGAGTTTTATGAGCACGCGTGTCTCTCGGAGTCGGCAGGTCGGTCGGGAGTCGACTCATTTTCCGGTAACCGCCGCCGCCACCGCGAACGAATTTCACCAAACCCGGGTCAAAACCGAGACCGGGTTCACCTCCAGGACCCGCCCTGTCACCGAGAGTGCCCGGCTCGGAGCGAAGAGTCGAACGCCCCGGGGTGAAGCTGGTCCCGCGTGGCCATGTACTGCTGCCGTACCGCCTGGCCGACCGGCAGTTCCTCGCCCGGCTCCAGCACCTGCGCCGCCGCACCCTGCCAGGCCGGGGGAGTCCGCGGATCGAGCGTTCCCTGCGAGACCCCGAGCGCCCAGGCCGCCTGCCGGGCGGCGCCCAGCGCCGCGTACTCGGCCGGCTGCGGCACCACGACCTGCGTACCGAACAGCGCGGGGGCAAGACCCTGCACGGCCGGCAGTGCGGCCGCCGCCCCCAGCAGGAACACCCGACGCATCTCGACCCCACGGCCGCGCAGCACATCGAGCGCGTCGGCCAGCGAGCACAGCATCCCTTCGAACGCCGCCCGCGCGAGATGTTCCGGCTTCATCGACTCGCGCCGCAGCCCGCTCAGCGTGCCCGCCGTGTGCGGCAGATGCGGGGTGCGCTCGCCCTCCAGATAGGGCAGGAGTACGAGCCCGGACGCGCCCGGCGTCGACTTCAGCGCCAGCGCGGACAGCTCCTCCAGGCTCTCCAGCCCCAGCATCTCGGCGGAGCCCCGCAGCGCACGTACCGCATTGAGCGTGTGCACGACCGGCAGATGCATTCCGGTGGCATCCGCGAACGACGTGATGATCCCGGTCGGATCGGGCAGCGCCTCGTGGTGCACCGCCATCACCGAGCCCGAGGCCCCGAGCGACACGACCGCATCGCCGACCCCGACCCCGAGCCCGAACGCCGCCGCCATCGTCTCGCCGGTCCCGGCCGAGATCAGCAGGCCCTCGGGCGTCGTCCCGGCCACATCGGAGGGGTCGAGCACCTCCGGCAGCGCCGCCTGCTGTCCGAGTGCGAGCTCCACCAGATCGGGCCGGTACGAACCGGTCCCGGCCGACCAGTACCCCGTCCCGGACGCGGCACCGCGGTCGGTGGTCCGCCGGCTCGGCCGGCCCAGCAGCTGCCACACCAGCCAGTCGTGCGGCTGCAGCACCGCGGCGACCCGCTGCGCCGCATCCGGCTCGCTCCGCGCCAGCCACCGCAGCTTCGACACCGGCTGCGCGGCCTGCGGGACGGCCCCGACCGCCTCGGCCCAGGCCTGCCGCCCGCCGAGCCCGTCGATCAGATCGGCCGCGGCGACCTGTGCCCGCTTGTCATTGCCGAGCAGGGCCGGTCGTACGAGATTGCCCTGCCCGTCCAGCGGCACCAGACCGTGCTGCTGCGCGGAGACCCCGATGGCCTGCACACCTTCGAGCAGCCCGCCGGTGGCCGCCTCACCGAGTGAGAGCAGCCACGCCTGCGGGTCCGCCTCGGTGGCCTTCGCCTCGACGGGATGTGCGGCGTACCCCTGCCGGAGTACGGCACCCGTGTCCGCATCGCAGACGACGATGTGCGTGAAGGCCGAAGAACTGTCCAAGCCGGCGACTATGCCCATGGGGAGATTCTGCCGCACCGCCGGGCCGTTCCCGTACGGGAGGAGGGCCGATCGGTCCGGTTACGTGTTGCTGGTGCCCCAGTCGTCCTCGATGCCCTGCCCCTGGCCCTGCCCCCGCAGCGACCGCACCCGCTCGACCACCGATGCCGGCACCTTCTCCCCCACCTTGTCGCTCACCGCGTGGTACGCCTTGCCGGCGAAGTCGCGGCCGCTCTGCGCCGCGGACTCGGCGGTATTGCGTACGGCCGGATTCTGGGCGAACTCGCGTGCGGACGTCTTCAGCTGCTCGTAGCGCTCGCGTCCGGCCCGCGTGCCGAGTACGTAACCGAGGGCCAGGCCGGCGATGAACGTGAGCCGGTACCGCATGGTTGCCACCCTTCTCCTGCTCCGTGCCTGCTCCGTGCGACGTGTGCTGCCCGCCTACCCGTCGGCGCTCGAGATCACCCCGGGCGATACCGATTGGCGGAGCACCCCCCTGCTTGCGCTAATGTATGTGTCGCAGCGAACACGCGCCGCCCGGCAGCAGCCAGGCAGGTAAGGTTCGGTGCAAAAGCAGCAATCCCCTGTAGCTCAATTGGCAGAGCAGCCGGCTGTTAACCGGCAGGTTACTGGTTCGAGTCCAGTCGGGGGAGCGCGATCCCCTGTAGCTCAATTGGCAGAGCATTCGGCTGTTAACCGGAGGGTTACTGGTTCGAGTCCAGTCGGGGGAGCGGAACGGAAGAGGGCCCTTCGGGGCCCTTTTTCGCGTGCTGGACGGGGTCCGGTCCGGACTCTTTCGCGTCTGATTTCCGCGGTTCGGAACCGGGCAGCGGCCGACACTGGCTTCATGGTCACGGGAAGCCGGCCAACCGGAGCGAGAGATCGTATGACCGGCTATGCTGCGGCAGACGGCGCGCACACATGTACGCGCCACGCCGAAAAGGGGCGGTAGCTCAGCCGGTTAGAGCAGCGGACTCATAATCCGTCGGCCGTGGGTTCGAGTCCCACCCGCCCCACCAAGGGAATCCTTCTGACCTGCGAAAACGCCCCTGGAGGGGTGGTTTCGCGTGTGGCGTTTGTGAGGCGGGGTGGGTGTCCCTGGCCTGCCTTGCCGAGTCCGGACCTTCTTGACCTGGGGTTTTAGGTGGAGCGTGGGTGTGAATCCACGGCGATGATCCCACGGCGATCCCACGGCCCCGGCGTGTGACACGCCGCACACTGTGTCGAATGTCTGCGTCCTTGTCGGCACCCCATCGGTCAGGGGCGACTCGGTGGCGACCGGGTTCGGGAAGAACGGATACCAGGTGGTGGGCCCCTGGTTGCCTGCGCTGAACAGAGTTCCTCGGATACGAGCACCTGAATGCCGAGGCCGCCATCACGGGCCTCATCACCGGCGGCGCGGTCGTCACCTACGTCGGCGAGGGGGAGCGAGGTTCCTGGACCGCTCGCCGTTCCACGCCGAGGCCGGCGGACAGATCGGGTGCACAGCGCCCGCGCCCTCGAGGCGAGGTCCGCACCGGCACCAGCGGCGAGGCCCAGGTTGACGCCGAGCGTCGAGCCGGGCTGATGCACCCCCATTCCACCACCCACATCCTGCACGCCGTCGTATTGACCACCCTCGGCGACCACGCCCTCCAGCATGGCTCTCCGGTCGAGCCCGAGGGGCTTCGCTTCGGCTTTGTCCACACCGCGGCCCTCACCATCGAGCAGCTCACGGCCATTGAGCAGGCTGCCGACGGCCACGTCCTCGATGACCCGGCCGTCCGCGCCTGGTACGCCGACCATGTTGAGGCTGGGGCCGCCGGATCCATTGCTTGCGTTGCCGACCCGCCCCGCGCACTCGCGGGCCCGAGCGATGTGGTCGGTGGCCGTGCTCGCGTCCGCCGCCGCGCCAATACGGAGCCACCGAGGTGTAGCCGGCCGGCGACGGCAAGGGCTTTGCGGGTCGAGTCGCTGGGGTCGAGGAGGCTGTGGCCGGAGCGGAACCAGGTGCAACGGCATTGTGGCCAGCCCCTCCCGATCGGAGAGCTGGGCCCGGACGGCGTTCACGGTTGACCGTTGCCACGCCTTGGCCTTCCTCTGCGTCCGCTTGGGACAGGGCGATTGCAAAGTCGCAGCGACCTTGTGAGTGTGCAGGGCACAGCAGTGTGACGATGCCGGAGGGATGCGCGGCCACACGCAACGAAGCTCCGTTGTGGAGGTGACCTTCCCAAGTCCCCTTCACGCGACGGAGCTTCGATGTGTCGTCAGTCTGCCACCGCCTGTCTGGTCAAGTCCCAGATATCGCAGGTGGCACGGGAACTGTGCGGCCGGGCTGCTGCCCGCCTCGCCGCTGTGCCGGCCGTGCCCGTCTCCCGGAGCACCGCACTGCGCTGTCTGCGCCGCCTGTCAGTGCTGAAGGCACCGGTCCCGCGGGTGATCGGCGTAAACGATTTCGCCCTGCGCCGCCGCCGTTGCTACGCCACGATCATTCACGGATGCCGAGACCTGCAGGCGCGTCGCGGTCCTGCCCGACCGCGAGGCCGCCACGCTCCCGAGTCTGGCGGACCGTGTCCGCCAGACTTGCGAACCCCGAAAAGGGAAGCCGCACCGCCGCCGTACGACGGGAGGGCCGCTTTCCGGAAGCCCCGGCGATCCTTCCCGTCAATTGCGGAACAAGCCCTGCGAAGACGGGGCAGGAGCGGCGATGATGACCCGCATGTCGGAAGCTCTTGAGATCCTCGCCCTCATCTGCACCGGGCTGTACGCCGGATACATGCTCGCCTTCCTGTCGGGCGTCATGCCCGCTCTGAAAGAGGTGGACGACGCCGCCTCGTTCACCCTCGTCATGCGGGCGGTGAACCGCAAGGTTCCCGGGCCGCTTTTCCTGCTGCTCTTCCTCGGCTCGCTGGCCTTCCCCGCCGTCTCGTTCTTCGTGGCGCCGGAGGCGCGCGACGGGAGCGGGTCGGCCCTCGTGGGGGTCGCCGCCGTCTGCGCGCTGATGGGGCACCTGATCACCTCGGGCGGCAACGTCCCCCTCAACAACGCGCTGGAGTCCTCGCGCAGCCGGGGCGACGAGCGGGCCGCCCGGACGGCCTTCGAGGGACGGTGGAACGCCCTGCACGGCGCGCGGACCCTGTTCGCCGTCGCCGCCTTCGTCCTCGTGGCCGCGGCCCTCGCCCGCTGAACGTCCGGCGGGGCGCTCCGGCCGGGATTGTGCGGACCTGCGTCTCGCGCTCGCGAATCGAGACGATGGCGTATGAAAGTGAGCTGGGGAGCTATGTACCGTCTGCCGCACAGAGACTTCAATGAAGCTATGAGCACTCAAGGACAGAACACCGCACCCATCCTCGTCATCGGCGGCACCGGTAAGACCGGACGGCGCGTCGTCGAGCGCCTGCAGGGGCTCGGCCGCCCGGCCCGGGGCGGCTCGCGCAGCAGTGAGATCCCCTTCGTCTGGGAGGACGAGAGCACTTGGGAGGCCGCGCTCGACGGGGTTTCCGCCGCCTATGTGACCTACTACCCGGACCTCGCCTTCCCCGGCGCGAAGGAAGCCGTCGGGCGGTTCGCCGCGTTCGCCGTGGAGCGGGGCGTCCGCCGTCTGGTGCTGCTCTCCGGCCGGGGTGAGGAGGGCGCCGTCGCCAGCGAGGACGCTCTCAAGGCGGCCGGCGGCGACTGGACCGTCGTCCGCGCCGACTGGTTCAACCAGAACTTCAGCGAGAGCTTCTTCCTCGACCCGGTCCGCTCCGGCGAGTTGGCGCTGCCCACCGGTGACGCCGTCGAGCCGTTCGTCGACGCCGACGACATCGCCGACGTGGTGGTCGCCGCCCTCACCGACGACCGGCACATCGGCAAGACCTACGAGCTGTCCGGCCCGCGGCTGCTGAGCTTCCACGACGTCGCCCGTGAGCTGTCGGCGGCCACCGGCCGGACCATCACCTACATCCCGGTCAGTGTCGAAGACTACCGCGCGGCACTGCGCGAGCTGGGCGAGCCGGAGGAGTTCGCGGACCTCTTCACCCTCATTGTCGACGGCCGCAACGCCAGCCTGGTGCACGGCGTCCGGGAAGCGCTCGGGCGGGAGCCCAAAGACTTTGCGGACTACGCCAAGGAGGCCGCGGCCACAGGCGCCTGGGACGCCTGACGAATCGGTGTCCCGCAGCGGTGGTCCGCCGGACCGGGCTACCCGGCCGACGGACCACCGCACCGACCGTGTATCGCCACAGACCGACCAAGCCGGGCGCCCCGGCGGCGGAGTGCCGGGGGCCCAGAGAAGAGAGGAACGCGATGGACGGGCTGCTGTGGGGAGGCAAGGGTGTGGAGGCGCTGCCCCGCCACCTTCGTGGATTCGCGCAGACGCACCTCGCGCTGCGGCGCGACTCCAGGCGGCTGGTGGCCGCGGCGCCGCTTCTGACATCCGTCGGTCTTCCCCGGGCCGCGGAATGGTGGCAGCAGCTCAGTGCCATCGTGGACTGGCATCACCGCACGGAGGACGAGATCCTCTGGCCGGGCCTGATCGAGCACGTGCCGGAGATCGCCGCCGGTTCCCACCGCATGGTGCAGGACCACGTGGCGCTCGACGACTCGATGTGCCGCGTGACCAAGGCGCTGGAGGGCGGACGCGCCGAGCTGATCGGCGGCCCCGTCGACACTTTCGACACGGTCCTTCACCGGCACCTGCTCGAGGAAGAGGCGCTGACCTTCCCGGTCTTCGCCCGCGTACCGGCCGACGTGTTCGCCGCCCTGGAGCGCCGCGTCCTCACGGCGGCGCCCTTCCGCGTCAAGCGGGTCCTTCCGCCGTGGCTGCTGGACGGACTCCCGCAGCCGGACGGGCTGATGCCCGGACCGGTGCGCCTGGTCGGGCGCACCCTGCTGGGACGCGCTTACCGCCGCTCGCTCATCGGAATCCTGGAACCTCGGTGAACGCGCCGCCGGGCCCCTCGTGGACGACGACCGCCCGGGGGCGCCGCTTACCCGCCCCACAGAACCGACCGGAGGAACACCATGAGCACTGCCGCCGCCCTCCACGAGGCCACCTCCAAGGACCCCGTGCTCCTCGCGGCCACCCTCGGCACCGGCCTGATGGCCGGTCTGTACCTCGCGTTCGACGTCGGCGTGATGCCCGCCCTCGCGCGCCGCGAGGACGAGAGATTCGTCGCCGCGATGCGCCGGGCCAATGACGCCCTGGACGACAACGCGGCCTTCGGGGCACTCTTTCTCGGTGTGTTCATGGCAACCGGCGTGGCCGCTCGCAGACTCGCCCGCGTGGACCCGGGCGACGCAGCCCGGAGGGCCGGGGCCGCCGCGGTGCTGTACGGCCTCAGCGTCGTGGTGACGATCTGCGCCAACCTGCCTCTGAACCGCCGGCTGCGCACCGCCCCTGGCACGTCGGCGGCCGCCCTGGCCGCTGCCAGGAAGGCGTACGAGCGCCCCTGGCGCCGGGCCAACACGGTTCGCACGGGAGCCTGCCTGGGTGCACTCGCCCTGTTGGGCGACACGGTGCGGCGGCGGGCGGCCGTACGGACGCGGTGACCGCCGCGACGAACGGACGTGTGGCAGGGACGAGTTGGCGGGGAGCGTTGACAGACTGGGCACAGGAACCACCGTGGGTCCGGAACTCCCCACGGGAGCGCCTGGACCCACGGTCGCCCCTCCCGACCCGTGAAGCCGCGCCGCCCGACGGTGCGGCTTCACGGGTCGGGAGGGGCACGGCCGGGGCCGAGGGCGCCCCGCGAGAAACGACGGCGAGACGGTGTGAGGTGAGGTTGTGGATACGCTCAGTGGTCTGCTGGAAAGCCCCAAGGCGCGGGGCGCCTTTCTGCTGAAATCGGTGTTCAACCCCCCATGGGGACTGCGTATCGAGGACCGTGCGCCCCTGTCGGTGGTCACCATGCTGCACGGCTCGGCATGGGTGCTTCGCGAGGGGGCCGCGCCGATGCGGATCGCGGCGGGTGACGTGGCGGTCCTGCGCGGCCCCGAGCCGTACACACTCGCCGACGACCCTTCGACGCCCCCGGGCATCACCGTCGACCCCGAGCAGCGCTGCAGCACCACTGACGGCGAGGACGTCACCGAGGCGATGTCCTTGGGCGTGCGCACCTGGGGGGAGCCGCGCCGCACCGGGTCGACCGTGATGCTGAGCGGCACCTACCAGGCGCCCAACGAGGTCGGGCGCAGACTGCTCGCCAGCCTGCCCGCGCTGCTCGTCCAGCCCGCCTCGGCCGCGCGGACCCCGCTGATCGGCATGCTGGCCGCCGAGATGGACGAGGAGGACATCTGCCAGGAGGTCGTCCTCGACCGGCTGCTCGACCTGCTGCTCATCAACGTACTGCGCTCCTGGCTCATGGAGCCCGGCACGGGTGCGCCGCTCTGGTTCCGGGCGCAGAGCGACCCGGTGGTGGGACGGGCGCTGCGGCTGCTGCACGAACGGCCCGGCGAGTCGTGGACGGTCGCCTCGCTCGCGACCTCGGTCGGGGTCTCCCGGGCGGCGCTGGCCCGGCACTTCACGGAGCTCGTCGGCGAGCCGCCGATGTCCTACCTGACCGGATGGCGGCTGACGCTCGCCGCCGACCTGCTGCGCGACCCCGACCTGTCGGTTGCCAAGATCGCCCAGCAGGTGGGTTATTCGGGGCCGTTCGCGCTGAGTGCCGCGTTCAAGCGGGAACGGGGCGTCAGCCCGCAGGAGTTCCGCCGGGGCAAGCGGTCCGGGGAGACCCTGGCCACCGGCTCGGACGGGCGGACAGTGGTCCTCAGACGCTGAGACGCGTCCGGCCGTCGGGCTCCGGCCCGGTGAGCTGAGGAAAGGCGGGGTACGGACCCGGGCGCGGCCCGGCGGCGGCCCTTGGGGGTGGTCACCGGACCACCCCCAAGCCGTCGTAGGAGTCACGGCGTTGCCGGCAGCCGCGTCCACCGGACCTCGCTCCCTGATCCAGCCTGGTCCAAACGAAAGACCCTAGCCCTCCACGGACACGCGGGCCCGCGCACCCACCCCCACCGGAGCCCCGGCCGGGACCGCCACGGCGGTGAGAAGCAGGCCCCCTTCGACGTGCCAGCGGCCCGTGTAGCGGGCCGCGAGGCCCCCGTCCTCAGGCCGTCGCCGGGCCGGCGGCGGCGTACGGTCCGGGCGGACCTCGGCCGTGAGCAGGCCACCGGTGGTGAAGGCGACCGCGACGGCGCTCGTGCCGATCCACTGGCGGGTGACCGGGTACCAAGCCTTGTAGACGGCTTCCTTGGCGCTGAACAACAGACGGTCCCAGGGCAGTTCGGGGTGCTCCCCGGAGAGCCGGGTCACCATCCGCCGCTCGCACTCCGACGCGAACAGACCGAGGACGCCGTGCTGCAGGGGGAGCGCGGGTTCGGCGTCCACGCCGAGCGCCGCCCACACCTCCGCGCGTGCCGCCACCGCCCCCCGATACCCGGCGCAGTGGGTGACGCTGCCGACGAACCCGGCGGGCCACGCCGGCGCGCCGCCCGTCGTGCGCAGCAGCGGCCCGGGCGGCGCTCCGAGGGCGTCCAGACAGCGGTGGGCGCAGGCTCGCGCGGCGGTGAACTGCCGGACGACCCGGTCCGGCCGGCCCCGTACGAGGGCGAGTTCCCGGGGGTCCGGCAGGTGAGGGAGCGCGTCGTCGAACGCCTCCGCCCCGGCGACCCCCGCCGGTACGAGCCGCTCGATCACGGCACACCGGGCAGCGCCCGGCCGCCCCGTACCCGGCGCTGCGTACCGTCCCTGGTACCGGTCGCCGCACCGACCACGAGCGCACGCGGCGCGCGGGCCGTCACCCCGTTCCCTCGACCGGCCGGTGTCCTGCGCGGAACCTTCCCCGGCGCCGGGACGGACCCGGATGCGCCCCTGACAGCCGGTCGGGCGGCGCGCCCCGTGGCAGCCGGGCCGGGGAGGGCTCTGTTCATCGGGTGCCCGCCTCTTTCACGCCTCCGGTGTCCCGGGCGCGCCCGGCCGCGCGGGCGGCGGTCCGGGTGACGGCCTCGGCCACGGCGTCCGGGTCCTCCAAGGGCAGGACATGGCCGGCGCGGGGGATCGAGGTGAACACGGCGTCCGGCAGAGCGGACGCCAGCTCCCGTCCCAGTTCGGGCCGGACGACCCGGTCGCTCTCGCCGGCGAGCACCGCGGCGGGCAACCGGACCTCGGCCAGCGCGGCCCGCAGGTCCATGCCCCGGGAGGCACGGAAGCAGGCCGCCCGTACCTGCGGCGTGGTCGCGGCGAACACCTGCCGGTTGACCTCGCGGAGCCGGGGGGCCAGCGACGTACCTGTCATGTGCCCCAGCAGGGTCCGCCCGAGGCCCGGTCGGCGCAGAGCCCACGAGAAGAGCGGCGCCTCCATCATGCGGGCCTCCTTCTCCGGGGTGTCCTGGTCGTGCGCCGCCGAGGCGACCAGGACCAGGCCCACCGGACGGGCCCCGGGCTCGGGTGCCGCGGCCAGCGCGAGCGCGGCGAACCCGCCGCCGGAGTGCCCGACGACGATCGGCGCGCCCCCTGCGTGGCTGACGACCGCCGCCAGGTCCGCGTTCATCGCCTCGGCGGTCACCTCCGAGGCGCCCACGGTGGAGGCGCCGTGGCCGCGCAGGTCGTAGGCGACCACTGGGAATCCGCTCCGCAGCAGCCGGTCGGTCACAGGGCTCCAGATCCGGCGGCTGCCGCCCCAGCCGTGCGCGAGCACCACCACGGGCCGGTCCTCGACGCCCCGCTCCAGAGGCTCCAGGACGGAGACTGCCAGCCGAGCCCCGTCCTTCGTACGAAGGAACGCCTCACCGGGGGCGGGAGCCGGAGCGGGCCCGGTCACCGGGAGACCCCCGGGGCCGGGGCGGCGGAGGCCGCCGGCGACGGCGCGGCGGGCAGCAGACGGCTGAGCCGCGCGAACGCCGCGCGGGTGGCGCGAGTGTGCTTCGCGTCCATGTCCACGAGGTTGGCCAGGACGGCGAGCGCGCCGTGCGGCTGGGCCCGGAAATGCATCGCGAGCCGGGTGCCGCCGTCGTCGAGCGGGGCGAGGGTGAACTCCGCCGTGCCCCGGAACGCCCCCTCCACGTAGGCCAGGGCCAGGCGCCTGCCCGGCTCCACGGCGGCCGTGCGCGCGGTGAACCGGATCTTCTTGCCCCCCTTGTCCACGCCCTTGGTGTGGACGGTGACCCGGGTGAGCGCGCCCACCCGGTCCGGGGCGCCGTTCACCGGCTCGAAGGTGTTGTCCGGCACCCACCACCGGGCGCCGCCTGCGAGTTCGCCCACCAGGGCCTCCCAGACAGCGTCCGGACCGGCGGCGAGCAACGCCTCGTCGATCAGGTCGTATTTCTTCAACTGCTCTTCCTCCTCATGGGATCGACGGGGACGGGCCGCCCTCGAAAGGGCGGCCGGGCTGTGCTCGGTCAGCCGAAGAAGCCCTGGCCGGGGGTGAGGACGTTGCCGGGGTCGAAGCTCTGCTTCGCCTTGCTCAGCGTCGTGTAGGAGGTGCCGAAGTGGCGGCGCCAGTCGTCGGTGGTGAGGTTGGGCACCGCGCCGACGTTGTAGCGCTTGGCGCCCATCGCCACCGCCCGGTCGTACAGCCAGCGGTTCTGCTGCACCATGCGGTCGATGTCGGCGGCGCTGGTGCCCGGGTGCGGGAAGCGCAGCAGGTCGAAGAGGTAGCCCACCCGGTCGTTCGGCTGGACGGCCATGGGCGCGGTGACATTGGAGGTGAGGTACGGGTAGCTCAGCAGCACGCCCCCGCCCAGACCGTCCGGCGTCAGTTCGCCCTCCGCCAGGCGCAGGAAGCTCGCGGCCGAGGAGCGCGGCAGGAACAGGCTCAGCCAGGGCTTGGGCTGGGCCCAGTATCCGGCGTCCTTCAGATACGCCTCGAAGCCGTCGACGCGGAAGAGGTAGTCGCGCAGTGCGTAGTCCTCGATGAGCGCCTCGGCGCGCAGGTCCTCGAGGCCCCCCAGCAGCCGGGCGCGGTCCGGGGCCCGGCCGCCGGAGTAGGTGGCGACCGCCTCGATCTTGTAGCGCCATCCCGAGTCGTCCGGCCGCCGGACCACCTCGCCGCCCTGCATCTGGAAGCGGTGGTCCGCCAGCAGGACCTCGGAGTCCTTCATGAAGGCGGCGACGTTGTCGTAGAACAGGCTGAACACGGTGGCGCGTTCGGCGGCGGGCACGGTCCGCAACGTGACCTGGACGATGACGCCGACCTGTCCGCCGCCCGCCAGCGCGGTGCGGAACAGCTCGGGCCGACGGCTCGGCGAGGTGGTGACGACTTCGCCGGTGCCGGTCACGACGACCAGCGACTTCACGGTGTCGGCGATCAGACCCTCGGTGCCCATGGTCAGGCCGATGCCGCCGACGCTGAGGGTGCCGCCGACGGAGAGCCGCAGGTAGTCGGGCAGGGCGGGAAGGGTACGGCCCCGGGGCAGCAGGTGGTCGGTGATCTCCGCGAACGTCGCGCCGGCCTCGACGGTGATCGAGTCGGAGCCGGTGGACAGGATGCGCGCCATGCCCCGGGCGTTCACCGCGATGCCACCGGGGACGGCGGCCTGGCCGTAGCAGGAGTGGGACTCCAGGTCCCCGCCGGTGCCGCTGCGGCCGCTGACGGCGAGCTTGAGCGTGTTGGCCCGGGCGTAGCAGATCATCTTGGCGATGTCCTGGACCGAGCCGGGGGTGAGCACCGCCCAGGGGACCGTGCCCGTCACCAGACGGCCGAAGTCGTGGGCGTAGGAGCCGAACTGGGAAGTGTCGGTGGTAAGGGTGCCGTCGAGGCTGGGCACGGGCACGACGCGGTCGCCGGGGCGGCGGGCGGTGTCGGCGGCCCAGGCCCAGCTCCCGGTCGTGGCGTTCCAGCCGATCACGGTGGCGGTGGCGCCCACCGTGCCGAGGACCGCTCTGCGGGAGGGGGTGTGCAGGTTCATCGGGAATCTCCGTGTCTCGTCGGCCGCGGGTACGCGGTTCGGTCGCGATGGCGCGGCCGTCAGGAAGCGGTGTGCGCGGGGGCGCGCAGGTCCTCGCTGGTGCTCAGCAGGTGCTCGGCCGGGTCGAAGCGGCTGGTGGCCCGCCGGAAGCGCCAGGTGTAGGTGGGCCAGATCGAGGGGTTGCGCCCGTGCTCGTCGAGGTACCAGCTCCGGCAGTTGCCCGCGTTCCACACGGTGCCCTCAAGTCGCTGGTCGAGCCGTTCGTTGTACGCCCGCTGGGCCTCGGGGCGCACCTCCACGCCGGCCAGCCCGCGCTTGTCCATCGTCTTCAACGCATCGAGGACGTAGGCGATCTGTGCCTCGATCATGATCACCTGGGAGGAGTGACCCAGGGTGGTGTTGGGGCCGAGCATCATGAAGAGGTTGGGGAAGCCGGCGACGCCGGTTCCGCGCAGGGCGCTCATGCCCTCGCTCCACGTCTCCTCGAGACTGACGCCGTCCCGCCCGAAGAGGCGCTCCGCGATCGGCCGCCGTACGGCCTCGAAGCCCGTCCCGAGGATGATCGTGTCCACCGGTCGCTCCTGGCCGTCGGCAGTGACCACCGCGTCGGCCGTGACCTTGGCGATGCCGTCGGTGACCAGGTCCACGTTGGGCTGCTGGATCGCCGGGTAGTACGTGTTGGAGAAGAGCAGGCGCTTGCAGGCCAGCACGTAGTCGGGCGTCAGCACGGCCCGCAGCCGCTCGTCCGGCACGCTCTTCTTCAGGTGGTCGGAGGCCATCTTCTGCATCTTCGTGGCGACGGCGGGACGCGCCATGACGAAGGCGAGGATCTCCCGGCCCCACATGTTGAAGTTCCGCCGGAAGCGCTGGTAGCCGGGCACGGAGGTCAGCAGCTTCGTCTGCAGGGCGCTGTTGACCTTGTCGTTCTTCGGCCCGATCCAGGGCGGGGTGCGCTGGTAGAGGTCGAGGTGGCCGACCTCCGGCTGGATGGCGGGCACGAACTGGATCGCGGAGGCGCCGGTGCCGACCACGGCGACCCGTCGGCCGGTGAGGTCCAGGTCATGGCGCCAGCGGGCGGAGTGGAAGACCTCGCCCTGGAAGTCGGCCAGGCCCGGGACGTCGGGGATGGCGGGTTCGCTGAGGTAGCCGGTGCCGGTGACGAGCACCTGGGCGGTGTAGTCCCCGCCCGTGGTGGAAATCCGCCAGCGCTTGAGCAGGTCGTCCCAGCGCGCCTCGGTCAGCTCGTGCCGGAAGCGGATGCGGGAGCGCACGCCGAACTCGTCGGCGCAGTCGCGCAGGTAGGCGAAGAGCTCCTGCTGCTTGCCGAAGGTGCTCTTCCAGCGGGGGTTCGGCGCGAAGGAGAAGGAGTAGAGGTGCGACATCACGTCGCAGGCGCAGCCCGGGTAGGTGTTGTCCCGCCAGGTGCCGCCGACTTCGTCGGCCCGTTCGAAGACGAGGAAATCGTCGATGCCTTGCTGGAGCAGCCGGATCGCCGTTCCCAGCCCCGAGAAGCCGCTGCCGATCACCGCCACCCGCAGGTCGCGCGCGGGGTCCAGAGGTGTCTCAGTCATGCCCGTCACCCCTTGCGGACCAGCGTGAGACGGAAGTTGTTGAAGAAGCGGTCCTCCAGCGTGTACGCGAAGATGTCCAGGTAGCGCTCGAAGCGGGCCACCACCTCCTCGTTCTCCAGCGCGACCGCCTCGTCGCGCCGCTCGGCGAGCCGGGCCAGCCAGGCGCGGCACGCCCGCGCGAACGCCTCGCGCTCGTTGACCAGTTCCACGACCTCGAACAGGCCCTCGGCGCCGGCCGCCAGCTCGTGCAGGTGCGGGATGTGCATCCCGGTGAACTCGGAGCGCTGGAGGAACTTCAGGTCCGCCAGGATCTTCCGGCCGATGGGCTGGGCCTCGGCGGTCATGGTGTGCAGCACGAACCGGCCGTCCGGCACCAGTGTCTCGTGTACCTGCTGGAAGAAGAAGCGGTAGCGCTTGGTCCGCTCCTTCGGGGGGAGGCTGGAGGGGACGAAGTGCTC
This sequence comes from Streptomyces atratus, assembly GCF_040655115.1. Taxonomy (GTDB): domain Bacteria; phylum Actinomycetota; class Actinomycetes; order Streptomycetales; family Streptomycetaceae; genus Streptomyces; species Streptomyces atratus_D. The sequence goes on along the minus strand of NZ_JBFAJH010000008.1, from coordinate 160,338 downwards.
CAGGGCGTTGACGCAGAACGCCGCGTCGTACGCGCCGGGGGCGTGGTGCTCCGACCAGCTCTCGACCCGGGTGGTGATGGCCGGGTTGCCCAGGTCCGCGATGTACGCCGCCTGGGTGCGGCTCAGGGTGAGGCCGACGGCCTCCCGGACGCCGTGCTTCGTCGTCAGGCGGTTGACGAGGGTGCCCCAGCCGCATCCGATGTCGAGCACACGGTCCTTCCCGGCCGCGTGCGCCAGGTCGGCGAACACGTCGAGCTTGCGTTCCTGTGCGACGTCCAGGGCCTCGACCAGGCCCTCCCCCGGCTCCCAGTAGCCCCCGCTGTACATCACGCTGGGGCCGAGCAGCAGTCGGTAGAACTCGTTTCCCACCTCGTAGTGGTGGCGGACGGCGTCCACCTCCGGCTCCGCGGTGTGGGAGGCAATCGTCGCCATCCTCGCCCTCTCCTCGCAGCATCGGCCGTCGGGCACCCTCGCGCCGCGCGACCGTCCGGTGATCTGAACTGTGCTGGGGCTGAGCCAAGCCGATCGGCGCAATCCGACCGCAACAGCGGTGTGTGACTGCCTTGTTGCGGTCGGATTGCGAGGAACGGCTTCCATGCGGACACACGCCCGTCCGTCGCGTTCAGAGAGGAACAACCATGGCACTGCCGACCGTCGAGGAACTCGCGCAGCAGCTCGCCGCCGTCTCGGGGGCCACCGAGGTGACCCCCGACGCGCCGATCCAGCACATCGCGGATGTGGACTCGCTGGACCTGATGGAGTGGCTCTACAACTTCCAGAACCAGTACCCCGACATCCCCGCCGACGAGTCCCTCTTCGCAGACCTGGACGACACCACGACCATGCGCGACGTGCACACCAAGCTGCTGGCGCACCTGCCCCAGCCGGCCGAGCGGTGACGGTACGCCACATGAGTGGATTCGACATCGCGGGGTGGGGCAAGGCCCTGCCCGAACGGGTCATCACCAGCGCCGAGCTGGCGGACCGCTTCGGGGTCGACGAGAACTGGGTCGTCAGCCGCTGCGGAATCCGCGAGCGGCGGGCGGTCGACCCCGGTCAGACCACGGCCTCGCTGGCTGTCGAGGCGGGCCGCGCGGCCTTGGACAAGGCGGGCCTGACCGGCGCCGATATCGCCCATCTGATCGTGGCCACGGCCACCCCCGAACAGCCCTCGCCCGCCACCTCCGCCTTCGTCCACCATGAACTGGGCATCGGCGGCGGGGCGATGGACATCAACTCCGAGTGTGCGGGCTTCGTGTACGGCCTCGTCACGGCCATGGGCTTCCTCCGTATGGACCGCCGCCCGATCCTGTTGATCGGCTCGGACACGCACACGCTGACCGCCAACCCGGCCGACCGTGACCTGTCCATCCTGGTGGGCGACGGCGCGGCCGCGGTGGTGCTCGTGCCGGGTCCGGAGGATCCGGTGCTGGCGTGGAACCTGGGTGCGGACGGCTCCTGCGCCGACGCGCTGAAGGTGCCCGCGGGCGGCAGCCGGATGCCCACCACACCGGAGACGGTGGCGCAGGGGCTCCACTACGCGCAGATCAAGGGCAACGAGATCTACCTCAACGCGGTCCGCTACACGGTCCGCACGGTGCGCGAGACCCTGGAGAGCGCCAAGGTCTCGCCCACCGAGGTGGACCACGTCGTCCCGCACCAGGCGAACATCCGGATCATCAACTCCGTTCTCCAGCACACCGGTCTGCGGCCGGAGTCCCTGGTGACCAACCTGGAGCGGTACGGCAACACCGCCTCGGCCTCCATCCCGCTGGCGCTCACCGAGGCGCTGGAGGCAGGACGCATCCGGCCTGGGGAGCTCGTGCTGTTCGCGGGCTTCGGCGCGGGGATGACCTGGGGTTCGGTCCTGATGCGCTGGGGAGGTGCCGCGTGAGCGGACAGGAAGCGGGGAAGCGCCCTGACGCGCCGGTCGCGCTGGTGACCGGCGCCTCGGGCGGGCTCGGTCAGGCGCTGGCGATCGAACTCGACGCGTTGGGCTGTCGGGTGGCCGTGCACTACCGCCGCGCAGCCGACCAGGCCGAGGCGGTACGCGAGAAACTGACGCACGACGCGGTGGTCGTCGGCGCGGACGTGGGGTCGTGGGAGGCGACCCAGGAGATGTACCGGCGCGTCGAGGAGTCCCTCGGACCGATCGATGTCGTGGTCAACAACGGGGCGATCCGTCGGGACGCTTTGATGGCGATGCAGTCCCCGGACGACTGGCACGAGGTCATCCGGACCAACCTGCTGGGGACGTTCCACACCAGCCGGGTCGCGCTGCCGCACATGTTGCGGCAGCGCTGGGGCCGGATCGTCAACGTCGTCTCGCCCTCGGGCCTGATCGCCACGGCGGGTCAGACGGCGTACTCCGCCTCCAAGGCCGGCGTCATCGGCATGACGCGGACGCTGGCCGCCGAGTGCGGGCGGCGCGGGGTCACGGTGAACGCCGTCTCACCGGGGTTCATGATCACGGGCATGACCCAGGGCCTGCCGGAACGGATCATGGACGAGATGGCCCGCAAGGCGCCGGTGCCGAGGTTCGTCACGGTGGAGGAAGTCGCCCGCAGCGTCTCGCTCTTCCTCGACCAGGACTGCATGACCGGTCAGGTGGTCAGCATCGACAGCGGGGTCTCCGTCATGTGAGACGGGACCCACGGCGACGAGTCCGGGAGCGGCGCGTGGGAGCGCCCCTCCCGGATTTCGCGCTGCCGGGTTGATCGGGTCGATCGGTTCGTGGGCGGGTGGTGGGTCCGAAGCGGACAGGTCCGGGACTCCGGCCGTACGGAGAGGGCTGGAAACACCAGGGAGCCGGGGGCTGCGGGCGCCGGTTCCTGCGCCCGCAGCCCCCGGCTCCCCGGTGTCAGCTCAGCGGGTGCGAAGGCACCGCCTGGTGCCGTATCGCGATGGCCGGGGGCACGGGCCGGGGAGTGCTCAGCAGCCCCAGGTAGGCGGCCTCGCTCTCAGGGCTGGGGTCTATCCCCAGCTCCTCGGCGAGCACCGTGCGTAACTGCTGGTATATCCGCAGTGCTTCGGCCCTGTTGCCGGCCAGCCGGTGCGCGGTCATCTGGCACCGGTAGGCGCTCTCTCTGAACGGCGCCTGGCGCACCGCCTCATCCGCGTACCGCAGGGCGTGGTGCGTGTCGCCCAGCGCGGAGGACGAGCTGCTGGCGGTCTCCAGCGCGGAGACGCGCACCTCCCCCAGCCGGCCCCGGACCGAGTCGACCCACCTGCCCTCGTGGGAGGCGAGGAAAGGTCCCCGCAGCAGGGACACGGCCGTGGTGGCGAGCCGTTGCGCGGTGCCGTGGTCACCGTCGCGGTACGCCGCCGCCGCGCTGACGGCGGCAGTCTCGGCGCGGTCCACGTCCACCTGGGCACCCTCCGGAAGCCGCAGCAGATAGCGGCCCCCGCGGGCGATCAGAGGCGGCTCGCAGGTGGCGGGTGACTCCTCGGACAGGAAGGCCCGCAGACGGCTGACGACGCTGCGGAGGGCCGAGGCCCAGGTGCTCGGCGGGCCGTCCGGCCAGATGGTGTCGGCGAGCTGCTCCCGGTCGATACCGGTGGGCCGCTCGACGCAGAGCCGGGCGAGAGCGATCTGAGCCTGGTGACTGGAGAGAACCCGGGGGGCTTCTCTGTCGTGTTCGATGGACACAAGGCCGACAAGCCTGATGAGCACGGCTGATCCCCCCAGAGTTTGAGACGGCCCTCACCGGTTTGGCCGACGGAAGCCGACTTGCTGGCGTGCGGCGTGCTGGTGGTGCGTGCGAACGACCTCAATCTGGCCCGCGCACCCGAGCGGCGGATCTGTGGCGCACGGAGGAGGGAGCCGGAGCAGAAGGAGCTTTGTAAAATCCTCCCCAGAACTGAGTAAGCAGCATTCTCGTTCAAAACAGGGTTGTGTCAACTGGGCTGTAAATTGGGGCAAGTTAACTCCTGGTGAATGCAACTTAACATGTGCAAATCGGTCGGCAGCTACTTGATCTTGCTCCCGTGTTGCGCCCTCATTGCGTGGTGGACGTTGAATTCTAGGCACGACGGTTCCGTTGTGCCGGTGCGCAATGGACGCCATAAACGAGAGGACGGCCGATGGCTTCCGCAGGGTGGGGGAGAATCGCACACAAGCTCGAAGCGACTCGGCGTCGCGTGGCCTCGCTGGAGTGGGACGCCGAGCGCCGCAACAGCTTCGTCCCCTACACCGCCGAGCGCGACTCGGCCTACGTCGACCTGGACGGCCGGCGTCTGCTGATGATGTCGGGCTACAGCTACCTCGGCCTCTCCGGTGACGAGCGCGTGGTCTCCGCCGCACAGGAGGCCGCCGCCCGTTACGGCAGCGGCAACCACGGGGTGCGCGCGCTGGCGGGTTCCATTCCGCTCCACGAGGAGCTGGAGGCCGAGATCGCCGAGATCGCCGAGCGGGACCGGGCCATCGCCTTCGGCTCCGGTTACGCCGCCAACGTCGGGACGATCGGCGCGCTCGTCGGCCCCGGCGACACCGTCTTCGTCGACAAGTACGCCCATGCCAGCATCGTGGACGGCTGCAAGCTCAGCGGCGCCACCGTGGTCCGCTTCCGGCACAACGACACCGAGCACCTCACACGGCGGCTGGAGGCCTCCGCGCCTGGCGGGGTCCGCCTGGTGATCGTCGACAGCGTCTACTCGATGGACGGTGACATCGCCCCCCTGCCACGGCTGCGCGAGGTCTGCGACGCCCACGAGGCGCTGCTGATGGCCGATGAGGCCCACGCCCTCGGCGTCATCGGCCGAACCGGCCTGGGCATCGAGGAGCACTTCGACCGCGAGGTGCGGGTGGACGTCAAACTCGGCACCCTCTCCAAGGCCATCCCCTCCATGGGCGGCTGGGTCGCCGGGTCGGCCGAGCTCATCGGCCATCTGCGCTACGCCGCCCGGCCGTTCCTCTTCTCCGCCGCGCTCGCCCCCGCGTCGGCCGCCGCCGCCCTGGCGGCGCTGCGGGTGCTGCGCGCCGAACCGGAGCTCGTCGCCCGGGTCCAGAGCCACGGCGCCCGATTCCGGGACCTGGTCAGGGCGGGCGGGATGCGGACCGGCGACAGCGAGACGGCCGTCATCCCGCTCATCGCCGGTACCGACGAGGCCGCCTACGACTTGGCGACCGCCGCCCGAAGGCTGGGCGTCATCGGCCTGCCGGTGGTGACCCCCGCCGTCCCCCGCGACCTGGCCCGGCTGCGCATCGCCGTCACCGCACGGCACACGGACGCGGACATCGAATTCGCGGCCGAGGCGTTCCTCAAGGCCGCGGGGGAGTGCGGCCTGCCGGCCGCCTGACCGGAGCCGTCCGGCCCGGGCCGAAGGACCTTGGGCCCAGGAGCCCAGGAGCCCAGGAGCCCAGGCCGGACGGCCAGGCGCGGCAGCGCGCCCGGGGCCCGGGGAACCCGGAGCCGTGGGGCCCAGGGCCGCGCCCCCGTAGCCGTACGGGACCCGACGCCGCGCCGGACCCCGCCGGGCGACCGCCCCGGAGAGCGGCGGGGAACAGGCCGTGCTCGCTTGCTCCGGTCGGCCCGAGACCACCGGAGAGGGAAGGAGAGAACAGACCATGCGTACTCCGGCAGGACGTCCCGCCCGATCGGACGTGGCCATCAGCGGCATGGGTGTCGTCACCCCGGCCGGTTGTACCACCGAGGAGCTGTGGACCGCAGTCTCGGCCGGCCGCTCCCTCGCCGCCGACCTCACCCACTTCGACGTCGCGCAGCACCGCATCCGCATCGGCTGCCGGGTGCGCGGCCTCACCGACGACGGCCGGGACCACCCCTGGCAGCGGGTGCTGGCGAGCAAGGACGCCCAGCGGCTCGACCCCTTCGCCCGGTACGGACTTGCCGCCGCCCTGGCCGCGCACGCCGACGCCGGGCTCCCCGAGGCCTCCGCCGCTCGTTGCGCGATCGTGGTCGGCAACGCCGTCGGCGGGCGTACCACCAGTGACCAGGAGTCCGTGAACTTCGCGGCCCGCGGCCCCCAGGGCGTCCGCCCACTGATGCCCCTGATGACGATGCCCAACGCCGCCGCCGCGCAGATCGCACTCCAACTGGGCTGGCACGGCCCGGCCCTCACGGTCAGCACCACCTGCGCCAGCGGCGCCGACGCCATCGGCCTGGGCGCCGCGATGCTCCGGGACCACCGCGCGGACCTCGTGATCGCCGGAGGCTGTGAGGCGACCCTCACCCCGATCACTCTCGCCGGTTTCGGCAACCTCAACGCCGCCTCCACCCGCACCGACGCCGCGACCGCGTGCCGCCCCTTCGACGAGAGCCGGGACGGCTTCGTCATGGGCGAGGGAGCCGCCTTCGTGGTCCTGGAGCGGGCGGAGGACGCCCGGGCCCGGGGTGCCCGCCTCCACGGCCTCGTCGCCGGGCACGCCGCCACCTCCGACGCGTACCACCTCTCCGCCCCGCACCCCGACGGCGCCTTCGCCGCCGACGCCATGTCCGGTGCCCTCACCGACGCCGGGCTCACCCCCGCCGACATCGCCCACGTCAACGCCCACGGCACCGCCACCGTGCACAACGACCGCGCCGAGGCCGCCGCGCTGGCGAAGGTGTTCGGGCCGTACGGGCTTCCGGTGACCGCCAGCAAGGGCGTCATCGGCCATCTCATCGGAGCGGCAGGGGCCGTCGAACTCGTCGTCGCCGTCCTGTCGATGAACGCGGGCGCGGTGCCGCCCACCGCCAACCACACACGAACGGAGCCCGAGATGGAGATCGACGTGGTCCACGGTGCCCCACGGCCCGTCGCCCTCGGCCCCGCGCTGACCAACTCCTTCGGCTTCGGCGGCCACAACAGCAGCCTGGTGGTGACCCCCGCATGACACTGCCCGGACCCCTCCTCGACCCGGCAGCCCCGCCGTTCGACCCAGCGGCCGCCCACCACTACCGCACGGTGACGCGCCAGGCCCTCGGCCGGGCGGAGCCCGCCCGACCCGACGCGGGCCCCCTCATAGCCTTCGTCCTCACCCACCCGCTCGCCGAACGCACCGTCGCCGGCCTCGCCGCCGGGCACGGCCCGTACTCCCTGGTTCACCTCGCCCAGGAGATCGAGCTGCTCGCCCCGCTGCTGCCCGGCACCGCCGTCGACGCCCGCGCCGAGGTGCTCGGGGCGCGCGTCGAACCCAAGGGCACCCGCCTCGCGTTGCGCACCCGCCTCACCGACCGGGAAGCCGGGACCGCGGTCGCCGACCTCACCGCGCACATCCTGCTGGTCGGCATCCGCGCCACCGAGCCGCACGGCGCACTCGCCACGGCCCCCGCGCCCCGCCAGGAGGCGCCCGGTACGCCGGTGAGCCACGCCGTCGCGATCGACCGGGACTGGATCGCCCGCTACGGCGAGGCCGCCGGGGATCTCAACCCCGTCCACCTCGACCCGGCGGCCGGCCAGGACGCGGGCTTCCCCGACGTCATCGCCCACGGCATGGCGCTGGTCTCGCTGGCCGTCGAGGAGATCGCCGAGCGGTACGCCGACGGGCACGCCGACCGCGTCCGGGCGCTCGGCGCCCGCTTCGCCCGCCCGGTGCTCCCCGGCACGGACACGGCCCTCGAACTCACTCCGCCGTCCGCGCCGCCCGGCCCCGGAGACACCGTCCTGTTCACCGTCCGCTCCCAGGGGGCCGTCGCCGTCAAGGGCGGCTGGGCCCGCCTGGGACCCGCAGAGGGAAGGCACCGATGACCGACCGACACGGTGAGACCGCCGAGGCCGTCCTGCGCTGGGCCGAGAAGACCCCCGACGCCCCCGCCCTGTGGTGGAACGGCACCGTCACCACCTACCGTGAGCTGGCTGACGAGACCGCCGCCGCCCGCGCCCGCCTTGCCGAACACCTCCCCGTCGGCGCCACGCTCGCGGTCCTCGACGCCAAGGCGCCCCGGACCGTCGCCACCGTTCTCGCCTGCCTCACCTCCGGCCGCCCCGCCCTGCTTCCCTCGCCCACGCTGCCGCGTGACCACCTCGCCGCCGTGACCGCCGAGGCGGGCTGCCGGTACGCCCTGGCAGGGGAGGCCGTCACGACCCTGACCCCGCAGTCCGGCGACGCCCGGAAGCAGGCCGTCGCGCCGGGCACCGGCTTCGTCCTGACCACCTCCGGGTCCACCGGAACGCCCAAGGCCGTCCCCCTGCCCCACGACGGCGTGGACGCCTTCACCCGCTGGGCCGCCGACGCCTTCGGTATCACCGAGGGGACCCCCGTCCTCAACTACGCTCCGCTCAACTTCGACCTGTGTCTGCTCGACGTGTGGACCACGCTCGCCCATGGCGGGCAAGTCGTGCTCGTGGACCCGGCGGTCGCCGCCAGCGGCCCCCGCCTGCTGGGCCTGCTGCGCGCCCACCGGATCGAGGTGGTCCAGGCGGTGCCGCTCTTCTACGCGCTGGTCTCCGCCGCCGCGCGGGCCGAGGGAGGCGGCCCGCTGGAGACCGTGCGCCATGCGGTCTTCACCGGGGACGTGATGGCCGAGCAGACCCTCGCCGCCCTCGCGGCCCTCGCCCCGGGCGCGCGGCTGCACAACGTCTACGGCTGCACCGAGACCAACGACAGTCTGATCCACGAGGTCGACCGGGACCGGCCGCTGCCCTCCCCGCCGCCGCTGGGCCGCCCGCTCCCGGGCGTGCGCATCCGGCTGAGGGACTCCGCGGGCCGCCTCGTCACCGGCCGGGGCGAGCTGGAGGTCTCCACGCCCTTCCAGAGCACCGGCTACCCTGACCGGCGGCGTACGGCCGAGAAGTTCATCACCGACCCGGCCGACGGTCCCGGCGGCGGGGCGCGCTGGTTCCGCAGCGGCGACCTGGTCGAGGCCGACGCCGACGGGGTCCTGCGGCTCGTAGGACGCCTCGACCACCAGGTGAAGATCAGGGGCGTCGCCGTCAACACCGCCGAGGTCGAGCAGGTGTTCCTCGACCACCCCGACGTCGTGGAAGCCGGGGTGACCACCCTGCCCGACCCCGTCGAGGGCCGCCGCCTGGTCGCCGTGGTCCGGCTGGAGCGCGACTCCACCGCGACCAGCCTCGACCTCAGACGTCACTGCGCCGCCCGGCTGCCGCGCGGTTCGCTGCCCGCCACCCTCGTCCCCGTACGCGAGCCTCTGCCCCGTACCAGCACCGGGAAGGTGGACCGCCGGGCCCTGGCCGCGATCCGCCCCGCGGCGCCCCAGGCACCGGCCGCGCCGGTCGGCACCGGGTCCTGACGGCCGCGTACACAGGCACGTCCCGCACGAACACGCCGTACCAGCACGTCTGTACGCACACCCCGTACGACCCCTTCCGTACCACCACGCCCGTACGACACCTCCGTACGACACGTCTGTACGAACACCCGCCAAGGAGCGCCTCGTGAGCAACGCCGACCAGATCAGCGAGTACATCGTCCGGGAGTTCCTGCCCGACCTCACCCCCTCCCAACTGCCGCATGACCAGGACCTCCTGGGCGACGGCATCATCGACAGCCTCGGAGTCCTCAAGCTGATCGCCTGGGTCGAGCTCCACTTCGAGCTCGCCGTCGGCGACACCGACCTCGACCCGGACAACTTCCGCAGTGTCCAGGCCATCGACGCCTACGTCGCCCGCTCCCGGGGCGCCTCCGTCACGGGCAGCTGAGCCGTGCACCCCGCCCTCGTCCCGGTCGTCGACCGGCGGGCCCTGACCGACGCGGACCACTGGGACGCGCTGTGGCAGGCACTGGCCGACGGAGCGCTGGACCGCGCCGACGTCCTTGCCCTGCTCGCCTCGCTCACCGCTGCGCTCCCCGACGGCCCGAGCCTGCTCGCGCTCCTCGACTCGCTGGACCGGCGCCGCCCGGCCCCGCCGTCCGCGCCCTGGCCCGGCACCGTCAACGTGGTGGGCACCGGGGGCGGGCCCCCGACCGTCAACCTCTCCACGGCGTCCGCCCTGGTGGCCGCCGCCACCGGCGTCCGGGTCGTCAAGTCCGGTTCGCGCGCCCACACCGCGCGGACGGGCTCGGTCGACCTCCTGGACCGCCTCGGCGTCCCCCTCACCTCCTCCCTCGACCACACCGCCGACCACCTGGCCGCGTGCGGCATCGCCTTCACCGGCCCGTTCGTCTACCCCGGCCAGCTCGCCCGGCTCGCGCTGCTCGCGGCCCCCACCCCGATGCGGGTCTTCGGCCGCTTCCTCAACACCCTCGGCCCCTTCCTGGCCGCCGTCCCCGTGGCCGCCCAGGTCACCGGAGTCTCCGCGACCGAACCTCCGCTCCCGCTCCGTACCCTCGCCGCCCGGCCCGGCGGCCCCGAGACCTGGCTGACCACCAACGCGGCGGGCGCCGACGAACTCCTCAGCGTCACCGACAACACGCTCCACCTCCCGGGCGGCGACACGCACACGCTCCGGGCCGGCGAACTGGTCCCCTCCGATGGCACCCTCGACGACCTCGCCCCCGTCTCCCGGGAGGATGTGGCCGACCACTTCCGGACCGTCCTGACCGGCCGGGCGGGCGCCCCGCTGCGCGCGACCCTCCAGCTCAATGCCGCCGCGCTCGCCGTCGCCTCCGGCCACCGCGACGACTGGGCCACGGCCGTCGCCGAAGCGGGCGCAGCGCTCGACGACGGGGCCGCGCTCGGACTGCTGGAACGCCTCACCACGACCCGCGCGCGAGGAGTGAGCCGCGTTGGCTGAGTTCACCCACGGGTTCTTCGGCGAGGCACGCGCCCGCGCCGAACTGGGCCTGGCCGTCTTCCTGAACGCCGGGGATCCGCCCCTGCCCGTCCTCAAGGACTGCGTCGCCATGCTGGACGAGTCGGGCGTCGACTGCCTTGAACTAGCCGTCCCCTTCCCGGACTCGCCCACCGACGGGCCCGTGGTACGGCGCTCCGCCGACAGGGCGCTCGCCGAAGGCGTGGGCCTCGCCGAGACCCTGGCCTTCGTCGCGGCCGTACGGCCGTCCCTGACGCGCCTGCGCATAGCCCTGCTCGCCGACTGGAGCCACAGCCTGCGCACCGCGCCGCCGGCCGACTACGCGCGGGCCGTGGCGGACAGCGGCGTCGACGCCCTGCTCGCCCACGGTCTGCCACCCCGGCTGCGTCCCGCCCACCACGAGGCGCTGCGCGAGGCCGGACTGCCCGAGGTCACCACCTGCTACCCGGCGAGCCCCCCGGCCACGGTGACCGAGGCGGCGGCCCACGCCACCGGCTACCTCTACCTGGTCGCCCGCTACGGACGCAGCGGCAGCGGCACGCCCTCCACCGGCCACGCCGGACTGGCCCCGATCGTCGGCTCCCTGCGTGACTTCACAGCTTCCCCGATAGCCGTCGGCTTCGGGGTATCGACCGCCGAGGACCTCACCTCCGTCGCACTGAGCGGCGCGGACGCGGCGATCGTCGGTTCCGCCGGGGTGGCGGTGGTGGAGCGGGCCCGCGAGACCGGGGCGGACCCGGTCGACGCCTACCGCTCCTTCATCGCCGCCCTCACCACAACCCCCACGTCCCGAGGAGGACACCCGTGATCATCCGCAATCTCGAGAACGCCAAGACCGTCGAGTGGGGCAACGGCCTCAGCCGCCGCTTCATCGTGGACGCCGACGGCCTGGGCTACAGCATCACCGACACCACCGTCCTGGCCGGGACCAAGTCCCGGCTGCAGTACCGCAACCACCTGGAGACCTGCTACTGCATCGAGGGCTCCGGGGCGGTCGTGGAGCTCGACGGCACCAGCCACCCGCTGACGCCGGGCGTCCTGTACGCGCTGAACGACCACGACCCGCACTACCTGATCGCCTCGCCCGACGAGGACATGCGGCTGGTCTGCGTCTTCGCACCCGCGCTCCGTGGCGACGAGGTCCACAACCTCGACGAGAACGTCTCGTCGGCCTACTAGCCGACCAGTTCAGCGGGCGCCCGGTTCGTCACGCTTCCCCCGCCCGTAACCGACCGAGGCCACCCGCACGGCCCGTACGGAAGGCTCCGCAGTGAGGCACCGCAACGCAGATCAGCAGGCACTGAGCGTCGGCATGGCCCAGTGGGGCAAGACCCTCAGCGAAGGACACGTCGAGGCGGACGCGCGGTCCGCCTTCGACCCGGCCCGCTGGCGGGCGGTGAGTGAGAGCGGGGTGCTGGGGCTGCCCTTCCCCGAGCGGTGGGGCGGCGCCGGCCAGTCCCTCGTCACCACCCTCCACGTCCTGGAGACCCTGGGCGAGACCTGCCGGGAGACCGGCCTCAACTTCTGCGTGACGACTTCGATGGCCAGCACCGGGGTGCCGCTCGACGCCTTCGGGACGGACTCCCAGCGGGAGCGCTTCCTGCCGGGCATCTGCTCCGGGGAGCTGATCGGCGCCCACGCCATCACCGAACCCGACAGCGGCTCCGACGCGATGGCGATGACCACCCGGGCCGAGCGGGACGGCGCGGACTACGTGCTCACCGGCGGCAAGGCGTTCGTCAGCAACGGCCCGATCGCCGACGTCTTCGTCGTCTACGCCCGCACCCACCCCGACGGCGGTCCGCTCGGGACCACCGCCTTCCTCGTCGAACGCGGTACGCCCGGCCTCTTCGTGGGCGAGCCGACCGCCAAGATGGGTCTTCGGACCGCCCCGTTGTCCACCCTGCACCTCGACGGCTGCCGGGTCCCGGCCGACCGCGTCCTCGGCCGGGCCGGCGGCGGGCTCGTCGTCCTCGACCACGTGATGAAGCGCGAGATCCTCTTCGGTTTCACCGTCGGCCTGGGCGAGATGCGCCACCGGCTGGAGCGCGCCGTCGCCTACGCGCGCGAACGCCGCGCCTTCGGCCACCCCATCGGCGACTACCAGGCGGTCTCGCACCGAGTGGTCGACATGAAGATCCGCACCGAGACCGCCGCCAAGTGGCTGTACGACACCGCCGAGCGGCTCACGGCGGGGGAGGACGTCACCGCCGACCTCGCCATCACCAAGATCCTCGCCAGCGAGGCCGCCCTGTCCACCAGCCTCTCCGCGATCCGTGTCTTCGGCGGCGCGGGCTACCTCTCCGAGGTCGGCCTGGAGAAGGACCTGCGCGCCGCCGTCGCCGGCACCCTCTACTCCGGCACCAATGACATCCAGTACAACCGGATCGCCTCGACCCTGGGGCTCGGGGGATGAGCGCACCGCCGCCGGCGCCCCGGCCGCTGCTGAAGGTGTGCGGGGCGACCCGCATCGAGGAGGCCGCCGCTGTTGCCGCGCGTGCCGATCTGGTCGGCCTCTGGTACGGCGTCGAGGGCGGCGCCCACGACGTGCCCGCCGCCGTGCCCGAGCTGGCTGACGCCGTCCGCGCCGGGGGCCGGGCCGAACCCGTCCTCGTCACCTTTCTGCATGACGCCGACCGGCTCGCGCGGGCGGCCCGGGCGGCCCGCATCCGCTGGATCCAGCTCCACGCCTACCAGCCGCCCCGGGCAGTCGCCGCCCTGCGCGCCGCGCTGCCGGACGCGGTTCTCGTCAAGGCCGTGCACGTCGTCGACGGGCGTTGCGTCGAACGTCCTTTCTTCGGGGCCTACGCGCGGGCGGGGACCGACCTGTTCCTCGTGGACGCCGCGACCCCGGGCGGCGGGGTCGGCAGCACCGGCCACCGCCTCCCGCCCGATGCGCTGGAGCCGCTGCTGCCCGCACTCGGGCTGCCCTTCCTGCTCGCCGGGGGCCTTACCGAGGCCGACGCGGCGCGCCGCCCGGACCTCGGGGCGGACCCCGGCTTCCGGGGCGTGGACGTGGACAGCGCCGCCCGGGGCGACGACGGCCTGCTGAGCGCCGACCGGGTCGCCGCCCTGGACCGCGCCTGGACGGGGACGGGAAGCCCGCCGGGGATGCACGCCGGGGCCGGTCAGGGCGCCCGGTCCCGTACGGACGCCCCTCCCGCGTCCACCACCCTGCAAGGGAACCCGACATGACCCAGCCCCTGCCCTTCATCTCCGCGCTCCTCGGCGCCGAGCGCCCTCTGATCATGGAGGTGAAAGCCCGCGACGCGCACGGCGGCAACCTGCTGCGTGGCCGCAGCCCCGGCGACCTGGCTGCGGCCTATGAGCGGTCCGGTGCCCCGTGCGTCTCCGTCGTGACCGGCCGGTGGTTCGGCGGATCGGCCGCCATGCTGACGGAGGTCACCTCCCGGGTCCGCGTCCCCGTGCTGCTCAAGGACTTTGTCACCCGCCGCGACCAGATCGCTGCCGCAGCCTCGGCGGGCGCCTCGGCGGTGCTGCTGACGGCCGCGCTGCTGCCGCGTGAGTCTCTGGTGGGCCTCGCCCGGGAGTGCCGGGAGTACGGCCTCACCCCCTTCGTCGAGATCACCCGCGCCGAGGAGGCGGCCGGCCTGCCCGACCCGCACCGCTGCGTCATCGCGGTCAACAACAAGGACATCACCGCCAAGGAACGCGACGCGGGAGACCTGGACCGCAGCCGGGCCCTGCTGCCCGCCGTACGGGCCGCGGGCACCCTCTGCCCGGTCAGCGCCAGCGCGGTGAGCGGTCCAGAGGTCGCTGCCGGGCTGCTGGCGGAGGGGTACGCCGCCCTGCTCGTCGGGACGGCGCTCCTGCGCGCGCCCAGCGTGGAGGCATGGCTGCGTGAGTTCGACGCCTGCCGCGCCGGGGCCGTCGTGCCGGGGACGATCCCGGTTCCGGCGACCGCCTCCGTACCTCCCTCGGCGCCCGCGCCCACCCCCGCCGAGCCGCCGCTCCCGGCCGGCCCCGTCGTCGAGGCGGAAGGAGCGCCGGTGTGAGCGCCGCACCCATGGAGACCGTCACCACCGACGGGGTGGAGCGGATCGTGCTCGGACGCGGCCGCCACCGGCTCGGCGCCTGGCGGGCCGCCCCCGCCACAGGCAGGCCCCGGTCCGTACTCGTCGCGATCCATGGCCGGGCGATGTCCCCGGGCTACTTCGCCGGACCGGTCGCCCCGCACACCTCCCTGCTCGCCCTCGCCACCTCCCTCGGCCACACCGTCCTCGCGGTCGAGCGGCCCGGCTACGGCCTCTCCCGCTCGTCGCTCCCGCTCGGCCTCCCCCTGGCGGACCAAGCCCGACTGCTGCGCCAGACGCTCGCCGACTACGCCGAACTCCACCCGGTCGGGGCCGGGTTCTTCCTCCTCGGCCACTCCGACGGCGGTAAGACCGCCATGTACCTGGCGGGCGAGCCATGGGGCGAGGCCCCGGCCGAGCGCCTGCTCGGGCTCGACCTCAACGGCTGCGGCCGGCACTACTCTCCGGCCGCCGCCCACTTCCCCGACACCCTGGGTGGCGGCGCGGGCCGGCTCAACTGGGGACCGCTGCGGCTCTATCCGGGCGGCACCTTCCACGCCGGCCGCGCCCTGCTCCGCGACGTCCCGGCCGCCGAGGAGGCCGATACCGCCCTCTGGCCCGCCCGCTTCCCGGGCATCGCGGCCCGGGTGTGCTGCCCCGTGCGGCTCACTTTCGGGGAGTACGAGGGCTGGTGGCGCCTCGACCGGGACGAACTGGCCTCCGTGGCCGACTGCTTCACCCGGATACGCCGCCCCGCGGTCGAACGCGTCCCTGAGGCGGGCCACAATCTCAGCCTCGGACTGGCCGCCCCCCGCTACCACTTGTGCGCGCTGGCGTTCCTGGAGGAGTGCCTGACGACCGCACCGGCCACCGTCCGGTGACGACCGCGTATGCGTCCGAGCGTGTGAAGCATGGACCACACGTCCCTCCGCCTGCTGGGATGGTCCTCAAGTAGTGCGGACGGTGCGTTCTCGCGCGCGCACCGTCCGTCAGCAGCCGGGAGATCCCACCCGATCGATAGGACGGCAACGTGAGCCACTACCCTCCGCCCAGCCCCGCACCGTGGGCGGCGCCTTCCTCCCGGCCGCCCGCGTCTGTGCCGCCTGGCCGCGACCGGGTCGCGGGGCCGCTTCTGGTGGCCTCCGTCCTCTGCACCGGCCTGATGGCCGGGCTGTTCTTCGCCTACGACATCTCCGTCATGCCGGGCCTCGCGGAGCTGGACGACCGCACGTACGCGGCGGCCATGCAGCGTTTCAACGCGGTGATCGACGGCAGCGCGCTGTTCGGCATGGTCTTCCTTGCCACGCTGGGCCTCACGGTCGCCTCCGCGATCGTGGCCTTCCGGAAGAAACGCCACGCGGTCGCCGTGCCACTGGTCGTCGCGGCCGTCTGCTACCTGGCGGTGCTCGTGATCACGGTCGCGGTCAACCTCCCGCTCAACGCGGAGCTGGCGGCGCTCGGGAACACGGCCACCGCCAAGGACCTCCCGGCGGTGATCGAGGACTTCAAGTCGGTGTGGGTGCCGGTGAACGCCGTCCGGACCGTGCTGTGCGTGCTGAGCCTCGGGGCGCTGTGTTCCGCCCTGCTTCGTTACGGCCGCGCGACCGCGACCGCGCCCTTCCGGCCTGTGTGACCTCCGCCCGGCGTGACGTCCTGCCCGGTGCGACCGTCCGGTCTCCGCCCAACCTCCGGGGCGGGGGCCCAAATCGGGAATTCCGCGCGTCGGGCGATGAGGTGAAAGGGGGCGAAGAGTGCCCGGTCGTGGCCGGGAATTGTCCGACCGAAAGCCCGGTATTGTTCGCGAGGGCAAATTCTCCGCGAGCCCATTCTCGTTCCGCCCCGTGCTTTGCGTTCATGTACGGTCGCGGGGCAGATTTCCCGTGTCCGAGGGGTCGATGCCCTCGTCGCGGAAGGCGGGTTCGTCCAGGGCCGGGCACGGCGCGGCGGGCACTTCATCGACGACGCCGGGCCGGACCTGCGCCGTCATCGAGGGCAGCGCCGTCGGCGCCGGCGACGGCGGCCTGAGGCCGAAGCAGATCGCGCGGGCGCTCGGGCTGCGCCCGGCCCAGGCGAGCGCGATCGCCTGGCTGCTGAAGTTCGTCGCCAAGCACTCCTTCAACGCCTTCGTGGTCCACCGGATCATCATCGGGCTTGTGATCTTCGGCCTGCCGGCCACGAACGTGCTCGGCGCGTAGGACCTGTCCGCGCGCCCCGTCGTTACCGCACCGGGGGACGATGAACTGCCCGCCCGCGGCTGAATCGTGCCCACCGCCCAACAGGCACCGGCTCGACCACATACGTGCCTTGGCGCCGGATTCATCCTCTACGTCTCGTAGTAGTTTGGGTGTTCAGTCCAATCCGTGTGCGGAAGGAGCGAGCAGGAGTGAGCGATCGGGGAGCGGCGGGCCGGCGGGCACGCGGAGCGTTGGAGAGCGAGGTGCTGGCGGCCCTGTGGGCGGCCGGCGAGCCGGTGGCGGCAGGCGCGGTACGTGAGCAGCTGCACGGCGATCCTGCCTACACCACGGTGCTGACGATCCTCACCCGCCTGCACGACAAGGGCCAGGTGACCCGCGAGCGGGCGGGGCGTGCCTATCTCTATGCGGCGGTGCGCGACGAGGCGGCGCACACGGCGGCCGGGATGCGGGCGCTGCTGGAAAAGGGCAGTGACCGGGCCGCGGTGCTCGCCCGGTTCGTCTCCGAGCTGGAGGCGGAGGACGAGCAGGTGCTGGAGCAGCTCCTGCACGGACACCAGGAGGGTTGACGGTTGCGGATCGACGTGTATGTACCGCTGCTGCTGAGCATGCTGTTCGGCGTGGCGGCACCGTGGGCCGTCCGGAGGCTACCGCCCCGAGCCGCCACGTGGCTGCTGACCTGCACCGCGGTGGTGGCGGCGGGCACCTGGGCAACGGCGCTGGCACTGCCGGCCCTCACCCTCGTGGGCCAGATCCCGCTGGTGGCTTCCGAAGGGTCGTGGTCGGCCGGGGTGCTGGCGGCGAACGATCCGGTGCACCGCTCGGTGGCGCTGGTCTGCGGGCTGGTGCTGCTGGCGTCCGTGGCGGGGCTGACGGTGGTGTCCTGGCGGCGGGTGCGCGTGCTTGTCGACGGGTGGCGGGAATGCCGGGAGCTTCCGGCGGCGGGGGATCTGGCCGTGGTCGACGACCCGATGCCGACCGCGTTCGCCCTGCCCGGGATGCCGGGCAGGGTCGTGGTCTCCTCCGGCATGCTTCAGGCACTGTCCGCCGACGAACGACGCGCCCTGCTCGCGCACGAACGAGCGCATCTGCGCCATCGCCACCACCTGTTCCTGCTCGTGCTCCAATTGGCGGCGGCCGTCCATCCTCTGTTGCGCCCGCTGGTCAGGGAGGGGGCCTTCACGGTGGAACGGTGGGCGGACGAGGAAGCAGCCGCCGAGGTCGCGGACCGTACTCTGGTGGCCCATGCCGTCGCCCGCGCGGCACTGGCCGCGAAAAGGGCACCGCAACGGGCTCTCCCGGCTGCCGGCGGCCCGGTCCCGCGGCGCGTGCAAGCCCTGCTGACCCCGCCCACGCCCTTCCGGCGGGGCCCGGTGTTGGTATGTGCCGCGTTGACGCTGGTCTGCTGCGTGGGCCTGGCCGGGGCCACCCACGACACCGAGCAGCTCTTCGAGAACGCCACGTACACCAGCGCCGCCACGCACGAGCAGCCGCGCTGAGATCCGCCGGACGGACCGGCCCTGGTCGCGCGCGGCGGGGATGTCGATGCGCCGACCGGTCCGCAGGCGGGCCGGTGTCAGGACCGGCGGAGCAGCAAGAAGCAGCGCGGGGGCCGCGTACCCGGCCGTAAGAGTCGATGCCGCGACCACAGCTGCGACCAGCGACGGACCGCCTGCGTCGCCGCGTTCGCGGCCGAGTTCTGCGGCGCCCGTGGTCTGGCCCATCCGCTCCTCCGGGGTGGCCGCGGCCAGGGCTGTGAAGGCGACCGGGGTGATCACACCCGTTCCGGAACCGGTGTCCACAGCGGCGGGCAGCACCCCGGCGAGGCCGGTGGCCGACAGCGCGGCAGTGGCGGTGGCCGGCGCCCGCAGGTCGACAGTGGCGCGGGGCCCACTCATGACGCTCGGGTGAAACCGTGGCGACCGCCCGGCGATCTACTACATGTTGTAGAGTGACCTTCGGGGCGCGCCCCTCACGTTCCGCGAAGGAGAGTGGCTACGCATGATCACCGACTGGCTGGCCGGACTGTCCGGCCCGGTGGTCTACGCCGTCGTCGCCGCCCTGGTTTTCTGCGAGGACGCCCTCTTCTTCGGCTTTGCCCTTCCCGGGGAAACCGCCGTGGTGCTGGGCGGGGTCCTGGCCAGTCAGCACCACGTCTCCGTGTACTGGCTCACCCTGGCCGTGGTGCTCGCGGCGATCGCCGGCGACTCGGTGGGTTACGAGGTCGGCCACCACTTCGGATCCCGAATCCTGGCCACCCGCCCGCTGCGCCGACACCAGGACCGGATCGCCGACGCCCAGGCGCTGATCCGCCGCCGGGGGCCCGTAGCGGTCTTCCTCGGCCGCTTCATCGCCTTCTTCCGCGCGATGATGCCCGCCCTGGCCGGCGCCTCGCACATGCGCTACCGCACATTCCTGCTCTTCAACGCCCTGGGTGGCCTCGTCTGGGGCGTCGGCTTCACCCTGCTCGGCTACTTCGCCGGCTCCGCCTATACCCGGGTCGAGCACACCGTCGGCCGGGCCCTCGCACTCGTGCTGGCCGCCGTCGTGATCGCCGGCCTGGTGGCCTGGCATCTGCGCCGGCGCCACGCCCACCGGGAGTCCGGCGACTCCGGCCGATCGGCGGGTGGCCTGCGCGACGCCCCCTGAGGTCCGGCGCCGGGTTGAACGCTGTCCCCGGCAACGCCCTCGCGCCTCCGGATTCCACCCATGCAGTACGTTGCGCCGCCCCCTCCTCCCGCCGGCCGGAGTCCGAGTGAGGTTCCCGCGTCGTTCCCGCAGCCCCGTCGACGAGGGGACGACGGGGCTGCAGGCGGTGTGGCCCGGCCATTTCGATCGCGTGGGCCGTTCAGCCATGCCCAGGTGCTGGGGACGTCAGGCTGTCGTGCCGGTTCTGCGGTCGGGCGAGGTTCCAGGGCCCCACGGTCCTGCCGTCGGGGATGCCGAATCCGTTACCGGGCTTGAGGTCGCCGAGCCGGTTCGGCGCCCGGACAGAAGGAACCCTGCTGGATGGAGACGTCCGGCTCAGGTCTCGCAACGAAGCCGCCTAGGCCGGGGGCATGAGGACCTTGTCGATGAGGTAGACGGTGGCGTTGGCCGTCCTGATGTCCCCACAGACGATGTTGGCGGTGTCGTTGACCTTGAACGACGTGCCCGACCCTGAGGTCTTGAGCGTCGAGCCCTCCAGCGTCTTGAAGCTGCCGTTGGGGAGCTCGCTGGGATTGATCGTCTTGTCCACGACGTGGTACTTCAGGACCTTCTTCAGCTGCGCCTTGTTCCTGAGCAGGTCGGCAAGCTGATTCCTGGGAATCTTGTGGAAGGCCGCGTTCGTGGGAGCGAAGACCGTGATGTGCTTCGCGTCGTTGAGCTTGGTGGTGAGTCCGGCGTCCTTCAACGCGACTGCCAGCTTGGTCAGTTTCGGGTTGTTGGCCGCGGCGGTGGCCACGTGTTCCTTGGCCATGCCGGTGACACTGCCCTTGCCGCCGTGCGGCAGCGAGGAACATCCCGGGCCGAACGGGCTCGGTGTGCTGGAAAGGCTGGATGCCGCGCTGCCGGCGAAGGCGTGCGGGGCGAACGCTCCGAGCGAAAGCGGGATGGCCACCACAGCGGTCACCGCTGCGGTGGCCATGGTGCGGGTGCGATGTGAACTCATATCGGTTCCTCTTCCCCTGGGCGGAGGCCCGTGAGGTGCCGACTGCGGTGACAGGCCGAGTTGCATGGCCGACCTGGCCGGGGTGTCGTCTGCACCGCTCCGGCATGTTTCATCGGACCATCAGGTCAAGACTAGGCGTCACCCGATGGGAGGCGCATGTCGGCGGTGACTGACCTTCCCTGGCCCCGGATCGGGGGGCACGCGTACGGGACGGTCGTCGGCCACATGTACGGCCGTACCCGCGCCGTCAGCGCCCGGAGGTCCTGCCGGGCCCGTTTCGCCCTTCGAACCGGCGCGGCCGGCGACTGATGGGCCGCCCGTACCCGGAGCGCCCGTCGGGCCGATCGGCCCCGGCTCGCCCAGCGGACCAGGCAAGGCTCCGTGACCGCGGGTGGCAGGGGATTTCTGCCGGCCAGAACGCCATCTGACGGGACCCAAGGGGACCGGACGAGAGAGTTTCCTGCTCGACGCGCTCCGACGCCGGGCGTGCTTCGGTGAATTCAGATCGCGCGGTGATGTGCTGCCCGCTCTTACCGGATCGGTGATGTCGATGCGGCGATACGGTGCGGGAGCCCGGGCCGTGCGTCGGGCGGGATGCAGTCGAGGTCCGGTGCCCCCTGAGTCGTCAGAAACCTCGTGCACGGGCCTGGTTGGTGTGGGGCGCGGCGTGGCTCACGAGGCTTACAGAGTTCTGGCATATGCCAGATGCATGCGTGGTTGGCATATCCACACTTCGGGTGCGTGGATGCTCAATCAGAGGAGGGGGGCCTTCGCGAGGCGCCGTCAGGCCGGGCGGGAGCAGGCGGGCGGGGACTGCGTCACGGAGGGGGCCACGGGCGGGCCGTGCGGGAGGGGCTTGCCGGAGCGTCACGCGCGGCAACGCGCCGGGGATTCTGGATGTTTCGTAGGTTCCGCTCCAGTGAGTAATTGCCCGACTTGTTGGCAGTTGGGGGTGGTCGTAATGTCGTTAGTGCCGCAGTCAGGAGCAAGGTGCGGCAAACCAACCTCGTAAGGAGGCGAAGATGAACGCACGTAGCATCTTCCGTGGCAGGGACAGGGACCGGGGCCGCTTCGGTGGCCGCTTCGGTCGAGGCGATGACGACTTCGGGTACGGCGGGTTCGGCGACTTCGGTCGTCGAGGCCGCGGCCGCGGCGACCGGTTCTACGGTCGAGGCGACCGGTGGTGCGGTTACTAACCGCACGCCCCCAATCCCACTGCTTCGAGGCTGGCTCGCGCTCCCGCGCGGGTCCGCCTCGAAGTGTTGGGGCCTGCGTCTATGGCGACGGACCCATAGCCCGAGCACCCCTGTGACGTGACGCCCATGAGTCCTCGAAACTCACCCCGCCATGCGGCCCGCCACGAAGCGCCGACCCAGGACTCGGCGACGGATGTGCCGATCCGCACCGATCCCATCAGTATCGCCGTCTCGTTCCGGCGCTTTTGGCCACTCACGCGAGGTGACCGGCGTTGGATCGTCCTGATCTGTCTGCTTGCCGTCATGGCCGCGATCGCCGAGACCGTGACGATCCTGCTCTTTGCCGAACTCACCGACAAGGCCCTGCAGGCGGGCTCCGTCAGCGCCTTCTGGAAGCCTGCCGGCCAATGGCTCGCCGTGGCCGCCCTCGGTGCGCTGGTGGGGTATCTGGGCAGTTCGCTCGCGGGCTGGACCGCTGAACGCTTCGTGCTGCGGCTACGGGCCCGTGTCTTCTCGCATCTCCAGACGCTGCCGCCGCACTTCTTCCAACGCAACCGCCGCGGTGACCTGGTGGAACGACTGACAGGCGACGTGGAAGCCATCGAACAGCTCGTGGTCTCCGGCATCGTCGGGGTGGCCTCGGCCCTCTTCAGTGCCGTTTTCTTCTCCGCCGCCGCGCTGTGGCTGCGTTGGGATCTGGCCCTTGCCACCTTTGTCCTGGTCCCGCTCTTCCTCGTCGTGACCCGGATGTTCACGGGGCGTCTGCGTGATGTGTCCCGTCGTGGACGCGCGGCGGACGGTGCCATCACAGCGGTGGTCGAGGAGACGCTGGTCAACGTTGTTATGACCCAGGCGTACAACAGGCAGCGGGACGAGGAGAAAAGGCTTCAGGACAAAGCACGCAAGCGGCTGAAGGCGGCGGTGTCCGGCGTCCGCCTCACCGCGCTCTACGCCGAGCTTGTGGAGATCCTCGAAACGCTCTGCATCCTGACGATCATCGGTCTGGGAGCGTGGGAGATCGCCGCGGGACGGATGACGCTCGGACAGCTCCTGGCCTTCGCCGCCTTCATCGGCTACCTCTACCCGCCGGTCCGCTCGCTGGGCCAGCTCGGCCTGACGGCCACCGCCGCGACCGCCGCGGCCGAGCGGCTGCTGGAGATCCTCGACGCCCGGCCCGCCGTCACCGACCCGGCCGATTCGGTGCCCGTCCCCGTCCGGAGCCGCGCGTTCGGCAGGGTGGAAGCACACCAGGTCTCCTTCTGTTACCCCGGCAACAGCGAGCCCGTTCTCCGCGACCTCTCCTTCACCGCGGGTCCCGGGGAACTGCTGGTCATCACCGGCCCCAGCGGCGCGGGCAAGTCGACCCTGGCGGCCCTGCTGCTGAGGTTCTACGACCCCGACTTCGGCAGCATTCGACTCGACGGCGTGTCCGTGGATCAGCTGCCGCTCACCCACCTCCGTCAGAACATCACGCTCCTGCCCCAGGACACACTCGTCCTGCACGACACCATCGAGGAGAACATCGGCTGCGGACGTGTCGCCGCAAACCACCATGATGTCGTGGATGCCGCACGGGCAGCCGACGCCGACGGCTTCATCCGTGACCTTCCGGACGGCTACGACACCGTCATCTCCCCCGGAACCGCCCGGCTCTCCGGCGGCCAGTTGCAGCGCGTCGCCATCGCCCGCGCCATGCTGCGTGACGCGCCCGTTCTGCTTCTCGACGAGCCCACCACGGGGCTGGACGCCATGGCCGCTCGGCGCATCCTCGGACCGCTGCGACGCCTCGCCGCAGGGCGGACGACCATCGTGATCACGCATGACCTGGCCCTGGCCACGGACGCCGACCGCATTCTGGTGCTGGACGAGGGCCGGCTGGTGGAGTCGGGTACGCATGCACAACTCCTCGATCGGAGCGGTCTGTACGCCACGCTGTTCTCCGCCCATCCCCCGTCACGGAACGGCGTCGTCCGCCCTCCTGTCAGCCCATCAGGAGTTCCCTGGCAGTGAGCGTGTGAGACTCGGCGCACCGGTGCGCACCGGACGGCGGTCCGGTCACCCGCCCGAGGACTGTCCCGCCGGGGATGACGGGACAGCCCTCGGCTTCCGCGGCAACGGCGTCTCCGGGCGAGGGCGGGCGCGGACCGGTCGTTACCATCCGCTGTGACCGAAACGACCGCCGAACCTGCCCAGCGCATCCGCATACTCGCCGACCTGACCCCGCTTCGGGCCTCACCCGACTACCGGAGGCTCTGGTTCGGGAACACGGTCTCCTGGATCGGGCAGGGGATGACGGCGCTCGCCGTGTCCCTCCAGGTGTACGACATCACCGGATCCGCCTTCTCGGTCGGGCTGATCGGATTCTGTTCGTTCCTGCCGCTCGTCGTCTTCGGCCTGTACGGCGGCGCCATCGCGGACACCGTCGACCGTCGCAAGCTGGGGCTGGCCAGTTCGTCCGGTTCCTTCGTGCTCTCCGTAGCCCTGGTCGCCACCACCGTCGCAGGGGTGGAGCAGGTGGGGCTGCTCTACGCGGTCGTCGCCCTTCAGGCGGTCTGCTTCGCGCTCAACTCACCGGCCCGCAGTTCGATGATCGTCAGGCTGCTGCCGGCCGAGCAGCTGCCCGCCGCCAACGCGCTCAACTCCATGACCGGCACCACCGGCGCGCTGGTCGGGCCGATGCTCGGCGGGCTCATCGTCGGCTGGTGGGGGTATCGGGCGGCGTACACCGTCGACGCCGTCACCTTCACCGCCTCGCTGTACGCGATGTGGCGGCTGCCCCCGATGCTTCCCGACCGCGGGGACGGCACGGAGTGCGGGCGCGGGGAGAAGCGGGCGTCCGTCGCCGACGGGTTGCGTTTCCTGGGGGCGCGGCCCAATCTGCGGATGGCCTTCTTCAGCGACCTGTGCGCCATGGTGCTCGCCCACCCGCGGGCCCTCTTCCCGGCCGTCGCCGTGGTCTGGTACGGAGGTGACGCGAAGACCACCGGGCTGCTGGTCGCGGCTCCGGCGCTGGGGGCGTTGCTGGGCGGGGTGTTCTCCGGCTGGCTGGGCCGGATCAGGCGGCACGGGCTCGCGGTGATCGTCGCTGTGGCGTGCTGGGGAAGCGCCATCGCTGTGTTCGGGCTGACCCGTCACCTCTGGCTCGGACTGATCCTGCTGGCGCTCGCCGGGTGCTCGGACACCATCTCCATGGTCTTCCGCACCACCATGCTCCAGGCGGCGGTACCGGACGAGATGCGGGGACGGCTGCAGGGCGTGTTCATCGTGGTGGTGGCCGGTGGCCCGCGCCTCGGTGACTTCCTGGCGGGCTCGGTCGCCGACCTGGCGTCCCCGGGGGTGGCGGTCACCGGGGGCGGGATCGCCTGCGTGGCCGCGGTGTCGCTGCTCGCGCTGAGGTGGCGCGGGTTCGCCCGGTACGACGCGCGCGATCCGCAGCCGTGACCGGTCCGACGGAGCCGGCGGCGGGACGCAGGGCAGGATCGGCGGTCGATCGCCTTCACGCCGTAGGCGACGCCGGTTCAGGTGAGTGCCGGTTCGGTCCGGTGTGGAGCAGCTCCGTCCTCGACTCCGTGACTAATGTTCCGAACCGAGAGCGCCGCTCTCCAGGTGTGGTGCCCGTAGTCAAGAGCAGTGCTCTCGCTTTTGTGGGGTTCACAACTGCTGGGCAGACACATCGTTGTGGCGAACATGGACACGATGGGGTGGCCGGTGTGACGAGCTGCGGGTATGCCTGGCGGGGTGTGCGTAGCGTTCTCGGTGCGGTCCGGGACGCCGGGTGTGGCGTCAGCAGTCGGGGCCCCGTGTCACCAGCGAGATGGTTCGGGGCCTCCCCGTCGCCTCCGGCCACACCCGTATGGCCGGGTCGCAGGGATTCCGCCCGCCCGGGACGGACCGCATACGGGATGTGCGTCGCCGACCGGGACGCGAAAGCGGAGGACCGGTGCGCCCAGGACCGTTCGGGGCGTACCGGTGAGCCGGGACTCACTCCTGCTCACTGCCCAGGAACGGTTGTGTACGGAGCTGCGTGGAGGAGGGGAGGGACGAACAGCCGGCCGCCGACGGGCGACCGGCTGTCCGTGGCCGGTTGCCCACGAGCGGACGGCCGGACTGCGTCGCCGTTCAGGCGGTCGCGTCGGAGAACTCCGGCATGTCGCCCCCGGTCGTCTTGACGTCGATCACCGAGAACGCCGCACCCTGCGGGTCGCTCAGCGCGGCGAACCGGCCGAAGGGGCTGGTCATCGGTCCGAACCGGAGGATCGCCCCGCGCTCCGTCGCCTTCGCCACCGCCGCGTCGCAGTCCTCGACGGTGAAGTACACGTTGATGTACGGCGGGACCTCGGGCGGGAAGTCGTCCGTCATCTTCATCCGCCCCATGACCGGGCCGGCGCCCAGGTCGTAGACGGCGAAGTCGATCGCGTCGTCCTTCATCTGCTTCACGTTGTACGGGAAGACGGCGGGGAAGAACGCGTCCGCCTTCGCGGGCTCCCGGGTGAACACCTCCGACCAGCAGTACGCGCCGGGCGTGCCCTTGGCCTCGAACCCCTCGTGCTTCCCCGCCTGCCACACGCCGAACGTCACCCCGCTCGGATCGTGGGCCAGCAGCATGGAGCCGAAGTCGCCGACCTGCATCGGGTCCATCAGCACCTCGCCGCCGTTGCCGCGGATCTTCGCGGCGGTCGCGGCGGCGTCGGGCGACGCGAAGTACAGGCACCACGCCGACTGACCCTCCTGGCCGGGCATGGGCGGCACGACGGCGGCCACCGCCTTGCCGCCCGCGTACGCCTGCGTGTAGTTGCCGAACTCCGACGACGCCTCGCTGAAGGTCCACCCCAGCACGTCACCGTAGAAGCTCTTCGCCCCCTCGAGATCGGTGAACATGGCGTCCGCCCAGCACGGCGTGCCCTCAGGTTCTGCGGCCATCACTCTGCGCTCCTGACTCGACGATTGGTCCGGTGTGTCACGCTAGTCAGCCATCCGTCACCCCGCGCGGTGGACTCGCCGTCAGGGCGCCTGCGCGCCGGGGGCCGCGATCCCGCGGGCGATGCCCAGCTCCACCAGGTCCTGGGGGCGAAGGCGCAGCTGGTCGGCGGTGGTGCGGACGGCGTCGGGCGAGCGCTTCAGGATGGCTGCCGCGAGCTCCGGGGCGATGACGGAAAAGTAGCTGTCCCGGGTGACGTACGTGTTGTCCGGCGCCGCCAGGGCCAGCGCGCCGCCCGAGCCGCCCTCGCCGATCACCAGCGTCGTCACCGGGACCCGGGCCTCGGCGATCGCCGTGAACGCGCCGGCGATGGCGGCTCCCGCGCCCGCCCGTTCCGCCTCGGCGTCGTTCGCCGCGCCCGGGGTGTCGATCAGGGTCAGGACGGGTACGCCGAGTCGGTCCGCCAGCCGGATCACCCGGGCGGCGGTGCGATAGCCCGCCGGGCGGGTGGCGGTGCCGCACTGGGCGACGTACGCGATCGGCCGGCCGCCGCGCAGCCCGAACCCGCAGAGCAGCCCCGGATCGGTACCGCCGCACCGGTCGCCGCCGAGTGGCAGCAGGTGGTCGAAGTACGCGTCGAGATACGCCTCGGCACGCGGCCGGGCCGGGGAGCGGGCCTGCCGCACGGCGTCCCAGCCGGTCGCGGGCAGCCCGGTGTCCGAGAGGGCGCCCGGGACCGGCGCGGGCAGGAGCGGCTCGTCGACGCCTGCCGCCCCCAGCGCGCCCAGCCACCGTCCCAGCGTCCCCGGCAGCTCGGCCGCGCCGACGACCGCGTCGACGTGGCCCGTCATCAGCTGGCCCTCCGCCGTGTACGCCGACGGGTCCGCGTCCGCCGGTCGCACCCGCGATCCGGCGAACCCGATCTGTGCCCCCGGCAGCGCCAGGATCACATCGGCGCCGGCTCCCAGCGTGGCCCAGCCGCCGCCCGTCGTCGGGTCGCGCAGGACCGCGAGCTGAGGCAGACCGGCCGCCCGCAGCCGGGCCGAGGCGCGCGCCACCCGTTGGAGCTGGGTGAGCGCCACCATGCCTTCCTGCATCCGGCTGCCGCCGGTCGCGATCAGCGAGACGAGCGGCAGCCGACGGCTGCGGGCGGTCTCGTACGCGGCCTCCAGCCGGTCCCCGGTGCGCTGCCCCAGCGAGCCGCCGAGGAAGCCGAACTCGAACGAGATCAGGACACACGGGTGGCCGCCGACGGTGGCGAGACCGTGGACGACGGACTCCTCCTCACCGGTGCGGTCCGTCGCACGGGCCCGGGAGTCGGCGTAACCGGACCAGGAGAGCGGACCGTCCGCCGGTATCTCCGCGCCGTGCGGGGCGACGGCTTCGACGAAGTCCTCGCCGACCGCCGCGATCGCCTGCCGCGCCGTCGGCCGCCTACGCACCGAGGGACCGCTTCATGATCTTGCCCATGTCGTTGCGGGGCAGCGCTTCCAGATAGCGGACCGTGCGCGGCCGCTTGTGCGGGGCGAGCTGCGCCGCCACATGGTCCGCCAGCTCGGCTTCCGTGGGCGGTGCGTCCCGGTCGGACGGCACCACCCAGGCGACGATCCGCTCGCCCAGATCCGGGTCCGGCTCCCCGGTGACGGCGGCCTCGCGGACGCCCGGGTGGTCCAGCAGCGCGTTCTCGATCTCGCCCGCGCCGATTTTGTAGCCGCCGCTCTTGATCAGGTCGGTCGCCCTGCGGCCGACGATCCGTACATACCCGTCGGTGTCGAGGGCCGCCATGTCGCCCGTACGGAACCAGCCGTCCTCGGTGAAGGCGGCCTCCGTCGCGTCGGGGCGGTTCAGATAGCCGGTGAAGACGTTCGGGCCGCGTACCTGGATCTCGCCCACCGCGCCCTCGGCCGTCGGGTCGGCGAGCGGGCTGCCGTCCTCCTCGACCAGCCGGAGTTCGACGCCGAGCAGGGGTGTCCCGACCGTCCCGGGACGCGGTTCGCCGTCCGCGCGGACACCGGTGTTCATCAGGGTCTCCGTCATGCCGTACCGCTCGATGACTCGGCGTCCGGTCGCCGCCGCGATCCGCTCGTGGTCATGGACGGGCAGCGCGGCCGACCCCGAGACCAGCAGCCGCGCCCCTGCGAGCGCCTTCGCCAGCCCGGTGGCTTCGGTCGCCGAACCGTCGTCGAGGGCCTCGGCCAGCCGGTGGTACATCGTCGGTACGCCGAACAGCATCGTGCCGCCGGACCCCAGCTCCCGGGCCACGCCCTCGGTGGAGAACCGCCCCAGATGACGCACCGAACCGCCCCGGCGCAGCGGACCCAGGACGCCGAGGATCAGGCCGTGCACATGGAACAGCGGCAGGGAGTGGACGAGGACGTCGTCGCCGGTCCACTGCCAGGCGTCCGCCAGCGCGTCCAGGGAGGCGGCGATCGCCCGGCGCGGCAGGATCGCGCCCTTGGGCGGGCCCGTGGTGCCGGAGGTGTAGACGATCAGGGCGGGGGACTCGGGGGAGGGCTCGGGGAAGCCGGCGTCGCTCGCCGCCGTTGCCGCCGTGTCGACATCCGTACGGTCCAGGGTGCCCAGCGCGGCCGGAAGCACGTCGCCCGCCCCGGCCAGCACTGCCGACGGTGCACTGTCGGCGACGATATGGGCCAGTTCCCGCTCGCCCGTCCTCGGGTTGAGGGGCACGGCGGGCACCCCGGCCCGCAGCGCCGCCACCACCGCGACCACGGTCTCCGGCGTCGGTGTCGCCCAGACGGCGACCCGCCCGGCGCCCGCGAGCCGTGCGGCGAGGGCGCCCGAGGCCGCGGCCAACTGTGCGTACGTCAGAGTGTGTTCGCCGAATCGGACGGCTTCCCGGGAGGCGGCCGGACCGGAACCGTCCTGCAGCGCAGGCAGAAGAGGAGTCACCCTCCCGACCCTAGCCAGTCCCGTGGGCGAGGCCATAAGGGCTGTCCCCTCATTCCGGGCGGGCACACGTCATTCCTGGCGGGCGCACGACGACAGGTGCGGCGCCACGCTGCGTCGCCGGGGCGCCCGGACGCGCCCGCCGGGCGCCGTATTTGTCGGTGAGCGCTCCTGCCGGGATCCGCCCCAGCGAACCGACCAGCACCGGCAGGGCGACCAGCAGCGACTGCTCGAACGAACTCAGCCCGAGCCGTTCCTTGAAGGCCCCGGACAACGGCGGGATCAGGTTCCAGGCCCAGGAAGTGAGCCCGAAGCCGATCGTGGCCATCGCGAGAGTGCGGTAGGCGGCGGACTTCCTGCCGACCGCAACGGGGGACTGCCTGACGGCTGTTTCCACCCTGCCAGTCAAGGCAGGACGGCAGCGGTGGGCCCGCCGACGTACTCCAGGCGAGGTACGGGGGCCCACCCAGGTCTCCGCAGTCGCAATCCGGCACAAGCTGCGACAATCGCGGTATGGACCGTCTGGACAGGGAAATCCTCGGCGTCCTCCAGGAGGACGCGCGGATCTCGTACCGCGATCTGGGGGTACGGGTCGGCCTCAGCGCCAACGCCGCCGCCGACCGGGTGCGCCGGCTGCGTCGCGACGGCGTCATCCGTGGCTTCACCGTGATCATCGACCCGGCCGCCGACACCCGGACGGGCCTGGTCGTCTTCATCGATGTGACGCTGCGTATCGACACGACCAACGAGGCGTTCGAACGCGCGGTGCTCGCGCTGCCCGGCATCACCGAAGTGGTGCACGTGACGGGCGGACACGACTATCTCGTACGCGCCACCGTCGCCGACACCGCCGCCCTGGACGGGCTGCTGCGCAGACTCAAGCGCGAGGCGGGCGTCGCCCACTCCAGCACCCGGGTCGCGCTCAGAGCGGCGCCTGCCAGGTGACGGTCGTCGAGCGTGAGCCGTCCTCGGCGTGCCTTCGTCGGCAACCATCAGCCGGACCGCGGACCGCGTCCGTCCGCGAGCCGCGCCGTCGCGTCCACCTCCACCTCGATGACCGACAGACACCCCGGCCCGCCGGTGCGCCGCCGCCAGGGCGCCGCGCAGCGCCGCGCGGAGCTGCTGGTCCATCCGCTGCCGCACCAGGGCGTCCACCGCCCCGGAGAATTGCACCGACGGCTGGAACCCGAGCACGGAGGCCGCGCCCCCGGTCTCCCGCAGCACCCGGCCGCGGAAGGTGCTGGGCGCCTCGGTGGGCGGCTGCTGGAGGGCGAAGATCGCGGTCCGCACTTCCTGAATGGTGGAGTCCAGCTCGTCGGCGGCCCGGCTGAGCAGCTCGTCCGTCTCCGGCGCGGCGGCCCGGCGGCGGGTCGATTCGAGCATCATTTCCGTCGCGAAGAGCCGCTGGACGACGAGATCGTGCAGATCGCGGGCGATCCGGTCACGGTCCTTGTACACCGCGAGCTGTTCCCTGTTGTGCCGGGCGTCCGCCGGCACCAGGGCGAGCGCCGCCTGCGAGGCGAACCGGGAGGCCGGCAGCCGGTCCACCGCCGTGTACGGCGCGCCGCCTCGCCGCCGGGGCAGAGCGGGGGTGCCGATCAGCCGTCCGTCTCGCCGCGGGCCCGTCCGCGGTGCCCCGGTTCTCGTACGTCATACGCTGCCCTCGCGGTCGTCAGGCGGCCAGCGGGTTGAGGACCAACGGCTCGATCTTGCCGTCCAGCATGGCGCCGAGCCCCAGGACGGAGCAGACATCGGGGCGCTCGGCGATCTGCACCGGCATGCCCGTCGCATCACGCAGCATCTGGTCGAGGCCGGGCAGCAGCGCGCTCCCGCCGACCATCATGATCCCGCAGTCCGCGAGATCGGCCACCAGATCGGGCGGGCAGTCGCGCAGCACCTTGCCGAGACCGTCATGGACCGCGGTCAGCGGCGTCTGGATGGCCTGCCGTACGGCGGCGGTGTCGACGTGCACCGAGCGGGCCAGGCCGGTCGCCACGTCACGGCCGTGGATTTCGGTCGTCGCGGGACCGTACGGGGTCAGACCGTTGCCGCTGAGCGCCAGCTGCAACGGACGTACCGACTGACTCGGCAGCATCAACTCGTGGTTCTGGCGCAGATGCTGGATCACCGCGTGGTCGATGGCGTCGCCGCCGATCGGGATCCGGGCGGCCGTGACGATCGAACCGAGCGAGAGCACCGCGATCTGCGTGGTCGCGGCCCCGCACACCATGATCATGCTCCCGACCGGCTGCTCGACCGGGAGCCCGCAGCCGACGGCCGCCGCGATCAGCGTGTCGACCAGCTCGACCCGCCGGGCGCCGAGCCCGACCAGGGTCTCGACGGCGGCCCGCTGGGCGAGCGGATCGCTGTCGTGCGGGGTGCAGGCGGCCGCCCGCAGCCGCGGCTTGCGGCGCAGCTGGCGGCGGAGCTTCTCGCCGAGCAGATGGCGGAGCATGCGCTGGGCCATCTCGATGTCGATGACCGTTCCGCCGGAGACCGGGCGGGCCACCCGGATGTAGTCGGGGGTGCGGCCCGTCATCTGCTCGGCGAGCGCGCCCACGGCGATGAGCGAGCCGGTACGGGTGTTCACTGCGGCGCAGCTCGGCTCGTCGACGACGAGCCCGAGCCCTTTGACGTACACCCGGGTACGGGCGGCCCCGAGGTCGACGGCGACATGGCAACGGCGCAACTGCTCAAGACTGACGGTCACGGCAGGTTCTCCCGAGAGCGCTGATGGAGGCGCCGGCGGCAGCCGGCCCTCTCTGCATCGTGCGTCGTCCGGACGGATCGCGCGCGTTGGGATGAGCCGGAGGGAGTATGGAGCTGACGGGCCGACAGATGCGGGCGCCGCGCCGGAGTCAGCCGGGCAGCAGTCGCTGGAACAGCCCCCAGGTGAACTCGGCCACGTACAGGGCGCCCGTCACGGGGTCCGTGATCGCCAGTGCCCAGCGGGTCGGCGCGCTGCCCTCCATCGGGCGGGCCGGCGCGAAGGCACGCGCCACCTCGTCGACGGTGCACGACCAGGGGCGCAGGTCCTCGACGGTGCGCAGCTCAGGGCCGGCCGCCCCTGGGGCTCTGACCAGCCATTCGTTCCATACGGCCCCGCCGGGCGCGATCATCACCTCGAATCGCAGATCCGGCCAGAGCGGCACCGGCCAGAGCAGGGCGTCGCACTCCAGGTCGCCGATCCGGCGGTGTACGGAGGACTCGGGTTCACCCAGCACCGAGCGGTAGCGGCGCAGCGAACCGCGGCCGCGAGGCGCGCGCACCATCGCCTGCCAGCGGCGGTTCGCCTCCCGCATCTCGGAGAGTGAGGCGCTCAGTTCGTGCCGGGCGTCCTCCACGAGGTCCGGTTGGTGGTCGGCCATCCGCCGGAGCAGGACGAGCTGGAATTCGAGTGGACCGAAGGGGGCGATGGTCATGGAATCAACGCTTCCACACAGGATCCTCACCTGAGCGGCTTTCTCTGTTGTCCTATCGGCACTTAATCTGCGGGCGCCATGAATTACTGTCACCCGTGTCAGCGGCATCTCAACGGAGCCCTCGCCTGTGCCGGGTGCGGAACCCCCGCCGAGGCGCTGAGCCACTACGCCACGCCTGCCCTCTCCGGCCACGAACCGGACACGGAGCGCGCGAAGGCCGCACCGTCCATGTCGGCCGGCGGCCGCCGGTCCCGCGGCGCCGCCGAACCTGCGCCGGGCGGGCACGCGCGCGGATCCCGGGGCGCGCGCACCCCGGGCGGCTCGCGGCGCGGTGTCCGGGCGGAGAGCGACGGACCGGGCGGCCGGGAAGGGCGGGGTGGCCGGGGCAATCGACGCGGCCGGGAAGGGCGAGGCACCAAGGAAGGCCGCGGCCGTCGCTCGCACCGCCGCCGCGGCCGTACGGCTCTGCTCGCCGTCCTCGGAGTCGTGCTCGCCGCCGGTGCCCTGAGCCTCGCCCGGCTGGCCATCGAGCCGAACGGTGACGACCACGCCTCCGACTACGTACGCGAGGCCACCGACGTCACGGCGGAACCGGCACCGGACCCCTCGTCGAGCCACGACATCGACAGTCCCGGACCGGTGGACGGTCCCTCCGTGGCCCCGGACACCGATGCGCGCACCTCCGGCACCGGCCGTCCGGCCGCCTCGACCGGCACCGGGGCCCCAGGAGGCGAGGGCTCCGCCCCGCCCGCGGCCACCACCACGCCCTCCGACGGCGCCGGCCCCTCCACGGAGGCGTCGTCCGGACCGAGTCCTTCCGGTACGCCTCTCGACCCGGCGGAGTCGGGGCAGCCCACCGGCACCGCAGTACCGCCCCAGAATCCGGCGCCACCCGCGCCCAGCCCGACCGGAACGGAGACGTGCTGGTTCCTGTTCTTCTGCTCCTAGGGGTGTCCGCGGCCCGGGGCTAGGACCCCGCGTCCACGCCCAGCATCCGCCGCAGCAGATCCCGCAGCACCGCACGGTCCGTGTCCGACAGCTTCGCCAGGGGCTCCCGGGCGAAGCTGAGCGACTCGCGCAGCTGCCGTGCGGTGTCGATGCCCT
This sequence comes from Streptomyces atratus, assembly GCF_040655115.1. Taxonomy (GTDB): domain Bacteria; phylum Actinomycetota; class Actinomycetes; order Streptomycetales; family Streptomycetaceae; genus Streptomyces; species Streptomyces atratus_D. The sequence goes on along the minus strand of NZ_JBFAJH010000008.1, from coordinate 126,260 downwards.
TCTCCGTCGGGGCGGCCAGTTTCACCCGTCGGTCGGCCGGGTCGGGCCGGCGCTCGACCAGGCCGCGGGTCTCCAGCCGGTCGACGATCCCCGTCACGTTCGACGGCTCGCACTTCAGCTTCTGGGCGATCCTGCGCATCGGCATCGGCTCCAGGGAGAGCAGTCCCAGGACCCTGGCCTGCGCGCCGGTCAGCGAGTGCGCGGCCGCTGCCTGGTCGTACTCCTCGTAGTAGCGCGCCACGACAGTGCCGATGAGCTCGACGACTTCGAGGGTCAGAGGGTCTGTTCGCGTGGTGGCCATGACACTCAGGATACCCGGTTACTTGACAACATGAAATATTCAGGAGCATGGTTGTTTCACGTCATGAAGCTTTTCTCCTTCGCGGGAACGCTTCCCTCCACCCGTATGACATCGAGGAGACCCCGAGCCCATGTCTGCAGCACTTCCCACGTCCAGCCGTGAATGGCACCTTGTCGCCCGCCCCCACGGCTGGCCGAAGGCCGAGGATTTCGCGCTGCGTGAGGCCCCGGTCGCCGCTCCCGGCGAGGGGCGCATCCTCGTCCGCAACCTGTACTTCTCGGTCGACCCGTACATGCGGGGCAGGATGAACGACGTGAAGTCGTACACCCCGCCCTTCAAGCTGGATCACCCCATGGAGGGCGGCGCGGTCGGCGAGGTCATCGCCTCCAACGCCGAGGGGATCGCGGTCGGCGACCACGTCCTGCACGGTCTGGGCTGGCGCGAGTACGCCGACGTGCCCGCCAGGCATGCCGTGAAGGTCGACCCGGACCTGGCCCCGCTCTCCGCCTACCTCGGCGTGCTCGGCATGACGGGGCTCACCGCCTACGCCGGCCTCTTCGACGTCGCCTCCTTCAAGGAGGGCGACGCCGTCTTCGTCTCCGGCGCCGCCGGTGCGGTCGGCAGCCAGGTCGGCCAGATGGCCAAGCTCAAGGGCGCCTCGCGGGTCATCGGCTCGGCCGGATCCGACGAGAAGGTCAAGCTCCTCGTCGAGGAGTACGGCTTCGACGCCGCCTTCAACTACAAGAACGGCCCGGTCGCCGAGCAGTTGCGCGAGGCCGCTCCCGACGGCATCGACGTCTACTTCGACAACGTCGGCGGCGAGCACCTCGAAGCCGCGATCTCCTCGCTCAACGTGCGCGGTCGCGCCACCATCTGCGGAATGATCGCCCAGTACAACGCGACCGAGCCGACCCCCGGCCCGCGCAACCTCGCGCTCGTCATCGGCAAGCGGCTGCGTCTGCAGGGCATGCTCGTCGGCGATCACGCCGCGCTCCAGCCGCAGTTCGTCCAGGAGGTCGCCGCCTGGCTGGCCTCGGGCGAGCTGAAGTACGGCGAGACCGTCGTCGAAGGCATCGAGAAGGGCTTCGACACCTTCCTCGGTCTGATGCGCGGAGAGAACACCGGAAAGATGGTCGTCTCCCTCGGCTGAAAGCCGCTCACAGGCACCCGTTAGTCTCATCCACAGGCCGTCGCGACCGTGGGCGCGAGTCGCGGCGCTACAGCAGAGGAACCCTCAGCATGACTGTTCAGGACATAACCGTCGCGTACACCGCTGTCGCCACCGCGGAGAACGGCCGTGACGGCCGCGTCTCCTCCGACGACGGCCGGCTCGACGTCGTCGTCAACCCGCCGAAGGCGCTGGGCGGCAGTGGCGCGGGCACCAACCCGGAGCAGCTCTTCGCGGCCGGCTACAGCGCCTGCTTCCAGGGTGCTCTCGGTGTCGTGGCCCGCCAGGAGAAGGCCGACATCTCCGGCTCGACCGTGACCGCCGCCGTCTCCATCGGCAAGACCGCCGAGGGCGGCTTCGGCCTGGAGGTCGCGATCTCCGCGACCATTCCGAACGTCGACACCCCCACCGCGCAGTCGCTCATCGAGAAGGCCCACCAGGTGTGCCCGTACTCGAACGCCACGCGCGGCAACATCAAGGTCGAGCTGTCGGTCGTCTGATCGCCCCTATGGCTTGTACGTGACCGAGGGCCGCATCCGCGCCAGGGTGCGGCCCGTCCGCCGCCGCCAGTACGCTGACGCCATGCGTGATCTAGGGGCGGGTTTCAGGTATTTGATCAAGGGGCAGCGCTGGGTCGGCCGGCACGGACGATGGTTCGGCTTCGGCCTGATCCCCGGCCTCATCACACTCGTCGTGTACGCGGGGGCGCTCATCGGTCTCGGCTACGGCGCCGACGACCTCGCCGCCTGGGCGACCCCGTTCGCCGACGACTGGTCCAGCCCCTGGCTCGGTCTTCTCCGCACCACCCTGACCGTACTGGTCTTCGCGCTCGGCCTCTTCCTCGCCGTGATCACGTTCACCGCCGTGACCCTGCTGGTCGGCCAGCCGTTCTACGAGTCGCTCTCCGAGGAGGTCGACCGCACCGAGGGCGGCGAGGTCCCCGAGTCCGGGCTGCCGCTCTGGCGCGAGTTGTGGATCTCCGCCCGTGACAGCATGCGCATCCTGGTGCGCGTCACGCTCTACGCCGTCCTGCTCTTCGCCCTCGGGTTCATTCCGGTCGTCGGCCAGACCGTGGTCCCCGTCATCGGCTTCTGTGTGACCGGCTACTTCCTCGCCGAGGAACTCACCGCCGTCGCGCTCCAGCGCCGCGGCATGGTCCTGGCGGACAGGCTCGTCCTGCTGCGCGGCCGCCGCATGCTGATCCTCGGCTTCGGCGTACCGCTGGGGCTCGCCTTCCTTGTCCCGTTCGTCGCCGTGTTCCTGATGCCGGGCGCCGTCGCCGGGGCCACCCTGCTCACCCGGGACCTGGTGGCGCCGCCCGCCGATGACGAGGACGGGGACGAGGACGTCTCCGCGCCCCCGTACAGGGTCACCACGGACTGAGGGGACCCGAGCCCATGACCGAGATCGTCGCCGTCGCCGTCATCACCGTCCTCGCCGTCATCAGCCCGGGCGCCGACTTCGCGATGGTCGTGCGCAACAGCTGTCTTTACGGCCGGACGACCGGGCTCCTCGCCGCCGTCGGTGTCGCCGCGGGTGTCCTGGTCCATGTCACGTACACCATGCTCGGCGTCGGGCTGCTGATCGCGTCCTCGACCGTTCTGTTCACCGCGATCAAGCTGGCGGGTGCGGCGTATCTCGTCTACATCGGGGTACGGACCTTCTTCGCCCGCAATGACCTCGCCGTCGACCTGGAGTCGAAGCCGGGACTGAGCAGGCTCGGGGCCCTGCGCACCGGCTTCCTCACCAACGCGCTGAACCCCAAGACCACCCTCTTCGTCGTGTCGACGTTCACCCAGGTCGTCGGCCCCGGCACCGGCCTGTGGCGGCAGGCCGGCTACGGGCTCTTCATGTCCCTCGCCCATCTCGGCTGGTTCGGACTGGTCGCGCTGTTCTTCTCGCTCGCCCACCTGCGCACCGCGATGCTGCGGTGGCAGAAGGTCCTCAACCGGGGCATCGGATCGGTGCTCGTCGGACTGGGCGTCACGCTGGGCCTCGCCCGCTGAGTCAGTGACGGACGTCAGCTCGTGTGCACGTCCAGCGCCGTGCGGACCGCCGACTCCAACGCCCCTTCGATCCAGGCCGGCTTGACCGAGGTGTGGCAGCCCGCGAAGTGCAGCGGCCCCTCGACCGAGCGCACATCGGCGAACAGTTCGGTGTGCTGGCCGGGCAGCAGCACCGACGCCTCGCCGTACGCGTACGGGTCGCGCATCCACGACTGGGTGGCGCCGACCCCCGTGTAGAAGACCTCGATGCGCTGCCCGTACACGTCCTGCACGCCTCCCAGGGCGTGCGGGTAGCGCTCGTCGTCGTCCAGGGAGTCCCACTTCAGGGCGTCGTCGGCCCAGCTGTACGAGGCGAGGAGGACACCCCCCTTGCTCCCGTCGACCGGGTGGGAGGGCTGGAACATGAAGCGGTTGGCGTTGTCGGTGACGGATCCGCCGCCGATGACATGCGCCGCCTCGGGCTGGTCGCGGGCGGTCGCGCGGTACGCCGCATAGTGCACGCGCTGGTTGCGCGGAAGATGTCCGGGCGGTACGGAGGGGTGCGCGCCGAGCAGCGAACCGTCGGCCGGCGCCTTGCCGAGCCGGTACGCGTCGTACAGACCGGGCCGGATCCGCTCCAGCTCGGCCTCCCAGTCCTTCTCCTCGAACTCCCACCAGCGGAGGCTGAATTCGAGCAGCACCTTGGTGGCCGCGTCGTAGTGGATCTCGGTGATCGCGCGCCGCTTGCCGTACGAGAGCGCGGGCGTGACCGGGATGTGGCGCAGCCCGGAGAACGGCACGGTGACGATCGCCCGGTCGCCGGTGAACGTCTCCCGCACGACCTTGCCGTTACGGCCCTCGGACACCGTCTCGACCCGGACGCTGTCGGCTTCGTAGCTGATCCTGGCGGCCCGGCGGTCCAGCCGCACCAGGTCCTTGACCCGCGCGTACATGGCGTCGGCCAGGGTCGCCGTGCCGTCGGGCAGCTCGTAGAACGCGGTGTCCGGGCTGATCAGGGAGGCTCCGATGAAGCTGTGCACAAAGGCGAGATGGAGTCGCGAGGTGAGGTTCTCGACCGTGCCGATGAGGTCGATGGTGCGCTCGTCGAGCTTGGCCGCCTCGGTCAGGAAGCGGAACATCGACCAGTGTCCGTACCGCTGGATGACCCGTGCCCAGCCCTCGACGAGCTCCCGGCCCTCCTTGCCCTCGAACTCCTTGCGTACAGGCGCGAAGGCCTCCCGCACGATGGTCGCGGCGGTCTTGTTCTCGAACTCCGCGGGGACCCCGAAGGAGCGGTTGAGCGTCTGCGGCTTCTTCGCGTAGTCCGCCTTGCGGACCCGGATGCCGTTGACATGGATCCAGGTGTGGTTGACGGGCTCTCCCGCGCCGTCGACATCGACGAGGTAGAAGCGGCGGCGCTTCAGACCGAAGCTGTCCATGAGCCCGGTGACGAGCGGGTGGCTGTCGGGAATCCGCATCGCCCCGCCCTCGGCGTACTGCTTCGAGTCGGCGAACGGCGCCTTCGCGTTCTCGTGGCCGCCCTTGCGGAAGGTCTTGATCCGGCCGCCGACCCGGTTGCCGTTGGCCTCGATCACGGTGACGGTGTGCCCGGCGCTGCTGAGCAGATGGGCGGCGGTCAGTCCGGCCGGCCCCGCACCGATGATCAGTACCTTCTTGGGGGGCTTGCGGCTGCGCGGCAGGCCCTTGGAGAGCAGGATGTCGCGGTAGTGCGGCACCAGTGGCTCGTCCTGATCGTCGCGTACGAGGATGGCACGGGCGATGGCCAGGCAGGCGTTCCAGTCGGAGCCGGGGGCCCTCTCGGGGGCCGCAGGAGTGGAAGGCGCCGCGAGGGAGTCGGGCGTGGCCGCGTTCGCCGAGGTCACGGCGGTCGTGGCGAGGGCGGTGGCGCCGGCGGCGACACCCGCGAGCATGCTGCGTCGCGAGGGCAGGACCGAGGTCTCTTCGGCTGGCTTGTCAGTCATGCGGACACCCTGGGGGGCGCGGAATGGAGCGCGTTGCCCGGACGCGCGTAGACCGCTCGGAATCACTCGCAGGTGCCGCTTATCGATCTTGTCGTACCGGTGTTGTCGCAGGTCATTTCACTTGTGGGTGGAGTCGTCGCGCCCGTCGGGGGCGTCCGCGGCCCCCGGCTGCAACAGCCGCGGGAAGTCCCGGAACGCGGCCGGCATGTCCACCGATCCGGGGTCGGGCAACCACTGGTACCGGAGCCCGTCCAGCACCGCCACGAGCAGCGGCGCGGCCCGCTCCGGAGTGAGACCGCCCGGCAGCGCCCCGCCGTCCTCCGCGCGCAGCATGGCCGCCATGCTCGCGCGCGCCTGCGTGTAGTTCGACTGGACCCTCGTGCCCGGCGTGTACGAGGTGCGGGCAGCGCGCTCGCTCGGCGACGTACGCATGACGGCGGCCACGGAGGTCAAGGAGTAGCGGCAGCTCCTCGGACCGGAGAGTCCCGGAGCAGCACCTGACCCCGCTCCGGGGCTCTTCTCGTCCGGTCAGCGCACCGAGAACCCGTACACGGTCGTCGACACGTACTCCTCGCGGTCCGTACGTACCGCCGTGCTGCTCAAACCCGCGTCCATGATCACGGACCTTAGACCACGTGCCGGTGGCTACGCCGGGGGCTTCCGAGCCGTGACATTGCGGTACGCGATCTCGGCGAGCCGGGCCTGGCCGCTCAGCCCCGGATGGAACCAGTCCCACTGGCTGAGCTGCCGGCCACTGAACGGGTAGTCGAAGACCGCACCCCCGTCGTACCGGCAGCGCAGGTCCTTCGCGCACACGTCCCGCAGCACCTCGTTGTACGCCACGACCCGCTCCTGCACCGAGGTTCGGCGCGCCACGGCGCCGGCGCTCATGTCATCCGCATGGCCCAGCATCGACTTGCAGATGCCCAGCTTCCAGATCTGCTTGCCCAGGGCGTTGTCGCGCCCCGTCGACCAGAGGCGTTTGAGATCCGGCACGCTCGACACGTACACCTGCGCCTTCGGCGCCTTGCTGCGGAGCTGACGCATCGAAGCCTCGAACGAGGCCCGGAAGTCCGCCACCGGCGTCATCAGCCTCGCCGAGTCCCGGCAGGCGTCGTTGGCGCCGATCATCACGGTCACCAGGTCCGGCTTCCGCTCCGCCGCGAGAGCCATCTGCTCCGCCAACTGGGCGATCCGGGCCCCGGTCTCGGCGTGGTTCCAGCTGTGCGAGGCCGCGCCCGAGGAGCCGAGCAGCCGCACGGCGAGGCTCCGGACCTTGCGGTCCGTGCCGGTCGCCCAGGAGGCCTCGGGGCAGTCGGCCAGCACGGAACAGGCGTCGAAACCACGGGTGATGGAGTCCCCGACCGCGGCGACCGACCCGGGACTGGGGTTCCAGGCGGGGGAGGGCGCGGCAGACGGGTGGCGCTGCCCGGCGGCGGACCCCTTGGTCGTCCCGTCCGACCCGGTGTCACAGCCGGCCAGCGCGGCCACGGCGATCACCGGAAGCGCCGTCAGAACGGCGGCACTGGTGCGCGAGCGATGGCTCGCGGAACGATTCTGCATCCCTCATGCCCTCCCGTTTATGCCCCCGGCAACCCCGTGAAGCCCCAGGCGACACGCCCGCGCGCCCTGCCGGGTGAAAGGTGTGCGAATGATGGGCCCAGGACCGACGGTACGTCACACCTCGGGCGCCGTCGCACGGTAGCTTTTCCCCGTCGAACCAGTGCCGCGTTCCACCACCCGACTCCACTTGGGTGGCTTCGTATCATCACATCACGTCACATATCGTCCCTTTTCCGGAGATTCACTTCCGATGCTGTTTACTGACGACAGCCTCGGGGACCGGCCGAGAAAAGGCGGTACGGGCGCGAGGCCGCTGGGGAAGGCGAACCTCGTCCCACACTGGAGGTCCCGGTGACGACACGTGGAGTCCTGTACGTTCACTCCGCACCGCGCGCGCTCTGCCCACATGTCGAGTGGGCGGTGGCGGGTGTCCTCGGTGTGCGGGTGCAGCTCGACTGGATCAGACAGCCGGCCTCGCCCGGCACCTGGCGGTCCGAGTTCTCCTGGAAAGGCGCCGCAGGCATCGCGTCGAAGCTTGCCTCCGCATTGCGGGGGTGGGATCTGCTGCGCTTCGAGGTGACGGCGGAGCCGTGTGCGACGGCGGAGGGCGAGCGGTACAGCTCCACGCCGGAGCTGGGCATCTTCCACGCGGTCACCGGCATGCACGGCGACATCCTGGTGCCGGAGGACCGGTTGCGGGCCGCTCTGGCGCGGTCGGTGCGGGGGGAGACGGAGCTGGAGGCGGAGATCGCCAAACTTCTCGGCAAGCCGTGGGACGACGAGTTGGAGTCGTTCCGGCATGCCGGGGAGGGGGCACCGGTGCGGTGGCTGCACCAGGTGGTGTGAGGGGCGCCTGTGGCGTGCCTGTTCCCCGACCCGCCCCTTCCCGAAACCGGGGCTCCGCCCCGGGCCCCGCACCTCAATCGCCGGCGAGGCCGGCGTCCGGCGCGACAGAAATCAGCCCCTCCGGCGATGAGGAGCCGGGCCCGGGGGCAGAGCCCCGGAAACGTCCCGCGCAGCGGACGAGGCCCGCCTCCCCACTCGGGGGAGGCGGGCCTCGGTGTACCGGGCCGCGGGCCAGGGGTCAGACGCTGCGGAACGCCAGCACCACGTTGTGCCCCCCGAACCCGAACGAGTTGTTGATCGCGGCGATCGACCCCTCGGGCAGCGGACGGGGTTCACCGCGCACGATGTCGGCCTCCACCGCCTCGTCGAGGTTCTCCACGTTGATCGTCGGCGGAGCCATCCGGTGGTGCAGCGCCAGGACCGTCGCGACGGTCTCGATGCCGCCCGCGCCACCGAGCAGGTGACCGGTCATCGACTTCGTCGCGGAGATCGCGACGTGGTCGAGGTCGTCGCCCAGGACCTTGCGCAGAGCCTTCAGCTCCGCGACGTCGCCCTGCGGCGTCGACGTGGCGTGCGCGTTGATGTGCACGATCTCCGACGGCTTGAGATCCGTCTGGTCCAGCAGGTTCTGCATCGCGGCAGCGATCCCGCGCCCGGTCGGCTCGGGCTGCGCGATGTGGTGGGCGTCCGCGGACAGTCCCTGGCCCAGTACCTCGCAGTAGACCTTGGCGCCACGCGCGGCCGCGTGCTCCGCGGACTCCAGGACGACGACACCGGCACCCTCGCCGAGCACGAAGCCGTCACGGCCCGTGTCGTAGGGACGGGACGCCTTCTCGGGCTCGTCGTTGTTCTTGGACATCGCCATCATGTTGGCGAACGCCGCGATCGGCAGCGGGTGGATGGCCGCCTCGGTGCCACCGGCGAGCACGACATCGGCACGGCCGGTGCGGATCATCTCGACGGCGTACCCGATGGCCTCGGCGCCCGACGCACAGGCGGAGACCGGAGCGTGGACACCGGCCTGCGCGTTGACCTCGAGGCCGACGTTGGCGGCCGGGCCGTTCGGCATGAGCATGGGCACGGTGTGCGGGGAGACACGGCGAACGCCCTTCTCCTTCAGCACGTCGTACTGGTCGAGGAGCGTGAGCACGCCACCGATACCGGAGGCGATGACCGAGCCGAGCCGGTCGGGCTGGATCTTCTCGTCCTCACCGGCCTTGCCAATGAAGCCGGCGTCCGCCCAGGCCTCGCGGGCCGCGATCAGCGCGAACTGCGCCGATCGGTCCAGCTTGCGGGCGAGCGGGCGGGGCAGTACGTCGCCCGGGTCGACAGCCGCGAGGGCGGCGATCCGGACGGGCAGTTCGGCGAAACGTTCGCCCTCGAGAGGGTTGACGCCGGAACGACCGGCCATCAGACCTTCCCAGGTCGACGCCGAGTCGCCACCCAGCGGAGTGGTTGCGCCGATACCGGTGACGACCACGGTGCGATTGGTCGAGTTCACTGGAAAATCTTCTCCACGTGTAGAGGGTCGTGAATCAGCGGCGCCACCGCCGGGTGGCGACACACGAGCCGGCTGGATCAGGCCTGGTGCTTCAGGATGTAGTCGGCAGCGTCGCCGACCGTCTTGAGGTTCTTGACGTCCTCGTCCGGGATCTTGACGTCGAAGCGCTCTTCGGCGGCGACGACGACCTCGACCATGGACAGCGAGTCGACGTCCAGGTCGTCGGTGAAGGACTTGTCCAGCTGGACATCCTCGACCGGGATACCGGCGATCTCGTTGACGATCTCGGCGAGACCGCTGACGATCTCTTCCTGGGTGGCGGCCATGTTGGCGCTCCTTCGATGTGTTTCTGCAGGGTTCGGACGTCCGGACCGGAAGGTCCGGTGTGCCTAGGGGAGAGTAACGACCGTCGCGGCGTAGACGAGACCCGCCCCGAAGCCGATGACGAGCGCGGTGTCGCCGCTCTTCGCCTGACCGGTCGCCAGGAGCCGCTCCATAGCGAGCGGAATCGAGGCGGCGGAGGTGTTGCCGGTGGTCTCCACGTCACGGGCGACCGTGACGCTCTCCGGCAGCTTCAGGGTCTTCACCATCGAGTCGATGATCCGCATGTTGGCCTGGTGCGGAATGAAGACGTCCAGGTCTTCCGGGGTGATCCCGGCCGCGTCCAGCGCCTGCTGGGCGACCTTCGCCATCTCGAAGACGGCCCAGCGGAAGACCGCCTGGCCCTCCTGCGTGATGGCCGGGAACTTCTCCGGGCGCTTGGCGTGGAACTCGTCCCACGCCACGGTCTGCTTGATCGTCTCGGACTTGTCGCCCTCGGAGCCCCAGACCGTCGCGCCTATGGCGGGGACCTTGGAGGGCCCGACCACGACCGCACCGGCACCGTCGCCGAACAGGAACGCCGTCGCGCGGTCGTGCAGGTCGGTGAGGTCGCTGAGCCGCTCCACGCCGATGACAAGGACGTACTCCGCCGAACCCTCGACGATCATGCCCTTGGCGAGGGTCAGGCCGTAGCCGAACCCGGCGCAGCCGGCGGAGATGTCGAACGCGGCGGGCTTGCCCGCACCGATCCTGTGGGCGATCTCGGTCGCGATGGCCGGGGTCTGCTTGAAGTGCGAGACGGTGGAGACGACGACGGCGCCGATCTGCTCCGGCGTGATGCCGGCGTCGGCGATGGCCTTGCCGGACGCCTCCACGGACATCGCGGCCACGGTCTCCTCCTCGGAGGCCCAGTGGCGGGTGGCGATGCCGGAGCGGGAGCGGATCCACTCGTCCGACGAGTCGATCGTTTCGAGGATCACCTCGTTGGGCACGACACGGGTCGGCCGGTAGCCACCGACGCCCATGATCCGTGCGTACGCGGCGCCCTTGCTGGGCTTGATCTTCGACATGCTCTCGGGCTCCTTAGGCGTCTGCGTGCTCAGCGAGGAGCGCGCGGGCCGCGTCGAGGTCGTCGGGGGTCTTGAGCGCGAGGGTCCGCACCCCGGGCAGCGCCCGCTTGGCGAGACCGGTCAGGGTCCCACCGGGGCAGGCCTCGATGAGCGTCGTGACGCCCAGCTCCTTGAACGTCTCCATGCACAGGTCCCAGCGGACCGGGTTGGCGACCTGGCCGACCAGCCGCGAGATGACCTCGGCGCCGGAGGCGACCGTCTTTCCGTCGGCGTTCGAAACATACGTCACAGTCGGCTCGGAGACCGTCAGTGCCGCGGCGGCCTCGCGGAGCCGGTCGACCGCGGGAGCCATGTGGTGCGTGTGGAAGGCACCGGCGACCTTGAGGGGCACCACGCGGCGCACGCCCTCGGGCTTGTCCCTGGTCAGCGCGGCGATCTGCGCGGCGGTACCGGCGGCGACGATCTGGCCGCCCCCGTTGACGTTCGCCGGGGTCAGACCGAGCTTCTCCAGGTGTGGGACCGTCACCTCCGGGTCGCCGCCGAGCAGCGCCGCCATCCCGGTCTCGGTGACCGCTGCGGCGTCCGCCATGGCGAGTCCGCGGGTGCGTACGAGACGGAGCGCGGCCTCCTCGTCGAGGACACCGGCGAACGCCGCCGCGGTGATCTCACCCACGCTGTGACCTGCGACGACGTCGGGCGACGCGCCCAGTGCGGCGGCGGACAGCAAGCCCGCGGCGACCAGCAGTGGCTGAGCCACCGCGGTGTCGCGGATCTCGTCCGCGTCGGCCTTCGTGCCGTAGTGGGCAAGGTCGAGCCCGACGGCGTCGGACCAGGCCGCGACGCGGTCGGTGGCACCGGGGAGGTCGAGCCAGGGAGTCAGGAAGCCGGGCGTCTGAGCGCCTTGGCCGGGAGCGACGAGTACGAGCACCCTCACACTCTCTCTTGCGAACAGTCCTGAACGCCCGTGGGGACAGGGACGAAGAACCGTAGGGGGAATTGTTGATGTCCGACAAAAGTCTAGGACTGGGTATCTCTGTCGGCCAGACGCCCCAGAATCAGGGCGATTCGCAGCGTGAACGCCGAGCGGACATCGGAGGGCGACCATCCGGTGACGTCCGTCACACGTCGGAGCCGGTAGCGCACGGTGTTGGGGTGCACGAACAGCATCCGGGCCGCGCCCTCCAGGCTGCTCGCCTGCTCCAGGTACACACTCAGAGTCTCCAGCAGCGCCGAGCCCGCTTCCTCCAGCGGTCTGTAGATCTCCTCCACCAACTGGTCGCGCGCGGCGGGGTCGCCCGCAATGGCGCGCTCCGGCAGCAGATCGTCCGCCAGAACGGGCCGCGGCGCGTCCTGCCAGGCACCGCACGCCTTGAGCCCGGCGGCGGCGGCCTGGGCGGACCGGGTGGCCGCCAGCAGGTCGGACACCACGGGCCCGGCGACGACCGGCCCGGCCGCGTACGGGCCGATCAGCGCCTTCGCGACGTGCAGCGGGTTGTCGCTGCCGCCCGCGATGACGACCAGACGGCTGCCGAGCACGCCGGTGAGTACCTGGAGCTTGGCGTGCCGGGCGGCGCGCCGGATCGCCTCGACGGTCAGTTCGCTGTCGCCGTCGGGGGCCGTGCCGAGGATCACACACACATGCTCGGGGGAGTTCCAGCCGAGCGCGGCGGCCCGGGAGACGGCTCCCTCGTCGGCCTCCCCGGACAGCACCGCGTTCACCACGAGCGATTCCAGCCGGGCGTCCCAGGCGCCGCGCGCCTCGGCCGCCTGCGCGTACACCTGGGCGGTCGCGAAGGCGATCTCCCGTGCGTAGACGAGCAGCGCCTCGCGCAGCAGCGACTCGTCGCCGGGCGCGGCGACCTCCTCGATCGCGGCCTCCATGACCTCGATCGTCGTACGCACCATCTCGACGGTCTGGCGCAGGGTGATCGCCCGGGTCAGCTCGCGCGGAGCCGTACCGAACACATCGGTGGAGATGGCCTGCGGCGTCTCCGGGTGCCGGAACCACTCGGTGAACGCGGCGATTCCGGCCTGGGCCACCAGGCCGATCCAGGACCGGTTCTCCGGTGGCATCGCCCGGTACCAGGGCAGCGACTCGTCCATGCGGGCGATCGCGTTCGCGGCCAGCCGGCCGGAGGACTGCTCCAGCCGCTTCAGGGTCGCGGCATGCAGGTGGGCGTCATTCGCAGCAGGCTGCTCAGGATCGGATCGGGGCACGGAGACAAGACTGCCTTATCAGGCCACGGGCACGGTGGGCCGGGGCCACCGCGGGTCGTACTGCCGGGTAGCGGGCGGCCGGTGGCCGGCCGGGACGCAGGGGTGCCGGGCCGGGCTACCGTGGACCCGTGATTTCCGTACAGCGCGCGGACGACCGGTATACGGGCGGGGACGAGGCCGCCGGCATTCTGTCCCGGCACGCCTTCTCCTTCGGGTCCTTCTACGACCCGGACAACCTGCGCTTCGGCGCGATCCTGGCGTGCAACGAGGAGCGGCTGGCGCCCGGCGCGGGCTTCGACGAACACCCCCACAGCCATACGGAGATCGTCACCTGGGTGGTAGAGGGCGAACTGACCCACCGCGATTCGGCCGGTCACGCCACGGTCGTACGCGCCGGGGATCTCCAGCACCTCAGCGCCGCGGCCGGGGTGCGCCACGTCGAACGCAACGACGGAGACGTTCCGCTGACATTCCTTCAGATGTGGCTGTCCCCGCTCTCCCCGGGCGGCGAACCCTCGTACACGATCGTCCGCGGCATCGCCGACTCCACCCCGTACGCCCTCTCCGAGGCGGACGCCCTGCTGCATGTGCGCAGACTCGCCGGGGGCGAGCGCACGGCGGTGCCGGACGCGGCGCGGGTGTATGTGCAGGTGGTGTCCGGCGAGGTGCGGCTCGACGGCGAGATGCTCGGCCCGGGCGACGCGGCGCGGATCACCGGGGCGGTGGGCCTGGAGCTGGTGGCCGAGGCTCCGGCGCAGGTACTGGTGTGGGAGCTGTCGGGCTGAATCCGCGCGCGTCGAGGTCGCGGACGGCTGTCCGGAACTGCCCCGCGCGGTACTGGGTGATGTCCTCGACGAGGGCGGCCGGGAACTGGTCCTGGTCGATGCCGTCACCGACGGCTGGGGCGTGGAGCCGCGCCGCGACGGCCGTGGCAAGACGGTGTGGTCCGAGTGCCGGGCCGCGAAGGCGGCGGACGGATGATCTCCCTCAGCGGCCGGAGCCGAGCTCCGCGAGCACCGCGTCCGTGAACGCCGGCCACACCTCGACCGCCCACGGGCCGAAGGCCCGGTCGGTGAGCGCGACGCACGCCGCGCCCGCCACCGGGTCGATCCACAGGAAGGTGCCGGACTGCCCGAAGTGCCCGAACGTCGCGGGCGACGAGGAACCGCCCGTCCAGTGCGGCGACTTGTGGTCCCGGATCTCGAAGCCGAGCCCCCAGTCGTTGGGGTTCTGGTGGCCGTAGCCCGGCAGCACACCCTTGAGGCCGGGGTGCACGACGGTCTGCGCGGCCAGCACCGTACGCGGGTCGAGCAGCCGGGGCGCCTGCACCTCCGCCGCGAACCGTACGAGATCGTCGACGGTCGAGACGCCGTCCTTGGCGGGCGAGCCGTCCACCATGGTCGAGGTCATTTCCAGCGGCTCCAGAACCGCCTGGCGCACATACTCGGGAAACGGGATGTCGGTGGCCTTGGCGATGTGGTCGCCGAGCACCTCGAAGCCCGCGTTGGAGTACAGCCGCCGGGTACCCGGGGCGGCCGTCACCCGGTGCTCGTCGAAGGCGAGCCCGCTGGTGTGCGCGAGCAGGTGCCGGACGGTGGAACCCTCGGGCCCGGCCGGCTCGTCGAGCTCGACCGCGCCCTCCTCGTACGCCACCAGCGCCGCGTAGGCCGCGATCGGCTTGGTGACGGAGGCGAGCGGGAAACGGTGCGCGGCCGGGCCGTGCGTACCGACGACGGTGCCGTCCGCTCGTACGACGGCCGCCGCCGCGGTGGGGACGGGCCAGTTGTCGATCATCGCCAGGCTCTGCATACGTATGAGCCTAAAGGGCCGTCCTGCACTGGTCGGAGGGGGTGTCCCGGCCGCCGCCGAAACCCGTCGCCGTTTGCGCTTGCTTCGAGTGCACTCCAAGGTTCTAGCGTGGAGGTCATGACGGTGATGGAGAGCACTTCCGTACGGACGGACGCCTGCGCATCGGCCCTGCGGGCGCATCCCCGCCCCGAGGGTCAGGACCGCTACACCATCAGCGAGGTCGCGGCCTTCACCGGACTCACCGCCCACACGCTGCGCTGGTACGAGCGGATCGGGCTGATGCCGCACGTCGACCGGTCGCACACCGGTCAGCGCCGCTTCACCAACCGTGACCTGGACTGGCTGGCCTTCGTCTCCAAGCTGCGGCTGACCGGGATGCCGGTCGCCGACATGGTCCGGTACGCGGAACTCCTGCGCGAGGGCGAGCACACCTTCGAGGAACGGCAGGAACTGCTGGAGTCGACCCGCCGCGATGTGAGGACGCGGATCGCGGAGCTTCAGGACACCCTCGCCGTCCTCGACCACAAGATCGACTTTTATGCGAGCGCCCGCCGGGCGCCGGAGAGGCCTTGCAGCTGATGACTGACAACAAGATCGCCACCGTGGAACTCGGGAACGGCGGCCCGCAGGTGGGCGTGCAGGGACTCGGCTGCATGGGCATGAGCGAGTTCTACGGGGACACCGATGAGTCCGCCGCGCGCGAGACGCTGGAGACGGCGCTGGCGGCGGGCGTCACGCTCTTCGACACCGCAGACGTGTACGGTCGCGGCGCCAACGAGACGTTCCTGGCGCCGTTCGTCGGGGCACACCGGGGCGAGATCACCCTCGCCACGAAGTTCGCCATAGAGCGGACCGACGATCCGCACTACCGGGGTGTGCGCAATGACCCCGCGTACATCCGCCAGGCCGTCGAGGACAGCCTGCGCCGGCTGAACACCGATGTCATCGACCTCTACTACATGCACCGCCGCGACCCGGCAGTCCCGCTGGCCGAGTCCGTCGGCGCGATGGCCGAGCTGGTCCAGCAGGGCAAGGTCAAGCAGCTCGGGCTGAGCGAGGTCACCGGCGCGGAGCTGCGCGAGGCGTACGCCGTGCACCCGATCGCCGCCCTGCAGTCCGAGTGGTCGCTCTTCAGCCGGGACGTCGAGCGCAGCGCCGTGCCCGCGGCGGTCGAGCTCGGGGTGACCTTCGTGCCCTACTCGCCGCTCGGCCGGGGCTTTTTGACCGGGGCGTTCACGGACGCGTCCAAGGACCTGTCGGACGGCGACTTCCGCAAGTACCAGCCGCGCTTCACCGGCGACAACGCGAAGACGAACGCCGCTCTGCTGGAGCCCGTCCACAAGATCGCGGCGGCGCACGGGGCGTCGGCCGCGCAGGTGGCGCTCGCCTGGGTGCAGCAGCGGGCCCAGGTGCACGGTCTGACCGTGGTGCCGATCCCGGGCACCCGCAAGAGCAGCCGGCTGCTGGAGAACGTGGCCGCCACCCGGCTCACGCTGACCGCGGAGGAGCTGGCACTGCTGGAGCCGATCGCGGGACAGGTGGCGGGGGACCGGTACCCGGATATGAGCTCGACGTCCGCCGCGCGCGAGTAGTTGGTTTCCGGCGGGCCGGGGCGCCCGGCGATCGTGGTGTCCTCAAGTGCCGGACGGGCTGGATGCGCGCCGCCCTACGCCGGCCCCAGCGCGAACACGGCGAACCCCGCCGCGAGCAGCCCCGCCGCCGCAGGCGCCCGATCCCGCGCCTCACCCCCTCAAGGCCTCCCAAGCGACAGGGGGTGGGCTCCCGACGCCCGGCGACTCCGCTTGCGGCGTTGGCGTCGGTCACCGACGCTCCGCGTCGACTCCCGCCTCCGCCTTGCCATCGAAACCGCACGATCAGAGGTCACCCGGCAGGCTCTCAGCCACCCGCTACAGCTCCGCGAGCAACTGGGCCTTCTTCGCGCTGAACTCGTCGTCCGTCACGAGTCCCGCCCGGTGCAGCTCTCCGAGGTGCCGGATCCGCTCGGCGATGTTCGCCGGATCGCGGCGCCCCGTACCCGGGACGGCGGCCGCCGTCCCGGGTACGGACTGCTTCCTGCGTACGGACTCCAGTACGGCGGCCGCGAACGGCAGCGACTCGTGCACCGGGCCGTAGCCGAGCCCGAAGATCACCGCGGCCGGGTCCTGATCGGCCTGGGTGGGCCGCGCGGCCATCGCCTGCGGACCGGGCGCGGCATCCGTACGGGGTGTTCCTCTCTCCGCGCCCGCCGGTGAACCCGCGCCTTCGGCGCCTCGCGGCACCAGCCGCAGGTAGCCGTCGAACGCCTCGGGCGACCGCCACTCGACGCCGCTCAGTTCGGTGACCGGAAACGTCTGGTCACCCGCCTTCCACTTCGCCGTGGAGGCACCCGTCCAGAACCAGCGGAAGGAGATCCGGTCGCCGTCGAAGCTGGCCCGGCCGTCGTACGCCTTGAACTGCATCGGCGCCTCGGGGGCCGCGACCAGGAAACGTTCGGCGGGTTCCCCCGCGCCCGGTCCGAGCAGTGCGCGCAACTCGTCCGCGTAGTAATCGGCGAGCGTCTCGCGTTCGGCGGGCAGCACCAGCCGGTACGGATCGCAGCCCTCCTTCAGCTGACCCGCCGCAGCCTCCAGCAGGGGATCGGCACCGGGTCTCGGCACCGCGTGCAGCACCACCGTGCCCCGCCTGCCCGGGGTCAGCGTCACCGACGACAACGCCGCGTGCGGAATACGGCGTTCACGCAGGCTCTGAAAGAGCTTCGGCGTGCGGATACCCCTTCCGAAGCGTATGAGCACGGAGTCGGTGTCGAACTCCCAGGTGGCATGAATTCCGGCCAGCACATCACCCATGTGCCTCATCGTATGCGGCACTTGCCCGCACGTCCCCCCTCGGCGTATGCCGCAATTCATGCCCCGTTGCGACTCTTTACGCGCGTCACATGCCTCCGGCGCCGGACATTCCCTCGTGGCAGGCACTGTCGGCGCTCGCGCAGTTCACCGAGCCGTAGGCACCGACGCCGATGGCGGCGAAGTTGCTGAGGCTCTCGGTGCCCGGCACGAAATAGCCGCTGTGACCGTTGGCGTCGCCCGCCGAGACGACACGCGCGCCGAAACTCCGGTCCACCGGATCGGCCCCGTGGCCGAGCCCGCCGACCTCCATGTTCGGTACGTCCTCGATCCAGTCGTTGCGGTCCCGCATCGCCCAGACGGCGGCCGAGGTGTGCAGCTGAGCGGCGCGCTCCACCCGCATGCCGGGGCTGCCCGCGACCGCGATGTCGGTGACCCGGGACGGCAGTTCGTCCGCGGCGACACCGCAGAGCACGGACCCGTAGCTGTGGCAGAACAGCGAGACCTTTGACGTGCCGGGCAGGGCACCGACGAGCGCACCCAGCCGGACCGCGCCGCGTTCGGCGAGGTTTCCCATGGCCGCGTCCATGCCGATGCCGGCGGGCGCGGTGTAGTCGGCCCAGGCGATGACGGCGGTCCGGGTGCCGGGGCGGGCGGCGCGCTCGGCCGCGTACAGCGACTTCGCCATGCCGACGGGGGCGGCGTTGACCTTCGGCCCGGTCCGTTCCAGCGTCAGCAGGTTGGTGTCGACACCGGGCACGACGATCGAGATCCGCTCGGCCTTCTCCAGGTCACCGAACACCTCGGCGGCCCGGCCCTTCCCTGACGGGTCGAAGGCCAGGAAACGCCGGCCGTGGGCGAGCATCGACTGGAAGCGCTCCATCCGGCGCAGCGCGTCGGCGCGGCCGTCCGGGGAGAGCCTGACGTCGTGCAAGCGTCGCCGTTCGACCGCCCGCGCCTGAACCAGGGCCCGCCGGTTGGCGTGGTAGCGCAGGGTGACCGGGGCGCCGTTCAGATTGCCGACGACCAGCGGGTACGTGTCGGCGAGCGCGGTCCGCTGCGTCGCGGTGAGCGTGGCGAAGAACTGGGTCAGCCGGTGCGGAGGTGCATCGGCGTCCGGCAGCGGGTGACCCGCTATGCGCCCCCGCGCCCAGGAGGCGAGTGAGATGTCGCGTGGCTCGTGGGAGGGTTGGTGACGTACGGCTGTCCAGCCGGTGGTCGCCAGCATCACGAACACGACCGCGACGGCGAGCAGCGCGCGCCATGCGGTGAGTGTGGGGGAGGAGTCGAAGGAAGTCACTCCGGCCCACATTAGGAGACGCGCGACGACCACTGTGAAGCGGGTGACGCACATCACTCCGCTGTGGGGAATTGAGAGGGGCTTCCCTCACGCTCCGTGCGCGCCTCCCGTACGCTCCGAGTGGATTTCGCGCCGCTCCCGCCTCGCACGAGCCGGTCGTGGTAGGGCAGTTGTGAAGTCCGTCATGTTCCGGTACGAGGCGTTCGGCACATGGGAGGGCGGAGCTGTCCGGCGGAAGGCGCCGCGGTCACGAGTTCGACCGGCGTACGCCAGTTCCCCGCGAGCGCCGGACCCAGTTGGTCCAGATAGTTCTCGGTCAGTGCGCGCAGCGACTCCACACTCGTGTCCCGCCCCTGCCCCCACAGCTGCCCGGTCACCCGCATCACCCCGGAGAACGCGGCGACGGCGACCCGCGGCCGCGGATCCGTCCGGACATCGAGGCCCTCGCGCCCGGCGATCACCTCGGCGATCTCGGTCTCCAGGCCGATGGTGCGCCCGAGGTGGGCCGCGAGCAGGGAAGGGGTCGACTCGATCATCCGGTAGGTACGCATGTGGAGCTCGACGGTGACGATCTCCTCGATCGCCTCACCGATATTGCTCCAGGTGCACAGGACCGCGCTGCGCATCGCCTCGAAGGGGGCTTCCGTGGCGGGCCGTTGACGCAACTCGGAGAGGAAACGCGACTCCACCATCTCCTGGACGGCGAAGGCGGTCTCCTCCTTGCCGGTGAAATAGCGGAAGAAGGTGCGCTGGGAGACCTCGACGGCGTCGACGATCTCGTCGACGGTGGTCTCGTCGTACCCCTGGGTGGTGAAGAGATCGAGGGCGGCGTGCAACAGGGCGTCCCGTGTGCGTCGCTTCCTGCGTTCGCGCAGCCCGGTCGGTTGCTCTGCGACGCGCCGGCCATCGGTCACTGAGCGGTCCTCTCTCGGTCTCTTTGTTCAGCTCAGGAGGCCTGTGAGCTAAATGACGGTTACCAGCTTGTGAAATGGTTTATAAACTGTCAGTGACTGACATTAATGTCCCCGGCATGACTAGTCAGACCACTGCAGAAAAGGCGGCGCGGGAGCCGCAGGGCACCCCTGCTCCCGCCCCGGCCAAGGGCCTGCGCGGCCACCCCTGGCTGACACTCTTCTCCGTGGCCATCGGCGTGATGATGGTCGCGCTCGACGGCACGATCGTCGCGATCGCCAACCCCGCCATCCAGCGGGAGCTGGGCGCCTCGCTCGCCGACGTCCAGTGGATCACCAACGGCTACATGCTCGCCCTCGCGGTCTCCCTGATCACCGCGGGCAAGCTCGGTGACCGGTTCGGCCACCGCCAGACCTTCCTGATCGGTGTCGTCGGCTTCGCCGCGGCATCGGGAGCCATCGGTTTCTCCGGCAGCGTGGCCCTGGTCATCACGTTCCGGGTGCTGCAGGGCCTCTTCGGCGCCCTGCTGATGCCGGCCGCGCTCGGCCTGCTGCGCGCCACGTTCCCGGCCGAGAAGCTGAACATGGCGATCGGTATCTGGGGCATGGTCATCGGTGCCTCGACGGCGGGCGGTCCGATCCTCGGCGGTGTCCTCGTCGAGCACGTCAGCTGGCAGTCCGTCTTCTTCGTCAACGTACCGGTCGGAGCGACCGCGCTCCTGCTCGGCCTGGTGATCCTCAAGGACCACCGCGCCGAGAACGCGCCGAGCTCCTTCGACATCGGCGGCATCGTGCTGCTGTCGCAGGCGATGTTCTGTCTGATCTGGGCGCTCATCAAGGGTGCCGAGTGGGGCTGGGGCGACTTCAGGACGCTCGGCTTCCTGGGGGCGGCCGTGGCCCTGTTCGTGGTGTTCGCCCTCTTCCAGAAGAACGTCAGGGAACCGCTGATCCCGCTGGCGATGTTCCGCTCGGTGCCGCTGTCCGCGGGTGTGGTCCTGATGGTGCTCATGGCGTTCGCCTTCATGGGCGGACTGTTCTTCGTCACCTTCTACCTGCAGAACGTGCACGGCATGAAGGCCGTCGACGCGGGTCTGCACCTGCTGCCGCTGACCGGGATGATGATCGTCGGCTCCCCGCTCGCGGGTTTTCTGATCACCAAGCTCGGCCCCCGCGTCCCGCTCGTCGGCGGCATGGTGTGCACCGCCGTCGCCACGTTCGGGATGTCCCAGCTGGACACCGGTACCGGCACGCTGACGTTGTCCCTCTGGTTCGGTCTGCTCGGCCTCGGCCTCGCCCCGGTGATGGTCGGCGCCACCGAGGTCATCGTGGGCAACGCCCCGATGGAGCTCTCCGGTGTCGCGGGCGGTCTGCAGCAGGCCGCCATGCAGGTCGGCGGGAGCCTCGGCACGGCGGTGCTGGGTGCGGTCATGGCCTCGCAGGTCGACTCGAAGCTCGCTGACAACTGGGCGGCCGCGGAGCTTCCGCCGCTCTCGCCGCAGCAGCTGGACCAGGCGTCCTCGGCCGTCGAGGTCGGGATCCCGCCGGTGGCATCCGGCACTCCGGGGCCGGTCGCGGAGAAGATCACGAGCGTCGCGCATGACACGTTCGTGTCGGGCATGAGCACGGCGTTCATGGTCGCGTGCGTGGTCGCGGTGATCGCCGCGCTGGTCGCCACGCTCACCAAGCGCGGTGCGAATGCGGAGGCGGGCGCGGGCGCGGGCCACATCTGACCCCGACGCAGGCCTGCGCCGGCTCCTGGCGCCGATGGCGCGCGAGCGTCAACACAGCGCGTACGACAGCCCCGCCGGACCCTTCCGGCGGGGCTGTCGCCTATCCGGGTGGTCCGGCCCTGCGCCCCTTCCCGCGGCGGTGCCCCGCAGGTCAGGGTGCATGCAAGTGATCCACACCACCACGGGGGTTGATTGATATGCGTACGACTGTGCTTGCCGCCGCACTGGCCGCCACCGCGCTCATCCCGCAGGCCGTACAGGCCTCACAGGCCGCACCGGCCACACAGAACACCCAGGCCACGCGCACCACGCCGGCTCCAAAGGCCGCGCCGGTCAGGCTCGGAACGTGCGGGGCGGGTCAGCTCTGTCTCTGGGAGAAGCCGGGCTTCACCGGCGCCCGGCAGATCCATGAGCTGTCCACCATCGACATCGAGAGCTGTGTCCCGCTGCCACCGGCCGGCAAGGTCCAGGCGCTCGCCAACCGCACCGGCCGCCCTGTCACCACCTACCAGTCGGCGGAGTGCGCCGAGACCGGCGAGTTCGAGACCTATCCGGGCGGCGGCACCTGGGTGCCGCAGTCCCCGTACCAGGTCAGGGCCTTCAAGGTCTGGGAGAACTGACGCCGAAGGGCGACGGACCACGAGGTCCGCCGCCCTTCGGAGCTGTCCGGTCGTGCCTACGCGTCGCCGCCGGCCGCGCCCGGTTCGGCCGCGGTCACGTCCAGGAGTTCGTACCGGTCGATCGCCTGCTTCAGCAGCGAACGGTCGACCCGGCCCTCCTTCGCGAGCTCGGTGAGCACCGCGAGGACGATCGACTGCGCGTCGATGTGGAAGTACCGGCGGGCCGCGCCACGCGTGTCCGCGAATCCGAAGCCGTCCGCACCCAGCGACTGGTACGCACCGGGAACCCAGCGCGCGATCTGGTCCGGTACGGAACGCATCCAGTCCGAGACCGCCACGAACGGGCCCTCGGAGCCGGCGAGCTTCCGGGTCACGTACGGGACGCGCTGCTCCTCCTCCGGGTGCAGCAGGTTGTACCGCTCCACCTCGACGGCCTCGCGGCGCAGTTCGTTCCAGGAGGTCGCCGACCAGACGTCCGCCTTCACGTTCCACTCGTCGGCGAGGATCCGCTGCGCCTCGACCGCCCACGGGACCGCCACACCGGACGCCATGATCTGGGCCGGGATCACGCCCTTCTCGCCGCTCCTGAAGCGGTAGACGCCCTTGAGGATGCCGTCGACGTCCACGTTCTCCGGCTCGGCCGGGTGCTGGATCGGCTCGTTGTAGACGGTGAGGTAGTAGAAGACGTCCTCATTCTCCTCGGGGGTCCCGCCGTACATCCTGCGCAGACCGTCCTTGACGATGTGCGCGATCTCGTACCCGAACGCCGGGTCGTAGGCGACACAGCCCGGGTTCGTCGAGGCGAGCAACTGCGAGTGGCCGTCCGCGTGCTGCAGACCCTCACCGGTCAGCGTCGTACGACCGGCGGTCGCACCCAGCACGAAGCCGCGCGCGAGCTGGTCGGCCATCTGCCAGAACTGGTCACCGGTGCGCTGGAAACCGAACATCGAGTAGAAGACGTACACCGGGATCAGCGGCTCGCCGTGCGTGGCGTACGCCGAACCCGCGGCGATCAGCGACGCCGTGCAGCCCGCCTCGGAGATGCCGTCGTGCAGCATCTGACCGGTCGGCGACTCCTTGTACGCGAGCAGCAGGTCACGGTCCACCGCCTCGTACTGCTGGCCCAGCGGGTTGTAGATCTTCGCGCTCGGGAAGAACGCGTCCATGCCGAAGGTGCGGTACTCGTCGGGCGCGATCAGCACGAAACGCTTGCCAATCTCCTTGTCCCGCATGAGGTCCTTCAGGATGCGGACGAACGCCATGGTCGTGGCGATCGACTGCTGACCCGAACCCTTCTTCGCGGTCGCGTACGTCTTGTCCTCGGGGAGGACCAGCGGCTTCGCGCGCACCACGCGGGTCGGGACATAGCCGCCCAGACCCTTGCGGCGATCGTGCATGTACTGGATCTCTTCCGAGTCGCGGCCCGGGTGGTAGTACGGCGGGTAGCCCTCGTCCAGCTGCTTGTCCGTGATCGGGATGTGCAGTCGGTCGCGGAACCGCTTGAGGTCCTCGACCGTGAGCTTCTTCATCTGGTGGGTCGCGTTGCGGCCCTCGAAGTTCGGGCCCAGGGTCCAGCCCTTGACCGTCTGCGCGAGGATCACCGTCGGCTGGCCCTTGTGGGCCTTGGCCGCCGCGTACGCCGCGTAGACCTTCCTGTGGTCGTGGCCGCCGCGCCCCAGGTGCAGGATCTGGTCGTCGGTCATGTCCTTGACCATGTCGCGCAGTCGCGGGTCGTCCCCGAAGAAGTGCTGACGGATGTACGCGCCCGACTCGGTGGCGTACGTCTGGAACTGGCCGTCCGGCGTGGTGTTCAGCCTGTTGACCAGGATGCCCGTGCGGTCCTGCGCCAGCAGCGGGTCCCAGGAGCGGTCCCAGACCAGCTTGATGACGTTCCAGCCGGCGCCGCGGAACTGAGACTCCAGCTCCTGGATGATCTTGCCGTTGCCACGCACCGGGCCGTCGAGGCGCTGCAGGTTGCAGTTGACCACGAAGGTCAGGTTGTCCAGGCCCTCGCGGGCGGCGATGGAGAGCTGGCCCAGCGACTCGGGCTCGTCCATCTCGCCGTCGCCCAGGTAGGCCCAGACGTGGGACCGGGAGGTGTCGGCGATGCCGCGCGCCTCCATGTAGCGGTTCATCCGCGCCTGGTAGATCGCGCCGAGCGGGCCGAGACCCATCGAGACGGTGGGGAACTCCCAGAAGTCCGGCATGAGCCGCGGGTGCGGGTAGCTGGACAGGCCGTTCGGCGCCTTCGACTTCTCCTGGCGGAAGGCGTCGAGCTGCGCCTCGTTCAGCCGGTCGAGCAGGAAGGCGCGGGCGTAGATACCGGGGGACGCGTGTCCCTGGAAGAAGATCTGGTCGCCGCCGAGACCGTCGTCCTTGCCCCGGAAGAAGTGGTTGAAGCCCACGTCGTACAGCGAGGCGGAGGAGGCGAACGTGGCGATGTGCCCGCCGACGCCGATGCCCGGGCGCTGGGCGCGCGACACCATCACGGCCGCGTTCCAGCGGGTCGCGTTGAGGATCTTGCGCTCGATCTCCTCGTCGCCGGGGAAGAACGGCTCGTCCTTCGTGGCGATCGTGTTCACGTAGTCCGTACTGCGCATCTCCGGCACGGCGACGCGCTTCTCGCGCGCGCGCTCGATGAGCCGGAGCATCAGGTAGCGGGCACGCTCACGGCCGCGCTCGTCGACGGCGGCGTCGAGGGAGTCGAGCCATTCCTGGGTCTCTTCGGGATCGAAGTCCGGGACCTGGCTCGGAAGGCCGCCAATGATGATCGGGTTGCGATCGGATCCGGAAGCCACGCTGTTCCTTCGCTGTTCGGTGGTGCTCTACGGGGCCTGGTTACGGGAGGCATGCCCCCGGGATGTATGCATGTGCGCCAGCACCATCGTGTACCGCGACGACGCTTACGTCATCTCTACCGAGGGGTAACCGCCAGGTGGATCGGACATCATGTCCGGTGCGCCGGGGCGGTCCGGACAGACGGGTTGGATCAAACCGCAACCATACGCCCAACCCGTCCAAGCGTTCCCAAAG
The DNA here is from genome assembly GCF_040655115.1 of Streptomyces atratus. Classification (GTDB taxonomy): domain Bacteria; phylum Actinomycetota; class Actinomycetes; order Streptomycetales; family Streptomycetaceae; genus Streptomyces; species Streptomyces atratus_D. The sequence goes on along the minus strand of NZ_JBFAJH010000008.1, from coordinate 101,060 downwards.
GCTGTTCGACTCCGATTGGCGGACCGAAACGGCATAAGCTGTGGAAGGACGTAAAGGGTGTGGACGGCCGTGTGGAGCCCAGTCAGGGACCTGCCGATCGTCCGGCGACGTGGCAGGGAACGTCACCGTTTAGGCGGTCTCGCACGCTGGGTACTTGCGCGATCCGCCGCGCCCGTGTGGACTACGGCCAACGCCCCGCGCACGCGCGTGGCTGAAGCATTTTCCGAAACATGATCAGGAGGCAACCCGTGAGCGCGACCGCGGACCACGCGGAGGAACGGACCAACTCGGCTGCACGGCTGGGGTTCGAGCCCGGACAGGTGGTCCAGGAGATCGGCTACGACGACGACGTCGAGCAGGAGCTCCGTGAGGGCATTGAGGCCACTACCGGCCAGGAACTCGTCGATGAGGACTACGACGACGTCGCTGACGTCGTTCTGCTGTGGTTCCGCGACGAGGACGGCGACCTTACGGACGCGCTGGTGGATGCCATTGGTCTGATCGACGAAGGCGGTGTGATCTGGCTGATGACGCCGAAGACCGGCCGCGAAGGCTACGTCGAACCGAGCGATATCAACGAGGCCGGCCAGACAGCCGGTCTTTCCCAGACCAAGAGCATCAATGCGGGCAAGGACTGGACGGGCAGCCGTCTGGTCACCCCGAAGTCGGCCAAAGCCAGGCGCTGAACCGCACTCACCACGAGGCCCCCGCCGGTCGTGCACCGGCGGGGGCCTTCGTATGCCCGTACACGTGTCCCTCGCCCGCGTACATCCCTGTTCGCAGGGGAGCCGAGGTGGCTGCGTAGGGTGGAGTCCACCCGGACAGCCCAGCCCGGTGAAGCAGCGAAGGGACACGTTTCCATGGCGATCGAGGTCGGTACCCAGGCCCCGGATTTCGAGCTGAAGGACAACCACGGCCGGACCGTGAAGCTCTCCGACTTCCGCGGGGAGAAGAACGTGGTGCTGCTGTTCTACCCGTTCGCCTTCACCGGCGTCTGCACGGGCGAGCTCTGCGCCCTCCGTGACGAGCTGCCGAAGTTCGAGAACGACGACACGCAGCTGCTGGCCGTCTCCAACGACTCCATCCACACCCTGCGCGTCTTCGCCGAGCAGGAAGGCCTCGAGTACCCGCTGGTCTCGGACTTCTGGCCGCACGGCGCGGCCTCACGGGCGTACGGCGTCTTCGACGAGGAGAAGGGCTGCGCGGTGCGCGGCACCTTCATCATCGACAAGGAGGGCGTGGTGCGCTGGACCGTCGTCAACGGCCTGCCCGACGCGCGCGACCTGAACGACTACATCAAGGCCCTCGACGCGATCTGAGCCGGTTCCGGACGATCCCGCGTCGGTGATCCGGACGATCTCCCGGCGCCCCCCGGCCAAAAGCCTGTTTTGGCCGGGAACCGGTCACTAGGATCCACTCGTTGATCCGATGCCAACGCAACGTGGAGGCGCCGGCAGTCGTCGGCCCCCAAGAAACCAATGGGAGGACTCGTGGGAGTCAGCCTCAGCAAGGGCGGCAACGTCTCGCTGACCAAGGCCGCGCCCAACCTGACCGCCGTCGTCGTCGGTCTGGGCTGGGATGCCCGTACCACCACCGGTGGAGACTTCGACCTCGACGCCAGCGCGCTGCTGACCAACGCCGAGGGCAAGGTCGGCAGCGACGGGAATTTTGTCTTCTTCAACAACCTCAAGAGCCCCGACGGCTCCGTCGAACACACCGGTGACAACCTCACCGGTGAGGGCGAGGGCGACGACGAGGTCATCAAGGTGAATCTGGCCGGAGTCCCGGCCGACGTCGACAAGATCGTCTTCCCGGTCTCGATCTACGAGGCCGAGACCCGCCAGCAGAGCTTCGGCCAGGTGCGCAACGCGTACATCCGCGTGGTGAACCAGGCGGACAACACCGAGCTCGCGCGGTACGACCTGAGCGAGGACGCCTCGACGGAGACCGCCATGGTCTTCGGCGAGCTGTACCGCAACGGCGCCGAGTGGAAGTTCCGTGCCATCGGCCAGGGCTACGCCTCGGGTCTGCGCGGCATCGCGCAGGACTTCGGCGTCAACGTCTGAGTACGGCCCAGAGGGCGCGACCGGGCCGTTCCTGAGAAGGCACAGCCCGAGCCGCGCCCGGGAGGTGTCCGGCCATGACCGCCGTACACCCTCCAGCACGTCCCCGTCCGGCGCCGCACCCAGTGCGGCGCCGGACGCGCTCAACAGACGGTTCATCGACTCGGGGAGGACTCACATCATGGGCGTCACACTCGCCAAGGGAGGCAATGTCTCCCTCTCCAAGGCCGCACCCAACCTCACCCAGGTGCTCGTCGGCCTCGGCTGGGACGCACGATCCACCACGGGCGCCGACTTCGACCTCGACGCCAGCGCGCTGCTGTGCCAGTCGGGCCGGGTGCTCGGCGACGAATGGTTCGTCTTCTACAACAACCTCACGAGCCCGGACGGCTCCGTGGAACACACGGGCGACAACCTCACCGGTGAGGGCGAGGGCGACGACGAGTCGGTCATCGTGAACCTCAACCAGGTCCCCGCCCACTGCGACAAGATCGTTTTTCCGGTCTCGATCCATGAGGCCGACAATCGCGGCCAGACTTTCGGCCAGGTCAGCAACGCGTTCATTCGCGTGGTGAACCAGGCGGACGGCCAGGAACTCGCGCGCTACGACCTGAGCGAGGACGCCTCCACGGAGACCGCGATGATCTTCGGAGAGCTTTACCGGTACAACGGCGAGTGGAAGTTCCGTGCAGTGGGACAGGGGTACGCGTCGGGGCTGCGGGGCATCGCTCTAGACTTTGGGGTCAACGTTTCGTAAAGCCGCGCACGGCGCGGGGGAGCCCCGTACACATCCGGGGGAGACCCGTACATACATGATGGGGTAGCCAGTGCTTCTGAAAACCTTCGGCTGGTCGTTCGCGATTACCGCGCTCGGCCTGGTCGCAGCGGTGCTCTACGGGGGGTGGGAAGCGTTCGGTGTGGTCGCGATTCTTTCCGTCCTCGAGATCTCGCTGTCCTTCGACAATGCGGTGGTCAACGCCGGAATCCTGAAGAAGATGAATGCCTTCTGGCAGAAGATCTTCCTCACGGTCGGTGTGCTCATCGCGGTCTTCGGTATGCGGCTGGTCTTCCCCGTCGTGATCGTGGCCATCACCGCCAAGATCGGGCCCATCGAGGCGGTCGATCTCTCGTTCAGCCAGCCCGAGCGCTACCAGGAACTGGTCACGGACGCCCACCCGGCGATCGCCGCCTTCGGTGGCATGTTCCTTCTGATGATCTTCCTCGACTTCATTTTCGAGGACCGTGACATCCAGTGGCTGCGCTGGATCGAGCGTCCGCTCGCCAAGCTCGGCAAGGTCGACATGCTGTCGGTCTGCATCGCGCTCATCGTGCTGCTGATCTCGGCCATGACCTTCGCGTCCCAGGCGCACCAGCATGGCGGGGCGCACGCGGACAAGGCGGAGACCGTCCTGCTCGCGGGTGTCGCGGGTCTGATCACGTACCTCATCGTCGGCGGTCTCTCCGGCTACTTCGAGAACAAGCTGGAGGAAGAGGAGGAGCGCGATCACGAGGCCGAGGAAGAGGCCAGGAAGACCGGCAAGAAGCTGTCCGCGGTGGCTCTGTCCGGCAAGGCCGCGTTCTTCATGTTCCTCTACCTCGAGGTCCTCGACGCGTCCTTCTCGTTCGACGGTGTCATCGGTGCCTTCGCCATCACCAACGAGATCGTGCTGATGGCCCTCGGCCTCGGCATCGGCGCCATGTACGTCCGGTCGCTCACGGTCTACCTGGTCCGCCAGGGCACCCTGGACGACTACGTCTACCTGGAGCACGGCGCGCACTACGCCATCGGCGCGCTGTCCGTCATCCTTCTCGTCACCATCCAGTACCAGATCAACGAGATCATCACCGGTCTCGTCGGCGTCGTGCTGATCGGCTGGTCCTTCTGGTCCTCCGTCCGGCGTAACAAGGCGCTGGAGGCCGGGGGCGGCGACGACTCGGATTCCAGGGCGGAAGTCCCGTCCGGGGTGTGACCCGGTAGGGATTGAGGAACGCTCTCAGCGGGGCGGTCCGTACGGCGACGGTTCTCGGGGAACACCCGGACCCGGCCCGGGGGCCGCCCCGCAGTGATGCGTGCGGGGCCTGGGCACTACCGAGACGTGTGGGGGTTGGGGATGGCGTTCTGGGACAGCCTGTGGCCGGGGCGGGAAGCACAGTTCGAGTCGGGCAACGCGGCGACCAACTCCATCGTGCTGTCCAAACGGCACGCCACGGTCTCCCTCACCAAACAGGGCGCGCTGACCGGCAACCTGCGGGTCAACCTCTCCTGGCGGATGCGTACGTCCGACATCGAGGGCAGGTCGCGGCAGAGCGGGCGGCTGCTGCGGCCGTTCAAGCTCTTCCAGCCCGATGTGGTCCAGGCACACACCCAGGGTGTGGTCAACGTCGACCTGGACCTGGGCTGCATGTACGAGCTGAAGGACGGCACCAAGGGTGTGGTGCAGCCGCTCGGCAACCTGATCGGCGACCTGAACGCGCCGCCGTACATCAGGCTCAGCGGGGACGACCGGTTCGGGGCGCCGTCGGGGGAGACCGTGTACGTCAACCTCGACCAGCGGGACCAGATCAAGCGGCTGCTGTTCTTCGTCTACATCTACGACCAGACGCCGGCCTTCGACCGTACGCACGCCAAGGTGACGCTCTACCCGGGCAACGGCCCGCGGATCGAGATCGAGCTCGACGAGCGGGCCCCGCAGGCGCGCTCGTGCGCCGTGTTCACCGTGGAGAACATCAAGGACGAGCTGATCGTGCGGCGCGAGGTGAAGTTCGTCTACGGCTTCCAGTCGGAGCTGGACCGGCTGTACGGCTGGGGAATGCAGTGGGGGCGCGGCTACAAGTCCCGGGCCTGAGCGGGCGCCTGCCGCCGCGGCGCCGCGGCGGTCAGGAGCGGACGAACTGGGGGCCCTGCGGCGGCAGGACGAAATTCGGGTCCGGGGCGGGCGCGGCGGCGGCTGCGGGCTGCGGATAGCCGTATGCGGGCCGCGCGGCGGGCGGCTGCGGGTAGCCGTAGGCGGGCTGCGGAGCGGGCGCGGCCGCTGTGGGCTGCGGGTAGCCGTACGCCGGCTGGGCGGCCGGGGCGGCTGCGGGCTGCGGGTAGCCGTACGTGGGCTGCTGGTGCTGGACCGTGGCCTGCGAGTCGGGAACGGGTGCCGGGGGAGACATGGGGGCGACCGCCGGCACAGCCGGGGCCGGATCGGGCTCGGCCGCGGCCTCCGCCTCGTCGACCGAGATGCCGAAGGCGGTCGCGAGCCCGACCAGTCCGGTCGGGTAGCCCTGACCGACCGCCCGGAATTTCCAGCCATCGCCGCGCCGGTAGAGCTCACCGCAGATGATCGCGGTCTCCTCGCCGGTCTCCGGGCGTACATCGAAGACGGCGAGCGGGTCGCCGCCCGCCGACGCCGCGTCGTAGAGGAGGATGCGGAGATCGCGGACCTGCTGGAAGGCGGCCCCGTCGGAGGACGCGGCGATGACCACCTGTTCGACCGACGGATCGAGCGCGCCCAGATCGGCCTCGATGGTGTCGGTGAGCCCCTCGGCGACACTGCGCTTCGGCAGCCGTCGTACCAGACCGGAGGGGTGCCGGGGCTGGTTGTAGAAGACGAAGTCCTCGTCGGAGCGCACACGGCCTCCGGCGCCGAGAAGCAGGGCGGAGGCGTCCACATCGGGCACCCCGGCGCCCGGGGTCCAGCGCAGCACGGCCCGTACGGCCATGGCGTCGAGGGGGACGTTCGAGCCCTTCAGCATCGCGTGCGTCATGGCGGTCATCCTGCCTGCTGGCTGCCCGCGCAGACAACGCGGGGGCCCGACCCATGTCTCGGCAGTGCGTCGGAACCACGTCCTCCGGGCCTTGTGGACCCGTCGGGAAATGGACGAGTTACCCGAAGTTCACGCACATGGGGAACTGCCGACACCCGTCCATACGTACTATTACCGGCCACACGTCGTCCGGCCGGCCCAGCAGTTACGGGGGAATCACATGCGTCATTTCGGGCACATCTCGCCCGCTGCGCGGGAAGGCCTGTTCTTTCGGCAGCCGTGCCAATTCGGTGCGGACTCCCCCGCCCGGATGCTGTCGGCTGCCCTGGGCGCCACCCTCTACTCCCCGGCAACCCGGCCGCGGCTCGCCGACGACGTCCTCAAGCAGGCCGGGCGCGGTGTCGTCTCGATGGTGCTGTGCCTGGAGGACTCCATCGACGACTCCGAGGTGTCGGACGCCGAGGAGAACCTGGTCAGGCAGTTCCGCGACCTCGCCGCGCACGGCGCCGAGGTGCCGCTGCTCTTCATCCGGGTCCGCGAACCGGAGCAGATGACGGACCTGGTGCAGCGGCTCGGCAGCTCCATCCGATTGTTGTCCGGTTTTGTACTTCCCAAGTTCACGGAAGAGCGCGGCATTCCGTTCATGGAGGCGCTCACCAAGGCCGAGACGGCCGGGGGACAACGCCTGTTCGCGATGCCCGTTCTCGAATCGCCCGAGCTGCTGCACCTGGAGAGCCGCGCGGCGACGCTCCAGGGAATCGCCCGCACCGTCCACACGTACCGGGACCGGGTGCTCGCCCTGCGGCTCGGGGTCACCGACTTCTGCTCGGCGTACGGACTGCGCAGGGCGCCCGACATGACGGCGTACGACGTCCAGCTCGTCGCCGCGGTCATAGCCGACGTGGTCAATGTGCTGGGCCGGGCGGACGGCACGGGCTTCACGATCACCGGACCGGTGTGGGAGTACTTCCGGCTCCAGGAGCGCATGTTCAAGCCGCAGCTGCGCCGCAGCCCCTTCCTGGAGGGCCGGGCCGAGGAGCTGCGCACGGCACTGATCGAGCACGACCTGGACGGGCTGCTGCGGGAGATCGAGCTCGACCGGGCCAACGGGCTGCTCGGCAAGACCTGCATCCATCCGTCGCACGTCGCGCCGGTGCACGCACTGTCCGTGGTCAGCCACGAGGAGTTCAGCGACGCACAGGACATCCTGCGGCCGGAGCGGGGCGGTGGCGGGGTGCTGCGCTCGGCGTACACGAACAAGATGAATGAAGTGAAGCCGCACCGCGCCTGGGCCGAGCGCACCCTGCAACGGGCCGAGGTCTTCGGCGTGGCGAAGGAAGACGTCGGCTTCGTGGATCTGCTGGCCGCGGGGCTCGCGGAATGAGCGCGTCTCGATGAGCGAGCGCGCAGCAAGGAAAGAGACGGCGAACGTGGTGTGGTCGGGTAGCTGGGTGGCGGAGCGACTGGGCGTCGAGCTCGTCGGCAACGGGAAGCCCGAAGGCGACGGCGAGCTCCGGGAGCTGCTGGGCCTCGCCCTGCGCCGCAACCCCAAGCGGGCCCATCTGCTCGTCTCCAATGTGCTGGGCAAGCATGTGCCGCAGCGGCCCTCCGTGGTGTACGGCGCGGGGTTCGAGCTCGGCCTGCGCGTGCGTGAGCTCCTCGGGGAGGCGGAGGCCCGCCGGGCGGTGGTGCTCGGGTATGCGGAGACGGCCACCGGCCTCGGCCACGCGGTCGCCGACGGGCTGGGCGTGGCCCCGTACCTCCACTCGACGCGGCGTCCGGTCGAGGGCGTGGCCAGGGCGGGCGGCTTCGAGGAGTCGCACTCGCACGCGACGTCCCATCTGCTGCTGCCCGAGGACCCCGCCTTGCTGGCGCGCGGGAGCGGGGCGCCGCTCGTGCTGGTGGACGACGAGTTCTCCACGGGCAACACCGTGCTCAATACGATCCGCGCGCTGCACGAGCTCTACCCGCGCGACCGCTACGTCATCGTGGCACTGGTGGACATGCGGTCGGCGGCCGACCGCGAACGGCTGACCGGGTTCGCCGCCGAGATCGGCGCCCGCGTCGACCTGGTGGCCAGGGGTACCGGTACGGTCCGCCTCCCGGACGGCGTCCTGGAGAAGGGGCAGGCCCTGGTCGCCGCCCACGAGCCGGAACGGGAACCCGCCCGGGCCGGCGCGGCAGGGGCCGGCAGCCCGTGCACCCGGGTGGAGCTGGAGTGGCCGGCCGGTGTGCCCGACGGCGGGCGGCACGGCTTCACCCCCACCCACCGTGAGACGCTCGAATCGGCCCTTCCCGCGATGGCCGCCCGCATCGTCGGCGCCCTGGGCGGTGAAGCCCGCCGCATACTCGTCCTCGGCTTCGAGGAGCTGATGTACGCACCGCTCCGGCTGGGCACCGCTCTGGAGGAGCACACCGACGCCGAGGTGCGTTACTCGACCACCACACGGTCCCCCGTCCTCGCCGTGAACGACCCCGGCTACGCGATACGCAGCCGGCTGGTCTTCCCGGCCCACGACAACCCGGCCGACGGCCCCGGCGCGCGCTACGCGTACAACGTCGCGGACGCCGGGTTCGACGCCGTGGTCGTTGTTGTCGACTCCGCCGCCGACACCCCGGAACTGCACGCCCCGGACGGCCTGCTGGCGGAACTCGCCGCGCACACCTCCCACGTCCTGCTGGCCGTCGTCCCCTCGTACGTCCCGTCGTCCGCACCGTCCACCGCCCCCGAACGGCAGGCACCCCCCATGCTGTCCGAGCCCCTCCGCGGCCCAGCCTTCTCCTCCTACGCGCCGGACGAAGTCGGCTGGCTGCTCCAGGACCTCTCGGACACCGAGCTGGAGGCGCCCACAGAGGAGCGCGAGGAGGCGATACAGAGCGGCGGCGCGCACTACGCCGAGTCGCTGCCCGTCGAGTACCAGCCGTCCGCCGCGTACCAGGACCTGTTCAAGGCTGCCCTGGATCTGTCGGCGGCCCGCATCGCACGGGCCGTCGGAACCGTCACCGAGACGGTCCTCGCCGAGCGCACCCCCCGCCCCGTCCTGGTCTCCCTCGCGCGGGCCGGCACCCCGGTCGGCGTGCTGATGCGCCGCTGGGCCCGGCACCGTCACGGGCTCGATCTGCCGCACTACGCCGTCTCCATCGTGCGCGGCCGGGGCATCGACGCGAACGCCCTGCGCTGGCTGGCCGCCCACCACGACCCCGCCGACGTCGTCTTCGTCGACGGCTGGACCGGCAAGGGTGCCATCACCCGCGAACTGGCCGCCGCACTCGAAGAGTTCGACGGATTCGACCCCGAGATAGCGGTCCTCGCCGACCCGGGCGGCTGCGTCCGTACCTACGGGACCCGCGAGGACTTCCTCATCCCGTCCGCCTGCCTCAACTCCACCGTCTCCGGGCTGATCTCCCGTACCGTCCTGCGGGCCGACCTGGTCGGCACCCATGACTTCCACGGCGCGAAGTTCTACCGCGAGCTCGCGGAAGCCGATGTGTCCGGTCACTTCCTCGACACCGTCGCCGCCCACTTCGACGAGGTCGGCAACGCCGTGGACGCCGAGGTCAAGGAGCTGCTCACGGCCGACCGCGCCCCCACCTGGGAGGGCTGGGCAGCCGTCGAGCGCATCAGCGAGGAGTACGGCATCCATGATGTGAACCTGGTCAAGCCGGGTGTCGGCGAGACCACCCGCGTACTGCTGCGACGCGTCCCCTGGAAGATCCTCGCCAAGCGCGGCGCCGGTGCCGACCTCGAACACATACGGCTGCTGGCCGAGCAGCGCGGCGTGCCGGTCGAGGAGGTCGACGATCTCCCGTACACCTGCGTCGGACTGATCCACCCGAAGTACACCCGCGGAGCGACGGGCGCGGACGGCAAGGCGGTGGCGTCACAGTGACCTACCCGGCCACTACGACCACCCCGACCACTCCGACCACCCCTGTGACACTGGTTGCCAGCGACCTCGACCGCACCCTCATCTATTCGACGGCGGCACTCCAGCTCGCCATGCCGGACGCGGACGCCCCCCGGCTGCTCTGCGTCGAGGTGTACGGGAACAAGCCGCTCTCCTACATGACGGAGACGGCCGCCGTACTCGTCGACGAACTGGCCCGCACCACGGTCTTCGTACCCACGACCACCCGTACCCGCGAGCAGTACCACCGCATCCAGTTCCCTGGTCCCGCACCGAAGTTCGCCATCTGCGCCAACGGGGGACACCTCCTGGTCGACGGCGTCTCCGATCCCGACTGGCAGGACGCGGTGGCCCGCCGGCTCGCCGACGAGTGCGCCTCGCTCGCCGAGGTCCGTGCCCACCTCGTGGCCGCCGCCGACCCCGCCTGGCTGCTGAAGGAACGAGTCGCCGAGGACCTCTTCGCCTATCTCGTCGTCGAACGCTCGCTGCTGCCCACGGACTGGCTGCACGAGCTGGCCGAGTGGGCGGGGCCCCGCGGCTGGACCGTGTCCCTCCAGGGCCGCAAGATCTACGCCGTGCCCAAGCCGCTCACCAAGAGCGCCGCGATGCACGAGGTCGCCCTCCGCGCCGGCGCCACGCTCACCCTCGCCGCCGGCGACTCGCTCCTCGACGCCGATCTGCTGCTCGCCGCCGACCTCGCCTGGCGTCCGGGCCACGGCGAACTCGCCGACACCGACTGGAGTGCCCCGCATGTCGACGTCCTGACGGAACGTGGTGTGGCGGCGGGCGAGGAGATCCTCCGCCGGTTCATTCGGGCTTCCGTTCCCCGGCACGGTCTCTGAATCCTGCGCGGCCGTCGCCGAACGGCTGCACAGTGCGCGGAGAAACACGTCGACGCGATCTTCGACAAGCTCGGACCGACAGGGAACAGTGGCCGGCAGCCGACGCGTTCTCGCCGTACAACCGGTACGCGGGGACCTGACCAGCCTGCCCGGCAGGCACGAAGAGAGTCTGCGATGAGCAAGGGAAACGAAACCAAGATCACGGACGAGTTGTACGCGTACATGCTGGCGCACAACCCGCCGCTCGACGCGGTGCAGCGTGAGCTCGTCGAGACGACATACGCGCGCCTTCCCGATCAGGCCGCCATGCAGTCCGCCGAGGAGCAGGGGCCACTGCTCGCCTTCCTCGTACGGCTGACCGGGGCCCGGCACATCGTCGAGGTCGGGACATTCACCGGGTTCTCCGCCCTGGCCATGGCGCAGGCGCTGCCGGCCGACGGGCGGCTGATCGCCTGCGACATCTCGGAGGAGTGGACCGCCTACGGCCGGGAGGCGTGGGCGAAGGCAGGCGTCGCCGACCGGATCGAGCTGCGCATCGCCCCCGCGCTCGACACGCTGAGGGCGATGCCGTCCGAGCCGCACATCGATCTCGCCTATCTGGACGCGGACAAGGGCAACTACATCCCGTACTGGGAGGAGCTGGTGCCCCGCATGCGGCAGGGCGGCCTCGTCGTCGCCGACAACGTGCTGTTCCACGGCGGCGTGACCGATCCGCAGGCGACCGGCGGGGCGGCGGCGATCAAGGAGTTCAACGAGCATGTGGCCGCTGATCCGCGGATGGACAGCGTGATGCTCACCGTGGCGGACGGGCTGACACTCTCCCGCAGGAGGTAGCGCCGCCCGCCCGCCGGGCCGAGCCGGCCGCCGGCGCGGCCGGGTCAGCCGCAGCAACCCCCACCGCAGCAGCCTCCGCCGCCACCGCCGCCCGACGGGGCGGCGGGCGCGGACTTGGCCGAACCCCCGCCCACAGCCACGGTGGAGAGGAGCTTCACGGTGTCCTCGTGCCCGGCGGGGCAGGAGGCAGGGGCCGAGGACTCGGCCATCGGACGACTGAGTTCGAACGTGTCTCCGCAGGAGCGGCAGCGGTACTCGTAACGAGGCATGACCCCAGGCTAACCGGCGGCGCCGGCCGGCAGCGGTATCCGGCAACAGGACCTGGGGACGGTAGGGGGAGGGCGCACCGCCCCGACGGCACCGCTCCTACGACCGGGCAATCGGCATGGACTGCCGCCGACGGCGGCGCAGCTCCTGAGCTGCCTGTTCGGGATGGCGGGCCTGCCAGTACGGGTTGTCGTGCGGGAGCCCGCCACTGACCCGCCCGTACATCCCGAACATCATCAGCATCAGCCCGACGACAAAGCTGAACAGCACGTTCTGCAGGTGGAAGGCCAGGAAGTTGTAGTCCGTGTCGAGCAGCGCGAGATTGATGAAGCCACTGAGGATGAACGCGATCCCGAGGACCATGTTGAGCGTCGAGGCGAAGTTTCCGCCGATCACCATTCCGGTGAACAGGAGCAGGCCGACGCAGATGGACAGGACGCTGAGCGCGCCGTTGGTGTTCAGGCCCGCGACGGTGGCGCCACCCGTGTCGAAGAAGCCGATCTTGTCGATGAGCCCCAGGATGCCGAAGGCGAGCAGCACCAGCCCCATCAGCCCTGCCCCGACGCGGTAGACGCTGCTGAGCCGGTGATCGACCGGGAGATGTTCGTCGAGCCGGGCCATTCTGCCGGGTCCTGCCGGCCCTCGCGCCGCTCGCTGCGGGTGATGAGGGAGATGCGGGAGACGCGGCGCATGAGTCTGGGCCATGGTGGCCTCCTTCGGACAACCACCATGATCCGCCCCGCCCCGGGCCCCGACAACTCGGCTCAGCCCCCGGCGCCACGCTCCTCCCGGATCTCGGATACCACCCTCGCAGCCGTCTGCCGCACCGCTTCCGTCTCGGTCAGAAAGTGCCAGTAGTCGGGGTGGCGGCCCTCCAGCCCGGCGACGGCGCGCTCCAGCCTGGCCACTCCGTCGTCCAGCGGCCGGGCATGGCGCGGGTCGGGCGTGTTGCGGCCCGCCATGGCCAGACGCTGCGCGTCCCGGATCGCGAACCGGGTCCGCTGGATCTCCTGCTGCGGATCCTTGGCCACGGCGTCGAGCCGGTGCAGCCGGTCACCGGCCGCGGACACCGCCTCGTCCGTCGCGTTCAGCAGGGCCCGTACGGTGGCGAGCCGCGAGGTCGCGTCCGCCCAGCGCTGCTCGTCCCGCGCCTTGGCCGCCTCCTTGAGCTTCTCCTCGGCCTGCCGCACATTGACCGCCGCCTGCTCCGGGACCGGCTGGAGGTCCTGCCAGCACGCGGCCGAGAAGCGCCGCCTCAGCTCGCTCAGCACCGGCTCCACCGAACCCGCACGGGTGGTCAGCGCCTGGGCACGGGTACGCAGCGACACCAGCCGGTGGTCGATCTCGGCGGCACGTCCGGGAAGCTGCGCCGCCTCCGCCCGTACAGCTTCCGCACCGCGCAGCACCTGATCGGCGCGGAGCAGCGTCTCCGGCACGCCGTGCCGGCCGGCGCCCTGGTTGAGCTTGGTCAGTTCGGGGGCGAGGGCCGCCAGGCGCGCGGCGAGATCGTCCGCCCGCAGCCCGGACGCGCGCGCTGCGTCGAGAGCATTGCTCGCACCGAGCAGCGCCTGCCGGGCCCGCTCCACGGCGGGCGCGAGCCGGGCGAGCTGTGTCTCCGCGTTCCCCAGGAGCGGACCGAGTCCCTGGGCGAACCGGTCGAGCTCGCCCTTGACCCGTACGAGCTCGTCCTTGGCGCTCGTCAGCTCCGTCCTGGCACGCGCCGCGATCGCCGGTTCGAGATCGTCCCGGTCCAGGTCGTGTGCGTCCACCGCCGTGATGTACGCATGGCTCGCCTCGTCGATCCGCCGCCCCAGAGCGGCGAAATCGTCCGTGACCTTGCGCGCGGCGGGCGAACTGTCCACCGCGGTGATCGTCTCGATCGAGATCTGCAGGTCGCGCTGAGCGGTGTCCAGCTCGTAGAACGCCTCCGCGGCCGCGTCCTTCGCCGCCTGCGCCTCGACACGCTGGCTCTCCCCACGGCCGCCGAACCAGCGTCGCGTACCCCCACCGGCGAAGGCGGCCGGCAGTGCGGCGGCGAGCAACGGCACCGGCAGCATCATCAATCCGAGGACGTCCCTGACGGCGGAATTGCCACCCGCTCTCGCCTGCGGCCGCGCGTGTGTCGCCGTCACATCCCTCTCCCGTGCCGTTTCGCCCTGCCCGGTTCATTCTTCCACCAGGTAAGGACGAACACACGGGCCGGTTAGTTCGCCGTTCGCACCGTGATGTGCCCGTTGTCGCTGCGCGCCTTCACCACATGAGGACTGCCGTCGCTGCGCGGCACCTTCACCGAGACGCGCCCGTTGCTCGCGGTGGCAGTAACCGCGTACGCCTGTGAACTGCGCGGCAGGTCGATGGTCACCCGGCCGTTGTCGCTGACGGTGTCGACCAGATCCGGCACAGCGCTGAACCCGAGCCGGATCCCCCCGTTGTCCGAGCGCGCGGAGACGGACCTGCTGGAGATCCGCTCCGTGACGAGGCCCCCGTTGTCGCTCTCCAGCTTCAACGGACCGCTGCAGTCACGGACGGTCACCTTTCCGTTGTCGGAGTGGAGCGTGAGCGGAGTGTCGAACCCGGACGCGAGGACCCGCCCGTTGTCCCCGTTCACCGCCACCGCGACGCCACGGGGCACCTTCACCTGGTGGCGCGACCCGCAGTTACTGATCAACGCGTCGCACGTCACCCGCAGCGTGAGCGTGCCGTCCCGCATCGACCACCGGGCATCGGGCCCGCTCCCGAGCACCACCCACCCGTCGACGCGCCGGGTCACCTCGACCTTGCGCACATCGGCCGGTACGAGCTCCACGGTCGTACCGCCGGACTCGATGGTCAGCGTCTTCCCGCTCAGCGCGAACGACCTGTGCTCGGCCGGCGCGTCCTCCACATCCGCGCTGCCGCAACCGGTGAGGGCCAGGGCGACGAGAACAGCCCCGCCGGACGCGACGAGCGCGCGGGGCCGGGTGCGAGCGCGGGTGTGGGTGCGGAGTGCCACGGTGATCGATCCCCCATCCGGTCCGGCGGGCTGTCCCGCCGGTGTGGATCCACCGTAGAGAGCGTGCCGGCCCGGGGGGAATCCGGGCGGCTACCGTAAGCGGGGTGGGGATATCCCCCGTCTCCCCGTCGGTCCGGACAACCGTTTGTGAGCATGGGCCCTGTGCCATGTACGCTGTTGCTTCATCCACGGGTGCGTAGCTCAGGGGTAGAGCGCTGCTCTTACAAAGCAGATGTCGGCGGTTCGAAACCGTCCGCGCCCACCAGCAGGAAGCACGACAAAGGCCCAGGTCACCGGTATCAAACCGGGAGCCTGGGCCTTGATCGTTCCTCCGTCATCCCGGCGGGGAAGTGGCGTCGTGCCACTCACGTGCCAGATGCCTCCTCCGGACCCTCCCCGGAGGGCTCGGCCGGGCGGCCCTTTTTGATCTGCTCATCAACCTGAGCGGCGATCGCATGGTCCCGCCCGTTGACCAGGTGCTGATAGATCAGCGCGGCCCGCACCGACGAGTGCCCCATGCGCTGCATCAGCTCGCGCGTCGTCGCGCCACCGGTCGCAGCGAGGGTGTTGCCCGTGTGCCGGAGGTCGTGAAAGTGCACGTCCCCGAGTCCGGCCTCCTCGACAGACCGCAGCCAGATGCGGCGGAAGTTGTTCCGGCGAAGCTGGCCGTCCGAGCCGGGGAGCAGTGACTGACAAAAACTCGGTACAGGACAGGCATCACGAGACCCGTATCCGCCTTGGACGGACACTCATGGCGATTCTGTTAATCGCCCACGTAGCACCCGCCCTCATAGGCATCTTGGGCCTTGTCCTAGGCCTGCTCTTCTTCGTCCTGGGCGGCACCGTCGACCATTGATCGGGCCGTAGGCGTTGACGCGACCAAGCACAGGTCAAAGGGCAAGTGAGCGACAGAGGCGCGCTCTTCGGGGCCTGCCCCTCCCTCACTCCGCACTGCGGTACAGCCGTGAAGTACAGCAACTGCGCCGACCGCATGACGGCAACGACAACGGACGCCACCGCACGCAGCCGCGCGTCAGCGGCTGTCAATCTGGGTCGTCATCGGGTCGGATCGCGGTCTGTCCCGAGCCATCAACTCGCCTGAGAAGTGGAAGGTCAAGGCCAGCCATCAGCGGTCAGCGCACGCATAGGAGCCGTCCGCCTCCCGCGCTATGGAGTTGTGGCCCCAGCACTTCAGCATTGGTGCAAGCGTGTAGGCCCGACAGACGGCCGCGACGAGCAGTAGACCGCACACCAGGCCGACGAATGCCCGCAAGGGCCGAGGCGCCCACAAGGTGGCTGCTAGCGCCCCGAGGGAGGCGGCGACGCTGAGGGTCAGCAGAAACAGCGCAAGACCGCTGAGATTGTCCCGCCACCCCGCGAAAGCGTCTGGAGAATCAACCTCCATCGTGCCCACGAAACTGAACAAGAGCAGCAGCCCACCGAGCGGCACCAACCCCACGATCAGGCCTACGGTCACACAGCCTCTCGCGAAACCTCCGCGCTCCGCGGGTGACGACGTGCCTGTCGTGCCCATACCCACCCTTCGACGAGGTCCCGCCGCAGTGACCATCCCGGGTCGCACCAAGAACGTCAACATCATCGGAAGCATGGAAGACGCGGCGATACTGATCACACTGCCCGTGAGTGGCCAGCGTGCCCTCCTAAGCCGCTTCCAGTTCATTGCCGACCACTGCGAGGCCTACCCGGTCAAGCGGCTGTGCCAGGTGCTCGACGTCGTCCGTTCCAGTTACTACAAGTGGCGCGACGCCCGTCAGGCCCGGACGGAGCGCGAGCGCGCCGACGCCCTCCTAGGCCCGTACTTCGCGGGTCGTCGATTCGGATGGTCTCGGCGTCGGGACGGTGTCCGAAGCCGGTGCGGTTGCGTTGGATCGGGTGTGTCGATACGTTCTGCCGTCTGAAGCGCTAGGCGCCACGGGAGTCGGCGAGTAGCCGGCAACCACGTGCAGAAGAACGCCCGGCCGGGCGTTCCGCGTCGGCATCGGAGGGCTCAGTCCTTCCCGGCAAGGCTCCACAGGTGGAGGGCCGTCTGGTCCTTGGAGCCGGTGTACCACGTGCCCTGGCCCGCGGAACATGGGCCTCCTGAGATGGGGAAGGGGTAGGTGACAGGGCCACCCATGGACATGGTGCGCGGGTCCACGAGCCAGTGACGTGGGACGTCAGGGTAGTCCTCGGTGGCGGCTACAGCGCCGTCCTCGTAGGGGAATGCGGCCTGGAAATGCCATCTGGCCTCGTCGTCGTCCGGCAGAGGAGATACGGCGTCCGTGGCGTCCAGTCTCCGCGATTCGGCACCGTCGGAAGTCCGGTGCAGATAGAGGCCCGACCCCGCGGGGTCGGTTGTGAGGAAGTGTTCCCCGGATGGGCTGGCAGCCAGGAAAATCTCCCCCACGATCTTTTCAAAGGTGAGTGTGGTGCCGTCCCAGCGTCCCCAGAGGGTTGGAGAGTTGTCGTCTCCCTCACCGATGGACAGCCCCATGTGGTCACCGTCTGGATGGGGAAAGTGCCATGAAGCGGAGCCCACGGTCGTGGTGTCCGCCCGCCCCAGGATCGAGCCGGAGGCGGCGTCCAGGACAAGCCATTCCTCCTTCGTGTCGTCCCCGTCACGATTGCGGACGTGAGCCCACACCAATGTGCCGTTCGAGGAGAAGGCCGCCGAGCCGCTGTCCGCGTGGGCGTGGTAGTAGTCGTCGGCGTACTCGGAGAACGAGGCATGGGCCACGGTGCATACGGCGGCGGACCAACAGCCGTGCCGGATCTCCCACAGCACGGTGCCGGTCGCATCCACGGCTCGCAGCGCGTGCACGCCGGCGAACACGGCGACGTCACCCGTGGGAGAGACCGTCACCGAGCCGTACCGGCGAGGCCACGGAGCGGGGAAGCGGACCTCCGTCGCCTCCCCGTCCAGATCGAAGGTGACCAGTTCGGTGTCACCGCGCTGCACGAGAAGCCTGCGCCCGGGCCAGTGCAGCACGTGGGGAGCGTCCGCGGACGCCGGGTCCAGCGGTGCGGCGACGGTGGCGACAAGACGAGCGGCGGTCACGAAGTCCTCCAACGCGAGACGGGAACCTGAAACCGTCCACCGTACGGGGGAACTTCAGCAGTGACTGTGACCGCTCACGAAGCGCGCGTCCCGCAATGCACTCGGAATTCGTCGTCACCGAGGCCATGGGAGTCGAGGCAGTTGAGAAGAAGCGGCCACAGGCCCGAGGTGCTGTGCTCAGCGTGCAGGCGAGCCCACAGCTTGACGGAGGCCGGGGTGTCGCTGAGCCACAGCGGCTGCACGTCGCCGTGACCTTCATCGGATGTGATCATTCGGCCCTGGGGGAGCGGATGCCAGGTCGAGGGTCTGACAGGGTGCGTGTTCAGTTCTTGCTGATGCGGCGGGCCTTGGCCACGAGTCCCCGGGGCAGCCCCGTCCCCGCGCACGCGTAGTCGATCAGCAGGTCCCGGTAGGAGGTGTTCGCGAGTTCCGGCGCCAAGGCGATCAGGGCCCGTAGGTCGTCGGGCGAGCCGGACAGGCGCGTGCGATAGGCGGCGCGTCCCGCGCGCAGTGAGACTTCGTGCGGTTCGTGTTGCAGGCCCTGTTCAACGAGGGCCACAGCGGTGGCGAAGTCCCCTTGCTCAGCGCGCACATCGGCGAGGTCCAGGTAAGGGGACCAGTTGGTGGGATCCAGCGTCAGGGCTTGCTCGAAAGCCGCCGCAGCCTGGTCCAGGTCGCCCATCGCGCGCCAGGTGTTCGCTCGTGCGACCTCGGTCCACATGACTCGATCGACGGCATCGGCGCGGTCGCACAGGGTGAAGGACAGTTCGTAGCGGCCGCAGGCCCGGGGCAGCCGGGCCATCGCGGCCAGCGACTCCGGCACGGGTTTCCGTTCGGACACCGCGTCGATGACGTGAAACCAGGGGGTGAACCGCTCACGCATCTCGTCGGTGTTCAGGTCGTGGCCGTAATCCAACGTCCGCAGACACGCCTCCGCCAATGCCTCGGCACTCACCGCGCCGAGAAAACGCGCGTTGCCGAACCAAGGGGCAGTGCCCCACGCCACGTCGGGTCGCGCCCCCGTGACCGAACCAAGAGCCATCACCGCGTCGTCCATGTTCTCTTCGAGGAACAGGAAGTACGCCTGCGCCAGCACAGCGCTCAAGGAGCCGTCCCCTTCGAGGCCCTCCTTCAGCTCTGAGCGTCGGTCCCGCCACAACTCGTCGAGGGCCGCATAGGGCTCCGGGGCAGTCGGCGCGGAGGCTATCGCGCCCACCAGGAACTCCACGGCGCCGACCGGACTTCCGCCGCAGTGCGCCATCACACCAGCGAGACTGACGCCCGCTTCTACTGACTGATTCGACATCGCCAGAGAATATCCATGGCCAAGGTTCTGTGGACCCTTCCGCCCGGGCGGCGGCACAGCAGTCGGTGGTCCGTGAGTGACGGCAGCCCTGACGGCAACGACGGCACACAGAGGCCGATGATCACCATCGTCGGCGATCACTCCGGGAGGAGGCTGACCACCCTCCCGACGAGCTGTCCGATCCTACGGTTCAGAAGGTTGCAGGTTCGAATCCTGCCGAGTGCGCGGAAGTGAGAGGCCCCGGGGATCCGGGGCCTCTGGTGTTTCTTGTGGATCACTTAAGGACGTCGAGGGTGTTGGTGGCGTCGTCGACGAAGTACACGGCGTCGCGGTCCAGGTCCACCGCCAGACCGAACAGCGCGCCCGCGCCGGGCGGGGAGCCGCTGTTGTCGAGTTGCCGGAAGGCCACTTGGCGGCCTGCGGGCGTGGTCTCGACGATGTTGCCGTCACCGCTGTTGACGGTCAGGATGTGGCCGTTGGGTGCGATGGCCAGGCCGAGGGGGCCGTTGAGCTTGCCGCCGCTGCTGACGACGCGGCCGGTGCCGGCGCTGGATCCCCGGGTCACCGCGCGCCGGATGACGGTGATCCGGTTCTTGACCGTGTCGGCGACGTAGAGCGAGCCGTCCTTGGCGAGGCCGACGCCTGTCGGGCCGATCACCAGGGCGGCGGGGTCGGTCTTCTGGGCGAAGCCCGAGCCGATCGTGGTGGTCTTCACCCGCCGCGGCGGCTGGTGGTCATGACGCTTGAGGGTGATGCGCAGGACGGTGCCCCGGTCCACTTCGTTGCCGCCGCCCGCCACAGTGCCGTTGAGCACGTTGGTGACGAACAGGTCGGTACGGTCGCCGTGGCTCGTGGCGGTCATGTCCCACGGTCCGTTGATGCCGCCTCCGGCGAGCGTCTTGCGGACCTTGCCGTGGCTGTCCAGTACGAGCAGGCAGCCCGCCTGGGCGGTGGCGGAGGTGCCGTCGGCGGTCGGGAGGCTGCCGACCACCACCCACCCGCCGGGCAGGATGCTCAGGGCGGTGGTGAGACCCACACCGCCGGGGCAGGGACCGGGCAGGTGGGCCGGGTCGATCTGCGCGAACAGACTGGCGGTGCCCCGCGGGCTGACCTGGACCAGGGTGGTGCCCGTGCCCTGCTGGTTCTGGCTGTTGTTGAAGTTGCTGACCAGCACGTTGCCTTTGTGGAGCTTCCCGGCGTCGCGCGCGACCACGGCCGTGCCATAGGGGTTCACGTCGCCGTTCGCGGGGACCGTGGAGGCAATCTCACGCACGGTGTGCAGACGGCCGAGGAACGTCCCGCAGGCCGAGGCGGCGCCTGCCGCAGCCGTTGCCGAGATGGCCACGGCGGCTGTCAACGCGGACAGCCTTCGCGCCAATGGTGACAGAAGGTTAGCTTTCATGAGCGTCACGTTAAAAGTGATGGTCGGATTTGGTGCGCACGGACACGCTCTGCCCTCGGGTATTTCGCCCCTCCGGTGGCCGAAGCGCGCAGGCGTGCAGGGTGCCGCGCCATCAGCCGTTGCTGTCGGAGAAGGAGTGCGTCGTGGCTGGGGCGGTCGACTGTCCGGTGCCCCGCGGTAGTCGAACCGGTCGCCAGGCGCGGGCCGTCACTCGCTTGCGAGCCGGCCACGGCGCGCCGGCTCCGTCCGTCCGGGCGGCTCACCGGGACTGCCCGCCAAGCATCCCCTTCTCGGCACAGCACCGCCGCCGCACCACACGGACTCGGCCGGCTGGAAAACCTCGGAGACCCGTGCGTGTAAAGCGAGACGGATCAGTCCAGCTGGGGCGTCTCGGTCTCCGACCCGGTCACCGCGGTCCGGAGCCATCCACGGCGGTGCGACGACGCCGACCGAGCTGGTCGTAGAGCCGGCACGTACGCACATGGGACGACTCGGGACCTCGGCAGGGTCGTCACGGGTTGCTGAGCCGACTCGCCGGACGCGATCGCTCGCACTGTGTGGTGGGTCGTCAGCCGGCCGCCTTGGCGATGATGCGCTCCATCTCCTCTCGGCCGAAGGCCCGCAGAGTCGTGGAACGGACGTTGCCCACCCCACCGAGCTGCAGGAGTGCTGCCGTGGCAGTTTCGTCGTCGGGCGCCTCGACGACGGTCACGAGGTCGTACGGACCGACGGTCCAGTAGATACTCAGGAGCTTCGCCCCGAGCTTCTGTACCGCTGAGCCGAAGGCCTCGGCGCGCTGCGCGGTGTCCTTGTAGTTTCGGACCCCTTGATCGGTCCAGCTCAGCAAGGTGACGTACGTCGGCATGTTCTTTCACCTTCACGAGGAGACACATCGTGAGGCCAAGCCTGGACATCTGGGCTGGAACCTGCACGAGATACGCACCCGAACGAGCGAACGACGCGGGTCGCCCCGTCGTGCTGACGAGCCGCGACCGTTTTGATGAGCAGGCGAGCGGCTGTTCCGGCCTCCCGGTCGTGACCGATCGCGGGAGAGGCTGATGCCAGGTCGACGCCGTCACCCGTACGGACGCGTCAGGTGGTCGCACGGGCGGGCGCCGCGCAGGGTCGGATTCGTGCAGTTGTTCCGCTCCGGCCAAGGAGACTCAGATGGCACAGTCAGCTCCCGCCCCCGGCGCCCGCCGCACCTCCGAGCCCCTGGGTGAGAATCCCTGGGCGGCCGGGGGAGTCATGTTCGCCGGTGTGCTGCTGATGGTGGACGGCGTCATGGGGATCATCAAGGGGATCGCCGGTATCGCGTCCGACGAGGTCTACACACGCATCAGCAATTACACCTTCAAGTTCGACGTGACGGCCTGGGGCTGGATCCACCTGGTGCTCGGCGTGGTTCTCGCGTTCGTCGGCTGGGGCATTCTCAAGGGTGCCGGCTGGGCCAAGGCGACGGGTGTCGTACTGGCCGCGCTCAACATGATCGTCAACTTCATGTGGCTGCCGTACCAGCCGATCTGGGCGATCATCTCCATCGCGATCGACGCGTTCGTGATCTGGGCTCTGTGCACCGACCGTTCGACGGCAGTCATCCAGTGGCGGCCGTGACGGCGGGCGCGGCGCGTGCGGCGGCGGCGTTGATCTGGATCCGGGACCGGCTGCTGCTGCGGTGCTCGCCGTGGGGGGTGTGCAGGTGATGGGTGCACCGAACGGGCAGGGGGAAGACCTCGTCGCTCTTGCCGCCGAGGCGTACGTGTACGGATATCCGCTGGTCGTCGCCCTGTCGACGGTCGAGAGATCGATGCAGGAGGGATTCGGCCCGTTGGCGCCGACCCCGTTCAATCACTTCGCGCACGCGGGGCCGTGGGCGGGCCCCGACGTGCATGCCGTCTCCGCCGACGACGACACCGTTCATTCGATCGCCCAGCTGGATCTGTCCGGAGGGCCGATCCGACTGCATGTCCCGGACACCGACGGGGCTTACTACGTGATGCAGTTCGTGGACACCTGGACCAACACCTTCGCGTACGTGGGGCGTCGAGCCACCGGCACGGGCGCGGGTGACTGGCTCATTGTGCCGCCGGGCTGGTCGGGCAGGGAGCCGGGCGGGCTGCGCGGGGTGATCGACGCACCGACCTCCGTCGTCTCTGTCGTCGGGCGCAACGCCTGCGACACTCCGGACGACATGAAGCGGGTGCGGGCGCTCCAGGAGCAGTACACGCTCACGTATCTCGAACCCGGAACGCACCGCACCGGGCTGCCGGCGCCCGACCCCGACGTACCGGCGGATCTGCGGTTCTTCGAGCAGCTCAGGGTGTGGATGGCCGACTTTCCGCCGGCCGCCGCCGACTGTGCGTACCAGGACCGGTTCCAGCCGCTGGGGCTGCTGGAGGAGGGGCCCTCGCCGTACGTCTGCGCCGGTCCGGCCCTCGTACGCGCACTCACCGAGGGGATGACTCAGGGCAGGGCGCGGGTGGAGGCGGCCGCCCGGCCGAGCACGGCGACGCTCGGGGGATGGGAGATGGATCCGCATCTCTTCGACTACAACCTCGACCACTTCGGGGTGGGGACGATCGACTCACCGGAGTGGAAGATCGCCGACCGGGAGGCGTCCTACCTGGTCAGAGCGGTCGCGGCGCGCGTGGCCCTGTGGGGGAGCCATGGGTACGAGGCGGTGTACGCCCATACTCGCCACGACGCCGACGGCAATCCGCTGAGCGGTGCGCACTCCTACGTGCTGCGCTTCGAGCAGCCGCCGCCGGTGGAAGCGTTCTGGTCCGTGACCATGTACGACGCGCCGGACCACCGTCTCGTCGCGAACCCGTCGGGCCGGTACTCGCTCGGGGACCGCACCCCCGGGCTGGTGTGGGGGGAGGACGGGGCGCTGACGGTCCTCATCAGCAAGGAGCCCCCCGCGGACCCTGTAGCAGCGGCGAACTGGCTGCCCGCGCCCGACGGGGAGTTCCGGCCCGTGCTCAGGTTCTGCATGCCGGGGCGCGCGATCCTCGACGGCAGCTATGAGCTCCCCGCAATCGAACTGAGCTGACCCGGGGGTCCCGGGCCGTTGTCAGTGGGGCGGTCCACACTGGAGCCATGTGCCGAAGTATCAAGACCCTTCGCCCGCCCGCCATCCCCGAGGAGGCCACCGAGGAGGACATCCGGGCGGCCGCCCTGCAGTTCGTGCGCAAGGTGTCCGGCTTCCGGGCTCCGGCCGCGCACAACCAGGAGGTGTTCGACCGGGCCGTGGACGAGATCGCCGCCGCGACCGCCAGACTGCTCGACGGTCTTGAGGTGCGGGGGGCGGCCGTCAGGGCGCCGTAGAAGCCGAAGCGGATACGGGAGCGGAAGCCGCCGCGGCCGCCGCTCCTGGGCGGCGCATGAGGTACGCGGCGAGGGCGCCTGCCACGAACAGGGCCAGGACCGAGACCGCCGTGCCCAGCCACGTGGTGCCCAGCCACTGGCCGCCGAAGTAGCCGAGACCCACGCTGTACCCCGCCCAGGCCATACCGGCCAGAGCCGACCAGGGCAGGAACTCCTTCGCCTTGCGGTGCGCGGCGCCCGCGCCCAGGGAGACGACCGAGCGGCCGGCCGGGGCGAAGCGGGCGATGACGACGAGGATGCCGCCGCCGCGGCTCAGAGCCGCACCGAGACGGTCCTGCGCGGTGGTGAGGCGGCGGGAGCGGGCAATCGCCCGGTCCAGGCGGTCACCGCCGCGCCAGGCCAGCCGGTACGCGACGAGGTCGCCGAGCACCGATGCGGTGGCCGCGCTCAGGGTCAGGGCGAGGAGCGACGGCACCTGGGGGACATCACCGGGGCCGCCCGCCGCGCCCGCGACCGTGGTCGAACCCGCGGCGGCGGCCGTCGCGGCGGTGATCACCAGGACCCCGCTGGGGAGGACGGGCAGGAAGACGTCCAGGAGCACCGAGAGGGCGACCACGGCATAGATCCATGGGCTGCCGGTCAGCGCACCCACACTCTCAAGCACCTTCTACTCCCCGATTCGTTTCAACGCCGCGACGTCGCAGGGGAGCGGCAGGAGCGGCAGGGCCAGCTGTACAGCGTACGCCTGCCGTTTACCTGTACATCATTAATGTGCGAAGGATGTTGTGTACCTCACGCGTCACATCTGCACCGTGGGTGAGGGAGTGATGCCCGGCCCCCGCCGTGGCAGGGGGCCGGACGGTTCGCGGAGTACGGGCTCGACCCCCAGGTGAGGGTGCTCGTCGATGAGCGCGGTCACTGAGCCGGGGTCGGCCCGGGGCGCGGTGCCGGTCTTTCGACCGGCCCGTTTCCCTGGACCGCTTCCCGAACCCGGCGGGCACCTCTCAATGCACCGGCCGGGCTCTCCCCCCCGAAACGGGCTGCGTGTTGGACATCCTCATCCCGCGATAGGCCAGGGAGCCGGAATAATCGAACCTTGATATCGGTAGCGGGTCGTTCCTACCTTCTCAGGGTTGAACAGCTTTCTGTCCTCACAAACCCCGGGCCGGAAGTAAGCACACCAGCCCGCAACGCCATATTCAGCCGACGCAGAAGGTCATTCAGCGGCTGGTTCACTTCGGCCTCTCGGCGCAGCGTCTTGACCTTCCGCTCCGCGAACTGCGTTAGTTAGGGGATCACTACGTACGGGCTGCTATAAGGGGTGCCGCCGCTGTGCATTACCACCTTGCAAGACCCCTGGTCACCGACCGAGAAGACGAAGCTCTTCGTCTGGCCTTTCGAGATGGTGAACGCGCCATTATCCCATTTCGAGAAATTATTAATGCAAATCAGTTGGAACCGTGCGGTCACCGTGGAACCCTCCCACTTTTCGTAGGACGCGCCATAACCGTCAGGGGAACCCGAGATGCCAGCAGCGCACACATTGCCATTTCCGATGTCCGTACACTTCTTCGGGCCGAAGCCAAGGGTGCTGATCGTTCCGGCGTGAGCCTCGGCTGCGGAGACGGCGGTCAGCGGCAGGGCAGCGCATACTGCCGCGAGCGCAAGAGTGGTTATTCGACGACGTGTGATCACTCGTTGATCCCTTCTCGGATGGGGTATCGCGTACACGCTTCCGTTTGTTCGCGAGCACTGATCCAGGATCGAGCGGTGCGGGGGGAATGTCGTTGATCGAGAGTGCCACGTGCTTGACAACGCGCGCCAACTACACGGGGCACGGTCACGGAGAGGACCCTGACGGCCGCCTGCCGTGGGCCCCACCCACCGCGCTGGTAAAACGTGAACGCTCCTCATCCGTAAGCCGCGGGCCGGGAGCGGGCGCAAGCGGGGGCGTCAGCCGGGTGCCGGCGGGTCGGGGCTGTTCATGGTCGCTGCCCTGGTTCCGATGCCACCGAGGATCATGTCCCGGCGGCCTGTACGGGCTGCGGGGAGACGTTGGGCCAGGGCGACAGCATCGGTTTCGAGCGGCGTCAGGTCCGTGACATCCCGCTGACCACGGTCAGGGTGACCGAGCACCGGACCCATCGCTGCCGGCGTGCCTGCGGGACGGCGCCTCGTAGTCCGCGACCTCGGCGCCCGGCGGTTCGCTCAGGTCCCGGCGTGCGGCGAGGCGGCGGCGGGTCGCCTTCGACGTCTCGTCGGCGTACACCTGGTCGCCGAGCAGGAGCAGTACGTCGGGGCGTACGGTGCGGGGGTCGGCGGCGAGCCGGGCGGCGAGGGCCTCCAGGGCGTCGGGGCCGACGGTGTCGCGCTCGCCGGAGGGGGGAGCCGCCCAGCGGCAGGACCCGAAGGAGATCCGCACGGGCCGTTCCCCGGTGTCATCGGCCGATGCCGGCGGCGTGGTGATCGTGCTCGCGGGGAAGCCGGAGTCCTCGAGCGGCCAGACCCGGCGGCCGTCGAGCAGCACCTCGTACGCGGTGGTCGAGTCCGGTGTCAGACCGGTCACCACCACCAGCGCGTAGTGGTGACCGGCGATCGCGAACGTCCGGGACGAGCCCGACGCACCGTCCGCGCACCGGACTGCGGCCGTGGCGGGCCGGTCGGCCTCCACCCAGACGGTGGCGGTGGAGCCCGTCTCCCAGTCGACGTACCGCAGCAGTGGTCCCAGGCGCAGCCCTGCCATGAGGTGCCCTCCTCGCGTCGTCCCGTACGGACGGAGCCCGTCACGTACGAACGGGCCCGTACGGTACGGGCGGCTCCGTACCGTACGGAACGACGGGGAAGGGGCGGGCGGTTCCGGGGTCAGCAGCCGCCCAGGACCGACTGGAGCGCGCTCTTCTCCGCGGAGTCGACGGACAGGTTGTAGTAGTACTTCACGTGCACCCAGGCGCGCACGTAGGTGCATCGGTACGCGGTACGCGACGGCAGCCACGTCGCCGGGTCCTGGTCGCCCTTGGACTGGTTGACGTTGTCCGTGACCGCGATGAGCTGAGGTCGCGTCAGATCGTTGGCGAAAGACTGGCGTTGGGTGGTGGTCCAGCTGCTGGCGCCGGAGCGCCAGGCCTCGGCGAGCGGGACCATGTGGTCGATGTCCAGGTCGGAGGCGGCGGTCCAGGTGGCCCCGTCGTACTCCGAGTACCAACTGCCGCTGACGGCGGCGCAGGCGGAGTCCTGGGTCACGTTCGTCCCGTCGCGCTTCAGGACGACCTCGCGGGTGTTGCAGGTGCCCGACTGGGTGATCCAGTGCGGGAACAAGTCCCGGCTGTAGCCGGTCGACGAGCCTTCCGCCGAGACTTTCAGCTGGCCCAGGTAGGTGCGGGCGGTGGAGGCACTGACCGGGGTGGGCATGGCCGCCTGGGCGGTGGGTGCGGTGAGCAGCCCCGTGGTTGCGGCAAGTGCGGCGGAGGCGACGACCACACCTATGCGACGCGCGTAGACACCTGACATGCGAACTCCCTTGATGTGGGGGGATCTTGGACGGGCGACCTGTGAAGCCCGGCCATCGTGACGGCGCCAGGTTTCCGGGAGGTGGGCGCCAGGTAACAGGGTGGCGACATGGGCACGTCACATCAAGAGCTGGGACGGACCGGGCTGAGCTGCGAGAGCGTACGGAAGGAAATGCGCGGGGTTCCGCGGGTGTTCGCGGCCCATGGGGGCGTTTGAGCCGTGCGCGAGGCATGTGTGGATACGGGGCCGACATGTCGACAGGTCGCGAATGCCGGGGCGGGCCGGACTTATCGTTGCCGCGTGCTGCTTCCGGTCAACCTCACCCTCGGCATCGTCCTCGCCGTGCTGCTCGCGGCGGCCGCCGCCGTCGCCGCCTGGGCCTCGCTCGGCCGGTCGCGCGAGATCGTCCTCGCAGGGCTGCGCGCCGCGGTCCAACTCGCCGCCGTCTCCTTGCTCATCGGCTGGGTGGTCCGCTCGCTGCCCCCGCTGCTCTGCTTCGTGGCGCTGATGTACGCCGTGGCGGTACGGACCGCCGGACGCCGGATCACCAGGAACCGCACCTGGTGGTGGGCGGCCGTGCCGATCGCCGCGGGGGTCGCGCCGGTGGTCGCCCTGCTGCTGCTCACCGGGCTTCTGCCGTTCCGGGGCATCGCGCTGATCCCGGTGACGGGCATTCTCATCGGGGGTGCGCTCACCGCGACCGTACTCGGCGGACGGCGGGCCCTGGACGAACTGACCACGCGGCGCGGGGAGGTGGAGGCGGGAATGGCGCTCGGGCTGCTCGACCGCGATGCGCGGCTGGAGATCGCCCGTCCCGCGGCGTCGGACGCACTGCTGCCGGGGTTGGACCAGACGCGGACGGTGGGGCTCGTCACGCTGCCCGGCGCGTTCGTCGGCATGCTGCTGGGCGGCGCCTCACCGGTTCAGGCGGGGGCCGTGCAGCTGTTCGTCCTGGTGGCGCTGATGGCCGTACAGGCGGTGGCCGTCGCCGCGGTGCTGGAACTGGTGGCGAGGGGGCGGCTGCACCGGGACTGAGAGCCTGTCGGGTGACCTTCGATCGGAGAGCGGACGCGGCATGGTGCGTGCGATTCCAAGGCGCCGGGATGGCCTTGGATGGGGCCTTCCCTGCTCGAACGAAGCTGAGAGCTTGGGGAAGGAGCTACCAGGGCATTTCGGCAACGCCGGAAGCGTGCGTGCCAGGGCGTGGCCGCCCGATCAGAGGTCACCCGACAGGCTCTGATCCTCGGGGAGGTTCTCCTGGACCAGGGCGTGTGCCGGAAGTCCCGCCGTCCGCCCGAAGGGCGGGCCCGGCGGAGTCCGGTGCGTGCGATCGCAAGGCGGAGGGTCGTCCTCGTACCGGACGTGCGCGGACGAGCCCGGCAACGCGGCGAGCGAGCGTGTGTGCCGGGCGTCGCGGGGCAGGCGGCACTTCCGATACGCGCCCTGGGGATCAGAGGGCGCTGATGTGCAGGCGGATCGAGCCGTCGGCCGACGCCTCCACCCGGATCCGCGTCAGATCCTGGACGTGCGCATCCGGCGCCAGTGCCGCGGCGCGCGGACCCACGCCCACGACGCGCATCCCGGCCGCCCGGCCTGCCGCGATACCCGCCTCCGAGTCCTCGAAGACGATGCAGTCGGCCGGGGCGAAGCCCAGTTCGGCCGCCCCCTTGAGGAAGCCCTCGGGGTCGGGCTTGCTGGCGCCGACGCATTCCGCCGTGACGCGGGTGCTCGGCATCCGCAGCCCGGCCGCCGTCATCCGGGTCCGGGCGAGTGCCTCGTCGGCCGAGGTCACCAGGGCGTGCGGGAGCGTGGTGATCGCGTCCATGAAGGCCGGGGCGCCGCCGATCGGGACCACGCCGTCGGTGTCGGCGGTCTCCTCGGCGAGCATGACCCGGTTGTCGGCGTAGTTCTGCTCCATCGGCCGGTCGGGAAGGAGTACCGCCATGGTGGCGTACCCCTGCCGCCCGTGGACCACCTTGAGTGCCGCCTCGGGGTCCAGCCCCTCCCGCAGTGCCCAGCGCCGCCAGCAGCGCTCCACCACCGCGTCGGAGTTCACGAGTGTGCCGTCCATGTCGAGCAGGAGGGCACGTGCGGTGAGGACGGTGGCCGGCATCGGCGGGCTCCAGGGCGCGGGGGGAGGAGGGCAGCGTGGGGTGAAGGGAACAAGTAGCCCCGCCCGCCGGTCAGGGAGTGCGGGCGAGGGCTACTTTGTTCCCTCACGATACAAAAACCGGCCCGGGAAAGCGAATCCCTTTCCGGATCCGGGAGGGGAGAGGGCCGGCCCCCGGGACCGGCCGCCCCTCAGGACTGGCCGCGGCCCGTCGTCTCCGCCTCCAGTGCGTTCCGGGTGCTCGGGCCGTAGACGCCCGGCGGGTCGCCCTCGATGGACTTGTACGACTGATAGACGCGTACGGCGCTCTCGACCCGGTCCGTGTAGTTGCCGTTGTCGGGTCCCTGGTAGAGCCGTACCTCCTGCAGTCGCCGTTGCAGCTCGGCCACCGCGGGGCCGCGGTCGCCGCGCTGCAGCGTGCGATCGTCCGGATTCGCGAGCGACGGGGCCGTCGAGGTTCCGGCGGACTGCGAGACCGACGCCGACGCCGACGGGGCGGGCGGGCGCGAAGAGGCGGCGGACGCGGACGGGGCGGGCGAGGCGCTCGCCGACGTGGAGGCGGATGCGGACGGCGATGCCGAAACCGACGGGGAGGAGGACGCGGAGGCCGACGGCGACGCGTCCGGTGAAAGGGGCGCGTCGGGGACGCTCGACACCCAGGTACTGGGGAGCGCCCGGTCGTGCTCGATGTCCTCGTTCCCGCCCCCGCCGAACAGACCGCCGGCGAACGCCGCGGTGCCCACCACGCCGACCACGGCCGCGCCGACCGCGAGCACCGCGAAGAGCCGTCGGCGGCGTGGCCGCACCGGGTCCACCAGACCCACCAGGTCCACGGCCACGGCGTCCGTACGGGGATCAACCGCCCCCGCGCTCTCCCGCGGCAGGGGTGGCGGGGGCGGTGTATCCGCCGCCGGCCGGTCGAGGAAGAGCGGCATCGTCATGGCGGCGTCCCCCGAGGGGGCGTCCACGGGTGTCTCGTCGCCGCCCAGCGTCACGTACGGCCGGATCCGCAGGGGATCGAAATCCTCCGCCGCTGCGGCCTCCGCCCGCTCGGCCGCGCGCCGTGCCGCGCGCTCCGCGCACCCGCAGCCGGGCCCGGCCCCGGATCCGGCGTCCGGTCTCCCGTCCCGTGCGGCCGTCGCTCTGTCGTCCGTGCCGCACTCCGGGCAGACATGTCCGGTCATTGTGGGTCCCCTCCCCTTGAACTGCCTGTGATTATGCAGTCAGCCACGGTGATGCCCCAACAGGCCATAACCATCCACAACGGCCAGGATGGGGATGTAGCGGAACCGAGGAGATGTTCATGGCCCACCAGCTGAACCCCCCGGCCCTGGCCCCTGGCGAAGGCCGTTCACAGCGGACGGTCCTCGTCGCCATCGGCGCCCTGCTCCTCGGCATGCTGCTTGCCGCACTCGACCAGACCATCGTCTCCACCGCCCTGCCGACCATCGTCAGCGAACTCGGCGGCCTGGAGCATCTGTCGTGGGTGGTCACCGCCTATCTGCTCGCGTCGACCGCCGCGACCCCGCTCTGGGGCAAGCTCGGTGACCAGTACGGCCGCAAGAAACTCTTCCAGTTCGCCATCGTCATCTTTCTCATCGGCTCCGCGCTCTGCGGCATCGCCCAGAACATGCCGCAGCTGATCGCGTTCCGAGCTGTCCAGGGCCTCGGCGGCGGCGGACTGATGGTGCTCTCGATGGCGATCGTCGGTGACATCGTCGCCCCGCGCGAACGTGGCAAGTACCAGGGGCTGTTCGGCGCGGTCTTCGGTATGACCAGCATCCTCGGACCGCTGCTCGGCGGCTTCTTCACCGAACACCTCACCTGGCGCTGGGTGTTCTACATCAACCTGCCGATCGGCGTCGTCGCCCTGTTCGTCATCGCCGCCGTGCTGCACATCCCGGTCCGTCAGGCCAAGCACACCATCGACTACCTGGGCACTTTCCTCATCGCCTCCGTCGCCACCTGCCTGGTTCTCGTCGCCTCGCTGGGCGGATCGACCTGGGCCTGGGGCTCGGCGCAGATCATCGGACTCGCCGTCCTCAGCGGGGTGCTGCTGATCGCCTTCGTGTACGTGGAACGGCGCGCCACCGAACCCGTACTGCCGCTGAAGCTCTTCCGGATCCGGACCTTCAGCCTCGTCGCCGTGATCAGCTTCGTCATCGGATTCGCGATGTTCGGTGCGATGACGTATCTGCCGACGTTCCTTCAGGTCGTGCACAACATCTCGCCGACCCTGTCCGGTGTGCACATGCTGCCGATGGTGCTCGGTCTTCTCCTCACCTCGACCGTGTCCGGTCAGATCGTCAGCCGTACGGGCCGGTGGAAGGTCTTCCCGATCCTCGGTACCGGCATCACCGCGATGGGCCTGCAGCTCCTGCACCGGCTCACGGAACACAGCAGCACCTGGCAGATGAGCGCCTACTTCTTCGTCTTCGGTGCCGGCCTCGGCCTGGTGATGCAGGTCCTCGTGCTGATCGTGCAGAACGCCGTCACGTACGAGGACCTCGGCGTCGCGACCTCCGGGGCCACGTTCTTCCGCTCCATCGGTGCCTCGTTCGGTGTCGCCGTCTTCGGCACGATCTTCACCAACCGGCTCACCGGCAAACTCGGCGCGGCCCTCTCCGGCGTCACGTTGCCACCGGGTGTCGACGCCGGGCGACTGGCCGCCGACCCGCGCGCCATCTCCCGACTGCCGCCCGCGCTGCGGGCCCCGGTGATCCACGCGTACTCGACCTCGATCACCGACGTCTTCGTGTACGCCGCGCCCGTCGTCCTGGTGGCCTTCGTCTTCGCCTGGTTCCTCAAGGAGGACAAGCTGCGCGGCTCGGTGACGGCTCCCGACAGCACCGAGACCCTGGCATCGAACCCGGTCGAGCGCTCCTCGTACGACGAATGCGCACGGGCCCTGTCGGTGCTCGCCACCCGCGAAGGACGCCGTGACATCTATGTGAAGCTCACCGAGCGTGCGGGGTACGACCTGCTGCCCGCGGCGAGCTGGATGCTGCTGCGCATCAAGCGGCACGGCACCGTCGAACCCGCGCTGCTCGCCGACGCCACCCCCGTGCCGCTGCGCGTGATCAACGAGGCGGTCCGGCAGCTGGAGGAGCGCGGTCTGACCCGGCGCGAAGGGGTACAGCTGGTGTTCACCGACCGCGGCTCGGAGGCCGTGGTGAAGCTCGCGGAGGCGCGTGAGGAGTTGCTGGCCGAGCTGCTGGGCGACTGGTGGGGGCCGGAGCGGCCGACCGACCTGGTCGCACTCGTCGCGGAGCTGACCGCCGAGACGGCCGGATCGAGCAGGGAACAGCCGCGCAGCCCGGAGCCGAGGCGGGACCACGCGATCTGATCCCGGGCCGGGATCCCCGGGCCGGACCCCCGGCCCGACAGCTCCCGGGTCACAGCTCCTTGGCGAACCAGTGCTCCGCGTACTGCCGCTGGTGGAACGCGGGTACCTCCCGGAAGCCGTGCTTGGCGTACAGCCCGCGCGCTTCCACCAGATCGTTACGCGTGTCCAGCCGGATCTGCCGTACACCGAAGGCACGCGCCGCGCGCTCGACGGCCGCCAGCAGCAGCCCGCCGCCGCCCGTGCCGCGGAACTCCGGGCGCACGAACACGCGGGTGACCTCCGCGGTGTCCGCGTCCACCACCAGCAGCCCGGCGCAGGACGCGGGCTTCCCGTCGAACCTGCCGACCACGAACGCGCCGGTCGGCGCGGTGAGCAGGTCGGCGCCGTCGCCGGTGAGCCCCTCGTCGATCTCCTCCGCGGTCGCGGGCCGCTGCCAATAGCGGCTGGCGACCTCGTCGTAGTAGTCACGGCGCAGCGCGCTCGCGTCGGGAGAGTCGAAGCGTTCGGAGGCCACGGTCCACGTCATGTGGGCCATTGTGGCCTGAACATGACCGGGAAGCCGAGCGGTTTTGAGGGAGGGCCACGGTGCAGGACGAGCAGGGCAGCGACGAGCGAGCGGTACGGGCGGGGCTGCTCGGCGTCCGAGCGAGCGCCGGCTGCGCGAGCGCCCGGGGCAGCCTTGTCTGCTCGCCCGCCGGGCTGTCCCCGTCGATCAGTCGATCACGGGGACAGACGGCGGAGCGAACGATCCGGTTCCGGCCACGGCGTCCGGGCCCGGCCGGCTCCCGGGCGTTGTCCTTGGACAAAAGCGGGATGACAGTCAGGCGAAGAGGGGTTGTTTGCGTCTATTTCATAGCGCAGTGCGAAGGTTTCACAGCACGTTCTGGGTCGAGGGACGGCGGATGAACAGTGGGAGGGTCGGCGCAGCGTGGCGAATGCGGAGCACAGTGTGCGCGGAAACGCGGCGACGGGGGCGAGGACCGGGGCCGCCCGGGCCGTGCTCTGGCTGGTCGTCGCAGTGCTGGCGGTACGGCAGATGGCGGTGGTGCTGCGGCAGCCACCCGGTGAACGGCTCACCGATCTGGAGACCTGGATCGGTGAGAACGGCGTCCTGCATGTGACGGGGTCGCTGTACGACAGCGACCGGTTCACCGGCACCCCCTTCGCCGGTCTGGTGCTGAAGCCACTTACTCGTACGGCCGAACAGAGCCTCGGGGTCGCCTGGATCTTCGGTTCGCTGCTGCTCGTCGCCGTCCTCGGCATCGTCGCGGCCCGCGCCCTGCCGGGCCCCGTCTCCCGTCGCACCTCGCTGCTGGCCGCCCCCGTCGCGATCAGCCTGCTCATGCTGTCCCTGCCGGTCCGAAACGCCCTCAACCTCGGCCAGACCAGCATTCTGCCGGTCCTGCTGGTGCTGCTGGGCTGCTTCGTGGCCCGGGGGGAACGGGCATCCGGCGTACTGATCGGGATCGCCGCCGCGCTCCAGCCGACCGTGCTGCTCTTCGCCGCCCTGCTCTGGCTCACCGGACGCCGCCGGGCCGCCGTGACGGGCGGCGGCGCGTTCGCCGCGTGCACCGCCCTGGCCTGGGCCGCGATGCCGC
Source organism: Streptomyces atratus (assembly GCF_040655115.1). GTDB lineage: Bacteria > Actinomycetota > Actinomycetes > Streptomycetales > Streptomycetaceae > Streptomyces > Streptomyces atratus_D. The sequence continues at coordinate 66,747 of NZ_JBFAJH010000008.1, read as the reverse complement.
ACGACTCGGTCACGTACTGGGTGCACCATGTCGCGGGCGCGGGGCTCGGAGACGGCGCGGACAGCCTCGCCAACCAGTCCCTGCACGGCGCGCTGCTCCGCTTCGGCCTTGCGGGCCCGCTCGAAATCGTGCTGTTCCTGCTGCTGGCCGCCGCTGTCTGCCACGTCGGGCTGCGCCGCGCCGTGCGCTACGCGCAGGACGGCCAGCAGCTTCTCGCCGTCGCCGTGACCGGCTGTGTCGCCGTCGCCGTCTCGCCGACCGCCTGGCAGCACCAGCTGCTGTGGGTGCTCCTCGCCGTCGTCGGCCGGGCCGGTACACGTGCCTCCGAACGGCTGGTGTGGCCGGCCGTCGTGGTGCTCGTGCTCACCCTGCCCGGGAAGGTACTGCTGCCGAACATCCCGGTCGCCCACCCGATACGGGACAACGCGCTGCTCCTGGCCGCGCTCGGCGCGGCCTGCGCCACACCGTTCCTGCCGCGCACCTCGCCGCACTGGCAGCACCCGATCCCCACCGACTACGCCGCCCCGGTCCCGGTCCGCTGGAGCCGCGTACCGCTGCTGCCGTTCTGGCGGCGGGTGCGCAGCCGCCCCGATCTCCTGCTCGAACTTCTGCTGATCCGGGTCGTCTACTCCGCGTACGCGCAGGTCAGGCTCGTGGCCACGGCCGGTCGCGCCACCGCCGAGGAGCACGGACGGCAGATCCACTCGCTCGAACGGTGGCTGCACATCGACATCGAGCACTGGGCCAACCACGCCGTCGTCGGCATCGGCTGGCTGCAGGGCTTCTTCGACTACTACTACTCGACGTTCCACTTCATCGTGCCGCTGACGATCCTCGGTGTGCTGTACGTACGCCGCCCCGCGGACTACCGCTGGGCCCGTACCACCCTCGGCTTCGCCACCCTGGTCGCACTGCTCGGCTTCTGGCTCTACCCGCTGGCCCCGCCGCGGCTGATGCCGGAGCTCGGCTTCATCGACACGGTCCACGGCGTCCAGGACTTCGCGAAGCCCGACTACGGGACGCTGACCTCGATGACCAACCAGTACGCGGCGATGCCCTCGCTGCACTTCGGCTGGTCGCTCTGGTGCGGCATCATGATCGTGATGCTGGCCCCGAAGGCGTGGATGAAGGCACTCGGGCTGCTGCACCCGCTGTTCACCGTCTCCGTGATCGTCGCCACGGCCAACCACTGGGTGCTCGACGCGGTGGGCGGGGCGCTGGTCATCGGGGCCGGATTCCTGCTCACATACGTCCTGGTGGGGCCGCGGCGGCTGCAACCCGTGGCGGGGCCGTCGGACGGGGCGGACGGCGCGGCGTCCGCGGACCACGTGCCGGAGGCGACCGGCGAGGCGGTGGGCAACAAGCGCTGACCGGGCCGCGCCCGGCCCTGCTCCGTGTACCTCGGCTCCCTGGACACCGCTCTGGTCACAGGGCAGCCGCCGGCCGTGATCGACTGGTTCGCGCGGGACAACGCCTGGAACCTGGAGCGCACGAGCTACCCGGTGCGGCCCGAGGGCGACCCGGTGCAACTGGCCGACACCGTACGCACAGCCCTTCCGGCACCCGTCGTACCCGGCCCGATCACCGGCGTCGGCGGCAGGTGCGTCGCTCCCGAAGGCGGCTCGTCCGCCGACGGAACCGCCCTGCAGCTCTCCGCGTGCGACGGCAGCCCCGGCCAGACCTGGACCGTGCCGGGCGACGGCACGGTGGTCGCGTACGGCAAGTGCATGGACGTCCGCAACGGGTCGACGGCCGACGGCACCGCCGTCCAGCTCTACCAGTGCAACGGCACGCCGGCCCAGTCCTGGACCGCGCTGCCCGACGGCACCCTGCGCAACGTCAAGTCGGCGCTGTGCCTGCACGCCGAGGGCGGCGCCACGGACGGCGCGCATCTGCTCATCCGGACCTGTGGAACAGCCGCCGAACAGCAGTGGAAGCTCCCCGGGTAGCCGGAGCCCGTACCGCCCCTGAGGGCCGAAGGGGTGCCGGGACGAACCGCATCGTCCCGGCGCCCCTTCGGCGTGGATCGCCGCGTTATCCAGAATCCGCCTGTCCGGGGTGGCCCGCCACTCGAACGGCTCAGGGGCCGGGCGGTACCAGCGCCCAGGCGGCCAGCGACAGCGTGGCCATGGACACGACCGTGGACGCCACTACGGAGTTGCGGGCGAGGCTGGTGTCCAGGCCGTACTGGCGGGCGTAGATGAAGGCGTTCTGGGCCGTCGGGAGCGCGGAGCAGAGGACCACGGCCAGCAACTGGTGGTCCGGCAGATGCAGCAGCGGGCCGCCGACCAGGAAGGCGATCAGGGGCTGGACCAGTGTCTTCAGCGCGACCGCCAGGCCTGTTTCCGTACGTCCTGCGGGCACCGTCGTCCCGGTCGATGCCGAATCGGGGCGGCCGTGCAGGGACAGGCCGAGGGTGATCAGGGCGGTGGGTACGGCGGCAGCGCCGAGCAGATCACAGGAGTGTTCGAGGACGTGCGGCAGCCGCACGCCGAGCGCGGAGACGACGACGCCGAGCATCGAGGCCATGATGATCGGATTGCGTACGGGCATGGTCACCATCCGCCGGAGCGCGACGACCTTTCCGGAGCCCGCCCCCGTACCCGTGTCCAGGAGTGTCAGGATCACGGGGGAGACCAGCAGCACCTGGAAGAGGATGATCTGGGCGACGAACGACGCGTCGCCGAGCACCTGGACCGCCACCGGGATGCCGAGATTGGCGGAGTTGACGTAGCCGGACGCCATGCTGCTGATCGCCTGGTCGGCCGTCTTGCGGCCGAAGAAGCGCCGGGCGAGCACGAAGCCGAGGGCGGACACGAGCGCCGTGCCCGTCCCGAACGCCACCATCGAGGAGTTGGCGAAGGCGTCCAGTCGCGCACCGGAGACCATCGTGAACAGCGCGGCGGGCATGGCCACATGGAAGACGAACCGGCCGAGTACGGCTTCCGCCTGCTCGCCGAGCAGGCCGCTGCGGCCGACCGCGTAGCCGATCGCGGTGAGTATCCAGATCGGAGCGAAGGCGGAGAGCAGGGCATGCATGGACGCCATGATCCTCGGACAGCTGTCCACTGCCTGTACCGGGGCGCGGAGTGCAGGAGGGGACGGGGCGCGGACGGGCGGCAGGGGCCGGGGTGTGGGAGTCGTTCTGCCGGAACGCCCAGGCGCCGCACGGGCCGCCGTAGCGCGACGTCATGTCACGTCCTGGGGACCTCGAATGTGACCTGGGCCCCGAAGGCGGCACGCCGGGTGGCCCGGCGCAGCGCCTTCAGCAACGTCCCGCCGACGACGAGGGTCAGCGCCACGGTCAGCACGGCCCGTCCCAGGTCCCAGCCCAGCGAAGTGGCCAGGCAGTAGGCGAGGAAGCGGGTCAGGTTCTCGGGCAGCGGGTCACCGGGATGGAAGGAGATGCCCGAACCGAGGCCCGGCACGATCGTCCAGCCGTACAGGTTCATCACCGTACCGTACGCGAACGCCGCTACACCCCCGTAGGCCGCGAGCATCAGCAGCTCGGCCCGCCCGCGCAGCCGGTCCGGGCCGGGCAGCAGCCCTGCGCCCATGGTGAACCAGCCCATCGACAGCATCTGGAACGGCATCCACGGGCCCACCCCGCCGGTGAGCAGGGCGGACGCGAACATCGTCACCGAGCCGAGCACGAAACCGAAGCCCGGTCCGAGCACCCGGCCGCTCAGCACCATCAGGAAGAACATCGGCTCCAGGCCCGCCGTCCCCGCGCCGAGCGGGCGCAGCGCGGCGCCGACCGCGGCGAGCACGCCCAGCATCGCCACCGCCTTCGCGTCCAGGCCGGAGTCCGCGATCGTCGCGACGACCACCCCGACCAGCAGCGGAAGCAGCGCGGCGAACAGCCAGGGCGCGTCCTGGGAGTGCGCGAGGCCGGAGTCCGCACCGGCCAGCAGCGGCCAGCCGATGGCGACGACACCGATCGCGCTGATCAGGAGGAGCGCGGCGATGGCGCGCGGCCCGAGCCGCACGGCCCGCGCCTGCCGGTCGCCCGTGCGCCGGTCCCTCGGTGTTTCGGCCGCTCGTACGGCCCGGTCCCGGAGCGTCATGCGCCCGCCTCCAGTGCCGCGCGTACCTGCGGCACGGTCAGCCACTCCTGCGGGGCGAGGATCTTCGCGGTCTGCGGTGCGAACGCCGGGGACGAGACCACGACCTGCCGGGTCGGCCCGTCCGCGACGACCTCCCCGTCGGCGAGGATCACCACCCGGTGGGCCAGTTCGGCGGCGAGCTCCACGTCGTGGGTGGCCAGGACGATCGCATGGCCCTCGGCCGCCAGACCGCGTAGCACGCGTATCAGGCGGGCCTTCGCCGCGTAGTCCAGGCCACGGGTCGGCTCGTCGAGCAGCAGCAGTGGGGGGCGCGCGGTCAGCACGATCGCCAGTGCCAGGGCGAGGCGCTGTCCCTCGGAGAGGTCGCGCGGGTGGGTGTCGTCCGGTACGTCCGGCAGCAGCTCGGAGACCAGGGCCCGGCAACTGCCCGCCGCGGCGCCCGCGTCCGTGTCGGCCGCCGCGCACTCGGCGGCGACCGTGTCCGCGTAGAGCAGATCGCGCGGTTCCTGCGGTACGAGCCCGACCCTGCGCACCATGTCGCGCGGCGGCGTACGGTGCGGGGCCCGGCCGCCCACGTGGACGGTGCCGGCCGTGGGCTCGACCGTGCCGACGAGGGTGGCGAGCAGTGTGGACTTGCCCGCGCCGTTGCGGCCCATCAGGGCGACGGTCTCGCCGGGCGTGACGCGGAGCGTCACCCGGCGCAGCGCCTCGACGCGACCGCGCCGCACCCCCAGACCCTCGACCCTGGCGGTCGCTTCCCCCGCAGGACCCAAAGCCGGCTCCGGCTCGTGCGCGCGACGGCGTCCGAACAGCCCGCGCCGCACGGGGGCGTCGGCGGGCAGCGGTGCCGGCGCGGCAGGTGTCGCCGGCGCGGCGGGCGACGGCGGCTCGGCCGACGCCAGCCGTTCCCGCAGCCCGGTCGCCCGGCGTCGCGCATCGCGTACGGAGAGCGGCAGCGGATCCCAGTCCGCCAGCCGTCCCAGCGCGACCACCGGCGGGTGGACGGGGGACACGGCCATGACGTCGGCGGGAGCACCCGTCACGGGTGCGGCGCCCGGCGACGGCAGCAGGACCACCTGGTCCGCGTACTGGACCACGCGTTCCAGCCGGTGCTCCGCCATCAGGACCGTCGTGCCCAGGTCGTGCACCAGCCGCTGGAGCACCGCGAGGACCTCCTCGGCCGCCGCCGGGTCCAGGGCGGACGTCGGCTCGTCCAGGACCAGCACCTTGGGGTGCGGGGTCAGCACCGAACCGATCGCGACCCGCTGCTGCTGGCCGCCGGAGAGCGTGGCGATCGGCCGGTCGCGCAGCCCGGCGAGGCCCAGCAGATCGAGGGTCTCCTCGACCCGCCGCCGCATCACATCGGGGGCGAGCCCCAGTGACTCCATGCCGTACGCCAGCTCGTCCTCGACGGTGTCGGTGACGAAATGGGAGAGCGGGTCCTGGCCCACCGTGCCGACCAGATCGGCGAGTTCACGTGGTTTGTGGGTGCGGGTGTCGCGGCCGTCGACCGTGACCCGGCCGCGCAGCGTGCCGCCCGTGAAGTGCGGCACGAGACCGGAGACGGCCCCCAGCAGCGTCGACTTGCCGACCCCCGACGGGCCGACGAGCAGTACCAACTCGCCCTCCGGGACCGTCAGATCGACGCCGGACAGGGTGGGGTGCGCCGTGCCCTCGTACTGCACCGAGACCTGCTCGAACCGGATCATCACTGCCCCTTCTCGGAGTGCGCGGCGGGAGCGTCGGCCGGACCGGCCACCGCGGGCGGCGCGGGCGCCACCACCGCGGGCAGCAGCCCGACCAGCACCGCCGCCGCGGGCCACAGCGGGAACACCGGCGCGGCCAGGGGTACGACCCCGGGGTGCAGTGCCTCCGGGTCGACGCCGGCCGCCAGGATCATCGCCGCCGCGACCACGGCACCCGACCCCGCCACCAGCCAGGCCCGCACACCCCACCGGTCGGGCCGGTAGCGGGTACGGACCGAGCGGGCGCCGCCGAGCCGCAGCCCGGCCGCAGCGGCGACGAGCCCGGTGAGCAGCAGCGGCAGCCCGTACACCGCACCCTGCGAGGCCAGCAGGCCGTACGTACCGGCGCAGACCCCCAGCAGACCGCCGAGGGTGAGGACGTTCGTGGTGCGCCGGACGGCGGGCGGGACCTGCGCGGTACGCCCGTACCCGCGCGCGTCCATCGAAGCCGCCACCGCCACCGACCGCTCCAGCGCACCCTCCAGCACCGGCAGTCCGATCTGCAGAACGGCCCTGATGCCCCCGGTCGGGCGGCCCCGCAACCGGCGTGCGGTGCGCAGCCGTACCACATCGGCGACCATGTTCGGCGCGAACGTCATCGCCACGACGACGGCGACCCCCACCTCGTACAGCGCACCCGGCAGCGACTTCAGCAGCCGGGCCGGGTTGGCGAGCGAGTTCGCCGCGCCGATGCAGATCAGCAGCGTGGCCAGCTTCGCCCCGTCGTACAGCGCGAAGAGCAGCTGCTCGGCGGTGACCCGGCCGCCGATCCTGACGCCCTGAGCCCAGTCGGGCAAAGGGACTTCGGGGAGGGTGACCACCAGGTGCGTACCGGGGATCGGCGAGCCGAGGACGACGGAGAACAGCAACCGCACGGCGACGACGAACAGCCCGATCTTGATGAACGCGCCGTACGAACGCGCCCACGGCGCGTCCGTCCGGCGCGCCGCCACGACATATCCGGCCACACCCACCAGCAGCCCGAGCAGCAGCGGATTGCTGGTCCGGGACGCGGCGGTGGCCAGCCCGAGCGCCCACAGCCACCAGGCCCCGGCGGGCAGGGCAGTGCTGCGGGTCGCCTCGGGCGCCCGCAGCGCATGGCTGAGCCGGACCGCGCCGGGGGAGGCGGTCATCCGCGCCGGCGGCGGGCCTGCAGGACGGCGGCGATGCCGAGCAGCAGGACGGCACCGAGCCCGACGAGCACCCCGGTGGACGGACCGCTGCGCCCGTTCCCGGGGTGGGAGGGCGAGGGAGAGGCGGACGCCGTGTGCCCGCTGCCGGAGACCTGTTCGCCGCAGCCCGATGCGGGGTAACCGGAGATCGCGCAGAGCAGGGCGTTACTGCTGTAGCGCAGCGGCTTGGCCACCGAGGCGAGCGCCTCGGCGGTGCTCGCCCCGGTGGCGACCTGCGCACAGGCGGTGCGCAGCGCGGGCGGCGTCTCCCCGGCCGGGGCGTCCGCCGGCGTGCCGGGGTCGATGACGAGCGCGACCCGCTTGGTGCCGTCCTTGGCGGGAGTGTCCGCGCAGACCGTCGCGAAGTCGGGGGTACGGCGCGGCTTCGCCGAGTCCTGGGAGTCCTCGCTCACGGAGAACCGGAAGCCCTGCACCGCCCCGTCGTCGGGCCGGACGAGCGAGGGGCCCTGGGTGGCGTAGGCCCAGCCGGACCCCTTGCCCTCCCAGAACGACCAGTAGCGGTAGCCGGCCGCATGAGCGGTGCCCGCGCCGAGCACGGTCAGAGCGGCGCCGAGCACCAGCAGCAGCGCGACGGCCACCCGTCCGCCGAACGCATTCCCCGCACGATGTCCCGCCCGGTTCACGGCTGCTGGGGCTTCCGGCGGCTGCTGATCAGGAAACCGATGCCCGCACCTGCGGCGAGGCCGATACCGACCAGCCACCACACCCCGAGACCGGCGTCGTCGCTGGTGCCGTCCTGTTCCGAGAAGTCGTCCGGGGTCGCACTGGGCGTGATGACGGCGGCGGGCGCGGGACCGCTCGCGTTCAGCTCCCGGACCAGGTCGACACCGCCGAAGTCGCGGGCGTCGGCGCCGGTCGCGTGCGCGGCCAGGACCAGCTGGGCGTAGGCGGCGGGGCCGCTCTCCGCGGCCCAGCTCCTGGAGTTCTTCCGCAGCCAGCCGACCGCACCGGCCGCCTTGTTCTTGTGACCCGCGGAGGCCAGGGCGACGACCGCGTCCGCGGTGTTGCCGAAGTCGGGCAGCGGGGTGGTGTCGTCGGCGCCCGGCATCGGCGGGAGGTTCAGGTGGTTGCCGTTCTTCGCGAGGGCGCCCGCGAGATAGAAGGCGCCGTTCCGGGCGGCCTGTTCCGGCTTGACGACGTCGGCCTTCCGGCAGGCCGGCGGCTTGCCGTCGACCGCGGCGTTGTCCCCGGCGGCCAGCCCCTTGCCCATCGAGCCGAGCACGGCGGCCGCGGTGGCGTCCGCGTTCGCGGCGAGCTTCCCGGCCTTGTCGGGCTGGTACGCGAACGCGCCGCCGTCCGGGCCGCCGCACGGGATCGCGAGCGCGAGCAGCGCGTCGTACGGGGTCTTGCCGCCCGGATTCGTCATGTCGCCGATCCGCTGGCCCTGCCGGGCCAGCGCGCCGATCACGACCGAGGTGGAGTTGGCGTCGCTGGGAGAGCCCGCGCTGTAGCCCCAGCCGCCGTCCTCGTTCTGGATGGACTTCAGCCAGCGGACCCCGTTGTTGACGATGTCGCCGTGCCCGCCGATTTCCGCCAGCGCCTGCACCGCGGCGGCGGTCGCATTGGTGTCCAGCATGGTCTTGGCGTCGCACGGCTTCGAGACATCGGCGCGGTACGAGGCGTAGGCGCCGCTCGCGCACTGCTGGGCGATCAGCCAGTCCACCGACTTCGTCGCGGGCACGACCCCCTCGACGCGCTGGGCGAGGAAGGCCAGCGACTGTCGCCAGACCCCGTCGTACGTCGGGTCCTTGGTGCCGTACAGCCCGGAGGGCAGCGCGGCGGACGGGGTGGGGGAGGGGGACGGCGCCGCGACCGCGGCCGGGGCAGCGGCCGCACAGAGCACGGTGGCGGTGGCGGCGAGCGCTGCTGCGCTGCGGCGTACGGTCATGGTGGGCTGAGCCTCTCCTGGTGCGGAACCGGGCACAGGCACACTCAGGCACCAGGCTCCGGCCCCGTATTCCTCGACGGTGCCGGTCACCGGGGTTCCGGTGACGCGAGCCGGTCACGACCGCGGACAGGGCATTCCGACTCACCGCTGTGTCAGCGGCTCACGGTTGCGTGGTCAGTGCCGGATTCGCACCGGCTTCCCCCTGAACGGGCATGATGACGACTCGCACACTCTACCGGGACGTAGCCCGCTCGCTCCGGGCGGAGGGCTGTCTCCCGCAGCGACGTACGTCACCGTGCGGGGGCGAGGGTGCCGCGGACCGGGTGTTGTCGTACATGACGCCTCGATCTGTCTTCGGGCGTCAACAGTGAGGTGCGATGAGTCATGCGCGGTCCCCGACGAGCCCGGGTCGGCGGCCGGCGCCGACGCGTACACCTCGGCCTGCTTCTTCGGCCCCATCCCGGGCGCCAGGGCCTGCCTGTCCGCGGGCGCCTTGCCGGCTCCCGACCAGCCGCTGCACGCCAGCAAGATCGTGTTAAGCCGGCTTTCGTGCCTCCTGAGGCTGCTGAAGCACCTGAAAGACCCGGGCTGGGCGGCTTCGCGGACCGTACACTGGCTGGTATGACCGTTCGCGACGAAGCGCACCGCCTGCTGGATGCTCTGCCGGAGGACCGGCTGATGGACGCCATAGAGCTGCTGCGCGAGTGGGCCGAGGTGGAGCATGGCGAGCGCCCGCGTCGGCGCTTCCGCACGACCGCTTCTTTCGACGGTGACCCTGACCTCGGGGTGCGCGCCAAGGACGTCGTGCGTGAGGCGTGGGACGGTCAGGAGCGGCGCAGCGCGTGATCGTGATCGACGCCGGCCCCGTGGTCGCGGCGGCCAACCGCAAGGATGATCAGCACGCCGCTTGTGTGCGCCTGCTGGAGAACCATCCGGGCCCGCTGCTGCTGCCGTCCCCGCTCGTGGCAGAGATCGGCTACATGCTCTCCAGCCGGGCAGGAGTGAAGGCCGAGGCCGATTTCCTTCGTGATGTGGCCGACGGTGTGTACGACCTGGTCCCGGTCACCACCTCCTCCGAAGCCGCGCGGGCCGCCGACCTGGTGGAGCGGTACGCAGATCTTCCCCTCGGGACGGCGGATGCCTTCGTCGTGGCCGTGGCGGAGAAGTTCCGCGCGGTCAACGTCGCGACGCTGGATCGCCGCCACTTCAGCATCGTCCGACCCACCCACGTGCCTGCCTTCACCTTGCTTCCGTAGCAAGCCCTCGGCTCCTCGGCCCGGCCTATGGCAGGTGGTCGGGCCTCAGCCGCCGACCGTCAGCCACGACGACGGGTGCGCCGGACGATCACCCGTCACGTGTGCCTCACTCAGCCCCCACCGGCTCAGCCACGCTGTCCATGTCGTCACGGCCTGAGCCAGCCGCGGGCCAGGCGTATGAGACGGCGCAGAGGGTTCGTTGCTCTGTCGGTCGGATCCGTGTGTGCTGGGTGTGCACCCCCGCCGGCGGCCGGTGACCGCCGCCCGGGACAATCAACCGCGGTTGGATGAGCGCGGCGAACCTTGCCGCGGACCTGGACGCATGGCTGCGGATCCTGACCCTCCACGACGAGGCGGACCTCGCCGAGGCCGAGCCGCAGACCATGCGGCTGCGGATCTACCACCAGCCCGCCCGCCTCGCCCGTCCTGGGCCAAGGCTTTCGTCCTCGCCTGGAACCGCCTCACCGCCCTGCCACAACCGACTCGAACCGCACGACCGCATTCCGACGAGGGCCGGCCCCGCCCCGACGAAGACCAGGACGGAGGACACCCGCACTACCCCGGAAACGTGGAAACCGGCGCAGCCGCAGCGACACGCGAAGACCCCACCCGACAACCTCGGGAACAAACGGGGCGAACCGATCACCTCACCGAACAGCAATCACCGCTGACGAATCGAGGCTCGAACGAAATCCGGTTTGCCACAACGCACTGACCTCTACTCCCCGGCTTAACAAACCACCGCCAGATGCCGGGTCCTGAGGTCTTCATGCGCGACGAAGTCGTGTGCGCGGACCAGGTCGCGCGCGGTCTCATGTGCGTGGTCGAGCCGCCGACGACGCACTTTGCCGTGGAGCTGGGCAAAGACCCGGGCCTACGAGGGGCGGCGGTACCGGGGCCGTCCCGGCTGCGGCGAGCAGAGCCCGGACGACGGGCCGTACCCAGACCCGACGCACTCACCACCGGGCTCCGGCAGACCGGGACCGTCCCGGGTGTGCCTCCGGGGCTGCGCGCCGCACGACAGCGTACGAGCGCGGTGGCGTTCGCACCCCGGCCCCGGAGCGGACCCCCTCCAGGCTTCTCACGCACCCTCGTCGACGCAGCACATTCGGTGCCCGAGCCCATTGACAAGCCCGTTGATTTCTCCGAAACTCAGTCACCTTGCGAACCATTGTTCATTCAGCGAACGCGAGATTTCAGTGGGCCCACTCCGGCCTCTGCGGCAGGGAGACCGCGCCGCCTCCTTTCGGCGTGTATCGCGCGCATCGCATGTATCGCGACGAGTGTGAGAGAAGTGAGTATCTGTGACCACCCGCTCCGCCCCGCCCGAGCGCTCGTTCCGCGCCGTCGGCGCCGTCATAGCCCTGTGCTGGCTGGCCGTGTTCTTCGACGGCATGGACGTCAACATCTACGGCGCCGTGATGCCGCACCTGCTCGACGACCCCTCCCTCGGCTTCACCGCCTCGACCGCCGGCTCCGTCGGCAGCTGGACCACCTTCGGCATGCTGATCGGCGCCCTGGCCGCAGGCACGCTCACCGACTGGCTCGGACGCCGGCCTGTCGTGGTCTGGAGCGTCTCGCTGTTCTCCGTCGGCTCCGCACTGTGCGCGCTCGCGCCGTCCGCGACCGTCTTCGGCGCCGGGCGGTTCCTGGCCGGCCTGGGCCTGGGCGGGCTGATGCCGATCGCCCTGGCAATCGTCACCGAGTTCGCCCCGCCGCGCCGGGCCGCGCTCGCCATCGGCCTGCTGATGACCTCATACCACGCCGGAGGCATGGTGGCCACCGGCCTCGGCCTCGCCCTGGCGCCGGACTTCGGCTGGCGCGCCGTCTTCTGGGCCGGTGTGCTGCCCGCCCTGATCGCGGTGCCGCTGGTGCTGAAGTGGCTGCCCGAGTCGCCTGGGGTGCTGCTCGCCAGGGGTCGCGCCTCCGACGCCGAGGCTGTCGCCGCGCGTTACGGCCTGCCCTCGCCGACCGCGGCCGAGGCACCCGAGGCCGGGGCCAGAGGGCGATTCGCCGCAGTCGCGTCGCTGTTCGCGCCCGGTTCGCGGATCGCCACCCCGCTGCTGTGGGTCGCCTCCTTCGCAGGTCTGCTGCTCGTTTACGGCGTCTCCACCTGGCTGCCCCAGCTGATGCGGGCCTCTGGCTACTCCCTCTCCTCCTCCGTCACCTTCCTGATGATCATCAACGCGGGCGGCATCGTCGGTATGCTCCTGGCCGGCCGCGCTGCCGACCGCTTCGGCGCCGTGCGCGTCTCCGCGATCTGGTTCGTCCTGACCGCCTGCGGCACCTTCCTGCTCCGAGCCCACATGCCGCTCGGCGTCGCCTACATGGTCGTCTTCATGACCGGCATCTGGCTCTTCAGCGCCCAGGCCATGGTGTATTCGGCCACCTCCACCGTGTACGCGCCCGCCCAGCGGGCCACCGGCCTGGGCTGGGTCACCGGCATCGGCCGCACCGGCGCGGTCGTCGGCCCCTGGCTCGGCGGCGCCGTCATCGAGGGCGGCAACGCCGGCCTCGGATTCACCACCTTCGCCGTCGCCGCCGTGCTGGGCGCGGTCGCGATCTGCCTGGTGCCGATGGCACGTCGCACCCGGCGCGGGCCCGCTGTGCAGCAGACCTCGACACTGTCGGGTGCGATCGACTGACGCCCAGCCCCGCCCCACCTCGCGAGTGACGCGATCGGACGCGCCCGCGGAACCCCGGCCGACGCCGGGCGTTCCGCGGGCGCGTCCGTTTGATGCGGCGGGTACGCCTGGAAACCACGACGTCCGGAGCCGTTGACGAACCGGGTGCCGGGGGATCAGAATGAGGCAGCAATATGAACTTAAGTTCATCTGACGAACACGAGTAAGAGGCGGGCGGATGGACAAGGTGGTCGCCTCGGCCGCAGAGGCCGTGGCAGATGTCCATGACGGAGCGTCGTTCGCGGTCGGTGGCTTCGGCCTCAGCGGCGTACCGAACACGCTGATCCAGGCGGTGTACGACACCGGAGTCGGCGGAATGGGCGTGGTCTCCAACAACTGCGGCGCGATGGACTCCGGCCTTGCGGTCCTGCTCTCGGCGGGCCGGATCGCCCGGGTCACGGGCAGCTACATCGGCGCGAACAAGGAGTTCGCCCGGCAGTACCTCGCCGGTGAGCTGGAGGTCGAGCTCATCCCCCAGGGCACCCTGGCCGAGCGGCTGCGCGCCGGCGGTTGCGGCATCCCCGCCTTCTTCACGCCGGCCGGCGTCGGCACACAGGTCGCCGACGGCGGACTGCCCTGGCGCTATGACGGCACGGGCGGGGTCTCGGTGGCATCGCCGAGCAAGGAGACCCGCGCGTTCGACGGTGCCGAGTACGTGCTGGAGCGGGGTATCACCACGGACTTCGCACTGGTCCGGGCCGCCAGGGGCGACCGGCACGGCAACCTCGTCTTCAACAAGTCGTCCCGCAACTTCAACCCGCTGGCAGCCATGGCAGGCCGGATCACAATCGCCGAGGTCGAGGAGCTGGTCGAGCCGGGCGAGATCGACCCGGACCAGGTCCATCTGCCGGGCATCTTCGTCCAGCGGGTGGTGGCGCTCACTGCCGAACAGGCCGTGGACAAGAAGATCGAGAAGCGCACGACCCGGGAGGTGTCGGCCTGATGGCCTGGACACGAGACGAGATGGCCGCCCGCGCGGCCCGCGAGCTGGGCGACGGCGAGTACGTGAACCTCGGCATCGGGCTGCCCACACTGATCCCCAACCATCTACCCGCCGGTGTCCAGGTCGTCCTGGAGTCGGAGAACGGCATCCTCGGCACCGGCCCGTTCCCCCACGAGGACGAGGTCGACCCGGACCTGATCAACGCCGGCAAGGAGACCGTCACCGTCCTGCCCGGCGCCTCCTTCTTCGACTCGGCGCTCTCCTTCGGGATGATCCGCGGCGGCCACATCGACACCGCCGTGCTGGGCGCCATGCAGGTCTCCGCCCGTGGCGACCTCGCCAACTGGGCCGTTCCCGGCAAGCTGGTCACCGGCATCGGAGGGGCCATGGACCTGGTGCACGGGGCCCGGTGGGTCATCGTGACGATGACCCACACCGCCAAGGACGGCAGCCCGAAGATCGTCGAGGAGTGCACGCTGCCGCTCACCGGCCGGACCTGCGTCGATCGCATCATCACCGACCTCGGCGTCCTGGACGTCACCGACGACGGCCTCGTCCTGGTGGAGAGCGCCCCGGGCGTCACCGCCGAGGAGATCCAGCGACTGACCGCCGCCCCGGTCCGGATCAGTGCAGCCACCGAAGGGAGCGCGCGATGACCCGTCAGCTGTGCGACGTCTACATCGTCGACGCCGTCCGCACCCCGGTCGGCAAGTACGGGGGCGCCCTGTCCGGGGTGCGCCCCGACGACCTCGCCGCCGGTGTGCTGCGGTCCCTGCTGAGCCGTACGCCGGACCTCGACCCGGCCCGGATCGACGACGTCTTCTTCGGCAATGCCAACGGTGCCGGTGAGGAAAACCGCAACGTCGCCCGGATGGCCGTGCTGCTCGCCGGACTGCCCGTCACCGTCCCCGGCAGCACCGTCAACCGGCTGTGCGCCTCCGGTCTCGAAGCCGTCGTCCAGGCCGCCCGCGCCATCGCGGTCGGCGACGCCTCCGTCGCCGTCGCGGGCGGCGTGGAGTCGATGAGCCGCGCCCCCTGGGTGCTGCCCAAGCCCTCGCGTGCCTTCCCGGCCGGCAACCAGGAGCTGTTCTCCACCACGATCGGCTGGCGCATGGTCAACAAGGGCCTGGAGCCGCAGTGGACCGTCCCGCTCGGCGAGGGCGCCGAACTGATCGCCGACCGGTACGGCATCACCCGCGATCAGCAGGACGCCTTCGCCGTGGCGAGCCACGAGAAGGCCGCCCGCGCCTGGAAGAACGGCCTGTACGACGGCGAGGTCGTGCCCGTCGAAGGTGTCGGCCTCACCCGCGACGAGACCATTCGGGACAACACGTCGCCGCAGTCGCTGGCCGGGCTGAAGCCCGTCTTCCGCCCGGACGGTACGGTCACCGCCGGCAACGCCTCGCCGCTCAACGACGGCGCCGCCGCTCTGCTGCTCGTGGACGAGGAGGGCCTGAAGGCCACCGGGCGTGAGCCGCTGGCCCGCGTCCGTGCCTCGGCCGTCACCGCCGTCGAGCCGCAGTACTTCGGCCTCGGCCCCGTCGAGGCCGTCAGGAAGGCCCTGACCAGGGCCGGCCGCGGCTTCGGCGACCTGACCACGTTCGAACTCAACGAGGCCTTCGCCGCCCAGTCCCTGGGCTGCCTGACCGAATGGCCCGGCCTCGACCCCGCGGTCGTCAACCCGCGCGGCGGAGCCATCGCCATCGGCCACCCGCTCGGCGCCTCCGGTGCCCGTATCGCCGGAGCCGTCGCCCACCAGCTCGCCGCCGCGGGCTCCGGAACCGGCCTCGCCGCCCTGTGCATCGGCGTCGGACAGGGCCTCGCCCTGGTCCTGGAAAGGTAGGAAATCCCGTATGACCACCCCTCTGACCCAAGGTCGGATCTCCGAGGAGATAGCCGAGCGGCGCGAGTCCTACGCCAAGGCCGTGGCCGCCGGCGCGCCCGAACGCAGCCACCCCGACCGCGGTTACGCCCCGTACCGCAGCAGCGTCCTGCGCCACCCCGGCAAGCCGCTGGTCACCCTGCACGACCCCGAGGCCGTGGAACTCTCCGGCCCGGTCTTCGGCGTCACCGACGTCACCGCACTCGACCACGACCTCACCCGCCAGCACCAGGGCGAGCCGCTCGGCGAGCGGATCAAGGTCACCGGCCGGGTCCTGGACCGCGACGGCCGCCCGGTGCGCGGCCAGCTCGTCGAAGTCTGGCAGGCCAACGCCTCGGGCCGCTACGCGCATCAGCGTGACGACCACCCCGCCCCGCTCGACCCCAACTTCACCGGTGTGGGCCGCTGCCTGACCGACGACCAGGGCGCGTACGAGTTCGTCACCGTCAAGCCGGGCGCCTACCCCTGGCGCAACCACGTCAACGCCTGGCGCCCTGCCCACATCCACTTCTCGCTCTTCGGCAACGCCTTTACCCAGCGGCTGATCACCCAGATGTACTTTCCGGGGGACCCGCTCTTCGCCTACGACCCCATCCTCCAGTCCGTCACCGACGACTCCGCACGCGAGCGGCTCGTCGCGACGTACGACCACGACCTGTCCACCCCCGAATGGTCGCTCGGCTATCGCTGGGACATCGTCCTCGACGGTCCGGCCGCCACCTGGATCGAGGAGGGCCGCTGATGTCCACCACCCCGTCGCAGACCGTGGGTCCGTTCTACGGCTACGCGCTGCCCTTCGCCAAGGGCGGCGAGATCGCCCCCGCTGGACACCCTGACGCCCTCACTGTCCACGGCTACGTCTACGACGGCGCCGGGGCTCCCGTCCCCGACGCCCTCATCGAGATCTGGCAACCCGCACCCGACGGCTCGCGCCGCGGCGCGCCCGGGTCGCTGCGCCGCGACCCCGTCACCGGAGCGGTCATCGGCCGGGGCGACGTCGGCTTCACCGGCTTCGGCCGGGTCGGGACCGACGCGGACGGCCACTACGAGCTGCGGACGCTGCCGCCCGGCGGCGTCCCCTACCTCTCGGTGATCGTCTTCGCCCGTGGTCTGCTGCACCATCTGCACACCCGGATCTACCTGCCCGGCCTGACCGACACCGCGGCCGACCTGCTGCTCGCGGGCCTGGAGCCCGAGCGCCGCGCCACGCTCCTCGCCGTCGCGCACGGGGAGCGACTGCACCGCTTCGACATCCGGCTCCAGGGTGACGGTGAGCACGAGGAGACGGTCTTCCTTGCCTTCGACTGACTCCTCCGAGGATCTCGGCCTGCTCTCCCCGGGGCAGGCCGGGGCACCGGTCGAGGCCGCCACCGGCGATGCCGCCTACGTCCGCGCGATGCTTGATTCCGAAGCCGCGCTGACCCGCGCCCAGGCCGCACTGGGCCTCGCCCCCGCCGCGGCGGCGCAGGCAGTCACAGCGGCGGCCGCCGAGACCGGCCGCTACGACGTCCGGGATCTCGCGCTGCGCGCCCGCGCCGGCGGCAACCCCGTCATCCCGCTCGTCGCCGACCTGACCGCGGCCGTTGCCGAGCGCGACCGGCAGGCCGCCGCCCACGTCCACCGCGGCGCCACCAGCCAGGACATCCTGGACACGGCCGCCATGCTGGTCGCCGCCCGCGCCCTGGAACCCGTCCTCGCCGACCTCGGACGCGCGGCGGACGCCCTGGCGCGGCTCGCCGCCGAGCACCGCGACACACCGATCGCCGGACGCACGCTCACCCAGCACGCCGTGCCCACCACCTTCGGCCTCAAGGCCGCCGGCTGGCGCTCGCTCATGCTCGACGCCCACGAACGCCTCGCGGCTGTCCGGGCAGCGCTGCCCGCCCAACTCGGCGGAGCGGCCGGCACCCTGGCGGCCTTCCACGCGTTCGCCGAGGCCGGCCGCACAACCGCCGGCCGGGATCCCAGCCCGGACCTGGGCCTGCGGCTGCTCGCCGGCTACGCCGCCGAGACCGGACTGGCCGAGCCCACGCTGCCCTGGCACACCCTGCGCACCCCCGTCGCCGACCTGGCCGGCGCCCTCGCCTTCACCGCCGGGGCACTCGGCAAGCTCGCCGCCGACGTCCTGCTGCTGTCCCGTACGGAGATCGGTGAACTCGGCGAGGGCAGCGGCGGCGGCTCCTCCGCCATGCCGCACAAGACCAACCCGGTCCGCGCCACGCTGATCGCTGCCGCAGCCCGACAGGTCCCCGCCCTCGTGTCCGTGCTCTACGCCGGGCTCGCCGCCGAGGACGAGCGCCCGGCCGGCGCCTGGCACGCCGAGTGGCAGCCCCTGCGCCAGGCCCTGCGTCTCGTCGGCGGAGCCGCCCGCGACGCCGCCGAACTGGCCGAAGGTCTGCGCGTCCATCCGCACCGGATGCGGGACAACCTCGGCGCCACCGACGGCCTGATCGTCAGCGAGCGGCTCGCCGCAGTGCTGGCAGCTCTGATCGGCCGCGGCGACGCCAGGCACGCGCTCTCCCGGGCCTCCCGTCGCGCCGTCGAGCAGGGCATGGAACTCGACGAGGCCCTCCGGGAGGAGCCCGGCATCGCCGGTGTCCTTCCGCAGGACCGGCTACGCGAACTGACCGACCCGACGCAGTACGCGGGCTCTGCGGGCGCCCTCGTGGACCGCGCCCTGCGCCGCACCGGCGCCGCCCGGAACCCGACCTGACACCGCACCGCCACTGCCCAGGACCCGACCTGACGCGGCGTCGGACATCGACGGCGCCGGGCAGCCCCCGACCCGCCGCACCGTCCGGTGGCCGCGAGCCGTCCGCGACCCACCACCCACCGGATGGCCCCGCACACCCAGCACGAGGAGACCGCATGAGCACTTCTGCCCCCGCGCAGCGTCTGCTGCACCACCGCGTGGACGGCCGGGACTCCGCCCCGCCGCTGATCCTGGGCCCCTCGCTCGGCACCTCGCTTGCCGTGTGGGACCCGCAGACCCCGTCACTGGCCCGGACCCACCGAGTGGTGCGCTGGGACCTGCCCGGCCACGGCGGCTCCCCGGCCGGCCTGCTGCCCGACGGCGGCACCGTCGCCGACCTCGGGCAGCTGGTCCTCGGCCTCGCCGACGCGCTCGGCATCGAGGAGTTCGGCTACGCCGGCATCTCGCTCGGCGGTGCCGTCGGCACCTGGCTCGCCGTGCACCACCCCGAGCGGGTCACCTCGCTCGCAATCCTCTGCTCCTCGGCCCGCTTCGGTCAGCCGGAGGGCTGGTCCGACCGTGCGGCGCTGGTGCGCGCCGAGGGCACCGGCCCGGTCGTGGAGACCGCTCCCGCCCGCTGGTTCACCTCGTCCTTCGCGGCCTCCCCGGCCGCCAGGGCAGTGGTCGACGACTTGTCCGCGGCGGACCCCCGGGACTATGCCGGGCTCTGCGACGCACTCGCCGGCTTCGACCTGCGCGCCGAGCTGCCTCGTATCACCGCGCCGACCCTGGTCGTTGCGGGCCGTGAGGACCTCGCGACGCCCGTCGCGCACGCCCGCGAGCTGGCCGACGGCATCCCCGGCGCGGCCCTGACCGAGGTGGCGCACGCCGCGCACCTCGCCAACGTCGAGCGTCCGGTGCCCGTCCTGGCCGCCCTGTTGGGGCACTTCACGGCCGAGGCCACCCCGCCCACCGACGACGCCTCCCGGTACGGTGCCGGTATGGCCGTGCGCCGCGCCGTGCTCGGCGACGAGCACGTCGACCAGGCGATCACCCGCACCACCGACTTCACCGCCGGTTTCCAGGACTTCATCACCCGCTACGCATGGGGCGAGATCTGGACCCGGCCCGGACTGAGCCGCCGAACCCGCAGCTGCATCACCCTCACCGCGCTGGTGGCCCACGGCCACCACGAGGAGCTGGCCATGCATGTGCGGGCCGCGCGGCGCAACGGTCTCACCCCCGCGGAGATCGAGGAAGTCCTGCTCCAGTCGGCCGTCTACTGCGGCGTGCCCACAGCGAACGCCGCTTTCGCCATCGCGAACCGCATTCTCAAAGAGGAGAACTGACCGCCATGGATCACACCACCGTCGGCATCATCGGCGGCGGCCCCGCGGGCCTGCTGCTCGCCCGGCTCCTGCACAACTCCGGCGTCGACTGCGTCGTTCTGGAGAGCCGTGACCGCACCTACGTCGAGCAGCGCCAGCGCGCCGGCATCCTAGAACAGAGCACGGTCAACGTGCTGCGGGAGTCGGGGGCGGGCGAGCGGCTGGACCGCGAGGGTCTGGTCCACGACGGCATCGAGCTGCGCTGGGACCGCCGGTCACAACGCATCGACTTCCCGTCGCTCACCGGCGGCCGCAAGGTATGGGTGTACGCCCAGACCGAGGTCGTCAAGGACCTGATCGCCCTTCAGGTGGCCTACGGCGCACCACTGTTGTTCCAGGCCCAGGTGAACGCGGTCGCCGGAGCCGACACGGACCGGCCCGTCATCCACTACACCCACCAGGGCCAGGACAGGACTCTCAGCTGCGACTACGTCGTGGGCTGCGACGGGTTCCACGGCGTGACCCGTAGGGCGGTCCCGGACGGTGTCATGAGCACCTTCGAGCGGGTCTACCCCTACTCGTGGTTCGGCATCCTGGCCGATGTCCCGCCGTCCTGCGAGGAGCTGATCTACGCCCACTCGCCGCGCGGCTTCGCCCTGCACAGCATGCGCTCCCCCACGGTCAGCCGGCTGTATCTGCAGGTCCCGAACGGCACCGACCCGGCCGACTGGCCGGACGACCGGATATGGGACGAGCTCGACGCCCGTTTCGCAATCGACGGCGACTGGCGGCTCGCACGCGGCCCGATCACCTCCAAGGCCGTGCTGCCGATGCGCAGCTTCGTCACCGAGCCCATGCGCTGGGGCCGGGTCTTCCTGGCCGGCGACGCCGCGCACATCGTGCCGCCCACCGGTGCCAAGGGGCTCAACCTCGCTGTCTCCGACGTCGTCGTGCTCGCCCGGGCCTTCGCCCATCTGAAGGACAGCGGCTCCGCCGAACTGCTCGATGAGTATTCGGACACCTGTCTGCGCCGGGTGTGGCGCGCGGAGCACTTCTCGTACTTCATGACGACAGCCCTGCACACCGACCCGGGTCAGAGCGCATTCGAGACGCGGCTCCAGGTCTCCCAGCTGGACCGCGTCTCGTCGTCCCGGCACGCGGCCGCGGAGCTCGCGGAGAACTACGCGGGCCTGCGCATCGGTTGAACTCCCGCGGACGCGGCGGCGGTGCGGGGCCGGAAGAGGGCCACCCACCGCGGGCCTGGCCCGGGACCGGGTGCCGGTCACCCCGTCGGCTCAGGTGAAACGGGAGCGCAGGTGCTGGCCGCCCTGCGCGGTCGCAGGGTCCGCCGGGTACGGTTTCCGCACACCCTGGAGGCTCGACGAGGAGGACCGCATGCCGCATGCCGCGACCGCATCCAAGGCGGACGCCGCAGCACCCGGCGGCGACCCGGTCGGACCGCTGGAGCGCGGTCTGGCCGTGCTGCGCGCCCTGGCAGCCCACCCCGGGCCGCGGATGCGCCCCGGCGATCTGGTCCGCGCCACCGGCCTGGCCCGCTCCACCGTCGACCGCATCGTCACCACCCTCACCCACCTGGGATATCTGCGCATCGAGGACGACCGCGACGTGCTGCTCGCGCCGCGCCTGATGGAGCTGGGCAATGCCTACCTCGCCTGCTCCGGACTCCCCGACGCCCTGGAACCGCTCGCAGTCGCGTTGGCCGACGAGCTGGACGAGTCGGTCTCCCTCGCGGTGCCGGACGGCGCCGGAGTGCGGTTCATCAGCCAGTCCACCCGGCGCCGCACGATGGCGCTGGCCTTCCAGATCGGCGACCTGCTACCCGCCGAGCGCTGCGCCCCAGGTGCCCTCTTCGCCGCCGACTGGAGCCCCGAGCAGCAAGCGGCCTGGCGCACCCGGCTGCGCGACGACCCCCGCGACGCCGGCTTCCCCGCGGTTCCTCCCCGTCCGGCGCCACCGGCCCCCGACGAAGTGGAGTCGGCCTTCCGGCAACGGGTGGCCGACACACGGGACGCCCGCTGGGCCGTCGACGACCAGCTGATCGAGCCCGGTCTGGTCGCCGTCGCAGTCCCCGTCCACGCGCCCGACGGCAGCACCGTGTGCGCGCTCAGCGTGGTCAGTCACACCAGCAGGCACAGCGCTCGGTCGCTGGCCGAGCACGCCCTGCCCCGGCTGCGGGAGTACGGGGCGCGGATGGAGGCGGCCCTGGCTTCCCCCGCACCGGCGGCCACGCCGCTCGCACCCGGCGGCCCGGACACCTCACGCGCCGCCAAGGCGGAGCTGGGTCCGGAATTCCTGCAGTCGCTGACCCGGGGGCTGGCTGTGCTCACCGCCCTGGGATCGGCACCCGGTGGGCTCACTCTGTCCGGCGCCGCGGAGGCCACCGGCCTGGCCCGCGCCACCGCCCGCCGGGCGCTGCTCTCCCTCCAGCAGCTCGGGTACGCGGCCGCGGCCGGTGAGGGGCGCCGCTTCATACTGCTGCCCACGGTGCTGGAACTTGGCTACGCCCGGCTCTCCCGGCTGACCTTCGCGGAGATCGCGCAGCCCCATCTGGCCCGGCTGGTGGAGCAGGTGCACGACTCGGCGTCCGTCGCGGTGCTGGCCGACGACGACATCATGTACGTTGCCCGGGTGCACACCGTGCGCATCATGAGCGTCAACATCACGGTCGGCACCCGCTTCCCGGCGTACGCCACCTCCATGGGCCGGGTGCTGCTGGCCGGTCTGGCCGAGCAGGAGGCGGCCGAGCGGCTGGCCCGCGCCTCGGTGCGGCCGCTGACGCCGTTCACCCGGGTCGATGCCGCCGATCTCGCCGAGGCCGTGGCGCAGGCGCGACGGGACGGTCACGCCCTGGTGGACCAGGAGCTGGAGGAGGGCCTGCGCTCGATCGCGGTGCCGGTGCACGACCGTGCCGGCCGGGTGGTCGCCGCCGTGAACGTTTCCACCCACGCCAGCCGGGGCACCCTGGACGATGTGCGGCGCGCGGTGCTGCCCGCGCTCACGGCGGCGGCTGCCGCGATCGAGGAGGACCTGGCGGTCGTGACGGAACGGGTCCGGCTCACGATCCCCTGACAGCTCCGGCTCACGATCCCCTTGACGGGCCGGGCTCATGTCTCGTGACGGGTCGGGTCGTCCGCCCTCAGGTGAGTTCCGTGGCCGTCCCCTCCAGCACGGCGGGGGCCGGGCCCCGTGGATGATCCCGAGGCGCTGTGTCGCCCGGGTCAGTGCCACGTACAGGTCGTTCAGGCCGCGTGTCGACTGGGACAGAATCTCCGTCGGTTCGCCTCGGCCGTCATCAACGCCCGACCGCGCTCGTCGTCGTAGCGATCCGGATTCGTCTCGGAGATCTTCTGGCGTCCAATCGCGCAGAGCACGTATGGGCCCGTCCTCGCAGAGGAGGACGTGATCGGGACGAAGGTCCGCGCCCTCGCCGACCGCGGAGCGCCCCGTGACCTGATCGACGTATTCGCAGCAGCCTGCCGCTGGACCAATCGCGAGCTCGAGGAGTTCGGCCGCCGCCATGCACGCGGCCGCTTTGAGCGCGAGGATCTGCAGGCCAACCTCGCGGGCGCCGAGTGGACCGACGATGAGGCGCTCGCCGCCTACGGCCTCGACGAGGCCACCATGACAGCGCTGCGCGCCTGGGCCGTAATGTGGACCGACGACCTCGCGGCCCGTCTTCTCGATGAGTCCGACGAACCGGATGTCGACTGATCGGGTCCGGTGAGACATGGGCTCCGGCCTACCGGTAATGTCGGCTGGCCACTACGGAGGCAGGGAAACGGTCGGGTCTCCCCCAGCGCCCAGCAGCACCGTCGTAGCCTGGTGTTTCACCGCAGCGACGAGATTAAGGCTCTCCGACTCGTTCAGGGGGTCCTCCGCAGGGGGATGACGTCGGGGCCGGTGGGCATGGCGGGCCAGCGGATCGGGTTCCGGGACGGTTGGACGTGGTCCGCCGCCGGATGTGGATCTGGGCGACGGCGGAAGTTCCGGCAGCGCGGGTGGAAGTGGCGTTTCGCCAAGCCGGCGGGCGCGTTGTTCGTCGCGCTTGCAATCCCGCTGTTTCTCCGCATCACGGACGGCAGGCGGGCGAGCAGTAGACCTGCCTCAGACGGGGGTTGGCGGTGAACTCGCCGCCGCAGGCCGGGCAGCCTGGGCCCTCAAGTGTCGTATTGACCGTCCCAGGGGGCGGAAAAGCCAAAGCGATCGGGGTAGAGCTCGGCCCAGTCGTCTTCTCCTTCGCCCTCTTCGTGGCGTTCAGGGATCAAGCCGAAGATCACGCCGTCAGCGGCCAGCTGGAAGGGACGGATCGCAATATCCCCGTACTCGAGCTGGGGAAGTCCATCCAGCATCTCAGCCAGTCGACTCTCCGCGCGGGCCGGAACGGAGTCGTTGCCGTATGGATGTCGTTGTTGCTCGGCCCATGTTCCGGCGCACCAGATGTCTGAGTCGATGTGCCGCCCCTCGGAGTCGAACCGGTGGAGCACGGCATAGAGACGCTTATGTTCCTCCCATCCATCGCCAAGGCTGACCCCATTCGGGAAGGCGTAGGTGACCGAAGCGAGGAACTGACCTCCTTCATACCGCCCGATCGTCTCGGTGCG
The DNA here is from genome assembly GCF_040655115.1 of Streptomyces atratus. Classification (GTDB taxonomy): domain Bacteria; phylum Actinomycetota; class Actinomycetes; order Streptomycetales; family Streptomycetaceae; genus Streptomyces; species Streptomyces atratus_D. Next base: position 42,447 of record NZ_JBFAJH010000008.1, on the reverse strand, counting down.
GTACTCAGGCTCGTGGGCGATCGGGACGATCTCGGGAACTGCCATGGCGAGAACCATAGACGTAGGCATTGATGCCTCAGAGGGCTGGGACTGTCCCACGTACGGCAGCGGCAACTGCACCGGGTCGTCGAACGGATACTTCGAGCGGTATGTCAACGGATCCAGCAACTCAACCAGTTGGTTCGCCATCACCAACTGACCGGCAAGCGCGAGGTGCAGCCCGGCACGGACATCCGGGCTGCACGGCGGAGCTCCCCCCTCAGGCGGTGCAACCGGTGTCGGCGATGACGAACCAGCCCGCCGGCGACTCCCGCAGGGTGTGCGTGACGAACACGTTGTACAGCCCCATGTTCTGCTCCGAGCCGTTGGCGTACACATAGCCGCCGGTCGTGTGCGCCCTGCCCGCCACCACCTGCGCGTAATTGGTCGCCGTGTAGCAGGTGTCGGTCGCTCCTCCGGTTGTGGTCGCCGTCACCTGGGACGAGACCCCGCCGACCGCGCCCGAGGCGTCGACCGCGGCCACCGTGTAGCGGTACGCGGTCCCGCCGGACAGCCCCGTGTCGGTGAACGCCGTCGACGCGGGCTGGGCGACCTTGCCACCGTCGCGGTAGACGGCGTACGAGGAGGCTCCCGCCACGGCGTTCCAGGACAGCGAGGCACTGGTCCCGGTGACACCGGTGACCGTCAGACCGGAGGGTGCGGGCAGCGGGTCCCCGCCGCCACCGCCCGGTGCGCCCTGGTCCAGCCCCCAGAAGACGCCCGTGTGGTACGTCGAGCAGATCGAGCTCAGGAAGTACGCGGCAGTCGTCCCGCACCGATCGGTTCCCGAGCCGGGGGAGACCGCCAGGCCGTGGCCCATGCCGGAGATGGAGTACGTCTCCACCGCGGGCTTACCGGAGGTGTCGTTGTAGACGCTCCGGGTGGTGTTGCCGGGGAGCGTGTCCGTGCTGGACGGGGTCTGGCCGATGCCCCAGACATCGGTCCACTGGTCACGCAGCGCGGTGGCGTTGGCGGGGTACACCGTGTAGTCGGACGTGCCCTGCCAGATGGCGACCCGCGGCCACGGGCCCGTGTAGCCGGGGTAGGAGCCGCGGACCTTGTCGCCCCACTGGGCGGGCGTCAGCTTCTGCGGGCCCGTCTGGCAGCCGGAAGCGGCCGCCTGGCTGGTGGCGCACTGCGCGGGCAGACCGGAGGCCACGGACCCGCCCGCGAACACGTCCGGGTAGGCGGCCAGCAGGTCGGCGGTCATTCCGCCGCCCGCCGAGAGTCCGGTGACGTACACCCGGCGCCCGTCGGAGCCGTACTGCTGCTTCGCGTGCTCCACCATCTGCACGATGGAGGCGGCCTCGCCCCTGCCCCGGGTGTCTTCCGCCGGATCGAACCAGCCGAAGCAGGACAGCGCGTTGTTGGCGGACGTGGTCTGCGGGAAGACCACGGCGAACTTCCACAGGTCGGCGTATTTCGGCCAGCCCGAGTTGGTGTAGTAGTCGTTGGCCGTCTGCGTACAGCCGTGCAGGGCGATCACCAGGGGTGCGCCCGCGGGCAGACCGGCGGGGGCGTACTCGTACATCTGAAGATTGCCGGGGTTCGAGCCGAAGCCGGTGACCTGCTGGAGGCCGCCGGCGGCAGCGGCCGGCGGGGTTGCGGCCACGGTGCTCAGTGTCGCCGCGACGACACCGAGGACAGCGGTGGACGCGATGCTTCGGAGCAGGCGTCGCAGGATGGATGGGCGCACGGGGGCCTCCCTGTTCGGAACGCGCGGGCCCGCGGGCCCGCGGACTGGTGCCGGAACCTAGGGCTCCGGACCGCTCCGGCCCATGGGGCGGGCTGACATCCCTCGGGCACCGCTGTGTGCGGCGCCGCTCTTGCGCCGCGAGCGCCGACGGGGAGCGGAGATTGACATCGAGCGTGCTCGAAGATGCAGACTCCCCGGTCAGCAACGCCCGCACCCGAGGCACGCCCGCCCGGCAGGCGGCGCTGCGGGCGGTGGCCGAGCAGACCGGGGCGACCGTCAACCAGGTGGTCCCGGCCCGGCTCATCGGCGGCGAGGTCCCGGTCGTCCCGCTGGTCGGCGCCTCCTCGGTGGCACAGCTGGACGAGAGCCTGGCCGCGGTGGACCTGGAGCTGATGGCGGAGCAGCGGGCGACGCTGGACGCGGCCCACTGAGTGCCCGGCCCGGGCCCGGGCCCGACGACAGGCGCTGCGGCCTCCACCCCCGCCCCGCACCATGTACGCCGCCACCATGCCGAAAGGTGACGGTATGTGCACCAACCCTGTGTGACGTGGGCTTCCGCCTCCTTACGGTGACGACCATGGAGACTCCCCAGCGCCCGGAACCCGGGCCCGCCCCGCTCACCGTCCCCCCGCCCGCAGACCGGTCCCTTGCCGGCCGTACCGCCCTGGTGACCGGTGCGGCAAGCGGCATCGGACAGGCCTGCGCGCAGGCTCTCGCCGCCGCGGGCGCCCATGTGTACGTCGTGGACAAGGCAGCCGACGCGGCGGAAGGACTGGCGGAGCGGATCGGCGGAACGGCCTGGGTCGTCGATCTGTCCGTGCCCGAGGCGGTGGACTCCCTGCCGGACGACGCGGACCTGGTGGTCAATAATGCCGGGCTGCAGCATGTGGCCCCCGTGCACGAATTCCCACCGGACCGCTTCGCCCTGATCCACCGTGTCATGGTGGAAGCACCGTTCCGCATCTTGCGCCGCACCCTGCCCGGCATGTACGAACGCGGCTGGGGGCGCGTCGTCAACATCTCGTCCGTCCACGGGCTGCGCGCCAGCCCCTACAAATCGGCATACGTATCGGCCAAGCACGCACTGGAGGGACTCAGCAAGGTGGTCGCCCTGGAAGCAGCACCGCACGGAGTGACCAGCAACTGCGTCAACCCCGGCTACGTACGCACGCCCCTGGTCGAGAACCAGATCGCGGCACAGGCCCGTACCCATGGCATCACGGAGGAGGAGGTGGTGGGCAAGGTGATGCTGGAACGCAGCGCCATCAAGCGCCTCATCGAACCCGAGGACGTCGCCGGGGCGGTGCTCTGGCTGTGCGGACCGGGTACCTCCCACATCACCGGCACCTCCCTGTCCATGGACGGCGGCTGGACCGCCAACTGACCCTCCCGGCTCCCCGCCCCTCCCGACGAACGATGGCCGCCCATGTCTGCACCCACCCCCTCCGCCGCGCCCCACCTGCGCCTCCTCCTCGACCTGCTGGCCGAGGACGCCCCCGCCGAGGCGCTGGGAGCCGTCTCCTCGAAGGCGCGGGCGGCCGGTGTGTCCGCGGGCGAACTCGCCGAGGTGGAGGCGGCCACCGCCACCGCCCTGCGGATCAGAGGCGTCCTGCGCCAGCACCGGCGTCGCGAGCTCCAGCTCACCGCGCTCTTCGACACCGCGGGCGACCTGGCCGCCTCCCGCGACCTGGACGAGGTACTGAAGGCGATCGTCCGCCGGGCCAGGATGCTGCTCGGCACGGACACGGCGTATCTCACGCTCCCCGACGAGGAGGCGGGCGACACCTACATGCGGGTCACCGACGGGTCGGTGTCGGTGCTCTTCCAGCGACTGCGGCTGGAGCTCGGCCACGGGCTCGGCGGTCTGGTGGCGCAGACCGCGAGCCCGTACGCGACCCCCGACTACCGCACCGACGACCGCTTCCACCACACCCGCAACATCAACGCCGGGGTCCTCGACGAGGGACTCGTCGCCATTCTGGGCGTGCCCCTGCTCCTCGGCTCCAGCCGCGGCGGCGCGGGAAAGGTCATCGGCGTCCTCTTCGCGGCCGACCGCGCGCCCCGCGTATTCAGCCCCGACGAGGTCGCCCTGCTGTGCTCGCTCGCCGCACACGCCGCGATCGCCATCGACACCGCCCGCGCCCTCGACGACACCCGGTCCGCACTGGACGAACTTGCCGAGAAGAACGCCGAGTTGGCCGAGGCCAATGCGGCCGTACGGGCCCACTCGGCGGCCATGCAGCGGGCAGAGGAAGCCCACGACCGGCTGACCGACCTGGTCCTGCGCGGCCGTGACGTCAAGGATGTCGCCGCGGCGGTCGCGGGGCTGCTGGACTCCCCGCTCACCATTCACGACCCCGGCGGGCGGCCCCTGGCTGCCGTCCGGCCCGACGGCGCGGACCTCGCCGCCGACAGCATGGACGCCGGGTGGCTCGCCGAGACCGCCGAGGAGTCCCGTACGGGCGCCCGCGCCGTGCACCGCGACGGCCGGTGGATCTGCGCGGTCCTGGCCGGCCGGGAACTCCTGGCCGGTCTGGTCCTGCACCGGCGTGCACAGCTCGACGACTCCGACCGGCGGCTGTTCGAGCGCGCCTCGGTGGTCACCGGACTCCTTCTGCTGCTGCGGCGCACGGTCGCCGAGACCGAGAACCGGATCCGCGGGGAGCTGATCAACGATCTGCTGACGGAAGCGGACCGCGACCCGGCCGGACTCGCCGAACGCGGCCGGCGCCTCGGCATAGACCTCGACCGTCCGCATCTGCTGCTGGTGGCCGAGGGCGGGGCCCGGGAGCGGCTGGCCCCTGCAGCGATGCGCTATCTGTTCGGCGGGGACATCCACGGGGTGAGCGCCGAACACGCGGGAAACGTGGTGCTGTTGATAGAAGCCGGTGACCCCGGAGCGGCTGCCGGTGACGCGGCGCGCGCGGCGGCGGCCCAGCTCGGCCAGCTCGTCCAGGCCCCCGTCACCGTCGCCGCCACCGGGCCGGCCCGCAGCGCCCGGGAGCTGGCCTCCGCCCACGGGGAGGCCGCCCGCTGCCTGCGCGCCATGCGGGTCCTCGGGCGTACGGGAGAAGGCGCGTGCGTCGAAGAACTCGGCTTCCTGGGCGTGGTGCTGGGAAACGCCCAGGACGTCGACGGTTTCGTCTCGGCGACGCTGGGACCCCTGCTGGAGTACGACGCGCAGCGCGGCACGCATCTCGTGCGTACGCTCGACGCCTATTTCGGATCCGGGGGCAGTCTCATCCGAGCCAAGGACGAACTCCACGTGCACGTCAACACGGTGGTGCAGCGGCTGGACCGGGTGCAGGTGCTGCTGGGGCGGGACTGGAACGAGCCCGGGCGGGCGTTGGAGCTGCAACTCGCATTGCGGTTGCACTTGTTGACGGACGGCCGGGAGCGGTAGCGGGACCTCCGGCCGTCCGGGGTGCGTTCTGTTCTCTGTGCCCTCAAGCGCCGGACGGGCTGGGGACGCCGGACATGGTGAGCAAGCGGCGTGCGACCTCCCCGCCGCCCGCGTCGCCCGTCAGCAGCGTGTAGTGGTTGACGTCCCGCACCGGCACCGGTGTCACCTCCGTGCCGCCGAGGTCGGCCGCTGCCAGCCGGGTCTCGTCGTACAGGCCCTGCTCCTCGTTCATCAGGCCCCGCTGTGCCCACAGCAGCGTCGTCGGCGCCGACAGCTTCCGTACCGCCGTCAGCACCTCCTCGTCGAAGAGGCCGATGCCGTCGGTGCGTACCGCCTCGATCCGGCAGGTCGAGTGCATGGCGGGCTCGTCCCCGGTCAGATCGCGCTGGATGTACGCGTCCACCTCCTCCGACCACGCACCCGCGAACGCCGGGTGCGCCTGCCAGAAGGAGCGGTAGGCGGCCCGGTCGGGGAAGGTCATCGACAGCCGGTCCATGGCCGGGCCGATCACGGCGGTCAGCAGCTCGTCCGGGGAGAGGTGCGTGGGAGCGGGGAAGCCGATGCCGCCGTCGACCAGCAGCAGCGGCCCGAACCGTTCCGGGTGCCGTACGGCGGCCAGCGCCGCCACGAACGCGCCCATCGAATGGCCGGCCAGCACCACCCGGTCCAGGCCCAGAACCTTGGCCAGGGCGGCGACGTCGTCGGCGTGCGTGGCCATCCCGTACGGCCCCGGCAGGGCCGAACTCCCGGCCCTGCCGCGCAGATCCGGGGCGACCAGGGTGACGCGGCCGTCCAGCTGCCTCGCCACCGGGCCCCAGGACAGCGCGTTGGCCGTGATGCCGTGCACCGCGACGACGACCGGCGCGTCCGGCACGCGGGCCGGCCACCTCAGGACCGTCAACTCGCCCCCGGCAACGGGGACCTGTACCTCTTCGTACGGAATCACGGGCGTCCGTTCTCCTTCCGGGCCTTCACGGCCGGGGGCGTTTCGGTGGCGACGGGCCCGCGGCGTACCGCGGCCAGCCGGGACGGCAGCCGGGCCAGGCCGCCCGGCAACAGGTGTACCACGGCCACGAACAGCACACCGAGCAGGAACAGCGGCTGGGAGAGCGGCACCCGCAGCACCGCGGGAAGGTCGGCGACCGCGCCCGATCCGGCGAGATCGCCCAGCCGGTGGTCGGCCCAGGTGTAGAGGATGCCGCCGACCATCGGGCCCCAGCGGGTGCCCGATCCGCCCAGCACCACCATCACCAGCAGGGAGAGGGTGAAGTCGGAGGTGGTCGTCTGGGGGGTCGAGCCACCGGTGAGCAGCAGATGGACGAGCCCGCCGAGCGCGGCCAGCGCACCGGCCAGGACGAACGCCGTCAGCTTGAACCCGTACGGCTTCAGCCCCAGCACCTCCACCCGGCGCTCGTTCTCCTTGATGCCCTCCCAGACCCGGCCTGTCGGGGAGCGGACCGCCCAGTGGACGACGGCCAGGGTGAGGACGAGATAGCCGAGCGCGACCCAGTACAGATTCGCCGTGTGCTCGATGCCCACGAGCCCGGACGGCAGTAGCTCGGCGGGCGCGGCCCGGCCCTCCTCGCCGCCGGTGAAGCCGCCGGGGTTGCGGGAGACGAGGATCGAGCCCGCCTGGGCGAAGGCCAGCGTCACCATGGAGAAGCCGATGCCGGTGACGCGCAGGCTCACCGACCCCAGGACCAGTGCGAGTGCGATCCCGAAGCAGACGCCGACCGGCGCGGAGACGGCGAACGGCAGTCCGGCCTCCAGCATGATGGTGTTCGTGGCGTAGCTCCCCGCCGCGAAGTACAGGGCATGCCCGAAGGAGAGCAGCCCGGTCCGGCCGAGCAGCAGGTCGTAACCGGTGGCAAGGGCACCGAACAGCAGGCAGGTGGCGAGGAGTTGCAGACTGCCCGGACTGCCCAGCGGGCCGTCGAGCAGCCCCGGCAGCGGCAGTGCGCTGTACGGCGCGACGATCAACAGCACCAGCACGACGGCCGGCCACCAGCGCAGCAGCCGGGCCGTGTTCGCGCGCACCGGCACGTCGGACGGTGCCGCCGGTGTTCCGCTCGTGCGGTCGGGTGTCCCGGTCACGGTGCTCACGCGAGCCTCCCGGTGAGTCCGCGCGGCCGTACGAGCAGCAGCGCGGCGAGCAGGACGACGACGGCCAGGTCGCCGAGGCCCGCTGCGGTGTAGTAGTTGGCGAACTGCTGGACCAGGCCGATCACGACGGACGCCACGGCGGCGCCGGTCGCCGAGCCCATGCCCCCGGTGACGACCACGACGAACGCGAAGATCAGCAGCGAGGTGCCCTGCCGGGGGTCGACCGAGCCGAAGTACAGCCCGCCGAGCGCCCCGCCGAGCGCGGCGGCGCAGCCGCCGATCGCGAAGACGAGAGTGAACGCCTTACGGACGTCGATGCCGAGCGCGGTCACCATCGCGCGGTCCTCGACCCCCGCCCGTACGACCAGTCCGTGCCGGGTCCGTCCGAGGAAGAGCCGCAGTGCGATCAGCACCACGACCGCCGCCGCGATCAGTACCAGCCGATTGACCGGGACCTCCGCGCCCAGCAGGGAGAACGTGCCGGACAGTGCCTCGGGCCCGGGGAAGGTCCGGGCGTCCGAGCCCCAGATGCCCGACAGCAGTGCCGGGACGGCGAGCCCCACCCCGACCGTGGCGAGCACCTGTTCGCGCGGCCGGGTGTAGAGCGGGCGGACGACGGTGAGCTCCAGCAGCACCGCGGCGGCGGTACCCACCGCCGTACCGAACAGGACCGCGAGGACGAAGCCCGCACCGCCGGGGCCCGCGCCCGGCAGGTTGCCGGACGCCGCCCACCAGGTGCCGTACGCGCCGATGGAGAGCAGCGCGCCGTGCGCGAAGTTGAGCACGTCCATCAGACCGAAGATCAGCGAAAGCCCCGACGCGATCAGGAAGTAGAGCGCCCCCAGACCGAGTCCGGTCATGGTGAGCAGCACAAGGGTGGACATCAGGAATCTTCCTCCGCGTTCCGGGAAGGCACGTGGGCGGCCGGGCCGTGCCCCACGCCCAGCAGCCGGCGCGCCGCCTCCGCGTCGCCCAGCAGCTCACCGGCCGGTCCCTGATGGGCGGTCCGGCCGTCGGCGAGCACCGTGCAGTGCGCGGCCAGGCGCCGTACGACGGCGAGGTTCTGCTCCACGAGCAGTACCGGCACCGCCTCGGCGGCGCGCTCCAGCACCTCGGCGACCTCGGTGACCACCTTGGGTGCCAGACCCTTGGTGGGTTCGTCCGCGATGATCAGCCGGTTTCCGCCCAGGAGGGTGCGCCCGATGGCGACCATCTGCTGCTGACCGCCGGACAGTGTCCCGGCCAACTGGCGCTCCCGGCGCTTCAGTTCGGGGAACAGCTCATGGACGAGGGCGTACGCGGGTGCGCCCGCCCCGCGCCGCTCGGCCAGCCGCAGGTTCTCCGCCACGGTCAGTCCGGCGAAGACGCCGCGGTCCTCGGGGGCGTAACCGATGCCCCGCCGCACCAGCGTGTGGGTGGGCAGCGTCACGGTCTCCTCGCCGTCGAGCCGGACGCTTCCGGTGCGCGGAACGAGGCCGAGGACGCCGCGTACGGTCGTGGTCTTCCCGGCGCCGTTCCGGCCGAGGAGCGCGGTCACCCCGTGGCGGGCGACATCGAGGTCCACGCCGTGCAGGATGTGCCGTCCGCCGATGAGAACTCGCAGGTCCCGCACGGCGAGCAGGGATTCCGTGGTCACAGCCCCTCCCCGAGGTACGCCTGCTGCACGGTCGGGTCGGCGGTCACGGCCTCGGGGGTGTCCAGCGCCAGCAGCCGGCCGTGGTGCATCACGGCCAGCCGGTCGGCGAGCCCCAGCAACACGTCCATGTGGTGCTCGACCATGAGGACGGTGCGGCCCTCGTCCCGGTGCAGGGTGCGGATCAGTTCGGTGAGCGGGGGGACCTCCTCCGCGCTCACCCCGGCCATCGGCTCGTCGAGCAGCATCAGCCGCGGCTCGCCCACGAGCAGCACCGCCAGCTCCAGCTTCCGCTTCTCGCCGTGCGACAGCTCGGACGCCAGCGCCCGGGCGCGGTGGCCGAGTCCGGTGCGCTCCAGTACGCCGCGCACCTCGTCGGTGTACGGGGAAGCGCGCCGCCACACGCGGTACGAGCCGCCCCCGGCGGCCTGGGCGGCCAGCCGGACGTGGTCGGCCACGCTCATTCCCGGCCAGAGGCTGGACGTCTGGAATGTCCGGCCGATGCCGCGCCGGGCCCGGACGTGCGCGGGACGGCCGGTCAGGTCCGCACCGTCCAGCGCGATGGTGCCCGAGGTGGCCGTCGTCAGCCCACTGATCAGATTGAACAGCGAGGTCTTGCCGGCCCCGTTGGGGCCGATGAAGGCCAGGAACTCGCCCTCGCGGACATCCAGGGTGACGTCCTCGACGATGGTCGCCCCACCGACGCCCCAGCCCAGTCCGGCCAGTTGAAGCACGGGGGCGGCGGAGTGCGCCGCGCTCCCGCGATCCGTCGTGATGTCAGGTGCTGCCACCGGTCAGCCCGCCGAGGGCTTCGCGGGCGGCGCCACCTTGTCCATCGGCTCGGTGGTCACCAGCTCCGGCTTCGCGGTGGCGCCCTTCCCGGTCAGCTTTGCCACGAACATCGGCTGCAGCAGCGCGTGGTCCTCGGCCCGGATCTGCTCCTTGCCCTTCACCCCGTCGAAGCTCCAGCCCTCCAGGGCCTTCGCCATGGCGGCGGGATCGGTGGCGCTGCCCTCCTCCACGGCGTGCACGATCATCTGCGCCGCGGTGAAGCCGTCGGGGGTGAACAGGTCGGGGGTGCCGCCCGCCTTGGCCACCGATTCCAGCATGGCCTTCTCCACGGCGTTGCCGCCGCCCGCGCCGGGGAAGTAGTGCGCCAGGAACGAGACCTTGGAGCCCGCCGCACCGAAGACCGGGTACGAGGCGGTCCCGGCCAGCCCGGTGACCACCTTGGAGGCGCTCGGCACCCCCTGCTGGTCCAGGGCGGTCCACAGCGCGGGGGCGGTGGAACCCGCCCAGGCGACGAAGACCAGATCGGGACCGGCGGCCTTCACCTGCCGGGCGAACGGGGTCAGGTCCGTGGCGCTCGGCGGGGCCAGCACGGAACCCACCTTCGCGCCCTGGCCGCCGAGCACGGCCTTCACGGCGGCGACGTTGGCCTGGCCGAACGTGGAGTCCTGGGCCAGCACGGTGACCTTCTTGCCCTCGGCCCCGCCGAGCATCGTCCCGGCGGTGAGGATGTCCTGGTAGGACTGCCGGCCGGAGCGGAACGTGTAGGCGTTGATCCCGGTCACGGCGTCGGTGGCGGCGGGCCCGCTGACGTACAGGACCTTGTTCTGCGCGGCGAGCGGCGCCATCTGCAGGGCGACCCCGGAGTCCGTGGTCCCGGCCAGTACCTTGTAGCCCTTGCCGATCAGGTTCTTCGCCGCCGCGACCGCCTTGCCGGGGTCGCCCGCGTCGTCCTGCTCGGTGACCTCGATGCGGTGCCCGGCCACCTTGCCGGTGCCCTTCGTCGCGTAGTCCAGACCCGCCATGAAGCCGTCGCGGTACTGCTTCCCGTAGGCCGCGAGCAGCCCGGTGCGGGAGTAGACCAGCCCCACGTCGACGGTCCGGTCCTTCGCGCCCTTGCCGGACGCGGTGTCCGCCTCGCCCGCTTTGCCGGCGGCGGTGCAGCCGGTCAGCAGGAGGCCGGCGGCGGCCAGTGTGGCGAGTGCGGAGAGGGATCTGCGGTGGTGGACGGTGCCTGTGGTTCTGCGACGCATGGTGACCGGCTCCTCGGCGGGATTCCTGTGATGTCGCCGAACCGTATGAACCCCGCGCCGCCGTCGACATGGTGCAGGAGCCCCCACCTGAGGCGGTGTACATGTGGGGGCCGCACATGGGCCGGAGCCGGGGGCAGGGGGCGCGGGCCGCGGGCCGCGCCCCGTCATCCGCCCGGGCGGCCGTCCGTCGGTGACGTCAGACGCCGCTGACGGCCTGGACCGTGGCCACGAGGAACCCGATGCCCGCGAAGGCGCAACCGATGATCCCCATCACCATTCCGGCGGTCGCCTGGCCGCGGGCGCCGCCCTCGCCCCGGTCCGCCATGCGGCGGGCCGAGATACCCAGGCACAGGGCGATGACGGGCGCCACGATCGGAATGAGCAGCAGTCCGACGATGCCGAGCACCATCGAGGCGGTCGCCTTGCCGGTGGGCAGTGCGGCGCCCGTGGGGTACCCGTAGCCGTAGGGGGCCTGGGCGCCGACGCCGTACCCCGGCGCCGTCCCGGGGTGAACACCCGGGTTCTGCCATCCCGGCGTGCCGCCTGCCATACCTGACTCGTCAGCCATGTCTTCCTCTCCATCGGTGCTGGTCAGGTACATGCTAGTGCCGTGACCGGCAATGTTTGCCCCGTCAGGAGCGTCGTCCGGTGCGTGCGATCGCAAGGCGGCCGGAAGTCCTTGGATGGGGTCTCCCCTGCTCGAACGGAGTTGAGAGCTTGGGGAAGGAGCTACCAGGGCTTTTGGCCAACGCGGCGAGCGTGCGTGCCGGGCGGTGCGACGGGGCAAAGCTTGCCGGGAGGGGCACTAGGAGAGATGTGAGGGTGCCCGGCACAGAGGTGTGAGGGATATGTGGTCGACCGGTGACGCCACGGACCCGACCCCGTTCGCCCAGGGCCGTCCGCGGCGAGGTGCCGTAGGTGTCCTCGTCCGCCCGCCGGGGATGACGGGACAGTCGTGGTCAGGGGGCGTCCGGTGGCGTCGTCACGTCGATCAGCCGGCACACCGTCTCGATGTCTGTCTTCACCTGCGCGATCGACGCCCGCCCCGACAGCCAGGTGATCAGCGCCGAGTGCCAGGTGTGCTCGATGACCCGGACCGCGGACAGCTGCTCCGGCGTCGGGTGCCGGAGCCCCATCGAGTCCAGGATGATGGCCGTCGTGATCCGCGAGACGGTGTCCACCTCGGGACTGACGCTGCGGTCCGCGAAGGTCAGCGCACGCACCATCGCGTCCGCCAGGTGCGGTTCGCGCTGCATCGCGCGGAACGCCCGCATCAGGATGTCGGCGACCCGCGCCGCCGCGTCGTCCCCGGCCGGGGGGCGCTTGCGCAGCGTCCCGTGCATGTGCTGGAGCTGGTCCTGCATGGTGGCGACCAGGAGGTGGATCTTGGAGGGGAAGTACCGGTACAGCGTGCCCAGGGCGACCCCGGCGGCCTCCGCCACCTCACGCATCTGCACCGCCTCGAACCCGCCCCTGCCGGCGAGCTGGGCGCTGGCGTGCAGAATGCGACGGCGACGGGCCTCCTGCCGTTCCGTCAGGGGCGGCGATGCCGGCTTGGCTTCCGCTGTCATGTGTCCCCATCCATGGCTTCTGTCCGCAACCGGGGGAGGCGTCCGGGCCCCGGCGGCGCACAGCATGCCAGGGTGCCCGGTGGTGGCGCGAATCACCTGATCCGGCCGTTGCGCCGACGCTACCTGCCGGTAGATTCGTAGCTCATCGAACGATCCGGTCTGAAACTTGTTCTAGATTAGCGTGAGCGGTTACGCTCCGGCGAACACGCAGTGAGAAGGGGGCCGAGTGTGACCGCTGAGGCCGTAGAAGCGGGCCCCCGCGCGGGCGGCCACGCGTCGGGCAGCACCGACGGGCGACCGCTGCGCATCGCACTTCTCACCTACAAGGGCAACCCGTTCTGCGGCGGTCAGGGCGTGTACGTACGCCACCTCGGCCGCGAGCTCGCCCGCCTCGGCCACAGCGTCGAAGTGATCGGCGCCCAGCCCTATCCCGTACTCGACGAGGGCGTCCCGCTCACCGAGCTGCCGAGCCTGGACCTCTACCGCCAGCCCGACCCGTTCCGCACCCCCGGACGCGGCGAGTACCGGGACTGGATCGACGCCGCCGAGGTCGCCACCATGTGGACCGGCGGTTTCCCGGAACCGCTCACCTTCAGCCTCCGCGCCCGCCGCCATCTCGCCGCCCGTCGCGGCGAGTTCGACGTCATCCACGACAACCAGACCCTCGGATACGGGATGTTGGCGGATCTCGGCGCACCCCTCGTCACCACGATCCACCACCCCATCACCGTCGACCGGCAGTTGGAGCTGGACGCCGCGGGCAGCAGCCGCCGCCGCGCCTCCGTGCGCCGCTGGTACGCCTTCACCCGCATGCAGAAGCGGGTCGCGCGCCGGCTGCCGTCGGTTCTCACCGTCTCCGGCTCCTCCAAGCAGGAGATCGTCGACCACCTCGGGGTGCGGCAGGACCGGATCCACGTCGTGCACATCGGTGCGGACACCGACCTGTGGTCGCCCGACCCGAAGATCGCCGAGGTGCCGGGCCGGATCGTCACCACCTCCAGCGCCGACGTCCCGCTGAAGGGTCTCGTCCACCTCGTCGAGGCGCTCGCCAAGCTCCGCACCGAGAACCCGCAGGCGCACCTCGTGGTCGTCGGCAAGCGGGCCGAGGACGGACCGGTCGCGCAGGCCATCGAGCAGTACGGACTCCAGGACGCCGTCGAGTTCGTCAAGGGCATCAGCGACGCCGAACTTGTCGACCTGGTGCGCAGCGCCGAGATCGCCTGTGTCCCCTCGCTGTACGAGGGGTTCTCGCTGCCCGCCGCCGAAGCCATGGCCACCGGCACCCCGCTCGTCGCCACCACCGGAGGTGCGATCCCCGAGGTCGCCGGCCCGGACGGCGAGACCTGCCTGGCCGTGCCTCCCGCCGACGCCGGGGCGTTGGCCGCCGCGCTCGCCCGGCTGCTCGGCGACCCGGAACTGCGGGCCCGGCTCGGTGCCGCGGGCCGCGAACGGGTGCTGTCCCGGTTCACCTGGAAGCAGGCCGCCATCGGCACCGCGGAGCTCTACCGGCAGGCGATCGCCGCCCGCGCCGCAACCACATACTCCGGCGGCCGTCGGTGACCCCGGAACCCGTCATCGCCGTCCCCGCTCTTTGACCCCTCGACCCCCGACCGCGAAAGCAGGCATTCGTGCTGACCGTGGACTTCACCCGCTTCCCGCTCGCCGCAGGCGACCGAGTGCTCGACCTCGGCTGCGGCGCCGGACGCCACGCCTTCGAGTGCTACCGGCGCGGCGCCCAGGTGGTGGCACTCGACCGGAACGGCGAGGAGATCCGCGAGGTCGCGAAGTGGTTCGCGGCGATGAAGGAGGCCGGCGAGGCCCCCGCGGGCGCCACCGCGACCGCGATGGAGGGCGACGCGCTCAACCTGCCGTTCCCCGACGAGTCCTTCGACGTCGTCATCATCTCCGAGGTGATGGAGCACATCCCCGACGACAAGGGCGTGCTCGCCGAGATGGTCCGGGTCCTCAAGCCCGGCGGCCGGATCGCGATCACGGTGCCGCGGTACGGCCCCGAGAAGGTCTGCTGGACGCTCTCCGACGCCTACCACGAGGTCGAGGGCGGCCACATACGCATCTACAAGGCCGATGAACTCCTCGGCAGGATCCGCGGCGCCGGTCTCAAGCCGTACGGCACCCACCACGCCCACGCCCTGCACTCGCCGTACTGGTGGCTGAAGTGCGCGTTCGGAGTCGGCCGCGACGGCAAGGACGCGGCGCTCCCGGTCCGCGCGTACCACAAGCTGCTGGTCTGGGACATCATGAAGAAGCCCGCCGTCACGCGGGTCGCCGAGCAGCTGCTCAACCCGGTCGTCGGGAAGAGCTTCGTCGCGTACGCCACCAAGCCGCACCTGCCCACGGCCGCGGCCGCGGACGACCTCACGAAGGCCGAGGCGTGACCACTCCCGAGCAGACCGAACACCTCGTGCTGCCCGGAGTACTCACCGCCGAGCAGGCCACCGAGACCGTCACCGCGCTGCTCGCCGTGCAGTGCGAGGACGGCGCGCTGCCCTGGTTCCGCGGCCACCACCTCGACCCGTGGGACCACACCGAGGCCGCCATGGCCCTCGACGCCGCGGGCGAGCACGCCGCCGCGGGACGCGCCTACGAGTGGCTGGCCCGGCACCAGAACGGCGACGGCTCCTGGTACGCCGCCTACCACGACGGCGACCCCGACCGGCCGACCGACCGGGGCCTGGAGTCCAACTTCTGCGCGTACGTGGCCGTCGGCGTCTGGCACCACTACCTCGCCACCGGCGACGACGCGTTCATCGACCGCATGTGGCCGACCGTCTACGCGGCCGTCGAATTCGTCCTCCGGCTCCAGCAGCCCGGCGGCCAGATCGGCTGGAAGCGTGAACCCGACGGCACCCCTGTCGACGACGCCCTGCTGACCGGCTGCTCCTCCATCCATCAGGCCCTGCGCTGCGCACTCGCGATCGCCGAACAGCGCGAGGAACCGCAGCCCGACTGGGAGCTGGCGACCGGCGCGCTCGCGCACGCCATCCGCAACCACCCCGAGCGCTTCCTCGACAAGAGCCACTACTCGATGGACTGGTACTACCCGGTCCTCGGCGGCGCGCTCACCGGAACGGCCGCCAAGGAACGGATAGAGGAAGCCTGGGACCGCTTCGTCGTTCCCGGCCTCGGGGTGCGCTGCGTGCTGCCCAACCCCTGGGTGACCGGCGGCGAGAGCTGCGAACTCGCCCTGGCGCTCTGGGTGATGGGCGAGTCCGACCGGGCGCTGGAGATCCTCCAGTCCATCCAGCACCTGCGTGCCGAGAGCGGCATGTACTGGACCGGCTACGTCTTCGAGGGCAACCGGGCGTTCTGGCCGGAGGAACACACCACCTGGACCGCCGGCTCGCTGCTGCTCGCCGTGGCCGCCCTGGGGGGCGACGAGGCGACCACCACGGTCTTCGGCGGCGAACGGCTGCCGAAGGGGCTGGAGCCGGACTGCTGTGAGGGGACTTCGCGCGCCTGCTGACCGGGCGCGCACGCTGCGCCGGAGGGCCGGTCAGTAGCGGCGGATACGGCCCGCCACCGCATGTCCGACGAAGAGGTAGACGACGGCGGCGAGGCCGTATCCGGCGACGACGCGCGCCCACGCCTCGTCGAACGTGAACAGGTCGTACGACCAGCCGGCCAGCCAGCGGGCGGCGCCCCTGACGAAGTCCACCAGGTTGTTGTCCCGGTTCGCGTCCAGCAGGTACATCAGGATCCACAAGCCGATGATGGCGGCCATGACATCGGCCGCGACGGCTATGACACGTGCGGCGGTGCTGCTTCTCGTGCCTTTTCCAGGAGACATGAACACCGGGTTGCCGTTTTCCCTGGCCCGAAACCCGGACGGCGCCTCCTGAGTGGCGCGGCACCCGGGCCGGGATGAGCCTGGCCGGGAGTGCCGGACCGTGTCACTCCCCGCAGAACTCACCGTGTGCCCGTTCAGGGAGGCCCGCTGTGCCCAGTTCCGTACCGCTCCGCCGTCTGTTCGTGGCGTTGCTGCTGTCCTGCACCGTGCTGGTGGGCGCCACCGGGTGCGGCGGGGGCTCCGGCAGCAGTTCGAGCTCCTCCCCGGCCCCGAGCGGTACGGCGTCGGCGGAGAAGCAGAAGCTCGCGAAGACGCGGTTCGTCGCCAACGCGGGGCTCGCGGCGGGTGCCACGTATCAGTGGATCGTCAAGCCGTACCGTGCGGGCGCGTTCAAGAAGGGCGCTGACGGGCGGAAGACCGCACTGGTCAAGGCGGGGCTCGCGGGCGGGTTCGCGTACAACCGGCTCAAGGCGGCGGCGGAGAACGCCAAGGGCGACCCGCTGCTGTCGAAGGCGGTCGCGCCGCTGACGGCGGGCATCGCATCGCTCAAGGAGCTCGGGACCAAACTCCGCACGGGCGAGGCGGGCGCGGGGGACGTCGGTGCCTTCGAGAACGTCATCAACGGCATCAAGGACGCGGGCAAGAGCGCGGGCGCCGAGGTGAAGGACAAGGTGCCGTCCACGTCCCAGCTCGGCGGATGACCGGATGTGGGCTGCGAGGCGGCCGCAACAGGGTGCCGCCATGACGCTCCGGACCGGTGTACGGACGGGAGCGGAACCGCCCGTCCATCTCAACAGGGGCCTCGCGCCTCAGTACGTGCCGGATGACCTCGACGTACTCGCGGGTGACGGTCAGCGGGCTCCTCGGGAACGGGCGCCCGTACCAGCCCTCCACCACCTGCATCAGATCGCTTGGTGCGGACGGAGAGTACGGCAGCGGCCCCCCGCCCGGAAGGGGCGAGGGGCCGCGGAGCGGGAGTGCTGTCAGCCGCGCTGGATGCCCGTGGTGTCCTGCAGAACACCACGGCGGCCGTCCTGGGTCTGGGCGATGAGGCCCGGACCGCGCTGCTCGACCGCGAGGTACCAGGTGCCCGGCGCCAGTTCGGCGATCGGGCTCGGCGAACCGTCCTCGCCGTACAGCGGACGGGCCACCGGCACGGCGAACCAGAACGGCGTGAAGTCACCGGCCGGCGCGGCGCCGCCCTGCGGGGCCTGCTGCGCCTGCGCGTTGGCGGGGTCGGGCTGTCCGGGCTGCGGCTGGGCACCGTACGGCTGGGGCTGACCCGGCTGCGCACCGTACGGCTGCTGCTGGGCGCCCGGGTAGCCGTAACCCTGGTCGGGCTGCGGCTGGCCGCCGTACGGCGCCTGCATGGCCTGCGGACGCGGGGCACCCATCAGGGGCGCCTTCAGCGCGGGGACCAGCGGGGTGGCGATCGCACCGCCGGCGAGCACGAGCGAGGCGATGAGGCCGAGGACGAGACCGGCACCGGCGTCGACCTGGCCGAGGTCGATGATCGTCCAGAAGACGTTCCACGCGGTGAAGACCGTGGCCGCGACACCGAACTGGCCGAGTTCCAGGCCGACGATCTTGCGGGGCTGGGGCTGCGAACGGGAGAGCACGATGAGTGCCGCACCGATCACGCCGATCATGTACACGCCGATCGCATTGCCCAGTGAGTCCCAGGCGTTCGGCGCGTCGACGCCGAGACCGTTGTAGGAGACGAAATCGAGGAAAGAGGCGATGAACAGCACCACCGCTGCTCCGATCACCACGCCATCGCCTCTAGTGAGTGAGCGGATATTCACGTGAAGGTCCTTAGTCGGTCGTCTCGTCGGGGCGGTCGTCGCTGCCGCCGGTACGGCGGACACGGCGCGAAGCTCGGGCGCGGCTCCCCATCGTACGGATGAATCTATCGTCTGCCGGGGCGGGTTGTGCCCTGGCCCGGACCTTGGACGGTCATCCCCCTGAATAACCCTGCATAATCACCGCACAACCACCGCATAACCAGGGTTGCTTACCCGCGCAGGTAGGAACTGATGCCATCCGCAATGCCCTGTGCGGCCTTCTGGCGCCAGCCCGCGCTGGTGAGCAGGGCGGCGTCCTTCGGATCACGCATATTGCCGCACTCGATGAACACCTTGGGCACCGTGGACAAATTGAGTCCGCCCAGATCCTTGCGGGTGTCCAACCCCGTATTGCGGCCCACGTAATTGGAAGGTGCACTTCCGGTAGCCCGGACGAAGAGGCCGGCGATCCGGGTGCCGAGTTCGCGCGACGGTTCGACGATTTTCGAGGTGTCCGCAGCCCCGCCGCGCACGAGCGCGGGAAGGATCACATGGAAGCCGCGGTTGCCGACCGCGGAACCGTCCGCGTGCACCGACACGACCGCATCGGCCCCGGCGTTGTTGCCGATCCGGGCCCGCTCGTCGACACACGGCCCGTACGGGCGGTCGTTGTCGTACGTGAGGACCACCTCGGCGCCCTGCGCCTGCAGCAGTGCCCGCAGCCGGTGCGACACATCGAGGGTGAACTCGGCCTCGGCGTAACCCGAGTCGGTGGACGTACCGGTGGTGTCGCACTCCTTGTGCGCGGTGCCGATGTCCACCTGGCGGCCGATCTCGCGGGTGTGCTCGTGGTTGCGCGGGTTGTGCCCGGGGTCGATCACGACCGTCTTCCCCGACAGCGGCCCGGACACCGTGCGGCTCGCGGACTTCGACGGGGAGGGCGGCGCCGAGGCCGTCCTCGCCGGACTGCTCTTCGCGGGCGAAGGCGACAGGGACGGCGTGGACGACGTGCCACCACCGCCCTCGCGCGGCTGCGCCGCCGCTCCACCGCCGCTGCCACCCCCGCAGCCCGCGACCAGGCACACGCAGCCCAGCGCGGCGGCGGCGAGCAGGGTCCGGCGGCGCCGCGCGGGGCGCGGGGTGGGAGAAACGCTGGTGTCGTACGGCACGTCGCGATGCTATCCGGCGGCTCAGATCCCCGTTCCGGTACGGCGCAGGACGCGCAGCGAGTCCGTGACCGACACCTCGGTGAACGCCCCGGACTCCAGCGCCCGCAGATACACCCGGTACGGCGCCTGACCACCGTGCGCGGGATCGGGGAACACGTCGTGGATCACGAGCAGCCCACCCTCGGCGACATGCGGCGCCCAGCCCTCGTAGTCACCGTTCGCATGCTCGTCGGTGTGTCCGCCGTCGATGAAGACGAAGCCGAGCTGCCCGCCCCAGACGGCCGCGACCTGCGGGGACCGTCCGACGAGCGCCACGACGTGGTCTTCGAGGCCCGCCGCGTGCAGCGTGCGGCGGAAGGTCGGCAGCGTGTCCATCCGGCCGACCTCCGGGTCCACGACGGTCGGGTCGTGGTATTCCCAGCCGGGCTGCTGCTCCTCGCTGCCCCGGTGATGGTCGACGGTGAGTGCGGTCACACCGGCCGCCCGGGCGACGTCGGCGAGCAGGATCGTGGACCGCCCGCAGTACGTCCCGACCTCCAGCAGCGGCAGACCGAGCGCGGCGGCGTCGGTGGCGGCCGCGTGGAGGGCGAGCCCCTCGACCGCCGGCATGAAGCCCTTGGCCGCCTGGAAGGCGGCGAGAATCTCCGGCGAGGGCTCGGCGGCCACGGGGTTCCTCCTGGTCGTACGGGAAATGAAACGGCGCCTCATCGTGCCGTACGGGCCGGTCGGCGCTGTCGACGGGGTGGCTTGTGCCGACAGGGCCGACACCTGGCGCGGCCGCAGGAGCGGTGGGCCCGCCGGCCCCGGCCGACCGTTCCATGAAGCGGTCGTGAACGTCCGTGTACGGCTCGCGCAGGGGCTGCGCACCATGCCGTACGCCCCCGCCGGAACAGGTCCGGCGGGGGCGTACGAGGGGTGGGCCCGGGTCGGGGCGGCCCCTGGCGAAGCTGCGGTATCGGCTCAGCAGCTCTGCCAGAGTCGGGTCATGACGCGGACCCCGAACCGCAGCCCCTCCAGCGGGACGCGCTCGTCCACGCCGTGGAAGAGCCGGCCGTAGTCCAGGTCGTGCGGCAGCTTCAGGCCCTTGAAGCCGAAGCAGCGGATGCCGAGGTGGGTGAAGGCCTTGGCGTCCGTGCCGCCGGGGTTGCAGTACGGGACCGGGTGTCCGTCCGGGTCCTCGGCGCGTACGGCTTCGCACATCGCGTCGACGAGCGGGCCGTCGAACGTCGTCTCCATCGCGATGTCGTGGTTGACCCACTCGCGGCTGACCGACGGCAGGAGCAACTGGTCGATGGTGTCGATGAGTTCCTGCTCGTGTCCGGGGAGGAACCGGCCGTCGACGCGGGCCGTGGCCTTTCCCGGGATGACGTTCGTCTGGTAACCGGCGCTGAACATGGTCGGGTTCGCCGAGTTGCGCAGGACGACCTGCATGAAGTCGGAGACCGGGCCCAGCTTCGCCAGGCTGCCCTCGATGTCGTCCTCGTCGAAGTCGACCCCCTGGAGGCGGGCGGCCTCTTCGAGCAGCGCGCGGACCGGCTCGATCAGGCGGATCGGGAACGTGTGGCGGCCGATCCGGGTCAACGACTCGGCGAGGTCGGTGACCGCGTTCTCGTCGTTGGGGGACGAACCGTGGCCGGCCCGACCGGTGGCGGTGAGCTCCATCCAGGCCATGCCGCGCTGGGCGTTCTCGATCGGATAGAGGCGCCTGGTGCCGTCGATGGCGAAGGAGAAACCGCCGCCCTCGCCGATCGCCTCGGTCACCCCGGAGAACAGTTCCGGACGGTGCTCGACCAGCCAGTGCGCGCCGAACCTGCCGCCCGCCTCCTCGTCGGCGAGGAAGGCGAGGACCAGGTCACGGGAGGGCTTCGTGCCCGTGCGGGCGAAGTGCCGGGCGGTGGCGATCACGACCGCCACCGTGTCCTTCATGTCGATCGCGCCGCGGCCCCAGAGGTAGCCGTCCCGGATCTCGCCGGAGAACGGCGGCACCTGCCACTCGGACGCGTCGGCCGGGACCACGTCGAGGTGACCGTGGACCAGCAGGGCGCCGCGCTCGGGGTCGCGGCCGGCGATGCGGGCGACGACGTTGGCCCGGCCCGGGGCGGACTCGACCAGCTCGGAGTCGATGCCCACCTCGGCGAGACGGCCCACCACCCAGTCGGCGCTCGCGCGTTCGTTGCTGGTGGGGTTGGAGGTGTCGAACCGGATCAGTTCGGCGCAGAGGTCGATGACCTCGGCCTGAGCCTGGTCGGACGCCGGGACGAGGGGGGCGGCGGGGCCGGGGGTGGTCATGCCGCTCCCACGGAGGTCGTTGCGCGGGCGGCGGGGACAGCGCTGTCCTCGTCGCCCAGGGTGGAGGTGCCGTACGGCTTGACCCAGCCCAGCAGGCCGAGCACCGCGTACAGCACGAAGGCCGTGCCCAGCGAGTTGAGCGCCGGGATGCCGCCGTCGTAGAACTTGCCGACGCAGAACGCCACGATCCAGATGGCTATGGACATCGGCACCCAGGTCGGCGAGGTCCTCGGCAGCGCCTCGGCCTCACGGGTGTCGTCCAGCGGCTTGCGCATCCTCTTCACGACCCAGTACTCGGCCACGATGATGCCGCCGATCGGCGGGATGGCCACACCGAGGATCGAGAGGAACTCGGTGAAGTGGGTCATGATCCCGATCGCGGACAGGGCCGTGCCGGCGATGCCGAGGACGATCGTGACCGCGCCGCGGTGCAGCCGCTTGCCGAAGACGACCTGGAAGAAGTTGACGACGCCGAGCGAGGAGCCGTACAGGTTCCAGTCGTTGATCTTCGCGGTGGACATCAGGACCACGATGACGCCGAAGGCGCCCGAGGTGGAGAGCACGATGTGCGACACCTCGTTGCTCTTGACCAGGTGGCCGAGGAGTACACCGGTCATGCCGACGATGTACTCGGAGAGGATCATCGACGAGGCGCTCTGGATGAAGACGTGCGAGCCCTTGCGGTTGTAGCGGGTCATCTCCGGGGCCACGATCGCGCCGGTCATGAAGCCGCCCGCGATGGCGGTGGCGGCGACGGCGAGCGGGATCGTCCGGCCGGGCGGCGGCGAGTTGATCAGGTCACTGATCGAGTGGTCCTTGAGCGTCGAGACGACGGACCAGGCGACCATTGCGAAGAAGAGCGGGGTGACGATCTTCGCGAAGACCGCCATGTAGCGGAAGCCCAAGATCACCAGGGCGGTGATGGCCATGCCCGCGAGCACGCACCACATCCAGGACGGTCCGCCGACCAGTGCCGAGACGCTGTTGCCGAAGATCGTGTTCTGGACCCCGAACCAGCCGACCAGGCTGACCGCGATGACAAAGCTCACCAGCGCCGAGCCATTGCGGCCGAAGCCGACCCAGCGGGTCAGCATCGGGGTCGCCAGGCCCTCGCGCATCCCGGCCAGACCGATCGCGAAGATGACGATCTCCAGGATCACCGCGCCGAGCGTGAAGGCGAGGAAGGCGTTCCCGAAGGTCATGCCGACGCCGATGGTGGCGCCGAGCGTGAACTGCGAGATCGAGCCGGACTGGGCCAGCCACTGCAGCAGCATGGACCAGAATCCGAACCTCTTGTCGCGCGGGACGCGCGAGAGGGAGTAGTCGTCGCTGCCGATGCTCTTGGCCTCGGCCTGCGGGGCGGCGGCTGTCATCAGGACTCCTGGGGTGTACGGCCGAAGGTCTGCAGGTGAGCCAGCGACCCGTAGCGGTTGACGAGGTTGTCGAACTCCACCGCGTCGTGGAAGTCCAGGTGGCCACTGCCGTAGGCCTTGGCGACCTCCACGGCGTAGCGGGCGGCGGACGCGATGTCCGTCTCGTGGCTCGCGCCCGTCTGGCAGCCCGGCACCGCGGCGGCCGAGGTGACCGCGAGGCCGACGACCGGAGCGGCCGTCGCGGTGGAGGGCTGCAGGATGGAATTGATGTGATGTGCACCGTTACCGTACGGTGTGATGTCCTGCGTGGTCACCGGGTAGGTGACCAACGGCTCACCGGTGACGACGGCGAGCAGCTCGCCGAGTTGCTCGCTGACCCGGAGCACCCACCCCTCCTTGACGGTGGGGGAGAGGGCCAGGCCCTTGTGGTTGATGATCCGGTTGCCCTTGGTGGTGTCGATGGAGAGCACGGCCTCCATCTCGCCGGTCACCTCGTGCCGGTTCATCGTGGCGATGTCCACGGGCGAGCCCATGAACGGCACCGGTTCGTGGGGCTCGGTCGGCGCGTCCGGGCAGATGTGGGTGGCGACGATCACGTCGCCGGGAAGTACATCGCCGCGGCGGCGCATGTCGAGCAGCTTGGCCGCGGTGGCCACGGCGGCTGCCGCGCCGTCGGCGTCGGAGACCAGACCGGTCACCTCGGGCCGTGCGCCGATGCCGCCGAGGCGGCCGACCACACCGAGGGTGCGGGCGCTGCCGCCGGAGGTGCGGCCCTGGCTGCCGGGGATCCTCACGAGCACGAAGTCCGTGGAGCCCCGTTCGCCGGCGACCGTGGTGACCTGCGCGGATGAGCCCTCGGCCCCCGCTACGGAGTCGAGGTACCCGACGACCGTCCTGCCGTTGACCTGGGGGTCGTCCAGCAGGTCAAGGATGTCCAGCACGTACTTCAACATGGGGGGCCTTTCTCACGCATCCATCACACCCGTCCGGCGCCCGGCAGGGAGTCACGGACGCCGGACGGGGTGCTGAGAGCAGATTCGGGATCGGATAGCGTTGAGCGCAACTGTTTCCCGTTATTTGCAATTCAGGTCTGAATGGTGAGATGACGATGGCGGACTTCGATCTGGACCGGCGCACCCCCGCCGGGGCCCTGCAAACCGTCGACCGGGCGCTCCTCGTGCTGCTCGCGTTCGAGCGGACCAGGCCGGACTGGGGTGTGACCGAGGTCGCCGAGGAGTTCGGCTGGGACACCTCGGTGGCCCAGCGGCTCCTCGCGACGCTCGCCGGCCGCGGCTTCCTGGTCTCCGACCCGGCCACCCGCCGCTACCGCATCGGCCCCGCCGTGCTGCGGCTCGGCCGGCTCTGGGAGCGCTCCGGATCGCTGGAACTGCTCGCCGGGCCGGTCCTGGAGGAACTGCGCCGGGCCACCGGTGACACCGTCCTGTTCTGCCTGCCGGACAGCTTCCACATGCGGTGCGTGGCCGCCGAGGAAGGCGAGACCGGACCCCTGCGCTACTACCCCCTGGTCGGCGAGCTCTACCCGGCGCACGCCGGGGCGACCAGCAAGTCGTACTACGCCTACCTGCCCGATGAGCAGCGCCACCGGCTGTTCCGCGGCCGTCCCATGGCCCGCTTCACCGAGCGGACCGTCACCGACCCGGACCAGCTGGAACAGGAGTTCCTGAAGGTCCGTGCCCAGGGGTACGCCTGCACCATCGGCGAGTACGACACCGGGATCGCGACCGTCGCCGTTCCGGTGTTCCTGGGGCGCGAGCCGTACGGGAGCCTCAGCCTCGGCGGTGGCGAGGAGCGGTTCCGGGGGGCGCCCGAGGACCGGCTCGACGCCCTGCGCCAGGCGGCCCAGCTCCTGGAGCAGAGGCTCACCCACCCACCGCAGCGCCCGAAGCCGCGGGCCCGCCGCCCCCGTACCACCGACTGACCCGCCCGAACGTCCGGGTCACCGGGATACCGGTGCCCGAGTCACCCGAACCGTCTGAATCACCTGAGTCGTCCGAGGAACCCTGTGAATCTGCTTCTGCTCTCCAACTCCACCCAGCACGGCCGTGGTTACCTGGAACACGCCCTCGACACCGTCATCGGATTCCTGCCCTCCGGTGCCCGACTGGCCTTCGTCCCCTACGCGCTGGCCGACTACACCACGTACACCGCACGCGTCCGTGACGCCCTGGAGCCGTCCGGCATCACCGTCCGCGGTGTCCATGAGAACGCCGACCCGGCCGCCGAACTCGCCGCGTCCGACGCCGTGTTCATCGGCGGCGGCAACTCCTTCCGGCTGCTCAGCGCCCTCTACCGTACCGGGTTGCGCGACGCTGTCATCGAGGCGGTGCGCGCCGGGCTGCCGTACATGGGGGCCAGCGCGGGTACGAACATGGCGGCGCCCACCCTCCGTACCACCAACGACATGCCCATCGTCCAGCCGCCGTCCTTCGAGGCGCTCGGCCTCGTCCCGTTCCAGATCAACCCGCACTACCTGGACCCGGACCCGGCCAGCACTCACAAGGGCGAGACCCGCGAGGAGCGGCTGACCGAGTTCCTGGAGGAGAACGACGTGCCGGTGCTCGGCCTGCGCGAGGGATCCTGGCTGCGCGTCAACGGCCGCCAGGCCCGGGTGCAGGGCGCCCGTCCCGCCCGGCTGTTCACCCGCGGCGCGCAGCCGCAGGAACTCCCGGCGGGGTCGGACGTCTCCCATCTGCTCATGACGGCACCGCGGTTCGACGCTCCGGTGCGCTGACCGTCAGCACGAGGTCGATCTCGACAGGCGGTCCGCTCGCCGGGTACGCCGCCGGGCGGGCGCGCGGCGCGTACCCGGTGGCGGACCCGGCCAGCACGAAGCTGCCAGCGGACGGGGCGGTCAGGGCGTAGCGGCCGGCCTCGTCCGTGACGGTGAGCCCCGCCTGCCGGCCCGTCCGGTCGATCAGTGTGACGTTGGCGCGGGCCACCGGTGTGCCGTCCGCATCCAGCACCCGGCCGCGAAAGCCGCCCGAACCGACGACGGGACGCGACGCCTCCTGGCCGGGCGCCGCCTCGTCCGCGCTGCTCGCCAGCAGCACCGGCCGCATCGCGTCGCGCTGCGAGGGCAGGAACGCGGCCAGCACCAGACCGATCACCACCGCACCCGTCGCGATCATGAACGAGGTCCGGAACCCCTCCATCGAGGGAAGCGACACCGGTCCCATCCGCACCGAGGTGTTGGCGAGCACCATGCCGATCACGGCACTCGACACCGACGTACCGATCGACCGCATCAGGGTGTTCAGACCGTTGGCCGCACCCGTCTCGGACGGATCGACGGCCCCGATGATCAGCGCGGGCAGCGAGGAGTACGCGAGTCCGATACCGGCCCCGAGCACCACCGCGATCACCACGGTCTGCCAGGCGGCACTCATCAGACCGAGCCCCGCCCCGTACCCGATCGCGATGATCAGCATGCCGAGCATCAGCGACACCTTGGGCCCGCGGCGGGCGGACAGCCGGGCGTACAGCGGGGCGACGAACATCATCGTCAGACCCAGCGGCGCCACGCACAGCCCCGCCACGACCATCGACTGCCCCAGGCCGTACCCCGTCGCCGTCGGCAGCTGCAGCAGTTGCGGCAGGACGAGCGAGACCGCGTAGAACGCGACGCCGACCATCACCGATGCGAGGTTGGTGAGCAGCACCTCGCGCCGGGCCGAGGTCCGCAGATCGACCAGCGGCGCCGGGCTGCGCAGCTCGAAGAGCCCCCACAGCGCCAGGATCAGCAGGGACAAGGCGATCAGACCCAGCGTGGTGCCCGAGGTCCAGCCCCAGTCGCTGCCCTTGGTGATCGGCAGCAGCAGACAGACCAGACCGAGCGAGAGCCCGAGCGCACCGGGCAGATCGAACCGGCCGGGCGCGCGCAGCGAGGTCTCCGGTACGACGAGGACGGTCAGGGTCATCGACAGCACCCCGAGCCCGGCGGCGCCGAAGAACAGCGTGTGCCAGTCGGCCTGCTGCGCGACCAGCGCGGCGCCGGGCAGCGCGAGTCCGCCGCCGACCCCGATCGAGGAACTCATCAGCGCCATGGCCGAGCCGAGCTTCTCGCGCGGCAGCTCGTCGCGCATGATGCCGATGCCCAGGGGGATGGCGCCCATCGCGAAGCCCTGGAGCGCCCGCCCCACGATCATGACGACGAGTTCATCGGTCAAGGCGCAGACCAGCGAACCGATCACCATGACGGCGAGGCTGGCGAGCAGCATCCTCCGCTTGCCGTGGAGGTCGCCGAGCCGGCCCATGATCGGCGTGGCGACGGCCCCCGCGAGCAGTGTCGCGGTCATCACCCAGGTGGCGTTGGACGGATCGGTGTGAAGAAGGGCGGGCAGGTCCTTGATGACGGGGACGAGCAGGGTCTGCATCACCGCGACGGTGATACCCGCGAAGGCGAGTACGGGGACGACACCGCCACCCGCGCGGCGCCCCCGCGGATCGGGGAGCGGCTGCTCCTCGGCGTGCTGATCGTTCGTCGTCTGCGGCATACGTGCGGCCTCCGGGCAGCGGAAGAAGAGGGGGAGGAGGGCGGAGTGCGGGTCCGGTGGCGGGCAGCACCGACCGCCACATGTGTGCACCCTGAACACTTCCGGAGTCCCGAGGTATTCCGGTGAACGCGGTACGAACGGGACGCGGCGCGGCACTCGGCCGGAACCGCACTGTCATCTGACCTTCCGGCACCTCCTCGCGCAGGTCGGCCGCCGCGTCCAGCCCGCTGCGATCCGGGAGTTCGACGTCGAGGAGTGCCACATCGGGACGGGACAGCAGCGCGGCGTTCACGAGCTCGCGCCTGTCACACGGTCCTCGCGGACCGACGGTACGAGACGACGGCGTATGTACCGAACAGCAGGAGCCACCCGGCGAGCACGGCGATCGTTCCGGCGGAGGGTGCGTGGCCGCCCGTGGTCGCCCAGCCCAGGTCGGCGAACCGGTGGGCGGGCGTGTACGTGCCGATGGAGCGGAGCCAGGACGGGTACGCGGAGAGCGGGAACCACAGTCCGCCGACGATCGCGAACCCCATCAGGCAGGCCACATTGACCACTCCGGTGGCCTGCGGGGTGAGCCGGTAGCCGTTGCCGATGCCGAGCAGGGTGAACGGCAGTGCGCCGATCCACAGCAGCAGCGTCAGTGCGAGCCACTGCCAGACCTCCAGTCGTACGCCGTTGACCAGCGCGCCGGCCAGCAACACCGTCAGGATGGTCGGCAGCACGGTCACCGAACCGCTGATCGCGCGTCCGGCGACCACCCGGGACGGGGCGAGCGGGGTGATCCTCAACTGCTGGAGCCAGCCGAGGGACTTGTCGGACGCGACGCCCGTACCGATCGACATGGCGGCGCCCAGCGCCCCGTACGCGGCCATACCGACCATCGAGAAGGCCTTCCACCCGCTCGCGTCGTCCCCGCCCCCGCCGAGGTTGGTGAAGAGCAGGTACATCAGGACCGGCATCCCGATCCCGAAGATCATGAAGACGCCGTCGCGCAGGGTGCGCCGGATCTCGAGCACGATGTAGGGGAGCATCACACGGTCTCGCTCTCGGAGTCGGTGGCGGGGGAGGTCAGCGAGAGGAACGCGTCCTCGAGCGTGGCCCGGGAGACCTGGAGATTGCGGATCCGGCCGAGGCGGGCCAGCTCGATCACCGTGGCGTCCGAGTCGTCCGTGCGCAGCAGGACACGGTCCCGGCGGACCTCGACGGTGTTGACGCCGGGCAGCAGCTCCAGCCCCTCGGTCGGTCCGCCCGCCAGGTCGAAGGAGACGTGGTTGCCGCCGACGGACTCCTTGATGCGTTCGCCGCTGCCGTCCGCGACGATCCGGCCGCGGTCGATGACGACGATCCGGTCGGCGTTCTCGTCGGCCTCCTCCAGGTAGTGCGTGGAGAAGAGGACCGTGTTGCCGCGCCGGGCGTAGGCGCGCATGGATTCCCAGAATGCCCGCCGGGCCTCGACGTCCAGGGCGGCGGTCGGCTCGTCCAGGACGACCAGCTCCGGGTTGCCGGCCAGCGCGACAGCGAACCGGACGCGCTGGATCTGCCCGCCGGAGAGCTTGTCGATGCGCCGGTCGGCGTACGCGGAGACACCCGCCAGGGCCAGCGATTCGGGGACCGGCATCGGGCTGGGGTAGGTGGAGGCGACGAACGTGATCAGTTCGCGGACGGTGACCCGGGGGATCGGCCGCCCGTCCTGCAGCATGGCGCCGACCCGGCCGGCCCGTACCGCCTGTTCGGGGGTGGAGCCGAGCAGCTGCACACCGCCGGAATCCGGCTCGTTCAGACCGAGCAGCAGACTGATGGTGGTGGACTTGCCCGCGCCGTTGCGGCCGAGCAGCGCGACGGTCTCGCCGCGCTCGACGGTCAGATCGATCCCGTCGACGGCCCGTACGGTCTGCTCCGCCCGGCCGAAGGTCTTGACTGCCCCGGTGAAGATCACCGCGGGCCCGCTCCCCGTTGTCGTTTCCATGCCCCTGACGGTACGGAGCCGGTCCGGTGCCCGGCAGAGGCGCTTGTACGGACTCCGCGATGACAAATGTCATGGCCCGGCTCATCAGCGGGTTCCTGATCGCCTGCTCGGCACGGTGTCTGACGAGGCATCAGCAGTCTTCGCGACTGCTGGGAGCTGCGTCACACATAGGGCCGACCGGCTGGAACGCGTTCTGGAACGAGTGTGTCGGCCGGTCCCGCACGACCTCGGTGCGTCCGACGGTGCGGACGGCCGCACCGAGGTCTTCCCACCATCAAGGAGCGGCTCCCCCATGCCCATTGATGCCGCAAAGGCGATCGCCGCCGAACTCCGGACCGCAGAGATCGGCTGGGACCACAAGGACATCCACAAGGGAGGGCCTCCGCAGCCGAACAGCGCTGCGGAGGCCCTTCCTTCACTCGTTCCCTCGTTGATTTCCGTTGCGGTCAGGCCGCTCTGCTGCCCCCCTCGGCGGGGCGCCGGTGGCGACCGTGCGGCTGCCGGTCCGTGCTCTCCATCGACGCACCCCCTCGGTGCTTTCCGGAGCCGCCGGCGTCGGCCCGTGCGGCGTCCGCCCCCGGCGGGCGCGTCTGGGTCGTGTCGGTTCGGGCTTCAGACATGTGGGAAGTCACCCCGTTGTGATCGCTTACGTGTGTGTCACCGGGACCATCGCGCCACCACCACCCGACACGGTCACCGTCGGCAACCGTGCCCATCGGCTTGCAGGGGTGCCCCCTGGCCCCGGCCCAGAATTCAACCAGGTGCCGTGCGCCCCATGAGAGGCGCCTCGCCCAGTGGAACCGGCTTGCACACAGGAAGAGGCGCGGCAGCCGCGGACGGTTGCCTACCGCTTTCCGTGACCGCCGTCCACGCGGACCCGGCGCCGCGTTCCCCGTCCTCCGGTGCCTGCAGCAGGGCCACGCCGCACGGCACGTCCCGGCAGGCGTACGGGAGCTTGAGGGAGCCGTCCCGGGTCCACAACCCGGACCCGGCCAACCAACCTTCCGGGGCGGCGAATTGGTACAGCCTGCGCCCCACCGGACGCCACACCCCGACCCAGCTGCCGGCTGCCCCGTCGATCCGCAGCGCCACCGCACAGCTCTCCGGCATCAGCGTCTGCCCCGGCTGCACGGCGAACGGTGTCAGCGCGATATCCGCCGGACGTAGACACTCCGGAAAGCGCACCGGCAGACAGCTGCCGAGCACCCCCCATCCGAGCCGGTCGTGGCCCGGCGCATCGGAACGGATCAGCAGCAGTCCGCTGTCCGCATCGGCGAGCAGCAGCCGGTCGTTGCTGTCCGGCGTGATCTGCAGCAGCGGCGTCACCTCGCCGCCCCGGTCCAGATCCACGGCGACCGCCTTCACCGGACCGCCGCCCACGGGCTCCCGGTCCAGGGCCAGCATCCGCCCCGCCCGGTTCAGCCAGACCCCTCCGGAGCACCGTCCCGGCACCTCGGCGACCTGCTCCGGCCCGAACGCCCCGCCCGCCACCAGCCAGACAGCGGTGGAGTGTTCGCCGACCGACAGCGCGTACGCGCTCGCACCGTCCGGCGACGGCGGCAACAGGGTCAGAGGGGTGCCGTCGGCGTACTCGAGGGCGCCGAGGTGTAGTTCGCCGGTGCCGGGCCCGATCGGATAGAGCAAGGAGAAGGCGTGCCGGTCCGCCACCCGCCGCCGGATCAACACCCGCCCGTCGGCGAGCGGCAGCACGTCGGAGTCCGGCTCCTCGGGCTGGTCGAGGGGGAGCGGCACGGCATACGGCTCGGGCCCGTCGAGCGTCCAGCGCTCGGGGAACCAGGCGGCGTCGGACGCCTGCCCGGCGAGCGTGAGCCGCGCCGCGTACGAGCCGTCCGCGGCGATGATGAACGTACCGGCCCCGACGGCGGCAGCAGCCCCGCCCGGCCCGGCGGACCCGCCGGGCCCGTCGGGGACACTCGGCTCGCCGAACTCGCCTTGCCCGCCGGGCTCGATGAACCCGTCCGGCTCCTCCGGCTCGTCCGAGCCCCCGGGTTCTTCCGCTTCTCCGGACGCGGGATCCACCGTCACGGCGGCCCCGGCCGACTCCCCCTCGATGGCACGGGCAGACATGGACCCATCACCTCCGGCAACCGAAGCTAGTTTTCGCACTTCCTGCCGAACAACACAAGAACCACCACTTCACACATAAGGGTGGCGATGCCCGGATTCGCCTGAGGGCGAGAGGGCGGTTGTGCTGCCGACGAAGGGCATAGCTAAGGTTAGGCATCCCTAAGTACTCCCTGTGAGTCCCTCGACTGGAGCAAGTGACCACATGATGTCCATACGACGCCGCAGCACCGCAGCGGTCGGCCTGGCAGTGGCCGCCGCCCTCGCCCTCTCCGCCTGCGGCGGCGACGGCGACGGAAAGGCGGGCGACTCGGTCACGTCCGCCGACGGCGACAAGAAGGCGGCCGTGGCGACGGGCGGCAAGGACTTCGGCGACGCGGCGAAGAAGACGGCCGCGTACGGGACGGACGCCGCGGCGGGCCAGTTCCCCCGGACCCTCACCCACGCCATGGGCAGGACCGAGCTGAAGTCCGCCCCGAAGCGGGTCGTCGTGCTGGACGTCGGTGAGTTCGACAACGTCGTCTCGCTGGGTGTGAAGCCGGTCGGCTACGCCCCCTCCGAGGGAGACGAGGCCATTCCCTCGTACCTGAAGAAGGACGCGGGCAACCCATCGAGCGTCGGCACGATCAACAACCTCAACCTCGAGGCGATCGCGGGCTTGAAGCCGGACCTGATCCTCGGCAGCCAGCTGCGCGCCGCCGACAAGTACGACCAGCTCTCCAAGATCGCGCCGACCGTGTTCTCCATCCGTCCGGGCTTCACCTGGAAGGAGAACTACCTCCTCAACGCCGCGGCGCTGGACAAGACCGCCAAGGCCAGGAGCGAGCTCGACGCGTACGAGAAGAAGGCCGCGAAGCTCGGCGAGGACATCGGCCCCGACAAGCCGACCATCTCCATGGTCCGTTACCTGCCGGACC
The DNA here is from genome assembly GCF_040655115.1 of Streptomyces atratus. Classification (GTDB taxonomy): domain Bacteria; phylum Actinomycetota; class Actinomycetes; order Streptomycetales; family Streptomycetaceae; genus Streptomyces; species Streptomyces atratus_D. Next base: position 10,055 of record NZ_JBFAJH010000008.1, on the reverse strand, counting down.
GCATCCGCCTCTACGCGAAGGCGTCGTTCATCGGCACGATCCTTGAGGACGCCGGTCTGCCGCGGCCCAAGAACCAGCAGATCGACGACCTCGCCGCCGAGATCAGCCCCGAGAAGATCGACGAGGCGGACGCCGACTGGATCTTCACCGGCGTCTACGGCGACCCGAAGGCGACCAAGCGCGACACCGCGCAGTCCAACCCGCTGTGGAAGAACCTGAAGGCGGTCAAGGAGGGCCGGGCGAAGGATGTCCCGGACGAGACCTGGTACCTCGGCCTCGGCGTCACCGCGGCCAACCTGGTCCTCGACGACCTCCGCGCCGACCTGGTCGAGTAACCGACCGGGCGGAACTGCGCGTAACGATACGTAACCGGCTGTCGCCCGGCCCGCACGGGTCACCGCAGCCATGGGCAACGGGGCACGGACGGAAGGTAGCCTTTCCTCCGTGCCCCGTCTGTCTGAAGTCCTCACCGCGCTCGACGCCCTCTGGCCCCCCGAGCGGGCCGAAGGATGGGACGCGGTCGGAACGGTCTGCGGAGACGTGGACAACCCGGCCGCCGAAGTCGACCGCGTGCTCTTCGCCGTCGACCCGGTCCAGGAGGTCGCCGACGAGGCGGTCGGACTCGGAGCCCAGCTCATCGTCACCCACCACCCCCTCTATCTGCGGGGTACGACGACGGTCGCGGCCGACACCTTCAAGGGCCGGGTCGTGCACACCCTCATCAAGCACGACATCGCCCTGCACGTCGCGCACACCAACGCCGACACCGCCGACCCCGGGGTCTCCGACGCCCTCGCCGGCGCCCTCGACCTGCGGGTCACCGGGCCCCTCGTACCCGACCCGACCGACTCCAAGGGCCATCGCGGCCTCGGCCGGATCTGCGAACTCGACCACCCCGAGACCCTCCGCGACTTCGCGGCCCGCGCCGCCGCCCGGCTGCCCGCCACCGCGCAGGGCATCCGCATGGCCGGCGACCCGGACGCGCTCGTGCGCACCGTCGCGGTCAGCGGCGGCTCCGGCGACGGCCTCTTCGACGCCGTGCGCGCCGCGGGTGTCGATGCCTTCCTCACCGCCGATCTGCGCCACCACCCGGCCTCCGAGGCCGTTCGGCAGTCTCCGATCGGCCTGATCGACGCCGCGCACTGGGCCACCGAATGGCCCTGGTGCGAGCAGGCCGCGGCGCAGCTCGACGCGATTTCCGACCGCCACGGATGGGGCCTGCGGGTCCATGTCTCGAAGCAGGTCACCGATCCGTGGACCACCCACCACTCTTCTGGAGCCCCCAACTGAACGCCGCGCCCGCCGACCAGATCCGACTTCTCGACGTCCAGGCCCTGGACGTACGGCTGTCGCAGCTCGCCCACAAGCGCAAGTCGCTGCCCGAGCACACCGAGATCGCCTCGCTCACCGCCGACCTGGCACAACTGCGTGACCTGCTGGTCGCCTCGCAGACCGAGGAGAGCGACACCGCCCGCGAGCAGACCAAGGCGGAGCAGGACGTCGACCTGGTGCGCCAGCGCGCCGTCCGCGACCAGCAGCGCCTGGACTCCGGCGCGGTCACCTCGCCGAAGGACCTGGAGAGCCTGCAGCGTGAGATCACCTCGCTGGCCAAGCGCCAGGGCGACCTGGAGGACGTCGTCCTCGAAGTCATGGAGCGCCGCGAGTCCGCGCAGGAGCGCGTCACCGAGTTGACCGCACGGGTCTCCGCCGTCCAGGCCAAGGTCGACGACGCGACCGCCCGCCGGGACACCGCGACGAAGGGGCTCGACGAGGAGGCCGCGACCGCCACGAAGGAGCGCGAGCTCGTCGCCGGCTCCGTACCGGCCGACCTCCTCAAGCTGTACGACAAGCTCCGCGCCCAGTCGGGCGGGGTCGGCGCCGCCCGGCTCTACCAGCGCCGTTGCGAGGGCTGCCGACTGGAGCTGAACATCACCGAGGTCAACGACGTGAAGGCGGCGTCCCCGGACACGGTGCTGCGCTGCGAGAACTGCCACCGCATTCTGGTCCGTACGGCGGAATCGGGCCTGTAATGACGGAGCCGCGCCAGTTCGTCATCGAGGCCGACGGCGGCTCCCGGGGCAACCCGGGGCCCGCCGGTTACGGCGCGGTCGTGATCGACCCGGTCACGGGGGAGACGCTCGCCGAGGCCGCCGAGTACATCGGCATCGCGACGAACAACGTGGCCGAGTACAAGGGCCTCATCGCGGGCCTGAAGGCCGCGAAGGCGCTGGTGCCGGACACGTCGGCGGACGGTGCGCTGCGGGTGCGCGTCCGGATGGACTCCAAGCTGGTCGTGGAACAGATGTCGGGCCGCTGGAAGATCAAGCACCCCGACATGAAGCCGCTCGCGGCGGAGGCGGCCCGGATCCTTCCGGCGTCCGCCGTCACCTACGAGTGGATCCCGCGCGAGAAGAACAAGCACGCGGACCGGCTCGCCAACGAGGCGATGGACGCGGGCAGGCGAGGCGAGCAGTGGGAGCCGTCGGCGTCGACGGCCGCACTCGACCTGCCCCCGGTCTCCGGTCCGCCCGGGGACGCGGCGGCAGGCGCCGCGAAGGCGCGGGCGGCGATGTCCACCCGCCGTGAACCCGCGGCCACCCCACAGGTCGGCTGGGGCGCCGCCCCCGACATGGCTGCGCCCGCGACGTTCGTCCTGCTCCGCCACGGCGAGACGGCCCTCACCCCCGAGAAACGGTTCTCCGGCAGCGGCGGCTCCGACCCCGAGCTCTCGGCGGCCGGCCGCCACCAGGCGGAGCGCGTGGCCGAGTCCCTCGCGGCCCGCGGCACCATTCAGGAGATCGTCAGTTCGCCCCTGCGCCGCTGCCGCGAAACGGCGGCGGCGGTGGCCGCACGCCTGGGCCTGAGCGTCGAGATCGAGGAAGGCCTGCGCGAGACGGACTTCGGTGCCTGGGAAGGCCTGACGTTCGCCGAGGTCCGTGAACGGTACGGCCCCGACCTGGACGCCTGGCTCGCCTCCACGAGGACGCCCCCCACGGGCGGCGGTGAGAGCTTCGCCGAGGTGGCCCGCCGGGTCTCGTCCACCCGCGACCGCCTGACCACCCGCTATGCGGGCCGCACGGTGCTTTTGGTCACGCACGTGACCCCGATCAAGACCCTCGTCCGTCTGGCCCTGGGCGCCCCACCGGAGTCCCTGTTCCGCATGGAACTCTCGGCGGCGTCGCTGTCCGCGGTGGCGTACTACGCGGACGGCAACGCGTCACTGCGACTGCTGAACGACACGTCGCACCTGCGGTAGGGGCGGAAGCCCCTGCCCCGGGTTCTTTCGCTCCCGGCGGTGGCGCGTCCGGGCGGCGCGAGGCTGCCGCTGCCGGAGGGGGCGATCCCCTCGGGGTGCGACGTTGTTGCTCGTGGAGGGCGCAGGCCACGTGACCCGCTTCCGCAGGGCCGACGGCGCACTCGATCGCGCAGCGACGTAAGGATGGTCCGCGGCGTGCGAAGCTGCGCCGCGTGGAAACGCGAGGGGCATCCTCACGCGGCGCCATGTCCCGCTCCCGCAGGGGGCGATCCTCACGCGGCGCCATGTCCCGCTCCCGCAGGGGGTGGCCCCGGGCGGGTGTCGCTCTCGCCAGGGGCGACGGAGCGGTTCCCCGCGCCGCCGAGCTGCCGTTTCCCCGGGGTACGGGGTACTCCGTACACGCCCGCCGGGGTCCGGGGCGGGGTCCCGGTTCCGGGACGGGCGGAGAGAGGGAATCAGCCGCGCAGCGCCGCCGCCTCGCCCGCCAGCCGCTCCACCCGCGCCCAGTCCTTCGCCGCCACCGCGTCCCCCGGCACCATCCAACCGCCGCCCACGCACCCGACGTTCGGCAGTGCCAGATACGACGGAGCCGACGCGGGCGAGATGCCGCCCGTCGGGCAGAAACGAGCCTGGGCGAGTGGTGCGGACAGCGCCTTGAGGTAGGCCGTGCCACCCGCCGCCTCCGCCGGGAAGAACTTCATCTCGGTGATCCCACGCTCCAGCAGCGCCACGACCTCGGACGTCGTCGAGACGCCCGGCAGGAACGGCACCCCCGACGTCTTCATCGCGTCCAGCAGCGCATCCGTCCAGCCGGGGCTGACCAGGAACCGGGCCCCGGCCGCCACCGTGTCGGCGACGTTCTGCGCGGAGATCACCGTGCCCGCGCCCACCACCGCGTCCGGCACCTCCGCCGCGATCGCCTTGATCGCGTCCAGTGCCGCCGCCGTCCGCAGCGTCACCTCGATGGCCGGGAGCCCGCCCGCGACCAGGGCCCGGGCGAGCGGCACCGCGTCGGCGGCGTCGTCCAGGACGACTACGGGGACTACGGGGGCAAGGTCCAGCACGGAGGAGGAGGTCATGGCCTCATCCTGCCGCGCTCACCGCACAGTACGCAACGAGCGTTGCACATGCTGCAACGGTTGTCCGGTGTCAGTGGATCTCCGTCACGACCACATCGAGCGCCCACGGCCGCCCCGCCCGCACCGGAGCCTCCGCCTCCACCATGTACCCCAGCTCCCGCAGCGCTTCCACCAGCTCCGCGGGCCCCTTCGGCCGGTTCCCCGACTGCAGCAGGTCGCGGACCATTCGTCCCTTCGTCGCCTTGTTGAAGTGGCTGACCACCGACCGCTTCTCCACCCCGTCCACCACCTGGGAATGCAGCACCCGCACACTCGCCGTGCGCTCCGCCACCGCGCCCTTCGGCTGCCACGCCGCTGTGTACGCGGACGAGCGCAGGTCCAGTACGAGCCCGTCCCCGGCCGCCTCCGGCATCACTCCGGCCATCGGCGCACGCCAGTACGCGCCCAGCGCGCCGAGTCCCGGCAGCTTCACCCCCATCGAGCAGCGGTACGACGGAATCCGGTCGCCCACCCGCACCGCGCCCCACAGACCGGAGAAGACCAGCAGCGACTTCCCGGCCCGCCGGCGGGCCGCCGTGTCCAGGGACGCCAGGTCCAGAGCGTCGTACAGCACCCCGGTGTAGATCTCCCCGGCGGGCCGCGTCCCCGCCGTCCGCAGCTCGACGTTCTTCGCGATCTCGCCGCGCAGCCCCTCGCTCAGACCGAGCACCTCGCGGGCCTTCTCCTCGTCCGCCGCGCACAGCTCGACCAGCTCGTCGAGGACCGCGGCCCGGGCCTCGGCCAGCCCCGGCAGCGACAGCGACTCCGGCTTCAGGGGTGCTCCGCGCCCCGAGGCGGCCTTTCCTTCGGAGGGCGGCAACAGCACGAGCACGGCGGTTCTCCTTCGTACGAACAGGGAAGCGGCCCCCCACAACTGCCCAAGGCCTGCCTGCCAGCGTACGGGGACGCTCGGACCGCCCGGGCCCGGCATCCGAACCGGCCCGGCCCGGTCCGGCCCGGCACCGGACCACTCGGGCCCGACAGACCCGGATCGCAGGACCATCCGCCCCCGGGACCGCGGACCTGTCCCCGGACCGCGGGGCCGTCGGCACCCGGGATGCCGGTCGCCCCGCCGCGCCATACGCTCGGTCCATGCCCCGCCGCCATCTCCACATGACCGGCGCAGCCGACACCCCGCTGCGGGCGGCCCTGCGCGAACTGCGCACCGCGTTCGGACTGCCCGCCGGCTTTCCGAACGAGGTCCTGGCGGAGGCGGAACAGGTGGCGAAGTCCCTCGTCCTGACCGGACACCGGGACGCGCGGGACCTTCCCCTCTTCACCATCGACCCGCCCACGTCCACCGACCTCGACCAGGCGATGCACATCGAACGCCGCCCGCACGGCTTCCGGGTGCACTACGCCATCGCCGACGTCGCCGCCTTCGTGCGTCCCGGCGGCGCACTCGACACCGAGGCCCACCGCCGATTGACGACCCTCTACTTCCCCGACGGCAAGGTGCCGCTGCACCCCACCGTGCTCTCCGAGGGCGCGGCCAGCCTCCTCCCCGGACAGACCCGCCCCGCCCTGCTCTGGCGGATCGACCTCGACGCCGAGGGCCGCCCGGTCGCCAATGACGTACGCCGGGCCCTGGTCCGCAGCCGCGCCAAGCTGGACTACGCGGGCGTCCAGCGGCAGATCGACGCGGGCACCGCCGAGGAACCCCTCGCCCTGCTGAAGGACATCGGCCGGCTCCGCGAGGAGCAGGAGGTCGCCCGCGGTGGGATCTCGCTCGACGTGCCCGAGCAGGAGATCGTCCAGCGTGACGGCGCATACGGCCTGGAGTACCGCGCCCCACTGCCCGCCTACGGCTGGAACGCCCAGATCTCTCTCCTCACCGGCATGGCCGCCGCCCGTCTGATGGCCGAGGCGGGCACCGGCATCCTGCGGACGCTCCCGGTCGCCCCGGACGGCGCCGTCGCCCGTCTGCGTCGCTCGGCCGAGGCCCTGCACATCGACTGGCCGCACCACGTCCCGTATGCCCAGGTCGTCCGGTCGCTCGACCCGAAGAGGGCGAGCCACGCCGCGTTCCTCCAGGAGTGCACCACCCTGCTGCGCGGCGCCGGCTACACGGTCTTCGACCACGGCGAACTCCCGACCCCCGCCGTCCACGCCGCCGTCGCCGACCTCTACACGCACTGCACCGCGCCCCTGCGCCGCCTCGTCGACCGGTACGCGACCGAACTCTGCGTCGCGGCGGTCGCGGACCAGGAGCCGCCCGAGTGGGTGACGGCCGCGCTTCCCGGCCTCCCGAAGGAAATGGCCGAAGGAACCCGCCGCGCCAACACGGTGGAACGCGAGTGCGTCGACCTGGTCGAGGCGGCACTCCTCAGCGACCAGGTGGGCGAGGTATTCGACGCGTACGTGGTCGACGTGCAGGACCAGGAACCCACCATCGGCACGGTCCACATCGAGCACCCCGCCATCGTCGCCCGCATCGACGGCGGCACGACACAGCTCCCCCTGGGGGAACGACTACGGGTCCGCCTCACCCAGGCGGACCCGGGGGCGGCGAAGGTACTGTTCGCCCCCGCGTGAGCGCGGCCACGGCGGCACCCGGATCATCCGCATGGAACCGCACCGTCCGCGCCCACCGACGCAACGGCAGGGTCAAGCGCTCACCGCACCCGTCCGCATCTGACAACTCCGCACCCTCCTGTGCCACGATCGAAGGAAGTACTCCCATCTCACGGACGGCTGATCCACTGATGTCCCAATCTGGCGAGCGACCGAGGAAGGGGCGTGACATGACTGCCATGCCGCACGAACCGCTCACGCAGGCGGACGTCCTGCTGGAGGGCTTCCTGGCGCTGGATACGCCGGAGGGCTTCCGGGCCGAGCTGATCGAGGGGGAGATCGTCGTGACGCCGCCGCCGGACGGGGACCACGAGGACTACATCAGCCTGATTCTGAAGCAGGTGATCAGGCTCGCCCGGACCGATATGGACTTTTCCGGGAACAAGGGACTGAAGCTCAAGAGCGGCGGACGGTGCCCCAAGAACCACGTCATTCCCGACGGCACCTTCGCCCCCACCGAACTGCGTCTGTACCGGGGAGCGGACCCCTGGATGCCGTGCGAGGGGGTGGCCCTCGTCGTCGAGGTCACCTCGTCCAAGCCCCGGGCCGACCGCACGGACAAGCGTCACTGCTACGCCCGCGGACCCGTCCCCCTCTACCTCCTGGTCGACCGTGAGCAGTCTTCGGTGACGCTGTTCAGCGACCCGGAGGGGGACGACTACCGTCAACACTGCACGATTCCGTTCGGCAGGCCGCTTTCCCTTCCCGCTCCGTTCGCCTTCGACCTGGAGACCGAGGCGTTCATCTGAGCGCCCCGTCCGGCGGCTCCCGCCAGGCGGGTAGCATGGTCGACACGGCAGACGAGCCGGGCGGACGGCCGCGTGGGGATTTCCGGATCCTCCCGAGGAACGTCCGGGCTCCACAGGGCAGGGTGGTGGCTAACGGCCACCCGGGGTGACCCGCGGGACAGTGCCACAGAAAACAAACCGCCGGGGACTTCGGTCCTCGGTAAGGGTGAAACGGTGGTGTAAGAGACCACCAGCGCCTGAGGTGACTCAGGCGGCTAGGTAAACCCCACCCGGAGCAAGGTCAAGAGGGGCCGTCGCAGGATGGCCCTGCGCGAACGTCCGAGGGCTGCTCGCCCGAGTTCGCGGGTAGACCGCACGAGACCGGCAGCAATGCCGGTCCTAGATGGATGGCCGTCTCCCCGGCCGCCGCGAGGCGACCGGGTGACAGAACCCGGCGTACAGCCCGACTCGTCTGCCATTCGGGCTCTGACCTGGATATTTGGTTAGTTGCGGGATCTCGAATGTGAGGTTGACCGCGGCTGGCCTAGGTGGCCGTGGCGTACGGCGTTGGCGCTGAGTTCGGCCGTGATGAGGGTGAGTGTCTCGTTGACCGGGGTCGTGTACGGGTGGCCCCAGTCGTTCAGGCGGTGCGAGACAAGTCGGCGAGCGAGGCGGGCCCCGCGCGGAGTTGAGGTGAAGCGCATGGTGAACTCGCGTTCGGGTGCGGGACGCTGTGGCATGTGCCCGTTCGGAGGAGTTGCTGACTTCATGGGGTCAACGGTCGCGGACTCTGCGTAGCGTTGACCAGGAGCGATGCGCTGACGAGTGCGGGCTGTACACGTGGGCGGTGCGCTTGTACGTGATGTTGGGCGTGACCGGTTCCCAGGCCGTGCGCTGGGCGGACGGCGTCCGGTGACTGTGATGGTCGTACGGGAGGAGTTGCGGCGTGGACGACGAGGTTCAGCAGCCGGAGTATGAGGTCGGGACAGGCGTTTTGTGCGTGTTCGGGCGGCAGTTGAAGCTGTTCCGGGAGCGCGCGGGGATGGACCGCGCGAAGCTCGGGTCGCTGACCGGGTACTCGGCCTCGACGATCGCGTCGTTCGAGCAGGGGAGACGTATCCCGCCGCCGAAGTTCATCGACCGAGCCGATGAAGAGCTTGACGCGGGTGGGGTGTTGAGCGCGAGCAAGGAGGAGGTGGCTCGGGCTCAGTATCCGGCGTTCTTTCGGGATGCGGCACGGTTGGAGGCGGAGGCCGTCGAACTGCATGTGTACGCGAACCAAGCGGTGCCCGGACTCTTGCAGACGGAGGAGTATGCGCGGGCCATCTTCATGATGATGCGGCCACCCATGGATGACGAACTGATCGAACAGCGAGTGTGCGCACGCCTGGCCCGGCAGGAGGTCTTGTCCAGCCGTGATGCGCCGCTCGCCAGCTTTGTCATCGATGAGGCCGTATTGAGGCGTCCTATCGGAGGCCGAAGCGTCCTGCGGGGCCAGCTTGAGCACATCCTCCTGATGAGGGAGCGACGGAACATCGAGATCCAGGTGATGCCGCTCGACCGTGAGGAGAACGCGGGTATGGCTGGTCCCTTCACCTTGATCGAAACGAAGGAAGGGCGGAGGATCGCGTACGCCGAGGTACAGAACGTGAGCCGCCTGCAGACGGAGCGAGAACGCGTCCGTGCGCTGGAGGCCAAGTACGGGATCATCCGGGCGCAGGCCCTGACTCCTCGTGAATCATTGGCGTATGTAGAGAAGTTGCTGGGAGAGCCATGAACGCGCATGTACATCAGCCGCACATAGACCAGTTGGTATGGCGCAGGAGCAGCTACAGCAGCGAGGAAGGCGGCGAATGCGTCGAGATCGCCGTCCGCCCCGCCAGGGTCCACGTCCGCGACTCGAAGGACACAACCCGCGCCGCCCTAGCCGTAGAACCCACGGCGTGGACCGCCTTCGTCGAGTTCGCGGCACTCTGACAGAGGCGGCACCGATGGCAGGGACTTCCGGTGGGCGTGTGCTTGCCGGGGGCCCTGCGCATGTCCGCCTCCGCAGTGCCTTCAGCAGCCCTCGCGCCTTGCTCGCCGGGTGCCGCGCCGGCGCTGGCTACCACGGTGATCAACGTCCACCCAGAGACGCTCGGTTCGCGACGGCGGTCGCCCTCCCGGGTGACGATCTACATCGTGGCGGACTCAGCCCGCACACCACAACTACTCACATCAAGAGGCCACAACTGGGCATGTGCAATCCGGCCCTTGGAATGCGGGGCCACTGTAGGTTCCTGCTTTGACGCTCTCCCTCCTGAAGGAGGGAGATTCTTACGGCTCGCGCCGTGAGACTTCCTGTTTCATCGCCGACTGCCCGCCCGGAGTTCTCCGTTG